>NZ_JADWPE010000002.1 GCF_017308985.1 Lysobacter changpingensis | reverse complement strand
GGCATCAGCGCCGTTTCGCCCGTGGCCGTCGCGAAGCAATCGCGCTTCCCGATGTCCGCTATGGGTCGAAAGCGGACATTAGCACCGGGACGACCATCTGCGCCGAGGTGACTGCCGTCTGGAGTCAGGTGCATCGTCGATCTCCCGCCTGGGAGTTGGACATGGACATGAGCGACAACTTCGTCCCTTGGAACAAGGGCAAGATCGTTGGCCGGAAAGCACCGCTCCGGCTCCGCGACATATGGGCCATTAGGGTGAGGCTTCAGCTCCGCGGCAGCTGCCGAGAACTAGCGCTGTTCAACCTGGCCATCGACTCGAAGCTTAGAGCCTGCGATCTGCTTTCGCTTCGGGTGCAAGACATCTGCCACGGCCAGACCATCGCGACCCGAGCGACCGTGCTTCAGCGCAAAACCGGGCGTCCGGTCTGCTTCGAAATTACTAGTCTGACGCGAGACGCTATCGCTGCGTGGCTAGCGGCCCAGCGGATTGGCGGCAACACCTTTCTTTTCCCGAGCCGCATTCGACAAGTAGCCCATCTGTCGACGCGGCAGTACAGCCGTATCGTCCACCGTTGGGTCTCGGAGGTCGGCCTCGACGGCAGCGCGTATGGCACCCATTCTCTACGGCGTACGAAGGCGGCACTAATCTACCGCCGGACGAAGAACCTCCGTGCAGTTCAACTGCTCTTAGGCCACACAAAGCTGGAGAGTACTGTTCGCTACCTTGGCATCGAGGTAGACGACGCCCTTGAACTGGCTGAGCAGACTGAGGCCTAGGGTCGACGCAGCCAGCGGGCCGTGATGGCCTGCTGGTCGCCATATCGCGCCGGTGATAACGTCCGCTTTCGACCCAAAGCGGCCTTCAAAGCCGTCAAGCTGAACGGGGATCGCGCGAACAACAGACGGCCTCAAAAAGACGATGGCGGGCAAAGACCGGCGCGTGTCTACGAGCTCGTAACCGATTTGGTTCTAGCGTGAGCAATAGGGAAGAGTGCGCTTGCTTCGGGCAGGTGACGCGATTGCCGGCCCGGAGAACGTACATGCGCATCTTGTTTGTGGAGGATGAGGGGGATGCTCGCCTTCTCGTTGCTGACGGACTCCGACTTGCCGGCTTCAGCGTACGCTTGGCGGAGGACGGAGTTGTCGCTATGCAAGCACATCGAGAAGACACTTACGACGGGTAGTGACCGACGTCAGCATGCCCAACGGGGTGAGCGGAATAGAGGTCGCTGAAGAGGCGCTCCGGCGCGACCCGTCGGCGCGCGTCCTAATTGTGTCGGGCTACGCGCGCGGGCAACTGCCCCCGCTTCCTGACGGCGTAACATATCTCCCCAAACCTTATCGTTTTCCACAGCTGATCGCAGCGTTGAATGCGATGCTGAGTGGCGCAGCATAACCAGATCCATGTGGCGCCAGTTTGATGGATGGAGGCATGGGTTCGTCTGTACTCCACCGCTTCGTAGGACGGTGAAGAGCCTCCTCGACGAACGAGCTATAAGCTGAGGGCTACTTCGACCAGTTGCTCACACTGCATGTGGGAGCGTCGAATGTCCCACTGGGGGCAGAGAGGCATGCAGATTCTACTCGTCGAGGATGACAAGGAAGTCGCGGAGAGCGTTGCGGACGCGCTCGCTGTCCTTGGACACTCTGTAAGCCATGCATCGTCGGTTGTTGAAGCTCTCAAGCTTATCGATGTGACCTGCCCCAATGTCGCGGTGCTAGATGTGGACCTTGGCGGCGGCACCAGCGCGGATGTGGCATCCGTTCTGAATGAGAGATCGATCCCGTTTGTCGTTGCCAGCGGCCAACCTAGAGCCGATACGCCGCTTGAGATGGTGGGAAAACCGCACCTGCGCAAGCCATATCTGATAGATGACCTTGAGCGGGCCCTGGATCTGGCCTGCCCAGCTCGCGGCAGCACGTGCTGAGAAAGTTAAGCTTGGAGCGGAATTCGAACGGTGAAGGTGGTCTTCCCTCGCGCTGATTCGCCGACCACCTCGCCCCTATGCGCCTTCACGATCTCTCGGACAATGAAGAGGCCCAGGCCGAGGCTCGTACGTTCGCCGCTTGTCGCCGGCTGCAGGCCTCGTCGTAGAGGGTTGAACAGTTCGTCCAGTGAGGAAGACGGGAGTGGGGCGCCGCGATTGCGTACCACAAGTTCAACGCCCCCGGCAGTTCGCGCTAGAGAAACCAGAATCGCGGACCCACCCTCGCCGTATTTGTAAGCATTGCCAACTAGATTCGCTAGCACTTCGCGCATGCGTGAGGCGTCAAAGCTGCCGCGAACAGGCCCCGATCTGTAGAACCTGATCGTCGCTTCGGGAAGTGCTGTGCGCAGCAGGTCGATTTCTTCGCTAAGAACCTCACTGAGGCAGCATTCCGAGCGCACAATGCGCACTCCGACGCCGAGTTGGGTCCTGCTGTAGTCAAGAAGGTCGTCAAGCAGCTTGCTCATGCGCATCCCGCTGCGGACGATGCGTTGCGTCTGCTCGGAGTAGGGGCCATCGCGCGTCATCCGGGACAGCAGGTCCGAAGTTGTCACGATGACACTCAAGGGCGCGCGGAGATCGTGTCCGAGAACGCCGAGGAACACCTGGCGCCAAGACTCTGCTTCCTTCGAAAAATACGAGACGGACTCTGAAATGGCCTGATCGATAGCTTCGTTGAATCGGATCATGTCGTCGAACGACTGCTTTGAAGGCTCATGCGCATCAATCCATAGTCGAAGCACTGCAGCTCTTAGAGCTCTGTACTCCGCAACCATTTGATTGATGTCGAAGCCGCCCTTAGCCCTCAACATGCCGTGGGTGCTTGCAGGGGTCCGAGGTCCATCCAGTACAGATACGCGGCCTTCCGATTCAAGCAGCTGTGCCTCGGTGGACTGCTTCGTTCGCAGGTCTGCAACTACGGCCAACAGAATTTCCGGGATGTGATCCCTCAGCGCGGTTTCGTCTAGGTGCACGCCGTGGGGAGCCTGCGTTGCGGCAAACGCCTGCGCCCCATCGGCAATTAGACAGACGTTTTGTTCGATGAAGTCGGCAAGACGCATTACAGACTCTCCCTCCGGGGCCGGCTACCCTGACACGGGCACGTGACGATCAGGTCTGCGCCGATGAGCTCGCTTATCGGGTGGGGCGTGCTCGGCAGGGAAGTTGACGTGGCTGACCCCGTTGGTCGTCGCCACGCAATGATCGGCGCATTGCCGCGACCCGCCTACTCTCAGCCGGGCGTCACCACGACTCCTCAATCTTTTCTCGGAGCAACTGGCTTGCGCTAACCAGGCTGCCGGACTGGTCTGTTAGCTGGCGCGATTTCTGGCGGTGCCAGATGAGGGCGTCGCGCTGTTCGGCGAGCTGAGCGAGCGCCTGCACGAGCCGCGCCGCGGCGTCACGTTGGTCTTCTCGCTCCGAGTTCAGGGGCGCCGGCATCTGACCCTCCTGCGGGCAAGGTAGCCGGCCGATCGTAAAAGCAGTGCAGAAGAATGATTGGCGTTCCGCAAGAGATGTCAGCTAATGGCCGCGCTCTGCCATCTGCGGGAAAGCAAGCCTGGCTGTCTGGCCGGCAGCGGCAACGTCCAGGTGACGCGAGAGCCCAGCACTTAGCGCGTCAGCATCCGCTAGCGCAGAAGGATGCGGTTTCGGCGAGGGTCATCGCAGGACCTCCAGGCCGTTGTAGCGCTCGCGCCAATCGCGCAGCGGCCTGGCGCGGAGACAACTATCCAAGGAGAATTGCTTCGCATTCCGAATGTCCGATGCCAGGAGTGCAATCAGGTTGGCGCACTGCTGACGCAATTGTGTGTCGCTATGCGTCACCTTGTTGACCGCGGCGAGGAGCTCTTCAAGGGTCAACAAGTTCCCATCCGCGACTGGACTAAGCCCCTTTCGCAGCCTCATCGACACGCGGGCGAAGAGATGGCTCGCTTCATCGCGGTGCGACAAGAAGGGCAGCCCTTCGTTCTCGGCGCGCTGCAATGCCAAATCGTCCTCAGTGACCGGGCGTAGGAAACTTCGATCTCTCTTTTCATTCGTGAAGATTTGCATTTCAGTTCTCCGGAGCTTACTGCGGTTAGGCTTGGTTTGCGGCTGCACCGTCGCTGTTGCATGCCTCGTCGACCTTGGCCGAGACGACAATCTCCGTCTCCGAGTTCGCTACACGGACATGAACTTCATTCTTCTTGAGATAGGGAATAGCAAACGCCTGGTCGTAAGTTGCCCAGTACACCTGATCGTCTACCGACCACCGTGACCCTGACAGTGCTTGCATTAGGTCACGCTTAGCAGCGGTGCGGCTCTCCTCCGTGTCAGCACCGCGGTATCCAAGTACGGCAACCAATGTTTCCGGCGATTCATGGACTCTTACCGTCGGATCGTCCGGTAGCGGTGCCTCCCCAGCGGCCAAGTTGTTGGAGAGGAAGAATGCAACTCTCCAGCCGTGCCTCTCGCGCATGCGTAAGGCGCTGGGGAACATCGTGGACTCGTCGTCGCCCTGGTACGTCGGATAGGTCATCTCCATCTTCTCTAAGGCTTCGTTGTCACCGTAGATGTAATCCTCTAGCTTCTCGCGTGCGACACGCACCGCCGCGTCATGGCTTCCGTCCGCAGAGGTATGCACAAACAAGGCTGGGGCGTAGCGCCTGATCTCCACGGGGCCGACGAGGTCCTCCATTCGGTAGGCTGGCCTCGCGTCGAGTCGGATGCCGAAGAACCTCGGTATCGACTTTAGTACGTCTGTGAACAACGGGGCAGTTGCACCGTTCATGATGATCTCCGTTCAGCCGTCGCCGCGGCATCGTCGGAAAACGAACCCGTAACACGGCGGCGATGGGTGTGTGATGCAAATGGCCCGCAGCGCCAACGAGTAGCCAACCCGACCGACATGGGGCGCTTGAGCTCAGGGAAGGTAGGAGCGGGGCGTGCTGTGCGGCCGGATGGCCAGTACGACGTTGCGCCGTAGTGCCATTGGAGCGTGCGCCAACGGCTGTTACTAACTCGTGACTTAAAGAAGCGGTCCGCCTTCTTTTCGGTCAGCGTGAGACTATCAGTGGCCGGGCGCCGCGTTACGGCGTGGGTCGATCAATATGGAGGAACTTGCGGAAGGATTTGCGCCGCAATGATGAGGATCGAAGGTTTGCAGTCATTCGGCTCGAATGTGGATGCGTGAATGCTAGCGTTGGCCACCCGTCGCGAACGGGGTCTGGCAGCTGCGATCGCCGATCCAGCATCAGCGACCCGATCGCCTGTATGACCTGCGATACGAACATTTCGATGAGCGTTCTCATGGTTGATCTCCTCAGCCCCGAGATTGGCTGTTTTGATTCGAGGTCACAGCCTGGGGGGCTAACACAACTGAGACGGAGCGCTAAATGCTCGCAACCTGCAGCACTATGCGCTCATTTCGTCGAATGACTGAGGCTTCTACCAATAACGTTCATGCTGGAGACGGCACCAACATGCATGGTGATCACTTTCCTGGTTGTTGAGAGCAGCCGCGGCGCGTGGCCAACCAAGCACCGTTCCGCGATGAACCTTTAGGTCACGCCTAACTCACGCTCAATGGCGCACGATCCTTGTGCACTGCGACGCAACGTCGCAACGGCCACTCAGCCGCGCTGCAATTCCACTCCTCCTCCGCACTGAGCCCCACTCGCCCCGCTTCCAGCGGGGTCTGGCTTCGGCCGCCCTGGATCCGCAAGAAAGCGGACCATAAAAAAGGCAATCCTGTATGAACACCGTAACCAACATTCCCAACAGCAAGAATCTCGTCGACACCGCCGCCGCCAATGGGTCCTTCAAGACTTTTGGCAAGGCGCTTGATCGCGCGGGCATGACCGAAACCCTGCGCGGGGCGGGCCCCTTCACGGTGTTTGCACCGACCGATGCGGCATTTGAGAAGCTTCCGGCTGGCAAGCTGGAAAGCCTGTTCAAGCCCGAGAACAAGGAAGAACTCGTCTCGGTGCTGAACTACCACGTTGTCAGCGGCCGCAAGACCACGGCCGACGTTGGCAAGTGGGAAGCGGCTCGGACCGTCAACGGCCAGTCGGCCCCGATCATCTTGAAGGACGACCAGCTCAGCATTGATGGAGCGCTGGTCACCTCTGCCGACATCGGGTCGAGCAATGGTCTGATCCATGGTATCGACAAGGTCAACATGCCGACCAAGCAGTAACCGCCAACGGGTGTCAACGAGAACGGCGGGGGCTTCCCTCGCCGTTCTTCTGTGCCCTCATCTTCAGAGTGTGAGCCGCGCTTCGAGAGCGGCCTAGAACAAGACTCTTACCACTCCACTGGCGGGGATACAGCATGGCCGCTGCTGGTCCACTGGATCTCGGCGCATACGGGCATGAGCGAGGCCTCGTACGGAAGAAGAGTGTGCATCAATGACCTCCTGGGTCTAACGTGCGCTGATACGGCACGAGTCCGACACCCGGCTCGCGGAGGCTCTTCACGTCGGAGCGCCCGCCGTCCAAAGCTGGTGACAAGGGAAGAGGAATCCGGGTGCGGCCTGGCTGAAGCTTGCGGAACGGGCTGAGCTCCCGCGGGCGGCCTGGTCCTTGGCACGACTTGTGAGTCGCATCACCGGATCAAGAGGCGATGGCGGTATGGCGGCGGGTCGCCGAGGAGGCCCATCGCGCCGAGCTGAAACTACAATCGTGGAGAACACGGTTCGGCATCGGAGCATGAGCGGCAGAATTGATGAGCTGGTCTTCGCTCCCGTCACAGCCCCGCACGTATATGAGGGTGTGCGACTCCCTAAGAACTACGTGATGAGGTCGGTTAGGTGAATGTACTGCTTGTAGAAGACAACAAGGATCTCGCTTCGTGCGTCGCCAATGCGTTGTCGCACCTTGGCCACACAACGGTCCTTGCCTCAACCATTGATGAGGCCGGAACCTTAATTCGCAACGAGGAGCTCATTGACGCAGCCCTCCTGGATTTCGATGTCGCAGGTCAGAAAAGCACCGGCATCGCACAGCTCTTGGACGAGCGAAATGTCCCGTACGCCATGACGAGCGGTTACGCCCGCAGCGATATGCCTGCAGGATTATCGCGAAAGTGGCACGTTCGAAAGCCCTACGATTTGAGTGACCTCGAACGCGCACTAAGGTTCTGCAGCGTGTCTCAGACCTCCAGCTCTGGTTCATCGGTGAGGCCGGCGAACGGGTACAGGGTGGGCGCGCCCTCGTAAGCCGGTGAGTGATTCCAAAGGCAGGCGACCAACATTGGCTCTGCCATCTCCGGTGTGAATACCAGCGCCCGGCTCCCGCCGTTCGGTCCTTCCATTTAAGGTGCATGCGATCCTGTGCCTGCGGCAACCTAATCGTAGGGTGCGGAAGCTTCCGTTGGCGGCCTAGGAATGCCCTCAGAACCTTCGCTTCTTGCCCGAGGCGGATAGTCGCCGGGGTTCTACGATCTCCGTCGGGGCCGTGAACTGAAGCTTGCCGGGCACTGGTTTGGAGTCCTTCGAGGGCGTGGTGAGCGTGTTTACGCAGCGTGCTGATCGTTGCCGACGTTGGTGGTCAACTGATTGGAGTGTCCATGCGATCAATGTTGTGGCGCGCCTCTTCCAGGACCAACGCGTATGCGCCGATCGCGCCCATTACAGAACTAGGTAGTCCCGCTAAGAACATTCGCGCGCTAATCCTCAGCTCATGCCGATTGGATATGGTCACTGCCGCGGTCCAGGATGCCCCTAAGGTCTCCCTGCGAAGCTCGACACGGATCTCGCGGCCACGGTATGCGCAGGGGCCGTTGTTCCAGACCACGCCCTCGCTAGACAGCCCCCCTGCATCAAAATCACCGTTGTGATAGCGCCGCCGCAATTCCTTGTTCTCGAATGCGCGACTGCTAGCATCCAATAGCTGATTCTGCCACCAGTAGCCGAGGTCGCTCGGAACCTCATCCATCTGCGGCACCCCGGACACTGCGAGATTCCAAGCGTTCCAATGCTGCGGGGTGTCGGATGTTTCATTTGCTGCACGCAGCATTGCTGCGTCGATCATTTCGATCGCGCCAAGCAGATCTGTGCGCGTCTTCAAGAGATCTCCCTGCAGTTTCCTACCCAGCGGCGATCTCGCGGGTAGTGCAACCCCCGGTGCGGGGATTGGATACTGATGCGGCCCTGGGCTCGCAGCGCCCCGCCGGCCGATCGGACTTTGACATCGCGTCGCAAATGAGAGTGCGCCCTCGTGCGTGAGGTAGGGGTGACCTCACGCAGCCGTGAGGGGTTCTCGTGGACGAGCGGAGCTCATCCGGAAGGTGCAACCATTAGCGCGACTCCCGACTTAGGCTGACACATTGTCAGCTCCGAAGCCGCCGCATACGATCTCGCGAATGTCCGGGACGGGTTGCTAGCTCTCGTCACCAAGTGACGCGGATTGCCCAGTCAATCCTAGCTTCTCAGCCACGACGTCTATGGCAGTGTCGGTCATCGTGATGAGGGTTCGCGACGTATCAGCGTCTGATGCCAGCTCGAGCGGGAAGCTTCCGGCCGAAGCCTGCAGGCGAACCTCGAAGGGGCTTGCGGGATGTCGTACGAACCAAACTCCGCGATCGTCAGGGCTCAGGTGACGAACACCCAGTTGCGAAACTGTGAGACCCGGGTACCGGGCACAAAGGGCATGAGTGACAACGTCAATGTCGCGCATCAGCAACCCCGCAAGGCATGAGCCTGGGGCGCTCCTTGAGGACTAACACCGCTTGTCCTCCTCATAGAGTTGTCTCCGTTTCGCTCCGGTCGCTTCGGCCCGAGATGAAGTGGACCAGAGGCGCGAACGGCCATTCGCCGAATAGTCCAGTCATCCATTAGGGTTTGCCGCCGAGCGACTTGACTATAAGCCCCTGCTCGTAGACAGCCTGCGCCAGTTCCGTCATTCGAACCGCGAACTCGCGGCCATTAACGAAGAAGATGGTGAACTTTCCGCCGCCATCCGACGTTGGCTCTACGACAGTCATGTGGACGATGTGGCGGGGGTTGATCCAGTTTTCGCCTAGCTTGATCAAGAGTCGTTCCTTACGAAGTAGATTCGTCCGCACTCACTCGTGCGGTTTGCTGTGACGATCATCTACTCAGACGACGATACGGGACAACTGCACGGCTCGCTCGTCACCACGTTGTTGCCCGCCTTCAGTGTGTCGAGCGCTGTGGTATCTGCGCCGTTGCGAAGTCTTCGTAGCTTCGATCGGAATCCAGTGCTTGCAGGGTTGCCGATACCCGCTCGAACTCCTCCCGTGTGAGATCGCGAACGATCACCTGAAGCTCCGGCGGACTCATCCTGCCTTCGGCCCTGGACGTCCTGAACCGCGGCAGTAGCCTATCCTTGGAGAGTAGAGCGAATCGCTTATCGTCAGTCACGTAGACGCGTCCGCACTCCCGCAGCATCTGCGCAGTCACATCGCCTGGAGTCGCGCGGAGAGACATCGGAGTATCAGCTCTCGACCGCGAGCGCCACTACGGCGGCGATGCCTGCCAAGACCGTGCACCAATACGCCAACAGCAAGATCGAGCGATAGCGAGAGCAGTAGCGTGTACCCGCTTCGTCTATGCTGTCCATATATTCTCGCGTCAGCAGATAGAGCATCGTGCTGCGCGCGCTTAGGACGGTGCGATCGTGCCAGCGAGTAGGCTGAGCCGCGTGCATCCACTGTTCAGGATGCCGCAACTTCAAGCCCCTCAGAAACGTCATCCATACGATGGTTTCAATTGCGATCGCGCTCGCAAACAGAATGCAGGCGCTGACAGTTACCGGCTTCATGGGCATTCTCGTGGCAGCTCCATTACACGCCAGCGGGGGCTAACGGCATCGGCGAAGCGATTCAGCTTCGCCGATGGCCCCGTTCGACTCGAACCGTGAGGCTTGGCCGTTCTTATGGCCTAGAGCGCTTTATGCGCGTGCGCTGAAGTAGTTCGGTCTGGAGAGTTGATGATGTCTGCAGTGTGCTCTGACTCTCGTGACCATGTCGTTAGGGATACCGGCCAAGGCTAAGCAAAGTAGGCCACCGCGCGATTCCAGACGGTGCCAACCGGGTACCGTACGGGGTTGATCGGCCGCTGATCCTCAACTACATCACAGCGATTGTCCCGATCATGCAGTTGCACCTTTCGCAAGCGCCGGATTGTTGGCACTACAACCGCCAACGGCTTAGTTGTCGGGTGTGCTTGGTCACGTCCTCTAAGCGTGGAGAAGTCACCTGTTGGATGTCCGCTTCTGGCCGTTAGCGGACATTCCGAAGGACTGGGAGGCGGTCGGTGGTGCCCGCGTGAATGCAGCTTGCGGCCTGCCACGGCGTTAGAACCATCGCCGCCACGCGAGCGAAGGCAATGTCCGCTTCGACCTTCAGTGGTCATTTGCGCGGACATGGCGACGCCGTCTGATGACGCGTGATCGTCCACATCCCCTGCCCGGCCAGCATTCCACGCAACGGGCTGACTGCCGACGCCGACACGCCTGCTGGCAGGACCCGCCCGCGATCGTAATGTCGCGCCCGACCCATAGCGGCCATGGGCACAATCGATGTGAGCTCAACAACGGACTGGGGCAAGGAATGAAGCTTGTGTATCTGATCGGCTTGGTGCTGGCATGTGTCGGTCTGTTGACCCAATGCGCGATCCATTGGTTACAGGCGGACGCGTTACGGCGGCCCGGGCACTTGTTTCGCTGGGGGCGGTGGTTCAGTCGGCCGGCTCCGTGATTCGACGCGGCCGGTTCATGGGGCCGACCCACGGCGCGGGCTTGCTGTCCCGCGTGTCGAGTTTGGAGCCCGTTGCGACGGGCCGTTTGGTCCGATGGCCGAGCTCAAGGCTCGATGTGTCGAGCTGTTCCGTCGATGTGCCGAGCTCGGATCTCGGAACTTCGAGCTGCTCGCTTGGCACGCCGCGCTTCGAGCTCCGTACTTCGAGTCATCTGCTCCGCATGCCGGGCTTGGAGCTCGGCATGACCAGCCATTCGCTCCGGGTGTCGAGCGCGAAGTCCGGTGTTTCGAGCAGATTGCTCGGCGTACGGGGCTCAGAGCCTGGCTTTCCGGGCTCAATGCATTGATTGCGGAGTTCTGGCCTCAATAGGCCGTGCGGGTTGCTCCGCTGTTTACGTGGGCTGATGAGCAGTGGCGATTCCGTCGGCCCTGCCGCCAAACAGGGTGACGGACGACGCGAGGTTGGCGGACCGGTCCAAGATCGGCGAGCCTTGCGACTCCCTCGCGGCACCCGCCATCAGCGAGTGCGCTACACGCAAGGCCCATCAAGTCGCGGTCGCAGCTGATGCTGAGCAGACACTGCGGCCGTACTCGCAGGCGAAGCCATAGCGCAGCGACGGTCGCGATCGCATCCGTAGTCGAAGCCGCAGCCTCGCCACCATCAACGCGATAGCGCCGACGTTCATTGCGCGCGCCGCGATGCGTGAGCGTGACGGGTCCCGGGTGCGCTTCGCTTACCCGGGCTACAAAGGCGACATGTCGCGATGGGGTTCGTTCGTCGCGACGGGGTCCAGCCATCCGGCTGCGACGGCGTCGTGCAGGTCCGCCGGTGTGTCGATATCCCGGGCGAGTTCCGGGGCGTGCAGCCGGAACACCGCGTCGGGGGCGAGGTCGCGCAGGCGGTCGCGGAAGCCGTGGTCGCCGGTCGCCTCCATGTCCGCGAACCACGCGCCGGGGACGACGGCGGGAACGCCGATCACGCGTCCGGTGTCGGTGGCCGCGCTGTGCGACACGACGCTGCATGCGCCGGTCAGCAATGCATGTAGATGGTGCGATTCCAGGGCCGGCTGGTCGCAGGCGACGATCAACGCCAACGCATCAGCGGGCACGTGCGGCGCGGAGCTGCGCAGGCTGCCCGCGATGCCCGTGGACCATCCGGCGTTCACGACGATCGTGCAGGGCAGGTCCGCGAGTTCGTCCGCGAATCGGTCGTGACCGGCGCCAAGGACGACGACGATGCATTCGGCACCGGTCGTCGCGACCAGCCGCACGGTGCGGTGGATCACCGTTTCGCCGTCGCGTCGGAGCAACTGCTTCGGCTGGCCCAGGCGCGAGCTTCCACCTGCGGCGAGCACCACGCCGACGTGCTTCGCGGGTGTGGCCATCGTCGGCTTACGCGCCCGCGTCGTGTCGCCACGCCTGCATCTGCGCGGCGATGCTGAGCGCGATCGTCTCCGGGCCGCGACCGCCCAGGTCGATGCCCACCGGCGAACGCAGGCGCGGCTGCAATGCGGCGCGCTGTTCCGGGCGCAGCAGCTTGAACAAGTCTTCCTGCCGCCGCACGGGGCCGAGCAGGCCGATGAACGGAATCGTGGATGCGGCCAGTGCGTCAAGCGCTTCGCGGTCGAGTTCGAAGTGATGATGCATCACCAGCACCGCGTCCACGTCGCCCGCCTGCACGAGCGCGTCGCGTGGCGTCGCGTCGAGCAGCATGGCGGCGTTGCGCAGCCGGGCGAGCGCCGCATCGTCGCGCCATCGCGGCCGGCGTTCGGCCACGCGCACGCGCCAGCCGAGTTCCCGCAACAGCGGCACCAGTGTCGCGCTTTCCGGGCCTGCGCCAAGGATCAGCACGTCCGGCGGGCGCGGGATCGAGACCGACCATCGTTGCGCGGGCCACGCGACGGGCTGCGCATGCAGCGACCATTCGCGATGAAGCGTCGATGCCTCGATGCGAACGACACCGCCGGCCGTTACCTCCAGCATCACGTGTGCATGGCCCAGCAACCAGCGCTCCAGCACCGACTCGATGCCCGCGAGCTCATGCAACGGCAGCAGCGCCATCCGCAGACGTCCGCGACATCCCACGGCCGATCCGCTCAGCAGCGATTCGTCGGCACGCGTGTCGATCTCCAGCCAGCCGATCGTGCCGCTCGATGCTGCGGCGATCGCGCATTGCTCGATCTCCGGCTCCAGGCATCCGCCACTCAACCAGCCCACGTGTCCGCCTTCGCCGAAGACCGCCATCGCGCCCGTGCCTGCGTACGTCGAGCCTTCCGTCTCCAGCACGGCCGCCAGCACCGCGCGCTCACCGGCGCGAATGCCGCGAAGCGCCGCGTCGATGATGCGGATCGCATTGCCGCTGGCAACCTGCACCGATGCGCCTGATGTGCGCGACGCGTCGTGCGCGGGCGAGGCGGTGGAGACGAGCGTCATGGCACGGTGTTCCTCAGGCCGGAAGCGTCAGCTTGGCGAACAGCTTGTCCAGCGTGATCGGATAATCGCGCACGCGCGCACCCGTCGCGTTGTAGATCGCGTTCGCCACCGCCGCGCCGACGCCGCAGATGCCCAGCTCGCCCACGCCCTTGGCCTTCATCGGCGAGGAGATCGGGTCGGTTTCATCCAGGAAGATCACCTCCTGGTGCGGGATGTCCGCATGCACGGGCACTTCGTAACTCGCCAGGTCGTGGTTGACGAAGAAGCCGAAGCGTTTGTCGACCGCGAGTTCCTCCATCAGCGCCGCGCCCACGCCCATCGTCATCGCGCCGATGACCTGGCTGCGCGCCGCCTTCGGGTTGAGGATGCGTCCCGCCGAACACACCGCCAACATGCGGCGCACGCGCATTTCGCCGGTGATGCGGTCCACGCCCACTTCCGCGAAGTGCGCGCCGAAGGTGGACTGCTGGTACTGCTTGTCGAGGTCGCCGTATTCGATGCGGTCCTCGGCGACGATCTCGCCGTCCTTCGCCGCGTCCGCCAGCGCGACGCGACGCGAACCGGAACGCACCTGTTCATCGACGAACTCCACCTGCGCCGGGTCGAAGCCGAGCTTCGTCGCGATGGCCTCGCGCAACTTCACGCACGCCGCGAACACGCCCGCCGTGGAATTGTTGCCGCCCCATTGCCCGCCGGAACCGCAGGAGATGGGGAAATCCGAATCGCCCAGCTTGACCACCACGCGATCCAGCGGCACGCCCATCATCTCCGCCGCCGTCTGGCCGACGATGGTGTAGCTGCCGGTGCCGATGTCGGTCATGTCGGTTTCGACCGTCACGATGCCGCGCGGGTCCAGGCGCACGCGCGCGGCGGAGGGTTGCAGCAGGTTGTTGCGGAACGCGCCGGCCACGCCCATGCCGACCAGCCATCGGCCGTCGCGCACGGTGCCGGGCTTCGATGCGCGGCGGCTCCAGCCGAAACGATCCGCGCCCTTGCGCAGGCATTCGACGAAGTTGCGCTGCGAGAACGGGCGCGTTGGATTCTCCGGATCGACCTGCGTGTCGTTGACGATGCGGAACTGCACCGGGTCCATGTCGAGTTTTTCGGCCATCTCGTCCATGGCGATTTCCAGCGCCATCAACCCGGGCGCTTCGCCGGGCGCGCGCATCGCGTTGCCTTCGGGCAGGTCGAGCTCGGCCAGGCGCATCCGCGTCATGCGGTTCTCGCCGGCGTAGAACAGGCGCGTCTGCTGCACGGCGACTTCGGGCTGCCCGCCGGGCAGGTCGCCGTTCCAGCTTTCGTGGCCGATGGCGGTGATCTTTCCGTCGCGGTTCGCGCCGATGCGGATGCGCTGGATCGTCGCCGGCCGATGCGTGGTGTTGTTCGCCATCAGCGGCCGTTGCAGCGCGACCTTCACGGGGCGCTTCGCGGCCCGCGCGCCCAGCGCGGCGAGCAGGACGTCCGAGCGGATGAACAGCTTTCCGCCGAAACCGCCGCCGATGTAGGGCGAATCCAGGCGCACGTTCTCCTTGGGAACGCCGAGCGTCTTCGCGAGGTCGCCGCGACTCCAGTTGATCATCTGGTTGGAGGTCCACACGGTGAGCTTGTCGCCTTCCCACGCGGCGATGGTCGCGTGCGGCTCCATCATCATGTGCGACTGGTCGGGCGTGGTGTAGGTCGCGTCCAGCTTCACCGGCGCCGATGCGAACGCGCCTTCGAAATCGCCGACGGACGTGTCGGGCTTGGGGTCCTGTTTCGGCGTCGGAGCGGGCGCCGATTCCTTCGCGGCGGCGAGGTCGAAACGTCCCTTGCCGCGCGTGTAATCGACGCGGATCAGGTTCGCCGCGGCGCGCGCCTGTTCGAAGGTCTCGGCGACGACGATCGCGATGGCCTGGTGGTAGTGGTCGATCTCCGGCCCGCCGAGCAGCTTCGCCGTGTTGAAGTTGCCCTTGCCCAGTTCGCCCGCGTTCTTCGCGGTGACGATGGCGAGCACGCCGGGCGCCTTGCGCGCGGCGGTGTCGTCGAGCAGCGCGATGCGGCCCTTGCCGATGCCCGCGCCGACGATGTAGCCGTACGCGACGTTGCGCGCGACGTCGTGGCGTTCGTAGGCATACGGCGCGGTGCCGGTGGTTTTCAGCGGGCCGTCGATGCGGTCGGTCGGCTTGCCGACGACCTGGCCCTTGTCGATGGGATTGGTGGTGGCGGGCGTGTCGAACTTCATGCCTGGCTCTCCCCGTCGATCAGCACCGCCGCGATGGTGCGCTCCACCAGCGGTCGCTTGAACTCGTTGTAGCGGGTGGTGCGCGCGCCTTGCAGCAGGGCTTCGGTCGCGGCCTTGGCGCCGCGCGGCAGTTCGCTTTCCGCCGATTCCACGCGCCACGGCTTGTGCGCGATGCCGCCGACGGCGATGCGCCCGCGTCCGTCGTCCTGCACGATCGCGGCCACCGACACCAGCGCGAACGCGTACGACGCGCGATCGCGCACCTTGCGGTACACGTGCCGACCGCCGACGGGCCTGGGCAGCGTGACGGCGGTGATCAGCTCGCCGGGCGCGAGCACGTGTTCGATGTGCGGTGTCTTGCCGGGAAGGCGGTGGAACTCGGCGATGGGAATCGAGCGTGCGTTGCCGTCGGGCTGCACGGTGTCCACCGTCGCATCGAGCACGCGCATCGCCACCGCCATGTCGCTGGGGTGCGTGGCGATGCAGTCGTCGCTGGCACCGACGATCGCGTTATGACGGCTGAAACCTTCGAGCGCTGCGCAGCCGCTGCCGGGGCGGCGTTTGTTGCACGGCTGGTTGGTGTCGTAGAAGTACGGGCAGCGCGTGCGTTGCAGCAGGTTGCCGGCGGTGGTCGCGCGATTGCGCAGCTGTCCGGACGCGCCGGAAAGCAGTGCGCGCGAGAGCACGGCGTAATCGCGACGCACGCGTTCGTCGGCGGCCAGATCGGTGTTGCGGACGAGTGCGCCGATGCGCAGACCGCCGTCGCGCGTCTGCTCGATCGTGTCGAGACCGAGGTGGTTGATGTCGATGAGATGCGCGGGCGTCTCGATCTCCAGCTTCATCAGGTCCAGCAGGTTCGTGCCGCCGGCGATGAAGCGCGCGCGTGGATGATTGCTGGCGGCCGACGCGGCTTCGGCGGGGCTTCGCGCGCGCTCGTAGGTGAATGCCTTCATGCCTTCACCCCCGCGACCTCGGAGATCGCATCGACGATGTTGGAGTACGCGCCGCAGCGGCAGATGTTGCCGCTCATCCGCTCGCGCAGTTCGTCGGTGGTGAGCCCTGGTCGGGCGGTGAGATCGGCCGTGACATGGCTGGGAACGCCCGCCTTGATCTCGTCCAGCACCGCGACCGCCGAACAGATCTGCCCCGGCGTGCAGTAGCCGCACTGGTAGCCGTCGTGCTTCACGAAGGCGCGCTGCATCGGATGCATGCGTTGCGGCGTGCCCAGGCCTTCGATGGTGGTGACTTCGCTGCCTTCGTGCATCACCGCGAGCGACAGGCAGGAATTGATGCGGCGGCCGTCGACGATGACGGTGCACGCGCCGCACTGGCCGTGGTCGCAGCCCTTCTTGGTGCCGGTGAGATGCAGGTGTTCGCGCAGCGCGTCGAGCAGGGTGGTGCGCGTGTCGACGTCGAGTTCGTGCGCCTTGCCGTTGACCTTGAACGCCACCTTGGCGCTGGCCGGTGCGATGTCCTGCGCGTCGTCCGTCTGCGCGGCGACGACGGTGCCGGCCGGCATCACGCCGGCGGCGACGGTGACCGCGCCTGCCTTGAGCACTTCGCGCCGGGTGGCCCGCAGGCCGCGTTCGTCGAATTTCATTCTCTGCCCTCGAACCGGTGGAGAAGGGGGGCGCTTGGCGACACGATGGGTCGCGGCCGGCTCCCCTGCTTAGCAGAGGCATCGCGAGTACGAAGTGAATTCGGCGTCAACGCGGGTTTGTTACAGGTCCGCGTGCGAGGACGGCCTGACGAAACGTTCCTCGCCGAGGCGCACAGGAACATCCGGGTGCGACACATGGCCGCGCCCGGATCAGCAGGCGGGTATCAAGGTGGGAGCGGCTGGCGGTGCCAGCGGTCCCCGATCAGGAAAGCGCGTCGACGCGCGCCCGGGCTTCCTTCTTGCCGAGGCCGCGCAGGCCGGCGAGCTTGGGCAGCTGCGACTTGCGCGGAACGGACTTGCCCTGTTCCCAGTGATAGATCGACTGGCCGCTCACGCCGGCCAGCTTCCCGAAGTCGGCGGCGGAAAGATCCAGCCGGGCGCGCAGCGATTGCAGGCCCTTGGCGCTGAAACGCACGCGCGCGGGCTCCTCTTCGGTGCTTGCCGCAGCGGCGGCCGGGGCCGCTTTCGACGCCTGCCTGAGCCTGCGTTCCAGCTGCACGACCTGCCGCTTCAGCTCGGCGATTTCCCTGCGATAGGTGCCACTGGCTTTCCGTAGCGCTTCGACTTCCGCACGTACTTCCTTGCGCGCGAGCCTAGAGATTTCAGCCTTCAGTACAGAGCCCAGATTCGGCATGTCCGATCATCACCCAAGTAAACAAGCGCACTAAGGTATCACTTGTGCGCATGCAGCCGGGTGAGTGCGATCCGTCCGGAATGCTCATTTCCGGGGCTGCGTGGCGTTGAACACCGCCAGTTGCGCATCGAACGCCCGCCGGTACGCGGGCCGCGCTTCGGCCCGCGCAACGTAGGCGGAAAGCGCCGGGAATTCGCCCAGCATGCCGGAGGGCTTCAACCGGAGCAGCACCGACACCATCATCAGATCGCCGATGGTGAATGCACCATCGAGCCATTCGGCATCGCCCAGGCGGGTGGACAGCGGGACCAATCGCTCGCGGATGCGATCCTGCACCAGCGGAAGACGCTCGCTGCTCCAGGGCTTGTCGCGTTCCAGAATCCGGACGGTCACCAGTTCCAGGATCGGCGGCTCCACCGTGTTGAGCGCGGCGAACATCCAAGCGATCGCACGTGCGCGCGCGTTCGCGTCGTCCGGCAACAGGCCCGCGTGATGCTGTGCGACGTGGAGCACGATCGCGCCGGTTTCGAACAGGACGAGATCGCCTTGCTCGAACGTTGGAATCTGCCCGAACGGATGCAGTGCTAGGTGCGCGGGTTGCTTCATCGCCTCGAACGAAAGCAGGCGCACGTTGTATGGCTGCCCGACTTCCTCCAGCGCCCAGCGCACGCGCATGTCGCGCGACAGTCCCTGCCCACGGTCGGGGGATCGTTCGAAGGCGGTGATGGTGGGAATCGTGGGGGCGCTCGTTCGTTGCGTGCCGCTGTGCATGGCGGGTTTTCCGGTGACGGATCGGGGCGGTTCGTGGATATGACGAACCAGGGGGGTGCGGATCGACATGTTGCGGGAGGGCCACCGCTGCCCATGCCCGGCTGCGGCCGTGTGCAACGGCACCGCATCTGGCCTGTCAGGATGCTAATGTCCGCTGCCAACGCACCTGCAAGGAAGCGCGATGTCGGACGAAGCCGGCGTTCTGTACAAGATCCTGTTGGCGCACACATTCCTGGCAGGAGTGGCCGGCTTCTTCGGCCGGTTGTACATCGGTGGCTACCTGCTTTCCACGGAGTCGACAAGAAGCCCTTCGCCGTGGCGGAGGTTCGGCTACCGGTATCTGGTGTTTGGACTGTACTACCTGGTGTCCTTCCTGTTCTCGCCCGTGTTGATGGCGCCTTTCGCCGATGCCATGCGCGAAGCGAGCCTGGGCGCGAACGTCAAGCCGCTCATCTACTTCGCCGCGTGCCTCCCGATGGCAACAGGTCTCTACTTCCTGGACTGCTGGATCATCGTCCGAAGCGATCCTTTGAAGACCGCCATTCGAACCGGAAGAACCCGGTTCCGTTGATGCGACTCACCGGGTCAGGCTGCACGCGGAATGCTACGGGGCGGCAGTGGAGCGGCCCGCGGCGACCTTCGCACTCAACGCGTGCACGCGTGCATTGAGTTCGCCCGGGATGAGCATTCTCCACGCAGCGCGTTTCCGTCGCGCGGGTCCCGACGCCGTCGAGCCCTCGTACTTCATGCCGATCTCCATGGTGTTTTCGTGTGCGTGCCGATACATGGCAACAGTGCCGGAGAGTAGCCTGCCTGCACGCGCGCGCCTGACCGTTTGCGTAGCGGGTACCCGCAGGAGACATCGGGCGCGACGCTCCCATCGATGCACTGCATCCCATGGCTGCTCGTGCCAGCACTCACGCTGCCCGATCGAAACCATGAGGACGACCGGGTTCCGCACGGCTCGCAACGAGCGCTATTCGTCGGCCACCCGCACCACCACCTTGCCGAAGTTGCGGCCCAGCAGCAGGCCGATCAGCGCGGCGGGCGCCTGTTCCAGCCCATCCACGATGTCCTCCTGCAGCCTGACGCGCCCCTGCGCGATCCATTGGGACATGTCGCGACGGAAGGCGTCGAAGCGGTCCGCGTAGTGGTCGAGGATGATGAAGCCCTGCATGCGCACGCGCCGGGCCAGTATCGTCGCGAGCAGTTGCGTGCGTTTGTCGCTGCCGCGTGCGCCGCCTTCCTCGTTGTAATGCGCGATGAACCCGCACACCGGAACGCGCGCGTGCAGGTTCAGCAACGGCAGCACGGCGTCGAGCACGTCGCCGCCGACGTTCTCGAAATACACATCGATGCCGTCGGGGCAGGCCACGGCGAGGCGTTCCTTCAGTGCGGGCTCGCGATGGTCGAGACATGCGTCGAAGCCCAGCACCTCCACCGCATGCCGGCATTTTTCCGCACCGCCGGCGATGCCGACGACGCGCGCGCCCTTGAGCTTCGCCAACTGCCCGACGACCGAACCCACCGCGCCGGTCGCAGCGGCGACGACCACGGTGTCGCCGGCCTTGGGGTCGCCGATGTCGAGCAGCCCGACATACGCGGTGAAGCCGGGCATGCCCAGTCCGCCGAGTGCGAGCGATGGCCGGGGCAGATCGCCCAACGGCGTGACGTCGGTGCCGTCCGAGACCGCGTAGTCCTGCCAGCCCGCGTTCGACAGCACCGTGTCGCCGGCCTTGAACCGGGGATTGCGCGATTCGACCACGACGCTGACGGTGCCGCCGACCATCACCTGGCCCAGGCGCACGCCCGGCGCATAGCCGGGGCCGGCTTCGTCCATCATTCCACGCATGTAGGGATCGAGCGAAAGGAAGCGCGTGCGCAGCAGCACCTGGCCTTCGGCGGGTTCGGGCGCGGCATGCGTCTCCAGCTGGAAGTCGCGCGTGGTCGGTAGTCCCTGCGGACGCGCGATCAGCGTGATGCGGCGATTGAGGCGTGGTTCGCTCATGGTGGGCCCTCAGTGGCCAGAGACGGTGATCGGAGTGGAACCGCGCGGACCGTAACGCAGCGTCAGCAAGGCGCCGAGCGTCATCGCGACCACCGCGAACAGCGGGCCGCCGAGTGCGCCGACATGATCGACCAGCACGCCGCCGCCGATGGCCCCGGTGGCGATGGCGGTCTGGAACGCCGCGACGAGCAGGCCACTCGCGCCTTCGGCCTGGTCCGGTGCGGCGCGGACGATCCAGATCTGGAACCCGACCGGAAACGCGCCGAACGCGAAGCCCCACAGCACGATGGCCACCGACGCGACGCTGGCCGATTGCCCCGCCAGCAGCAGCGCGCCGGCCAGCGTGGCGATGATGACGCTGCCCAGCACGATCGCGTTGCGCTCGCTGCGGCCCGCGACATGGCCGCCGGCCAGGTTGCCGAAGAATCCGCCGATGCCGTAGCCCAGCAGCACGGCGGAGATCGCGCCGATCGAAAGGTGCGTCACGTTCTCCATCAGCGGACGGATGTAGGTGAAGCCGGCGAAGTGGCCCGAGATCACCAGCAGCACGACGACCAGCGCGGCGCGCACCGGGCCGCGCGCGAACAGTTGGCCGAGCACGCGCAGGTCCGGCTGCGATTTCGGCGGCAGGGCGGGCAGGGTGGCCAGTTGCGCGACGAGCGTGACCACGCCCACCGCGCCGGCCGCGACGAACGCGCTGCGCCACCCCCACGTATCGCCCATCCACGCGCCGATGGGCGCCGCGCACACGGTGGCGACGGAAACACCGGTGAGGATCAGCGACATCGCGCGCGGGAACAGGTCGTCCGGCACGAGGCGCAGCGCGAGCGGCGCGGCCATCGACCAGAACCCGCCCAGCGCGATGCCCAGCAACACGCGGGCGACGAGCAGCGTCGCCAGGTTCGACGCCAACACGGCGATCGCGTTGGACGCCAGCAGCGCGAGGGTGAGCGCGATCATCACGTGGCGGCGATCCATGCGGCGCGTGAGTACCGGGATCGAAGGCGCGGCGATCGCGCCGACCAGCGCCGTCGCGGTCACCGTCTGGCCCGCCGCGCCTTCGCTGATGCGAAGGTCGGCGGCCATCGCGGTGAGCAGGCTCGCGGGCAGGAATTCGGCGGTGACCAGCCCGAACACGCCGAGCGTGAGGGAGGCGATCGCGGGCCAATGCGTGGGTGCGGACTCGGCCGGCGGTGCGGCGTCGTAGTCGCAAACGGAACACTCGGTTGAGGACACGAAGGGCTGCCAATGGGGTGGGGCAGGGCAGGTTAGGCGTACGATGCAGGCGTTTCCATGCCGGAACGGCCGCAATGCATGACCATTCCTCCCGTTTCCTGTCGTCCGTGCAGCCACCGGAACCGGGCGACCTGCTGACCCGCGTGCTGCTCGGCCTGCGCCTGGACGGCGTGGAATACGGTCGCTGCGTGATGCGCGAGCCCTGGGCGATCGCGTTCCCCGCGCAGCACGATGCGCGCTTCCATTTCGTCGCACGCGGTGGCGCATGGTTGTGGATGCCGGCCATCGGGTGGAAGCAGCTGCCTCCGGGCGACGCCGTGCTGCTGCCGCGCGGGAGCTTCCACGTCATGGCGAGTTCGCCGGACGTGCCGGCGGTCGATATCGACCAGCTCTCGCGCGAAGCCGTGTCGGAGAACCTGTACCTCGTGCGCTCCGCGTCGCCCGATGGAACGCAGGCGGCGCAGGCCATATCGAGCGTGATGTTCTGCGGCGCGATGCGTTTCAACCTGGACCCGCTGCATCCGCTGCTGGCGATGATGCCGGAGCTCATGCACGCGGGCGATCTGGTCAAGCGCGATCCGGCGGTGCTCGCCCTGCTCGAGGCGATGGAGCGCGAAGTGTCGCTGGACCGCATCGGCGCCTGCGGCATCCTGGCGCGGCTGGCCGACGTGCTGGCCGCCAGCATCATCCGCGCGTGGGTCGAATGCGGCTGCAGCGATTCCACCGGCTGGATCGCGGCGGTGCAGTGCCCGAAGATCGGCAAGGTCATCGCGGCGATCCATGCCGAACCCGAACGCGACTGGGACGTGCCCGCGCTGGCAAGGCTCATGGGCGCCTCGCGTTCGCGCTTCGCCGAAGCGTTCACGCGCACCGTCGGCGAGAGCCCGGCGCGATATGTCGCAAAGGTGAAGATGTTCCAGGCGCGCCGCTGGATCCAGCAGGAAGGCATGCGCGTGACCGTCGCCGCCGAGCGCCTGGGTTACGACTCCGAAGCCTCCTTCAGCCGCGCCTTCAAGCGAATCATGGGCATACCGCCCAGCGCGGTGCGCGGGCAGGGCGGAAGCGTGGCGAGGGAGGGTGCGGTGCGGGTGTGAGGGAGTTCGTGAGTGGCAGCATCTGGCGATGGCGGACGTGGGACGGGAGCACCGACGCAGGGCGGTGCTAATGTCCGCTTTCGACCCTTAGCGGACGTGCGTACCCATGATGAGGCTCTTAAAGAAGTGGTCTCGCATCGCGTCACTCGTCTCGTCGCTCGCAATCGTATCTGCCTGCGGCCTTGGCGACCTAACGGAGGACAACGTTCGGGCGCTGGCTGATGCAGCTATGGCTGAGCACTGCGCTTCGAACCGCGTGGCGTGCGGGAGCCTCAAATTCACCAGTGCAGAGAGTGATGGAAAGCTCTGGCTTGTGGAGTATGAGTCGCGGACTTATCTGTACGGGGTCATCGTTGACTCGACGGGAACAACTGAGATCACGCGCACCAGTGAAAAGTGAATGTAGCGTTCGATT
This sequence comes from Lysobacter changpingensis, assembly GCF_017308985.1. Classification (GTDB taxonomy): domain Bacteria; phylum Pseudomonadota; class Gammaproteobacteria; order Xanthomonadales; family Xanthomonadaceae; genus Lysobacter_J; species Lysobacter_J changpingensis. The sequence goes on along the minus strand of NZ_JADWPE010000002.1, from coordinate 1,148,634 downwards.
CCGCACGATCCGCACCCTTTAAGGTCCGCTTCTAGCCGATAGCGGACATGAAGCGGACCAGAAACAGCGGCAGTGCTAATGTCCGCGGTCAGGCCTTGGTATCGCGCTAATTAGAATGAAGGATCGGTTCCTCGTTGTGATCGTTATAGCCATTGGCGCATCGGCCACTGTGCTCGGAATATTCAGTCGGGCAGAGCATCGAGGCGGGGCATACCTACAGGTCGCAAAGTGGATCGCGGGGATTCCGTGGGGCTGGCTGGGGGCGTTGGGAATCGCAGCGATTGCGTTCGTGTTGATCGGCAAGCGCAAACAGGAGTGGTCCTCGGACTGGTGAGAATGTCGGCTTTCGACCCAGACACTCGTGGAATGGGATGGCAAAGGGGGCGGAAATGTTCCACATCTCAGACGTAATCCAAGCAATTGGCTTGTTGCTCTTCGTAATCTTGGTGGGGATCGGGGGAAACTTGGCTCCTCACATGCACTACAAGAGAACAGGCGAGAAGAGCCTGTTTCCCTGGGCAGACCTCAACACAAAGGAATGGTCCATCGCATTGGCCTTCTTCGGGGCTGGAGCGACATTCGCCTTCCTTGGAATCTGCTTCGGGTAACGAGTACGTTTGACGCAGTAGCCGTCGCCGCGATCAAGGTCGGATCGTCGGCACGAGAGCATTGGCCGGCTCAGCTTGAATGTCTGCTTCTGGCCGATAGCGGTCACTCGGCCAGGCGAGCAAGTAGGGGCGGTGCTAGCGTCGCCGGAAACCAAGATGAGGCTGTCGGAAGCAATGAGAACCAACGTCACCGCATTGATTGCACTTCTGGCAATCGTGGCCACAGACTCGATCGCCGGGGAGCGAAAGACTGAGATTGCTCAGGCGGTTGCGCATGCAACAACCATCTCGCTCTTGTCGCTTGAGCCCGGGGAGAACGGGAGACGAGACTCGGAGGGAGAGTGTGCTGGTGATTGCTACTTCGGGTGGCCGGTTCTTGGGCAAGCGATGGTCTCGCCTGACGCTGCGAGCTCTGTGCGGAAAGCGCTGTCTGCCTGGGTCGATGCACCTGAGCCGGACGCAGTCGCGCTGTGCTTCAACCCGCGCCATGGAGTCCGACTGCAGGCCGACGGTCACACCTATGACTTTGTGGTGTGTTTCGAGTGCGCGCAGACCCAGGTGTTCAGGGACTCAGACCCTGAACCTATCGGAACACTCTTCTACGCTGGCAACCAAGCCACTTGGGACATTTTGCTTTCCGCAGCCGGAGTGCCACTGGCCGCTCAGGAAGACTCTGATGATAGCTAGCAGGAGAGTCGGCCTCGTTTCCCGTGAAGGCAGTCAGCATCGAATGAAAGAACGTCCGCTGATGGCCGGTAGCGGACATTAGGTCCCCCCGCAACCTCCACCTGGCGATCCCCAGCGCCGCTTGTATCGGTGTGCTGCCTGCCGCGCGCCAAGGATCCGAATTTCTTCTTCCGCTTTCGCGCGTGGTTGGCGGGGCCGGCTGGAAGACGAGCCCTGGCGTGCTGAGCTTGGTCCCGATCGACTATCTGACGCCGGTGCTCGTCGTCGCGCCACTGGTCGGATCGACCCAGCAGTCTGTCGCGCAGTGTGCAGTGCACGTGCTCATCATGTTCGTGAAGCAGGAGCGCGCACTGGTTCGTGCGCCGAGGCCGATCGGGCTCCCAGGACGTGTCGTCGCTGGCGAGATCTCTGCGATCGAAGAACCGCTTGTCGGAAAAGCACGCGCATTGCATGCGCCACCATGGCTGACTGCGCGACCGCCGCGGCGATGCGCTCGCGGCTTCACCACGGCACCGGATTCGATGGCAATACTTCCGTCCGCGGTTCGCTGCAATGGAAGCGGGCTCGACCGCACACATCGCATTTCGAAGGAGTGCGCTCATGTCCCGTCCCGCTTCCACTTCGATCGTCGCGTTCGCCGCAGCACTGGCTGGCGGCGCGCTGGTTCCCGTTGAGGATGCGCGTGCGGCCACGCGCGTGGTCACCAACTGCAACGACAGCGGCGCGGGAAGTCTCCGCAACGCGATCTCCATCGCCCAGAGCGGCGACAACATCGACCTGATCGGCTTGCGCTGCGACCGCATCGTCCTCACGTCGGGAGAACTGGTCGTTCCGCAGGGCTCGCTGACGCTGCTGGGTCGCAGCCGCCACGCGCTCACGATCGATGCGAACGCGAAGGGCCGCGCGATCCGCCACATCGGCACGGGCACGTTGCGCGTGTACCGGCTGAGCGTGGCCAATGGGCGCTTGACCACCACCTACGCCGATGGCGGATGCATCAAATCCTCGGGCACGGTGGAGGTGATCAGCTCCTCGGTCCACCATTGCCAGGCCATCCCTGGCGCCGGCGCGGAACCCTCGAGCGCGGGCGGCGCCATCATCGGGGAGAGCGTGCTGCTCGCGCACAGCCAGGCATACGCGAACCTCGCGGACCGCGGCTGGGGCGGGGCCGTGCACGCGTGGTTTCGCCTGACGCTGTACCACAGCCAGGTCGTGGGCAACGCGGCGACCTTGGGAGGTGGCGGCATTTCCGGCAGCAAGGTAGCGGTCACCTACTCGCAGATCCGCAACAACGTCGCCTCGACCGGGGGCGGCATCGTGCTCTTTCCCAGCGGCCTGCCGGGCCTGGGCCTGCTGTTGAACAAAAGCACCCTGGCCGGCAATCGCGCCATCGACGGCGGTGGCGGCATCTCGCTGCGCGGCCCCGTCAACAACGCGGAGATCGTCGACAGCACCCTCTCAGGCAACATCGCGTACTACCACAGCGTCGGCTCGCTGCCGGCGAACACGCGCATCCACAACAGCACCATCACCCTCAACGATGAACGCGACGGCGGTTGCAACGGCGCCGTCGAGGGCACAACCGGCCTGCACCTGGAAAGCACGGTCGTCGCCGGCAACCTGTGCAGCGCGGGACCAGGCATCGACATCTTCCCGCTGCTCGACGGCGAGGCAGTGACCGGAAGCCACAACCTGGTGGGACGTTCGCGCGCGCCACTTCCGGCAGACACCATCATCACCGAGGAGCCGCTGCTGTTACCGCTCGCCAGCAACGGCGGGCCGACGCCGACGCACCTGCCGGAGCGCAACAGCCCGTTGCTCGAGCGCGGGAACAACGCACTGGGCCTGCAGTACGACCAGCGTGGGCCGGGCTTCCCGCGAACGCATGGCGCGTTCACCGACATCGGCGCCATCGACCTGCCCACCCCGAACCCGTAGCCGATCGCGTCGCAATCGCAAGCGCATTCGTGCCGGCCGAATGCGCTGCGTAGGCCGCCACGCGGTGTCGTCGGCTGCATACGCCGCGCTTGCTTTTGAGAATCATTTGCGTTTGACGTGAGCGATTCCCATAATGCGGGGTCTCGAAGTTCGCCTGGGGAAGCGACCGATGACCCGTTCCACCCGCTCCACGCAGCACCGCGCCGCCTTGATGCTGGCTCTGCTGGCGCCCACCGTGCTGGCTTCGGCCATCGCGCAGGCGCAATCGACCGACGACGCCTATGCACTGGACAGCGTCACTGTCGTCGCCGAGCGCGCCAGCACCGCCACCAAGACCGACACGCCGCTGATGGAAACGCCGCAGGCGATCAGCGTGGTGACCTCGGCGTTGTTCACCGATCGCGGTGCGCGCAACCTGCAGGAGACGCTCCGCTACAGCGCCGGCGTCACCGCCGACGCGTGGGGCCTGGACACGCGTGGCGACGCCAGCACGATCCGCGGCCTCGATCCCGTGCAGTACGTCGACGGCATGCGCAAGCTGTTCAACTTCAGTCCGGCGGCGCGGCCGGAGGTGTACGGGCTGGAGCGCGTGGAAGTGCTGCGCGGCCCTTCCTCGATGCTCTACGGGGCCGGTGCCGCCGGCGGCATCATCAATGCGATCAGCAAGCGCCCGGGTTTCCAGGACGGCGGCGAAATCGGCCTGCAGGTCGGCAACTTCGATCGCAGGCAGCTGCAGGGCGACGTCACCGGCCAGCTCGGCGATTCCGGCAACCTCGCCGGTCGCCTGGTCGGCGTGGTGCGCGATTCGGGCATGCAGACCGACGAGATCGACGACGACCGCGTCTACATCGCGCCGTCGATCACCTGGCGCGGCGAGCGCAGCAACCTCACCGTGCTGGCGAGCTACCAGCGCGACAGGACCGCGTCGAGCCAGCAGTTCCTGCCTGTCGCCGCGACGCTGCACGCGCCGCCGGGGCGCCGGCTGGACCCGTCGACCTTCCTGGGCGACAAGGGCTTCGACAAGCTCGACGCACGCGTCGCCAGCGCGACGGTGCTGTTCGACCACGCGTTCAACGATGTGGTGACGTGGCGCTCGAACCTGCGCTACATCGATTCGAAGACCGACTTCCGCGAGATCTTCCCGGACACGTACAGCAATCCGGAAGATCCCTTCATCGACGAGGACGACCGCGTGGTCAACCGCCTGACCTATGGCGTGAAGCCCGACGATCGCATCCTCACCGCGGACAACTCGCTGCAGTTCGACTTCGCCACCGGTGCGTTCCGGCACCTGCTGCTGGCGGGCGTGGACTACACCGACTTCCGCGAGGAATCCACCACGTTCTCGGGCACGACCACGCCTATCGACATCTACGATCCGGTGTCGAGCGGCGTCGCCATTCCCGAGTACGTCGCACTGCCCGACCAGCGCAGCACGCAGACCGGCGTCTACGTGCAGGACCAGATCCGCTGGGCCGACCGCGTCACCCTGGTGCTGGGCGCGCGGCGCGACCGCGTCGTTTCCGAAACGCAGGGCCAGTCCGACCAGACCGACAACGAAACCACGTACCGCGTTGGTCTGATCGGCGACGTCGGCGCGAACGTGTCGCCGTACGTCAGCTACACCGAGTCGTTCCTGCCGATCCTCGGCCAGGACCTGTACGGCAACGCCTTCGTGCCGATGCGAGGCCACCAGGTCGAGACCGGCGTGAAGTGGCAGCCCACGCGCAATGCGATGTTCAGCGCCGCGTTCTACCGGATCACCGACACCAACCGGCAGACCAACGATCCCGAGAACGTGCTCAACGTGGTGCAGACCGGCGAGATCGAGTCCGAAGGCTACGAGCTGGAAGGCATCTACGCCTTCGACAACGACTTCACCATCACCGCCAGCTACAGCCACAACGATGCCGAGGTGACGCGCAGCAACATCGCTTGGGAAGTCGGCAAGCCGCTCAACGACACGCCGCAGGACCTGGCGTCGGTATGGCTGGCCAAGGGCTTCCAGGTGGGCGACGACATGCGCCTGCGCGCAGGTCTTGGCGGCCGGTACGTGGGTTCGACGGTGTCGGCCGGCGAGTTCACGTCGATCCGCACGCCCAGCTACACGCTGGCCGACGCGATGCTGGAACTGCAGATGCCGCAATGGGTGTTCTCGCTCAACGTGACCAATCTGTTCGACAAGGAGTACTTCGCGCCCTGCCGCTACTTCGGCGACTGCTTCAGCGGCAACACGCGCACCGTCGTCGGCACGGTCACCTGGCGCTTCTGAGGCGACGCATGCAGCGAAGCACGCTCAAGGCCTGGTTCCTGGTCCACAAGTGGACCAGCCTGATGTGCACGACGTTCCTGCTGTTGCTGTGCCTGACGGGGTTGCCGCTGGTGTTCTGGGAGGAGATCAGCCACCTCACCGGCGCCGCTCCCGAAGTCGCGCCCGTGCCGGCCGGCGCGCAACCGGCCAACCTCGACGCGCTGGTGGCGAAGGCGCTGGCGAAGTACCCGGGCGACGTGCCGCTGTTCTTCGGCTGGGACGACCATTCGCCGAGCGTCTACGTGAACACCGGCGCGCGGCCCGACACGCCGCCGCCGGAAATGCACACGGCCGTGCTGCACCAGTACACGGGCGAGGTGCTGCCGGCGGCGCAGTTCAACGAAGGCGTGATGTATTTCCTGTACCGCCTGCACACCGACGTTTTCGTCGGGCTGCCGGGCATGCTGTTCCTCGGCGTCATGGCGCTGCTGTTCGCCGTCGCCATCGTGTCGGGGTTGGTGCTGTACGGTCCCTTCATGCGCAAGTTGCCATTCGGCACGCTGCGCGCCGGACGCAGCCGACGACTCGCCTGGCTGGACCTGCACAACGTGCTGGGCGTGGTCACGCTGGGCTGGGCCTTCGTGGTCGGCATCACCGGCGCGATCAACACGCTCGCGCAGCCACTGGAGTCGGCGTGGCAGGCCGAACAGCTCGGCGAATTCGCCCGGCAATACGAAGGCCGGCCACGCCCGGCGCAGCTGACCCCGCTGGACGCCGCCGTCGCCGCAGCGCGCAAGGTCGAACCCGGCATGACGCCCGCGTTCGTGAGTTTCCCTGGCACCGGCTACAGCGGCGATCATCACTACGGTGTGTTCATGCATGGCAACACGCCACTGACCGAACGCCTGTACCGCCCGGTCCTGATCGATGCCGAAACCGGCGCGGTGACGGCGCGACCACAGCTGCCCGGCTACATGACCACGCTGCTGCTCTCGCAGCCGCTGCACTTCGGCGATTACGGCGGCATGCCGCTGAAGATCCTGTGGGCGTTGCTCGACCTGCTCACCATCGCCGTGCTCGTGTCGGGCCTGGTCCTGTGGTTCAAGCGCGGCAGCACCGAAGCGCGCGTGTCCGAGATCGAGCGCGCCGGCCTGGACGCCAACGGTCGCAACGGAGCGACGGCATGAGCGGCGTCCCTGGCGCGCCGCGCAATCCCTTCGTCGCGCCATTCCTGATCGCGCTCGCCAGCCTCGTCGGGCTGGTCAGCGCACTGATCGGCGACGGCGTGTTCGACGCGGTGTCGTGGGTGGTGTTCGCCACGCTCATCGCGCTGGCCTTGCGCGCATGGTGGCGGCGCGACCGCGGGCGTTGAAGTCGGTTTGGCGGGGGGTTTCGTCCGGCAGGGGGGGCATTCCGCCGCTCGTCGAACCGAGGCGTTGACAGCCTACCTACTGGTAGGTAGTGTTCGCCGCACCCCACCAGGAACGACCCCATGAGCATTTCGCCTCTCGGCTGGTTGCACACGCTCGGCAGCCTCCCGGCCATTCCGCTGGCCGCGCACATGCTGTTCCGGCACGGACGCATCACCCCGCACTCCCGGGCGGGTCGCGCGTACTTCTGGTTCATGCTGCTGGGCGTGCTCACGGTCTACCCGATCGCCCATCAGCCCGTCAGCTCGATCATCGCCACCGTCACGCTGGTGGCGTTGCTGGTCGGGTTCGGCATCTCGAAATGGCCGACGGCGATGCGATCGGTCCGTTACGTCGAAACCATCGCGCTGAGCCTCAGCGTCTTCCTGCTGATGGTGCCCACGGTGAGCGAGACCCTGCGGCGGCTGCCGGCCGGCAACCCGCTGGTCACCGACATGAAGGATCCGCTGCTGCTGGGCGCGCAGGGTGTGTTGCTGCTGGCGCTGATCGTGGGTATTCCCTTGCAGCTGCGCGCGCTGAAGCGGCAGCCACTGGTGTTGAACAAGGCAGGAAGTTGATGTCCCGCGCGACCTCGCAGTATTCCCCGAAGGCGCTGGAGATCATCCAGCGCACGAACGAGCTCATCGCCGTCGGCGGCTACAACGGTTTCAGCTACGCGGACATCGCCGAACTCGTCGAGGTGCGGAAGGCGAGCATCCACCATCACTTCCCCAGCAAGGCGGAGCTGGTGAAGGCGACCGTCGTGCTGCATCGCGATGCGATGCGGCGCGGCCTGCAATCGCTCGATCAGGCGAGCCCCGGACCGTTCGAGCGGCTCGTCGCCTACAGCCGGGTCTGGGCGGAATGCATCGAGCGTTCGAGTCCGCCGATCTGCATCTGCGCGCTGCTGGCGGCGGAACTGCCGACCGTTCCCGCCGAAGTCGCCACCGAGGTGAGGGCGCATTTCGACGACCTCCAGGCCTGGATCGCGGCTACCCTCGAAGAGGGCGTCGCCAAGGGCGAAATGCGCCTGACCGATTCCCCTCCGGCCGAAGCCGCCACGTACATGGCGTCGATCCACGGCGCGATGCTCGCCGCGCGCGCAGCGGGGGACGCGTCGATGTTCTGGCAGATCGCCAAGCTCGCCACCGAGCGATTGAAGGCGGCGTAAGCGCTCGTCGCGCGCGCCACGGAGGGCGTTTCCGATCGAAGCGGGCATGCGTGGCCGCGTCACGCATGGGTCATTGGATGGGTGTCACGCGCGGCGTTGTCTGGTATTCGTGCGAGCCGCGCACTCCTTCCCGGTGACGGCCCCATGCGACGGATCCTCTCCGCACTCCTCACGACACTGCTGCTCCTCGCGCTGCATCCAGCGTCGGCGCAGGAATCCTCCTCCTGCGCCGGAGCGGTATGCGCGCAGGAGGTGACGTTCATGAACGGCGAGGTGCGTCTTGCGGGCACGCTGTACCGGCCGAAGAGCGGCAAGATCGTCTCCGCACTGGTCGCGGCGCACGGCGCATCGGGTGGCGAACGATCCAGCGCGATTTTCCGGCACCTGCATGAAGGCCTGCCGGGCATTGGCGTCGCGGTGCTGGTGTTCGATCGTCGTGGCGCGGGCCGTTCGAGTGGCGAGTTGAAGAATTCCGACTACACGGTGCTCGCGGACGATGCCATTGCCGCGCGGAAGTTCATCGCCTCGCAGCCGGATCTTCGTGGCGTTTCCGTCGGCTACTGGGGCTACAGCCAGGGCGGATGGATCGCGACGCTCGCCGGTTCGCGCGATCCGCAGGCCGGCTTCGTCGTCTCCGTGTCGGCGCCGCTGGTGACCGCCGACGTGCAAATGATCGAAGCCACCCGCAACATCCTGCGCATCCACGGCGTGAGCGAGGCGGACATCGCCATCGCGACCGAAGCGCGCGAAGCCGTCGACGCGCACATCCGCGGGCAGATGGCACCGGAACCCGCGCAGGCGAAGCACGACCGCGCGAAATCCAAACCGTGGTTTCCGCTGATCTACATGGGCGGCACGCTGGGCGATCCGAAGACGTCGCGCTGGCTGAAGGAGATATCGAACGACCCGCTCGATGCGTTGACGAAGGTGCGGGCGCCGGCCTTGCTGGTGTTCGGCCGGAAGGACGTCTGGATTCCGGTGCAGATTTCGGTCGATCGCGCCAGCGCGCTGGGCAGGGAGAACGTGAGCGTGGTGGCGATCGATGGCGCGGATCACGCGATGATGAAGTCGATGTCGCCGATGCAGCAGATCGATCCGAAGTTGAGCAGGCAATACCAGCCGGAGGCTGCGGAGTACTTCTTCGCGCTGGCGGGGTGGCTTGCGCAGAACGGGTTTGCGAGGGTGCCGGCGGGTTGAAACAAGCGCGGCCCGTGTCATCGCGGTTGCGATGCGATCGGGGTTCGCTTGGCGGTGTCGCGTCGGACCCCGATGCGCTTCGCTTACCCGGGCTACACGAGCAGAAGCAGCATCGCGGTTCGCGGGCGTCGCCCCTGTAGCCCGGGCAAGGCCGAAGGCCGCACCCGGGTGGTGCGCGCCGCTGTCGCATCGCTCAGAACGAATCCTCCCGCTGCTCCAGCACGCGCTTCTGCATCGCGTCCAGGTATTCGTCGGCCTCGGCGACGGATGAGAAGATCGACGACAGCGGCACGGCCTTGACGATGTCGAAGACCTTCTGGATCTGCGGCTGCAGGTGCGTCACCAGCACCTTGCCGCCGCGTCCCTCGATCGCCTTGCGCGCCTTGAACACCGAGCGGATGCCGGCCGAGCTGATGTAGTCCAGGTGTTCCAGGTCGAACACCATCGCGTTCACGTCGCCGGCCAGCACCGGTGCGATCTGCCGGTCCAGTTCCTCGTAGGTGTGCGTGTCCAGCCGCCCGGACAGCGTCACCAGGCAGGTGTGGGCCTTGGGTTCTTCGATCTTGATGTGCAGGTCCACGGGGCGTCCTCTCAGTTCGGAAGTTGCGTCGCGCCACGCACGGTGACGCGCAACACGTTGTAGGGTTCTTCGCGCGTGTAGCTCAGGTTCTCGGCGAGTTCGCGCACCAGGTGCAGGCCGAGCCCGCCCACGCCGCGTTCGTCGATGTCGGCGTCGAGTTCCGGCGGCGCCACCGTGAGCGGATCGAACGCACGACCGCAATCGCGGAACTCGATCTGCAGGTGTTCGCCGCGCGAGGTGATGTCGACGATGATCTCGGTCTGCGCGTCGCAGCCGCCGTGTTCGATCGCATTGGCGACGATCTCCTCGGCGATCAGCCGCACGTCGTCGCGCACTTCGCGCGCCACCGCGTTGGTGTCGAGCACGGCGTCGACCGCCGCGGTGAGATCGCGCAAACGCACGAGTTCGTTGGGAACGGTGATCCGGATCTGCATGGCAGGTCCTCAACAGGGTTGGAGTTCGGGAAGCGGGTCCATGCTGACGGCGAGCACGGTGATGTCGTCCGATTGCGGCGCCTGCATCGCGAATCCCGCGACCGCCGCGAGCACGCGTTCGCACAGCACCGTCGCGTCGCCGTCGGTGGCGGCGGCCTGCAACAGGCGGTGTTCGCCGAACGCTTCGTTGCTTGCATCGAAGGCTTCGGTGATGCCGTCGGTGTAGGCCAGCAACGCCTCGCCCGGCTCCAGACGGCCGCGCCATTGCGCGTACGCCTCGGCGACTTCGAAGCCGAGCGGCGGGCCGGATTCCAGCGGCAACGGCACGACGCTGCGATCCGCGCGGCGCAGCACGGGCGCGTCGTGGCCGGCGCTGGCGACGGCGAGCTCGCCGTTGGCGATGTCCACCGTCCCGCACAGCACCGTGGCGAACATGCAGGTCTCGTTGTTCTGCGCGAGCATCTGCGCCGATTCCTTCAATGCCTGCGCGGGCGTGGCGCCGTCGCGATGGATCGCCGCTTCCAGCACCGCCAGGCTGCGCGCCATGAACAGCGCGGCGGGAATGCCCTTGTCGGACACGTCGCCGATCGCGAACCACAGCCGGCCGTCGCGCAGGAAGAAGTTGAAGAAATCGCCGCCGACCGCCTTCGCCGGTTCCAGCGCGGCAAAGGTCTTCAGGTTGCGCGAGCCGTGCCGCAGCGACGGCGCGGTCGGCAGCATCGAACGCTGGATGTCGCGCGCGATCGACAGTTCGCTGTCGAGCTTCTGCCGCGCCGCGGCCATGCGGTCGATCTGCGCCATCTGCGACTGGATCGATTCGCCGGCACGTTCCAACGCATGCGAAAGCACGTCGACTTCATCGCCGCGTGGTGACTTGGGGATCGACGAATCGAATTCGCCCGAAGCGAAACGTCGCGCCACGTCGGTCAACGACACCAGCGGATCGGTGATGCGCCGGCTCAGGCGGATCACCACCAGTGCCAGCGCGAGCATCGTCAGCAGGCCGCCCGCCAGCAGCATGCGGAAGCGTTCGCCGAGCTGTTCGATCACCGTGGCATCGGACACCCACAGCTGCACGCTCCAGCCGCCATCGGCCGGCACCAGCGCAAGATGGCCGCCGTCGCCGGACCGCGCCGCCGCCGCGCTGAGGTATTCGCGGCGCGCGCGATGCGCCTGTTCGATGGCGAGCAGATCGGGACGATCGAACGTCGCGACCTGTTGCGCGATGTCGTGCTTCAACGCCACGCCGGGCGTCGGATCCACCGCCACCCGCCCTTGCGGCGTGTACAGCGTGGCCTGCACGCCGGGCAGGTCGTTCATCGGCGCGAGCAGATCCGACAGGGTTTCCATCGGCACGTCCAGGCTGACCATGCCGACCGTGCGCTGGCGATACGGATCGCGCAGCGGCAGGTTCAGCGTGGTCATCCAGCGACCGCCGGCGGATTCGTTGAGGTAGGGCTCCGACCACCAGGCTTCGCCGCCGCGCACGGTGCGCAGGTACCAGTCCTTGCTGAAGACGTCGTAGCCGGTCGCGAGCATGTCGCGATCGGCGACGCCGGCCGACGGCAATCCTGCGTGGTATGCCAGCGGCTGGCCGTCCGGCAGCACGCCCGGTTGCAGCGCGACGAGGCCGCCGATCGCGCGGCGATCGGTGTCGACCAGCGTCTGCAACATGCGGATCACGCCCGCGCGATCCATCGAAGTGTCCATCGCCATCGCGGCGATGCCTTCGGCGGTGAGGTTGAGCGAACGCGCGGCGGCGTCGAACCGGTCGGCGGTGCGGATCGCATCGAAGCGCACGCGCTGCGCGGCGTTGTCGATCAGCTGCTGGCGGCCGATCCAGTACGCCGCGATCAGGATCAGCGCGATCAGACCCAGCGACAGCGCGCCGAACCACAGCACCAGCCGCGTGCGGAGGCTGCGCTGCCACGGCACCGCAGCATGCGCGTGACCGGCGCGACCCTCCCACAGGTCGTTCATGGTGGTCAACGACATGGGTCGCGACATGCAGACTCATCCGGCCTTCCCCGCGGCAGAATCGGCCGCGTCCGCGCCGCGTGTCAAGAACGTGCGCGAGCTTGCCCTGATCGCGTCTTCGCGGCGGATCGCGAGCGTAACGACGCGACCGGGACGACGCCGGACATTCTGTGATGCGAGTCACTTGCCATGGGCATCCGTTGAGTGATTTGGGATCACGCACGGCCGAAATGCCGGAACATCCCTCCACGCCGTACGGCCGGTAGCGAAGGCGCGGGCTTGGTAGCATCGGCGGACGCCGGCATCGCGCCGGCCGCATTCCTTCGCCGCACGCGCGATTCGGAGCGATCACATGGATGGCAGATCGGCATGGAAGTGGATCGCCGCGCTCGCCTGCGCGGCCTTCGTGCCCGTCGGCGGTGGCCTCGCTTACCGCGGCGCGCCGCCCGGCGAGGTGTTCCTGGAGAACTTCGTCGACCTCAATCGCGGCATGGACGACGATGCGACGGCGGTCGCGTACGACCCGCGTTCGAAGGTCCTCGCCATCGGACGCGACAGCGGCCGGCTGGAGATCTGGGACACGCGCAGGATCGATTCGCGCATGTCGCGCGAGGCGCACACCGTCCGCATCGACCACGTTGCGATCGGCAGCGAGGACGGCATCGTGCTGACCACGTCGGCCGGGACGACGGCGATGGGCCTGGATCCGAAGGGCATGCCGAAGGTGTGGGACGCGCGCAGCGGCGAACTGCTCGCCTCGTTGCCGGGCGAATGGCACGGCGGCCCCGTGAGCGCCGCGCCGGTCAAGGGCTATTACCTGATCGCCAGCGCCGACGAGCTTCGCCTGTACGACCACGCGCGTCGCGCGGTGGTGGGCGAGGCGGTGGATTTCGATGGATCGGTGACGGCGCTGGGCTCGGATCGGGCCTCGGGCCTGATCGCCGCCGGCAGCAGCAGCGGCGAACTCAGGCTGCTGCGGCTGGACACCGCCGGCGTCGTCCCGCGCCTGCGCGTCGTACGCAGCACTACGACGCACGGCCTGGAGTCGCGCACCGACGTGCTCGCGACGATGCTGCGCGACGAAGGCCGGCGTCTGGTCACGGTGCACTGGCTGCCGAGCCGCACGCGCAGGGAAACACCGCCCAGCGTCACCGGAAAACAGGCCGAAATCGTCGAATGGAACACGCAGACGTGGCGGCGCGAGCGCACCTTTCCGCTGACCCTGGAAGCGGTGCACCGGGCGTCGTACACGCCCGGCGAGCCGTGGCTCGTGCTGGCCGGGAACCTGTCCAGGCGCGGGAAGATCGAACTCATCGATCTCCAGGGCGGCGAAGCCTGGCGCTACAAGGCGAACACCACCCATCCCGTCGCCGTCCTGCTGCCGCCGATGCGTGCCGGGCTGATCCTGCAGCACGGCGGCGCCACGAGGATCCGTTACCTGGACCCGCACTAGCGATCTTGCCGATCGTCGTCGCCACCCCACGCCGGAGAATGCCCATGCCGTCGATGTGCCGCAGTCTGGTGCTCGTTTCCCTCATCGCCGGCGCCCCGCTGCACGCGGCAACGCCGGCTCCGCAGCAGACGCCCGACACCTACGCGCAGCCCGGCGAACGCGTGACCATCGCGCCCGGCCGCGCGCTCAATCTGCGCTGCAGCGGCAAGGGACCGCGCACGGTGCTGCTGGAAGCGGGCGGCAATGCGGATTCGACGGTGTGGTTCCGCGTGCAGCCGCTGCTGGCGAAACATGCGCGGGTCTGCGCCTACGATCGCGCCGGTTACGGCTTCAGCGACGAAGGCCCGCTGCCGCGCAGCGTGCAGGCCGATGCGGACGACCTGCACGCGCTGGCGACGAAGGCGAAGTTGCGCGGGCCGCTGGTGCTGGTCGGCCACTCGCTCGGCAGCAACATCGTGCGTCGCTACGCGCAGCAGCATCCGGACGACGTCGCCGCGCTGGTGCTGGTCGATCCGCCGGAGCAGGGCGCGCAGCTCCCCGAACAGTGGAAACGCGATGGCGAAGCCGCACGCGTGCAGCGCAACGCCTTCCTCGACGCTTGCGCGAGGGCGGCCGAAGCCGGCACGCTGGATGCGGCCGACGGCCCGCTGAAAGCCTGCCTGCGCGCGCCGCCGCCGTGGCAGAGCGCCGCCGTCGCCACGGCGTCGCGCGCGAACAAGCTCAAGCCGGCGTACTGGCGCACGCTGCGTTCCGAACTCGACGGAAACACGGCGGTGTTCGCCGAACCGGTGCCGTCGAACGAAACCTACGGCTCGATTCCCGTCGTCGTGTTGACCGCGCCGCAGGACTTCCCCGGCGTACCGGACGACGTGCGCAAGGCGATGCAGGCCGCACGCGAGCAGACCCAGTCGCGCCTGGCCGCATCGTCCACGCGCGCCAGGCGCGTCGCCGTGGCGGAGACCTCGCACGACATCGGACTCGACCAGCCGCGGGCGGTGGCGGATGCGGTGCTTGAAGCGCTTTCCGGTTCCCTTGGCGATTGATGCGCCGGCCCAGACGCGGTTGCAGTATCCGGGTTCGATGGCTACGGTCGCTTCCCCCACTTCATCGAACATCACCATGCTCCATCACCTCTCCATCGGCGTTCGCGATCTCGACCTCGCCGGGCGCTTCTACGACGCGGCACTCGGCGCACTGGGTTACCGCCGCGTGTTCGAGGACGACACCGCGATCGGCTACGGCGTCATCGACGACGAGGACCTGCTCTGCCTGAAACTGCGCGATGACGCGCAGCCCCCCGGTGCCGGATTCCACATCGCGTTCAGCGCGTCGTCGAGGGCGGCGGTCGATGCGTTCCATGCCGCCGCGCTGAAGATCGGTGGCCTCGACCACGGCGTGCCCGGCCTGCGTCCGGATTACGGCGATCACTACTACGCCGCCTTCCTGGTCGATCCGGACGGTCACCGCATCGAGGCGGTCATCAACGCGCCGGCGTCCTGACGCCGCGAGCGCGCGCATGTCGAAAGTCACGCGCGCCGCCGCGCATGGCCTTGCAAGAATGTGCGCGCGCCGTGCCGGCGCCGGACGGGAATCGTGCATGAGCATGAAAGGAATGCGGTGGCTGTGGACCTGCGCGCTGGCGCTGCCGTTCGCGACGCAGGCACAGGTCGACCTGGCCTCGCTGGACCGCGCGGCGACCGGCCCGCGTGCGCAGGTGCTGGTGCTGGGGAGCGTGCATCTGGGCGAACTGCCCGAGGGGCTTCGCGAGGAAACGCTGGCGCCGGTGATCGAACGCCTTGCTGCGTTCAAGCCGGACATCATCACCATCGAACAGCTGCCCGGCGAGGAATGTGCGCGTTATGCCGAGCTGTACGGTCCGCGGTTCTGCCCGCGCACCGACGATGCCAGGCAGGCCACCAGTCTGGATGTCGTCGCCGCGGGCGCGCAGATCGAAACGACGCTGAAGAACTGGGCCGCGCAGCCGTCGCCCGCGCAGCGCAGGCATCTGGCGGCGCTGTTCCTCGCGGCCGGCGATCCTGCCTCCGCGTACGTGCAATGGCTGCAACTGCCCGCCGCCGAACGTCGCGCGGGCAACGGCCTGGACGATGCGCTCGTATCCAGGCTCGCGGGTATCGCCGCGAGCAACAGCGAGAGCTACCGGATCGCCGCGCGGCTGGCGGCACGACTCGGTCTGCAACGCCTGTATCCGGTGGACAACCACACCGGCGACAACGTGCAGGTCGACGACGGCCAAGCGTTCGGCAAGGCGCTGCAGGACGCGTGGAACGCGTCCGGGACGTCGATGGCCGAGCGCCAAGCGCAGGAGAAGGCGCTCATCGAACGCGGCGACATGCTCGCGCTGTATCGGTACATCAACACGCCCGAAAGCATGCGCGTGAACGCCGAACACAACATCGTCGGCCCGATGCGGGCAGCCGCGCCGGAGCGCTACCCGCAGATGTGGGTCGCCGGATGGGAGACGCGCAACCTGCGCATGGTCGCCAACATCCGCGAGGCGTTCCGCGAACGACCGGGCGCGCGCGTGCTTTCCATCGTGGGCGTCGCGCACAAGCCGTGGTTCGACGGATGGCTCGGCCAGTTGCAGGGCGTGGACATCGTCGATGCGCAGCAGGTATTGAAGTGATCGCGCACGACGACCGTTCCGCAGGGAACAGCGCGATGACGGCTCGCACCTTCCTGGTTCCCAACGCGGTCCTGCTTGGCGCGATGGGCGTGGCGTTCATCGCGACGGGCGTGCTCATCGTGTTTCCGGGCAACCTGCTCGTGTGGCAGGTCTCGGCGTGGACGCTCGTGGCGGCGCTCCTCGCGCTGCTGGGCCTGGTCGTGGCGTCCGGCTACGCGCTCGCCACGTCCCGTGTCGCGCGGACCTGGCAGCGCATCGCCACCTTCACGACGGGCTTGGCCACGCTGGCGGTCGTTGCGATCGGATCGTTGTAGCGTTCCGGTCGTGCACGGGATCTGCGTTCGACTCACCGGGGTGACTTGCGAAGCGAAGGAGAGCTGCGATGGCGCGATACCTGATTTCGTTCGACGACGGTTGGATGCGGTTGTCCGGGGAAGACCTGCGTATTGCGGGCGAGACATCCCGCGCGGTGGTGCGCGAGGCGAAGGCCGCTGGCGCGTGGATCTTCGGCGCCGGCATCGAGCGCCAGCGGGCGAGCGTCGTCGCACCCGACGGCTCGGTCGCCGACGGTCCATACCCGGAAACCAAGGCCGTGATCGGCGGCTTCTCGATCATCGAAGTGCCCTCGCGCGAGGACGCGTTGATGTGGGCGGCACGGATCGCCGCCGCGTGCCGCTGCGCGCAGGAGGTGCGCGAGATCATGTACGACCCGGAATCCTGATCGATTCAGCCTTCACGCGGCCGTCTCGCGCGCCGCGTCGATGCGTCATCGCGCATCGATGCAGCCAACGCGACCTGAAGCTCCCTGAGCGATCTGAATACGTCGCACGCGCGCTGCAAGGCAGTGGCGCGTGCCTCCAGCGCGCGCCGCGTGAACGCCGCAACGCTCGTCTTATGCGCCGAAGAGTCTTGTCTTCGGTCGAGAACCGTGACGCAAGGACGGGTTTAAGCGTTGTCGCAGGCGGGTGAGCCTTCATCGAAAGCGCCGGTGCTAGGCTCCGCGCCGCGACGGGTCGACTTTCATTGGAGGAAACGTCATGCGTTCCAGGCCTTCGCCTCGCGATAGCGGCACGGCCCCCGACCTGTCGCGCGATCGCATCTGTACCGTCCCTCGCTGACGTAATCCGGATCCGTCGTGTCGATCGGCACGTCGTGCGCACCGCACGACGGCATGGCGACGCCATGCCCGTGCAACGCGTGCCGAACGCGGCGGAGCGGATCGCGAAGCGCCTCATCGATGTAGACCATCGGGCGGACTTCCGCCGCTTCGCCGAGCGCCCTGCCTGTCGGCGAAGGAACGCTTCCATTCCGTTGCCAGGCTCCGCGCGGCAGGGCGCGACCTTCGAGGTAACAGGCATGAAGAACCCATCAGGTACAGGACGCAGTCTCGCGGTCGTCGGGCTGCTCGCCACGATCGTCATGGGCGTGTACGCGGCGCAGGGCCCGCGTTCGCCAGAAGCCGTGCAGCGGACCGCATCGACCGGCTGGCTCCGGACGGCCGCGTCGTCACCGGACGTCAACGCGCCACGCACGACTTCATCGGCGGCCAGCGCGGGCGATGTCGTCTCGCCCGGCCCGCAGGTGCCGCGACCCGCCGGCACGCCGTGCGAGGTCGAACTGTTCCACGACGTGGAGATGATCTCGATCGGCATCGCCTGGTTCGACGGCGAGGGCGTGTTTCCGTACGCGCCGCCCGCCGCATGCCCGGGGCCGTGGGCGAAGGTGGTGCTGAAGATGACGCTGCGTAGCGACAGCACCAACTCCTACCTCGACGGCTTCATGTACGCGAGCCTGTGGCTGGACGGCGTGCCGCTCTACAGCGGCGGCGCGCAGGACAACCTCGGGCCGACGCGCTGGGACATCGAGCGCGACGTGACCGACTACACCGCGCACCTCAAGGCGCCGCGCGACGGCACGCTCCGCATCGACGGCACGCCGCGCTACGGGCCGAACTTCTCTTCGCCGTACTACGTGTCGGCGACGATGCAGTTCTATCCGGCGACCGCGGCGAATCCCGCGCCGCGCGTGCCGGACGAAGTCCACGATCTCACCGGCTGGGGCGAGGGCGGGCCGGAAGTCGTGCTGCCGCGCAATGTCGAGCGCGCGTACCTCGACGTCATGGTGCATCAGAACCACGGCAACGACCTGTTCTGGTTCACCTGCATGCCCGATGCGGCGATGACGCAGTTCCCGGAACTGGCGAACCGCCTCGCCATCGGGCCGAACCGCTTCGGCCTGGAAGGCGAGCCGCCGCCGCAGGGCTGCCGCGGTGGTGCGTTCCGCGAGGTGCAGGTCACCCTCGATGGGCAGGCCGCCGGTGTCGTGCCGGTGTTCCCGCGCGTGTATCCGTACTTCAACGTGTACTGGGACACGACACGCCTGAAGCGGCCTGCGCCGTCGCCGCAGGCGCTCAACCTCATGCCGTATCGCGTGGACCTGACCCCGTTCGCCGGTGTGTTGAGCGACGGCGCGAGCCATCTCATCGGCCTCGAGGTGGCCGGCATGCGCGAGCGTTACGACATGGCCACGATGGGCGCGCTGCTGATCTATCGCGACCCCGACACCGCGCAGGTCACCGGCCAGGTCACGCGCAACACACTCGCGGGCCAGCCGCCGGCGCCGACCGTCACCAGCACGCTCGCGCGCAACGCCGCGGGCGAGGTGAGTGGTGAAGTGCGGACCACGTCGGTGCGCAGTTACGCGATCGAGGGCTATATCGACACCGCGCGCGGACGCGTCCGCAGCACCGTCGAACGGAACGTACGCTTCGAGAACGTGCTGTCGCCTTACTCGTTCGATCCGCCCGGCCTCGACGACGACGCGTATCGCCTCGCGGTGGACCACCAGAACACGGTGAACGGCGTCAGCCGACGTTATCTCGCTGGCCGGCTGATCGCGGAGGACCGCGAAGTCACGCGCTATCCGCTGATGCTCGCCTATGCGTTCCGTTCGGCCGACCTGCAACAGCGCTTCGTGCAGCAGACCGAACGCTGGCGTCCCGCCATCGGCCGCCACATCACCCGGTTGAACCACGAAGCCGGCCTGACGTTCGCGGTGGACGAGGCGCACCAGCCGACGCTGTGGCAGGGCCAGCACAGCCATGGCTTCCGCGACTCGCAGGGAAGCTGCTGGCGTACCGACCTGGCGACGCAGGACGGCGTGGTCACCAGCACGCTCACGGGCGTGAACTGCCCGGGCGGAATCAACCGGCTGTTCTGGGCGTCGCATCCGGACGGCTCACCCGATTCGCTCGGATGGGCGGAACGCTGACGCCGGCTTCAAACGACGCAGCAGGGCGTGCTCCCTGCTGCGTCATCGCATCCCATCAATATCCGCCGAAGCTGCCCGCCGGGCCCGGGAACACCACCGGGCTCTCGGTGCCGTCCTTCGCCACGGCGGCCACGCCGAAGAAGTAATTGTCGATCACCGTGTTCTCCAGCGTGAATTCGGTGACGTCGCCCACCCAGCGGCTGTGCGTCCACCGCGGTTCGGTGGTGAGGCGCCAGTACACCTTGTAGCCGGCGAGGTTCGGCGCCTGGGCGGCGGTCGGGCGCGTCCACTTGAGCGTGGTGTCGGCGCTCACGGCGCCATCGATGCCGACCTTCGCCGGCGGCGGCGGCGCGAGCGCCATGCCGGCCAGGCTCACCGCGTTGAGCGCGGTGAGCTTGGCGGCATAGGCGAAATCCACGCCTTCGATGGTGTCGCCGTAGACGCGTCCGTTCTCGGTGCGCAGGTCCTGGTGCTGGCGGTCGTAGTGCTCGTTCGTCTCCATCACGCGCACGGCGGGATAGCCGAGGTCGTTGAACGGCCGGTGATGTCCGCCACGCCCGAAGCGATCGAGGCGGTACACCATCATCACGTCGAGGTTGGGCACGTAATCGGCCATGACGTCGATGTAGCGCGCGAGGTTGCGCGTGGGTGAATCGACCTCGCCGCCGGTGAAGCGGCGCTGGCGTGCCTCTTCGGCGCTCTCGTTCGCGCGCGTGCCTTCGGCGAACACGCGCGCGGTGGTGTTGTCGACCACGCCGTTGATGCCGGCGCTGTTGCCGATCATGTCGTTGTTGAGCACGGCTTCGATGCGCCAGCCGTCCTTCTTCGCTTCTTCGGCGAGGAACTTGCCGCCGAACAGGCCCTGTTCCTCGCCGGCGAGCGCGGCGTACACGATCGAACCGGGGAACTTGTATTTGCTGAGCACGCGCGCGGCTTCGAGCGTGCCGGCGATGCCGGACGCGTTGTCGTTCGCGCCGGGCGAATCGGCGGTGGCGTTCATCACGTCGCTCACGCGCGAATCGATGTCGCCGCTCATGATCACGTAGCGGTTCGGGTCGGCGGTGCCGCGCTGGATCGCGATCACGCTGACCACTTCGGTCGCCTGCGGAATGCGCGGCTCGCCCTGCACGGTGCCCTTCACGTAACGGATGTCCAGGCAGCCGCCGCACTCGCGCGAGATGCGTTCGAACTCGTCGTGGATCCAGCGCGTCGCCGCACCGATGCCGCGCTTCGGGTCGGTCTGGCTCGACAGCGTGTGCCGCGTGCCGAACGACACGAGCTTGCGTACGTCCTTCTCGATGCGCGCGGCCGAAGGCGCGGTGCCGATGTCGTGGAGTACGGGCGCTTCCGCCGGCGGCGGGGCATCGAGGGCGAAGGCCGGGCCGGCGGCCAGGCAGGCAAGGGCAAGCAGGGTGTGGCGCATGGGAGCCTCGGGACTGGACGGCCCAAGCGTATCGCGCACCCGGTGCGGCGGATGCGAGCGGACTCGACGTTTGCCGTATTTCGCGCGTGTGGACAGAGCCGGCACAGTGGCGCGCCGGGATGGCCCGGGCGTCCGTCACAGCATCGCGCGGTTGCAGTAGGTCGCCCGTTCGAACTCGGCGATGTTCGCCGCGATGCGCGCAAGCGCGGGAAACATCCCGGCCAGCTCGCCGACGATCGCCTTCGACAGCGCGGCGCGTTGCTCGACGCTGCGCCCCTGCATGATCCAGCCGAAGACGTGGATGAAATCCTCCCGCGCGCCGCCCACGGCGTGAATGCGGTAGGGGTTCACGCGGACCTTGATGTCCGCCTCGTCGAACAGTCCGGACGCGGTCGCCGCGCGATGCAGGCGGGCGATGATCGTTGCTTCGTCGTGGATCTGGAGCAGGTCGTGCGAACAGTCGACCACGAAGTGCGGCATGGCGGGCTCGGCCGTGAGGTGGTGAATCGGAAGGAGGGGCTCAATCGAGCCGTTGCCACACCGACACCGGAATGCTCCCGTCCGCGCGCGGCGGCACCTCGTAACGCAGCCGTGCGCCGTCCAGGCGGTACTGGCGCTTCTGGACCGTGCCTTCCCAGTTGGGGAACGACGAACCTTCGATCGAGAACACCAGCACGCCCGCGCGTTCGTCGATCGCCAGCGCGCCGTAGTGGGTGCTGCTGCCCATCACCGCGGACCGGAATTCCTCCGCGCTGCCATCGGCCTTGCTGTCGCGCGCGAAACGCGCGCGTTCGGACTTGAAGATCTGCAACGAGTAACGCCCCATGCCGTCGACGACGAGCCGGCCTTTCGGGTGATCGCCGTAGTCGCGCGTCGTCCGGCCGTCCGGCAGGATCTTGTCCGCGGCAACGAGCGTCCAGGTGCCTTGCAGCGGGAAGGCGTGCTGCGGCACCTGCGCGTCGCGCGCGGCCAGGCCCGCCAGCAGTGCGACGAGTGCGCCCGTCAGTGGATTCATTGCGTTGGCTCCGTGGGATCGATGATCGACCGGCGCCATCCTAGGCCGCTTGCCCGATGCGAAAAACGCATCTACAAAGATATCTGTCATTTCGAAATCGAATCCATGCAGATGAAGTCGATGGACGTGGATGCGGTCCGGGCGTTCCTGCTCGCGGCCGATCTGCAGAGCTTCACCCGCGCCGCCGAGGTGCTGGGCACCACGCAGTCCGCGGTGAGCCTCAAGCTGCGGCGGCTGGAGGAGCAGCTTGGTCGCCGCCTGCTGGAACGTACGCCGCGACACGTCCGCCTGTCGGTGGAGGGGCTGGCCTTCCTGGGCGTGGCGCGCGAGCTGGTGTCGTCCCACGACCGCGCCGCCGCCGCCTTCGATACCGAACAGCGCCGGCTGGCGATCGGCATCAACCAGCAACTGGTCGGCCGCGAGCTCCCGCTGCTGCTGCGGCGCATGCGGGACCACGATCCGAACCTGCTCGTCGAGATGCGCGTCGCCGGCACGAAGGAACTCATGGCAAGCCAGGAGCGGGGCGAACTCGACGCGGTGCTGGTGCTGCGTCCTGACGATCGCGGCAAGCGGGGCAAGGTGGTGTTCGCGGAACCCTTCTCCTGGTTCGCGGCGCCCGGCTGGGAGCCGCGCGTCGGCCAGCCGTTGCCGCTGGCGACGCAGGGCGAGTCGTGCCGCACCCGCGCCGAGGCGGTGCGTGCGCTCGACCGGGCGGGCATCGAATGGCGCGAAGTCTTCGTCGGCAAGGGCGCGGCGATCCTGGGCGCCGCCGCGGTCGCGGGCCTTGCGGTCGCGGTCCTCGCGCGACGCGCTGCGCCGCCGGATACGGTCGACGTCGGCGGCATGCTGTCGCTGCCGGCGATCCGCTCGCAGGAGGTGATGTTGTACAGCAACCTCAGCGACCGCCGAACGCGCGACGCGTTGCGGGTGCTTGCGCTTGCGTTTCAGTAGCGGGCAGCGGTTGCGGATGCAGGGAGGGTTGGGGAGGGTGAAGTGGCGCGCGAAGGCGTCTGTTTCCCCTCACCTCACAGCCTTTGTAGCCCGGGTAAGGCGCAGCCGCACCCGGGGGGCTTCCGGCAGCGTCTCCCCGGGTGCGCTTCGCTTACCCGGGCTACAGCAGCCGGCACGCAAGGCGCCACAAACCGCTGCGGCCTCAAGGATCGAACGCCAGCACCAGAAACGCCACGAACAGCGACAGCCCTTGTAGCCCGGGTAAGGCGCAGCCGCACCCGGGGGGATTCCGGCAGCGTCTCCCCGGGTGCGCTGCGCTTACCCGGGCTACAGGAGCCGGCACGCAAGGCGACACAAACCGCTGCGACCTCAAGGATTGAACGCCAGCACCAAGAACGCCACGAACAGCGACAGCCCTTGTAGCCCGGGTAAGGCGCAGCCGCACCCGGGGCGGGATTCCGGCAGCGTCTCCCCGGGTGCGCTGCGCTTACCCGCCCTACAGGAGCCGGCACGCAAGGCGACACAAACCGCTGCGACCTCAAGGATTGAACGCCAGCACCAGGAACGCCACGAACAGCGACAGATGCACCGCGCCCACCAGCATCGTCGTGCGCGCACTGAGGAAGGTGAGCGTGGTCAGCAGGAGCGTGGCCGCCAGCAGCGCGATGCTTACCGGCGGCAGCCCGAGCAGCACCGGCTGGCCGCGCGCCAGGCCGATGAACAACGTCACCGGTACCGAGATGCCCAGCGTCGACGTCGCCGCACCAAGGCTGACGTTGATCGCCTTGGTCAGCTGGTTCGCGCCGACCGCGATCAGCGTGGACATGCCTTCGGGCGCGAACACGAGCAGCGCGATCACCACGCCGCCGACCGCATTCGGAATGCCGAAATGCGCGAGCCCGCGATCGAGCAGGTCCGCCAGCGGCGTGGCCAGCAGCGAGATCGGCACCATGCACGCCAGCAAACCGGCGGTGTGCATCGCAAGGCGCCGGGGCCGGCCTTCGCGTGGCGGCGTCGCATCTTCGGCAGGCGTGGGCGTGACGGTGGGCGTGAGCGTCGGCGCGTTGCTCGCCTCGGCGAAGTACGCCTGGTGCCGGCCCACCTGCAGCGACAGGAACAGCCCGTACAGCAGCAGCGTCATGATCGAGAAGCACACCGATTGCAGCATCGTCAGCGTGCCGTCCGGCGTGGACGTGGTGAAGCTGGGCAGCACCAGCGCGATGGTCGACAACGGGATGACGACCGACAGGTACGCCGTCGCGCCCTGAAGATTGAACAGCTGCTCGTGGTAACGGTAGCCGCCCATCAGCAGGCCGACGCCGACCACGCCGTTGAGCACGATCATCAACACCGAGAACATCGCGTCGCGCGCGAGCGTGGAGACTTCCTCGTCGACGAACATCGCCGCGCAGATCAGCACCACTTCGATCGCCGACACCGACAGCGTGAGCACCAGCGTGCCGAACGGTTCGCGCAGTTCGCGCGCCAGCGCCTCGGCTTCCTGCACGGCGTCGAAGGCGCTCCACAGCACCACGATCACCAGCCACGCGAACAACGCCGTCTGCAGCGCCGGCGATCGCAGCTCCGGCGCCATCAGCAGCGCGACGACGGTGATCCAGCCCGCGATGGCGCCGGCGCTGATCTTCATCGCACGTCGGTCCGGCGCGGGTCGTGCGTCAACGGGTCACGCGCGTGGTCGTGCCGTCGGAGGCGACCTGCACGCGGTCGCCGACGCGGAAGTCGTTGACGTTGCCCTGCTGGGTCACGGCGATGGTGCGCCCGGATTCGAGTTCGACGGTGATCTCGATGCCCGGCTGCGCCCCGCGCGTCATGCGGTTGCCGATCGCGCCGCCGGCGACGGCGCCGGCCACCGCGCCCGCGGTGTTCGCGCGACGTCCGCCGCCGATGGTGCTGCCGGCGATGCCGCCGAGCGCCGCGCCGGTCGCGGTGCCGACGTTGCGCGAGTCGTTCTGGATGGCCACCGCCAGCACGCGGCGCACCTTGCCCCATTCGACCGAACGCGCGGTACCGACTTCCGAACTGCCGACGGCCTGCGCCGACGCGTCGAAGGCGGGGACGAGAAGGAGCGCGAAGCACAGTGCCGCTGCCCGAAACAGGGTGTCCATGAGCGAACCCTCCAGACGCGTGGAACTCCGGTCAGGAGGGCGTACGCCCGGGGGTGTGACGCGTCGGTGAAATCCGCATGACGACGGGTTCGTCCGTGCGTTCCGCGATGCCGCGAGGGAGCGCTCAAGTCGCGTGGATCGTCACGGTCGCATAACACCTGCGAGCGTACAGCGGACCGGAGCTCACTCCGGGACCACGCGAATGGATACGCTGAGGATGGTCGTGGTGGCTGCCGCGTTCTGCGTGGCCGCGTGTTCCGGAAAGTCGCCGGATGTGCCCGCACCCGACACGCGCGACGCACCGCCCGCACCGGCGACCGCGAGCGCACCTGCGCCTGCACCCGCGCAGACCAGCATCCTGTTCCGCAACGTGCGCGTGTTCAACGGCGTCGATCCGACGCTGGGCGCCGCCACCGACGTGCTCGTGCGCGGCAACCGCATCGCGGAGATCGGCAGCATCGACATGCCCGCGGCGGAGCAGGGCATGACCGTCATCGACGGCGCGGGACGCACGCTGATGCCCGGCCTGATCGACGTGCACTGGCACGCGCTGGCGGTGCGGCCGACGATCGCGGTGGCGATGAATTCCAGCACGGGCTATCTCAACCTGATGGCCGGCGCGGAAGCCTCCGACACGCTGCAGCGCGGCTTCACCACGGTGCGCGACGTGGGCGGCGCGTCGTTCGGCCTCAAGCGCGCGATCGACGAAGGCTGGCAGGCCGGCCCGCGCATCTATCCCTCCGGCGCGATCATCAGCGTCACCGGCGGCCATGGCGATTTCCGCAGCCCCGTCGAATTGCCGCGCGTGCTGGGACGGTCCGAGTCGCGCACCGAGATCATGGGCGACTCGGCCATCGCCGATACGCCGGACGAAGTGCGCCTGCGCGTGCGCGAGCAGCTCATGCTTGGCGCCTCGCAGATCAAGATGACCGCCGGCGGCGGCGTCTCTTCGCCGCACAGCCCGCTGGACGTGGTGACCTTCACGCCGGAAGAGCTGCGCGCGGCGGTGAGCAGCGCGGGCAACTGGGGCACCTACGTCACCGCGCATGCCTACATGCCCGAAGCCATCCGGACGGCGGTGGAGGCGGGCGTGCAGTGCATCGAACACGCCAACCTGATGGACGAGCCCACTGCGCAGCTGCTGGCCAACCGCAACGTCTGGCTGAGCATCCAGCCCCTGCCGGACGAACTGCTCCGCGCGTTCCCGCCCGATTCGGAGGAATACGCGAAAGGCCGCGAAGTGCTCGCAGGCACCGATCGCGCGTACCAGCTGGCGAAGAAGTACAAGCTCAAGACCGCGTTCGGCACGGACGTGCTGTTCTCCGCCGCGCTCGCGCGCCAGCAGGGCAGCCTGCTCGCGAGCCTGACGAAGTGGTACACGCCCGCCGAAGCGCTCACGATGGCCACCAGCACCAACGCGGAGCTGCTCGCGCTGTCGGGCAAGCGCAATCCGTATCCGGGCCGGCTCGGCGTGGTGGAAACCGGTGCGCTGGCCGACCTGCTGCTGGTGGAAGGCGATCCGCTGTCGGACATCGCGCTCATCACGCGGCCGAAGGAGAACTTCCGCGTGATCGTCAAGGACGGCCGGATCTACAAGAACACGATCCGCTGAAGGCGCGTCGTTCGCTCGATCGCGTTGCAGGTCATCGGACTACAGCCAGCCGTGCTCGCGGTAGATGCCGACGATCGAATCGGCGATGCCCGCCGCCGTGCGCTGCGCGGCGCCGCGAAGCGATTCGGGTCCGCGCTCCTGCATGACGTTGGACGTGCCCGACACCGCGGCGCTTGTCGCGATCGAGCCCGCCGCGCCGGCCGCGCCGAGCGGCACCAGCACGCCGGGCAGGCGACCGCCCGCGGTGCTCATCTGCGCCGCCGCCAGTGCGCGCGGCCCGGTCGCGGTGACCTGGAACGCTTCCACCAGCGTGCTCATCTCGCCGCGCCCCGCGCCGAAGCCCACCAGCACGCGCATCGAGCGGCTGCCGGGACGCACGGATACGAACTCGCCGCGCAGGATCACATCGCCGAGTTTCGGCACCGGGCCCGCACCGACCGGATACGCATCGATGCCCGCTTCACGCAGCCGCGCGACGACCTGCTGCGCGACCTCGCGTCCCAGTTGTCGCCCGGTCTCGACATCGGCTGGCGTCTGCGGCGCTTCGTCGGATTCGAAATAGCCGGTGACCATCGCATCGGGCGGCAGGTCGCCGCGCGTCCCGGCGAAGTCGTACACCAGGATGCGCCCCGGCCGCTCCAGCGCATGCGCGTCGTCGGCGCGTTCGAACGAGGGCGAACGCGTGCTCGCGCATGCGGTGACCGCGAGTGCGACGAAGAGGAGGACTGCTCCATGGTGGGCGCGCCGGAGGCGGCTCGCGCACCGGCAGACGGGTGGCCGTGCTTCCATGACTCGCGTCCTCGTGCGGCACGGGGGGTACTAGGCGCTTCGGGGTGTTAGGGGGAAATGAAGCCGGGAGAGGCGGGTGTTCCGCGCTGTTTGTTCCCTCTCCTGCGAATGCCGGGGAGGGTTGGGGTGAAGTGGCGGGCGAAGGCGTTTGGTCCACCTTCCGTAGAAGCCGCACCAAGGCGGAGGCCCAGGCAACGTTCCCCCTCGCCTTGTCCGGGCTACAAAAGCAATCACTCACGTCGCATCCGCCACCGCATCCGCCATCGGACGCCGCTCTCGTCGCGCGAGCCCCAGCAATGGACGCAGCCAATCCACGCGGCGCACGAGTTCGAAACCCGCGAAGCTCAGCGCCAGCGTCGCGATCACCAGCAGCGGCCCTTCGACGATCGGACGCATGCCGAACGGCTGCAGGTTGTGCGCGAACACGACGATGATCGTCTGGTGGAGGATGTAGACCGGGAAGACCGCCTGCGTGAGGTAACGCCGCGCCGCGCTGTCGCCGGGCGACCAGCGTGCGGCGAAGCCGACGATCGCCACGATCGCGGTCCACTGGAACGTGCCCCACGCCGCGCGCTGCACGTGGCGCAGCCCATCCGGCGGAACCGTGTCGCCGCTGTACACACCGAAGTACCACACGATGAAGGCATACGCGGCCAGCGCGAGCGCGGCGGCATGCCAGCGCAGCGCGGCGAAGCGGTCCCACACCGGCTGCGACTTCGCCACCGCATAGCCGAGCAGGAACTGCGGCAGGTACTGCGCGTGGTTGTACCAGTCGTCGACCAGCGCGTGGGTCGATTCGAACCGGCCGACCAGCGCCATCCGCAGCACGATGAGCAGCAGCGCCGGCCACAGCAGCAGGCCGATGCCGTGTCCGAACATGCCCGCGAGCCGTTCGCACGTGCGCGCCAGCACGCCCGGCGCGAACCAGCGCAGCAGGCACAGCACCACCGTGTACGTCCACAGGTACACGACGAACCACAGGTGGTTCCAGGTCGGCACGACGAGGCAGTCGCCGTCGCGACAGAAACCGGGATCGGCCGCGAGATAGCGCGCCCAGAACGCCAGGTAGCCGTCGTGGTAACCGCCCGGCAGCTTCTCGACCACTTCGTAATACGACTGCGGCGGCACGATCACCAGCATGCCGAACACCAGCGGCACCAGCAGCCGCCACGACCGCCCGCGCAGGAACCCCCGCGGTACCTTGCCGATCAGGAAGGCCGTCGCCACGCCCGAGATGAAGAACAGCAGCGACAGCCTCCAGGGCGAGCTGAGCAGCATGAACGGCTCCAGCGCCGTGCTCGCGAACGGGCTTTTGACGTGCCAGTCCCAGCTCACGTAGTACATGCCCACGTGGTAAAGCACCAGCAGCGCGAAGGCGCCGATGCGGACCCAGTCGAGGAAATAGCGGCGGCTCACGGCGGCATGCTCCATGGAAGGCGTGGCCGCCACTGTTCGCGCGTGGCGGGGCCGCTTCCACCGCGAGGTGACGAACCGGCGGGTCGCGGGGACGAATCGCGGGCACGCAGGGACGACCCGGGACGGCCCGGACCGCGCTGTGCCTACAATTCCGCCGCATGAATGCGCCTTCCGCTCCGGTCCCGACCCCCGCCCCGTTCGCCTCGCACGCGTGGCGTCGCACGTTCGAGGTCGGCTTCTGGGTGGTCCTCACCCTGGTCAACGCCGCCGTCAACAGCGTGACCGTGCTGATGGACATCCGCCGCGCCGGCCTGCCGTTCGCCGCGTGGGAGCCGGTCAGCTGGGAATGGTCGAGCGGCGCGCTGCTGCTCGCGCTGGTGCCGGCGGTGGCGTGGTTCACCCGCCGCGCGCCCCTGCACTGGGACACCTGGCGCCGCACGCTGCCGTTGCACGTGCTGGCGAGCATCGCCTTCAGCGCCGTGCACGTGCTGGGCATGATCGCGATCCGCGAGGTCGTGTACGCCGCGCATGGCGTGGAGTACGACTTCGGGCCGTGGGGGCGCCAGTTCGTCTACGAATACCTGAAGGACGTGCGCACCTACGCCGGCACGGTGGTGCTGATCGAAGGCTACCGCTTCATGCGCCGTCGCCTGCAGGGCGAGGCGAGCCTGCTGGGCGAGCCGGACGAAGGTCCGCCGGTGGAGCCGGTCGAACGTCCCGAACGCTTCCTCGTGCGCAAGCTCGGCCGCGAATTCCTCGTCGCCGCCAGCGACGTCGAATGGCTGCAGGCCGCCGGCAACTACGTGAACCTGCGCGTGCGCGGACACGACTATCCGCTGCGCTGCACGATGGCGGCGATCGAGGAACGCCTGGACCCATCGCGTTTCGCGCGGATCCATCGCAGCTACATGGTGAACCTTGCGCAGGTCGCGTCGATCGAACCGCTCGATACCGGCGATGCACGCGTGCACCTGGCCGATGGCACGGTGCTGCCGTGCAGCCGTCGTCATCGCGATGCCCTGCGCGAGCGTGCGGGATTCGCGTGAGATGCGGGCGCGACGAGCGCTGGAAAGGGCCGTTTCGTCGCTGCTTTCGATGATCGGCGGCGGACCGCTCGCGCCGGGCGGCAGGCGTGATCGGCAATGTCGTTTCGCGCAGATACGCGCACGCGCATCGCGCGAACATGCGCTGGAGGCCTGAAAACACGGGGAAAACGCGCCTTAACGTTTGCATCGGGCGGCCTGCTGTGTTTTATTGAAAAACAGTGGGACGGGGGATGGGCTCACATCCGACTCGATGCACGCGCCTGATGCAGGCGCGGGCGCTGTCTTCTTTTTCGCGGACGGGCATGCGTTTACGGTCCTTCGCGCTGGACGTTCGCTGCATGAGCAAAGACGCTTCCGAAGCCGCACTGGCTTCCTACGAGATATTGATCCGGTCCGTGGGGCAGGGCATTCGCGAGGTGCATGGCAACACCACGTGGGATGCCGTGCGCTCGCGCGCGGAAAGCCTGTGGCACCTGTACGCGGTGACCACCGGACTGAGCTGGCCGCAGGTCGCCGATCGCGTGCACGACGCGTGGCTCGCCGCGGGCGAACCGCAGGCCGACGCGTAGCGACGCCATGCGTCGCCGCGCATGCGAACGCCATGCGCACACGAATCGCACACCTTCGTTAACGGGCTTCACCGCAAGCCGACCTGATGCTGCCTAGACTCGCCCGCATTCGACGAATGCACGCGGGGGTCCACGGCGTTGCCTCAAACGCGCGATACGTGGCGACACGTCGCCCTGAAGCTGCTGGCGGTGGCGATCGCGCTGCTCGGCGCGATCTTCGTGGCCGGCGGCGCATGGCTGCTGTCGCTGGGCGGATCGCCGTACTACCTCATCGCCGGCGTGCTGCTGCTGGCCTCGGCGGTGCTGCTGTGGCGCGGGCGCGCGGCGGGTGCATGGTGCTTCTGGCTGGTGCTGGCCGGCACGTTCTTCTGGACGTGGTGGGAAAGCGGCGCGGATTACTGGCGCTGGGTGCCGCGACTCGGATTGATGCTCGCGCTCGGCATTCTCGTCGCGCTCGTGCAGCCGTGGTTGCCGGGCATGCGGCGCCGGTGGTCGTACGGCATCGCGGGCGTGCTGGTGGCGGCGTTCGTGGTCGCGTTCGCACTGGCCTTCGTGCCGCATGGCGTGACGGAGGCGGATCGCGCGCCGCCGGTGGCCACGGCCGCCGCGTCGGCATCGATCACGCCGCAGGCCGACGCCGACTGGGTCGCCTACGGTCGCGGCTACGATGCGTTGCGCTACACGCCGCTGGTGCAGATCGACCGCAGGAACGTCGATCGCCTCGAACGCGCGTGGACGGCGCGCACCGGCGATCGTCCCGATCATCGCTGGGGCGCCGAGACCACGCCGCTGAAGGTCGGCGACACGCTCTACCTGTGCACCGCGCGCAGCCGGTTGATGGCGCTGGATGCGCGCACCGGCGCGGTGCGCTGGCGTTTCGATCCGGGCGTCAAGGACAGCGACATCCCGTACACCGCCGCGTGCCGTGGCGTGACGTATTTCGAAGCGAAGGGCGCGGGCGAATGCCCCACGCGCATCATCGGCCCGACGCTCGACGGCCGGCTGATCGCGCTGGATGCGCGCACCGGCAAGCCGTGCGCGAGCTTCGGCGACAACGGCCAGATCGACATCAAGCGCGGCATGGGCGAAACGCCGCCGGGCTATGTGTCGGTGAATTCCGCGCCGACCATCGTGCGCGGCGTGATCGTCACCGGCCACCAGGTGCTCGACGGACAACGCCGGTGGGCGCCGTCGGGCGTGATCCAGGGCTTCGATGCGATCACCGGCCAGCTGCGCTGGGCGTGGGACATGATGCGTCCCGATCGCACGGGCCTGCCGCCGCCGGGCGAGGAATACTCGCGCGGCACGCCGAACATGTGGACGACGGCGACGGGCGACGAAGCGCTGGGCCTGGTGTACCTGCCGATGGGCAATTCCGCCGCGGATTACTGGAGCGGATTGCGTCGCCCGATCGAAGACCATTACGCGACCTCGCTGGTCGCGCTCGACGTCGCCACCGGCAAGCCGCGCTGGAATTTCCAGACGACGCACGTCGACGTGTGGGATTACGACCTCGGCTCGCAGGGCACGCTGGTCGATTTCCCCACCGCGAACGGACGCGTGCCGGCCGTCGTGCTGCCGAGCAAGCAGGGCGACCTGTACGTGCTCGATCGACGCACCGGCCGGCCGCTGGTGCCGGTGGAGGAAATGAAGGTGCCCGGCGGCGGAGTGGAACCGCAGCGGCGCTCGCCGACGCAGCCGTTCTCGCGCTACCACACGCTGCGCAAGGCCGACCTCACCGAACGCGACATGTGGGGCATGACGCCGATCGACCAGCTGTACTGCCGCATCCGTTTCAAGGAGGCCAGCTACAAGGGCTTCTACACGCCGCCGGAATCCGACCGCCACTGGATCCAGTACCCCGGCTACAACGGCGGCTCGGACTGGGGCGGCATCGCGATCGATCCGCGTCGCGGGATCATCGTCGCCAACTACAACGACATGCCGAACTACAACCGCCTCGTGCCGCGCGCCGAAGCCGACCGGCGCGGCTGGGCGCCGCGCGAGGACGTGCGCGGCGAAATGGGCGGCGCGGAAGGCGCGGGCGATCCGCAGGCGGGCACGCCGTACGCGATCGACGTCAACGCCGGCTGGCGGCTGGATTTCACCAAACTGCTGTGCAAGGAACCGCCGTACGGCGGCATCCGCGCGATCGATCTGGCGAGCGGACAGACCTTGTGGGATCGCCCGTTCGGAAGCGCGCGCGGCAACGGGCCGTTCGGCATCAGCTCGGGATTGCCGCTGGACATCGGCACGCCGAACAACGGCGGCGCGGTGATCACCGCCAGCGGACTGGTGTTCATCGCGGCCGCCACCGACAACCTGATCCGTGCGATCGACATCGACACCGGCGAGGAACTCTGGCACGACGTGCTGCCGGCCGGCGGACAGGCGACGCCGATGGTGTACGCCATCGACGGCCGCGAATACCTGGTGATCGTCGCCGCAGGCCACCACTTCATGGAAACGCCGCCGGGCGATTTCGTCATCGCCTACGCGCTGCCGAATCGCGCAGATTGATGCGGCGATCGATGCGGCGATCGATGAGCGGCAATAGCGCGGCCCCGCCGCCTACGGCGTGAACACGTAACCCGATCCACGCACCGCATCCAGCGGCAACTCGCCGCCGGTGAGCCGGAGCACCTTGCGGCGCAGGCGATGCACCGCACTTCGATGCGGTGCAGGTCGAAGCCGTAGCGGTCCGTCGACAACCGCGCGGCGATCGCCTCGCTCGCGACGATGGTGCGGCGATGTTCTGGCCGGTGCGCCAGCCGCTCGGGTTGCGCGGGACCTCGCGCGGCGACTGCGCGCGTTCGCGACGGCGCACCGCGCTGCGGATCGTCGCCGCACGTGGTAGTGCTGTGTCGCGGCGGGTGGCCGAGCAGCACGATCGCCGCATCGGTGGCGTCGCGCAGCTTGCGCGTCATGGTGAGGCGATGCTTGGAAAGAAGCGTCGTGCGCTCGCGCCCTTGCGGCCCGGGTAAGCGAAGCGCACCCGGATTGGAGAGGCGGCCGCGTCCCCGGGTGCACTTCGCTTGCCCGGGCTACAGAAGCCCGCTGTACTCAGGCCAGGGCTTCGCCCGCCCGCACGCCCCACCACGCCGCTTCCTCGAAGATCGAGTAGCCGGAGAGATCCGAATGCGCCACGCGCACCGGGCCATCCAGTTCGCGCAGCGCCGCCAGTCCCGCGTTGTGCAGGAACCCGGGCGCCGGGATCGCCATCGCATGCCCGCGCACGGTGATCGAGAGACGGCGTGTGCGCTGCCAGAGTTCATCGCCGTACGCCGGTACGAGATCGCACGCGGCCTGGTCGCGAAGTTCCCCGGCGGTCGCGCGCAGCAGCCACGCACGCGCCTGCGACGGCGTCTTGCGATCGAGTGCCTGGTAGGCCGTGAACACCGAACGCGCGGTCGGCGCGACGCGCAGCAACTGGTGCGTGGACACCACGTAGCCCAGGCCGCGTCCGCGATGCACCACGTTGTCCCAGGCGAGCGGCGCGCCCGGCCGCTCGGTGGGCCAGCCCTGCACCAGGAAATTCGACACCAGCCACGCCGCGTGCGGACTCGCATGCACCGCCGCGTCGTAACCGCGATCGCGCAGGCCGGGCCATACGCGCGCAAGCACGTGCAAAGGCATCGCGCAGACGACGCGATCGGCGTGGATCGTGAACGGCACCAGTTCGCCGTGGTCGCGACGGAGACAGGTCACGTCCACGTCGTTCGCGCGATCGTGCACGCGTGCGGCGAAGCCGGCGCGCAGCCAGCGCTGGTGGCCGACGCGGCGCGTGATCGCCGCGCGCATGCGCGCGATCAGCTCCGACAATCCGCCGGGCCAGGTCAGCACCGTGTCGTCGGAGGCGTTCGCTGCGTGGCCGTCGCGGCTGGCGAAATAGTGCAGCCCGGCCCACGCGGAAACGGCGGCGGTGCCCGCGCCGTAGTCGTCGCGGCAGCAGTGGTCCAGGTACCAGCGCAGGCCCGGCGCGGTGTAGCCGTGGCGGTCGAGCCATCGCGCGAACGTCTCGCGATCGAGTGCGCGCCATTCGGCATCCGTCGAGGACAGCGTCGCCGGAATCGCGAACAGCCGCCGCCCATCGCGCCCGCGTCGCACGCGCAGGTCGTCGACGGTCGCGAAGAAGCGCTGCCGCTGGACGCGTTCGTCGGCGTCGATGCCGTGCACGGGCAGCAGGTCGTCTTCCCATCGCCCATCGCGCAGCAGGCGCTCGTGCGGCGCGTGCGACAAAGCCGCTTCGTCGTAGCGCGGTGCGTCGTCGCGCCCGCCCGGTTGCAGCAGTCCCACGTCGGCCAGCAGCGTGCGGACGTGCGCCGATTCCGACGACGGCAGCGGCAGGTAATGCGCACCAAGCGGGCAGGCGAGCACGTCGTCCCCGGCGTGGCCCAGGTCGTCGGAGGCTGCGTTGCCGCCGTACTCCGGGCCCTGCAACAGCACGAAATCGCGTCGGCCGGCGCGGGCCAGCGCCCACGCGCAGGCCATCCCGGCCACGCCGGAGCCGAGGATCGCCACGCCGCTGCGCAGCCCGCCGTGCGATGCCGCGAACGCCCCCGGCGAATCGCGCAGCGCGTGGCCTTCGCGCATTCCCGGGAAATGGATCTCCGGAACCACGCGATCCTCGCCGCGAAGCCGCGCCGTGCCCACCGCCGCCGCCCCCGCGAGGCCCGCGCCCACCAGGAACGTGCGACGCCGCATCAGCGGATCACCCGGCGCCAGTCCTCGTCGAAGTAGCGCACCAGCGACTGCTCGTCGAGCCGGTTCGGCGGCATCGCCAGGCGCGGCATGTCCTTCGGGAATACGAACAGGTCGCGCATCGTGTCGGCGGTCAGGTAGCGCGTGGGCACCGACAGCGCCGGCGGCGCGTAATCGGCGCGGTGCCCGGCCAGCACGAAGCCCCAGTCGCCGAAGGACGGCACGTCGCAGTGGTAGGGCCAGGTGTGCAACCCGGCTTCGCGCAGCGTCGCCTCGATGCTCCAGAACGAACGCGGCGCGTAGTACGGCGAGGTCGACTGCACCACGACGTAGCCGTTGTGGGCCAGGTGCCGCGCGATCAGCCGGAACATCGGCACCGAATACAGCCGGCCGATGCCGAAGCTGGAGGGATCGGGGAAATCGACGACGATGAAGTCGAACGCCTCGCGACTGGTTTCGAGCCAGCGCCCGGCGTCCTCGTTCACCACGTGCACGCGCGGGTCGCGCAGCGAACCCCGGTTCAGCGCGACCAGTTCGGGCGAGCGCGAGAACATGCGCGTCATCGCCGGGTCGAGGTCGACCAGGGTAACGCGTTCGACGTTGCGCGACTTGAGCACCTCGCGCACCGCCAGGCCATCGCCGCCGCCGAGCACCAGCACGCGTCGCGCGCCCGGCAGCGCCTGCAGGCCCGGATGCACCAGCGCCTCGTGGTAGCGGTGTTCGTCGCGAGAGGAGAACTGCAGGTTGCCGTTGATGTACAGGCGCAGGTCGTCCTGCCAGCGCGTGACGACCAGTCGCTGGAACGGCGAGCTTTCGGCATGCACGATCTCGTCGCCGTAGATGCCGCGCTCGGCCCAGGCGGTCATGCGGCCGGCGAAGGCCAGTCCCGCGACGAGCACGCCCATCACCAGTGCGCCGCGGAACAGCTTCAGGCGCGGCGCGGTGAGTTCCTTCCGGAACGCGATCGCGGTCCACAGTGCCACGCCGGTGTTGAACATCCCGAACAGGAACGCCGTGCGCAGCAGCCCCAGGTGCGGCGCCAGCAGCAGCGGGAACACCAGCGAGACGACCAGCGCGCCCAGGTAGTCGAACGCGAGCACGCGGCTCACCAGTTCACGGAACTCCGCGCGGCGCTGGTTGAAGATGCGCATGACCAGCGGGATTTCCATGCCCACCATCAGGCCGATGGCGAACACCATGACGTACAGCGCGGTGCGGAACGGCGTGGCCAGCCACGCGAACACCACGAACAGCACCGCCGCCGACACCCCACCGAGCAGGCCGATCAGCATTTCCAAGTCGACGAAGCGGTCGAGCACGTCGCCATCGTCGACGTAGCGCGAGAGCCACGAACCGACGCCCATCGCGAACAGGTAGCAGCCGATGACCGAGGAGAACTGCAGGATCGAATCGCCCAGCAGGTAGCTCGCCAGGGCGCTGCTGATGAGTTCGTAGCCCAGGCCGCACGAGGCGACGATCAGGACCGACAGGATGAGGGCGCGATCGCGCATGCGTGGCACGGATGGTGGCGGGCGGCGACCCGCGCGACCCCGTGCGCGATCCCGTGCCCGGGGCGCCTACTCTAGCGAGCGTGCACACGCCAGCCAACTGGCTATACTCGCCGCCACTCCTGGGGGAAGGATGCCCGTGTCGAACGTCGCGCTGCCGTACCTGGCCTACCTGTGTTCCGCATTGCTGATGCTCGCCGCGTTCGTCGCGCTGTACACGCGCGTGACGCGCTTCGACGAATGGGTGCTGATCCACGAAGGCAACGTCGCCGCGGCGCTGTCGCTGGGCGGCGCGGTGCTGGGCTTCGCATGCACGCTGGCGTTCGCCATCGCCCTGCATGCGACGTGGCAGGCGTTCCTGGGCTGGTCGCTCGCCGCGATGGCGGTGCAGGTGATCGCCTACGCCGTGCTCGCGCGGCTGCTGCGTGGCATGAACCGCGCGATCCATGAAGGAAACACCGCGATGGGCGGCCTGATGGGCGCCGTGTCGCTCGGCGTGGGCGTGATCAACGCCGCCTGCCTGACCTGACCGCCTTCGCGCGGCATCGCCCGAACCTCCCGACCACGCAGTTCGCCGACAAGGAAATCGAACGATGAGCCTGGGCTCCTTCATCCGCAAACAGTTCGTCGACATTCTGCAGTGGATGGAGGAGGGCGACGGCGTGCTCGCCTGGCGCTTCCCGATGCAGGACCAGGAAATCCAGTACGGCGGCAGCCTCACCGTGCGCGATTCGCAGGTGGCGCTGTTCGTCAACGAGGGCCGCATCGCCGACGTGTTCGGCCCGGGCATGTACAAGCTCACCACGCGCACGCTGCCGGTCCTGACCGCGCTGCAGCACTGGGACAAGGGCTTCGAATCGCCGTTCAAGTCGGACGTGGTGTTCTTCTCCACGCGCCTGCAACTCGGGCGCCGCTGGGGCACCGCGCAGCCGGTGACGATCCGCGACAGCGAGTTCGGCATGGTGCGCGTGCGCGCGAACGGCGTGTACAGCTACAAGGTCGCCGACGTCGAGAAGTTCTACCGCGAGATCGCCGGCACGCGCGCGATCTACACCGTCGACGACCTGGAAGCGCAGCTGCGCAACCTGGTGGTGGCGACGATGGCCGATGCGTTCGGCAACGGCGGCGTCGCGTTCATCGACCTGGCCGCGAACCAGGCCGCGATGTCGCAGCGCATCCAGGAACGCCTGGAGCCGGTGTTCCAGCGCTACGGCGTGGCACTGGAGGCGTTCGCGGTGGAAAGCGTCTCGCTGCCGGAGGAATTGCAGAAGGCGCTCGACACGCGCATCGCGGTCGGGATGTCCGGCGACCTGGACAAGTTCACGCGCTACCAGGCCGCGACCTCCATTCCGCTGGCGGCGAAGAACGAAGGCGGCATCGCCGGCATCGGTGCCGGACTGGCCGCGGGCGCCGCACTCGGGCAGACGATGACGCAGGCGTTGTCGCCGCAGGCCACGGGTGCATCGGCTGCGCCGGCTGCGACGCCGGCTGCGACGGATCCCGTCGCGAAACTGCAGCAGCTCAAGCGCATGCTCGAACTCGAGCTGATCACCGCGCAGGATTACGACGCCGCCAAGGCGCAGATTCTGCGCGACATGGCCGGCTGACGTGCGGCAGTTCCTGTGCCCCCAGTGCGGGGCGTCGGTGCGGTTGGAATCGGCGGGTGCGGTGATGGTGGTCTGCGCCGCCTGCCGCAGCACGCTCACGCGCGACGGCGAGGCCGCGCGCCGCATCGGCCACATGGCCGACCTGGTCGAGGACGGCTCGGTCGTGCAGCTGGGCACGCGCGGGCGCGTGGGCCAGCAGGGGTTCCGGGTGCTCGGCCGCCTGCGCCTGCAATACGACGCGGGTGCATGGAACGAGTGGTACATCGTGTTCGACGACGGCCGGTTCGGCTGGCTGTCCGATGCCGACGCGCAGTACGCCGTCACGCGTCGCCACGAGGGCGCCGACACTTCGCTGCTGCCGTCCTTCGACGACCTGCGCGCCGGAGGCCCGCTGAAGGTGGGCGGCACGCTGTACACCGTGTCCGACATACGCAGGTGCCGCTGCGTCGGCGGCGAGGGCGAGTTGCCGGTGCAGGCGGGCGACGGCTGGGATGCGCGCGTGACCGACGCGCGACGCGGCGCGGAGTTCGTCACGGTCGACTATTCCGATGCGGCGCCCGCGGTCTACACCGGCACCTCCGGCGCGGTGCAGTTCGACGCGGGGACGCTGCGGGCGAAGGAAGACGTCGAGGGGGGCGCGGGCCGTTATCGCGGCCAGATGTTGCCGCTGGATTGCCCGAACTGCGCCGGCACGGTCAGCATCGCCGTCGCCATGGCCACGCAGGTCGTGTGCCCGTCGTGCGGCTCGCTGCTGGATTGCAGCGGCGAGCGTGCGGAGATCATCGAGGCGAACCGCCGCGCGGCGCGCTTCAGGAGCACCGTGCCGCTGGGCGCGCGCGGGACGCTCGGCGGCACGCAGTACGAGGTCATCGGCATCATGCGCTGCGCGGTGCCCGATGACGCCTCCGAGCCGGAGTGGACCGA
Organism: Lysobacter changpingensis; assembly: GCF_017308985.1. Taxonomy (GTDB): domain Bacteria; phylum Pseudomonadota; class Gammaproteobacteria; order Xanthomonadales; family Xanthomonadaceae; genus Lysobacter_J; species Lysobacter_J changpingensis. Next base: position 1,109,328 of record NZ_JADWPE010000002.1, on the reverse strand, counting down.
GTACCTGCTGTTCAATGCCTCGCGCGGCTACCTGTGGCTGGTGGAAACGCAGGAAGGCTGGCAGCGCGTCACCGTCTGCGATGCGTGGCCGGAGGTGTCCAACGACGCCAGCGCCCGCTGGCGCAAGCGCGGCTGGACGCGCAGGTACGCGTACGACGCGCGCGTGGAGCAGGTGTTCGGCGCGTTCAACTGGCGCGTGCGTCGCGGCGACGTCTCGCGCGTCACCGACTTCGCCGGCCACACCGACATGCTCACGCGCGAGGAATCCGGCAACGAGGTCGTGTGGTCGCACGCGGTGCCGATGAGCGGCACGACCGTCGCGCAGGCGTTCGGGCTGTCGATGCCGAAGGCGTCGGCATCCGTCGCGCGTTCGATGGCGGGCGACGACGATGAAGGCCTGGGGACCATCGCCGTGCTTGCGACGATGGTGCTGCTCGTGCTCACCGATTCGGTGGCGTTCCCGGCGGTGCTCCTGGGCATCGCGCTGGTCTGGGCGCCGCTGCTGGTCAGCGGGCGCGCCGGCGGGATCGGGCGCGGGCTGATGGAGGATTGATGAAGAAGGGCCTGTACATCCTCTACGTGATCTTCGTCATCGCGCTCACCATCGCGGTCGGCACCGAGGATTCGGATTCGCGCCACTGGAGCGGCGGTTCGTCCGGGCGCTCGGGCTGGAGTTCCGGCGGCGGCCACAAGTGATGCCGCCGTCGCGGACGTGACGAACGCGACGCCGTTCGCCGGTTGCGCCAACACTCCCCTCACCCCGCCACCACCGCTGCGTCACGCCGCATGGTCGAGGCTCTGCCTTCCACCGGAAGGATGCCCGCGATGCAGGCCACGGCGCAGCGTAACCTCATCGTCATCGGGGGCTCGACCGGCGCGATCAAGCCGCTGCTGGAACTGGCGGCGCGCTTGTCGCCGCGATTTCCGGCCACGCTGCTCGTCGTGCAGCACATCGGCACGCACCCGAGCGTGCTTCCCGACCTGCTGAACCGGCGCGGACCGCTGCCGGCGATGTTCCCGCGTTCCGGGCAGCTGCTCGAACCCGGAGTCATCTTCGTCGCACCGCCCGACCAGCACCTGCTCGTCATCGACGGCGCGGTGCGGCTGAGCCGCGATCCGAAGGAGAACTTCACCCGTCCGGCGATCGATCCGCTGTTCCGCTCCGCGGCCGTCGCGAGAGGCCCGCGCGTGATCGGCGTGATCCTCAGCGGCCTGCTCGACGACGGCACCGCCGGGCTGCAGGCGATCAAGGCCTGCGGCGGGCTGGCGGTGGTGCAGGACCCGGACGACGCCGAGGAGCCGGAAATGCCGGCGAGCGCGCGCGACAACGTCGCCGTCGACGCGCTGCTGCCGGCCGCGGACCTCGCCGAAGCGCTGTCGGTGCTGGTCGCGCAGGACGTGATCGCGGCCCCTGCGGTGCCCGCGGCCTTGCTGCACGAACACACACTCACCACGGGGGAGGCGCACGAACCCATGGAGACGCTCGATCGCATCGGCAAGCGCTCGCGCATCGTCTGTCCCGAGTGCAGCGGCGTGTTGTGGGAACTCAAGGGCGCGCGACCGCCGCGCTTCCGCTGCCACACCGGGCACGCCTACACGCTCAACGCGCTCGAACAGGCGCACTGCGCACGCACCGACCAGGCGCTGTGGAGCGCCCTGCGCGCGCTGCAGGAACGCGAAAACCTGCTGCGGACCATCGCCGAGGGCCACCGCCGCCGCGACGCGCACGACGCCGCCGAGCGCGCGATGGCCGAGGCCGATCACCTCGCCCTGCACGCGCAGCAACTGCAACGCCTCGTCGCCGGCTGATTGCCCGGTCAAAACCCGTGGCCGATACTGACCGCCTCGCCCGAGGTTCGCCGACACCATGACCCAGAAGCCACCAAGCCCCGGGAAGCAGAAGGATCCGGAGCCCGGTTCGGCCGGCGACGAGCGGGCGAACCCGCCTGCATCCACGGCGGCGCTGCCGCTGATCGTGGGCATCGGCGCCTCCGCCGGCGGGCTGGAGGCGTACAAGGCGTTCTTCGAGCACCTGGACGAAGCCGACGACATGGCCTTCGTCCTCGTCTCGCACCTCTCGCCCGACCACGCGAGCATGCTGCCGGAACTGGTCTCGCGCTACACCGCGCTGGTGGTGATGGAAGCCGCCGACGGCATGGAGGTCGAAGCCGGCCACGTCTACATCATCCCGCCCGATTCCACCCTCACCATCAGCGGCGGCGTGCTGCAGCTGAGCAAGCCCGCGCCGCCGCGGCAGTACCGCTTCCCCATCGACACCTTCTTCGCCTCGCTCGCGCAGGACCAGGGCGACAACGCGGTGTGCATCATCCTGTCCGGCGCCGGCAGCGACGGCGCGCGCGGGCTCAGCGCGATCAAGGAACGCGGCGGCCTCACGCTCGCGCAGGCGGCGGTGGACCACGTCGCCATCAGCGGCATGCCCGCCAGCGCCGTGGCGACCGGGCTGGTCGACAACATCGTGCCGGTGGAACAGATGCCGGCGCGATTGAAGGCCTATCGCGAACACCTCGCCATCGCGCGCACCAAGAAGGGCCCCGACGGCATCCGCCAGGACCTGAGCGCGCACCTGCAGGCGATCTGCGCGCTGCTGCGCGCCGAGGTCGGCCACGACTTCAGCCAGTACAAGGAAAAGACCCTGGTGCGCCGGATCCAGCGGCGCATGCAGGTGGTGCAGGTCGACAGCGTCCCGGCCTACATCGAGCACCTCAAGCAGACGCCGCGCGAACTGGACAGCCTGTTCCGCGAACTGCTGATCGGCGTGACCGAGTTCTTCCGCGATCCCGACGCCTTCGAAGCCTTGCAGGCGCTCGCCATTCCCGCGCTGCTCGACGGCAAGAGCGCCGCCGACACCTTGCGCGTGTGGATCCCGGCGTGCGCGACGGGCGAGGAGGCGTATTCGATCGCCATCGCGCTCGCCGAGGCCATCGCGCAGCGCCGCGGCGGGCCGAAGGTGCAGATCTTCGCCACCGACATCGACGACCTCGCGATCAACGCCGCGCGCGCCGGCCGCTTCCGCGCGCCGTTGCCGGGCGTCTCGGCGCAGCGCCTGGAGCGCTGGTTCATCCAGGACGGCGAGCATTACTGCGTGGTCAAGCCGATCCGCGAAATGGTGGTGTTCTCGCCGCACAGCGCGATCAAGGACCCGCCGTTCTCGCGGCTGGACCTGATCTCCTGCCGCAACCTGCTCATTTACATGAACTCGGATCTGCAGGAACACCTGATCCGCACGTTCCATTACGCGTTGCGGCCGGGTGGCGTGCTGATGCTCGGGCCGTCGGAAAGCCTGGGACGCAACACCTCGCTGTTCTCGGTGCTGGACAAGAAACATCGCCTGTACTCGCGACGCGCCGACGGCCGCGCGAGCCTGCCGATGACCGCGCCCAAGCGGCTGGCCGGCATGGAAGCGACCACGCGCGCGCCCGTCGCGCGCACCGGCGGAGTCGAGGACGCGATCGATCGCAACGCGCGGCGCGTGCTCGAGAAACATGCGCCGGCCTACGTCGTCATCGATGCGAACCACGACGTGCTGCGCTTCTCCGGCGACACCGGGCGCTATCTCGGGCCGTCGTCGGGCGCGGCGAGCCTCAACCTGTTCGCGCTGCTGCACAAGGGCCTGCGTGGCCCGGCGCGCACCGCGGTGCAGCAGGCGCTGATCCGCCATGCGACGGTCGTGCAGGAAGGCCAGCTCGGCGGCGTCGGCGGCGAGCGCATCCCCGTGCGCCTGATCGCCGAACCGATCCACGAACTGGACGACGGCAACGCCGAACGCCGCGCGCCGTCGTCGCTGTGCATCCTGGTCTTCAAGGAACTCGCACCGGTCCAGGCCGTCGCCGAATCGCCCGCGTCCAACGGCCGCCGCGTGCGCGGCGAGGCCGCGCGCATCCGCGACCTGGAGCTGGAACTGGCGACCACGCGCGAGCAGCTGCACACCGCGATCGACGAACTGGAAACGGCCAACGAGGAAATGAAGTCGGCCAACGAGGAGTACCAGTCCGTCAACGAGGAACTGCAGTCCTCCAACGAGGAGCTGGAAACCTCCAAGGAGGAGATGCAGTCGATCAACGAGGAGCTGCAGACCGTCAACGTCGAGCTCAACAGCAAGAACGAGACGCTCGCGCGGCTCAACAGCGACCTGCAGAACCTGCTGGAAAGCACGCAGATCGCCACGCTGTTCCTCGACTCGGCACTGCACGTGAGCGGCTTCACGCCCGCCATCAGCGACCTGTTCCATCTGCGCGAGGGCGACCACGGACGTCCGATCACCGAGATCACCGCGCGCATCCCGTATCCGCAGCTCAAGCAGGACGTGAAGCAGGTGCTGCGCACGCTGGCGATGGTCGAGCGCGTGCTGCAGGGCGGTGTGGACGATGCCGTGTACCTGCTGCGCATGCGCCCGTACCGCACCACCGACAACGTCATCGACGGCGTGGTGCTCACCTTCATCGACATCACCGAGCGCCAGCAGCACGAGTACGAACGCGCGCGGCTCGCGGCGATCGTCGAATCCTCGCAGGACGCGATCATCGGCCACAGCCTGGAAGGCACGATCACCAGCTGGAACGCCGGCGCCGAGGGCATGTTCGGCTATCCGCCGGCGCGCGCGATCGGCAAGTCGCTCACCGTGCTGCTGCCGCCGGATTCGAAGAAGGACCTGGACACGCTGCTGGAAGCGTCCTCGCGCCAGACCAAGGCCGAGGAACTGCTGATGACCTGGCTGCGCGAGGACGGCACGCCGGTGCCGGTGTCGCTGCGCTGCTCGCCGGTGCTCGATTCCAGCGGCGCGGTCGTGGGCGGTTCGACCATCGCGCGCGACATCACCGAACGCAAGCGCGCCGCGCGCATGCTCGACGAAAGCGAGCGCCGCCTCGCCGCGATCATCGAGCAGACCACGGTCGGCGTCGCGCAGACCGACCTGGAAGGGCGCCTGGAGATGGTCAATCCGCGCTACGGCGAGATCCTGGGCCGCAGCTCGGAGGAACTCATCGGCCATCGCCTGCTCGAATACGTGCATCCCGACGATGCCGAGGAATTCCAATCGCAGTTCCGCGGACTGGTGGCCGATGGCGAGCCGATCCAGATCGAACACCGCGGCCTGCGCTCCGATGGCGAGGTGGTGTGGATCAACAAGCACGTCTCGCTCATCCACGACGAAGGCGGCCGGCCCTCGCACGCGGTCGCGATGGCGCTGGACGTCACCCAGCGGCGCGTCGCCGCGCAGCAGCGCGAGATGCTGGTGGGCGAGCTGAACCATCGCGTCAAGAACACGCTGGCGACGGTGCACTCCATCGCGTTGCAGACGCTGCGGCACACCGCGGACATGGGCAAGTTCCGCGAGGCGTTCGTCTCGCGCCTGCGTTCGCTCTCCACCGCGCACGACCTGCTGGCGAAGGAAGGCTGGCGCGGTGTGAGCCTGGCGGAGCTGGCGCGCGCCGAACTCGCGCCGTACCAGGTCGCCGACGGCTCGCACGCGCAGTTGGTCGGCGACGACCTGCACCTGGACGCGAAGACCGGCCTCGCGCTGAGCCTGGCGCTGCACGAGCTGGCGACCAACGCCGGCAAGTACGGCGCGTTCACGCGCGAGCACGGCATGGTCCGGCTGGAATGGAACACCTTCGATCGCGACGGCCAGCGCTGGCTGCGCGTGGTCTGGACCGAATCCGGCGGCCCGCCGGTGATGGCGCCGGCCTCGCGCGGTTTCGGTTCGCGCCTGATCACCGAAGGCGTGGGTTACGAACTCGGCGGCGACGTGTCGCTGGAGTTTCCGGAGAGTGGCGTGGTGTGCACGATCACGGTGCCGCTCAAGGATGCGGGAAGCGGATGAGCGGAAAGACGCTGTTGCTGGCCGAGGACGAGATGTACGTCGCGATGACCCTGGACGACCTGCTCACCGAAGCAGGCTACCGGGTCTTCACCGCCGCCCGGCTGGACGACGCGATGGGCGTGGCCGATCGCGAGCGCATCGACTGCGCGATCCTCGACATCAACCTGCACGGCGAGCAGGTGTATCCGCTGTGCGAGCGCCTGGAAGCGCGCGGCGTGCCGTTCTTCTTCGCCTCCGCCTACGGCAGCGAGGGCATCGCCGAGCGCTACCGCGGCGTGCCGATGGTGAACAAGCCGTACACCTGCGACGAAGTGATGCGGGCGATTTCGCAGCGCATGGACGATTTCAGCGGACGGTGATGTAGACCGGGTTGCCGATCAGCCACAGCGTTCCGTCCGGCCCGCGCACGTCGGCGCGCAGCCAGTGCGCGCGGCCGTCGCCCTTCCAGTCGAAGGCCAGCGTGTGCGCGTCGCTCGCGATGGCGGCGTCGGCGAGCAGCGCGGTCGCATCGCGTCCATCCAGCCACAGCGTCACGCGCGCGCCGCGCACGTGGCCGGTGGCGATCCGGAAGCGCGCGGTCTCGCCTTCGCGCACGACGATCGCGCCGCCCATCGACGCGCTGCGCTGGCCGGCGCGCGCCTGCATCGAGAGCGCGCGATCGCGACTGCCCTGCACGTCGACGAACACCTCGCCGGCGCGCAGGCCGTCGAGGATCGCCGGCATCGACAGCGCACGCGCGCGCACGACGGTGGTGGGCTGGCCGATCGCGCCACCACCGTGCCCGGACAGCGATTGCCCCGCATCGTGGTTGTCGCTGCCGCCGATCGCGGTGAGGCGATGTCCGGCATCGAGCTGCGCGTGCCAGAACGGAATGCCCGAATACGGCGTGTCCGCATCCGCGCCGTTCACCACCTCCACCGCCTGCAGCAGCGCGGGATCGGCGGCGGGCGAGGGCGTCCAGCCGCACCCCATGCAGCGTTCGCCGGACGGGCGGATCGGATGGTTGATCGACACCACGCCGCCCAGGCGTTGCGCGTCGCGCAGCACGTCGTTCCAGTCGCGGCCTTCCGCGACGCGGAAATCCAGCGGCGCGACCGTGCCGAACAGGTTGGCGTGGCCGCTGAAGGTGGTGATCTCGCGGCCCGGCACCATCAGCAGGCGGTCGAAGTACGGTTGCAGTTCGCGGATCGCGTTCGCGTGCGAGGTCGTGTTGTGGTCGGTGATCGCGATGAAGTCCAGCCCGCGCGCGACCGCCGCCTGCGCGGTGAGGAACACCGGGCACGGCACCTTCGCGCCGTTCTGGCTGCGACAGCTGCCGTCGCTGTGCGCGTCGTGCAGGTGCAGGTCGCCGCGATACCAGCCGTCTCCATCACGCAGCGGCGGCGCGAACGATTGCGGCTCCCGGTACGGCATGTCGGCGCGGCCGAACCACACGCGCGCGCTGTAATGCGTCACCGATTCCGGGCGGATGTTCGGGATCCCCAGCAGCAGCGACCAGCGGCCCGGCTCGATCTTCCCGGGCAGGTAGGACGGGGTGGCGTCGGTGGACGAAACGGTGAAGCTGCGCTTGTTGCCGCCGCTCCAGCCGCGGAAGCCGTGCGGATCGGCGAAGCCGCCCGGCGCGAGCAGGCCGAGGTCGATCGTCGTCTTCTGCTCGCGTCCGTCGTGGTCGAATTCCACGGTGATGCGTTCGGTGCCGGCGGGCACGTCGAACGGCACGGTGCGATAGCGCTGGTGGTCGCGCCGGTCGAGGGTTCCCTCCAGCACGAGGTCCGGCGCGGTCTCGCTCGCAACGGCCGGCGCGATCGCGGCGAGCAGCAGGGCGAGCAGGATGGCTTCAATTCTCATCGTTCGTCTCCAGGGCCGCGCACTGCGCGTGTCCGGGGCGGCACCGGACGAAGCCGCCTTCGGGGAACTCGACGCGATACCGCGGCCAGCGCGGATCGGCGTGGGGGTAATCGGTCGATACGAACTGCGCGCCGCTTTCGAACGCGGCGTCGCGTCGCCGTGTGTCGCTCGCGCGCGCTTCGCGCGTGTCCGCGTCGGCGCGCGTGCGCACCAGACGGCCGGCGTCCAGCGCCTCGCGGATCGCGTCGCGCTGTTCGACGGGGTCGTTCAGCACGAGGAACGCGCTGTCGTCGCCGGCGACGAACAGCGCCGGCGCCGCCGCCCGCGAGCGGTAGACGGCGCTCTTCGCCGGCGATTCGTCGAGCACGAGGAAAACCTTGCCGCGCATCGCGCCCAACGTCGGCCAGGTGCCTCCACGCAGCTGCGCGGGTTCGAAGCGTTGCGACGCGGGCAACGCGGCGCGCACTTCCGCATCCAGTGCGTCGAACGCGGCGGCATCGAACGGCAGCACGGCGACCGAACCCGGTCCGCCGGCGCCGTCCTTCGCGTTGATCGAGATCATGACCGGCGCGTGCCACGGGTGCGCGCGCGACCACTCGCCGACCTCGCGCAGGCACTGCGTGAAGCCCACGCAGTGGCTGCGGAAATCGATGTCGTGCAGGTGCATGACCTTGAACCCCGGTGCACGCATGCGGGCCAGGTCGTCCGCCCGCCATGGCGGCGTCGCGAACCCCCGGCGATGCGCGCCGGGCGGTGCGACGTACCGGCCGCCGTCGGGGTCGTGGTAGACGTCCAGTTCGAGCGCGCGCAGGCCCGCGTCGAGCTGTTCGCGCAACGGCGGATGCGCGTAGTCGAGCCCGTCCGCACCGTGCGCGTCGACGGCGCGATGCGCGGCGAGTTCATCGGCCGGAATCGCGCGCTTGTAGCTGTTGTGCGTGCCGATGGCCTGCACCGCCTGCATCGGCAGCGCGTCCACCGCCGCGCGCGTGCACGGCGCGATGCCGGAAGGGCGTTCCAGATCGCACGCGGAGGCGGTCCATGGCAGGACCGCCCCCAGCGTCGCGATCGCCAGCGCGAAAGCGTTTCGCATCAGAACCTGTACATCACGGCGAGGCGATACGAACGGCCCAGCACCGGGCGCGCGATGAAGGTGTTCGCGCCGGCATCGGCGTTGGCGAGTTCGCCCGCGCGTGGGTTGCCTTCGGTCAGGCCCAGCGAGTTGTCGATGTTGTCGACGTAGCCGAACAGCGACCACTGCGGCGTCAGGTCGTAACGCGCGCTCGCGCTCCACACGTCGTACGACGGCAGGCGCACGCTGTTGGCGGTGTCGACGAAGCGCTCGCCCTGGTACTCGTACGCGAGTTGCAGGCGCAGGCGCTGGTCGAGCAGGTTCACGCCCGGCACCACGCGCAGGCTCTGCTTCGGCACGCGGATCAGCTGGTTGCCGACGTAGTCGCGGATCACCGGCGATCCGTTGACCGATTCGGTGTAGCGCAGGTCGTCGTACTCCGGTTCCTGCAGGGTCGCGGTGACCTGCATGTCGAACCAGTCGACCGGATACCACGCCGCCTCCAGCTCGATGCCATGGGTCTTTGTCGCCGCATAGCCCTGCTCGACGCGCTGCACGGTGCCGCTGAGATCGAACACCGAGTTGCTGAAGCCGACGTTGTCGTACTTCGTGTAGAACGCGGTGGCGTACAGGTCCAGGTTCTGGTGGGTGAACTTGTAGCCGGCCTCGGCCAGGTCCATGGTCTGCGTGATGGGTTTGTTCGAGTTGGCGTTGACGCAGGCCTCGATCGCGCTCACCGTGCAGTTCGACCAGCGCGTGATGTAGCTGCCCAGGTTCGGCAGGCGGAACGCCGACGTCCAGCGCGCGAACACGCCCTGGTACGGCGAGAACTGGTAGTTCGCGCCGAACGTCCAGCCGGTCTTGCTGAAGCTTTCGTCGTAGGAGACGTACTGGCCCGAGCCGGTGAGCATGTTCGAATCCGGGAACGTGCCCAGGTCGGCGGTGGTGCGCACTTCCATCCAGCCTTCGACGTTCACTTCCTCGTGGCGCACGCCCGCGTCCAGGCGCAACGCGTCGGTCACCTGCCACTCGTCGGAGAGGTAGAACGCGTGCGTGGTCGAGCGTCCGCTCGCGTTCTCCCACTCGTAGCCGTTGCGGAAGATGCCGCCTTCGGTGATCGTGCGGATCGGATTTCCCTGCGCGTCGAGCGCGACCAGGTCGAGCAGGCGTGCGTTGTCGCGCACGTCGAGCAGCACGTTCGACGAATAGCGGTCGAAATCCTGGTCGAACTTCGCGTAGTAATAGCCGAAGGTGACGTCGTGGCTCTGCGTGCCCGACTCGAAGCGGCGCATCACGCGCGTGTCGTTGGTCAGCTCGTTCACCGGCGCGGTGATGCCGCGCAGGCCGCCGACGACCAGCAGGCCGTTGCCGTTCTGGTTGGCGACGTCGAAGGTCTGCGTGGGATCGTTCGCGTACACCAGGCGAAGGTCCGTCGCGCCCGGCACCGAAGCCAGCGCGCGGCGCGCGTCGGCGCTGTCGAGCCACTGCGCCGCACCCTGCAGCTGCAGCGGATACACGCCGTTGCGCGTGGTGTCGGTCGTGCTGTAGCGCAGCGATTCGGCGAGCCGGAAGCCCGCGCCGAGGTCGTAGTTGAACTTGAACGTGTACTGGTCGCGCTCGATGCCGGTGCCGATCGCGTTGTCGAAGTCGTAGTACGAGCCATCGCCCATGCGCAGGCCCAGGCGCTCGGTCTCCGGGCCGGCCATGGTGCCGTGGTTGCCGTCGAAACCGGGCACGGCGCGGATCTCGCCATCGGCGTAGGTGCGCATCGGGATGCCCAGGTACAGCATCACGTTGTCGTCGACACGCTTGAAGTCGAACATCATGTCGCCGCGTTCGAACGCGCGGCTCAGGTTCACGCGGAACTGGCCGCCCTTGTTCGCGTGGAAGCCGGGATCGCGGATGCCGTCGTCCTGGCGGTAGAAGCCGCCGACGCCGAGCTTCCAGTCGCCCGCGCCCAGCGGCGTGCCGTAGAAGAAGTCGAGCCGGCCCAGGCCGTAATCGCCCCAGGTGTACTTCACGATGCCTTCGGCCTCGTCGCCGACCACGCGCGGCACGAAGTTGATCGCGCCCGCCGGCGCGTTGGAGTAGAACACCGACGACGGACCGCCGCGCACGACCTCCACGCGTTCGATGGTTTCGTCCAGGCGGAACACCTGGTCGGCGTTGAGGTAGCCCAGCGCGGGATCGTGCTGCACCGGCATGCCGTCCTCGAGCAGGTTCACCGAACCGAAGCCGTCCACCGGGATGCCGCGCGCGCGGATGTTGCCCGAGGCCTCGCCGCCGGAGGCTTCAACCCAGAAGCCCGGCACGGATTTCATCGCTTCGGTCACCGAGGTCGGCGCCTGCATGCGCAGGCGTTCCTCGTCGATGCGCGTGACCGAATAGCTGGTTTCGGCCTTGCTGCGCTCCTGGATGCCGGAGCGGCCGGTAACGATCACCGCGTCGAGTTCGGTGGCTTCGCGGCTGCCGTCGGGCGTCGCGGCGGTCTGCGCATGCGCGGTCGCAAAGGCCGGCGAAAACAGCGCCGTGGCGACGGCGAGCGTGAGGGCGTGGCGGAACGCGCGGCGGCGCGCGTGTGGCTTGCGGGTCATTGCGGACGTTTCCCTGGTGACCGATGCGGCGCATCGGGATGCATGAAAAGTCCGCGATGTTCGGAACGAATTCTTAAACCGGCATGACGCGCGGGTGACGCATGGCGTGCGTGCGACGCGCGTCGCGCTTGCCGACACGATCGGCAAGGTGTGCGTCAACGGCGAAGGCGCTGTCGCTTTTGTAGCCCAGGTAAGCGAAGCGCACCCGGGGAGCCCCTCGCACGACCCGCGAAGGTGTGCGTCAACGGCGAAGGCGCTGTCGCTTTTGTAGCCCGGGTAAGCGAAGCGCACCCGGGGAGCCCCTCGCACGACCCGCGTGCGCCTCGCTTATCCGTGCTGCAAGGGCAAGCGCGCGACTAGCGCGCAGCGAGCGTCGCCGCGATCCGCCCCAGCATGTACGCGTGGAACGGATTGCTTCCCAGCCGCCCCAGCGCATCCTGCGAGACCAGCAGCGCGTTGCGCTCGCCGCGCACCGCCACGGCGCCCAGGTGCAGGCCCTCGTGGGCCTTCGGATGCAGCCCGTACAGGGGATCGTCGTCGGCGAACGGCAGCGCGACGTGCGACAGCGAATACACCTCGGCCGGGTACGCGATGCCGATGGGATGCGCGGTGATCGCGGCGGCATGGGCCGCGCGCGAACGCGCCAGCACCGCCGGATCGTCCGGCGAGGCCGCGCCCAGCACGGTCAGCGCATAGTCGCGCGGCTGGCGCAGCACGTCGCGCGTCCAGCCAGTCGCGTTCGGCCGCAGCATCGGCGACATCACCCGGCTGCGGTTCACGTCGAACAGCACCAGCTCGCTGCCGTTGTCGGGCAGCGCGTCGAACAGCCGCGTCATCACCGCGCGCGCGGAAACCGTGTCGTCCACGACGGACTGGAACGCGAGGACCGGCGGCATGTGCTGCATGCGATTGCCGCGTGATACGGATTCCAGCGCCTTCTGCAGGTCGGCGGTGACGAGGTAGGACTCGCGCGCCGCGCGCACCGGGAAGGAGTTGTACTTGAACGGGTTGTATTCCGGCAGCAGGTCGAGCCACGCGGATTTCGCGTACCGGCTGAAGAACGCCGGCACGCCGGCGAGCCCGGCGTAGCGTGCGAAGCGGTTGACCTCGATCATCGGCGAGAGCAGCACGATGCGCTCCACGTCGCTGCGATGCCCGCGACCGATCCAGCGCAGCTCGTGCAGCAGCGCGAGCGCGGCGCCGTTGGAGTAACCGACGAGATGGATCGGGCGTTCCTCGCCGGCGCGCTCCTGCGCTTCGCGGATCGTCATGGCGACGACCGCGTTCCATTCCTCGCGGCCCGTGCGCGTGAGCGCGGCGGGCACGGTGCCGTGGCCGGGCAGGCGCGGCACCAGCACGACGAAGCCGCGCGCGCGACACAGCTCGGCGAGGCTGCGCATGCTGTACGGCGAATCGGTGAGGCCGTGCAGCATCACCGCGACGCCGCGCGGCTCGCCGTCGGGTTCGAGCACGAAGGAACGGTTCCAGTCGCGCTCGAAACGCAGCGGCGAGGTCAGGCTCGCGTCGTGATAGCGGTTGAGCGGCGTGCGATCGGCGGCGACGAGCTTCGCCTGCAGCTTGCGATGCACGTCGTCGAAGATAGCGGCTTCGGCTTCCGTGTACGCGCGCCAGTCCATCCTGGCGATGGCCTCGGCGGTGGGTTCCTCCGGCACGATCGTCTGCCACGGCCGCAGCGGCGGGCCCTGCGTGGACAGGTACGCGCGGATGCCGATCAGCGCGACGACCAGCACGACGATACCGAGCAGCAACCTGCGCGCGAGCGATCCGACGCCGCCGAGCGAGCGCCGGATCAGTTGCGTCAGGCCGTGCGCGTGGGCGGGATCGTCGTCGTGATCGTCGCCGATGCCCGGCGGCACGCGGCTTTCGTCTTCGGGCATCGCCATGGCGGCCTCCCGCGTCGCGGATGCGCCGCATGGTGCCTGCCGGGGCGATGCGGGATCAAGTCGCCGGCATCAGGCCGCGCCCGGCGTCGCTGCGAGGCAGTAGACGTGCGCCTGGACGAGGGTGCCGTCGGCCAGGCGCGCGGCGGTGATCACGCGCGCGTAGCCGTCGCCTTCGAATTCGTCCAGGCGCGGCCAGTGCGCGGGCAGTTCGTCGGAGGTGAACACCAGGCCCGCCACGTCGTCGCCGTTCGGATCGAGCACCAGCCCCGGATAACCCAACGCCGCGCCCCAGCCCTGCGCGTGCAGCGTCCCCGTCACCGTGGCCGGCCGCCATTGCCCGGGAATGCCGGCGAGCACGTGCGCGTTGGCGCGGCCGGGGGCGAGGGAGCCGTAGACGAAGAGGTGGACGGTGGGCATGGGAGGAACGATAAACGACTGAAGAGGAACGAGGAACGAGGAACGGGGACCGAGTGCAAGCGCACGCACTCCTCTCGTTTCCCGTTCCTGGCTACTCGTTCCTTCGACAGCGCGTCACTTCAAAGGCGCGTCCGTCTGCCCGTACGTCCCCACGCGCTCACCCTTCGCAATGACGTGGCCCTTCGCGGCGGCGAGCAACTGGTCGCGGTCGGCGCCCGGCGGCAGGTCGAGCATCGTGTCCAGCGCGAGGATCTGGAAGTGGTAGTGATGCGGCGGGTCGCCCACCGGCGGACGCGGGCCGTAGTAACCGACCGAGCCGCGGCTCGTCCTGCCCTGCATCGTTCCGTCCGGTTCGGTGAGGCGCATCTGCTCCTGCAGGCCTTCCGGCAGCGACGTCACGTCGGCCGGGATGTTCCAGGCTACCCAGTGCACGAACGGCGTGATCGGCTTCGCGTCGGGGTCTTCCATGACGATCGCGTACGACTTCGCGCCCGGCACCGCGGTCCACGACAGCGCGGGCGACAGGCCGTCCTTGTACTCGCTGTGTTTCGCGGGGATCGGCCCGTTCGCGGGGAACGACGGCGATTCGACCGCGAGTTCGCCCTTGGCCGCGGTCTCCCTGCGCTGCATCGCGATCGGCACGCCGATGCCCTTCGCCGCCTGCGCCTGCATCGCCCTGGCCGGTGGCGAGATCGGTTTCATCGCGCCCTTTCCGTCGCGACTGGCGAGGCGATAGATCACGCCGTTGACGTCGTCGCCGACCAGCAGCGCGCCGTCCTTCGCGACGGCCATGCCGACCGGACGGCCGAAATGCTGCTGCCCGCCACCGACGAGGAAGCCGGTCAGGATCGGCTCCATCCGCTGCGGCTGGCCCTTGTCGTCGAAGTCCACGCGCACGACTTCATAACCGGACGCGGGATTGCGGTTCCACGAGCCGCGCATCGCGATGAAGGCATCGTTCGCGTAATCGGCCGGCACCGCGCCGCCGCCGGGATGGAACGCCATCTGCATCGGCGCCGAATGCGCGATGTAGCCCATCGCCATCGGCGTGCTGGTCTTCGCCCACTGTTCGCGCGTGAGTCCGCCCGGTGGCGGCGCGCTCTGCGCGTTCAGCTCGCCCTTGCCGTACACGTGCGGCCAGCCGTACTGCTTTCCCATCTCGAGCTTGTTGAGTTCCTCCTGCTGCTGGTCGTCGCCGAGCAGGTCGATGCCGTGGTCGGCGCCCCACATCTCGCCGGTCGTCGGATGCCAGCCGAAACCGATCGTGTTGCGCAGGCCGCTGGCGAAGATCGTGCGCGACTTGCCGTCGGGCGTCATGCGCAGGATCGTCGCGTGTTCGGGATGGGTTTCGTTGCACGCGTTGCAGGTCGAACCGACGCTGACGTACAGCATGCCGTCGGGACCGAAGGCGAGCGTGCGGTTGGGATGCTGGCCGCCGTCGGGCAGGTCGCCGACCAGCATCGACGCCTCGCCGAGCGTGCCGTCGGGATTCACCGGGGCGACGAAGATCTCCTTCACCGTCGCCATGTACATGCGGCCGTCGTGGAGCGCGAGACCGTGCACGCCCGGGCGCGTGGCCACGACGGCGGGTTCGCCGTCGGCCACGCCGTCGCTGTTCGCATCGCGCAGCATCAGCACGTCGCCCTGATCGCGGCGGCTCACGTATACCGTGCCGTCGGGCGCGACGACGAGGATGCGCGCGTTCTTCAGTCCGGTCGCGAACGGCTTCGCTTCCAGGCCGTCGGCGGCCTTCAGGCTCGCGATGCGCTCGGGCGTGGCGTCGATCTTCGCCGGACGCAGGATCTTCGCTTCGTTCTGCCGGGTCTCGGTCTTTTCGTCCTGCGCGGACGCGGGCGCGGCGAGCGTGCCCAGCAGTGCGAGGCAGGCCAGTCGTCTCGTCCTGTTCATCGATCGCTCCATGGAAGGTCGTCGGGAAAATCTAGAAGCGCCCGCGTCGCGGCGCCGTCCACGCAACGGAGCGATCACGTGGTCGTCACTGTTTGCGAAGCCGGGATCCGGAACTCGGACGGAGATTGTTCCCGAAGGGAACGATGTCGCTCGACGTGCCACGTCGTCGAACCGGTCTCAAACGCTGGTCGCATTCGCGAGTCCCGGGTCCCGGCTTCACGATTCCATGCACACCCCTGCGGTTCCATCGAACCCGCCGATGCACGGAAGACATCCATCGACATGACGAGGAGGACACGATGAGCCGCATGCATGTGCTGTTGATCCTGCTGGGCGTCGCGATGACGATGCCGGGCTGCGATCGCCGCGAAAGCGACGGCAACTCGACCACGCCGCCGACGTCGGGCGATGCGTCCGAGCCGGTGCAGTCCGAGCAGCCCGGCGCACCGGCGCCGGAAGCGCAAAGCAACGATTCGACCGCGCCGGGCGCGTCGAATCCGCCGCCGGAGACCACGCCGCCCGAGCAGGACGATCCGTCCCGCTACTGAGCCGCCGCGCGCTTGAGGGTCGCTCGTCGCGCCCCCATCGTGGAGGGGCCGGATGCGATGCGTCCGGCGCGTCCATCGATCCGGAGGAACCACATGAGCACCCGTACCGAAACCGCCCTGCTCGCCGGCGGCTGCTTCTGGGGCATGCAGGAGCTGATCCGCGCGATGCCCGGCGTGCTCTCCACGCGCGTGGGCTACAGCGGCGGCGACGTGCCCAACGCCACCTATCGCAACCACGGCACCCATGCCGAGGCGATCGAGATCGTGTTCGATCCGGACAAGCTCAGTTACCGGCAGATCCTGGAGTTCTTCTTCCAGATCCACGATCCGACCACGAAGAACCGCCAGGGCAACGACATCGGCACCAGTTACCGCTCGGCGATCTTCTACACGGACGACGAACAGAAGCGCGTGGCCGAAGACACCATCGCCGACGTCGATGCATCCGGCCTGTGGCCGGGGAAGGTGGTGACCGAAGTGTCGCCGGCCGGCCCGTTCTGGGAAGCCGAGCCGGAGCACCAGGATTACCTGCAGCACTACCCGACCGGCTACACCTGCCACTTCGTGCGACCGGACTGGAAGCTGCCGCGCCGGGCGTGATCGCGCTTGCTTGAGCCTGCGGCCGATGCCTGCTTTCAGCTTCTGTAGCCCGGGTAAGGCCGAAGGCCGCACGCGGGTTTTGCGTATCCGTTCGCCGATCCCCGTTCCCCGGGTGCGCTTCGCTTGCCCGGGCTACAAAGGCGCGCGCGCACAGGCGGCGGCCATCGTCCAGCTTCTGTAGCCCGGGTAAGGCCGAAGGCCGCACCCGGGTTTTGCGTATCCGTTCGCCGATGCCCGTTCCCCCGGGTGCGCTTCGCTTACCCGGGCTACAAAGGCGCGCGCGCGAAGGCGATGGCCATCATCCAGCTTCTGTAGCCCGGGTAAGGCCGAAGGCCGCACCCGGGTTTTGCGTATCCGCTAGCGGATCGCCGCTCCCCCGGGTGCGCTTCGCTTACCCGGGCTACAAAGGCACGCGGCCAAAGGCGGCGGCCATCGTCCAGCAACGTGGCAGCCTTGGCACATCGCGCGCCGATCCCCCGCTAGACTCGCGACACGACCACGGCTGGGGAGACGGTGTATGGCTGCATCGGTTTTCGGGCGTCGCGCGCGGCTTCGTGCGATCGGGTTGACCGCCTTCGCGCTGTCGGCGATGGCATCGGGAATGGCACTCGCCCAGTCGCACGACCGCGCCTCGATCCAGGCGCAGGTCGCCCAGCGGCACGACACGGCGGTGAAGGCGCTGCAGGAATGGATCGCGCTGCCGTCGATCGCGGCCGAAGACCTCAACGCGAAGCAGGGCGCCGAGCACATGGCGAAGCTCGCGCGCGAGGCCGGCTTCCAGCACGTGGAGGTCGTGGACACCGGCGGCAAGCCCGGCGTGTTCGCCACGCTCGATGCGGGCGCCGCGACCACGGTCGGCGTGTACTTCATGTACGACGTGAAGCAGTTCGATCCGGCCGAATGGTCCTCGCCGCCGCTGGAGGCGCGCATCGTCGACAAGCCGGGCCTGGGCAAGGCGATGGTCGGGCGCGGCGCGACCAACCAGAAGGGCCCGGAAATGGCCTTCCTCACCGCGCTGCACGCGATCCGCGATGCGCGGCAGAACATGCCGGTGAACCTCGTGCTGGTGGCCGAGGGCGAGGAGGAAATCGGTTCGCCCAACATCGGCAAGGTGGTGCTGCGTCCGGACGTGCAGACAGCGCTGAAGAAGAGCATCGGCGTGTTCATGCCGATGGGACTGCAGGACCCCGAAGGCGCGGTGACGGTGAACCTCGGCGCGAAGGGCGTGGTGGAGCTGGAACTCGTCGCCGACGGAAAGACCTGGGGACGCGGGCCGTCGAAGGACGTGCATTCCTCGCTCAAGGCGATGGTCGACAGCCCCGCGTGGCGGCTGGTGAAGGCGCTCGACACGCTGGTGTCGGAGGATGGAAACACCATCACGGTCGAAGGCTTTCCGAAACCCGCGCCGCTGACCGCGGAAGAGCGCGCGCAGATCGCGAAATCCGTCGGCGCGCGCGACGAAGCCATCGCGCGCCGGACGCTCGGTGTGCCGCGCTGGATCGACGACCTGTCGTGGGAGAAGGCGAACGAACGCCTGGTGTCGCAGCCGACGATCAACATCGAAGGCCTCGTCGGCGGCTACACGGGGCCGGGCGGCAAGACCGTCCTGCCGCATCGCGCGGTGGCGAAGATCGACATGCGCCTGGTGCCGCCGATGACGCGCGACGGCGCGGTCGAGGCGTTGAAGGCGCATCTGCGCAAGCGCGGCTACGGCGACATCGCGGTGAACGTGAGCGGCGGCTACGACCCGACTACGACCGATGCGGCGTCGAAGCTGATCCAGGCGCAGGTCGCGGTGCTGCGTCGCAGTGGCGTGGAGCCGTTGCTGTGGCCGCGCCTGGCGGGCTCGTACCCGGGCTTCGTGTTCACCCAGCCGCCGCTGTCGCTGCCGGCGGGGCATTTCGGCCTCGGTCACGGCGGCGGTGCGCACGCGCCCGACGAATTCTTCCTCATCGAATCGACGAATCCGAAGGTGCAGGGCTTCGATGGGGCGGTGATGTCGTACGTCGACTACCTGTACGAGCTGGGCGCTGCGGGGTCGGGCACGGCTGCGAAACAAGCGGGCGAAGCAGCCGGCGGTTGAGCCCCTCTCCCACTAGGCGATGGCCGGACCGGCGTTTGTAGCCCGGGCAAGGCCATCGGCCGCACCCGGGCACCGCGACGTCACGCGATCCCCGGGCGCGCTTCGCGTACCCGGGCTACGACACAGGGTGGGAAGAGCGCAGTGGCGGCCCGCTTTGCCGCAATGGGCGCCCGCGACGCAGATCCCGATCGCGCCCTGGAAACCCCACCAAAGTCACGCGACAGCCCCATGCGGCGCGGCTAGCCTCGACGGTTCCATCCTTGCCGGAACCACCCATGAAGTTCTCGTCCCTGAGCCTCGCCCTCGCGCTCGGCCTGGCCTCCACCGCCTCGATTGCCGCCGACGCGCCGGCCGGCAAGCCCGAGCTCGGCGAATTCGGCGTCGACCTGAGCGCCCGCGACACCTCGGTCAAGCCGGGCGACGACTTCAACCGCTACGTCAGCGGCACCTGGCTGAAGACCTACCAGCTCAAGGACTACGAGACTTCCTTCGGTTCGTTCAACGCGCTGCGCGACCGCTCCGAGGAGCAGGTGCACGGGCTGATCGAAGCGCTGCGCACGAAGGGCGACCTCGCGCCGGGCAGCAATGACCGCAAGGTCCGCGACTTCTACGCCAGCTACATGGACCGCGACGCGCGCGACGCGAAGGGCATCGCGCCGCTGCAACCGGTGCTGAAGCGCATCGACGCGATCAGGTCGAAGAACGACCTCGTCAACGCCTTCGCCAACGCCGACCTCGACGCCAGCGCCTCGCCCGTGCGCCTGGGCGTGGACCTGGATCGCAAGAACCCCGACGCGTACCTGGTGAGCCTCAACGTCGGCGGCCTCGGCCTGCCGGACAAGGATTACTACACCAATCCGGACGCCCGCTTCGTCAAGATCCGCGAGGCCTACGTCGCGCACATCGCGCGCATGCTCGCCTTCACCGGCGCGAAGGACGTGCAGGCGCGCGCGCGGAAGGTGCTTGAACTCGAGACCGCGCTCGCCAGGCCGCAGTGGGAGCGCGCCAAGCGTCGCGATCGCGACAAGACCTACAACGTCTCCACCTTCAGCGAGCTGCAGAAGCAGTTCCCGTCCTACGACTTCGCCGCGCATCTGAAAGCGCAGGAAATGCCGCAGCCCGACCGCGTCAACGTTGTCACGCCCGACGCCGTGCAGCCAGTGCTCGACGTCGTCAACGCGACGCCGTTGCCGGTGTGGCGCGACTACCTCGCCTTCCACGCGGTCGATGGCAACGCCGAACTGCTCAGCCGCGAGATCGACAACGCGTCGTTCGAGTTCAACGGCAAGGTGCTCGCCGGCCAGAAGGCGCAGAAGGACGACTGGAAGCGCGCCGTCGCGATCGTCGGCGCGAAGGACGGCGGCCTCGGCGACGCCGTGGGCGAGCTGTACGTCGCGCGCTATTTCAAGCCCGAATCCAAGGCCGCCATGGATTCGCTGGTGGAAAACCTGCGCGCCGCGCTGCGCCAGAACATCCAGCAGCTGGACTGGATGGGCGAGGCGACCAAGGCCGAGGCCTACCGCAAGCTGTCCACGTTCCGTCCGAAGATCGGTTATCCGACGAAGTGGACCGACTACTCCAGCGTCACCATCGTGCCGGACGACCTGGTCGCCAACGCGATCGAGATGCGCCGCTTCGAGCGTCGCGACGAGAACCGCCGCGTCGGCCAGAAGACCGATCGCGACGAATGGCGCATGACGCCGCAGACGGTGAACGCGTACTACAACTCGACCTTCAACGAGATCGTGTTCCCGGCCGCGATCCTGCAGCCTCCGTTCTTCGACGTGAATGCGGATGCGGCGGTGAACTACGGCGGCATCGGCGCGGTGATCGGCCATGAAATGGGCCACGGCTTCGACGACCAGGGCAGCAAGTCCGATGCCGACGGCATCCAGCGCAACTGGTGGACCGACGCCGACCGCGCGCGCTTCGAGGAGCGCACGAAGGCGCTCGGCGCGCAGTACGACAGCTACTGCCCGCTGGAAGGCCAGTGCGTGAACGGCGCGCTGACGATGGGCGAGAACATCGGCGACCTCGGCGGCATCTCGATGGCCTACACCGCCTACCAGCTGAGCCTGCATGGCAAGCCTGCGCCGGTGATCGGGGGTCTCAACGGCGACCAGCGCTTCTTCCTCGCCTTCGGCCAGATCTGGAAGGGCAAGTACCGCGACGAATCGCTGCTCAACCTGATCAAGACCAACCCGCATTCGCCCGGCATGTACCGCGCGAACGGTCCGGTGCGCAATTTCGATCCGTGGTACCGCGCGTTCGACGTGAAGCCGGGCGATGCGCTGTACCTGCCGCCGGAAAAGCGCGTTCGTATCTGGTAAGCGCGCTGTGCAACCCGGGTTCGCAGAACCCGGGTTCCGCGCAAAAGCTACAAAGGCGATCAGCCGTTCCGCGCCCGCGACTCCGGCGACGATCTCCGCCCCTGCCGCGATGCACGCATCTGCCGCAGCGACGTCTTCAACGGCAGCGCGACGCTGCGATAGAAAAACGACAGCATCCGCCGCGACTGCGGCACGCGACGCGCCAGGCCTTCCTCGATCGTGTACACGCACGGCGGACAGAAGCCGCACGGCTTGCCGTGCACGGGCTTGTGGCAGAACCAGGTCATTTCCATCAGTTCGCCCCAGCCGGCCGCGAGCGCGTCGCGCTCGATGTCGCGCTTGTCCACCTGGAACAGCGGGAAGGTGAAGCGCCCGAACAGCAGGCGCTCGGCCGCGCCCGCGCGCGCAGGGTCCACGCGCACGCTGTGGAATCCGGCGGGGTGGTCGAACTCCATCGTGCAGTCGCGCAGCACCGCCTGCACCTTGTCGTCCACGTGCACGCCCAGCTCCATGCCGTCGAGCGCTTCGCGGCGGCAGAACGCGGGCAGCCACGCGTACTGGCTGCCGATGAAAATGCGTCCGCGGATCTCGCGCAAGGCGCTGGCGATGTCCTCGTCCACTTCGATGTCGGCCACCGCCGCGCGACGCAGCGGATGAAGCAGTTCGCGCGTGTGCGGAAAGCGTTCGTACAGCCGCTCGGCGATGCGCGCCATCGTGGCGATCTCGGTGGCCGTCGACGGGCGCGTGGGGTCTTCCAGGTAGTACGGCGTGACGGGCACGCGATGGCGCAACAGCAATTGCAGCAGGCGGAACGTGGAATCCCATCCGCCGGTCCACAGCAGCTTCACGCTGTCGTGGTCCTGGACGCGCGTGTTCGACATCGGGCGCGGCTCCTCTTCGCTTGACCTTTCCGTGGTGGAGCGGTCCCCATCAGCAGGCGTGGTCGTCGAGTCCGAGCCTCGCACGCACCCGGCGAATGAAGATGAACCCACGCTGTTCGCTTGCCGAACATGAATGCGCGCGCATCCGTGAAGGCGTCTTCGCAAACCTGAGCGAGTGCGCCGAAACGGGCGAAACAGGCCGAAAAAACGAGAACTGCGGGTCAACGGCGAGTGAACCTTGCCATGATTTCCGCGGGGTATGCTCCAGCCGGAATTCGTGTTCGCACGCCAACTCGCGCAATGCATGCGTCGCATGCGATGCGCACCAACCGGACCCGATGCATGTCCCTGGAAAACAGCCTGAGCCCACTCGCCACGCCGTCCTTTCCCGTCGCGATGCCTCACGGTGAATGGGACAGACAGGGCTTCTGGAACTTCGCCGACGCCGCCAAGGAAGCCACCGAGGCGCTCGCCGCGCAGAAGATGAAAGCACTGGAGGACATGCCGGTCGAATCGCTGCGCGAGTTCTGCACGCAGTACCGGTTCTTCACCATCGAGTACATCAGCGATCTCGCGTTGCTGCTCGCGAAACTTCCCTTCGGCGGGCTGCGCAGCCTGCTCAGCCAGATCCTCTCGGAAGAACTCGGCGAAGGCGATGCGTCGCGCGCGCATCCGGAAATCTACGACCGCTTCCTCGCCAGCATCGGCGTGCCGCGCGAGCGTCTTGATCGCGGACTTCCGGAAAACCGCCGCATCCTCGGCGAGCTTACGCAGGAGCTGTGGGAACGCGAGCCCGCGTTCGGCGTGGGCCTGCGCGGCATGGGCGGCGAATGCCTGTGCCAGACGTACCTGTCGGTGATGTTCGAACACCTGCGCGAACATCCGTTCATGCGCGAGAACGCCGATCGCATCGACTGGGAGTTCTGGACGATCCATGCCGGCGAGGAGGACATCGTGCACGGCGAACTCACGCGCGCGGCGATCGACCGCTACATCCAGGACGAACCTTCCGCGCTGCCGGAGCTCGCACAGGGCTACGAGCGCAGCATCACCGCGTGGAACCGCTTCTGGCAGAACATCTTCGACGCGTGCGCCACGCAGCGGGGCGCCGTCTCGTGAGCGAATCCCCGGCCAGGAAGATCACCCAGTTCCACCTCGCGTTTCCCGTGCGCGATCTCGACGAAGCCCGCCGCTTCTACGGCGAGGTGATCGGCTGCCCGAAAGGACGCAGCGACGTGTCGTACCAGGACTTCGATTTCTTCGGCCACCATCTGGTCGCGCACATCGCGCCCGACGGCGCGCCGCTGCAGACCGGCCGTTTCGACGGCGAAGCGGTGCCGGTGCCGCACTTCGGGATGAACCTGGACCGCACGTCGTGGGAGACGCTCGCGCGGCGCGTGAAGGACGCCGGCGTCGACTTCGCCGAGGAACCGCACCTGCGCCTGAAGGGCAAGCCCGGCCAGCACGTGACGATGTTCTTCTTCGATCCGTCGGGCAATGCGCTGGAATTCAAGTCGTTCGACGATCCCGAACAGACCTTCATTCCCTGAAGTCCGTCGCGGAAGCAAACGCCATGCGTGAAGTGTCTCCCCAGGGCGCCGGCGCGACGGCGCCGTCGATCGCGCGCCGCGACGACCGCGCGCATGTGCTGCATTCGTGGTCGGCGATCGACACGCTGAACCCCACCGTCGTCGCCGGCGCATCCGGTTCGCACTTCTGGGACGAGGACGGACGACGCTGGATCGACCTGTCCAGCCAGCTCGTCAACGTCAACGTCGGCCATCAGCATCCGAAACTGGTCGCCGCGATCCAGGCGCAGGCACAGACGCTGTGCACCGTGGCGCCATACCATGCGAACGCGGCGACGAGCGAGGCGGCGCGGTTGATCGCCGAAGTCGCACCGGGCGACCTGAACCGCGTGTTCTTCACCAACGGCGGCGCGGAGGCGGTCGAGAACGCGATGCGCATGGCGCGCCTGCACACCGGCCGCCACAAGGTGCTGACGATGTATCGCAGCTACCACGGCGCGACGGCGGGCGCGATCACCGCCTCGGGCGATCCGCGACGCTGGCCGGCGGAACCGGGCATGCCGGGCATCGCGCGCTTCTGGGGGCCGTATCCGTACCGTTCGGCATTCCACGCCCGCGATGCGCGGGAGGAATGCGATCGCGCGCTGGCGCACCTGGCGGACACGATCGCGGTCGAAGGGCCTCACACCATCGCGGCGATCCTGATGGAGAGTGTGGTCGGAGGCAACGGCATCCTCGTGCCGCCGGATGGCTACCTGCAGGGCGTGCGCGCGCTGTGCGACGCGCACGGCATCGTGATGATCGCCGACGAGGTGATGGCCGGTTTCGGTCGTTGCGGGCAGTGGTTCGCGATCGACCGATGGAACGTGGTGCCCGATCTCATCACGTTCGCGAAGGGCGTGAACTCCGGTTACGTGCCGCTGGGCGGCGTGATCCTTTCCGATGCGATCGCCGCGAGCTTCGCCACGCGCGCGTATCCGGGCGGCCTCACCTACGCGGGCCATCCGCTCGCCTGCGCGGCGGCGGTGGCGTGCATCGGCATCTATCGCGAGGAAAGCCTGGTCGAACGTGCGCGTGCGCTGGGCGAGACGGTCATCGGGCCGGCGCTGGACGCGATGATGGCGCGGCACGAAAGCATCGGCGACGTGCGCGGGCTCGGCGCGTTCTGGGCGATCGAACTGGTGCGCGACCGCACCACGCGCGAGCCGCTGGTGCCGTTCAACGCGAGCGGCGAGGCGAATGCGCCGATGATGCAGTTCGCGGCGGAATGCCGGCGTTTGGGCGTGTGGCCGCTGGTGATGGGCAATCGCCTGCATGTGGTGCCGCCGCTGAATATCGAGGAAGCGACGTTGCGGGAGGGGCTGGCGATCGTGGACGCGGCGTTGGGGGTGGCGGATCGGTTCTATTCGGGGTGAGTCGGGGCGCTTGCATGCGTGCGGGTGAGGTGTCGTCGTGCATCGGGCGGAGCGCGTGGACTCGTCATCGCGGCGAAGGCGGCTCACTTCTCCGTCATTCCAGCGAAAGCGGGAAGCCATCATGATGTCCGCTTCTGCCGCTGGACGCGCCGCGCAAGAGCAGAATGGTTCCGGCTTTCGCTGGAATGACGGTGAGGTGGGTTGACGGTGTGGGAGTGCCCGGAGTGCGGTCTGGATCCCGGCCTTCGCCGGGATGAGGGCAAAGGGCGACTCACGTGAGCGGCTCTTCCAATCTCCAGTCTCACGCCCCATGGCCGACGCGCCCGGCGAGGACCAGGCGAACTTCATGCCGGGCGACGTCCGATCGGGGTACGTGGGCCTGGCGTGGGCCATGCGGTGACGGATGCGGCGTGAGGAGCGGGCGAGGCAGCCGATCTGCTCCCCGCTTCTCACTTCTCGCGCCCCGCTTCGCACGTCCCACCACTCGCGCCACAGCAGGTACTCGACGCGGCGGCGATTGGCAACGAGGATGTCGCCCTTGCCGGGCATGCCGCCCGGCGCAAACGGAGTGCGCATGACCCGTCTTTCCCTCGCGCTGGTGCTGTCGGCGACGCTCGCGGCGGCTTCGCCGGTCGCCGCTTTCGAACAGGCCGAAACCGTCGGCTCGATGATGGACCGCCAGACGATGGAGGAGGTCCGGCGCAACCCGGAGCTGCGCACGCTGCTTGGTCTGTCGGGCGACGGCATCGACCTGTCGGGCCAGCTCACCGACGTCGGCCTGCCGCGCCGCGCCGAGCTGCGCGCGCGCATGCAGGGCAACCTCGATGAGCTCAAGCACTTCGATCCGAAGCGCCTCACCGGCCAGGAGCGCTGGAATTACGGGCTGTTGAGCTGGTTCTACCAGACCCAGATCGACCTGATGAAACCCGACTGGACGCCCGCATGGCTGCCGGCGGGCGCCTCGACGTACGCCGTCGACCAGCTCTTCAGCATCCCGGTGTCGCTGCCGGGGTTCCTCGAAAACCAGCATCCCGTGCGCGACGAGGCCGGCGCGGTGTCGTACGTCTCGCGCCTGCACGCGGTGGAAACGAAGATCGACCAGGTGCGCGCGAACTTCGACATGCAGGCGAAGCAGGGCGTGCTGCCGCCGCAGACCGCGATGGAAGGCGCGGCGTCGCAGATCCGCGCGCTGATCTCGGTCGATCCGGCGAAGAGCCCGCTGGTGACGTCGTTCGAACCCAGGCTCGCCGCGCTGAAGGTGCCCGAGCCGCGCCGCGCCGAGCTGCTCAGGCAGGCCGTGCAGGCCGTTCGCGACGATGCCAACCCGGCCTACGCACGCCTGCTCGCGCGCCTGGACGAGGAGATCGCGAAGAAGCCGGGCGATCGCGGCGTGTGGGCGCTGCCGGACGGCGCCGCGTTCTACGACGCCGCGCTGCGCTGGAACACCAGCACCGACATGGATGCCGACCGGATCCACGCGCTGGGACTGTCGGAAGTCGCCCGCATCGAGGGCGAGATGGACACGCGCCTGCGCGCGCAGGACCGCGACGAGGGCACCGTCGGCGAGCGCATGTCGGCGCTGCTGACCGACTCGCGCTTCCAGTATGAGGACACCGGGGCCGGCCACGCGGAGCTGATCGCCGACATCCGTCGCAACCTCGCGAAGCTCGATCCGCACGTGCCGGAGTACTTCGGCCGCACGCCGCCGCAGCCGCTGGACGTGCGCCCGGTGCCGAAGGAGGCCGAGGCGAACGCGCCCGGCGCGTACTACATCCAGCCTGCGATGGACGGCTCGCGTCCGGGCATCTTCTTCGTCAACTTCGGCAACCTGGAGGCGAACACCCGCTGGAGCCTGCCGACGCTGACCTACCACGAAGGCTCGCCCGGCCATCATTTCCAGATCGCCATCGCGCAGACGCTGACCGACCTGCCGATGCTGCGCCGCAGCCTCAATCCCAGCGCGTTCACCGAAGGCTGGGCGCTGTACGCCGAGCAGCTGGCGGCGGAGATGGGGCTGTACCGCGACGATCCGTGGGGCGACCTGGGCCGCCTGCGCGCGGAGCTGTTCCGCTCCGTGCGGCTGGTCGTGGACACCGGCCTGCACCGCAAGCGCTGGACGCCGGAGCAGGCGATCGACTACATGCGCGCGCACACCGGCATGCCGGAGTCCGAGGTGCGCAGCGAGGTGTACCGCTACCTCGTGCAGCCCGGTCAGGCGTGTTCGTACAAGATCGGCCACCTGAAGTTCGTCGAACTGCGCGAACGCGCGCGCGACCAGCTGGGCGACCGCTTCGACATCCGCGCCTTCCACGACCTCGTGCTCGGCAACGGCGCGGTGCCGCTGGCGGTGCTGGAGGCGTCGGTGGACGACTGGATCCGCACGCAGCGCAAGTAATGCCGACGCGCCCTCTCCCGCATGCGGAGAGGGGCAGGGCGGGACGCGCGCGCGCGAAGCCCGAATTCCCCTAGACTCCCGCCCAGAACACCGGAGTGCGCGATGCGTCGATCCACGGGATGGCTGGGTGCGTTGTTGTCGCTGGCGTTCGCCATCGCGCCGGCGTTCGCGCAGGACAAGGCCGCCACGCCGGTACCGGGCACCGCGCCCGCGCCGAAGGAACCGGCCGCGGTCGCCGTCGCCGACATCGCACTGCGCGCCGACGCCGACGAGCGCTTCGCCGAAGCCATCATCCTGCGCGCGCGCGAGGAGGATCCGAGCGAGCAGCTCGCGCCGCGGCTCGACGCCATCGCGCGCTCCGTCGACGAGAAGGCGAAGATGTTCCGCCCCGGGGAGCTGCGCGAGCTGCCGGTGATGCGGCTGGAAAGCTTCGAGCGCCACTGGAAGTTCGACGCGCGCCTGTTCGCGCGCTGGCAGGACGACATGCGCGCGGCGACCGCGCCCTATGCGCAGAGCGCGTCGCAGCTCGCGCAGCGTCGCGCCGACTGGGAAGCCACGCAGGAGCAGGCGCGCGGCGGCAACCTGCCGGCGGCGCTGGCCAGCCGCGTGGATGCGCTGGTCGCGAAACTCAGGACGGCCGAACAGGCGCTGTCCGCGCCGCTGGCCCGGCAGATCGCGCTCGGCCGCCGCGCGAACCTGGTCGATGCGCGCATCCAGACCGGCCTGCGTTCGGTGGCCGAGGCGATCGAGTACATCGACCGCCGCCTGATCCGCTTCGACTCGCCCCCGCTGTGGCTCGCGCGGCAGCCGACGGGCGATTCCGACGATGCGATCAGCTCGATCCGCAAGGGTCTGGGCATCGAGGCGCGTTTCCTCACCGAATACGGCGCGTCCGACTTCGGCAACCAGCGTGCGCTGCACGTCCTGCAGGTGCTGCTGCTGCCGGTGCTGTTGCTGCTCTCGTGGCGCGCGCGACGGGCTCGACGCGAGGCCGAGCGCGCCGGCGCCGAACCCGAACCGCTGGACGCGACCACGCGCGTGCTGCAGCGGCCGTTCTCCGCGTGGCTGCTGCTGTCGATGATGGGCGTGCTGGCGTTCGAGCCGGATGCGCCGCTGCTCGCGCACCAGTTCGCGATGCTGGTCGCGCTGGTGCCGGTGCTGCGCCTGCTGCCGCCGGAGGGCCGGCGGGTGCTCGGCGTGTGGCCGTACGTCGCCACCGCGCTGTACCTGCTGGGCCGCATCGCGTTCTTCTTCCTCGCCAACGCGCTGGTGTACCGCTGGTACCACCTGGGCCTGGCCACGCTCGCGCTGGTGCTGACGTCGTGGCTGCTGTGGCGCGCGCGCCGGCAGCGCAACGCGTGGCTGCGCGACGGCTTCGGCCGCGCGGTGCACGTGGGCGCCTGGGTGAGCGTGGTGCTGCTGGCGGTGTCGATCGTCGCGAACGTGATCGGTAACGTCTCGCTGGCCGAGATGCTCAACAGCGGCGTGATCGACAGCGGCTACTTCGGCCTGGTGCTGTACGCGGGCATGACGGTGATCGTCGCGCTGCTGCGGTTGCTGCTCGCGCGCGGCGGTCAGGCGCGCCTGCGCGTGGTGCGCGAGCACGCGACGCCGCTGCTCACGCTGATCATGCGCGTGCTGACCTTCGCCGCGATCGTCGGCTGGATCGTGTTCACCATGAACCGGTTCCGCGTGTTCCGGCCGGCGTACGCGGTCGCCGAATCGGTGCTCACGCATTCGTTCCAGGTCGGCGAGTTCTCGCTGAGCCTCGGTCACGTGCTGGTGTTCTTCGTCTCGATCTACGTCGCGTTCTGGGCCGCGAAGGCCACGCGCTACCTGTTGCAGGAGGAAGTGCTCACGCGCATGTCGCTGCCGCGCGGCGTGGGCAACTCGGTGGCCTCGCTCACGTACTACGCGGTGCTGCTGCTCGGCGCGCTGGTCGCATTGACGGCGGCGGGCTTCAAGATGACGCAGCTGGCGTTCGTGTTCGGCGCGCTCGGCGTGGGCATCGGTTTCGGCCTGCAGAACGTGGTGAACAACTTCGTCTCCGGCCTGATCCTGATGTTCGAGCGGCCGATCCAGCCGGGCGACGTGGTGGAGATCACCGGCACGTCCGGCCGCGTGCGCGAGATCGGCATGCGCGCCACGACCATCAAGACCTTCGACGGCGCCGACGTGGTGGTGCCCAACGGCACGCTGCTGTCGGAGAAGCTGACCAACTGGACGCTGCTGGACCGCAACCGCCGGCTCGACGTGGACATCGGCGTGGCGTACGGCTCCGATCCGGCGAAACTGTCGGCGCTGCTGCATCACGCGACGCTGCAGACGCCGGGGATCGTCTCCAATCCGGAACCGGTGGTGCTGTTCCTGGGCTTCGGTGCGAGCGCGCTGAATTTCGGCATCCGCGCGTGGACGTACGACTACGACAACTCCGCGACGATCCGCAGCGACCTGGTC
The DNA here is from genome assembly GCF_017308985.1 of Lysobacter changpingensis. Classification (GTDB taxonomy): domain Bacteria; phylum Pseudomonadota; class Gammaproteobacteria; order Xanthomonadales; family Xanthomonadaceae; genus Lysobacter_J; species Lysobacter_J changpingensis. The sequence continues at coordinate 1,079,511 of NZ_JADWPE010000002.1, read as the reverse complement.
ACGCGCGTGTACGGCGCGCTGAACCAGGCGGGGATCGAGTTGCCGTTCCCGCAGCAGGATCTGCACCTGCGTTCGGTGTCGGAGGAGGCGGCGGAGGCGTTGCGCGGGCGGCGTGCTGGGCGTGACGATCAGGCTCCGGACGGCGAGGGTGGGGCGGTGCCGGGCTGAGCTGTTGTTTCTGTTCCCGCCCTTGAAAGCAGGAACGCAGGCAACGGCCGATCACCGCGTCGCACGCCTTCACCCAACCCATCCCAGCTCTTGTAGCCCGGGTAAGCGAAGCGCACCCGGGGAGGCGCCCGATGCCCCGGGTGCGCTTCGCTTACCCGGGCTACAAAGGCTGCTTCTCTTCTGCGTGTGTTCGTTGCCTTCGTGAAGCGAGCATCGCAAGTCCGAGCACGTCCTCACGCCCCGACCCTCACCCCAACCCCTCCAGCTCTGCACTCCCTTCGGTCGCAGGAGGGAGAGGGGCTTCTACGCCGCCGCAGGGAGAGGGGCTCAAGAGCGCGGCGAACTGATCCGCATGCGGACGCAGCGCCATACACCTCCCACATCCCATCGTAACCGCCCTTCCGCTGTACTGCCGCCAGGCCCACGCAGCGCGGATCGATGCGGAATGCCGAAACCCCAAGCGACAGCACGCCGGTAGCGCCGTCCACCGCGCTCCCCGCGCTCGTGCTCGCCGCGCTCGGCGTGGTCTTCGGCGACCTCGCGACCAGCCCGCTGTACGCGATGCAGGAAGCCTTCGGCGTGCACGGCGTGCGGCCGACGCCGGCCAACGTGATCGGCGTCGTCTCGCTCGCGTTCTGGGCGCTGGTCGGCGCGGTTTCGCTCAAGTACGTGCTGCTGGTCATGCGCGCGCACAACAAGGGCGAGGGCGGGATCATGGCGCTGCTCGCGCTCGCGCGTTCGTCGCTGATGCGGCATCCGCGCCGTCGCAACTGGGTCGTGATGGCGGGCCTCGCGGGCGCGGCGCTGTTCTTCGGCGACAGCGTGATCACGCCGGCGGTGTCGGTGCTCTCGGCGGTCGAAGGCGTGGAAGTGGCCGCGCCGGGCCTCGCGCCCTGGGTGCTGCCGACGAGCGTGGCGATCGTGCTCGGCCTGTTCGCGTTGCAGCGCTTCGGCAGCGCACGCGTCGGCGCGGTGTTCGGCCCGGTGATGCTGGCGTGGCTGGTCGCGATCGGTCTGCTCGGCTTCTTCGCGATGCTGCGCCAGCCGCGGGTGCTGGTCGCGGTGAATCCGCTGCACGCGTGGGAGTTCTTCCAGCGCAACGGTTTCGCCGGATTCACCACGCTCGGCGCGACGGTGCTGGTGCTCACCGGCGCGGAGGCGCTGTACGCGGACATGGGTCACTTCGGCGCGCGGCCGATCCGCGTGGCGTGGACCGCGATCGCGCTGCCATGCCTGCTGCTGAGCTACTTCGGCCAGGGCGCGGTGCTGCTGCTCGATCCTTCCGCGTCGATGCGGCCGTTCTACCGGACCGTGCCGCAGTGGGGGCTGTTCCCGATGATCGCGCTCGCGACCGCCGCGACGGTGATCGCCTCGCAGGCGGTGATCTCCGGCGCGTACTCGATGATCCGCGCGTGCATCCAGCTCGGCTACCTGCCGCGCATGCGCGTGATGCACACCTCCTCACGCGTGCGCGGGCAGATCCATCTGCCGCTGGTATCGGGCCTGCTGTTGCTGCTGGTGCTCGCGGCGATGCTGGGGTTCCGCACCTCGGCCGCGCTCGCCGCGGCGTTCGGCATCGCGGTCAGCGGGACGATGCTCGCCACCACCGTGCTGGTGATCGTGGTGATGCGCCGGGTGTGGCGCTGGTCGTGGGGCGTGGTGGTGCCGCTGGGCGCGGCGATGCTCGCGGTGGACCTGGCGTTCTTCGCCGCGAACCTGATGAAGATCGCCAGCGGCGGCTGGTTCCCGATACTGCTGGGCGTCGTCGCGCTGGTGGTGATGACCACCTGGCGTCGTGGTCGCGAGCTGCTGGCGCAGCGCAATCGCAGCGACAGCCTGCCGCTGGGGCCGTGCATGCAGTCGCTGCGCGAGCATCCGCCGACGCGCGTGCCGGGCACGGCGCTGTTCCTGACCAACGATGCCGATTACGCACCGCAGGCGCTGCTGCACAACCTCAAGCACAACCGCGTGCTGCACGAACGCAACGTGCTGCTGACCGTGGTGATCCTGGATGAACCGCATGTGCCGCCGGACGAGCGCGTGCGCATCGACTCGCAGGGGGACGACTTCCATCGCATCTGCGCGCGCTTCGGGTTCGCCGAATCGCCGGACGTCCCCGGCGCGCTGGAAGCCTGCGGCGGCCACGGCCTGCACTTCGACCTGATGCAGACCACGTTCTTCACCAGCCGCGAGGACGTGATTTCCGGCGACCGCACGGGCATGGCCCGCTGGCGCGACCACCTGTTCGCCTACCTCACGCGCAACGCGCTGCCGGCGACATCGTTCTTCCGCATCCCCGACAACCGGTTGATCGAGATCGGGCGGCGCGTGGCGATATGACGCCGATGCGTCCGGTCACACCGTCGCGTCGCGCATTACCACCAGCGACGTCGTCGTCGCATCCGGCGAAGGGTCCTGCAGCGGTGCCGCTTCGCGGCTGTGCAGGTACATGTAGGCGATCACCGCGATGGCGAGGATGATCACCATCGCGATGACGATCTGGCGTCCGTTCATGCGTGCGGCCTCAGCGACGCTTCTGGTCGCCGCGATCGCCCTGGCCGGACTTCACTTCGGTGTCGGAATGACGGCGGCGATCCTGCGACAACGAGCGGCCGACGTCGTCGGATTCCTTGAAGCGTCCCTTCTCGTCGCGACGCACGTAACGCTTGTCGCCGTTCGGGGCGATGAGTTCGCGCTTGCTCGATGCCATCGGCATGCCTCCTTCGCTGGACGATGCCTTCATGCTGGTCCGGCGCCGGTTAAGACAGGGCGAATGAAGGCCGCCTTCATGCGCGTGTGCGCGCGCCTCACGGCATCTTCACCGTCGACTTCGCACGGGATGCGCCTCAGCGCTGCGTGCGCCTGCGATAGACGACGATGATCACGAGGTCCTCATCGCCGCGCTGCATCAGCGCGTGCGTGCTGCCATCGCGCGTGAGGATCGCGTCGCCGGCGCCCACCTCGCGCCGCTTGCCGTCGAGCAGCAGTTCGCCGCGGCCGGAGAGCACATAGTAGATCTCGTCCTTGTCGTTGCGGTGCTCGCCGATCGTCGCGCCCGGATGCAGTGCGCGCTGGCGGAAGACGATGTCGAAGCCTTCGGCCTGTTCGAAGAAGGGGTAGGCGGTCGTGGTGCCTTCGCCTTCGTGCGGGCCGGGTTGCTGCACCGCGATGTCGCGCGCATTCTCGACGTAGGAGTCGCGGCGCGGTTCGGCGGCGTGGGCGGTGGTCACGCACGTGGCAACGATCGATGCGTGGGCGATGAAGCGGATGCGTCGATTCACGTCATCTCTCCCTTCCGGCAACTACGCTCTTGTAGCCCGGGTAAGCGAAGCGCACTCGGGGAAGCGCACCGCGGTACTCAGCGCGCCAGCCACCCACCATCCACCGGCAGGATTGCGCCGTTCACGTAATCGGACGCACTCGACGCCAGGAACACCGCCGCGCCGCCCAGGTCCGCCGGCGTACCCCAGCGCCCCGCGGGGATGCGGCCGAGGATCTCCGCGCTGCGCGCTTCGTCCGCGCGCAGCTGCGCGGTGTTGTCGGTCGCCATGTAGCCCGGCGCGATCGCGTTGACGTTGATGCCCTTGTTCGCCCACTCGTTCGCGAGCAGGCGCGTGATGCCGGCGATGCCGCTCTTGCTGGCGGTGTACGACGGCACGCGGATGCCGCCCTGGAACGACAGCATCGACGCGATGTTGACGATCTTGCCGCCGCCGCTGGCGATCATGTGCCGGCCCGCGGCCTGCGCCATGAAGAACGCGGCCTTGATGTTCACGTTCATCACGTCGTCCCAGTCCTTCTCGGTGAAATCCACCGCGTCGGCACGACGGATCAGACCGGCGTTGTTGACCAGGATGTGCAGTCCGCCCAGGCCGTCGAGCGTTTCGCGCACGACGCGTCCGATCGGCTCCACGCTCGACAGGTTCGCCTCGATCGCGACGAAGCGGCGGCCGAGCGCACGCACCTTTTCCTCCGTCTCCCGCGGCGCCCGGATGCCGGCGGCGGCGATGTCCGCGCCCGCTTCGGCAAGCGCCACCGCAATGCCCTGGCCGAGACCGGTGTTGGCGCCGGTGACCAGCGCGACCTTGCCCTGCAGACTGAACGGATTTGCCACGGACGTCTCCCCTGTTTCGTGTGAGGCCTACTTCAGCTGGCAGATGTCCAGCTGGTTCATGTCGGTGTAGTCGAGGTTCTCGCCGCCCATCGCCCAGATGAAGCAGTAGTTCTTCGTGCCCGAGCCCATGTGGATCGACCACGGCGGCGACACGACGGCTTCGTCGTTCGCGATCACCAGGTGGCGCATGTCGGCCGGGTCGCCCATGAAATGCATGACGCGCTGGTCGTCGAGGTCGAAGTAGAAATAGACCTCCGAACGGCGGTCGTGCAGGTGCGGCGGCATGGTGTTCCACACGCTGCCGGGCTTGAGGATGGTCAGGCCGAGCAGCAGCTGGCACGACTTCACGGTCGCCGGGACGATGTACTGGTAGATCGTGCGTTCGTTCGAGGTCTCCAGCGCGCCGCGTTCCAGCGGCACGGCCTGCGCGATGGAAATGTGCTTCGCCTCGAAGCGCGCGTGCGCCGGCGTGGAGGCGAGATAGAACTTCGCGGGCGTGGTGGCGTCGTTCGACGCGAACGCGACGTCGGCGCTGCCCATCGGCACGTACAGGCCGTCCTTGGGTTCCAGCGTGTGGGAGGTGCCGTCGACGGTGACGGTTCCGGTTCCCGCGCCGACGTTGACGATGCCAAGCTCGCGGCGTTCGAGGAACGGCTTGCCCGCGGCGGAGGCGGGCTCGGTCTGCTGCGGCAGCGACACGGAGGCGGTGGTCGGCGCGGCGCCGCCGATGACGAAGCGCTCGTTGTGCGAGTAGTTCAGGACGACCTGGCCCGGGACGAAGAGACCGTCGATGAGGTAGCGCTCGCGCAGCTGGTCGTTGCTGGCGCCGGCCATCATGTCCGGGTGGGTGGCGTGATAGGTCTTGCGGAACATCGGGCCTCTCCGGTGGTTCGGGCCGGCGCGCGGACGCCGCCCGGCGGGTGATTGAGGGGATGATGGCGGGTTTTGGTAACCGGTGTCAAAAGGCGGGGGAGGGTGCGGAGGAGAGAGTGGGAAGTGGATGGGGTGAGGGAGGCCGCCGGTTCACCATGGCGCCGCACCGCTGAACCAGCTCTTGTAGCCCGGGTAAGCGAAGCGAACCCGGGGAGGCGCCCGGTGCCCCGGGTGCGCTTCGCTTACCCGGGCTACAAAGGCTTCCTCTCCCGCGGGGAGAGGGGTTCGAATCAACCCCTGGGTCGCTGCGTCGAATCCCGTACCACCAGCTGCGGGCTCACCGTGCGCGGCTCGACGGTGGCGGCATCGGCGGCCGAAGGCTCCTCGCCCAGCAGCATCTGCGCCGCCTGGCGGCCGACGTCACGCGTCGGCGAATGGATCGTGGTCAGCGCGGGCCACAGCTGCGCGGCGAGCGGGCTGTCGTCGAAGCCCACCACCGACAGGTCGCCCGGAATCGACAGTCCGCGACGCATCGCCGCCTTGTACACGCCGGCGGCCATCTCGTCGTTGCAGGCGAAGATCGCCGTCGGACGCGGCGATTTGGCGAGCAGGTATTCCGCGCCCGCCACGCCCGAGTCGAACGTGTACCCGCCTTCGAAAATGTAATCCGGCGTCAGCTGGATGCCGCGCGCGTCGAGGCCGGCCAGGAAGCCGCCGCCGCGCTCGATCGTGGAACGGTAGCGGCGCGGACCGGTGATCAGGCCGATCGTGCGATGGCCCAGCGATTCGACGTAGTTCGCCGCTTCAGTGCTGGCCTGGCGGTCCTGCGTGACCAGCATGTGCGCCGCCGCGTCCATCGGCACCGAGGCGATGCGCACGTAACGCACGCCGATCTCGCGCATCGCCGCGGCCAGCTGTTCGTCCTCGGACACGCGCGGAATCAGGATCACGCCGTGCAGCTTCTGCTGCTGCACGAAGCGGCGCACGCCGTCGATGTAGTCCTCCTTCGAGGAATCGCACGGATGCACCACCAGTTCGTAGCCTGAATCGCGCAGCGCATCCAGCGCGCCGTACTGCATGTTCACGATGTACTGCGCGGTCGGGTTGTCGTACACCAGCCCGATCAGGAACGAGCGCCGGAACGCCAGTCCGCGCGCCTGCGGATCGGGCGTGTAGCCCAACTGCTTCATCAGCGCGAGTACTTTCTCGCGCGTTTCCGGATGCACCAGCGGCGAGTTGTTGATGACGCGCGAGACGGTCTTCTTCGAAACCCCGGTGAGCCGCGCGATGTCGTTGATCGTCGCCTTTCCGGTCAGTGCGGCGTCCTCCGGCGCGGGCAGCGGCGAGGCGGTGCGGGAACGTCGGGTGCGCGGCGCGGGTTCGGTCATGTGGGAATTCTAGCCGCCCCTCCGGGCCTTGGCCGCCGCCTGTCGCATCGTGCCGGGATTCGGGATTGGAACAGCAGGCACCGCGATGCCCATCGTCCGGAATTCCGCATGCGCGACGCCCTGATCCGGCCGGTTTTCGCGAATCCCGAATTCGCAGTCCGAATCCGGGCTTTAAAACGCCTCAAGCCTTCAACACCGCCGGCAGCCACAGCGACAGCGCCGGCACGAACGCCACCACCAGCAGCACCGCGAGGCCGGCCAGCCAGAACGGCCAGATCGTCCGCATGCTCTGGCCGATGCTGATCTTGCCGATCGCGGTACCGACGAACAGCACCGACCCCAGCGGCGGGCTGATCAGGCTCAGGCCGCCCTTGAGCACCAGGATCACGCCGAAGTGCACCGGATCGATGCCGATGGCGCGCGCCACCGGCAGGAAGATCGGCGTGCAGATCAGGATCATCGGCGCCAGATCCAGGAACGTGCCCAGCACCAGCAGCACCAGGATCATCATCAGCAGCATCAGGTTGCGGTCCTGCGTCAGGCCGGTGAGGAAATCCACCGATGCCGACGGCACCTGCAGGTACGCCAGCAACCAGCCGAACACCGCCGCCGTGGCGATCACGAACAGGATCGCCCCCGCACTGCGCGCCGCATGCACCACCGTGCCGAGGAACTCACGCCACGGCATCTGCCGGTACAGCACGCTGGTGACCAGCAGCGCGTACACGACCGCGATCGCCGCGCTTTCCACCGCGGTGAAGATGCCCGCGCGGATGCCGACGAAGATCAATGCGACCAGGCCCAGGCCCGGCAGCGCCGACACCAGCCGCAGCGCGACCGCGCGCCATCCGGGGAAGATCTCCACGCCGTAGCCGCGACGCCGCGCGACCGCGTAGCAGGTGACCATCAGCACCAGCGTCATCAGCAGCGCGGGCACGATGCCCGCGGCGAACAGGTCGGCGATCGACAGGCCGCCGCCCGCCGCGGCCGAATACAGGATCAGATTGTGCGAAGGCGGCACCAGCAGCGCGACGAGCGCGGCGGTGATGCACACGTTCACCGCGAAATCGCGGTCGTATCCGCGCTGCACCATCTGCGGGATCATCGTGCCGCCGACGGCCGACACGTCGGCGAGCGCCGAGCCCGACACGCCGCCGAAGAACAGCGACGACAGGATGCTCACCTGGCCCAGTCCGCCGCGCATGCGCCCGACCAGCGACGAGGCCAGCCCGATCAGACGTTCGGAAATCCCGCCGCGCAGCATGATCTCGCCGGCGAAGATGAACAATGGAATCGCGATCAGGCTCGCCGAGCCCGAACCGGCGGACACCTGTTGCACCATCACGATCGACGGCACGTCCAGGTACAGCAGCGTCGCCAGCGATGCGGCGGCCAGCGCGTACGCCACCGGCACGCCCAGCACCAGCAGTACGCCGAACATCACGAACAGCAATGCGATCGCCATGTCAGTGGCCCTCCGGCGCGGGCGCGTCGAAGATCATCCGGGTCAGCCCGAACAGCGCCATCAGCGCGCCGCCGACCGCCAGCGGCAGGTAGTCGATGCTTTCCGGCAGCGGCGCACCGGCGGTGGGAATGTGCACGCCGTCGACGAACAGCACGCCACCCCAGTACGCCAGCATCAAACCGATGACCACGATCACCGCCGACTGCAGCAGGTGCACCGCGTGTTTCGCGCGCGGCCCCAATGCTTCGGCCAGCAACGAGAACGCGAAATGCCGGCGCGTGTGCACGCCGGCGGCGGCGCCCATGCTCATCGCGGTGCTCAGCATCAGCAGCGTGACCGGCTCGGTCCAGCTGGGCGAATCGTTCAACACGTAGCGCGCGATCACCTGCCAGCCCTGCACCAGCACCAGCGCGAGCAGCGCGAGGGCCGCCACCGCGATGGTCCAGTCGGCCAGGCGATCGCAGGTGCGTTGCAGGATCGAGGAAGGAACCGGTAGTGCGGTGGCCACCATGGGAGTCCTCACGCAAGGTCGCGGATTTGCCGGTACAGCGCGTCGATCGCCGGGTCCTGGCGGTAGAACGCCAGGAGCGGCTGCGCGGCGGCGCGGAAGGCGGGGATGTCGCATTCGTTGGACAGCACGCCGGCCTCCTTCACGATGCGCCGCGCGTCGTCTTCCTGCTGCGCCCACATCGTGCGCATCACGCCGACCGATTCGCGCGCGAGCCGAAGCAGCGTGTCGCGGTCGCGCGCTTGCAGCGAATCGAAGGTCCGGCGCGAGAGCAGCAGCACGTCCGGCGCCCACGAATGATCGCTGTGCGACCAGTAGCGCGCGGCTTCGAAATGGCGGCTGGACTGGAAGCTGCGGATGTTGTTCTCCGCGCCGTCGATCATGTGCGTCTCCATGCCGGAGAACACCTCGCCCAGCGGCAACGGCGTGGGGTTCGCGCCGAACAGGCGCAGCATGCGGATGAAGATGTCCGACACCGGCACGCGGATCTTCAGGCCGTCCAGGTCGGCCGGCGTCACGATCGGATGCTTGATGTTGTAGAAGCAGCGCGGTCCGCTGTCGTAGATCGCAAGGCCGACCAGGCCGCGCGCTCCGAACCCGCGCAGCACCTGCGCGCCGACGTCGCCGTCGATCGCGTGGCGCAGGTGTTCGGTGGAATCGAACACGTACGGCAGGCACAGCGCCTGGGTGAGCGGGAAGGCGTTGTTCAGCGCGCCGGTGTAGACGCGGGTGATGTCGATGGCGCCGAAGCGCGCCATGTCGATCGCTTCCGATTCGCGCCCGAGCTGACCCGCGTGGTACTGGCGCAGGCGCACGCGGCCTTCGGTTTCGCGTTCCAGCTGCTCGCCGATCCACTTCACCGCCTGCACGGTCGGGTAATCCTTCACGTGCACGTCGGTGGCGGTGAGCACGCGCGCCGGTTCCGCCGCGCGCAGCGCGTCGGGCAGGGCACCGGCGACGCACGAGGCGCCCAATCCGGCGAGGAAACGGCGCCGTTGCGGATGCGGGTCGTGTCGGCCTTCGCTCATGCGCGCTCCCCGGATGGCGTGGCGGCGACGGTGTCGCAAAGGATCTCGCCCCATTCGCCGAAGCTGATCCGCGCGCGCTGACCGGCGACGATGTCGTGGATACCGGTCGCCGCGCCGGTGGTCACCAGCATGCCGCGCTTGAGCGGATGGCCGCGACGCGCGCAGCGCGAAAGCGCGAACGCCAGTGCGGCGAGCAGCCCGCCGCTGATCGAGGCCGCGCCTCCTTCGCCGACGAGGCGTCCGTCGATGAAGGTCTCGCAGGTGAGTTCTTCCGCCGCACGTCGCTGCCAGCCGGTGATTTCCGCGCCGAGCACCAGCCCCGCGTTGTTGCCGAAATCCGACACCACCACCGGTGGGCCGAGCGCGTTGATCAGCGGCAGCGGGCTGCCGGCGAGTTCGACACCGACGTGCAGCGCGCCGACGAACGCGGCGGCTTCGGCGGCGGTGTAGGCGGTCTTGTCCGGCGGCGCGTCGCGATCGATGCGGAACACGAACTCGGCTTCGACCGCGGCGAAACCGCCGGGGATCACCGCGAACGTGCCGCTCGCGCCCGCATGCGGCGCCTGCACCGCGCCTTCGAAGATCGGACCGACCAGGCGTTCCTCGCCGAGCGTGGTTTCCCAGTCCGCCGGAATCCTGCCGACCTTCCAGCCCACGACCGGGCGGTCCCACAGCGCGATGGCGAGGTCCTGGCAGGCATAGCCTTCGTCCAGGTTCGCCGGCACGGAACCCGGGTATTGGGGGAGCGCCCGCGCCTGGCGGCGCGCGTCCACGAGCCGGCCGGCGATCGTTGCGCGGTCGCTGCCCGCGTCGGGCGGGTGTCTGTCCATGCGGCGGCGGTCCCCTGCTGATCGGCTGTTGGGCCTGTTGTATAGGAAACCGGTGTCATTGACAATCGGGGCATACACTCGGATCACGGCTCGGGGAGGGGACGGATGGGGAAGCACCGCAGCAACGGCATGATTCATGGGACGGCGCGCGCGCTCGCGTGGGGCGTGTTGCTGGTGTCCGCCGCGCTCCCGGGCCTTTCCGCCGCGACGCAGTCGCCCAAACCCATGTCCCCCGGGACAGCGGCGCTCGCCTTCCCGGGCGCGCAGGGCTGGGCCGCGCACACGCCGGGCGGTCGCGGCGGGAAGATCCTGCGCGTGACCACGCTGGCCGCGAGCGGCCCCGGTTCCTTCGCCGAGGCGATCGCAATGCGGGGCCCGCGCATCGTCGTGTTCGAAGTCGGCGGCGTGATCGATCTGGGCATGAAGGAGCTGCGCATCACCGAGCCCTTCCTCACCATCGCCGGACAGACCGCGCCGCAGCCGGGCATCACCTTCATCAAGGGCGGCCTGACCATCGCCACGCACGACGTGGTGATCCGCCACGTCCGCATGCGCCCGGGGGACGGCGGCATGCCGACGTTTTCCGCCGACATCGACGCGATCACCACCGTGCGCGGCGCGCGCGACGTCATCGTCGATCATTGTTCGCTGACGTGGGCGACGGACGAGAACCTGTCGGCGTCGAGCACGCGTTTCCATGGCGAGGACGAGAAGGCGTGGATGGACGCGGCCTCGCGCCGCATCACCTACAGCAACAACATCATCGCCGAGGGCCTGGCGAACGCCACGCACAAGAAGGGCGAGCATTCCAAGGGCACGCTGATCCACGACCACGTCAACGACGTGCTGATCATCGGCAACCTCTACGCGCACAACTACGAGCGCAACCCGCTGTTCAAGGGCGGCGCGCGCGGACAGGTGCTCAACAACCTGATCTACGACCCGGGCCAGCGCGCCGTGCACTACAACCTCATCGCCGAGGAATGGCTGGGGCACCCGTATTCGCGTGGGCGGGTCGTCGCGCGCGGCAACGTGATGCGTGCGGGCCTCTCGACCGAGGACGTCGCGTTCTTCCAGGTGGGCGGCTCGGGCGATGTCGACGTGTTCCTCGAGGACAACCTGGCGGTGGACCGCCTCGGCAACCCGCTGCCGCAGCAGGGCCGTTACACCACGACGCCGATCCGCGTGGATGCGATGGAGCGCGCGCCGGCGCTGCCGTTCGGCGTGACGCTGCTGCCGTCGTCGAAGGTGCAGGACGCGGTGATCGCGAACGCGGGTGCGCGTCCGTGGGATCGCGACGACGTGGACCGGCGCATCCTCGCGGATGCGATCGAAGGACGCGGGCGGATCATCGACAGCCAGGAGCAGGTGGGGGGCTATCCGGTGCAGAAGGAGACGCGGCAGGCGTTCGTTCCCGGTGATTGGGACCTGGAGACGATGGAGCCGTTGAAGGCGCTGCCGCGGCGGGAGCCGTTGAAGTAGGGGAGGCATGGTGCGCGGTTGCGCCCTTTCTCGCCGCCGTCTCCCTTCCGCCCTCCCATCCTCTCTCCGTCATCCCGGCGAAGGCCGGGATCCAGGCGCGCATCTCAGGGGCACTCTCTTAGTGGTGACCCACCTCTTCGTCATTCCAGCGAAAGCTGGAATCCACTCTGCTTTTGCTCCTGCTGGGATGACGACTATCCCGCGAGGACGGCTTTATCGAGAGAACTGTTTTTCTCGGAACGACGACCTACGACGCGGCTGCTCTTGTAGCCCGGGTAAGCGAAGCGCACCCGGGTTGGAGAGTCGACCGCGTCCCCGGGTGCGCTTCGCTTACCCGGGCTACAACGTCTACAACGGCTTTTGCCCTTCACGTCCGTCGTCGGCGGAACGGGCAAGCGACCGCGGGCGCGATGAAGACGAGGAAGAGCAGGGCGACGTGGAGGTGCTTGAACATGAAGTGCCTCAACCGGGCCGCCACGCGTCGAGCACACGCTCGCGCGCGAAGGCGGAGACACGTTCGCGCGGAAGGAGACGACGCGAGCCGGAGCGGTGCGCGCCGGGGCCCGAGCTGTCGTGTTCGAACAGCCGCGCGTCGTCGGATCGAAGCATCACGCGGCGCCCGTCGCGCGCGGTGTAGCCCATTTCGTCCCAGCCGCGCGCGTCGATGTGCGCGTCCATCCAGCACGACACGTAGACCGCTGCGCCGACCGCGTCCGGATCGCCGTACTTGCCGTCAGGAAAGGTGCGTCCGGGCCGCCACGCGCGGCCAAGCGCGACGCTGCCGTCCGGAATCGCCGCATCGCGCGTGAGCCGGCAAGTAACGAACGTGAGGCCGAACGGCTGCGCCGATGGCGTGCACGGCACGGCGACATAGCCCTGGCGCTCCTTTCCCGGGCGGTAGCGCGAATGCAGCTGGCACCGCTCGAACAGCGCATTGCCGCCGCCGAAGATGAAATCGACACTGCCGTCGATGCGGCAATCTTGGAACAAGCTGCGGCCGGCATCGGCGAACAGCGTGTCCTGGTGACCGATGAAATCCACGCGCTCGAACGCGGCGCGATCGTTGCCCGCGTCGAGCATCAACGCCACCGCCTGCGCGCCGTTCGGACCGATGGGCTCGAACTTCGGTGCGGCGAGATTGCCGACGTAGTCGAAGGCGTTCTCGATGGTGAGGTTCGTGGCGCTGAAATCCGGTGCTCGGACGATGACGCTCGCGCAGCCCCAGGTGCCCCAGGGTTCGCCGTCCGGACGCTTCATGCCGGCGGCGGCGTCGAAGGTGAGGACGCTTCCGGTGCGATCCTCGCCGACGAGGTGCACGTTCGGTTTGTCGACCAGCAGTTTTTCGTGCCAGCGACCGCGGGTGATGAGGATGCGGAAGGCTTTCGTCCCGTTCGCCGGCGCTGCGCCGAGGGCTTCGGCGATGGTGGGGTAGGTGGGGGCTTCGGGGCGTGGCGTCTTTGCGACGATGGCGTCGAAGGCTGTTTGCCCGTACGTTTTCGCGAGCGACTTCGCCCCGCTCCACCCCGCGGCCATCGGGCACGGCCCGATGGCGTTCGTCCGGACGCGCGCCAGTGGCGCGCAAGCGTCCTTCCTCACCGCTGCGAGCAGGGGAGGGGGCAGGAACGCGGCGGTGCAGCACGCGAAGGTGGTTTGCAGGAACCTTCGTCGCGAATCCGGAACAGCATCACCGCATCGCGGCAACCGCGCATCGCTCATTCGCGCGGCTCCGCGTTCGCCGAGAACAGCGCCGCCCGCATCACGGCGGCGCCGTTCCATTCCTCAGAACTTGTAACGCGCACCGAGGAAGTACTGCCGGCCCGTGTGGTGGTAGACCGAGGCGCGGTCGCCGATCGAGTCGACCCACTGGTCCTGGAACTCGTCGGTGAGGTTCAGGCCTTCCAGCGTCAGTTCGAAGTGATCGTTGATCCGGTACGACGCCGACATGTCGATCGTCAGCGTTTCCGCGGTGCCTTCCACGTCGTTGTTGTTGCGGCCCGGCACGGTGGTCAGGAAGTCGTCGCGATACGCCGCCGACACGCGCGCGCTGAACTTCTCGCCTTCGTAGTAGAGCGTCGCGTTGTAGGCGTTCTTCGACAGGCCGGTGAGGTCGGTGCGCAGCGACGTCTCGCCGGCCGAGGTCATGTGCTGGATCTTCGAATCGACGTAGGTGTAGTTCAGCTGCACGCCGAAATCGCTCCAGAAGCCGGGCAGGAACACGAACGGCTGCTGGTAGGTGAATTCCAGGCCCTTGAGCGGACCGCCTGGCGTGTTGAGCGGGATGTTGAACTGGAACTCGTCGTTCACCGTCGCGCCGGTGCCTTCCAGCAGGCTCGCCGGCAGGCCCGAGGTGGAATACGGCCGCGTTTCGCGCGAGGTTTGCACGAAGCTGTCGATGTCCTTGTAGAACAGGCCCAGCGCGAGCAGCGATTCCTCGGCGAAATACCATTCCAACGACAGGTCGGCGGTCTTCGCGCGGAAGGGATCGAGCAGCGGGTTGCCGCCGTTCACCACGCGATTGCCGCCGGAGACGTTCACCGTCACGCCGGGCGTGAGGTTGTTCAGGCCCGGGCGCGCCATCACCTTCGCCGCGGCGAAGCGGACCAGGAAATCCGGCGTCACGTCGGCGACGAGGTTCAGCGACGGCAGCGTGTCCTCGTAGCTGCGTTCGACGGTGGTCAGCACGGGCTCGCCGCCCACCGTGGACCAGCCGGTGGAACTCTGCCGCGTCGTTACCTGGCGCAGGCCGATGTTGCCGCTCAGCGGCAGCGAGCCCAGTTGCGCGTTGAAGTCCGCCTGCAGCCAGAAGCCCTGGTCGCGTTCGGTCACCGAACGGTTGTTGCCCAGCACCGAGGCCACCTGGTCGCTGACGGCGAAGATGCCGTCGTCGCTGTAGATGTCGAACGCGCGGTTGAACGCGTCGATGTCGGGAATCAGCCAGCGCCCGTCGCCGACGCCGCCGATGTCCTCCAGCCCGATCGTTCGGGTGAGGTCGGCCAGCGTCGTGCCGTCCGGCAGCGCGGGCACGACGAGCTCGGACGCGCGGCGTTCCTCGCGCGTGTCGAAGGTGTATTCCTTGAACTGGCCGCCGCCCTTGAGCGTGAAGTGGTCCGTGAGCGTCCACGCCATGCCCAGCGACACGTTGTCGATGGTGTTGTCGGCGTACTGCGGTCGCAGGCGGATTTCGGAGGTGCCGTCGATGAAGCCCCACTGCGCCGGGTCGTTCACGTCGAACCCGGTGGTGATGACCGGCAGGCGATCGTCGTTGCGGTAGTCGTAGACGTAGCCGTCGGCGTCGAGGTGGTCCAGCGTGATCGTGGTCTGGATCGGGTTCTCGAACTCCGACTTCGCACGGCCGGCCTCGAAATGCAGCCTGAAGTCGTCGGTCAGCTCGTGGTCGGCGTAGAAGTTGAACTGGGTGAATCTGGTTTCCAGCTCGTCGTAACGCGCTTCCGAACGCACGTCGACGTTGTCGAACACGCCATGGACGAGGTTGCCGCGGCCATCGATCGCGCCGTCGCGCACCACCGTCTGCGGCTTGCCCGCGCCGCCGCGGCTGAAGGACAGGCCGTTGAGGAAGTTCTCGGTGCGCGTGGCGTCGAGATCGGCGTACATCACGTCCAGGCCCAGCGACGTCTTGTCGGTCGGATCGAACTGCAGCGACGCGGTCACGCCCAGGCGTTCCTGCTCGTGCTCCATCACGCCGTAGCGCGGGATGCGCGGATGGAACACGTCCTCGCTGTTCGCGTCGGCGAACGGCGAATCCTCGGAGAAACCGCCGCTGCTGGTGCCGCGATCCCAGCGCACGGTGCTGTGGCCTTCCTCGAGCAGGCGGCGCTTGGTGTAGGCCACCGACATCAGCGCGCCGAAGCGGTTGTCCGCCCAGGTGTTGCTGATGAGCATGGTCGCGCGCGGATCGATGTCGCCGGCAAGGTCGTTGTAACCCAGCTGCGCGCCGGTGACGAAGGTGAAGCCGTCGTAGTCGAACGGACGCGCGGTCTGCAGGTCCACCGTGGCGCCGAGCGCGCCTTCCTCGATGTCGGCCGAGGCGGTCTTGCGCACGGTGATGCTGTTGAACAGCTCGGAGGCGAAGACGTTGAAGTCGAAGCCGCGACCGCGGTTCGCGCCGCCGGAGCTGTCGGTGCCGCCGGTGGTGGTCAGCGCCTCCATGCCGTTGATGCGCACGCGGGTGAACTGGCTGTCCAGGCCGCGCACGGAGATGTTGCGGCCTTCGCCGGCGTCGCGCGAGATCGACACGCCCGGGATGCGCTGCAGCGATTCGGCGAGGTTGAGGTCGGGAAAGTCGGCGATGTCCTCGGCGACGATCGCGTCCACCACGCCGATCTCGCTGCGCTTCTTCTCCAGCGCCTTCTCCAGCGCGCCGCGGAAGCCGGTGACGGTGACGGTGTCCAGCTCGGTGGGTGGTGCATCCGCCGCGGGTGCGGCGGCGGTGGCTGCGGGTGTCGCGGCGGCGTCGGCCGTCGGCGCGGCGTCCTGCGCGAGGGCGGTTGCGGCGCTCAGCTGCAGCGCAAGGCCGATCGAAGCGGCCAGCAAGGTAACCGGTGTCTTTTTTGGCGCACGCTGAAATTGCATAGGTTCTCCCCTCCCATATGGCAACAGCTTCAAAGGTGCTTGTTGACTGGCTTGCGATGCTTGCTAAGGTGGTCCTGTCGGCGAAATGACACCGATGGTCAAAACCCTAGCACCTGGGATGGCCGACCGCATGCTGCGGTGCGCCATGAAGTCCGCGGACCGCCTCGCCGTGCGGTCGCGCGGGGCCGGGGAGCAGGCAGAATCGTGCGGTTTGCAGAACCAACGGGGAACTGGAATGAGCGCAATGAGGAGCCCGGCGTGAGCCGCGTCGTCTGTTTCGGTGAGCTGCTGCTGCGCCTGTCGGCGCCCGGACGCGAACGGGTGCTGCAATCGCCGGCGCTGGACGTGCACGTCGGTGGCGCGGAGGCGAACGTCGCCGTCCTGCTCGCGCAGCTGGGGCACGACGCGGCGGTGGTTTCGACCGTCGCCGAGAACGCGCTGGGCGCGGCGGCGATCGGCGAACTGCGCCGGCATGGCGTGGACACGCGCGCGGTGCGCGCGGCATCCGGACGCATGGGGTTGTACTTCCTCTCGCACGGCGCGATGCAGCGCCCGAGCGAAGTGCTGTACGACCGCGCCGATTCGGCCTTCGTGCGCAACGCCGACTACGACTGGGACGCGCTGCTCGACGGCGCGCGCTGGCTGCACCTGTCCGGCGTGAGCCCCGCGCTCGGTGCCGCGACGGCGCAGGCGACCATCGATGCCGCGCGCGCCGCGCGCCGGCTCGGCGTGAAGGTGTCCTTCGACGGCAACTTCCGCGGCAAGCTCTGGCAGGCGTGGGATGGCGACGCCGCCGGGCTGCTGCGGCGGATCTTCGAGGAAGCCGACATCGTCTTCGCCGATCATCGCGACATCGCCATCGTGCTGGGCGAACGCGTGCCGTCGGAGGGCGAAAAGGCCGTGGCCGAAGCGGCGACGCGCGCGTTCGCCGCGTTCCCGAACCTGCAATGGCTCGCCTGCACGCTGCGCACGCAACACAGCGTCGACCGGCACACGTTGTCGGCGGTGATGGTCGAACGCGACGGCACGCGACGCCGCGCACCGGACTACGCGCTCGAAGGCATCGTCGATCGCATCGGCACCGGCGACGCGTTCGCCGGCGGCGTGCTGCACGGGCTCATCCACGGCATGGCGCCGCCGGAAGTGCTGCATTTCGGCCTCGGCGCGGCGGTGCTCAAGCATTCGATCCCGGGCGATTTCTGCCTGGTGTCGGCGCAGGAAATCTCCGACGTCACTTCGCAGGCGGGTTTCCATGTCCGCCGTTGACGCGCAGGCGGCGCTGCGCGGACACCGCATCGTGCCCGTGTACACGCCGTCCAGCGTGGACGAAGCGCTCGCGGTGGCGCGCGCGCTGCAGGCCGGCGGGCTCGGTGCGATCGAGGTGACGCTGCGCACGCCGGTGGCGATGGACGCCATCGCCGCCATCGCGCGCGAGGTGCCCGGCATGCAGGTCGGTGCCGGCACGGTGCTCGACATCGGACAGATGCAGGGCGCGAAAGGGGCGGGCGCGACCTTCGCGGTGTCGCCCGGCAGCACGCGCGAACTGCTCGACGCGGCGGTCGACCTGCGCCTGGCGTACCTGCCGGGCGTGGCGACCGGAAGCGAGGTCATGGCCGCGCTCGCCGCGGGCCATCGGTTGCTGAAGGTGTTTCCGGCCGAACCGATCGGCGCGCTCGAACTCATCAAGGCCTGGCGCGGCCCGTTCGCGCAGGCGCGCTTCTGTCCGACCGGCGGCATCGACGCCGCGCGTGCCCGCGATTACCTGCGGCTGCCCAACGTTGCATGCCTGGGCGGCTCGTGGCTGACGCCGGCCGATGCGCTGCGCGAAGGCGACTGGGCGCGCATCGAAGGTCTCGCGCGCGAGGCGGTGGCGCTCGCCGGGCAGTGATGCGGCGCGTCGAAAAACCGGCATTTCGCCGCCGTTGCGGCACCTGGATTCGCCCGGATTCGCCAAAGCGGCCATTTCCCGCACTTTTTCGCAAAAAACCACTTGGCGGCGCGATGGTGTTGCCCTACATTCCGCTTGCCTGGCTGCGGTTTACGGGCATCCATCAACCATCGAGTATCACGAGACACATATGGCGAAGACGAAGAAAGTGGCAAAGAAGGCCGCCCCGAAGAAGGCCGCTGCGAAGCCGGCCGCTCCGAAGCCGATCAAGGAAGTCCTGTCCAAGTCGGGCCTGGTCGCGCACCTGTCGGAAACGACCGGCGTCGTCGCCAAGGACGTCCGCAACGTCCTGGCCGCGCTGGAAGGCGCCGTCCACGCGTCGATCAGCAAGAAGGGCGCGGGTGCGTTCACCCTGCCGGGCCTGCTGAAGATCACCGCCGTCAACGTTCCGGCCAAGCCGAAGCGCAAGGGCATCAACCCGTTCACCAAGGAAGAGCAGTGGTTCGCCGCCAAGCCGGCCACGGTGAAGGTCAAGGTCCGTCCGCTGAAGAAGCTGAAGGACGCCGCGGCCTGATGACCGCCGGATGCGGTGGCGCGACGCCACCGCATCCTGTTGCAGCAGTAGCAAGGGCGGAAGTGAGGAGTGGGCAGGAGCGGGTTGCCGCGTCTGGCCGCTTTTCCCTTCCGCCCTTGTGCGTTTTGGGGGCCGCAAGAAGCGGCGCCTGTAGCCGGGCAAGCGAAGCGCCCCCGGATTGAACCATCGCGGACACGCCTCCCCGGGGGCGCCTTCGCCTTACCCGGGTGCAAAGGCTCACGCCCTGCTTCTCTCGCTTCTCACTCCTGGCGTCTCGTCCCTCGCTCGCCGGTGCGCCCACGCATACAGCGCCGGCAACACCAGCAGCGTGAGCAGCGTCGAGGAGACGATGCCGCCGATCACCACCGTCGCCAGCGGACGCTGAACTTCCGAGCCCGCGCCGACGTTCAGCGCCATCGGCACGAAGCCCAGCGATGCGACCAGCGCGGTCATCAGCACCGGACGCAGACGGCCGAGCGCGCCTTCCACGATCGCCTCGCGCAACGGCGTGCCGTGTTCGCGCAACCGTCGGATGAAGCTCACCAGCACCAGCCCGTTGAGCACCGCCACGCCCGACAACGCGATGAAGCCCACGCCGGCGGAGATCGACAACGCGATCCCGCGCAGCGCGAGCGCGATCACGCCGCCGGTCAGCGCCAGCGGCACACCGCTGAACACCAGCGCGGCGTCCTTCGCCGAGCGGAACGCCCAGACCAGCAGTGCGAACACGATCGCCAGCGTCGCCGGCACCACCACCGCGAGCCGCCGGCCGGCCGAGATCAGCTGCTCGAACGTGCCGCCGTAGCCGATCCAGTAGCCCTCCGGCAACGTCACCTCCGACTGGAGCCGCCCGCGCAGGTCGGCGACGAAACCGCCCAGGTCGCGCCCGCGCACGTTCGCGGTGACCACGACCCGACGCTTGCCGTTCTCGCGCTGCACCTGGTTCGGGCCGAGCACGGTGCGGATCGCCGCGACTTCGCGCAACGGCACGCTGCGCGGCGCGCCGGCGCTCCAGTTCGCCTGCAGGCTGGATTCGTCGCGATTGCCGGCGTCGTCCGGCGACAGCGGGATCGGCAGGTCCGCGAGCGCCGCGACATCGCTTCGCCGGTGTTCGGGCAGGCGCACGACCAGGTCGAAGCGGCGATCGCCTTCGAACAGCTGTCCGGCCACTTCGCCGCCGACGGCCGTGGCGACGGTGTCCTGCACGACGGCCGCATTCAGCCCGTACGCGGCGAGCGCCCGGCGATCGGGTTCGATGCTGAGCATCGGCAGTCCGCCCAGCGGTTCGTTGCGCACGTCGCTGGCGCCGGGCACCTCGCGCACCACGCGTTCGATCTGCGCGGCGATCGAGGCGAGGCGCTCGAGGTCGTCGCCGTACACCTTCACCGCCACGTCCGCGCGCACGCCGGAAATCAGCTCGTTCATGCGCATCTGGATCGGCTGGGTGAACTCGTAGTTGTTGCCCGGCAGCGTGCGCGCGAGCGCCTCGATCTCGCGCACCAGCACCGGCTTGGGCTTGCCGGGATCGGGCCAGTCGGCGCGCGGCTTGAAGATCACGAAGGTGTCGGCGAGCGACGGCGGCATCGGGTCGTTCGCCACTTCCGCCGTGCCGATGCGGCTGAACACGCGTTCGATCTCCGGCACCGTCAGCAGCGTCTTCTCCAGCGTCTGCTGCATCGACACCGACTGCGCGAGGCCCGTGCCCGGAATGCGCAGCGCGTGCACCGCGATGTCGCCTTCGTCCAGGCTCGGCACGAACTCGGTGCCCAGGCGCAGCGCGAGCGCACCGCTGGCGAGCAGCAGCGCGAGCGCGCCGCCGATCGCCCATGCACGCTGGCGCAGCGCCCATTCGAGCATCGGCTGGTAGCGGCGGCGCAGCCACGCCATCGCGCGGTTCTCGTGCGCCGACACGCGCCCGGAGAGGAAGATCGCCACCGACGCCGGCACGAACGTGAGCGACAGCAGCATCGCGCCGGTGAGCGCGAGCACGACGGTGATCGCCATCGGGTGGAACATCTTTCCCTCGATCCCGCCCAGCGCGAAGACCGGCACGTAGACCGCGGCGATGATGCACAGGCCGAACAGGCTCGGGCGGATCACCTCCGCGGTCGCCGACACGGTGAGTTCGTGGCGTTCCTCGTCGCTCATCGCGCGGCCCAGCGCGAGCTGCGCCTGCCCGAAGCGGCGCAGGCAGTTCTCCACGATGATCACCGCGCCGTCGACGATCAGGCCGAAATCCAGCGCGCCCAGGCTCATCAGGTTGCCCGACACGCCGCCACGCACCATGCCGGTGATGGTGAACAGCATCGACAGCGGGATCACCAGCGCGGTGATCAGCGCCGCGCGCACGTTGCCCAGCAGCAGGAACAGCACCGCGACGACCAGCAGCGCGCCTTCGATGAGGTTGCGCGCGACGGTGGCGATGGTGCGGTCCACCAGCGCGGTGCGGTCGTAGACGGCGTTGGCGCTGACGCCTTCGGGCAGGCTCGCGTTGGCCTCGCGCAGGCGCGCGGCGGCGGCCTTCGACACCTCGCGGCTGTTCGAGCCGACCAGCATGAACACGGTGCCGAGCACGACCTCGTGGCCGTCCTGTGTCGCCGCGCCCGTGCGCAGTTCCTCGCCTTCGGCCACGGTGGCGACGTCGCGCACGCGGATCGGCACGCCTTCGCGACGGTCGAGCACGATCGCGCCGATCTGCGCGAGGTTCTCCACCTGGCCCGGCACGCGCACCAGGTACTGCTCGCCGTTGCGTTCGATGTAGCCGGCGCCGACGTTGCGGTTGTTGTCCGCCAGCGCGGCGACGATGTCCTGCTGGGTGATCTGCAGCGCCGACAGGCGTGCGGGATCGGGCGTGACGTGGATCTGCCGCGCGAAGCCGCCGATCGTGTTCACTTCGGTCACGCCGCGCGTGTTGCGCAGCTGCGGACGCACGACCCAGTCCTGCAGCGTGCGCAGGTCCGTGGCGCTGTAGGGCGAGCCGTCGGCCTTTCGCGCGCCGGGTTCGGCATCGACGGTGTACAGGAAGATCTCGCCCAGGCCGGTCGCGGTGGGACCGAGCGCGGGCTCCAGTCCGGCCGGCAGTTGCGATTTCACCTGCTGCAAGCGCTCGGCGACCTGCTGGCGCGCGAAGTACAGGTCGGTGCCGTCCTCGAACACCACCGTCACCTGCGACAACCCGTAGCGCGACAGCGAGCGCGTGTAATCCAGCTTCGCCATGCCCGCCAGCGCCGTTTCGATGGGGAAGGTGACGCGCTGCTCGGCTTCCAGCGGCGAATAGCCGGGCGCCTGCGTGTTGATCTGGACCTGGACGTTGGTGATGTCGGGCGTGGCGTCGATGGGCAGGCGCTGGAAACTCCACGCGCCCACCGCGATCAACGCCAGCGTCAGCGCGAGCATCAGCCAGCGGTGGGCGACGGCGAAGCGCAGCACGCGTTCCAGCAGACCGGACGATGGAGCGCGTTCAATGGCCATGCGACGCCCCCGCCTTCTCGATGTCGGCCTTCACCAGGAAGCTCTGCTCGACGACGACCCGTTCGCCGGCGCGAAGCCCGGAAACGATCTCGACGTTGCGCGCATCGCGGCGCCCCGGCGTCACCTTGCGCGGGAGGTAGCGTTCGCCCTCGCGGACGAACACCACGTCGGCGTCGTCCATGCGCTGCAACGCGGCCAGCGGCACCGCGAGCGCGACCGGCGTTTCGTCCACCGTCACGCGCGCCTGCACCGCCGAGCCGGGCCGCCACAGGCCATCGGGATTGGGCAGCGAGGCGCGCGCGATGGTGCTCTGGCTCGCGGTCGCCGTGCCGGGCAGGATGCGGTCGATGGTCGTGCGGATGGCGCGTTTTTCGTCGCCCATGCGCGACACGGTGACGGCGTGGCCGGGCGCGAGGTGCGCGGCGTCTGCGCCGAACACGTGCAAATCCACCCACACCGTGGACAGGTCGGCAATCTCGAACAGCGGCGCGCCTTCGCCAGCGAGTTCGCCCACCGAGGCGTTGCGCGCCAGGACGATTCCGGCGATCGGCGCGTCGACGGAATAGGAGGTGAGGCTGAGATTGCTGTGGATGGTCGCCAGCGCCTGCCCCGCGCGCACGCGGTCGCCGACGTTCGCGCGCAACGCGCGCACGGGGCCGGGATAACGCGCCGTCACGCGCGCCACGCGGCCTTCGACCGGGGTGATCAGGCCTTGGACTTCATGCTCGTCGGCGATCACGCCCGCGACGGCCGGCACGACGCGCAGGCCGGAACGCGCGGCGATCGCGGCGGGAATGACGGTGCCGGCGGGTTGTTGTTCGCCGCGCGTTTCGCGTGTGGCGTGGCGTTCTTCGTCGTGGGCGTGCGTGTTCGCGACGTCCTGGTCGACGCACGCAGCGAGGGTCAGGCAGGCCAGCGCGAGGGCGACCAGGCGCAGCGGCAGGGCGGTTTCGTGGGGATTCATGGCGTGACTCCGCTGGCGACCGCCGGCGTGGTGAACGCCTCGCCGGTCAGTCGCTGGATTTCGATGAGGGCGCGCTGCGCGTCGAGCGCGGCGTCGAGTTGCTGGCGGCGCACGGCGGTGCGCTCGGACTGCAGTTGCGACCACTCCAGGTAACTCGTCGCGCCCGCGCGCCATGCGTGTTCGGCCGCCGCTTCGGCGCGTGCAAGGCGCGGCAGCACGTCGTCGCCCAGGCGCAACACTTCCAGTTGCGCGACGCGATAACGCCCGTGCGCCTCCACCAGCGTCGAATACAGCGACACGTCCTGCGATTCGCGTTCGATCTCCAGCGCGGCCAGGTCGGCTTCGGCGGCGCGGATGCCGGGTTGCGCGCGACGTGTGGCGCCCAGCGGCATCGACGCGCTGGCGATCAGTGCGACGTCGTCGCTCGCATTGAGCCAGCGCGCGCCGACCTGCCAGTCGAGGTCCGCGCTGCGTTGCGCCCGTGCCAGGCGCAGACGCGCTTCACCGACGCGGCGACGGTCGGCGAATGCGAGCAGTTCCGGCGTGCGCCGCAACGCGGCGGCGAGCGCGTCGAAATCGGCGATGACGGGAAGCGCGAGTGGATCGCCCGCCGCGACTTCGAAGCGCGGCTCGCGTTCGCCCCACATCGCGGCGAGGTGCTGCTTCGCCGCGACGGTCGCCTGCTCCGCGCGTCGCACGTCGAGCTCGGCACGTGCGAGCGCGGCCTGCGCCGTCAGCAGCACCGATTCGGGCGATGCGCCGGCGTTCATGCGCTCGCGCGCGGCGGTCACGGCCCGGCGGCGTTGTTCGATGTCGGCACGCGCGATCTCCGCCTGCCGCTGTGCGCCCGCCACGGCGAGATGACGCCGCGCGGTTTCGGCCAGCAGGTCCAGGCGCGTGGCTTCGCGTTGCAGCGCGAGCGCGTCGATGCGGCTTTGTGCCAGCAACACGCGCGCCTCGCGCTTGCCGCCGCGTTCCAGCACGGAGGCGAGGGTGAGGCTCAGTTCGGCGCCATCGAGGCCGGCGTAGTCGCCGGTGCCGATGGCGTTCTCGAGCGAAGCGCCAGCGGTGAACGCGGGCCGTTGCGCGGCTTCGTCGCGCTCGGCTTCGAGCGTGCGGGCACGCGGGACGTCGAGGCGAAGATCCGGGTGGAAACGGGCGACGCGCGCGAATGCGTCGTCCAAGGTGAGGCGATCGCCGGCGCGTGCGGGCAGGGCCGCAACGAGCACGGCGACCAGCGCGGCGAATGCCGCGGGTCGAACGGACATGGAGTCTCTCCGATGGAAGACGGACGGAACGCCGGTGCGGAACCGGCGGCGAGGTCAGGCCGCGATCGGAGGACGGAACGGTGCGGTGCGTGGCGCGGGCGCGAAGGCGATGCGCGCGCGTTCCAGCGGCGACGCGTTGCGCGGCGCATGCGCGGGAACCTGCACGCGCGCGGGCACGGCGGCCTGGTGGCCGCAGCAATGGGTCAGGTGGATGTGGCCGTCGTCGTGCTCGCCGCCGGGCGCGCCTTCGTCGGGAGCGTCGGCTTCATCCGGCGTTTCGTGCGTGCCGCCGCCGTCGGACAGCGCCGCGTGCGCGACCAGATCGTGCAGCTCCTCGCTCGCCGCCAGTGCAGGCTTGATCGCGAGCCCGGCCAGCAGCAGGCCGAGCATCACGAACTGGACGAAGAAGCGGGCGCGCATGCGGAACATCCGGCGAAGGGTACGTGCCGGACGTGGCGATACACAATTTCGTTGCGGCCGGAATGCGTGCGTCCCGTCGCCTTGCCGCATTGCCGTCACATGCGCTGCCTAGCCTGTGCGCGTTTTGCGGGGGAATGCGCGATGCGTTGGGTCGGTCTTGCGGGTGCGGGTGTGTTGTTGTTGATGTTGGCTGGATGCGAGCGGTCGCGCGCGCCGGCCACCACGGAGGCGTCGGCCGGGACCGGGGCTTCGCTACCCGAGCCCGTGCAGGAACGGATGGACGCGCCACCGCTGCGCGAACGCGCCGAAGCCGCGCTGCGCGCGCAACGCCTGCACACGCCGGCGGGCGACAACGCGGTGGAGCATTACCTCGCATTGCGCGAACGCGAGCCCGATGCGGGCGTCGCGGCGGCGCTCGCGGAATTGCAGCCGTACGTGCTGATCTCCACCGAGCAGGCGCTCGCGCAGCAGCAGCTCGACGAAGCGCGCCGCCTGATCGGGCTGCTCGCGCGCATGGACGCGCAGGCGCCGGCGTTGCCGCGTCTGCGCGAATCGTTGCGCGTCGCGCAGGAACGCGCCGATCGCGACGAAGGCGCGCGCATCGCCGAAGCGCCGAAGCCGGTTCCCGCGAAGCCCGCGCCGTCGTCCGCGCTCGCGCGCACGGTGCCGCCGAGTGCGCCGTTGCCGGCGCCGGTGGTGGCGAAAGCCGCACCGCCGCCCGCGCCGAAGGAGACCACGCCGCCCGCACCCGTCGTTCGCAGCGCACCGGAACCGGCCTCGTTGCCGCGCCTGCTTCGCGATGCCGCCCCGCGTTATCCGCTGGCCGCGCGCAATCGCCGCATCGAAGGCCGTGTGCAGGTCGCCTTCACCATCCAGCCCGATGGCAGCGTCACCGACGTGCGCACCGTGTCCGCGCAGCCGGAAGGCCTGTTCGAACAGGCCGCGCTCGCCGCGGCCGCGCGCTGGCAGTTCGAACCCACGCCGCATCGCGTGAGCACCACGCGCACGCTGACGTTCCGCCTGCCGCCGGATTCAAAGGGCTGATTGGCGCGCCGTCGCACAGCGGCGACAATGCGGCCATGAACGCCACCGCCCCGCTGCTGGACACCGTCGAATTCGAAACCGCCCCGTCGCCGTCGTGGACGGTGCTCTGGCTGCATGGCCTGGGCGCCGACGGCCACGATTTCGCGCCGATCGTGCCGGAACTCGTCCGTCCCGACTGGCCCGCGCTGCGCTTCGTGTTCCCGCATGCGCCGGTGCGGCCGGTGACGATCAACAACGGCATGCGCATGCGTGCGTGGTACGACATCGTGCATTTCGATTTCGACGCGCTGCACACCGACGCCGGCAGGAGCCGCGCCGACGAGGCAGGCGTGGCCGAATCGGTGGCGCAGGTCGAGGCGCTGATCGCGCGCGAACACGAGCGCGGGATCGGTCCGGAGCGCATCGTGCTGGTGGGCTTCTCGCAGGGCGGGGCGATCACGCTGTCGGCCGGACTGCGCCGGCGCGTGCCGCTGGCCGGCCTCGCCGGGCTGTCGACCTACCTGCCCGAAGCGCCCGCGCTGGCCGCCGACGCACTGCAGCCGGCGGCGACCTCGCAGCCGCTGTTCATGGCGCACGGGCAGTTCGATCCGGTGGTTCCGGCGGCGATAGGCTTGCGCAGTTCTCAAGCCATGAAGGCGATGGGCTTCGAGCTGGAATGGCACGACTACCCGATGGCCCACCAGGTCTGCGCCGAGGAGATCCGCGACCTGGGCGACTGGCTCTCGCGCCGCTTTGCCGGCTAGGCGCTTCCGACGATTGGTAGCCGGCCCCGGCCGGGGCTATCCTCCCCCCAACGGCTCTGCCGGCCTGGGGGATGGAGGCGCCGATGAGGGTAGTGATCGCCGATGACGAGCCGCTGGCGCGCGAGCGCCTGCGTGGATTGCTGGCCGAGCAGCGCGGCGTCGAGGTCGTCGCCGAGGCGGCCGACGGGCAGCACGCGCTGCACGCCTGCGCCGAACACCGTCCCGACCTGGTGCTGCTGGACATCGCGATGCCGGGCATCGACGGGCTGGAAGCCGCGCGCCACCTGGCGGCGTTCGAGCCGCGCCCGGCGGTGGTGTTCTGCACCGCCTACGACGCGCATGCGCTGTCGGCGTTCGAAGCCGAGGCGATCGACTACCTCGTGAAACCCGTGCGCGCCGAACGCCTCGCCGCCGCGCTGGAACGCGTGCGCACCTTCGCCGCGGGCCGCGAGAAGACCGGCGACAACGGCGCCGCCCCGACCGGCCAGCGCCGTAGCCATCTTTGCGCGCGTCTGCGCGGCAGCCTGCGGCTGATCCCGATCGAGGACGTGCATTACCTGCACGCCGAGGAGAAGTACGTCGTCGTGCACCATGCGCGCGGCGAGGACCTGATCGAGGAGTCGCTGAAGTCGCTGGAGGACGAATTCGGCGAGCGCTTCGTCCGCATCCATCGCAACTGCCTGGTCGCGCGGCACGAGATCGTCGAACTGCGCCGCGCGCCGGACGGCCACGTGCAGGCGGTGCTGCGCCATGGCAAGGCGCCGCTGGAGGTCAGCCGCCGCTGCGTGGCGGGGCTGAAGGAAACCCTCAAGCACCTCTGAAGCTCCGCTTCTGTAGTCCCGCGTACTCAAGCGCACCCGGGTCGGAGCCGCGATCGCGCTCGTTCCCCGGGTGCGCTCCGCTTACCCGGCTACGACGGCTGACACGGCCGTGAGGCCCCCGCGCCTTTCCGCGATAATGTCGCGATGAAGACGCTCCGCATTGCCACCCGCAAAAGTCCGCTCGCCCTGTGGCAGAGCGAGCACGTCGCCGACCGCCTGCGCGAGGCGCATCCCGGATTGACGGTCGAACTGGTGCCGATGAGCACGCGCGGCGACGAGGTGCTGGACCGCTCGCTGGCGGCGATCGGCGGCAAGGGGTTGTTCCTCAAGGAACTGGAACTGGCGATGCTGCGCGGTGACGCCGACTGCGCCGTGCATTCGCTCAAGGACGTGCCGATGGAACTGGAGCCGGGCTTCACGCTGCCGGCGATCCTCACGCGCGCCGACTATGCGGACGCCTTCGTCAGCAACCACTACGCGAACATCGCCGCGCTGCCGCAGGGCGCGCGCGTGGGCACGTCCTCGCTGCGACGCCAGGCGCAGTTGCGCGCGCTGCGTCCGGACCTGCAGCTCGCCGACCTGCGCGGCAACGTCAACACGCGCCTGGCCAAGCTCGACGCGGGTGAGTACGACGCGATCGTGCTGGCCTGCGCGGGGCTGCAACGGCTGGGCTTCGACGATCGCATCCGCGATCGCCTGCAGGCGCCGCACTGGTTGCCGGCGCCGGCGCAGGGCGCGGTGGCGGTCGAATGCCGCGACGACGACTTCGCCACGCGCGAGCTGTTCGCGCGCCTGGACGACGCCGCGACGCGTACCTGCGCCGAAGCCGAGCGCGCGATGAACCGCGCGCTGCACGGCAGCTGCCACGTGCCGGTGGCGGCGTTCGCGCGGCTGGAGAACGGACGCCTGCACCTGTCGGGCCTGGTCGGTTCGGCGAGCGATGGCGTGCTCGTTCGTGCCGAGGGCGAAGGTGAGGGCGATGCGCCGGAAGCGCTTGGACTCGACGTCGCCAGACAGCTGTTGGCGCAGGGCGCGGGCGAGCTGATCGCCGCTTCGCACTAAGACGTACCGCAGGTCCTCGACGCGTCGTCGAACGACGGCGCATCGGCACCGAAGACGCGCGGTCCGCCATCGGACACCGGTGGCCACGGACCACGCTGCATCCACGCCCCCAACACGGTCGGCTCACCGGACGGGGCCTAGGCTGAGTACGGTCCAGACGAGGAGCCGCGCATGCTCCAGACCGCTTCGATCCTGTTCCTCATCACCGCGCTGGGCGGCCTGACGATGGCCGTGATCCGCTTCTCGACCAAACGCAATCCGCCCGCCTGGCTGGCGATGCTGCACGGCCTGCTCGCGGCGTCCGGCCTGACCCTGGTGGTCTATGCGCTGTGGACGCAGCCGGTGCCGCCGATGGTGCTGATCGCGCTGGTGCTGTTCCTGCTGGCGGCGGGCGGTGGCGCGATCCTCAGCCTGGCGTTCAAGTGGCGGCAACGCCTGCTGCCGGCGTGGCTGGTGGTCGTGCATGCGCTGGTCGCCGCGACCGCGCTGGTGCTGCTGCTGTTCGCGGTGTTCGTGTCGGGCTGAGCGCGGGCCGACAGCCTTTCGGCTACGGCCGTCCGCTCAGAAGCGCCGGCGCAACTCGATGCTGCTCTCGGCCGTTTCCTTGCCGCCGCCGGTCTGCGTGTCGTGGCGGATGGCGAAGTCGCTTTCCAGCGTCCAGTTCGGCGCCAGCGTCACGTCCAGGCTCACCGACTGCTTCACGAACGCCTCGCCCCGGCCGCTTTCGAACTGCACGCGCTGCGTCCACGTCGCGCGTTCGCCGATCTGCTGGCCGAGGTTGAGTTCGCCGCGCAGCACCGGGCCCGGCTGGTTGATGCCGTCGTCGTACAGCGGCGCAAGACGGTAGCCGGCGCCCAGGGTCAGGCCGAGCTGGGTCGGTCCATTGCGCACGGCCTGAACGCTGTAGCGCGTGCCGATGCGGAAGTCGTTGGAGTACAGCGCCTTGCTGTCGCGCGGCGTGGCCGGGGCGCTGAGGGCGGCGAAGCTCTGGCTGCCGGGCAGGCGCAGCGGGCGCTGGCGCGCATCGGTCGTCGATTCGGCCGGCATCGGCGCGGACATCGCGATCTGCCATTCCTCGTCGCCGCAGCGCGTGGAAAAGCAGTACAGCCGCATCTGCGCCGGATCGCTCGCGATGGCCATCAGCGTCGGATCGCCGGTGGTGACCGGCATCGGCAATGTCACGAAGGGGCCGCCTAGCAGGGCGAGCCCGAGCACACCGAGCATCGTCGTGAATGGGGCAACTGGGAAGCCGCCATGTTGCCCATGAAAACGGTTACAGGCAAATGGGACGGCTCCGAAAAACCGCTTTCCATTCAGCCACTTCAGTAATAAAGCGTGACCAGGTGCCGG
This sequence comes from Lysobacter changpingensis, assembly GCF_017308985.1. Classification (GTDB taxonomy): domain Bacteria; phylum Pseudomonadota; class Gammaproteobacteria; order Xanthomonadales; family Xanthomonadaceae; genus Lysobacter_J; species Lysobacter_J changpingensis. The sequence goes on along the minus strand of NZ_JADWPE010000002.1, from coordinate 1,049,460 downwards.
GCCTGGGCAAAAAACAGCCAGCGTTCCACCAGCGTTCCGGCCAGCGCGAGCAGCGCGCCGAGCGTGAACACCGGGCCCGCGAAGTCGGGATTCGCCCACGCGAACCACGCCGCCACCATCGGCACCACCGCGAACAGCAGCAGCGCGACCGCCCGCAGCGGACGCGCGTGCTTGCGCGCGAGCACGTAGCCCATTTCCTTGTTGATGTAGTTCGCCTGCGTGTTCGGGCGTTCGAACAGATCGACCTCGCGGCCGGGCAGGCCGACGGCCTCGCCGCGCGTGGCGCCGAGCGGCTGGCGGTCGATGCGGTACCAGTAGGCGAGCTTCAGCAGCGCCGCGACGATCGTCAGCGCGAAGGTGACCAGCACGATCACGCCCAGCGTTTCATCCGACAGCCCGGCCCAGTTCACCAGCGCCATCAGCACCAGCCAGCCGGTGAGGATGGCGAACACGAAATAGCCCGGCAGCACCAGTGGATGGCGCCACGCGGGGACGGGCTTGAGCGAGGCGTAGATCATCGCGGTGCAGGCGATGGTGACCACCGAGAGCAGCACCATCAGGCCCGCGAGGATCGGCACGGCGATGCTGCCGATGACCGCATACGAACCCGTGCCCACCAGCACCGCGACGAAGCCGAGCAGCGCGATGACCGGCAACGCGGTGAGCACGGCGAAAACACCTTCGCGCGACAGCCACGAGGTGCGCCATTGCGAGAAGGCCCGCCATGCGCGTCCGGGTTTGCCGAGGTGGAACATCGAGCTGACCAGCCCGGCGGTGGTCAGGACCAGCCCGAGCACCAGCATCACCGCCCACAGGGCGGGCAGTGCGCCCTGGGTCGGCGGACGGCCCTGCACGTAGGGCGTCAGGATGAACACGCCGGCCCACATCAGCAGGCCGTAGCCCGCACCCGAAAGCGTGGTGAACAAAAGGACGGAAAACGCAGGATGCATGCGGTGGACTCAGCGGCTGAGCACGCGGTCGAGCCAGCGCAGCATCGGCGGCAGCGCGGCGGTGTCGAGGGTTTCGTCCTGCGGCGCGGGAGCGGCGGACGCTTCGCCCGTGCGGCGCGGACGCGGCGGCAGGTACTTGTTCACGGGCTGGTAGCCCAGTTGCGGCAACAGATCGACGCCGCCGCGCTCGGCGACCAGCCTGGAGACCTTCGACTCCGGATCGCCAAGGTCGCCGAAATGCCGCGCGCGCGTCGGGCACGCCTGCACGCAGGCGGGCTGGCGCTCGGCTTCGTCGAGGTTCTCGTTGTAGATGCGATCGATGCACAGCGTGCATTTCTTCATCACGCCCTCGACCGCGCTGTACTCGCGCGCGCCGTACGGACAGGCCCACGAGCACAGCTTGCAGCCGATGCACTTGTCCTCGTCGACCAGCACGATGCCGTCCTCGGCGCGCTTGTAGCTGGCGCCGGTGGGGCACACGGTCACGCATGCAGGCGTTTCGCAGTGCAGGCACGAACGCGGGAAATGCAGCGTCATCGCCGGCTGCGGCGCCGGGCTGGACGCGCAGCCTTCCGTCGCGGCGACCTCGTAGCTGTGCACGCGGTTGAACCACACGCCCGCCGGGTCCTTGCCATAGGGCTGCTCGTCGGTCAGCGGCGCGGCGAAGCCGCCGGCGTTCCATTCCTTGCAGCTGACCGCGCACGCGTGGCAGCCCACGCAGGTGTCCAGGTCGATGACGAGCCCGAGTTTCTTCTTCGACGGCGGCGGCAGGTCGGTCATGCGGATCTTCAGCGTTTGCGGGTACTGATCAGCCACACGCCGATCGCGAACAGGGCGATGCCGAAGCTCACGCTCGGCAGCATGCCGACCAGCACGGGCACGATCGACCCCGTCGTTTCCGAGGGGCCGATGGGGTCGAACACGCCGAAGCTGATCAGGATGATCACCGCAAAGGCGGCGACGATGCACAGCCAGCCGGCCAGGAGTCGGACGGATTTCATTGCTTGATTCCTTCGCGTCTGGCGCGGAACTGCGCGCCGTAGCGCAGCGGTGCGTCGTTCGCCGCGCCCATCGGCAACGGTGCGAACTGCGGCGAACTCGCCCCGGTCCGCGCCACGCGCGCGATGCGCACACGCAGGTCGAACCACGCGGCCTGGCCGGTGACCGGATCGGCATTGGCGTAGTCGCCGCGCGGCGTGATGTCGGAAATCAGGTGGTTCAGCAGGAAGCCCTCGCGGCCTTCCGGCGCATCCTTGCCCAGTCCCCACGCGCCGCGCCGCTTGCCGATGGCGTTCCACGTCCACACGGTGTCGGGCTGCACGTTCGCGGCGAATTTCGCCTGCACGGTGATCGTGCCGTGGTGCGAGGTCACCTCGATCCAGTCCTCATCCTTGATGCCGTGACGGGCCGCGGTGTCCGGATGCAGGTACAGCCAGTTGCGCGCGGCGATCTGCCGCAGCCACGCATTCTGCGAACCCCACGCGTGGTACATGAACATCGGGCGCTGGGTGACGGCGCTGAGGGGGAAATCCTCACGCGTGGTCTGTTCGCCTTCGAAGGGTTCGTACCAGAGGGGCAGCGGATCGAAATACGTCGCCACGCGCTCGCGGTGTTCGTCCGGCGGTTGCACGGAACCGTGTCCCTGAGCGGCGAGGCGGAATTTCTGCATCGTTTCCGAGTAAACCTGCAGCACGATCGGATCGGCGTGGCCGAGGAAGCCCATCCTCTGCGCCCAATCCAGATAACCGCGATTGGCCATCTTGAAATAGCGCGCGTCCTCGGGGATCTCGCTGCGCCAGAAGCCGCCGTGATCGATGTAGCGCTGCAACTGCTCGGGATTCGGCTGACCCTTCGCCTCGACGTCGCCGTGCGCGCCGCGCCAACCCGCGAGCAGGCCGACGCCGGGCGCGCGTTCATGGCGGACGATGTAGTCGGCGTAGTCGCGATACTTCGGCGAGCCGTCCTCGTTCGTCAGGCCCGGCAGCCCGAGGCGCGCGCCCAGGTCGATCAGCACCGACTGGAAGCCGCGAACGTCGCGGCCCTCGCGCTGCTCCGCGGCGTTCAACACGGGATGACGGATCGCATCGGCCGCGCCATCCGCATCGGAAATCGGCCGGTCGAGCAGGCTGATCGCGTCGAAGCGCTCCAGGTAGGTCGTATCCGGCAGCACGAGGTCGGCGTAGGCGACCATCTCCGACGCGTACGCATCGGCGTAGATGATGCGCGGGATGCGGTACTCGCCGTCGTCGCGCTTGTCGGTGAGCCACGCGATGGTCTGCGCGGTGTTCATCGACGAGTTCCAGCTCATGTTCGCCATGAACATCATGAGCGTGTCGATCGGGTACGGATCGCCCGCCCATGCGTTGCGGATGACGGTGTGCATCATCCCGTGCGCCGACAGCGGATACGCCCACGAGAACGCGTGGTCGATGCGCCGCGGCGCGCCGGCGTCATCGACGACGAGGTCTTCCGGCCCGTGCACGAAACCCAGCGGCGCCGCATCGAGAACGCCGTTCGCCTGGCGCGCCTTGCCCGGGCGATTCGGCGGCGGCAGCGGCTTCGGGAACGGGGGCTGGTAGCGGAACGAACCCGGCGCATCCACCGCGCCGAGCAGCATCTGCAGCAGGTGCAGCGCGCGGCAGGTGTGGAAGCCGTTGCTGTGCGCGCTGATGCCGCGCATCGCATGCATCGACACGGGACGTCCCTGCATCGAGTCGTGCTGGCGGCCCCAAGCATCGGTCCACGCGACGGGCAGGGTGAACGCGCGATCGAACGCGGCGTCAGCCAGTTCGCGCGCGATGCGGCGGATCGTATCGGCCGGAATGCCGCAGCGTTCGCTCACCGCGTCGGGCGAATACTGCGGATCGAGATAACGCTGCGCGACCAGATGAAACGCCGGCACCGCGCGGCGGCCATCGCGCAGCGTGTACTCGCCGACGACGCGCGGCTGGATGCCGGTGTCGTTCGCCCGCGCGAAGCGGTGCGATTCGACTGCGCACAGCGGATGGCCTTCCAGATCGCGCGCGAACAGGCCGTCTTCCGCGCCGCCCGGATCGTCGATCACCAGCCAGTGCGCGTTCGTGTAGCGCACCAGGTAATCGAGGTCGATGCGGTCGGCGTTCAGCAGCTCGTGGATCAGCGCGAAGGCGAACAGGCCGTCGGTGCCGGGGCGGATGCCGATCCATTCGTCGGCGATCGCGCCATAGCCCGAGCGCACCGGATTGATCGCGACGATCTTCGCGCCGCGCGCCTTGAGCTTGCCCAGGCCGAGCTTGATCGGATTGGAGTCGTGGTCTTCGGCCACGCCCCACAGCATCAGGTATTGCGTGTGGTCCCAGTCGGGCTCGCCGAATTCCCAGAAGCTGCCGCCGACGGTGTACAGCCCTGCCGCGGCCATGTTCACCGAGCAGAAACCGCCGTGCGCGGCGTAGTTCACCGTGCCGAACTGCTGCGCCCACCAGCCGGTGAGCGCCTGCGACTGGTCGCGGCCGGTGAAGAAGGCCAGTTCATCGGGATTGCGTTCGCGGATCGGCTTCAGCCACGAGGTCGCGATTTCCAGCGCCTCGTCCCATTCGATCTCGCGGAATTCGCCCGATCCGCGCTCGCCCACGCGCAGCAGCGGCTTGTCGAGCCGCGCGGGCGAGTAGTGCTGCATGATCCCCGCCGACCCCTTGGCGCACAGCACGCCCTGGTTCACCGGATGGTCCGGATTGCCCTGGATGTAGCGGATCTGCCCGTCCTTGAGCCACACCTTGATGCCGCAGCGGCAGGCGCACATGTAGCAGGTGGTGGTCCTCACCTCGTCGCCGACGCTGGGCGAGGTGTCGATGGCGGGCTCGGGCTGGCGCATCCCGACATTGTGCCTGCGCGACGCCAGGGGCGACACAGGCGATGTTCGTAGTCCAGCTGCTGGCGCAGCGCCCCGCTGTCGCCGTCGAGCGCCAGTTCGCCGATGTTCCTGCGGTTCTCGCGGCAGGTTCGTCCGGATCGCGACCGCCGGACATGCGTCCGATCCCGTTCACGACGCTCCGCGAGCGGATCGGCCGTCGAAATCGCCGGTTGTGCAACGTCACGCGTCTGGTCGAGGTGGACGACGGAGGGGGACGGCGGGCACACCTCCTGACGACGCCGGCGCAGTATCGTGGGCGCCCGGTTAAACCGGAGTTAGCCCGCGCGCTGGCGGCCACCGTGGCGCGGTGCGATCCTTTCCTCACCGCTTCCCCCGACCGCGACCATGGAACGCATCGAACGCATCCACGCCCTTCACCGCATCCTCAGCGCCGCGCGCTATCCGGTCACGGTGCAGCGGCTGCAGGAAGACCTGGAATGCTCGCGGGCCACGGTCTACCGCGACCTGGCGTACCTGCGCGATTACCTGATGGCGCCGGTGGTCGGCAACGGCGAGGCCGGATTCCGCTACGACCACAGCGAAGGCGAGCGCTTCGAACTGCCCGGTTTGTGGCTCAGCTCCGAGGAACTGCATTCGCTGCTGGCCGCGCAACAGTTGCTGGTGCGCAGCGGGGGCGGGGTGCTGTCCAATGCGCTGGCGCCGCTGCAGCACCGCATCGAGAAGCTGCTCGACGAACACGCCGGCGGACGTCGCGTGCCGGTCGAACGCGTGCGCGTGATCCCGCATCGCACGCGCCGCCTGGACGAAACCGCGTTCCGCACCGTCGCCACGGCGGTGCTGGATCGCAAGCAGCTGAGCTTCGAATACCGAGCGCGTTCCACCGACGAGCAGACGCGCCGCACCGTGTCGCCGCAGCGCCTGACCCACTATCGCGAGAACTGGTACCTCGACGCCTGGGACCACAATCGCGAGGCGCTGCGCAGCTTCGCGGTGGACCGCATCAGCGCCGCCAAGATCTCCGACCAGCCCGCGCGAGACGTGCCCGACGAGGAACTCGACCAGCACCTGGCTTCGAGCTACGGCATCTTCTCCGGCACGCCGAAGGGCTGGGCGACGATCGTGTTCAGCCCGAAAGCCGCGCGCTGGGTGGCGGACGAGCATTGGCATTCGCAGCAGCAGGGCCGATTCCTGCCGGATGGCCGCTACGAACTGAAGGTGCCCTACAGCGCCGGCCGCGAGCTGCTGATGGACGTGATGCATTACGGCAGCGACGCGGAAATCGTCGAGCCGCCGGTGCTGCGCGAGCAGGCGCGCGCGTTGCTGCAGCTGGCGTTGAGTAATTACGAGCGGTGAGCTTTGAGGCCCTCTCCCACCGGGAGAGGGGTTGGGGTGAGGCGCGCCGTGCGATCACGCTCGTGTTCGCATTGGTACAAAAGCCGCTTCTGCCAATTCCCCATCCGGGCTCCACTGTCGCAGCCCCTGAGATCCCCCGCCCGCACGCTGGCTCCATCCCAACGGAGCCCCAGCCATGCAGACCCGTTCCGACACCCACTCCGGCCTCGATGCCATCCTGCGCCATGCCGTCGCGATCGGCGCCGTCGTCGTCGCGCTGCTGCCGGCCGCGCGCGGTTTCAGCCCGACCTTCGGCTGGATGCCGCTGTGGCTGGTCGCCATGCCGCTGTGCGCGTGGTGGGCGTTGCACCGTTTCCGCCTGCCGGCGCGCGAGGCCGCCGCCGAGGCGGCGCCGCTGCGCGCGCGTCGCCGCAGCGGGGCACAGGCGCGCCGGCGCCGTCCGTCGATGCTGCGCCGGCGCCACTCCCAGGCGGCCTGAGCGGGCCGCCCGCTCCGGCACAGCGCCGCGACGTCCGGCGTCGGCGGCGGCCTTCGCGCGCTGTGCTAGCGTTCCGGATCCAATCACGTACCCGGAGCGCCGATGACGAAGCTGACGACCGCCTGCCAGAGCCTGGTGATTTCCGCAGGCCTCGCGGCCGCGTCCCTGGCCGGCGCCGCACCCAAGGAGTCCCCCGACGTGTCCGCCGATTCCTACGCCTGGCTCGAAGACGTCACCGGCCAGCAGCCGCTCGACTGGGTCAAGGCGCGCAACGCGACGACCGAGACCGAACTGGCCGCCACGCCACAGTTCAAGCAGCTCGAATCCGACATCCGCGCGATCCTCGATTCCGACGCCAAGATCCCGGGCGTGGAGAAGATCGGCGACTACTACTACAACTTCTGGAAGGACAAGCAGCACGAGCGCGGCCTGTGGCGGCGCACGACGCTTGAGGAATACCGGAAGGACAAGCCGCGCTGGGAAACGGTCATCGACCTGGACGCGTTGAACAAGGCCGAAGGCGAGAACTGGGTGTGGCACGGCGTCGATTGCCTGCGCCCGGACTACACGCGCTGCCTGATCGCACTCTCGCGCGGCGGCGCCGACGCCGACGTCACGCGCGAATTCGACCTGTCGACCAAGTCCTGGGTGAAGGATGGCTTCTTCCGCGCCGAAGCCAAGGGCGCGCTGGGCTGGATCGATCGCGACACGGTCTACGTCTACACCGACTTCGGCGCCGGTTCGATGACCAGCTCCGGCTATCCGCGTGTCGTCAAGGAATGGAAGCGCGGCACGCCGCTCGACCAGGCACGCGTGGTGTACGAAGGCAAGCCGACCGACATGTACATCGCGGCACTGCGCGATCACACGCCGGGCTTCGAGCGCGATTTCGTCAGCCGCACGCTGGCGTTCTACAACGATGAGCTCTACCTGCGTGGCGCGGACGGCAAGCTCGCGAAGATCGACGTGCCCAATTCGGTCAGCAAGTCGGTGCATCGCGAATGGCTGCTGCTGGAACTGCGCGAACCGTACGAAGCGGGCGGCAGGACCTGGCCGGCCGGCAGCCTGATCGCCACGAACTTCGACGCCTTCATCGCCGGCAAGCGCGAGTTCACCGCGTTGTTCACGCCGACCGAGCGCACGTCGCTGTCGAGCTACACCTGGACGAAGTCGCACCTCGTGCTCAACGTGCTCGATGACGTCAAGAACCGCCTGAGCGTGCTCACGCCGGCGGCGGGCGAGTGGAAGCGCAGCGAATTCACCGGCGCGCCGACGTTCGGCACGCTGGCCGTTTCGCCGGTCGATCCGGACGAGAGCGACGCGGTGTGGCTCACTGCCACCGATTACCTGACGCCGACGACGCTGTCGCTGGCGCAGATCGGTGCGAACCCGGAAGTGCTGAAGACGATGCCGGTGTTCTTCGATGCGTCGAAAAACGTGATCGAGCAGCACTTCGCCACGTCCAAGGACGGCACGCGCGTGCCGTACTTCCTCGTGCGTCCGAAGGACCTGAAGCTCGACGGCACCGCGCCGACGCTGCTGTACGGCTACGGCGGTTTCGAGATCTCGCTGACGCCGGCGTATTCGGGCAGCGTCGGCAAGGGCTGGCTGGAGAAGGGCGGCGTCTACGCGGTCGCCAACATCCGCGGCGGCGGCGAATACGGTCCGCGCTGGCACCAGGCCGCGCTGAAGGCCAATCGCCACAAGGCCTACGAGGACTTCGCTGCGGTCGCGCAGGACCTGATCGCGCGCAAGGTCACCTCGACCAAGCACCTGGGCATCCAGGGCGGCAGCAACGGCGGCCTGCTCACCGGCAACATGCTCACGCAGTATCCGGAACTGTTCGGCGCCGTCGTCGTGCAGGTGCCGCTGCTCGACATGAAGCGCTACAGCCACCTGCTCGCCGGCGCGTCGTGGATGGCCGAATACGGCGATCCGGACACGGCCGACTGGGACTACATCCGCACGTTCTCGCCGTACCACCTGTTCGACGCGAAGAAGAGCTATCCGCCGGCGCTGTTCATGACCTCCACGCGCGACGACCGCGTGCATCCGGGCCATGCGCGCAAGATGGCGGCGAAGATGCTCGACGCCGGCAAGGACGTGCGCTACTACGAGAACATCGAGGGCGGCCACGGCGGTTCGGCCAACAATGCGCAGGCGGCGCATATGAGCGCGCTGGCGTTTACGTTCCTGTGGAATGAGTTGAGCGGCAAGTAACGAAGTCTCCCTCCCCTGCCCGCAGGGGAGGGGTCGGGAAGGGGGCGAAGCCGCGTAGCGGTGAGCTCGGCGCTGTCGCGCATCGCCTCCTCCCAACCTCCGCCCTGCAAGCAGGGGCGGGGCTGAAAGTCCGATCACAGTTGTCCAACGCACAACCGGACCCCATCCATGAATCCGACCCACCTCCTGCTTTCGGCCCTTCTCATGAGCACGACCGCCCCGACCCTCGCCGCCATCGCCACGCCGCCCGACGCCACGAAGAAGCCGCACGTCGTGAAGGCGCCGTTCGGCGCGCAGCGCAACGACGAGTACTACTGGCTGCGCGACGACGCGCGCCAGAACCCGGAAATGCTGGCGTACCTCAACGCCGAGAACGCCTACGCCGACACGGTGATGGCGCCGCTGAAGCCGCTGGAAAACAAGCTGTACGAGGAGATCGTCGGCCGCATCAAGCAGGACGACAGCTCCGTGCCGTACCGCGAGCGCGGCCACTGGTACTACAGCCGCTTCGAGACCGGCCAGGACTATCCGATCTATGCGCGCCGCGCCGGCACGATGGAGGGCGCCGAGCAGATCCTGCTCGACGTCAACCAGATGGCCGCAGGCAAGGACTACTTCAACGTCGGCGACTGGGAAGTCAGCCAGGACAACCGGATCCTTGCGTGGGCCGAGGACGCGGTCGGCCGTCGCCAGTACGTCATCCGCTTCAGGAACCTGGAGACCGGCGAGGTCTACAGCGACCAGATTACCGGCGTCTCGCCGAACCTCGTCTGGGCCGACGACAACAAGACCCTGTTCTACGTCGAGAACGATCCGGAAACCCTGCTCACCGTGCGCGTGAAGAAGCACGTGCTCGGCACGCCCGTGTCGAAGGACGTGCTGGTGTACGAGGAGAAGGACGACAGCTTCTACATGGGCATCGACCGCTCCCGCGACGACAAGTTCATCTGCATCGGCGTGGAAAGCACGGTGTCGAGCGAGATGCGCTGCGCGCCGGCGGCCAATCCGGAGAAGTTCACCGTGCTCGCGCCGCGCGAACGCGACGTCGAATACCAGGCCGACCACCTCGGCGACCGCTGGGTGATCCGCACCAACGAAGGCGGCGCGGCGAACTTCAAGCTGATGACCGCGCCGTCCGATGCGACCTCGCGCAAGCAGTGGAAGGAGTGGGTGCCGCACCGCGACGACGTGTTCATCGAAGGCTTCGAGCTGTTCGACGGCTTCACCACGATCGCCGAGCGCTCCGACGCACTGGAGCGCCTGCGCGTGCTGAAGAACGACGGCTCCGAGGAATACGTGAAGGCCGACGAGCCGGCGTATTCGATGGGCCTGTCGGTCAATTCCGAACACGACACACCGTGGCTGCGCTACAGCTACACCTCGCTGACCACGCCGGGCACGACGTACGAGGTCAACGTGCTCACCGGCGAGCGCAAGCTGCTCAAGCGCGAGCCCGTCATCGGCTACGACCCGGAGAAGTACGTCACCGAACGCGTGTGGGCGACCGCCCGCGACGGCGTGAAGGTGCCGGTGTCGCTGGTCTACCGGAAGGGCTTCGAGAAGAACGGCAAGGCCGCGATGCTGCAGTACGCGTATGGCAGCTACGGCAGCTCGACCGATCCGCGCTTCAACGGCCCGGTGGTGAGCCTGCTCGATCGCGGCATGGTGTATGCGATCGCGCACATCCGCGGCGGCCAGGAGATGGGCCGCAAGTGGTACGACGACGGCAAGCTGTTCCACAAGAAGAACACCTTCACCGACTTCATCGACGTGACCGACGACCTGGTGAAGCAGGGCTACGCGGCGGCCGATCGCGTCGCCGCGTACGGCGGCAGCGCAGGCGGCCTGCTGATGGGCGCGATCTCCAACATGGCGCCCGACCGGTACCGCGTGATCCTGTCGCAGGTCCCGTTCGTGGACGTGGTGACGACGATGCTCGATCCGACCATCCCGCTCACCACCAACGAATACGACGAGTGGGGCAATCCGGAAAAGAAGGAGTACTACGACTACATGCTGTCGTACTCGCCGTACGACAACCTGAGCAGGCAGGCGTATCCGGCGATGTTCGTCGGCACCGGCCTGTGGGACTCGCAGGTGCAGTACTGGGAACCGGCCAAGTACGTCGCGCGCCTGCGCGACCTGGACCAGGGCAAGGCGCCGATCGTGTTCCGCACGAACATGGACGCCGGCCACGGCGGCAAGTCGGGCCGCTTCCGCCGCTACCGCGAGTTGTCGGAGATGTATGCGTTCATGCTCGACCAGCTGGGGCTGGCGGATCTCCCGGCTGCAACGGCCGCGAAGTAAGTCGAACGCCGCACGGCCTCAAGCCCCCTCTCCCCCGGGAGAGGGGTTGGGGTGAGGGTCGGAGCACGAACGTGCCCGCACTCGCGATGCCCGGCTTTCCTATGATCCACCCGTGACGACGTCCCCCAACCCGCCCGAGCCCCCCAAGGTCCGCTTCCGCTGGGCCTGGTGGCTGCTCGCGTACACGAGCCTCGCGCTCGGCGTGATCGGCATCGTCGTGCCCGGGCTTCCCACGGTCCCGTTCGTGCTGCTGTCGGCCTTCGCCGCCGCGCGCGGTTCCCGGAAGCTGCACGACCGCCTGCTCGCGCATCCCCGGTTCGGCCCGATGATCCGCGACTGGCAGGCGCACGGTGCGGTCTCGCGCCGCGCCAAGCGCCTTGCGGTTTCGATGATGGCCGCCTGCGCGGTGATCATGTTCCTCACCGCGCCGCGCTGGTGGATGGCCGCGAGTGGCACCGCGATCATGACGATCGTCGCGATCTGGCTCTGGCGCCGGCCTGAACCGCCGACGCCGCCGGGTGCCTGACGACCCATCCCGCGCCGTGCGGGCTACACTTCGGGCATGAATCCCGTCCGACTTTCCGCCACCGCGCTCCTCGTCGCCCTGCCGCTGCTGCTGTCGGCGTGCGGCAACAAGGGACCCCTGATCCTGCCCCCGAAGACGGTGCCCGACGTCGCCATGCCGACCGGCGCGCCGCCGGCCGAACAGATCGGCGATCCCAGCGATTCGCTCGACCAGGCTCCGCAGGTCGACGACACCAACGCGGAGTCGGACCTGGACGACGGCGACACCGATCCGCCGGAAAACACCGACACCGACACGCCGTAACGGGCCGCGACCATGACGCTCCGCTTCACCAAGATGCACGGCGCGGGCAACGACTTCGTCGTCCTCGACCTGCGCGGCGACACGCCGGCGCCGGACGCCGCGTTGTGCTGCGCGCTGGCCGACCGTCACACGGGCGTGGGCTGCGACCAGATCCTCACCGTCGAAGGCGCAGGCGATGGCGCCGCGGCGAGCTACCGCATCTGGAACGCCGACGGCTCGTCCTCGCAGCAGTGCGGCAACGGCGCCCGCTGCATCGCCGCGTGGGTCGTGCGCGACGCGCAGGCGCGTGGCGAGACGCTCGGCGACGAATTCGTGCTCGACAGCCCGGTCGGCGCGCACGCGGTCACGCGCCTGGACGGCGGGCGTTTCCGCATCGAAATGGGCCTGCCGCGTTTCGCGCCGGCGAGCATCCCGCTGCACGGGTTCGAAGGCGCGCAGGACGAGTACGTGCTGTACCACTTCGACTCGGTTTTCACCTTCGGCGCGGTGTCGATGGGCAATCCGCACGCGGTGATCGAAGTGGACGACATCCGGCACGCGCCGGTCGAGACCGTCGCCCCGATGCTGCAGGCGCATCCGGCGTTTCCCGAATCGGTGAACGTCGGCTTCGCGAAGGTCGAATCGCGCGACCGCATCCTGCTGCGCGTGTACGAGCGCGGCGTGGGCGAAACGCTGGCCTGCGGCAGCGGCGCCTGCGCGGCGGCGGCGGTGCTGATGCGTCGCGGGCGCGTCGACCGTGAAGTGACCGTCGCGCTGCCCGGCGGCGAACTGCGCATCGCCTGGCCGGCCGACGACGCGCCGCTGACGATGTCCGGCCCGACCGCGTTCGTGTTCGAAGGGGAGTGGAACCATGAATGAAACCCAGGAAAAGCTCGGGGCCCACGAGGTCGCCGCGTTCCTGCGCCGCCATCCGCGCTTTCTGCAGCAGTTTCCGGATCTCGCGCTGAGCATGGTGGTGCCGCGCGAGGAAGGCTCCGCCGCCTCGCTCGCGAGCTATCAGCTGGAAGTGCTGCGCGACAAGAACCGCGAACTGTCGCGCCGTCTGCAGGAGCTGTTCGCCAACGCGCAGGAGAACGAGCGCCTGTCGGTGCGCACGCACCAGCTCACGCTCGCGCTGATGCGGCAGAAGACCGCCGCCGACACCCTGCGCGCGATGGCCGCCAGCCTCGCCGAGGATTTCAACGGCGATCTGGTGCGGCTGGTGGTGTTCCATCCGGTCGAGGGCATGGACGAGACCGAATGGCTGCAGGTGATCGCGCAGGACGACGCGCGGCTGCAGCCATTCCGTGACTGCCTCGCCGACGGCGAGCCGCTGTGCGGGCGCCTGCAGCCGGAAAAGCACGCATTGCTGTACGGCATGCGCGCCGAGGACGTGCAGTCCACCGCATTGCTGCCGCTGCCGGGCGTCGGCCTCATCGCCGTCGGCAGCCGCGACGCGAACCGGTTCTTCCCCGGCATGGGCACGCTGTTCCTGCGCATGATGGGCGAATCGCTCTCCACGGCGCTGAAGCGTTTCGAGGGCTGATGTCCGCTTCGCGCATCGCGTTTCATCCTCTCCCGCATGCGGGAGAGGATGCGGGCGGGGATGCGGGCGGGGATGCGGGCGGGGATGCGGGCAGGAACGCGGCGCGATGAACGCGAAGGACACGCACGAAACACCGCCGGTCGCCGACATCGAGGACTACCTCGCGCACCTGCAGGTCGAGCGCCGCATGTCCGCGCACACGCTCGATGCGTACCGCCGCGACCTGCTCGCGCTCGCGCAATGGGCGCGGCACGAAGGCGGCGATGTTGCTTCGTTGCAGGGCGAACAACTGCGCGGTTTCGTCGCCGCCGAACACCGTCGCGGCCTGTCGCCCAAGAGCCTGCAACGCCGGCTTTCGGCCTGCCGCAGTTTCTATGCCTGGCTGCTGAAGCAGGGGCGCATCGCCGCCAGTCCCGCGGCGTCGATCCGTTCGCCCAAGGCGCCGCGCAAATTGCCGCAGGTGCTCGATCCCGACGAAGCCAAGGCGCTGGTCGAAGTGCCCACCGACGCGCCTCTCGGCTTGCGCGATCGCGCGCTGCTTGAGCTGTTCTATTCCTCCGGCCTGCGATTGTCGGAACTGTGCGCGCTGCGCTGGCGCGACCTCGACCTGGGCGATGCGCTGGTGAACGTGCTCGGCAAGGGCAACAAGCAGCGCAGCGTACCGCTCGGATCGCATGCGCGTGCGGCATTGGCGGAGTGGCGAAAGTCCACCGGTGCGGCGAACGACGCGCACGTCTTCCCCGGACGCGGAGGCGGCGCGATCACGCCGCGCGCGGTGCAGTTGCGCATGCGCCATCTCGCGCAGCAGCAGGGATTGTTCAAGCGCGTGCATCCGCACCTGCTGCGGCATTCCTTCGCCAGCCACATCCTGGAATCCTCCGGCGACCTGCGTGGCGTGCAGGAACTGCTCGGCCATGCCGACATCGCGACCACGCAGATCTACACCCATCTGGATTACCAGCATCTGGCGAAGGTGTACGACGCCGCACACCCGCGGGCGAAGCGGAAGACCGACGAAGGCTGAACGCTTCCGGTACGGCGCCCCCGGCAGGCCCTGCTCGCGAACTTCCCGCGCTTGTTCTGATTCTTCGCAATCCAATCCGGGCTGGCCCATTGTTTGCACGAGCAAATATCTGGTGGAGCCGCGCTCATGGCGAAGGACTTCCCCCTCAATCCCAAGCACCCCGAGCGCATCTGCCGGGGCTGCGACCGCCATTGCCCGACGCAGGCGCCGGCCTGCGGAAATGGCTCCGGCCGCGACATGCATCCGGGCCGAAACGCAGGGGGAGAAGTGGTACGAGGAGTGGGCCATCGAGCCGTGCCCCGACCATCCACGCATGGCGCAGGGGTAGGCCAATCGATAGCGCGCGACCGTCCGCGCGTGATGCGGCGGCACGATCGGCGCGGCCTGCCTGCTTGAACCGGCGCGTCCATGCCCCCACCGATGGGAAATCCCCCGGAGGTCGCATGGACCCACGACAGAACCCCAACGTTTTCCACGCCACGACCATCGTGTCCGTGCGCCGCGAAGGCCGCGTCGCCGTCGCCGGCGACGGCCAGGTCACCCTCGGCAACACGGTGATGAAGGCCAACGCACGCAAGGTGCGACGCCTCGGCCGCGACGGCCAGGTGCTCGCCGGTTTCGCAGGCGCCGCCGCCGATGCCTTCACGCTGTTCGAACTGTTCGAAGCCAAGCTCGAGAAACACGGCCAGCTCACCCGCGCCGCGGTCGAGCTCGCCAAGGATTGGCGCACCGAACGCCGCCTGGGCAAACTCGAAGCGCTGCTCGCGGTCGCCGACCGGGAAACCTCGCTGATCATCAGCGGCACCGGCGACGTCATCGAGCCGGAGGACGGCATCATCGCGATCGGCTCCGGCGGCATGTACGCGCTGTCGGCCGCACGCGCGCTCATCACGCATACCCGACTGGACGCGCGCACCATCGCCACCGAGGCGATCAACATCGCCGGCGACGTGTGCATCTACACCAACCGCAACGTGGTGGTGGAAGAGCTCTGACGCCGGGATCCGGGATCGGGGATTCGATATTCGAGCCCCGTTCCGACACGCGCTTTCGCGAATCCCGAATCTCCACTCCCGAATCCCCCATTCGACATGCCCATCAAGCCCGATAATTCCAACGCCACCATGACGCCGCGCGAGATCGTGCAGGAGCTGGACCGACACATCGTCGGCCAGCATTCGGCCAAGCGCGCCGTCGCCATCGCCCTGCGCAACCGCTGGCGCCGCATGCAGCTGCCGGCCGAGCTGCGCAACGAGGTGATGCCGAAGAACATCCTGATGATCGGCCCCACCGGCGTGGGCAAGACCGAGATCGCGCGCCGCCTGGCGACGCTCGCCAACGCGCCGTTCGTGAAGGTGGAAGCCACGCGCTTCACCGAGGTCGGCTACGTCGGCAAGGACGTCGAGCAGATCGTGCGCGACCTCGCCGACACCGCGGTCAAGCTGTATCGCGAACAGGCCAAGCAGCGCGTGCGCACGCAGGCCGAGGAACGCGCGGAAGAGCGCATTCTCGATGCGTTGCTGCCGCGTCGCCAGGGCGCGCCGACCGTGTTCGGTTTCAGCGCGACCGAGGAAGCGAAGGACGAGCCGTCCTCGCAGGAAAACGAGACGCGCGCGAAGCTGCGCAAGCAGCTGCGTACCGGTTCGCTCGACGATCGCGAGATCGAGATCGAAACGGCCGTGAACGTCGGGGTCGACATCATGGCGCCGCCCGGCATGGAGGAAATGGGCCAGCAGCTGCGGCAGATGTTCTCGCAGGTCGCCGGCGCGAAGACGCACAAGAAGACGCTGCCGATCCGCACCGCGCGCACGCAGCTGACCGAAGAGGAAGCCGGCAAGCTCGTCAACGAGGAGGAAGTGCGCGAGGCGGCGATCGAGGCCTGCGAGCAGCACGGCATCGTCTTCATCGACGAGATCGACAAGGTCGCCAAGCGCAGCGAAGCCGGCATGACCGGCGGCGACGTCAGCCGCGAAGGCGTGCAGCGCGACCTGCTGCCGCTGGTCGAAGGCTCGACCGTGAGCACGAAGTACGGACCGGTGAAGACCGACCACATCCTCTTCATCGCGTCCGGCGCGTTCCACCTGGCCAAGCCGAGCGACCTGATTCCCGAGCTGCAGGGCCGCTTCCCGATCCGCGTGGAGCTGTCGGCGCTGAGCAAGGACGATTTCGTGCGCATCCTCACCGAGCCCAGGGCCGCGCTGACGACGCAGTACGTCGAACTGCTGCGCACCGAAGGCGTCAGCCTGGAGTTCACGCCGGATGCGGTGGATCGCCTCGCGGAAATCGCCGCGCAGGTGAACGAGCGGCAGGAAAACATCGGCGCGCGCCGCCTGCACACCGTGCTCGAACGCCTGCTCGACGTGCTGAGCTACGAGGCGCCGGACCGCGATGGGCAGTCGGTGAAGATCGATCGCGCCTACGTCGATTCGCACCTGGGCGAGCTGGTGCAGGATCCGGATCTGAGCCGGTACATCCTGTAAGCGCTTGCTGTTTCCTTGCTCCTCCCCTGCAAGCAGGGGAGGAGCAATGCTCAACGCGGCTCCACCACCACGTCCGTCTTCACCGAACTGGCGATGAAGCAGTTCCGGTGCGCCGATTCGTGCAGCTTCTCCAGCGCCGCCGCATCCGGCGCATCGCCGCCGAACGTGATCTTCGGCCGCAGCGTCACGTGCGTAACGGCCATGCGGCCTTCCGCGTTCTTGTCGAGCGTGCCGATCGCATCGTCCTCGTAGGCGTCGATCGTCCAGCCCTTCTTCGCCGCGATCGCCAGCAGCGTCAGCATGTGGCAGGACGACAGCGCGGCGACCAGCATCTCCTCCGGATCCACGCCCTGCGCGCTGCCGAAATACGCCGGCGCGGCGGAACCCGTGACGCGCTGGCCGCGTTCGAACCGCACCTCGTGGTCGCGCGGGTAATGTTCGTAGTCGAACGGCTGGTCGTTGCGGGTCCAGCGGATCGAGGCGAGGTGTTCGGACATGGCGGCGGCTTCCGTGTGGGCGGGCCGCCACCATGCCACAGCCGCGTCAGCGGGCGACAGGCGCGGGGGATGCGCCGGCGGCCTTGCGGCGGCGGGCCGTGTCCTCGACGAGCTGGTCGTGCGCGGCCTGCTGCAGGCGCTCGATGCTCACCGTGTCGGGCGATGCACCCAGCCGTGCGGTCAGGTCGGCGACCACGCGCTTGTTCGCGTAGGTGTGCGGCGACTGGATGTCGTCGCTCTGCGCGGTGAGCATGTAACCCAGCCGCTGCGCGCTGACCTCGCGGGCCTGCGCCAGTTCGACCAGCTTGGCGCGGTACTCCAGTTCCCACGACGCCAGGCCGGGAAACGCGTTCTGGTCGGCGAAATGCTGCGTTTCGTGTCCCAGGAACACCACGCGGAAGGCTTCGCTGTCGAGGCCTTCGGTGTATCGGGGCACGACGGCGTACAGCGCATCGGCCGTGGCCCAGCCGCCAGCGGCACCGCGTTCGCAACGGCCATAGCCCATCCAGCCACGGCTCACCCAGTCCTCGAGCAGCTCCACCTTCACCGTGTACTGGCCTTCGGGCAGATCGACCTTCCACGGACGGGTTTCCTGCTTGCGCCACAGCATCAGCTCGCGCAGCGGCAACGTGCGGCCCGCCTGCGCCCGATAGCCATGCGCGAGCAGCTGCCCCTGCAGGATCGGTTCCAGCGCGTCCATGTCCTTCGCGCCGGCCGCGTCGGAGCCGAGGCGCTGGCGCAGCGTGGACAGCAGCTTCGCTTCCAGTGCGGCGCGCTGTGTAGGTGCCTTCAACGCGTGCCACCAGTAGTCCTGGTAGTCGCGCAGGATCTGCCGGACGAAGTCGTCGGCGACGCCATCGATGGCGAACACCGGCGCGTCTCCATGACGCGCCAGCATGCACGCGCGATACACCGCGTCGTCGCCTTCGAAGCCATTTGCCGGCGATGCACGCAGCGCACGCACCGCGCGCTGGCTGTCGCCCTGGAGGATGAAGCTGGTGGATTCGTCGATGGCGGCCTTCGCCGCCGGCGTGGAACCGGCCGTGTCGGCGGCGCGCGCGGCCGGCAGCAGGGCGGCGAGCATGAGGAACAGTGGAGCGATGTGCCGGGAATTCATGGGGATCCGTTCGCTGGACGACCGACGGCCGCCTTCGCGCTCATTGCAGCGCGGCGGGCGCGGTGGCGTCTTGAACGGATTTGATCTGCCGGCGCAGCCGCGAGGGCGGGGCGCCGGTCGCGGCGCGCAGCGTGCGCGTGAGGTGCGCCTGGTCGGCGAACCCCGTCGTCGCCGCGATGTCGGCCAGCGGCGTTCCGTCGGCGAGCAGCCGCAACGCGCGGCGGCAGCGCAATTCCCGACGCAGCAACTGCGGCGGCATGCCGTGCGACCTGACGAACGTGCGCGAGGCATGCGCGAGCGAAACGCCGGCCTGCCGCGCGAGCGACGCGATGTCGTCGTCGCCGCCTTCGAGTTCGCGAAGGAACGCGTGCTGCCAGGACTGCAGCGTGGGCGCCGGCGCCGCGCGGCACGATGCGATCAGCTCGCCCAGCCGATGCGGCGCGCGCGTGAACACCGCGAAGGCGTCCTTCGCATCGTGCACGCGCAACACGCGCAGGGACTCGCCGACGAGATCGCCGTCCAGATCCAGGTTCGCCACCTTCGCCCCTAGCCGGCCGAAGCGGTTTCCGTGCGCATGCCAGCGCGGATGCAGCACCAGCGTGCCCGGCACGCAGTCGACCGGGCCGTCGGCGCTCGCCTCGACGTGGCTGCCGTCGATCACCAGCGCCGCGTACGCGCCATCGTGCCGGTGCGTGCGCAGCACGTCGCGGGCGTCATGGCGGGTTTCGAAGCCGGTGTGGGCGTGCATGGGCGGATCCTGGGCAATGCGGTGGCCGCCGGCCAGTGACGGAGGTTGGGTCCTCGTTGGGATGCGCAGGCCCGGCCCGGGGTTGAAAAGGCGATGTCCGCGTGGTCCGGACGTGGTTCGAAGTGGCCGGCTTTGTATCCCAATGCATCCGATGCCGGATCGCTGCGGCCCGCTTACGAAACCCCGGTTTCCATGACACGTGCCGGACGAATGGAAAGCACGTAATGGCCACGACGCCGACGGATCGCCCGCCGGCGACATTCGAAAGGACGAGGCCATGACGAACGAATCTCCTTCACACGCCAACGCCGCGCTGGTGTTCGGCGGGTCCCGCGGCATCGGTGCCGCCATCGCGCGACGCCTGGCTCGCGACGGTCATCCCGTGGCCCTGACCTACGCGTCGCGCGCCGACAAGGCGGCCGAGGTGGTCGCCGCGATCGAAGCCGAGGGCGGAACGGCGCTCGCGTTGCAGGCCGACAGCGCCGATGCGGGCGCGCTCGCTTCGGCCGTGGCGAGCGCGACCGCCCGGCTTGGCCCGCCGGGGATCGCGGTCGTCAACGCGGGGCTCTACCAGGGCAGCCCGCTCGACGCCTTCCCGCTCGACATGCTGGACCGGTTGCTCGCGGTCAACGTGCGCGGCGTGTTCCTGTCGATCCAGGCGGCAGCGGCCCGGATGGTCGACGGCGGCCGGATCATCACCATCGGCAGCAACACGGCCGTGCGCAGTGGCGTGGTCGGCAGCAGCGTCTACGCGATGACCAAGGCCGCCGTCGCGACGCTGGTGCGCGAACTCGCGCTCGACCTGGCTCCACGCCGGATCACCATCAACAACATCCAGCCCGGCCCCATCGAAACCGACATCACGGCCGGCTTCCTCGAGCAACTGGTCGAGCGCAATCCGTTGCGACGCGTCGGCACGCCCGGGGAAGTCGCGGCGCTCGCTGCGCATCTAGCGAGCGCGGAAGCCGGCTACATGACGGGCGCGAGCCTGACGATGGACGGCGGGTTCTCGATCTGAGGCAAGCGGCAGGACGTCCGCCTCATTCCTCGATCGCCTCGACCCCCGCCAGCCCGAGCTTCTCCAGATGCGCACGCATCTCCCGCAGCCGCTCCGGCGAATGCCCTTCCCATTCCATGACCTCGCCGACCACGCGGAACGGATGCGCGGAGCGGTACGACTTCGTGGGGTTGCCGGGAAAGCGTTTGTCGGTGAGGTTCGGATCGTCCTCGATCGGGCCGGTGGGCTCGACGAGGTAGATGCGGCCACGGCCTTCGCCGATGGCGAGTTCGGCGCCCCAGATGGCGGCGTCCAGCGTCGCGGTCAGGTACACGAACTTCGCCGCGTTGCGCTTGCCGAAGTTGGAAACGCGGCCGGGTTCGATCATGTCGCCGACCGCGAGGTCGGCCTTCGTGCCGTGGTAGTACGTCGGTGCATGCGTCATGGCGCGGATTCCGGTGGCCTGCCGTTTCGACAGGCCGGCGATGCTGCACCATGCGCCGCGGCTTGCCGCAAGCCCCGGGGCGCTATATAAATTGGTTGTGGGAGGCGCGCGGCGCCTCCTTTTTTTGTGCCTGGATGCGGCGCGGCGCGATCAATCCTCGCCGATGTCCTCGTTCCACACGTCGGGATGGGCGGCGATGTAGTCGCCGAGCATGCGGATGCACGTCGCGTCTTCCAGGTCGATCACCTTGACGCCGTTCTCGCGCAGCCAGTCGATGCCGCCGCGGAAATTCACCGATTCGCCCACCACCACCGTGCCGATGTTGAACTGCCGCACCAGCCCGCTGCAGTACCAGCACGGCGCGAGCGTGGTGACCATGAGGGTGTCGCGATAACGGCGCTGGCGTCCGGCCTTGCGGAAGGCGTCGGTTTCGCCGTGCACGGACGGATCGTTCTCCTGGATGCGGCGGTTGTGGCCGCAGCCGAGCAGCCGGCCGTCGTCGTGATAGAGCGCCGCGCCGATCGGAATGCCGCCTTCGGCCAGTCCCTTGCGGGCTTCCTCCACGGCGGTGGCGAGCAGGGCGCGGTAGTCGGGCGTTTCGATCATGCGGAGGCTCCAGCGGCACGTCGCAGCATGTCGATGTGCGGGATGCCGTCGTCGAGGTAGGTGTCGGAATTGCGCACGAATCCGTGCCGCGCGTAGTAATGCTCCAGGTGCGCCTGCGCGCCGATCTGCACGTCGCTGCCGGGCCAGCGATGTTCGATCTGTTCCAGCGCGACGCGCACCAGCGGATCGCCGAGTCCACGCCCGCGATACGCCGGCGCGGTGAGCACACGGCCGAAACTCACCTGCGGATAGCCGAGGCCGGCCGGCAGGATGCGCAGGTACGCGGCGATGCCGTCGTCCTCGGCGCGGCCGATGACGTGCAGCGTGCCGGGATGCGCGTCCTTGCCGTCGGGGTCGAGGTAGACGCATTGCTGCTCCACGACGAACACCTCCGAACGCAGCTTCAGCAGCGCGTAGAGCGTGGCGGCGTCGAGTCCGGCGAAGGTGCTGGTTTGCCAGCGGATGTTCGGTGCGGCTTCGGTCATGCCGGAATGATGCCTCTTTTCGACTGTCGTCAACCTCAGCGCCGCGCGCCCGAGGTGTCGATGCTCACTTCCACGGACATGCCCGGATGCAGCCGCGGGGCGAGCGGCTGGCCGGCGTCGATCGCGATCTTCACCGGAATGCGCTGCGCGATCTTCACGAAGTTGCCGGTGGCGTTGTCGGGCGGGAGCACGGCGAATTCGGAGCCGGTGGCGGGGGAGATCTCCTCCACGCGCCCGTGCAGGCGCGCGCCGCCGAGCGCGTCGACGGTGAAGCTCGCCGGCTGGCCGATGCGCACGAACTCCATCTGCGTTTCCTTCATGTTCGCCACCACCCACATGCGCTCGGGCACCAGCCCCATCAGCTGCGTTCCGACGTTGACGTACGCGCCGACGCGCACCGCGACCTGGCCGAGCTGGCCGTCGCGGGGCGCGAGGATGCGGGTGTTTTCCAGGTCGATCTCGGCCAACCGGATCGCCGCCTGCGCACTGGCGACCGCGGCTTCCAGCACGCCGATGTTGACGGTGACGCTGCGCGCGTTCTGGCGGGCGATTTCCAGCCCGGCCTGCGCTTCCGACACGCCGGCCTGCGCCTGCGTGCTCGCCGCCTGCGCCTGGTCGCGATCGGCCTGCGACAGCAGTCGCTGGCGCGCGAGCGGTTCGATGCGTTGCAGGTCGGCGGCGGCCTTGCGCTGCAGCGCCTGTGCGTTGCGCACGGCGGCTTCGCTCTGCTCGATGCCGGCCGCCGCGCTGCGCTGCTGCTGCGCGGCGTTCGCAAGCGCGGCCTGTTCGCTCTGCAGGCGCGCCTGGGCCTGTTCGAGGCGCTGGCGGTAGATGCGGTCGTCGATCTGCACCAGCAGTTGTCCGCGCTTCACGTGCTCGAAATCCTGCACCGCCACCTTCGTGACGTAGCCGGCCAGTTGCGGCGCGATGATCGTCACCTGCCCGCGCACCATCGCGTTCTCGGTGGTCTGGATCGCGCTGCGGAACGGTGGCAGGTGCCACGCGTAGAGCACGACCAGCACGCCCGCCAGCGCGACGCCGGCGAAGGCGGCCATCTGCCAGCGTCGTCGGCGCCTGCGGGCGGCGTCGGTGCGGGAAGGTTCGGTCGGCGCGGGTGAATTCATGGAGCGGCGGTCGTGGCGGGAAGGGCGGAGGAGGCGGCGCGCGCGGCGGCGCGATCGCGTCGCAGCAGGCGCAGGCGATGGACGAGCATCCACGCCATGGTGAGCAGCGCGATGATCGCGATGAGCATGAACACATCGTTGTAGGCCAGCACGTTCGCCTCGCGTGAAGCGGCAGTGCCGAGCGCACGCACGCCCTGCTGGCTGCGCAGCGCGGGATCGGCGATGGCCTGCGCGTACGCGGCGCCGCCGGCCTGCACGCGCGCGGCGACGAGCGGGTCCTGCAGGGTGAGGTGTTCGACGAGCTGGCTGGAGTGGTACTTCTCGCGCACCGTCTGGAACGTGCCCAGCGCGGCCGTGCCGACCAGCCCGCCCAGGTTCTGCGCCATGCCGAACAGCACCACGAAGGTGATCAGGTTGCGCGGCTGCGCGATGACCTGGCCCATGCCCAGGATCATCGCCGGGCCGAGGAAATACGTGCTGCCGAAGCCGATCAGGAACTGGCTGAGCCACATGTCCTGCGGGCGCGTGAGGCTGGTGGAATGCGCATCGAGCAGCGCGCCGGTCGCGATGCATGCCAGGGCGATCGACGAGGGAATGATCATGCGCCCCGGCACGATGGTGAGCGCGCTGGCGAGGATGCCCAGCGCGCATCCCAGCGCGGTCATCGCGAACATGCCATGCATCTGGTCGTTGGTCAGCCCCAGCGCCTGCATGAAGCCCACCGCGCCGGTGCTCTGTTCCGACAAGGCGAAACGGATCAGCAGCACCGACACGCCCAGGCGCACCATCGTGCCGCTGGCGAGCCAGCGCGTGTTGATCAGCGGATTGGCGCGGAAGTGTTCCACCGCGATCGCCCCGGTGAGCAGCACGATCGCCCCGGACAGCGCCCAGCCGATCCATTCGGCGTCGAACCACCATTCCACGCGTCCCAGCGACAGCACCGCGCACAGCAGCGCCATGCCCGGCGCGAACAGCGCGAAGGTGAGGAAGTCTGCCTTCTCGAACACCTTCATGCGGTCGCTCGGCGGCAGCCGCAGCATCAGCACGCCGCCGAGGGCGATCAGCGCCATGCCGAGCTCGAACAGGTACAGGCCGCGCCATTCGCCGAACTCCAGCAGTTCGGCCGAGAAGATGCGCGCCAGCGGCGTGGCCAGCTGCGCCACGCCGATGCCGACCACCAGCCCGCGCAGGCGATGCTCGGCGCTGAAGGCCTGCATCATGTAATACAGCCCCAGCGTGCTCAGGGCCGCGCCCGCGATGCCGTGCGCGGCGCGGACCGCGATGGCCGATTCCAGCCCGTGGACGAACAGGTGCGCGAACGCCACCAGTGCGTACAGCGCCAGGAACACCTCGGTGAAGGCGCGCAGCCCGAACTGCTGGCGGAACTTCACCAGGATCAGGTTCACCGACACGTTGGTCATCACGTAGGCCGCGGGCAGCCACTGCACCTCGGCCGACGTCGCCCCCAGCGCGCCCTGCAGGTTGAGCAGGTTGGCCGTGACCAGCGCGTTGCCCAGGCCGCCGGTGATCGCCACGAGGAACCCCACCAGGGCGAAGGCGGCCCGGCGGGGCGGCGAGTGCAGCGGGGTGGAGGGCGAGCCCGGGACCTTCGGGCGCTCGTGCTCGGCCCACTCGCGCGGCGCGTAACGGCTCATCGGCGCGGACGTCCTCCTGGCAGCGGCATGGGCGAGGAGGCGGGCCCGCCCGGCGACGGTGAATTCTCGCACGGGGTGCGATAATCGCCGCATGAACGATTCCCAGCACAAGCCAGGCGCCACATCCGGCACGACCCACTTCGGTTTCCGCGACGTGCCCACGGGCGAGAAGCAGAAGCTCGTCGGGCAGGTCTTCTCGTCGGTCGCGCGCAACTACGACCTGATGAACGACCTGATGTCGCTGGGCATCCACCGCGTGTGGAAGCGCTATTTCGTCGGCACCTGCCAGGTCAAGCGCGGCGACCGCGTGCTCGACCTCGCCGGCGGCACCGGCGACATCGCGCTGTTGCTGCGCGATCGCGTGGGCCAGTCGGGCAGCATCGTGCTGGGCGACATCAACGGCGCGATGCTGCGCGTGGGCCGCGACCGCATGACCGACATGGGCAAGGTCGCCGGCTTCGAATACGTGCAGATGAACGCCGAGAAGCTGCCGTTCCCGGACGGCAGCTTCGACCTGGTGACGATCGCCTTCGGCCTGCGCAACGTCACCGACAAGGACGCCGCGCTGCGCGAGATGCATCGCGTGCTGAAAGTCGGCGGCCAGGCGCGCGTGCTGGAGTTCTCGGAAGTGAAGGCGGACTGGTTCAAGCCGATCTACGACTTCCATTCGTTCCAGGTGCTGCCGCGCCTGGGCAAGCTGTTCGCCAACGACGCCGACAGCTACCAATACCTGGCCGAGAGCATCCGCAAGCATCCGCCGCAGGACGAGCTGAAGTCGATGATGCAGGCGACGGGGTTCGGACGTTGCGACTATCGCAATCTGTCGGCGGGGATCGTGGCGATCCACACCGGCTACAAAGTTTGAAGCAGCGCAGCCAACGGGCGTTGAGGTAAACGTCATCCCGGCGAAAGCCGGGGTCCAGGCCCATGCTGTTACCGCGCGCTTTGGCGCGCCTGCGGGTAGCGCACCAGCAACGCGCGCACCACCCCGTTCGTCCACCCGAACCCATCCTGCAGCGGATATTCCCCGCCGGCGCCGTGCGCCTGGCCCGTGGCGTCGTACTTCTCGACGAGCTTGTGCTTCTGCTCGAACACGCGCCGCACCTCGCCCAGGAATCCGTTCGCGATGTCCGTGGCCAGCGCATCCTCGCCGTAACGACGCAGGCCTTCGACCGCGACCCACTGCAACGGCGCCCACGCGTTCGGCGCGTCCCATTGCTGGCCCGTGCGCAACGTCGTCGTGAGCAGCCCGCCGGGTTGCAGCAATTGCGTGCGAACCGTCGCTGCCGTGAACTTCGCGCGCTGCGGCGACGCGATGCCGACGAACAGCGGCGTCAGCGATGCGGCCGTCACCTGCGCGCTGACCTGGCGACGCTTCCAGTCGTAATCGGCGTAGAAGCCGTCGGCGTTCCACAGGTGCTTTGCGACGGCGGCGGCACGCTGCTTCGCACGTTCGTCGAACTCGCGCGCGCACTCGGGCTGCGCGTCCTTGCGGCATGCCAGCGCGATCGTCGTTTCCAGGTGGTGCATCAGGCTGTTGAGATCGACCGGCACGAAGGCGGTGGTGCGGATCGTGCCCAGCGTCCGGCCATCGCCGAGCCAGCGGCTCGAATAGTCCCAGCCGCTTTCCGCACCGGCGCGCAGCTCGCGGAACACTTCGGGCGCAGGACGATCCGGGACGCCCGCCGCGGTGCGAACGTCGTGCTGCCATGCTTCCGGGCGCGGCGTGTCGCGATCGTCCCAATAGCGGTTGAGCACGCTGCCATCGGCCAGCCGGACCACGCGACGCGACGCCTCGCCGGGCGCGAGCGACTGCGCATCGCGCATCCACCACGCGTGTTCGCGGCGCAGTTGCGGCAGGTAACGGCGATACACCGCGTCGCCGTCCGCGCGCGCTTCCAGTTCGACCATGTGCGAGAAGTACGGCGGTTGCGAACGGCTCAGGTAGTACGTGCGCGCGCCGTTGGGAATGTGGCCGTATCCGTCGATCATCGCCGCGAAGTTCGCCAGCATGTCGCGCGCGGAATCGCGCCGGCCGCTTTCGATCAGGCCGAGCATCGTGAAGTACGAATCCCAGTAGTACATCTCGCGGAAACGCCCGCCCGGCACGACGTACGGATGCGACAGCCAGAGCCGGCTGTCGTAAGGCAGCGGCGCGGGATCGGTACGCGTGAGCTGCGGCCACAGTCCGTCGATGTGCGCCGCGAGCGTGCGCCCGACCGCGACCTTCGACGTCATCGCCTGTGGCGGCAGTTCGAAATTCGCCTGCACGAAGGCGCGCAGGTCGAAGTCCGGCGCGTCGCGCGTGGCGAGGAATCCGGCATGGATCGCGGCCGGATCGCGCAAAGGCCGTGCGTCTGCGAAGGTCTTCTGGTCGTCGAACAGGCCCGCCTGCTGCACCGCGGCGAACAAGGCCGGATAGGTGCCATCGGGCGTTTCGACCGGCGCAAGCGCGGAAGTTTCCGGCGCGGCGGTTGCGGCGCGCTGCTGGACCGGCGCGCCCGTGCAGGCGGCGAGGGCGCCCAGCAGCAGGACGGCGAAGGACGGACGAATGGCGTGGTCGAAGGCGCGACGGCTCAAGGCAGGCTCCCGGCGAGGGTCCGGGCAGGGTAGGCGGGCGCGCATCGCCGTCGCGTGAGGCGACGCGCCCGGCCGCGCTACACTCGCCCGCTCACCCGCCATTTCCGGTCCTCCCATGCGTTATTCGATGCTGACCCTGTGCCTTGCCGCCGCCCTCGCCGCCGGTTGCTCGCGCGATGCCGCGCCGCCCGCCGACACCGCCGCGAAGGACACCGCCGCCGCCACGACCGCCGACCAGAAGAACGTCGCCGAAGTGGACGAGTACTCCTTCGCGCAGCCCGACAAGGTCCGCATCGACGACCTCGCGCTGGAACTGAAGGTCGACTTCGACAACAAACAGCTCGGCGGCAGCGCGACGTACACGCTGCAGTGGCTCGACCAGAACGCCACGCAGCTGGTGCTGGACACGCGCGATCTCACCATCGAGAAGGTCGTTGGCGAACGCAGCGACGGCAAGTGGGAAGACCTGAAGTTCGCGCTCGCCGACAAGGACAAGGTGCTCGGCAGCAAGCTCACCATCGAGACGCCGCAGCGCAATCCGCGCATCCGCGTCACCTACCACACCTCGCCCGATGCGTCGGGCCTGCAGTGGCTCACGCCGGAGATGACGCAGGGCAAGAAGACGCCCTTCATGTTCAGCCAGTCGCAGCAGATCCACGCGCGTTCGTGGGTGCCGCTGCAGGACACGCCGCGCGTGCGATTCACCTACACCGCGCACGTGACCGCGCCGCAGGACGCGATGGTGCTGATGAGCGCCGACAACGATCCCAAGGCCGCGCGCGACGGCGACTACACGTTCAAGATGCCGCAGAAGATCCCGTCGTACCTGCTGGCGATCGCCGCGGGCGACCTGGTCTTCCAGCCGATCAGCGAACGCGCCGGCGTGTGGGCCGAGCCGGGCATGGTGGAAAAGGCGGCCGACGAGTTCGCCGACACCGACAAGATGATGCAGACCGCCGAGCGCCTGTACGGGCCGTATCGCTGGGGCCGTTACGATATCCTCGTGCTGCCGCCGTCGTTCCCGTACGGCGGCATGGAAAACCCGCGCCTGACCTTCGCCACGCCGACGGTGATCGTGGGCGACAAGTCGCTGGTCTCGCTCGTCGCGCATGAGCTGGCGCACAGCTGGTCCGGCAACCTGGTGACGTTCTCCACGCCGAAGGACAGCTGGCTCAACGAAGGCTTCACCAGCTACGTCGAGAACCGCATCGTCGAGGACCTGTACGGCAAGGAAGCGGCCGACATGGAGAAGGTCATCTCGCGCAACGAACTGGCCGCCGAATACAAGGAGCTCGATCCCAAGCTGCAGGTGCTGGCGCTGCGTCCGGGCACGCTGGCCGATCCGGACGGGCAGAGCAGCTCGACGGTGTACACCAAGGGCGCGTGGTTCCTGCAGTTCCTGGAGGAGCGTTTCGGCCGCGAGGCATTCGATCCGTTCCTGAAGGAATACTTCAACCACTTCGCGTTCCAGTCGATCCCGACGACGAAGTTCATCGAGTACGCCAAGGCGAACCTGCTCGACAAGTACCCGGGCAAGGTGACCGAGGCCGAACTCGACCAGTGGATCTACGAACCGGGCGTGCCGGACACCGCGCCGAAGACGGTGTCGCCGCGCTTCGATGCGGTGGACGCCGCGCGCAAGGCGTGGCTCGACAGCGGCACGCTTCCCGTGAAGGACGCGACGTCGAAGTGGAGCACGCAGGAATGGGTGCACTTCATCGACGGCATGCCGGAAACGCTCAAGCCCGGGCAGCTGGCCGCGCTCGACGCCGCGTTCCACTTCACCGGTACGCCCAACGGCGAGATCGCGCAGCGCTGGTACCCGCTGGCCGTGCGTAGCGGCTACACGCAGGCGAATGCGGCTGCGGCGGAATTCATCGCGCGCGTGGGCCGTCGCAAGCTGATCATGCCGACGTACGCGGAACTGGTGAAGACGCCGGAAGGTTTGAAGCTCGCGGAAGAAACCTTCGCCAAGGCGCGTGCGGGGTATCACCCGATCACGACGCAGTCGGTGGAGGAGACGATCGCTGGGGCGAAACAGCCGGCGAAGTCGTAAAAGCGCTGCGCTTCTGCTCCTCCCCCTGTGTGCAGGGGGAGGTTGGGAGGGGGTAAGCGGCGCCCAAGCGCCGGGTTCCCGAGCGTGACCGCGCCGTGTACGCCACCCCTCCCCAACCCTCCCCTGCAAGCAGGGGAGGGAGTCCGCCGGGAAGGGGAGGGAACACGTGCGTTCTCGATCGCTGCGGTTCATTGCAATCATCGCCACCGCGCTGCTGCTCCTCGCAGCAGCCTCCCTCTGGCACAACCCCTACGCGCTCATCAGCGGCGACTTCACCCGCCAGCGCCTCGCCGCGGGTCTGTCGAAAGCCAGCGTGCAGATTGGCGAGGACCACTGGGTCTACGCCCACGACGACACCGCATCGGCCAACGTGCCCACCATCGTCATGCTGCACGGCTTCACCGGCAGCAAGGAAAACTGGTTTCCGGTCGCGCGCCTTCTGCGCGAACGTTACCGCGTGATCGTTCCCGACCTCCCCGGCTGGGGCGAATCGAACCGCATCGAAAACGCCGACTACGGCTTCCTCGCGCAGAGCGAACGCGTTGCGCGCTTCCTCGATGCCGTATCTCCGGAAGAACCTGTCGTACTGCTCGGCCATTCGATGGGCGGCGGCGTCGCGGCGCTCACGGCCGCGCGGCATCCCGAGCGCGTTGCACGCGTGGGGCTCGTCGACGCCGCCGGCGTCCGGTTCCACGACAACCGGTTCGGCCTGGACGTGCTCGCCGGGAAGAACCCGTTCGCCGTGTACGACGAAGCGTCGCTGCAGCGCTATCTCGACACGGTGTTCTTCGACGACGACGCCAGACCGCTGATTCCGTGGCCCGCCGACCGCATCTACATCGCGCGCCGCAAGCGCGATGCCGCGTTCGAACAGCGCGTGCTCGACCGCATCGGCCGCGGCGACGAACGTTTCCTGCCCGGCGACGAGGCCGCGCGCATCGACCAGCCCGCGCTGCTGCTATGGTGCCGCCAGGATGCGGTGATCGACGCGAGCGCGCTGGAGCTCTACGCGCAGCGCATGCCGCAGGCGCGACGCGTGCTGCTGGACGGCTGCGGACACATGTCGATCATGGAAAAACCCGAGGCGGTCGCGCGCGCCGTGATCGAGCTGATCGAACGAGGAAAACACCGATGAAACACGCTGCACCGAAGTGGTCCGCCATCGTGCTCGCAGGGGCACTGGCCGCATGCCAGCCGGCCACCGATCCGAAGGCCGAGGCGGCCGCGCAGGAACAGGCCGCGGATGAAATGGCGAAGGCGTTCGAAGCCGAATACGGCAAGCAGAACTGGGAACTCGCGCGTGCACACGGCGACGTACTGGCGGCCAAGTATCCGGCGAGCGCCGCGTTCGCCCGCATCGAAACGCGTTACAACGAGGTCAAGGACAAGGCCGCGCAGGCACGCGAACAGCGCCGGACCGCCGCCTTGTGGACCTACCAGGCCCAGCCGCTCGACGAGGGCGAACAGGTGTCGGCATCGATCTACGCGAAGGACCACGTCGACACCGACGGCAGCGGCCCGCGCCCGGTGCAGCTGATCTTCCGCGATCGACCGGACTGGGGCCGCAGCAGCTACCTCGTGCTGGAGAAGGGCGATTTCGACTGCTACGGCGGCTGCAAGGTGAAGCTGAAGGTCGACGACGCCGAGCCGAAGCGCGTGGATGCGAGCCGCCCGAAGACCGACGAAGCCATCGCGATGTTCATCGAGGACGAGAAGATGCTGTGGAAGACGGTGAAGTCCGCGAAGGTCATCGCGATCGAATTCCCGGTGAAGGCCGGCGGCACGCGCACCGCGGTGTTCGAGGTGGGCGGGCTGGATTCGTCGAAGATGCCGTCGAAATGGAACTGATGCGCGGACATCCCTGAACGTCCGGCGCCTGCACGCAGCCTTACGCATTGCCTTCGTAAGCTCCGCACCGATGCCGGCGTTCGCCGTGCATCGGGCGGCACGCACACGGAAGGCGCGCCGGTTCGCCAGCCACGCGGTCGCGAACGGAACGCCGGCGGCGTGGCCCATCGGGTGGAGGACGCCATGCTCTCCCCACGTCTGCACAACCTGCTCGACCAGGGCCAGGCGCCCTACACGACGCTCACGCACCCGCGCACGGTGACGGCGCACGAAACCGCATCGGCGGTGCGCGTGGAGCCCAACCACTTCGCCAAGACGGTGATGATCAAGGCCGACGGCCGGCTCGCGATGGTGGTGATGCCGTCGACGTATCGCGCCGATCTGTATCGGCTGTCATTGGCGCTCGGCGGCGTGCCGGTGGAACTGGCGGAAGAGACCGAATTCCGCGACGCCTTCCCCGACTGCGAACCGGGCGCGATGCCGCCGTTCGGCCATCTGTACGGCATGCCGGTCTACATCGACTCGCGCCTGGCGCACCAGGAGGAAATCGCGTTCAACGCCGGCAATCACACCGAAGTGGTGCGCATGCCGTATGCGGAGTTCGAGCGGCTCGCGGCGCCGGAGATGCTCTGGTTGGCGCACATGATGTAGAGCCGTGATTGGTGATTCGGGATTCGTGATTCGAAGAGCGAAAACACGGCGCTCCCCGAATCACGAATCACCATTCACGAATCACGGCTTCACAGCGCGTAACCGAACTGCTGCTTGAACTGCTCGTTGAACTCGTCGAAATCGAAGCGCTGGTTCTGCGTGCCGGGATGTTCGACCTTCAGCGCGCCCATCAGGTTGCCCATGCGGCCGATGGTCAGCCAGTCGTAGCCCTTCTCGATGCCGAAGATCAGGCCGGCGCGGAACGCATCGCCGCAACCGGTCGGATCGGTCACGCGACGCTCGTGCGCGGGCGGGACGTCGATGGTCTTTTCCGGCGTGTGGATCTGCGAACCGTGCGGACCGCGCGTGGTGATGTACGCCTTCACGCGCTTGACGATGTCGTTCTCGCTCCAGCCGGTGCGTTCCTGCAGCAGGTTGGACTCGTAGTCGTTGACGGTGACGTAGTCGGCCAGCTCGATGAAGTTGCGCAGTTCCTCGCCGTTGAACAGCGGCATGGCCTGGCCCGGATCGAAGATGAAGGGGATGCCCGTGTCGGCGAATTCCTGCGCGTTCTGCAGCATGCCTTCGCGGCCGTCGGGGCTGACGATGCCGAACGTCACGCCCGCAACGTCGCGCACGTGGTTCTCGTACGAACGCATCATCGCGCCCGGATGGAACGCGGTGATCTGGTTGTTGTCGTGGTCGGTGGTGATGAAGGCCTGCGGCGTGAAGAGCTCTTCGATCTCCTTCACCTGCGACAGGTTGATGCCGCACTGTTCGAAATGCTCGCGGTACGGCGCGAAATCCTGGCCGACGGTGGCCATCGGGATCGGGTCGCCGCCCAGCAGCTTGAGGTTGTAGGCGATGTTGCCGGCGCAGCCGCCGAACTCGCGGCGCATCCGCGGCACCAGGAAGGACACATTCAGGATGTGCACCTTGTCGGGCAGGATGTGGTTCTTGAACTGGTCGGGGAACACCATGATGGTGTCGTAGGCCAGCGAGCCGCAGATCAGTGCAGACATCGAAATTCCCAGGGTCGAGGGCCGTCCGCGGCGCGGTTCCGGCGTGGTGCGTGAGGTCACGGAGCGACGGCCAGGTGCCGCGCGGGCGCTAGGGTAGCGGCTGGGGGCGCCGGCGGCCAGCCGCCGGGGAGCTGAACCGTTCCGGCGGCTCGGGATAGGACGCTTCCGAAACGTGACCTTCGATGGCACGAAGTGCCCGGAATTGCAGGTTTTTTCCTTGTGCCGCAAGGGGGCGGTTGCTAGGCTAGCGAACCCCTCACGCGCCTCTCACGCCCACCTTTCCGACGGCCGATCCTCGATGTTCAAGAAGTTCCGCGGCATGTTTTCCAACGACCTGTCCATCGACCTGGGCACGGCGAACACCCTCATCTACGTCCGCGGCCAGGGGATCGTCCTGAACGAGCCGTCGGTCGTGGCCGTCCGCCAGGACCGCCTGATCGGCGGCAACCGCACGGTGGCGGCGGTCGGCAGCGAGGCCAAGATGATGCTCGGGCGCACCCCGGGCCACATCACGACCATCCGGCCGATGAAGGACGGCGTCATCGCCGACTTCACCTACACCGAGGAAATGCTCAAGCACTTCATCCGCAAGGTGCACAAGAGCCGTTTCCTGCGCCCGAGCCCGCGCGTGCTGGTCTGCGTGCCGTGCGGCTCGACCCAGGTGGAGCGCCGCGCGATCAAGGAATCGGCCGAGGAGGCCGGCGCCCGCGAGGTCTACCTGATCGAGGAACCCATGGCCGCCGCCATCGGCGCCGGCATGCCGGTGACCGAAGCCCGCGGCTCGATGGTGGTGGACATCGGCGGCGGCACCACGGAAGTGGCGGTCATCGCGCTCAACGGCATCGTCTATTCGGCGTCGGTCCGCATCGGCGGCGACCGCTTCGACGAGTCGATCATCAGCTACGTCCGCCGCACCTACGGCACGCTGATCGGCGAAGCCACGGCCGAGCGCATCAAGCTCGAGATCGGCTGCGCCTACCCGCAGCAGAAGGCGGCGACGGTCGAAGTCTCCGGCCGCAACCTCGCCGAGGGCGTGCCGAAGATGATCACCATCAACTCCAACGAGGTGCTGGAAGCCCTGCGCGAGCCGCTGGCCGGCATCGTCTCGGCGATCAAGCTGGCGCTGGAGCAGACCCCGCCGGAACTGTGCGCCGACGTCGCCGAGCGCGGCATCGTCCTGACCGGCGGCGGCGCGCTGCTGCGCGACCTGGACCGCCTGATCAGCGAGGAAACCGGCCTGCACGTGCAGGTCGCCGACGACCCGCTGACCTGCGTCGCCCGCGGCGGCGGCCGCGCGCTGGAGCTGGTCGACATGCACGGCAACGAGTTCTTCGCGCCGGAATGATCGAAACCGGGCGCCGGAACGGGGTATTCGCAAGCCCCGAGCCGACACGTCCCGGCATGAACCTGCATCGCGGCCGGCCGAGGGGGATTCCCGCCCGGCCGCGAATGTCGAAGTCCCACACCTGATCCGCCTCTTCCGGCCCCGATGCCCACTTACGCCGGCCCTCCCACCTCCGCACGCTCCGGTGACGTGGCCGGCACGCTCAAGCTGCTGGCGTACCTCGCGCTGGCGGTGGTGCTGATCGTGCTCGACCATCGTGGCGGCTGGCTCGCGCAGGCGCGCCGGCAGGTGACGCTGATGGTGCAGCCGCTGTGGATGGTCGCCGGCTGGCCGGGGCAGGTGGTCGATCGCGTCCGCGAGGATGCCGGCACGCTCGCGCAGCTCACCGCCGAGAACCGACGCCTTCGCAACGAGGCGATGCTCAACCAGGCGCGGATGGCGCGCCTCGCCACGCTCGCGGCGGACAATGCCCGCCTGCGCGGCCTGCTCGACGCCGCCCAGACCGGCAACCTCGACGTGGTGCTGGCGCCGGTGCTCGACATCGACCTGGACCCGGCGCGGCAGCGCCTCGTCCTCAACGCCGGCACGCGCGAGCGCGTGCAGGTCGGGCAGAACGTGATCGACGCCAACGGCCTGCTCGGGCAGGTCATCGCCGTGACGCCGATGTACGCCAACGTGCTGCTGCTGACCGATCCCTCGCACGCCGTGCCGGTGGCGGTCGCACGCAACGGGGTGCGGCTGGTCGTGTACGGCGAGGGCCGCAGCGACAAGCTGCGCCTGACGAGCGTGCCGCTGTCCAGCGACGTGAAGGTCGGCGACGTGCTGGTCACCTCCGGCCTGGGCGGCCGGTTCGCGCCGGGTTTCCCGGTCGGCAAGATCGCCTCGCTCAAGCCCGACGACAGCCGCGCCTTCCTCGTCGGCGAAGTCACGCCGGCGGCGCAGCTCGATCGTGGTCGCGAAGTGCTGGTGCTGCTGTCGATGCCCAATCCGTTGCCGGGCGCGACCGCGTTCACGCCGGCCGATCCGGCGGGGACCGGCCCGATGCCCGCTGCGGGCACGCAGGGTGCGACGCCCGGCGCCACAACGGCTGCGCCGCAGGGCGCCGTTCCGGCGGGAACGACGCAGCCGGCCAACACGGGCGCTTCCGCCCCTCCGAACACGGCGAACCCCGCGCCCGCGAACGATCCCGCGACGCGTCCGGCCGCCCCGCAGGCGCCCGCCACGCGCACGCCTGCGCCCACGCCGCCGGCGAATGCCCCGGCGACGCCCACCCCGCCTCCGGAGCCCCGCCGATGACCCGCGCCCGTCCGCAATGGGTGTTGCCGGTCAGCCTGCTGGTCGCGCTCCTGCTCATGCTGATGCCGCTGCCGCCGGCGGTGCAGCCGCTGCGTCCGTACTGGCTGGCGCTGGTGCTGGCGTACTGGGTGATCGAGAACCCCGACCACGTCGGCCTCGGCGTCGCCTTCATCATCGGCCTGCTTGGCGACCTGGTCACCGGCAGCCTGTTCGGCGAACAGGCGCTGCGGCTGGTGGTGATGGCCTACATCCTGCAGCGCTTCCGCGCGCGGCTGCGCTTCTTCCCGATGTCGCAGCAGGCGCTGGCGATCGGCGGCCTGCTGCTGAACGACTGCATCGTCACCGCCGCGATCCACATCGCCGTCGGCAGCCAGCCGCTGCATCCGCTGCGGTGGCTTTCGCCGGTGACCGGCATGGTGCTGTGGCCGCTGGCCTACGTCGCGCTGGACTCGCTGCGCCACGGCCGGTGGAGGGCGCGCTGAGATGGGCCCGCGCCGCCGAGTCCTGAAGAACAGCGCAGCCGAAGCCAACCAGTTCCGACTGCGCTCCGCGATCGCCTTCCTGTGCGTGCTGGTGGCGATCCTGGGCCTGGGGTTCTGGTACTTCCGCCTGCAGGTCTGGCAGCACGACGACTACGCCACGCGCTCGGAAGCCAACCGTGTCAAGCTGCGTCCGGTGGTGCCCGGGCGCGGGCTGATCCTGGATCGCAAGGGCCGCGTGCTGGCCGACAACGTGCCGGCCTACCGCATCGAGGTGACGCCCTTCGAAGCCGGCAAGTCCGGCGACTGGCTGCCGTCGCTGGCGAAGATCATCGCGCTGACGCCCGAGGACATCGCCCGCTTCGAGGACGAACGCCGCGCCACCCGCGGCTACAAGCCGATCACCCTGAAGCTGCGCGTCACCGAGGAGGAGGCCGCGCGGTTCGCGGTCGATCGCTGGCGCTATCCGGGCGTGGACCTCGTCCCGTACCTCAATCGCCGCTACCCCTATGGCGAACTGCTGTCGCATGTCATCGGCTACGTGGGCCGCATCGACGCCGACGACCTGAAGGAACTCGGCGAGGGCGGAGCGGCGCTGACCCACATCGGCAAGACCGGGCTGGAGCGCTATTACGAGGAGGCGCTGCGCGGAAAGGTCGGTTACGAGCAGATCGAAACCAACGTCGACGGCCGCCCGATGCGCCAGGTCGGCCACGTGCCGGCCACGCCGGGCGCCGACCTGCGCCTGAGCATCGACCTCGACCTGCAGCAGGCGATGGTGACCGCGTTCGGCGACATGGACGGTTCGGCCATCGCGATGGACCCGCGCACCGGCGAGATCCTCGGCATGGTCAGCCTGCCGGGCTACGACACGAACCTGTTCGTCAACGGCATCTCGAACGTCGATTACCGCGCGCTGATGGACAACCCGTCGCGCCCGCTGTTCAACCGCAACGTGCTCGGCGGCGGCCCGCCGGGGTCGACGGTGAAGCCGCTGATCGCGCTGGCCGGCCTCGACAGCGGCCTGCGCCGGCCCGAGGACGCGGTGTTCTCCACCGGTACGTTCTACATCCCCGGCCAGCGCCGCGGCTGGCGCGACGCGCACGGCGGCGCGGGCTGGACCGACCTGCGCAAGTCGATCGCCGCGTCGGTGAACTACTACTACTACAAGCTCGCCTACGACATGGGCATCGAGCGCTTCGACGAATACATGCGCAGGTATGGATTCGGCGAACGCACCGGCATCGACCTGGCCGGCGAGAACAAGGGCGTGGTGCCGTCGCCCGAATGGAAGCGCACGCGCAGCAAGGAGCCGTGGTACGCGGGCGAGACGGTCAACGCCGGCATCGGCCAGGGCTACTGGATCGCCACCACGCTGCAGCTGGTGCGCGGGACGGCGGCGATCGCGAACGGCGGGCGCCTCGTGCGCCCGCACCTCGTCGCGGAACGCCGCAACGGTTACGACACGCCGTGGGTGCCGCTGCCGCAGCCGACGCCGCCGCTCATCACTGACAAGCCCGACAACCTGCGCGCGGTGCAGGAAGGGATGATGGCGACGATGGGGCCGGGCGGCACCGGCCGCGCCATGGCCGTCGGCGCGCCGTACCTGATGGCGGGCAAGACCGGCACCGCGCAGAAGATCAGTCGCAAGGGCAGCCAGAGTTTCGATCCGCACTCGCTGCCGTACCACCTGCGTCACCAGGCGCTGTTCGTCGGCTATGCGCCGGCCGACAACCCGACGATCGTGGTGGCCATTTCGGTCGAACACGGCGGCTTCGGCGGCAGCACCGCGGCGCCGATCGCGCGCAAGATCTTCGACGCATGGTTGCTGGGCAAGATGCCCGAACCGGTGCCGACCGATCCGAAGTACACGCGTCCGGCGCAACCGCATGCGGCGCCGGTCGTGGCCGCCGCCGCGACGCAGGGCGCGCCGGTGGCGCCGATCCTGCCGACGCCGCGCGCCGTCGTCGCAACTCCGCCTGCCGCGAGCGGAACGACGCAAGCGCAGCCGCAACCGTCGCAGCCGCAGACGCAGACCCCGCCCCAGGAGCCCACCCGATGAGGCAGATCCTGCGCTGGCTGTTCGACCTGCTGGTGCGCTTCGCGCGCACGCTCGACCTGCCGCTGCTGGGCGCGCTGCTCGCGCTGATGGGAATCGGCCTGGCCGTGCTCTACAGCGCCGCCGATCATTCCGTCGGTCTGGTAGTGCGCCAGGGCGCATTCTTCGTCGCCGGGCTGGGCGTGATGTGGGCGCTGTCGCGCGTGCCGCCGAACCAACTGCGCAACTGGACCCCGATCGTGTTCGGCGCCTCGCTGCTGCCGCTGCTGCTGGTGTTGCTGATCGGCACCGGCAAGCACGGCCGCCACTGGATCAACCTCGGCGTGGTCTACGTGCAGCCGGCGGAACTGCTCAAGCTGAGCCTGCCGATGATGGTCGCCTGGTACCTCGACCGCCAGGCGCTGCCGCCGCGTTTCCGCACCGTGCTGATGGCGGGCCTGCTGATCGCCGCGCCGACCGGGCTGATCCTGCTGCAACCGGACTTCGGCACCGCGATGCTGGTGGCGATGAGCGGCGCCTTCGCCCTGTATCTGGCCGGCCTGCCGTGGTGGTGGTTCGGCATGGCGTTCGGCGCGGTCGCGGCGGTCGCGCCCGTCGCGTGGTTCTGGCTGCTGCGGCCGTACCAGAAGGACCGCATCCTCACCTTCCTCAACCCCGAATCCGACCCGCTCGGCACCGGTTGGAACATCATCCAGTCGAAGATCGCCATCGGCGCCGGCGGCCTCACCGGCAAGGGCTGGGGGCAGGGCTCGCAGTCGCACCTGAACTACCTGCCTGAACACACCACCGACTTCATCTTCGCCGTGCTGAGCGAGGAATTCGGCTGGATGGGCGTGGCCACCGTTCTGGCGCTGTACCTGTTCGTGATCGGCCGCTGCCTGTGGATCGCCTCCGAGGCGCGCGACGGCTATTCGCGCCTGATCGCCGGCGCGCTCGGCCTGGCGTTCTGCGTGTACGTGATCGTCAACGGCGGAATGATCTCCGGCCTGCTGCCGGTGGTCGGCGTGCCGATGCCGTTGCTGAGCTACGGCGGTACCTCGGCCGTGTCGCTGCTGGCCGGGTTGGGCGTGGTGATGGCGGTGCGGGCGCATCGGCCGATCTACGCGCGCTGATGCGCTTCGCTGATCCTTTTTCCTGCACGAGCGCGGCGACGCGATACGCACCTGGAGCGCGTATCGAAGCGGGCTCGAGCGAACCTGACTGATGCCCCCCGCGCGCGTGAACACGCGGTTTTTGCCTCGCGGAACGCGTGCTACCCTCCCGGCGATGACCCGACGCCACTTCACCCGTAGCGCCGCGATCAGCGCGCTTGTTGCCGCGTTGGCCGGTTGCGCCACCCAGGCCCAGGCGCCCGCGCCGCAGACCCCCGCCGCCTCCGCTCCCGCCGCCGCCGCGAAGCCGCGCCCCGTGCCGGGCACGCCGGCCTTGCCGGAGCCCGTCGTGCAGCAGCCGATCGACATCGCGCGCGCCGCGTTCGTGCGCGAGACCGCCGCGCAGTACGGCATCGATCCGGCGTACATCGAATCGGTGCTCGCCCAGGCCGAGATCCGCGACAGCATCATCGCCGCGATGTCGAAGCCGGCCGAGGCCAAGCCATGGCGCGATTACCGGCCAATCTTCATCACCCGGTCGCGCATCGACGGCGGTCGCGCGTTCCTCGCCGAGCATCGCGACGAACTCATGCGCGCTGAAGCCAAATTCGGCGTTCCGGCCGAAGTGATCGTCTCGATCATCGGCGTGGAAACCAATTACGGCCGCAACACCGGTTCGTACCCGGTGCTCGATGCGCTCTACACGCTCGCTTTCGCCTATCCGCGCAGCGGCGATCCGGCCAGGCTCGATCGCGAGAACCGCCGCGAGGCCTTCTTCCGTGGCGAGCTGGCGCAGCTGTTCGCGCTGGGCAAGGAAACCGGGCTGGACATCACCACGCTCAAGGGCAGCTACGCCGGTGCGATGGGCTGGGGCCAGTTCATGCCGTCCAGCTACCGCGAGTTCGCCGTGGACGGCGACGGCGACGGCAAGCGCGATCTGTTCAACAACCTCGACGACGTGTTCGCCTCCATCGCCAACTATTTCGTGAAGAAGGGCGGCTGGGAGCGCGGCGGTCCGGTCACGGTGCGTGCCAACGCCGCCGCGAACGCGCAGCCGATCGAGCCGGAAAGCCTGGACCCGCTATACACGATGGACGAGCTGGCGCAGCGCGGTTTCCGTCCGCTCACGCCGGTGACGCCGGCCGCGCAGCACGCCACGGTGGTGATGCTCGACGGCAGCAGCGGGCCGGAGTACTGGTTCGGCTTCCGCAACTTCTACGCGATCACCCGCTACAACATCTCCAAGCATTACGCGATGGCGGTGTACCTGCTGGGCGAGGCGATCGCCGGTCGAAGCGACGCGGACGTCGCCGCCGTTCCGAACGGGCAGCCGTCGGCATGATGCGCCCGGCCGCCCTGCGCACCGTGGTCGCCCGGACGCTCCTGGCGGTCGCGGTGCTCACCCTCGCGGCGTGCGCGAGTTCGCCGAAGAAGTCCGGCTCCGAGTCGGTCGCGATGCCCGATCGCGGCGGCGTGCACCACGCGCCGTTGCCCGGCGGCAAGAAGAAATCCCCGTACGCGCCGGCGAAGGAAGATCCCAGCACGCGCGGCCACTACACCGCCGGCGGCCTGTACAAGCCGGGCGTGAAGGACAGCACGCCGGATTACATCCCCGATGTGGACGCCATCCCCGAGCCGGACGTCACCAACGAACCGCGTTCGCCGGTGGGGAACCGGCCCAAGTACGTCGTGCTCGGCAAGACCTACAAGGTGCTGGACACGCCGAAGGGCTATGTCGAGCGCGGAACGGCGTCGTACTACGGGCAGAAATTCCACGGCCGCCGCACGTCGAACCTGGAGGTGTACGACATGTACGCCTTCACCGCCGCGCACAAGACGCTGCCACTGCCGAGCTTCGCGCGCGTGACCAACCTCGACAACGGCAAGTCTGTGGTGGTGCGCGTCAACGATCGCGGGCCGTTCCATGACGGACGCCTGATCGACCTCAGCTACGCGGCGGCGGTGAAGCTCGGCATCACCCAGCGCGGCACCGGCAAGGTGGAAGTGCGCGCGCTGATGCCGGGGGACGAGGAACGCGTCTACGCGTCCGCGCCTTCGCCGGCGCCCGCGGCGAAGACGCCCGAGCCCGCTTCGCCCGCCCCGGCGCCGGCGCCGGTGAAACCGCCAAGCGCGATGGACCGGCTGGTCGCGGCGATCCCGGTCTCGGCCGCGAACGCCGCGGAGCTCCCGCCCGGCGTGCGCATCGCCACCGGCAAACCGACCCCCATCGCGAGCCAGGCCGGCAAGTTCGCCCAGGCCGTCGCGGCGGCGAAGGCCGCGCCGCCGCCGGCGATTCCCGCACCGGCAATCGACCTCGGCGGGGACAACGTCGTCTTCCAGGTCGCCAGCTTCACCGCCCGTGCCAACGCCGATCGCGCCCTGGGCCGCCTGCGCGCGGCCGGCATCGATACGGCCCAGATCAGCGACGCCAGCGCCAACGGCCAGACCGTGTGGCGGTTGCGCGTCGGTCCGCTGCAGGCCGCGCAGGCCACGGAACTTGCGCAGCGCATCGCGGGTCTGGGATTCGGGCAGCCGCAGCGCGTCCGCGACTAGAATTCTTCTCACTCATCGTCAACCGCCGGTCCGCGCCGGCGCCGGAGCCGTCCAGAAAATGAAAGTCCCCGCTCTCGCCAGAGCCGCCGTACTGGCCGCCGCCACGACCCTCGTGGCCGGCCTCGCCCTCGCCCAGACCACGCCGACCCCGACGCCGCGCACGCAGCTGCCGGCCGCCAGCGAGTCGCTCCCGGTCCCGCCGCCGCCGAAGATCGTCGGCACCGCGTGGGTGCTGATGGACGCCGCCAGCGGCAACGTCCTGGCCGGCGAGAACTACGACCAGCGCCTGGAGCCGGCGAGCATCACCAAGGTGATGACCAGCTACGTCATCGCCGCCGAGATGGCGGCCGGCAAGGTCAAGCCCGACGACCAGGTGATGATGACCGAGAACGCCTGGCGCGTCGGCGGCGCCGGCACCGACGGCAGCTACTCCGGCTTCGAGGTCAACAAGACCGCGCCGCTGCTGGAGATGGAAAAGGGCATGGTCGTGCAGTCGGGCAACGACGCCGCCATCGCGCTGGCCGAACACGTCGCCGGCAGCACCGATGCCTTCGCCGCGCTGATGAACCAGTACGCCCAGCGCATCGGCCTGAAGAACACCCATTGGGTGAACCCGACCGGCCTGTCCGCGCCGGAGCATTACTCCACCGCGCACGACCTGGCGCTGCTCGGCCGCGCGCTGGTGCACGACTACCCGGTCGCGTACTCGTACAACAAGATCAAGGAATACACGGTCGGCCCGATCACCCAGCCGAACCGCAACCTGCTGTTGTGGCGCGACTCCACCGTCGACGGCATCAAGACCGGTCACCATTCCGGCGCCGGCTACTGCCTGATGGCCTCGGCCAAGCGCGGCGACCAGCGCCTGATCTCGGTCGTGATGGGTTCCACCAGCGAGAACCAGCGCGCGGTCGATTCGCAGGCGCTGCTCAACTGGGGCTTCCGCTTCTTCGAGACGCACAAGCTCTACGACGTCGGCAAGGCCGTGGCGAAGCAGAAGGTGTGGAAGGGCGCGGCCGACGAAGTGCAGCTCGGCGTTGCCGAACCGCTGCTGGTGACGGTGCAGCGCGGCAAGTACGACCAGCTCAAGCCGATGATGGACGTGCCCAAGCAACTCGTCGCGCCGATCGCCAAAGGCCAGAAGATCGGCACGGTGAAGGTGATGCTGGACGGCAAGGTCGTTTCGCAGCGCCCGCTGGTCGCGTTGAACGCGGTGGAGGAGGGCGGCTTCTTCAAGCGCCTGTGGGACGAGTTCTGGATGTGGTGGGAGTCGGACTGAGGTCCGCGTTCCGCATCGATCCCGAGGAAGGCCGGCGCAAGCCGGCCTTCCTGCTTCCGGCGTCAGTACAGCAGCGCGGCCATCATCGGCCAGGGCAGGCAGGCGTAGCTGCACATGCACGCCAACGCGCGTTTCTCGCGGCCCTGCCGGAGCATGCGCATCGCGACCAGGTACGTCGCCAGCCCGAGTGCGCACAGCAGCAGGACGAAGGGCGCGGCGATCGACAGCGCATCGCCGGTGCCGGTGTCGCCGTAGCCGGCGATCATCAGCGCGAGGATCAGCATCAGCGCGGCCATCGACGCGGTGTAGACGACCAGCAACAGCACCAGGGAGCGATGCGATAACGGCTTGGGCATGGTGGCGGTGGATGGCGTGGAACCGGGCGCGAAGTCTGTTCGCCGCGCGTTCGCGGTCGAATAGGACGAATCCGAAAGCGGGGCGGCTCTAAAGCTTCTCCGGGAGAGGGGTTGGGGTGGGGCCGCGGCATGCGGCCACGCTCACGCCTGCGAGGACGCGATTGGCCTGAGCGGGTGGGAGCCGGTCCCCGCCTTGGGTTTGCCCCGGCCCGGACCCATAATTCCGCCATGGAAATCAAATCCGACAACCCCGAGCACGGCTTCCAGTTCCCGGGCACGTTCGAGCTGAGCGCCATGGGCGCTGCCGAGAAGGATCTGGAAACGGCGCTGCCGACGCTGCTGCTCGACGCGGGCATCGAAGTGGTCCAGGAAACCGTCAACTGGAAGCTCTCCAGCAACGGCCGCTTCGTCTCGGTTCGGATCACCTTCCGCGCGCGTAGCCGCGAGGAATACGACAAGGCGCACCAGGTGCTGCGCGACCACCCGGAAGTGAAGTGGACGCTCTGAGCGAGCCCGTCATCGCGCAGGAACCGCTTCGCGCAGCGCCACCGGCGCAGCTGCGCGACCTCGGCCGCCGCGCCTATGAACCGGTCTGGCACGCGATGCAGGCCTTCACCGACGCGCGTACCGCCGACACGCCCGACGAGCTGTGGCTGGTCGAGCACGACCCGGTGTTCACCCTCGGCCAGGCCGGCCAGGCCGAACACGTGCTGTTCCCCGGCGACATCCCGGTGATCCACGTCGATCGCGGCGGCCAGGTGACCTATCACGGGCCCGGCCAGATCGTGCTGTACCCGCTGCTCGACCTGAAGCGCCTGAAGATCGGCGTCAAGGAATACGTGCACCGCATCGAGCAGGCGATGATCGACACCCTGGGCGACTGGAACCTCCACGCCGAGCGCCGCGAGGGCGCGCCCGGCGTGTACGTGAATGGGGCGAAGATCGGCGCGCTCGGCATCCGCGTGCGTCGCGGCTGCACCTTCCACGGGCTGGCGTTCAACATCGCCATGGACCTGGAGCCGTTCCGGCGCATCAACCCCTGCGGCTACCAGGGGCTGCAGGTGACCTCGATGCTAGACTTGGGCGGCCCGTCCGGGCTGGAGCCGGTCAAGCCGGTGCTGATCGGGCACGTCGCCCGTCAGTTCGGCCTGACCGTCGAAACGGCCCCGCCGCCGACGTTCTGACCTTCCCCGGCGCCGTCTTTTCGCCGATCCAGAGATTCCCCCACGCCATGTCCGAGACCGCCCCCAAGACCATCCCGCTTTCG
Source organism: Lysobacter changpingensis (assembly GCF_017308985.1). Classification (GTDB taxonomy): domain Bacteria; phylum Pseudomonadota; class Gammaproteobacteria; order Xanthomonadales; family Xanthomonadaceae; genus Lysobacter_J; species Lysobacter_J changpingensis. The sequence goes on along the minus strand of NZ_JADWPE010000002.1, from coordinate 1,004,888 downwards.
GTCGTGAGCGGCGACGCCGCGCCGTCGTTGCAGCCGGGCGTGAAGCAGATCGCCGGCGACAAGATCGCCCGATCGCCGGTGCAGTTCGCCGACGCGCCGGTGCTGCGCAAGCCGTCGTGGATCCGCGTGCGCATTCCGTCGGGCAACTCGGTGCAGCAGCTCAAGTCGAAGCTGCGCGAGAACCGCCTGGTCACGGTGTGCGAGGAAGCCAGCTGCCCGAACATCCACGAGTGCTTCAGCCACGGCACCGCGACCTTCATGATCCTCGGCGAGGTGTGCACCCGCCGCTGCAGCTTCTGCGACGTCGCCCACGGCCGGCCGAAGCCGCCGGATCCGTCCGAGCCCCTGAGCCTGGCGACCACCGTCGCCGACATGGGCCTGAAGTACGTGGTCGTCACCAGCGTCGACCGCGACGACCTGCGCGACGGCGGCGCCCAGCATTTCGTCGACTGCATCGCAGCGATCCGCGAGCACAGCCCGCGCACGCGCATCGAGGTCCTCACGCCGGACTTCCGCGGCAAGGGCCGCATGGAGCGCGCGCTGGAGATCCTCGCCACCAATCCGCCCGACGTGTTCAACCACAACGTCGAGACCGTGCCGGACCTGTACCGCAACGTCCGCCCCGGCGCCGACTACCAGTGGTCGCTGACGCTGCTGAAGAAGTTCAAGGCGCAGCATCCGGACGTCGCCACCAAGAGCGGCATCATGCTCGGCCTGGGCGAGACGATGGAGCAGGTGCAGGCCACGCTGCGCGACCTGCGCGACCACGACGTGGACATGATCACCATCGGCCAGTACCTCCAGCCCAGCGCGCACCACCATCCGGTGCTGCGTTACTGGACGCCGGAGGAGTTCAAGGCGCTGGAGGACTACGGCTACGCGCTGGGCTTCACCCACGTCGCCTCCGGCCCGCTGGTCCGCTCGTCCTACCACGCCGACCGTTCGGCGATCGAAGCCGGCGTCGTCGCGGCCGGCTGAGCCCGTCTACCGCTCACATCTCATTGATCGGCAAAGGCCGACGCTAACCCCTGCCTGACCGCCGACCGTCGCCCAGCTGAACGCGCGGACGTGAATGGGCGAAGTGCGGCTGACGGCACGGTAATTCCCACCCCCGGTGGGTGACAGCCGCTGCAACTTTCGGCACTGTGGGGTTGTCGAACCGCCGTCCATTCTGCGTTCGTCTCCTCAGGACTCCCCATTCGGCCGCGCCGCGGTCGCGAAGCCTCCTCGATGAAACTCAAGACCACTTCCGCCTCCGTCCTCGTCGCCCTCGCGCTGGCCTCCCCCGTGGCACTGCTCGCGCAGTCCGACAGCGCGGACCAGAAGACCTCGCAGGTCGAACGGCCACAGCACGAAAAGCCGAACCTGATCAAGTCGATGGAGCCCTCGCCGCTGCCGCGCGCGGCGACCGCCGACCAGACCACGGCGGCCAAGCTCGTCTACGGCCTGCTCTCCGACAGCCGCTACGCGTACCGCCCGGTCGCGCTGGACGACACACTCTCGGCCGACATCTACAAGCGCTACCTGGAAGCGCTCGATGGCGGCAAACAGTTCTTCACCGCGCAGGACATCGCCAAGTTCGACGCGCACAAACTCAAGTTCGACGACGCGATCAAGAGCGGCGACCTCGCGCCGGCCTACGCGATCTTCGCCACCTACAAGCAGCGCGTGGACCAGCGCGTGGGCTACGCGCGCACGCTGCTCAAGCAGGACATCTTCGATTTCACCGGCACCGATCGCTACGAGTACGACCGCGAGGACGCGCCGTGGGCGACCGACGAGGCCGCGCTGGACACGCTGTGGAAGGCGTCGGTGCGCAACGACTGGCTGCGCCTGAAGCTCGCCGGCAAGAAGCCGGACGACATCCGCAAGACGCTCGACAAGCGCTACACCAACATGGGCAAGTCGATCGCCGAGCTGAAGGGCGAGGACGTGTTCCAGACCTTCCTCAACAGCTACGCCAACTCGGTCGATCCGCATACCGACTACTTCACGCCGAAGACCGCCGACAACTTCAACGTGTCGATGTCGCTCTCGCTGGAAGGCATCGGCGCGGTGCTGCAGAAGCAGGACGACGTGGTCGCGATCCGCGAGATCGTGCCCGGCGGCCCCGCCGGCAAGTCCGGCAAGCTCAAGCCCGGCGACCGCGTGGTCGGCGTGGGGCAGGGCGAAAGCGGCGCGATGGAGGACGTGATCGGCTGGCGCATCGACGACGTCGTCGCCAAGATCCGCGGCGCCAAGGGCACCAAGGTGCGCCTGGACGTGATCCCGGCCGAAGCGGGCCTGGACAGCCAGCCGCAGCGGCTGGTGCTGGTGCGCGACAAGGTGCGCCTGGAAGACCAGGCCGCCAAGTCGAAGGTCATCACCATTCCCGGCAAGGAAGGCGCGCCCGAGCAGCGCATCGGCGTGATCGAACTGCCCGGCTTCTACCAGGACTTCGAAGGCCGCCGGAAGAACAGCAACGATTACGCCTCGGCCACCCGCGACGTCGCCAAGCTGCTGGAAGAGCTGCGCGGCCAGAACGTCGATGGCGTCGTGCTCGACCTGCGCAACAACGGTGGCGGCTCGCTCAACGAAGCGATCGAACTCACCGGCCTGTTCATCGACCGTGGCCCGGTCGTGCAGGTGCGCGAGTCCGGCGGCCGCGTCAGCGTGGAAGGCGACAGCGACACCGGCATCGCGTGGGAAGGCCCGCTGGCGGTGCTGATCAACCGTGGTTCGGCCTCGGCGTCGGAGATCTTCGCTGGCGCGATCCAGGATTACGGTCGCGGCCTGGTCATCGGCGAAACGAGCTTCGGCAAGGGCACGGTGCAGAACCTGGTCGACCTCGACCGCTGGCCGGCCAACGAGGAAGCGCGTTTCGGCCAGGTGAAGCTGACCATCGCGCAGTTCTTCCGCGTCAGCGGCGGTTCGACGCAAAACAAGGGCGTGGTGCCGGACGTGGCCTTCCCGGTCTCGGTCGACGCGAGCGAGTACGGCGAAAGCACCTACGACAACGCGCTGCCGTGGACCCGCATCTCGGCCGTGCCGCACACCACCTACGGCAACTTCTCGCCGCTGCTGCCGCAGCTGGAATCGCTGCACACCGCGCGCATCGCCGGCGACAAGGAATTCCAGTGGTGGAGCGAGGACGTCGCGCAGTTCCGCGAGGAGCGCGCGAAGAAGTGGGTCAGCCTCAACGAAGCCGATCGCCGCGCCGAACGCGACCGCGAGGAAGCCAAGCGCAAGTCGCGCCAGGAACAGCGCAAGGCGCTGGGCCTGGACCTCGATCCGCTGGCCGACGACTACAACGACGACGGCCTCGCCGCGAACGAGCGCGACATCGCCAAGGACGCCGAACGCGAGAAGCTGGCCGACAAGCGTCCCGACCCGCTGCTTCGCGAATCGGCCGCGATCCTCGCCGACGCGGTGCGCCTGCTGAACAACGATCGCCAGCTCTCGGCGCAGGTCCTGCCGACGGCGACGACGCTGGGACACTGGGCGGACTGACATCACGCCGGGGGAAATCCCCACGCGAGGCAAAACAAGAATCGGATAGCGGGCGCCCTCGGGCGCCCGTTACTGTTTGGGCCATGAACACCGCCCGCCAGATGCGCGACAAGCTCGATCACGCCCGCCGCCTCCTCGACGACGGCGAGCCGACGCTGCACGAACTCGCCGCCGACGTCGGTCTCAGCGCCTCGCACCTGCAGCGCCGCTTCACCGAGCGCTTCGGTCTGAGCCCGGCGGAGTACCTGTCGCAACGCAAGCTCGGCACGCTGAAGGGCGCGCTGCGCGAGGGCAGCGACGTGAGCGCGGCGCTGTACGACGCCGGCTACGGCTCGCCGTCGCGCGTCTACGAAGGCGGCGCGGCGAAGCTCGGCATGACGCCCGCGCGTTATCGCGCCGGCGGCGAGGGCGAGCAGATCCGCTGGAGCATCGCCGACACCGCGCTCGGCCAGGCGCTGGTCGCGACGACCGAACGGGGCATCTGCATGATCGAACTGGGCGACGACGCGGCGATGCTGGAAGCGCGGTTGCACGAGGAATTCCCGAAGGCGCAGTTGGAACGTGTGGACGCCGGACGCGACGAGTTCCTCGCTCCGCGCCTGCGCGCGGTGGCCGACGCGCTCGCCGGGCGGCAAGCACAGGTGCCGGTGGATCTCATCGGCACCGCGTTCCAGAAGAAAGTGTGGGACGCGCTGATGAAGATCCCGCGCGGACAGACGCGCAGCTACGCGCAGATAGCGCAGCAGATCGGGCACCCGCGCGCCTCGCGCGCGGTGGCCAATGCGTGCGGGCAGAACCATCTGGCGATCGTCGTGCCGTGCCATCGCGTCGTGCGCGGCGATGGTTCGCTGGGCGGTTATCGGTGGGGGCTGCCGATGAAGCAGCGCGTGTTGGAGCGTGAGCGCGTCGCGTGAAGGCAGCTCCCCTGTGGCCGGATAAGCATGGCGAACTGACGCACCCTCCCCTGCGAATGCAGGGGTGAGGAGGGGACGTTTGCGCGCCACTGGCGCGCGTCGCGACGAACGCCATCGGGCTATGCCCGATGGCCGCGAGTTGGGGAGGGGTGAAGTGGAGCACCGCGGCGCTGACGAGTGCAGACGCAACCTTCAACGCAGCGACGTAAGTGCCAGCCGCATCACTACATCGCACGTCCCGCCCCTCACCCAATCCCTATCAGCTCCGCACTTCCTTCGGTCACCGAAGGGAGAGGGGCCAAATGCGCCCTCATCTGCGAATGCAGGAGAGGGTTGGGAGCGCTGACGAGTGCAGACGCAAACTTCAACGCAGCAACGTAAGTACCAGCCGCATCACGTCCCACACCTCACCCAACCCCTCTCAGCTCCGCACTCCCTTCGGTGACCGAAGGGAGAGGGGCCAAATGCTCCCTCCTCTGCGAATGCAGGAGAGAGTTGGGGAGGGGTGAAGTGAAGCACCGCAGCGCTGACGAGTGCAGACGCAACCTTCAACGCAGCGACGTAAGTATCAGCCGCATCATTACATCGCACGTCCCACACCTCACCCAACCCCGCTCAGCTCCGCACTCCCTTCGGTCACCGAAGGAAGAGGGGCCAAATGCTCCCTCCCCTTCGAATGCAGGGGATGGTTGGGAGGGGTGAAGTGCAAGCGACAGCGCCCGGTCCGCACGTCACGCCTCCCCGGGGGCGCTTCGCTTACCCGGGCTACAGAAGCGCAAGGCCACCGTTCGTCGGCGACGCGCGCTGTACCGCCGCTCGGCAATGGCACCAGCACCCATTCCGGAGGACGCTGGCCCACGTCGCCATCAGGAGATGCCCCATGTACCGCCATCTGTGCGTCCCAACCGATGGATCGGAGCTGTCGGACCGAGCGGTCGAACAGGCGTTGGCGCTCGCCCATTCGCTGCGCGCCAGAGTGACGGCGTTGCGCGTCACCACGCCTTACCACGTGTTCGCGATCACCCCGGAGCAGCTGATGGTCGGCGTGGTCGATTACAACCGCGTCGTGCACGACGCCGCACGCCGGCAACTGGACGACGTGAGCGCCAAGGCGCAGGCGCTGGGCATCCACTGCGACACGCTGGTGATCGAGGACGAATCGCCGTACCGGGCCATCATCGCCATCGCCCGGGAGCGTGGCTGCGATCTCATCGCGATGGCCTCGCACGGACGGCGCGGCATCGACGCGCTGGTGCTGGGCAGCGAGACGGTCAAGGTGCTGACCCATTCCACGATGCCGGTGCTGGTGTTCCGCGGAACCGCGTGAGCCGTCCGCACCGGTCGCGGTGCGCAGCCGTTACTTGCGACGCCGCGTCGGCACGCGCGTGGGCACCTGCAGGCCCGACTTCACCACGTCGAACACCATCCGCGTTTCGTAACGCTTGATGTTGCCTTCGTCCATGAAGAGGCGATCGGCGACCTCGCGGCAATGCGCGACGCCGGTGGTGCACAGGATCACCAGGTAATCCCACTCGCCGGCCAGTGTGTAGCACTGCTGCACTTCCGGCGCGGCGCGCATGCGGGCGTGGAAGGCGGCGTGCAGCTTGGCCGACTCGCGCTCCATCGCCACCAGCACCGTCGCCAGCGTGGTCGTGCCGAGCAGCGTCGAATCGAGCACCGCCACCTCGCGCATCAACCCCTGCTTGCGATAGCGCGTAATGCGCCGCTGCACGGCGCTGGCCGACAGGCCGACCGCCTCGCCCAGCGCGGTCAACGTCGCCGCGCTGTCGCGCTGGAGCAGCTCGAGCAGGCGGTGGTCGAACTCATCCAGTGCGACGGGCGTTTGCGGCATGCAAAATTCTTGCGTGCAGGCGCACGATTTATCAAGCACGTCGCGGCCTTCGCGCGTTACGCTTCGCCTATCCGAACGACTTCCGGCACCGCGCGTGCGGCGCTTCTGTCCCAACGGGCAGGAACGCTCCCACCGCACGGTGCCTCGATGTCGTCCGGCGTTCGCGGCCGGCGCAACGCTGTGTTTCCCGCCGTCGCGTTCATCCAGAGCAGTGCCGCACCTCCACCCCACGCATGGAATCCGCATGAGCACCGCTTCACCCACCGGCCGGGCCGCCCCCGGCGCGCTGGCCGTTGCCTTCGCCCTGGCCTCGGTCTACATCCTCTGGGGCTCCACGTACCTGGCGATCCGCTTCGCGCTGGAGAGCTACCCGCCGTTCCTGCTCGGCGCCGGCCGCATGTTCCTCGCCGGGCTGATCATGTACGTCGTGCTGCGCGCACGCGGCGTCGCCTCGCCGACCGGCCGGCAATGGCGCACGCTCTGGGTGCTTTCGATCTGGATGGTGCTGCTGTCCAACGGCCTGGTGAACCTGGCCGAGACCGAGGTCGGCTCCGGCCTGGCCGCGATCGCCGTCGCCTCGATGCCGCTGTTCGCCGGCGTGTTCGCGATGCTGCGTGGGCGCCATCCGTCGAAGGTCGAATGGGTCGGCCTGATCATCGGCTTCCTCGGCGTGCTCTGGCTCAACGCGGGCGGCGAGCTGTCGTCCTCCACGCTCGGCCTCATCTGCCTGGTGATCGCCCCGATCGCCTGGGCCTGGGGCTCGATCTGGAGCCGCGACCAGGACCTGCCGCAGCCCTTCATGTCGGCCGCCGGGCAGATGCTCACCGGCAGCGTGTGGATGCTGATCGCCGCGGTCATCCACGGCGAGCGCATCACACAGATGCCGTCGATGTCGGCCACCGCCGCGATGTTCTACCTCGTCGTCGCCGGCTCGATCTTCGGCTTCACCGCCTACATCTGGCTGCTGCACCACGTGCGCCCGGCGCTGGCGACCAGCTATGCGTACGTGAACCCGCCGATCGCGGTGCTGTTCGGCGCCTTGATTGGCGGCGAACGCTTCACCGCGCACGACCTCGGCGCGATGGCGGTGATCCTGCTCGGCGTGGTGATCATCACGCTGTCGAAGGCGCGCGCTGCGAAGCCCGCCGCGCCGGCGCCCGCCGTATCCACGACGTCGTCCTCGGAGCCGGCCGCATGAGTCCCCACCACGACACCCGCAACGGCCTGTGGATCGCCGCGGCGTCCTTCGTCCTGTGGGGCCTGATGCCGCTGTACTGGCACCTGCTGAAGAACGTGCCGTCGCTGCAGATCGTGCTGCACCGGATCGTGTGGAGCGCGCTGCTCGTCGCCGGCTGGCTGGCGTGGAAGCAGGGACGCGGCTGGCTGAAGGCGACGCTCGCGCGACCGCGCGCGGCGTGGATGCTGCTGCTGAGCGGCGTGCTCATCGCCTTCAACTGGGGCCTGTACATCTGGGCGGTGAACGCCGGCCACGTGGTCGAAAGCAGCCTGGGCTACTTCATCAATCCGCTGATCAGCGTCGTGCTGGGCGTGGTGTTCCTGCACGAGCGGCTCACGCGGATGCAGTGGCTCTCCGTCGCGCTGGCGACGGCGGGCGTGGCGTGGCTCACCTGGCAGTACGGGCAGCCGCCGTGGATCGCGCTCGGATTGGCGCTCTCGTTCGGCCTGTACGGCCTGATCCGCAAGCTCGTCGCGGTGGATGCGGTGAGCGGCCTCGGCGTGGAAGGCGTGTACCTGTTCCTGCCCGCGCTGGCGCTGCTGCTGTGGAGCGAGACGCATGGCGCCGGCGGCTTCGGCGGTGGTTACGGGATCGCGGCCGACGCGCTGCTGATCTTCGCCGGCGTGCTGACCGCGCTGCCGCTGATCGGTTTCGCCTACGCCGTACGGCGCGCGCCGCTGTCGGTGGTCGGGTTGATGCAGTACATCGCACCGACGATCCAGTTCCTGCTGGGCGTGCTGTTCTTCGGCGAAGCCTTCGATCGCGACCGTGCCACCGGCTTCGTCTTCATCTGGATCGCGCTGGCGATCTTCGCCGGCGAAGGCCTGTGGCGGGCGCGTCGCCAGGCGGCGATCGCGGCGACGGCATGAGGGCATGGCCATGGACAGGACCACGCTGAACGCACTCGCGTTGTTCCCGCTGCAACTGGAGGCGCACTACAAGGCGATTCCGGTGTCGCACCGCCATTGGGCGCCGCCCAGCTGGGACGGCATTCCGAGCGAGCGCTTCACCGCGATCGAACAACTGTGCCACGTGCGCGACATCGAGATCGAGGGCTACCAGGAGCGCATCCGCCGCACGCTGGAGGAATCGCATCCGCGGCTGCCGTCGATCGAAAGCGAGCCGCTGGCGATCGAACGCGACTACGCGCGCGCCGATGCCGAAGCGGTGCTGCACGCCTTCCGCGACGCGCGTGCGCGCACGGTGGAAACGATCGCGCGGCTGGACGAGGCGCAACTCGCGCGCACGGCGGAGTTCGAAGGCTACGGCCCGCTCACCCTGCGCAGCCTGGTGCACTACCTGTGCAGCCATGACCAGCAGCACCTGGCGGGGTTGCAGTGGCTGCTGGGCAAGATCGAAGCGGAGCGGGTGCTGAAGGCGGGCGTGTAAGCGCGTGCCGCTCCCTGCCGTGTTCGTCAGCGCCAAACCGCCGTCCTGAGGCCGCCCTTCCCGCGAAGGCGGGAATCCATCGCTCCGGCTTGTCACGCTGTCCGGAGCATCGCCGACTCTGGACCCCCGCCGCGCGACTGCGCGGAGACGACAGCAAAGAAAGAGGCCGCGATCCCTCGCGGCCTCTTCGTCGTGCTGCTTCCGGACAGCCCGCGGCTTACGCCGCCCGCAGCGCATCCGTCACCGGCAACCGCGCGGCGCGCAGGGCCGGGAACAGACCGCCGACGAAACCGATCGCCAGCGCCCACTTCAGTCCCGTCCACATCACGGCCGGCGTGACCTTGAACTCGAACGTCAGCTGCCCCACGCCGCCGGCGATCGTCGACGCCGTGTAGCCGTTGAAGATGAGCCACGCGAGCAGGCCGCCGATCAGGCCGCCGACCAGCGCCAGCAGCATCGTCTCCAGCATCACCGCCACCACCACCGGCACCGAGCGGAAGCCGATGGCGCGCAGCGTGGCGATCTCGCGCGCACGCGTCGCGACGGTGGCGAACATGGTGTTGAGCGCGCCGAACACCGCGCCGATCGCCATGATCGCGCCGACCACGATGCCGATCACGCGGATGATCTTCACCATCTGCTCGGACTGCTTGCTGAAGTACTCCAGCGTGGTGGTGGCGTCGGTGTCCAGGCGCGGATCGGCCGCGAGCGCCGCCTTGAACGTCTTGAACGCCCCGGCGTTCTCCAGCCGCGCCGTGACCGACGTGCGCGTGCTGCCGCGCCGGTACGTGGTCGCCACGACCTCGGCGTCGGCCCAGACCTCGGACTCCATCGCGTCGCCCGAACGGAACGCGCCGACGACCGTCCACAGATCGCTGCCGATGCGCACCTGCTTGCCGACCTCCAGCCCGCGGAACTGCCGCTGCGCACCGACGCCAACGACTATCTCGCGCATGCCGGTGTTGAAGCGGCGGCCTTCGACCAGTTTGACGTTCGGACGCACCGCCCAGGCCTGCTCGCCGACGCCGCGCAGCTGCACGCTGCCGTCCTCGTCCGGGCCGCCGTCGCGCAACGGCAGGTTGGCCGCGACGACCAGCTCGGCCGACGCGACCGGACGCCCCTGCGCATCGCGCGCGATGCCCGGCGCCTGGGCGATCACGTTGATGTTGTCGAGGCTGAGCGTGGACATCACTTCCGCCGCCGACGCGCCGCGCAGCACGATCGCGGTGTCCTCGCTGCCGCTGCGGCGCAGCGTTTCGCGATAGCCCTCCGCCATCGCCAGCATCGCCACCAGCACCGCCACCACGCCGGCGATGCCGATCACGATCACCGACGACGAACCCAGGCGCTGTCGCAGCGTCGACACGCCCACCTGCGTCACCGAACCGGCCTGCCGGCCGCGGCGGGTGAGCAGCACCCACAGCGCGAACAGCACCGCGAGCACCAGCAGCGCATACCACGGCAGCGCCAGCCAGCCGACCAGGCCCAGCACCACGACCAGCAGCAGGCCGAGGCCGCCAAAGAACGATTTCACCTTCTTCATGGGGATCTCCTTAGCGGCCCGACAGCGCGTCGACGATGTTCAGGCGCATCGCACGCAGCGCCGGCAATGCGCCGACCAGCAATCCGATGCCGACCATCAGCGCCACGCCCAGCGCCCAGCTGTTCAGACCGACCGGCGGCATGTTGATCATTCCGCCGCTGCCGAGATTGACGATCGGCCCGAGCACCGCGGCCAGCGCGAGCCCCAGCGCGCCGCCGATCAGCACCAGCAGCACCGATTCGGTCAGCACCAGTCCGAGCACGCTGCGGTTGCTGAAGCCGATGGTCTTGAGGATCGCCAGTTCCGGGATGCGCTCGCGCACCGCCTGCGCCATGGTGTTGCCGGTCAGCAGGAGCAGCGTGAAGAACACCGCGCCCATGATCGAGGTCACGATCATGCCGATGTTCGCCGTCTGCTTCATCCACGACGCGAACGCCGCCTGCTCGGTCATCGTCTTGGTTTCGTTCGACGAATTGGCCGACAGCGCGTCGATGCGCTTGGCGACACGATCGGCCTGGTTCGCATCGGCGACCTTCACCACGTACCAGCCCACCTCGCCGCGGTTGTACGGCGTGGACTCGTCGAAGTACTTCCACTGCATCAGCACCAGGCTGTCGTACCAGCCGCCGCTCTTCTTGTCCTTGGCGCGCAGCGTGCCGACGATGTCGAAGCTCCAGTTCTTGGTGCCGTCGCTGTTGGGGAAGATCGTCGACTGCAGCGGGATCTTCTGGCCGACCTTCCAGCCGAAGCGCTTCATCAGCGTCTCGCCGACCAGGATGCCCGTGCGCGTGTTGTCGAACGCCTCGCGCTGCGCCGGATCGACCTCGATCTCCGGATACAGGTCCAGGTAATTCGGCGCCACCGCGAAACTGAAGATCTGGTTGCGCGGGTCCTGGTACGCGCCGCCGAACCAGTTGGCGTAGGTGACGGTGGACACGCCGTCGACCTGCTTGATGCGCTCGTTCAGCGCGAGCGGCAGGGTCTGGATGAACGACAGGCGCGAGCCCGTCTGCAGGCGCTGCGCGCCGGCGGCGCTCTTGCCGGCTTCGGCGAAGCTCTCGCGCACGCCGTTGAGCAGGCCGAACAGCAGGAACGCGGCGAGGATCGACAGCAGCGTCAGCACGGTGCGCGTCTTGCGCCGGAACAGCTCGGCCCAGATCAGGTGCAGGTATTTCATGGCGTTGCCTCCTGGCTCATGCCGCGTGCGCGGCCTGCTCGACCAGCGTGCCCTTGTCCAGATGCAGCGTGTGCGAGGCGTACTCGGCGGCCTTCGGGTCGTGCGTGACCATCACGATGGTCTTGCCGTGGTCGCGGTTGAGCGCCTGCAGCAGCGTGAGGATCTCCTCGGCCGACTGGCGGTCGAGATCGCCGGTGGGCTCGTCGCAGATCAGCAGCATCGGATCGGAGACGATCGCGCGCGCGATCGCCACGCGCTGCTGCTGGCCGCCGGAGAGTTCGTTCGGACGATGCCTGCCGCGCTCGGCCAGGCCGACCAGCTGCAGCGCGATCTCGGCGTTGCGCTTGCGCTGCGCCGCGCCCAGGTTGGTGAGCAGCAGCGGCAGTTCGACGTTCTTCTGCGCGCTGAGCATCGGCATCAGGTTGTAGAACTGGAACACGAAACCGACGTGGTCGCTGCGCCACTGCGACAGCTGGCCGGCGGTGAGCCGGTCGATGCGCTGCCCGCCGACCTCGATCTCGCCCGACGTCGGCGTGTCGAGGCCGCCGATCAGGTTGAGCAGCGTGCTCTTGCCCGAACCGGACGGGCCCATCAGGGCCACGAAATCGCCCTTCTCGATGTCCAGGTCGATGCCGTGCAGCACGTCCACCTTTTCCGGACCGCGCTGATAGGTCTTGTGCAGATTGCGGAGCGAAACCAGGGAAGCCATCGCGTTTGCCTCGTCAACGGTCGGGCGACGTCCCCGACATGAACGGAAAACGACGCGGGGGACGTCGCCCCGCTGATGCGTGCCATGGCCGTTCGACGAACGGGCGGGGCACATTTCGACATGCCTTTAGCGACAACGTTGTTGCGGGCCGCGCTCCCCCGCGCGTGCGGGGACTACTGCGCGGTGGCGCCGGCGACGCGCACCCGCGCACCGTCGTCCAGTTCCGCCGGGGGATCCAGTACCACTTCGTCGCCCGCGGACAGGCCGGATAGGACCTCACGGTCGTCGCCCAGGCTGCGACCGGTCTTCACCGTGCGCAGTTCGACGCGGTCGGCGTCCTCGCCGGCGATGGCGAAGGCGACGTCGGCACCGTCGCGCTGCGTGAGCGCCGAAGCCGGCACGCGCACGCCGCGCGCGACCGGCGCGGCATCCTTCGGCGGCTCGGTCTGCAGGAAGCGCACGCTGACGCCCATGTCCGGCACGATGCGCGCGTCCTTCTGCTTCAGCGCCACGCGCACCTTCACCGTGGCCTTGCCGCGGTCGGCGGCGGGGATGATCGCGATCACCTCGCCCGGAATCTTCCAGTCCGGATAGGCGTTGAGCATGGCTTCGATCGGCATCTTCGGCTGCACGCGGCCGATGAACGCTTCGCCGACCTCGACTTCGACTTCCAGCGAATCCATGTCGACGATGGTGCCGATGCCGGTACGCGTGAAGCCGCCGGTGGCGAGCGGCGAGACGATCTCGCCTGGCTGCGCGGCCTTGGCCGTGATCACGCCGGCGAACGGCGCGCGCACGATGGTGTTGTCCACGCCGATGTCGGCGATGCGCAGGCGGTCGCTGGCGACCTTGGCGTTGCGTTCGGAGGTGATCAGCTCCGCGCGCAGCGAATCGCGCGCGGCGACGGCCTCGTCGTACTGCGCCTTCGAGACCAGCTGCTGCTGTACCAGCGTGGAGAGACGGCGCGCGTTGGCTTCGGCCTCCGACAGCTGCGCGCGCACGCTTTCGACCTGGCTGCGCGCGGCGCTGTGCTGCGCGCTGGCGAGCGTGCGTTCGGCGTCGGCGTCGAGCGGATCGAGCGTGGCCATGACCTGGCCTTCCTCGACCTTCATGCCTTCCTCGATGAACACCTCGCGCACCTTGCCGGTGATCTTCGCCGACACGGTCGCCATGCGGCGTGCGACGACGTAGCCGGTGGCGTCGAGCACCGAGCCGCTGCTGCTGCCGTTGCCGATGGCGGCGACCGTCGCGGTGCGCACTTCCACGCCGCGCGTACGGCCGAACACCGCCCAGGCGACGAGCGCGAGCACGAGCAATGCCGCGACCGCGGCCAGCGCGATCCACAGCCCGCGATGCGAGGTGGGCGGCGGCGGTGCCGAGCGGTCGATCCGCAGTTCCTTCAGCAAATCGGCAGAGTTGTTCATCGACGATCCGGACGATGGGAAGGGGGGCAAGTGTGGGCAGCGGGCGGAGCCGCGCCAAGGGGCCGGAAGTAACTTTCTACGGCCGCGACGGTGCCAAGGGTATTCGATGCGGGAGGGCGGGTCACCTTGGAGGGATTCGCGTGGCGCCGGAATGTCGGCAACGCTGGCGCGCATCCCGACGAACGCCATCGGGCCACCCGGGGCCTGTCACGCCAACCCGGGTGCGCTTCGCCTACCCGGGTTACGTAGGAGGAATCAGGCAGCCCTCAAGCAGCCGCGTACTGCTTCAACAACGCATACGCACCGCGCAGGCCCTGCGCCTCGCCGCCCGCGGGACGTCCCGGCCGGTCGTTGTCGTTCCAGCTGTACACATCCAGGTGCGCCCACTTCTGCGCCGGCGGCACGAAGCGGTCCAGGTACACCGCGGCGGTGATCGAGCCGGCCATCTTCGACGGCCCGCCATTGGCGATGTCCGCGACGTTGCTGACGAGATAGCGCACATAGGGCCGCCACAGCGGCATCCGCCACAGCGGATCGCGCAGCTGCATGCCCGCGTCGAGCCATTGCTGCGCCACCCCGTCGTCGTTGCTGTACAGCGCCGGCAGGTCCGGACCCAGCGCGATGCGCGCCGCGCCGGTGAGCGTGGCGAAGTCCAGCAGCAGCGCCGGCTGCATCTCCGACGCATACGTCAGCGCATCGCACAGGATCACGCGGCCTTCGGCATCGGTGTTGTCGATCTCGACCGTGACGCCCTTTCGCGTGTCGACGACTTCGCCCGGGCGGAACGCGTTCGGCCCGACCGCGTTCTCCACCGCCGGCACCAGCAGCGTGATGCGCAGCGGCAGATTGCGCGCCATCACCAGTTCGGCCAGCGCGATCGCGTGCGCCGCGCCGCCCATGTCCTTCTTCATGTTGCGCATGCCGTCGGCGGGCTTCAGGTCCAGACCGCCCGTGTCGAAGCACACGCCCTTGCCGACGATGACCACGTGCGGATGCGATTCGTCGCCCCACTGCAGCGAGATCAGGCGCGGCGCACGATGGCTCGCGCGTCCGACCGCGTGGATCGCCGGGAAATTGCGCGTGATCAGGTCGTCGCCGCTCACCACCTCGATGCGCGCGCCGAAGCGTTCGGCGATCTCGCACGCCACCTGTTCCAGCTGGTCCGGCCCCATGTGCTCGGTCGGCGTGTTGACCAGGTCGCGCACGCGCACGCAGGCGGCGAGTTGCGCGAACGCATCCGCATCCGCCTGCGCGATCGCCAGTTCCGCCGGCGCGCGCAGCGGTGCGCGGTACCGATTGAAGCGGTACGCGCCCAGGCCCCAGCCCAGCTGCAATGCGAAGCGCGCGTCCGCCGACAGGTCGCCCGCCACCGCGAACGCGCGCGGCGGCAGCGCATGCGGCGCATGGCCGTAGGCGAACGGATCGAGCATGTCGCCCACGCCGATCACCGCACCGGCGATGCCGCCGTCGCTGCCGGGCAGCGTGATCGCGGAGAACGGCGAGCCGTCGAAGCCCTGCGCATCGAGCCACGCGCCGATGGGGGCGGGCTGCGACGAACGCCACGAGGCGAGGGTGTCGCGCGTGACGACGTGCAGCGGCAACGCGTGGGCGGTGGTGGGGTCGGCGAATCCGGACGGCAGGCTCATGCGGCGGCGATTTCCAGGGGTTGCGCCGCGTCCAGCCAGTCGGCCAGTTCGGCGAGGGTGGTGAATTCGAGATCGGGGCGCACGTCGTCGTGCGGCCATTGCGCGCCGATGCGGTTGATCCAGCAACTGCGCAGCCCCGCGCGATGCGCGCCGACGACGTCCATCTCGATGTCGTCGCCCACGTGCAGCACTTCGTGCGGCGCGAACGGAAAGCGCGCGCAGGCGGCGTGGAAGATGCCCGCGTGGGGCTTGGGCGTGCCGTGTTCGCGCGCGCCGAGCTGGAAGACGAAATGCGCGTGGATGCCGACGCGCGCGAGATCCGCGTTGCCGTTGCTGATCGCCGCCAGCGGCACGCGCGCGGCCAGGCGCGCCAGCGCGTCGAGCGTGTCCTCGTAGAACTCCACGCGGTTGCGCTCGTCGTAGAAGGCTTCGAACGCGGCTTCCGCGTGCAGCGGATCGTCGCCGGCGTCCTCCATCGCGCGCACCAGGCTCAGCAGGCGCAGCCGGCTGAAGTCGTGGGCGAGGTCGGGACGCTCGGCATACATGCGTTCGCGCAACTCGCGCATGGCTTCGATCGGATAGCGCTGCGCGGTGCGCGGGCAGTGCGTGGTGAGCCAGTCGTGCAGCACGCGCTCGACCCGCGCACCGATCGGCGCGAAGGGCCACAGCGTGTCGTCGAGGTCGAGGGTGATCGCGCGGACGGGGAAAGCCATCCGGCGATTTTAGCCTCACCGGGCGCGACGACCGTCCGTCGCCTGCGCGAGCCCGCGAGATGGGCTTTGCGGACGCGGTCGCGGTTCGCGGGTGCGCGGCGGGTGTATCCGGGCATGGCACGCGCGGAGCCTGCTCCACCAGCGCGCGTGCGGATCGCATCCCGGGCGCCCCGGACGGCTCGCGCGCCCCGTCGCGGCGCTGCCGCACTCAAGGAGGATTCCATGCGCAACATCCCGCTCATCCGCTTCGTGCGTTCCCTCGCCATCGTCGCGCTGCTGCTGGCGATGGCCGGCCCCGCCAGCGCCGGCCGCTGGCCGTACATCCAGACCTTCTTCGACGACGCCGGCAACGCGGTCGGCTGGCAGATCGGCCATTGCGACAACAGCTACAGCTTCTTCGGGGTGCGCACGGAGGTTTATACGATCGAGCCGTTGGCGTGCCCGGGGGGCTAGCTGCTGCTTCTGCTGCTGTTTTTGCGCCCTCTCCTGCGAATGCAGGGGAGGGTGAAGTCGGACACGTCAGCGCTGACGAAGGCCTTCGTGGCCTTTGTAGCCCGGATAAGGCCGCAGGCCGCACCCGGGGGCAGCGTCACCGGAGACGCAACACCCGGGTGCGCTTCGCTTACCCGGGCTACAAGAGCCGTACCGCACGCACGCTCCGCGACGAAGGCCTTCGTGGCCCTTGCAGCCCGGGTAAGGCCGCAGGCCGCACCCGGGGCAGCGTCACCGGAGACGCAACACCCGGGTGCGCTTCGCTTACCCGGGCTACAGGAGCTACAGGAGCCGCACCGCACGCACGCCCCGCAGCGCGACGGGCTCAATCAAACGCTCACTCCAACAACTTCGCCCACCCCGTCAGCCCCTCGATGCGCGCCAGCACCAGCTTCACGCACACCAGCAGCGGCACGGCGAGCAGCAGTCCGATGATCCCCCACAGCCATCCGAACACCATCAGCGCCAGGATCAGCACCAGCGGCGACAGCCGCATGCTGTGGCCCAGGATGATCGGCGTGACGATCTGCCCCTCCAGCGTGTGCAACGCCAGGTAGATGCCCGCCGGCAGCAGCGACGGCCACAGGTCGTCGAAGGCGACGAAGCCCATCAGCAGCATGATGATGATGCCGATCAGCGGACCCACGTACGGCGCGAAATTGAGGATCGCCGCCATCGTGCCCCACAGCAGCGCCTCCTGCATCGGCACGCCCAGCCAGTACAGCGATCCCGCCAGCGCGAGCCCGAGGCAGGTGTTGATCACGGTGATGGTCAGCACGTAGCGCGAGATCGCCCGCTCGATGGACGTGAGGATGTCCACCGTGAGCTTCTTCTGCTGCCGCGTGGAAAGCAGCGCGATCGCGTTGCGCTGCAGTTGCTGCCCGTACACCATGAAGAAGAACGTCAGCAGCACCACCGCCAGCACGGAGGCCGCGCGTCGCGGCGTGGCGGTCAGCACCTTGTACGGTTCGTTGGCTTCGGTGCGGATCACCTGCACCGGACGGCTGCTCTCGCCACCGGCCGCGCGCGCGATGTTCTGCGCGGCCTTGTTCGCATCCAGCATCGGCTTGTAGAGATCGCGCAGCTTCGGCGCGACCTGCTTCATCTCGCGCGGCACCTGGCGGATCCATTCGCCGGCCGGTTCGATCAGCTGGTTGGCCAGTGCCCCGGCGACGAACAGCCCGCCCAGCAGCACCACCAGCGCGCTGAGGAAACGCGGCACGTACAGGCGCTGCAGTCCGCGGATGATCGGGTTGCCGATCAGCGCGAAGAACATCGCCAGCAGGATCGGCAGCACCAGTTCCTGTGCCGCCCACAAGGTGAAGAGCACCGCGAGCGTCGCCAGCACCACCGCGGCGGTGGACGAACGCGGCCTCGGCGCGGCTGGCGGACTGGGAGGAAGCTCGCCGTCCTCGTCGAGCGCGACCGCGTTGTCGGCGGCGGCCGCCGGGGGCTGCGCGCTCATGGCGCCACCTGGTCGACGGTGGCGGTGCGCGCGGCGCGTGCGCGCGCTTCGGCCTGGGCGAGGGCGAAGGTCTCGTCGTCGAGATCGTCCGCCACCGCATCCGGATGCACGCTCGCCACCGCGGCGGCCACGCCCGGATCGACCGCGACGCCAGCCGCGATCTTCTCCTCGGCGACTTCTTCCTTCGCCTCGGTCGCCTGGTCGGCGGCGACCTTCGCGCTGCCGCCGGCCACGAGCGAGGAAACCAGCGAGACGATGTGCATCAGCCCGCCGCTCTTGCCGAGCGCGCGGATCGGCTCGGCGCGGCCGATCACGAACCCGCTCGCGAGCCCCGCGACGATGATCCGGCCCGGCGTCCACGCCGCCAGCCACGACGCCTTGAGTTGCCGCACATCGTCGACCACCTCGCGCTCGCGCGCCTCCACGACGTCCTCGCACTGGTGCACCTTGGCGATCAGCTGCTTGAACGTCGGCTTTTTCGGCTTGAGGACCATGGCGTCGCGGTCGGGGAGGAATGCGTCAGGGAGGAGTGATGTCGATGCCGTCGTTGCGCTGCTTCAGCGCTTCGCCGTTCTCGCGCAGGTCCTTGGCTTTGTCGCGCGCGGATTCGGGCGAATCGGCGGTGGGCATCAGGTCGGCGAGTTCGCCGATGCCCAGCCGTGCCAGTTGTCGGCGCGTGGCCTGCAACCGCGTGTGTTCGAAATAGTGCATCGCGCGCAGGCCGGCATAGGCGGTGACGATCAGGCTCAGGCCGGCGGCGATCAGCATCGACATCAGCCACGAGAGGCCGAAGTTGCGCAGCAGCGCCACCAGCGTGGCCATCAAGAACAGCCACGCCGACGCGCCGAACACCACCGCCACGCCGGCGAAGGCGAGCGCGCGCCCCATCGCGCTGCGCGCCAGCGACAGATCGGCCGCGACCAGCGAACGCAGGGCGCGCGCCGAACCGGCGGCGGCGCCCAGGCTGGCCCTGGCGGTCTTGCCGATGTCGCGCAGCGACTCGGCCAGGTCCGGCGGCGGCCCGGCGGCCGACGGCTCGTCCGCCGGATCGTGCTCGCGGCGCTCGTCCCCTTCGCTCACGTGCTGTCTTACTTGTCGCCGCTGCGGGCGAGCTTGGCCAGGATCCATCCTGCTGCGAAGGCGACGCCGAACGAAGCCAGCGGACGCTCGCGGATGAGCTCGGCGGCGCTGTCGACCAGGTCGCGACCCTTGTCCATCAGGGCGTCCATCTGCTCGCGCGCCGCGCCGCCGGCGTTCTCCGCCGCGGCGAGGCCGGCGAGCGCGCCGTCGGCCAGATCCGCCTTGACGTTCGCCTTGCCCACGCGCAGTTCCTCGCCCGCGGCGACGGCCGCGTCGCGCAGCGCGCTGCCGGCGTCGCTGGCGGCCTGCTTCACGTGGCCGCCGGCCTGCGAAAGATTGCTGCGAACGCCTTCGGTGTAATTAGACGCGGCGCCGGTGCCCGCATTCATGCCGGCGTTGGTGCCCGCATTCGTGCCCAGGCTCGCGCCCGGGCCGGTGTTGATGGCGGTGCCGCCGGGATTGGTCGGATCAACGGGGGTATTCATCGAGCGGCTCCCTATCTGGAAGGACGTGGTGCGAAGGACGTGCGATGCGCGGCGCGCGGCCTCACTGCATCAGCAGGTCGGCCCGGCGATTGCCGCGGAGAATGCGCAGCACCAACTGTGCCGGACGCTGCGTGAAGCTCGCGCGGAAACCGGGCAGGTCCTCGAAGTTGCCCGCATTGGAGGCGATCACCACGTCGTCCTTGCGCAGGCCGTTGGCCTCGGCGCGACTGCCGCGCGCGACCGACTCCACCATCACGCCCGACAGCCCGGCCTGGCGCAGGCGTTCGGGCAGTTCGGCGAAGGTCGCGCCGTCCAGGCGCGCATCCAGGTCGGTGCCCAGGTACGACTTGGGCTGTTCGCGCAGCACCGTGGCGAGCGTGAGCGGCTTGCCGTCGCGGCGCACGTCCAGGGTGATGCGGCTGCCCACCGGCTGCAGGCCTTCGAAGTTGCGCAGCTCGTCGCGACCGTCGATGCGCTGGCCGTTCGCGGCGAGCACCACGTCGCCGATCTTCACCCCTGCCGCCGCCGCCGCGCTGCCGGCGAACACCTGCGTGACCACCGCGCCGCGCGCCTCGGGAAGGCCCAGCGCCTTCGCCAGCCGCTCGTCCACGTCTTGCGATTCCAGCCCCAGCGTGCCGCGGATCACCACACCGTTGTTGGCGATCAGCTGACCCATGATGTTGCGCGCCAGGCTGGTGGGAATCGCGAAACCCAGGCCGATGTTGCCGGCCATCGAGCCGCGCGGATTGAAGCTGGCCGTGTTGATGCCCACCAGCTCGCCGTTGAGGTTCACCAGCGCGCCGCCGGAATTGCCCGGATTGATCGACGCGTCGGTCTGGATGAAGTTCTGGAAGCCCAGCCCGCGCAGGCCGCTGCGCCCGACGGCCGAGACGATGCCCGACGTCACCGTCTGCCCGATGCCGAACGGATTGCCCACCGCCACCACGAAATCGCCCACGCGCAGCGCGCTGGAATCGGCCAGCGGCAGCGCGATCAGGTTCTGCGCGGGAATGCGCATCAGCGCCACGTCGGTGTCGGGATCGGAGCCGACGAAATCCGCCGTCAGCGTGCGGCCGTCGGCGAGCGTCACCGACACCTCGTCGGCGCCTTCGATCACGTGGTGGTTGGTGAGCACGAAGCCCTGCTTCGCATCGACGATGACGCCCGAGCCCAGCGATTCGTTGATGCGCTCCTGGGTCAGCTCGGGGAACATGCGGCGGAACATCGGATCGTTGCCGAACGGGCTCACCCGCACGCGCTGCTTGGTGTGCACGCTGACCACCGCCGGCGTCACCTTCGCCAGCATCGGCGCGAGCGAGGGCAGCGGCTGGCCGCCGACGATCGCCGGCAGCGCCGCCACGGTCGGCGTCGAGGCCACGGCCGAAGCGGGCGCGGCCTGCGCCGGCGCTTCCAGGCCGTCGCGGATCGCGGTGGCGGCGAAGCCGCCGAAGGCGGCGGCGAGGGACAGGGTCAGCAGGGTCGGCAGCGGGCGCATCGCGTCGTCGTTCGGTTCGTGGATGAAGGGGCGTGCGGGAAGTCGGCACCGGCCGGCGGCATCGCCGCACCGTGCCGCTGCTCCCCGCCGCGGCGTCGGGCCAGTGTCCCTGAACGGCATTAAATACGCGATGAAGTTTTTCCGCCGCGATGCCCATTTCCGCGCCATCCGAAGGCGCCGCGCGCACGTTCGCGCCAGCTTCGGCAAGCGCCCGTGCGGCAGTGCTTGACCGTCATCACAGCCGTGTGACTGCCATCAAAAAACCGTTGACACATCCCGGAGGCGGGGGTAGCTTGAGCCCTCGCCATTCGCCACTACATCTAGTGGTAACAACGGCGACGGAAACCCAAACTTTGGGTTTTCGGCTTGCTTTTTGCTGACTGACGGTGCCTTCGGGGGAAGGTCCGGAACGGAGCAGGATGAGCGCAGGAACCTTCGAAAAACCATGCCGTCGCGACCGCTGAAAACGCGGTCGCGGGCATAGCCGTCGGCGGGCGCCGAGTACGCGTCGCCGACGGTGCGGTAGCCAACATAAGAATCCACCGGCGGTGACCGGGGCCCGAGCCCGGCAACGCCATTGAAAGGAGACAGGACAGGCATGAGCACAGTGCGCCTCGAGGCGGTCAAGACAGCCGCGGCCGAGCGGGAAATCCCCATGCAGCCCGCCTCCCAGGACATCTGGGACAAGAAGTACCGGCTGAAGACCAAGAACGGCACCGCGGTGGACGCCGACATCGACGCCACCTACCAGCGCGTCGCCAGGGCGCTGGCCGAAGCCGAGCCGACGCCCGAGAAGCAGCAGTACTGGAATGAGCGCTTCGTCTGGGCGCTGCGCCGCGGGGCCATTCCCGCCGGCCGCATCACGTCCAATGCCGGCGCGCTCGAACACAAGCCCGCCACCTCGACGATCAACTGCACCGTGTCGGGCACCATCGAGGACTCGATGGACGGCATCCTGGAGAAGGTGCACGAGGCCGGCCTCACGCTGAAGGCCGGTTGCGGCATCGGCTACGAGTTCTCGACGCTGCGTCCGCGCGGCGCGTTCGTCGCCGGCGCCGGCGCGTACACGTCGGGCCCGATGTCCTTCATGGATATCTACGACAAGATGTGCTTCACCGTGTCCTCCGCCGGCGGTCGCCGCGGCGCGCAGATGGGCACGTTCGACGTCAGCCACCCGGACGTGAAGGACTTCATCCGCGCCAAGCGCGAGGACGGCCGCCTCCGCCAGTTCAACCTGTCGCTGCTGATCACCGACGGCTTCATGCAGGCCGTGGAGAACGACGCCGACTGGCCGCTCGTGTTCCCGGTGAACATCAAGGAGCGCGGCGACCTCGACATCGAGGACGCCACCCAGGTCGTGTGGCGCGACTGGCCGACGCACCGCAACTACATCGTGCGCGACGACGGCCTGGTGGCCTGCAAGATCTACGGCCACATCCGCGCGCGCCATCTGTGGGACATGATCATGGTCTCGACGTACGACTACGCCGAGCCGGGCTTCATCCTCATCGACCGCGTCAACGAGATGAACAACAACTGGTGGTGCGAGAACATCCGCGCCACCAACCCGTGCGGCGAGCAGCCGCTGCCGGCGTACGGCGCGTGCCTGCTGGGCTCGGTCAACCTGACCAAGTTCGTGCGCGATCCGTTCACCGACAAGGCCTCCTTCGACTGGGAGGAATACAAGGAAGTCGTGCGCGTGTTCACCCGCATGCTCGACAACGTCGTCGAAGTGAACGGCCTGCCGCTGCCGCAGCAGCGCGACGAGATCATGCGCAAGCGCCGCCACGGCATGGGCTTCCTCGGCCTGGGCTCGACCGTGACCATGCTGCGCATGAAGTACGGTTCGAAGGAATCGTGCGAGTTCACCGAGCGCATCGCCCAGGAAATGGCCGTGGCCGGCTGGGAAATGGGCCTGGCGCTGGCGAAGGAAAAGGGCGCCGCGCCGATCATGGACGAGGTGTTCACCGTCACCGCCGAGATGCTGCGCAAGCGTCCCGAAATGGCGAAGGACGGCTGGAAGGTCGGCCAGGAAATCCCGGGTCGCGTCCTGCACGCGCGCTACAGCCGCTACATGCAGCGCATCGCCTCCGTCGCGCCGGAACTGGTGGACGAACTCGCCGACACCGGCGCGCGCTTCACCCACCACAGCTCCATCGCGCCGACCGGCACCATCTCGCTGTCGCTGGCCAACAACGCGTCCAACGGCATCGAGCCGTCGTTCGCGCACCACTACAGCCGCAACGTGATCCGCGAAGGCAAGAAGTCGAAGGAAAAGGTCGACGTCTATTCGTACGAACTGCTCGCCTACCGCGAGCTGGTGAACGCGAAGGCGATGCCGTTCTCCGAAGAAGCCGACGCGCAGCTGCCCGACTACTTCATCGCCGCCGACGACATCACGCCGAAGGAACACGTCGACGTGCAGGCCGCCGCGCAGAAGTGGGTGGACAGCTCGATCTCCAAGACCGCCAACGTGCCCACGGACTACCCGTACGAGCAGTTCAAGGACATCTACCGCTACGCGCACCAGCAGGGCCTCAAGGGCTGCACCACCTTCCGCTTCAACCCGGCCGCCTTCCAGGGCGTGCTGGTGAAGGAAGCCGACCTCGAGAACACCACCTACCGCTTCGAACTGGAAGACGGCAGCGTGCTGGAAGTGAAGGGCAACGAGCAGATCGAATACGACGGCGAAATGCACACCGCCGCCAACCTGTTCGACGCGCTCAAGGAAGGCTATTACGGCAAGTTCTAAGGCCCGACCGTCGTCCCCGCGAACGCGGGGACCCGGCGGCGCCGCAGCTTCGCGCCCCGCCCGAACCGCATTCATGTTCCACCCCGCCGCAGGTATAGAGTCGCTTCGCACGATCGCGTTTTGTTAGGCCCCGATACCGCAACGCCAATCGAATGAGACGCCCGCAGGAGGGCACACATGAGCAATGGCAACGGAGTCACGGCGACCCTGACGCAGGCCGCCGAGAACGTGAAGGAAACCGTCACCGGCTTCAGCAACGCCGTCATGCAGCGCGCCGAAGAGGCCGTGCAGGAGGCGCGCGAGAAGGCCGGCAAGGCGCGCAAGGCGGCGAAGAAGGCGGTGGGCTCGGCGAAGAAGAAGCTCGCTGCCGCCTCGGCCAATGCGAAGAAGGAAGCCGCGTCCCTGCGCGAGGCGACCGCCGCGCGCAAGAAGGCGGCGAAGAAGGTGACCTCCGCCCGTCGCGCCGGCAAGACCGCCGTCGC
The DNA here is from genome assembly GCF_017308985.1 of Lysobacter changpingensis. Classification (GTDB taxonomy): domain Bacteria; phylum Pseudomonadota; class Gammaproteobacteria; order Xanthomonadales; family Xanthomonadaceae; genus Lysobacter_J; species Lysobacter_J changpingensis. Next base: position 980,544 of record NZ_JADWPE010000002.1, on the reverse strand, counting down.
CAAGGCGAAGGGCACCGCCAAGCGCGACGTCACCGCCGCCAGGCGCAAGGCCGCGAAGAAGACCGCGAAGGCCCGCAAGGCGGTGGCCGCCACGCGCAAGAGCGCGACGGCGAAGAAGGCCACCAAAAAGACGGCGACCAAACGCACCGCCACCCGCAAGGCGGCGGTGCGCAAGGCCGTGAAGAAATCCGCCGCAACGACGGCGAAAAAAGCGCCGGCCCGCAAGGCCGCCGCGAAGAAGGCAGTCAAGCGGCCCGCCAAGAAGGCTGCGAAGAAAGCTGCCAGGTAAGTCAGCAAGCCCCGATTGGTCGCCGCACCCACGCGGTGCGGCGACCGCATTACCTCATAACTAGATCAGTTACACCGCACCAGGAGCGGGTCACATGGCCGTCAAGATCGACAAGAAAATCAAGGGTTACAGCGTCGTCACTCCGGAAGACAAGGCGAAAGAGGCCGCAAAGCCCGTCGTCGCGCCGGTCGCCGAGCTGCCCACGGCCGATGTCATCCAGATGCACGAGCGCATCGAGCGCCCGGAAATCCTGGTGGGCTCCACCTACAAGATCAAATCGCCGCTGTTCGAGCACGCGCTGTACGTGACCATCAACGACATCGTGCTCAACGCCGGTACCGAACACGAGCTGCGCCGTCCCTTCGAGATCTTCATCAACTCGAAGAACATGGATCACTTCCAGTGGATCGTCGCGCTCACCCGCATCATGTCCGCCGTGTTCCGCAAGGGCGGCGACGTCACCTTCCTGGTCGACGAAATGAAGGCCGTGTTCGACCCGCGCGGCGGCTACTGGAAGCCCGGCGGCGTCTACATGCCGTCGCTGGTGGCCGAGCTCGGCGCGATCGTGGAAGACCACCTCAAGTCGATCGGCCTGATCCATGACCCGGAAATGAGCGACGCGCAGCGCGCGCTGATCGCCGAGAAGCGCGCGGCCTACGCGCAGCTGTCAAAAAAAAACGGTGAAGTGAGCGGGAACCCGGCCGGCGATCTGTTCCCGGAGCCGTGTGTGGCCGATGCGCCGCGTAGTGAAGACGTTGAAGTCACTGGCGAAGGTGCCGCATTCCCGCCGTCTGCCACGATGTGCCACAAGTGCAGCACGAAGGCGGTTGTGATCATGGATGGCTGCGCTACTTGCTTGAATTGTGGTTACAGCAAGTGCGGGTGAGTTGATCTAAGAAAAGGAGTGGTGAGTACGATCGCAGGTCGGAGTGAAATTCGACCTCTATTCGCGGATTAGGTCGAACAGGGAATGGCATGAAGCTGACTCCAGGACGCCGCGCGCTCGATAAGGTTTACAAGAGGCGAGATCGATACGAGATCCCAGACTGGCAGCGAGGTGAAGTTTGGGATCAATCGAAGAAACAGGATCTGATCGACAGTATCCTGCGAGGCTGGAGGCTGCCTAAGTTCTATCTCGCCAAGGTCTCCGAAGATGAGTTCGAAGTGGTAGATGGCCAGCAAAGGCTCGCCACCATATATGAGTTCTTCGCTAATGAGCTGCCTCTGTCTTCCAAGTCCGCAGCTCAGTTCGGCGGGATCTACTACAAAGACTTGGCCACTAAGTTCTCTGATGCATTCGACGATTTTGAGATTGACTTCGATCTGATCGAAGACGCTTCGGAAGAGGATCTAAAGACCTTCTTCCAAAGACTGCAGCAAGGGTTGCCACTTCGCAGTAGTGAGCGCCTTAACGCGGTTCACTCAAAGCTGCGGGACTTCTGCAAGACGAAAGCCAAGCATCCGTTTCTCGCCGAGCGAATTGCAGTCGCCGATACGCGTCTCGCGCATTTTGACATTCTTAGTAAGGTTGCCGCTATCGAGGTGGAAGGAATAGATGCCGGACTTCGATTCGATGACGTAAAGAAAACCTTCAAGAGTCAAGCTTCATTCTCGGCAAGCTCTGCCGTGGCAAAGCGCATAGACACCGCCCTGAGCCTGCTTGCGGCAGCGTTTCCAAAGCGCGAGCCAGTATTGAAGAATCGCACCATCGTTCAATCTGTGATTACGTTTGCTTGCAAGCTAGTTGAGACAAGAAGATCCACTGGCCTCGGGCCGGCGCTCGCAGTTTTCGTTCGGACATTCCTCAAAGAGTTGGCAATGCAGGTGGAGCTTGGGCAGGCTGCGACTGACTACGATTTCATCAGATTTCAGAAGTCCGTGAATGCGAACGTGAAAGCCGGAACACGTACTCGCCACGAGATCCTCATGCGGAAGGCGTTTCTTTATGAGCCTAAGATCGCTGATGCGTTCGGCGCTTCGGTGGTAGCAGCGAGCGGCGTAGAGGGGCGTGTGGCCGAACTCGGTGAAGCGGTGGCGGATCACATTGGGCAGCTTAACGCCGCGTATTCGTCGAAGCATGGTCATGACCTCTTTAAGGCGACGAACAAGACAGCGCAGGCATTGCTAAATCTGCGCAAGCCTGTCAAGAGTCTCTCCTCGTATAAGGCATTCATTGACGACCTGTACTTTGTGTTCAAGGAAGGCGTAGGCCAGAGGCTTGAGCACGTTCCGGCTTCATTTCAGGACGTTAACGTCTTGCGTACGGGCCTGCAGCACGACGTCGATCACGGAAGTACGAGTAAGGTCTCGGCTAAGCAGAGAAAGATTGGGGTCACCTTCCAAAAGTACTCTGGCGTTACTTCTCCCGAGCTTCTGGACCCCGTGCGATTTGTCTTGGTACAAGCGAACATCTTGTCCGCATTGGAACTCGATCTTCAGACGATGGCTGCGTGACCACGCTTTGACAAACGTGTCATTAGCCAGCGTAGCCGGGCAACCGAAGCGCATCCGGGAGCTTTTCGCGTGGCACGACATCAAGCGTTCCCTAGGTGCGGCCCTTGGCCTTACCCGGGCTACAAGAGCAGGGCGCGTTGATGCGGTTGGGCCGGTGTAGCCCGGGTAAGCGAAGCGCACCCGGGGCTTTCGGCATTCCCTGACAACGTGACGCGGCATTCCCGGGTACGGCTTTCGATTTGCGCCGACTACGGTGATCGCCCTGTAAATCACGCGAGCGTCGGGAATGGTGCGGTATCGGCGTAATCGATTTTCCGGCGGTACGTATTTCTTCACGGTGACCTTGCGCGACCGACGCAGCGATCTGCTCGTCCGGCATGTGGACCTTCTTCGGATGTCTTGGCGAAGCGCACGTGCGCGCATTCCGCATGATGTGCTCGCGGCCGTGGTGATGCCCGACCATCTGCATGCCGTCCTCCGGATGCACGACGGCGCCGACGACTATTCGCGCCTCTGGCAGGACATCAAGAAGGGATTCTCGCGGCGCCTGGGGTGTGTGGGTCCGTCGCCGTGGCAATCCCGTTTCTGGGAACACACGATCCGCAACGAGGCGGACCTGCGCGCGCACGTCGATTACGTGCATTTCAATCCGGTCAAACACGGATACGCGGCGAGCGTCGCGGAGTGGCCGTTCTCGTCGTTTCACCAATACGTGCGCGACGGGGTGTTGCCGATGGATTGGGGTGCGGAGTCCGCAACGGTCGCCATCCCGATTGCAGGCGAGGCGTAGCGCCTTTGTAGCCCGGGTAAGCGAAGGGCACCCGGGGGCTTTTGGGTGACGAGGCATCGGGCGTTCCCCGGGTGCGGCCTTTGGCCTTACCCGGGCTACAAGAGCAGGGCGCGTTGATGCGGTTGGGCCGTTGTAGCCCGGGTAAGTGAAGCGCACCCGGGGCTTTTGCGTGACGCGACATCAGGCGCTCCCCGGGTGCGGCCTTCGGCCTTACCCGGGCTACAAGAGCGATGACGCGCGAATGTGAGACGTAGCTACCGTTCGCGATTTCTTCGCATTGAGGCGATTCGCGTAGCGGCGAACACTGGCTCCACGGGGCCTAAGAAACCCGCAAACAGCGGCACCCACCTCCGTCAAGCCGGTGGGTTTTTTGTGCCTGGATGAGTCCAGGCGCAGAATCGACGCAGTCGTTCCGCGTCGGGAGGGCGGCAGCAATACAACACCCGCAAGGGAAAAACTGCCCGCCGACTGTTTGCGGTTTCTTAGCCTCCCGACACCCTTGCGCCCCCCGCCGCAAGGCTCCCCTTCGTCAAAGGAGCGACTCATGCGAAAGCACCGCCGTTCGGCGCCGTCCCGATCCCTGTGTTACGTCATCAGCGAACCCGCGCGCGACGCCGTCACGCGCACTCGTGATCAGTTGTTGCTGCTCTCCTGCCTGAGCGCCGCGCGCATCCGCCACGACGCCGAGGAGCTGGAGCTGTCCCCCGACGCGCTGGTCACCATCTTCCAGCGGCTGTGCAACGATCTGGATGGCGCGTTGCGCGACATCAAGATCCGTTGGCGTGGGGCGGAGCCGACGTAGCGCGTGCGGATCGGGAACGCACCCGGGGCTTTGCGCGTGATGCGCAAGAGGCGTTTCCCCGGGTGCGGCCTTCGGCCTTACCCGGGCTACAAGTGCGTGGTCACTGCGGCGTGAACCACGCCCCCTGTTCCGCGCCCGCGTTCTGGCGGATCGGGCGCCACACGCCGGAGGCGGCGTTCACCAGGTGGAGGCTGTGGTTGTAATAGTCCTGCTTGCGCAGCACCAGCACGCGGTTGCACGGCGACCAGTCCAGCGGGACGAGTTCGACGCCCGGCGTGGCCGCGCCCACCTGCCTCGGCGCGGTGCCGTCGGCATTGGCGATGAACAGGCGGCTGTAGCGGTTGTCGCCGTCGCGCTGCGTGTAGGCGAGGCGGCTGCCGGTGGGCGACAGGATCGGGGCCGAGCCGGCGGTGATGCGCGTCAGCGCGTTGGTCGCAAGGTCCACTTTGTAGATCGTGGGCGTGCTCACGCCGCCGGACCAGTCGATCGCGTCGTAGTACACGGTGTTGTTAGGGCCCACGACGAACGAGAGCGGCGCGTGCTGCTCATGCGGATCGACGACGCTGCGCACTTCGAACAGCCGGCTCGTGGCGACCTCCACCGCATACAGCCGGTGCGCCCAGTAATCGTTGGGGCTCGGATTCGACAGCCGCGTCACGAAGGTGCCCACCAGCGCGACGATGTACTTGCCGTCGCGCGTCCACGCGAGTTTCCGCAACTCCGACAGGCAGGTGAAGAACTCGTCGCACAACGTGCGCGCCGGATAGTTCACGCAGGCGATGCGCTGCAGCCCGGTGCCATCGGGGTTGATGGTGTGGATGCATTCGGAATTCGTCGCGCCCTCCGGCACGGAACCGAACGCGATCTTGTTGGTCGCCGCGCCGCTCCATACCGGCAACACGCCCTTGATGAGCGCGCGCTCGCGCTGGCCCAGACGGTCGGTGACGATGACGGTCGGGTCCTGGTGTTCGTAGTTGCCGTCCACGCGGAACCAGCGAAAGCTGCGTTCGAACACCACCGACGAACCGCCCGGCGACCACGATGCCGAATGATCCACGTACTCGCCCGGCGGGAACGTCAGCTCATCGGTGAACGTACCGGCGCTGTTGGTGCGGTGCAGGCGCGGCCCGATGTCGCCGTCGTAATAGAGGATGTTGCCCGAGTCGTGCGCCATCGCCAGCGGCGCGCCGGCCACCAGCAGCAGGCACGCGAGCGCGCGAAGCGCGATGCGGCGGGCGGAAGGGAGGGGAAGGGTGAACGCGGACATGGCGTGCTTCCTTGGACGACAGTGGAGGGGAGTTCTATGCGCCGCGCGATGACGCCTTCGTCAAATCGCATGCAATGCGCGGCAGTTGCCGACGAGCGGATCGTGCGGAGGCGTCGGGCTGCCGACAGCCGGATTCAGCAGGGTGTCCGGCGTGCGAAGCCGGCGCCTGTTTCGTGTCGGTGTCGGTGCGCGGTGCGCGGTGTGTCGAGCGCGGAGCCCGGTTGATCGAGCAGAACGCGTCGCGCGCCGAGCCCGGAGCCGCGGCGTCCGGGCAGATTGCTCGAAGCGCCGAGCCCGGCGCCCGGACATCGGAGCGCAACGCTCCGCGCACGGAGCCCGCAGCCCGGAAGCCCGAGCGGATCGCTCCGCGTGCGGGGCGCGAAGCCCCGACGTTCGAGCATTCTGCTCGCCGCGCCGAGCCCTGAGCTCGGACGACCGGGCAAAAAGCCCGGCGCGCGGCCTTCGCGGCCCGGGCAACGCCGCAACCGCCGATCAACGGCCGTTCCGCCGCGCAACGGGAATGGCACGCTGGCCGCGTCCAACCGCGAAAGGGACGCTGCGATGCGCAACGCCTTGCATTCCATCGCGCGCGCCGCGCTGCTCTGCATCGCGCTCGCGCCGGGCGCGCAGGCCGCGGACATGCCGCGCGCGGAAGAACGCGAACTTCGCGCCGACGACGCGACGCTTTACGTCCGCGCGATCGGCCACGGCGAGCCCATCGTCGTGCTGCACGGCGGGCCCGATTTCGACCAGGCGTACCTCGCGCCCGATCTCGATCCGCTCGCCGACGCGTACCGGCTGATTTACTACGACCAGCGCGGCCGGGGACGCTCGACGGCCGGCGTGGACCCGCAGCGCGTGAGCCTCGCCACCGACCTGGGCGACATCGACCGCATCCGCCGCGAGTTCGATCTCGACGCCCCGGTGCTGCTCGGCCATTCGTGGGGCGCGGTGCTGGCGCTGGAGTATGCGTTGCGCCATCCGCAGCGCGTGTCGCGACTGATCCTGGTGAACCCCGCGCCCGTATCGCATGCGGACCTGGCGAGCGTGCGCGCGCACTACCTCGCGCGCCTGGGTCCGCGCATGGACGAGCAGACGGCCATCGTCGAAAGCGCGGCGTACCGCGCGGGCGATCCGGACGCGGTCGCGGCGCGCTATCGCATCCATTTCGAACCGGCGGTGGCGAAGCCCGACGACCTCGCGCGGATGACGCGCCGCATGCAGGACGGCTTCGAGCGACAGGGCCGCGAGGGCATCCTCACCGCGCGCGCGGTGGAAGACCGCCTGATGGCCGACACCTGGGAACGGCCCGACTACGACCTGCTGCCCGCACTGGAGCGGCTGCGGACGCCGGCGCTCGTCATCGCCGGCCGCCACGACTTCATGGCCGATGCGGCCGTGCACATCGCCGATGCGATGCCGCACGCGCGGCTCGTCATGATCGGCGACTGCGGCCACTTCGCGTTCCTGGAATGCGCCGCAGCGGCGCGCGCGGCCCTCGACCGGTTCATGGCCCGCCCGCGACCTTGAACGCACCCCATCCACCCGCTAGTGTTCGCGCACGCCCTGGGGAGGGAGTCCGATGCCATCGATCGCGCAGAAGTCCACGTTCGTGACGGTCGTGGCGTGGGTGTTCATCGTGTTGTCCGGGTTCGGCACGCTCATCTCGCTGCTGCAGAACCTGATGATCCAGACCGTGTTCACCAGCCCCGAAGTGGTGCAGGCCGCACAGGGGCCGGCGCCGCCGGGCGCGCCGCCGTTCGCGGTGTTCATGCTGCGGCACATGGTGGCGGTGTTCGTGTTCTTCCTGCTGGTGCAGGTGCTGACGCTGGCCTCGTCGATTGGTTTGCTGATGCGCCGCAACTGGGCGCGCCGCCTCTTCATCGGCGTGATGGCGTTCGGCATCGTGTGGAACCTGGGCGGCCTCGTGCTGCAGTTCGCGATGTTCTCGTCCATGCGCGAGCAGTTCGCCGCCATTCCCGACGCGCCCGACATGCGCGCGTTCTTCATCGGCATCGCGATCGTGTGCGTCGTGTTCGCGCTGGGATTCAGCGCGCTGTTCGGGTGGATCGCGAAGCGGCTGATGTCGCCCCAGGTGGTGGCGGAGTTCGCGCGCTGATCCAGGCGCGATGCAACGCCTTCGCATCGAACGAGTGCACGCACGCATCCCGATCCTGCAATCGCCAGAGAGATTCCCATGAGCTACGACCTGATGGTCTTCGAACCCACCGCCGCGCCGCGCGAGCGCGCGGCCTTCATGGCCTGGTACCAGGCGCAGGTCGAGTGGAGCGAGGATCACACCTATGACGACCCGGCGGTGAGTTCGCCCGCGCTGCAGCGCTGGTTCGACGAGATGATCGAACACTTCCCGCCGCTCAACGGGCCGAAGTCCGATCCGGATCTCGACACTCCCCAGGTCACGGATCATTGCGTCGGGCGTGTCGTCATCTATTCCGCATTCGGGTGGTCGCAGGCCGCCGCCGCGCACGCGAGGATGCGCGAGCTTGCCATCAAGCACGCGGTGGGGTTCTACGACGTCAGCGGGGACGACGGGGAAGGGGAGATCCTGTTTCCCGGCGAGCCGCCGTTGCCGGTGGTGAGGAAGCCGTGGTGGAAGCTCTGGTGATCGGGATGGGAGATCGTCCGGCCACGACGCCCGCACCATCCGTGGAACTCCGGGCACGGCAGGCCTGACCCGTACGCATGAGCGATCCGTTCATCCTCCTCCTCACCATCGCCTTCCTGGCGGCATCGTTCTTCGCATCCCTGCGCGCCAAACGTGCGTTCGAAGCCGCGGTGAAGCGAAGCTTCGAACAAATGACCTTCGAGACGCCCACGGGCCGTGTGACGGGGGCATCGCTGCGTATCGTCAAGGTCGTCACCTGGCGCACCGGTAACGATTCGTCGGCGCCTTCGGATCTGTTCTGGTATTGCGTGGGCGATGGGCCGTCGTACTTCGTTGCGATGGGCCACGTGCGCAGCCGGTTCGCGACGATGCCCGTGGATTGGGTGATAAGGCCGCTCACGGAGGAACGGATGCGCGGCGCGCTGGTCGGCGACGGGAAGGCGTGCGCGCTCGCATTCGGTAGCGCGGTGGAGGGGTGATGGCGGAAAGGTCGCGCGGGGTTCCTCGCGAAGTGACCCCACGGCGTTCGGCCTTGCCCGGGCTACAGGGGCGCTCGTTGTTGCTTCTGTAGCCCGGGTAAGCGAAGCGCACCCGGGGCTTTTGCGTGACGAGGCATCGGGCGTTCCCCGGGTGCGGCCTTTGGCCTTACCCGGGCTACAAGAGCGGGACGTTCTGATGCGATCGGGCCTTTGTAGCCCGGGTAAGCGAAGCGCACCCGGGGGCTCTTGCGTGACGAGGCATCAGGCGTTCCTCGGGTGCGGCCTTTGGCCTTACCCGGGCTACAAGAGCACGGCGTTTCGATGCGATCGGGCCTTTGTAGCCCGGGCAAGCGAAGCGCACCCGGGTTCCCGCGTCGCGTCAGCATGTGTTCCCGGGTGCGGCCTTCGGCCTTACCCGGCTACAAAGGCGGGGCGGGGTTATTCCGCCGTGATCAGGTCTACCCAGGTGATCCAGTCGTCGGTGCGCGTGTGGAAGGGCTCGACCAGCGTGCGCGCGCTGTCCACCGGCAGGCCGTTCTCGAAGCCCGCATCGGCCAGGCGCTGCTCGAGCTCGGCGGCGATGCGCTGGAACGCCTCCTTCAGCGCGGCGCGGTTCGGATGCGTGACGATCATCGCGCGCAGCAGGCATTCCATCGCCAGGATCTGCGCCGAATGCAGCACGACGGCGCTCTCGAGTGCAGTGATCTGTTTCTTCACGAAGACTCCTCGGTCGGCAGCCCGAACGTAGCCTTCCGCGCGTGAATGGTTCGCGAGAGGAATGTGTTGCGCGGCGGAGCGGAAGCAACCGTTGTGCACGCTGTGACCGGTGTCGCAGCGTGCGTCGCGCGCGCTGCGGCGATCGGTGTGCGACGTTCGATGAACGCGCTGGATCGCGCGGATGAACGCATCGCGAAGAGGCGCTATGAGCCCTCTCCCACCGGGAGAGGGGGTGGGGCGAGCGGCAACGAAGCCGAGGCGGTGAACGACCGATGCGGCACGGCGCTGCGCTGTTGCTGTCGTCGACCGCGAATGGAACCGGCGGAAGCAGGTGGCTTCCAGCGTCCGCCGGCGTGACGTGAACGCGGGGCGCGCCTCAGTCCTCCCAGGCCGCCGCCGAATCGAACAACGTAGGCCGCAGCGGATATTCATCCGCGAACCGCAGCTCGATCCGCGCCGAATCCCCCGCGACGTCGAACGCAGCCGCAGCGGCCCGCGCATCGCGCTGCGAAGCCGGCACCACCAGCGGCTTGCCCTTCTCGACGATGTACGTTGCCAGCTCCGCGCTGCGTCCGGTGCCGACGTTGACGACCTCATGGTTCACGCCATGCGGAATGAAGAGCGTGTCGCCCTGCTTCAGCGTCACCGGGGCGCGGCCTTCCAGGCGGTACTCGAGCGCGCCCTGCGTGACGTAGACGATCTCCTCGCCGTGATGATGGTGGTTGGCGGCGACGATGCCGGGCTCGAACGCGACCAGCACCTGCACCGCTTCGCGGCCGGGCACGGACAGCTCGCTGCGTTGCAGGTCGGTGCGGGTGATGCCGGCGGCCTGCGCGTGCACGACGACGGGGAGGGCGAGGGCGCCGATCGTGGCGAGCAGCGCGACGGCGAGGACGGGGGACGGCTTCATGGCGGGCTCCTTCGGTTGGGGTGGTGCCATTCGAAGGCGGGGGCGTATCGGCGATGTGTCGGCGATCCGGGCGATTTGTATCGGCGTGTACGAAGGCGCCGGCAGCAACAAATCGGCCCACGCGCAAGAAGAACATTGCGCATATCGCCGCCGCCGCCCGCCCGATAACCTCACCGCCCCGCTCACGGGCGCCGCGATCGCGACGACATGGGCGCTACATCCGGGCAGGTCGTCATGCGTCGTTCCGCAATCCTCGTGGTGTCCGTGTCGCTGGGCCTGTGCGCGTGCACGCCGGCGACGGTGAAGGTGTGGCCCTCGTCGGGCGTGCCGGTTTCGTCGTACGACGGCGGCATCGTCGTGCAGGCGGGCGATTCGCTGTACGGCATCGCCTCGCGCAACGGCGTGAGCGTGATCGACCTGGCGCAGGCGAACGGCATCGCCGAGCCGTTCCTGATCCATCCCGGCGACCGCCTCCGCCTCCCCGCGACATCCGCATCGAAACCGCCGGTTGCGCGCGCGCCGGCGGCGTCCACCGTCCGCACCGAAGCGCTGCCCGACACGTCCTCGCCGGTGAAGGCGAAACCGCCCGCGACCAAGCCCGCGGCGAAGAGCGCCGCTTCGAACGCCGCTGCTCCCAAGACGCCGACCAAGGCGAGCACATCGAAAGCGGCGACGTCCAGCAGCGTTGCCTCGAAAACGCTCGACGCCGACGTGACGCGCTGGCAGTGGCCGGCGAACGGCACGCTGTTGAACGCGCCCGCGCGCGGCGATGCAGCCCCGCGCGCGCTCGACATCGCCGGTGCGGCCGGCAGTCCGGTGCGCGCGGTCGCTGCGGGGAAGGTGCTGTATTCGGGCGAAGGCTCGCCCGGTTACGAACAACTGATCGTGATCGAGCACCCCGGCGGCTGGGTGTCGAGCTACGCGCACAACCGCAAGCGGCTGGTCGGCGAAGGGCAGAACGTCGTCGCGGGCACGCAGGTGGCCGAGATGGGGCGCGTCGGCGCGGGCCGCGACATGCTGCATTTCGAACTGCGCCGCGGCGGGCAGCTCGTCGATCCGCGCACCGTGCTTCCCCCGCGCTGATCCGGCGCCTACACCGCAAGGAACGAACCGATGGGCCTGACGCCTCCGAGTTTCCCGATCTTCTTCATCGCCACGCTGGCCGGCGGCGCCGGGCTGGCGATCCGCCTGGGCTACCTGCCGATGCTGGCGCCGTTCGCGTTCGTGCTGGTCGCACTGGCGTTCGTGCTGCTGTGGATCGCGTGCGTGTTCCGCAACCTGTAGGGCGCTGGTAGCGCTATCGGGACGCGCGGGCGGCTTTTGTCGCCCGGCAGCCTGAGGTGCGCCCAGCCTGACTCCTGGGGCAGGGCGATCCTGAATCCGCGCCCGACCCGCCGGGTGCCTCCGTCTCGCTGCGCCGCGACACGGCCAAGTCCTTGTCGCGTAACGCTTTGCGCACTGCAGCAAGGCTTTTTTCTCATCGCTGGTAGAGTGCTACGCACCTACGGGATCCCTTGCTTCCACCCATGTCACTGCTGGTCGGTGTTTCCAGTGCGGATCGTTCCTGCCGCAAAATTGTTAGCGCTAACTTTTCTGGAGCCGGACGCGCATGAGCGCTCAGACACGCCTCTTCGTCGGACTGGACGTGGGAACCCAGAGCGTCAAGCTCGTCGCCTACGACGCGGACTCGCGTCGCATCGTCGCCACGCACGGGCAGCCGCTGGAGCTCATCGCCGGTAACGACGGCAGCCGCGAGCAGCACGCGCAGTGGTGGATCGACGCGATTCGCGCCTGTTTCGGCAAACTCGACCCGGCGCAGCGCGCCGCCGTCGTGGCGATCGGCGTGTCGGGCCAGCAGCACGGGTTCGTGCCGCTGGACGCGCAGGGCAACGTGCTCGCGCCGGCCAAGCTGTGGTGCGACACCAGCACCAGCGGCGAGTGCGACGAGATCATGTCCGCGGCCGGCGGCGAAGCGTCGTGCGTGACGCTGGCCGGCAATCCGATCCTCGCCGGCTATACCGCGTCGAAGCTGCCGTGGACGCGCAAGCATCGCCCCGAGGTGTACGCGAAGCTCGCCACGATCCTGCTGCCGCACGACTACGTGAACTTCTGGCTCACCGGCCAGCGCTGGATGGAATACGGCGATGCGTCGGGCACGGGCTGGCTCGACGTGCGCACGCGCACGTGGTCGCGCGGGATGCTCGCCGCGACCGATGCCGACACCAATCTGGCCGATTTCCTCCCGCCGCTGGTCGAGGCCGATGCGAGCTTCGGCATCGCGCCGGGCATCGCGGACGAACTTGGCCTGTCGCACGACGTGATCGTCGCGGCCGGCGGCGGCGACAACATGATGGCCGCCATCGGCACCGGCAACGTCGCGGCGGGCGTGCTGACGATGAGCCTGGGCACCTCGGGCACGCTGTTCGCGTGCGCGGACTTCCCGGTCGTCGACGAGAACGCCGGCTGGGCCGCGTTCTGCTCGTCCACCGGCGGCTGGCTGCCGCTGATCTGCACGATGAACTGCACCGTCGCCACCGAGAACGTGGCGAAGCTGTTCGGCTTCTCCAGCCGCGACGGCGAATCGGTGCTGGAAGGCACGAAGCCCGGCGCCGACGGCCTGGTGATGCTGCCGTTCTTCAACGGCGAGCGCACGCCGAACCTGCCGGATGCGCGCGCGAGCCTGCACGGTATCGACATGGCGAACCTCACGCGCGGCAACGTGTACCGCGCCGCGATGGAAGGCGCGACCTACGCGCTGCGCAACGGCTTCGATGCGCTGCGCGCGGCCGGCATGACGTTCGATTCGATCCGCCTCACCGGCGGCGGCAGCCACAGCGCGACGTGGCGGCAGATGGTCGCCGACGTGTTCGACCTGCCCGTGCAGGTGCCCGAACAGGCCGAAGGCGCGGCGTTCGGCGGCGCGTTGCAGGCGCTGTGGGCGTTCGAACGCGCGAGCGGCAAGGACACCCCGATCGCCGGCATCGCGCGCGACCACGTGCGCGTGGACGAAGCCGCCGCCACGCGCCCGGATGCGAACGCGGTCGCCGCCTACGCCGCGCATTACAGGACCTTCCTCACGCATCTCGACGCGACGCAGACGCTGTACGCGCCGCACCCGACCACCCGCGCCGACGCCAGGCAGGCCGCCTGACGCAACGCCGCGCCTCCATCCACCGACCAAAGCGATTCCCACGAACATGAGCAAGCACTTCATCGGCGCCAAGGAATACTTCCCCGGCATTGGCCGCATCCCGTTCGAGGGACGCGATTCGAACAACCCGCTGGCCTTCAAGGTCTACGACGCCAACAAGAAGATCGGCGGCAAGACGATGGAGGAGCACCTGAAGTTCGCCGTGTGCTACTGGCACACCTTCACCAACGCCGGCCACGATCCGTTCGGCCCGGGCACGCGCAGGTTCCCGTGGGAAGGCGCCACCGCGATGCAGACGGCCGAGAACAAGGTCGACGCCGCGTTCGAATTCATCACCAAGCTCGGCGTGCCGTACTACTGCTTCCACGACGTCGACCTGGCGCCGGATGCGGAAGACATCGGCGAGTACGAAAAGAACCTCAAGCACATGGTCGCGCAGGCCAAGCAGCGCCAGAACGACACGGGCGTGAAGCTGCTGTGGGGCACGGCGAACCTGTTCTCGCATCCGCGCTACATGAACGGCGCGTCGACCAACCCGGACTTCAACGTCGTCGCGCGCGCCGCGGTGCAGGTGAAGGCCGCGCTGGACGCGACCGTCGAACTGGGCGGCGAGCACTACGTGTTCTGGGGCGGTCGCGAAGGCTACGCGAGCCTGGTGAACACCAACATGAAGCGCGAGGTCGAGCACTTCGCCCGCTTCCTGACGATGGCGCGCGACTACGGCCGCAGCATCGGCTTCAAGGGCTACTTCCTCATCGAGCCCAAGCCGATGGAGCCGATGAAGCACCAGTACGACTTCGACAGCGCCACCGTCGCCGGCTTCCTGCGCCAGTACGGCCTGCACAAGGACTTCAAGCTCAACATCGAGGCCAATCACGCCACGCTGTCGGGCCACACGTTCGAACACGACCTGCAGGTCGCGTCCGACCACGACCTGCTGGGCTCGATCGACGCCAACCGCGGCAACGCGCAGAACGGCTGGGACACCGACCAGTTCCCGACCGACCTGTACGACACCGTCGGCGCGATGATGGTCGTGCTGCGCCAGGGCGGCCTGGTCGGCGGCCTGAACTTCGACGCGAAGGCGCGTCGCGAGTCGACCGACATGGAAGACCTGTTCATCGCCCACATCGGCGGTATGGACGCGTTCGCGCGCGGCCTGGAAGTGGCGCACGCGCTGCTCAACGACTCGCCGTGGGAGCAGTGGCGCACCGAGCGCTACGCCAGCTTCGACAACGGCGCGGGCGCGGACTTCGAACGCGGCAAGCTCGGCCTGGCCGACCTGCGCGAGCTGGCGGTGAAGAACGGCGAGCCCAGGCAGATCAGCGGCAAGCAGGAGCGTTACGAGAACCTGCTCAACCAGTACCTGCTGCGCTGAGGACGGATTGCGGATTGGCGGGACCCCGGCATCTGTCATTCGTGCCGGGTAAGGGTTAAAAGAGCTGTCATTCCCGCGAAGGCGGGAATCCATGCGTCCGATGCGTCACGCCGTGAAGGCGTGACGCGGTTGAAAGATGGATCCCCGCCTTCGCGGGGATGACGGCTCGAGGCGGTACAGCTCAAGGCGGTGCAGCGCGTGGGGGAAGCTCGCGCTCGTGCCGGTCGAACGTGGACGTGACGGCTCCACCTTCCCGAATCCAAATCCGACTCCTTCAAACGAGACACGCGAAATGAACAGCGCCACGCTCGAAGGTTCCTCATCCGCAAGCGCAGAAAACACCCGCTTCATCATTCTCGTCAGTTGCGTGGCCACCATCGGTGGCTTCCTGTTCGGCTTCGACAGTGGCGTGATCAACGGCACCGTCGATGGATTGCAGCAGGCGTTCCAGTCGACCAAGGCCGGGCTGGGCTTCGAGGTCGCATCCATGCTGCTGGGCTGCGCGATCGGCGCGTTCTTCGCCGGACGCCTTGCCGACCGCTGGGGCCGGCGCTCGGTGCTGATCATCTCGGCCGTGCTGTTCCTGATTTCCGCGCTGGGTTCCGGCGCCGCCACGAGTTCGGCGATGTTCGTCGCCGCGCGCGTGATCGGCGGCTTCGCGGTCGGCGCGGCCAGCGTGATGTCGCCGGCGTACATCGCCGAAGTCGCGTCGGCACGCTATCGCGGACGGCTGGCGACGGTGCAGCAGATCGCCATCATCGGCGGCCTGTTCTGCGCGTTCCTCAGCAACTTCCTGCTGGCCAAGCTGGCCGGCGCGTCCACGCAGCCGCTGTGGCTGGGCCATGAAGCGTGGCGCTGGATGTTCTGGATGATGGCCTTCCCGTCGGCGCTGTTCCTGGTGCTGCTTCTGGCGATTCCGGAAAGCCCGCGCTACCTCGTCGTGAAGAAGCGGAAGGCCGACGCGCTCGCCGTGCTCACGCGCCTGTACGGCGCCAGCGAAGCGCAGGTCAAGCTGACCGAGATCGATGCCTCGCTGTCGAGCGACCATCATCGCCCGCAGCTGTCGGACCTGATCAACAAGGCGACCGGCAGGATCCGTCCGATCGTGTGGATCGGCATCGGCCTTGCGACGTTCCAGCAGCTGGTCGGCATCAACGTCGTGTTCTATTACGGCGCGGTGCTGTGGCAGGCGGTCGGCTTCTCCGAAAGCGACGCGCTGCTGATCAACGTGCTGTCCGGCGCGTTGAGCATCGGCGCCTGCCTGGTCACGGTGCTGCTGATCGACCGCATCGGGCGCAAGCCGCTGCTGTGGATCGGCTCGGTCGGCATGGCGGTGTCGCTCGCCGCGATGACCTTCGCCTTCGCCACCGCGTCGCTGGATGCGAACGGCCGGCTCATGCTGTCCGATTCGATGGGCACGCTGGCGCTGATCGCCGCGAACGTGTACGTGATCTTCTTCAACGCCTCGTGGGGCCCGGTGATGTGGGTCATGCTGGGCGAGATGTTCCCGAACCAGATCCGCGGCTCTGGCCTGGCCGTCGCCGGCGCCGCGCAGTGGACGAGCAACTTCGCCATCACCGTGACCTTCCCGATCCTGCTGGCCGGCATCGGCCTGGCGGCTGCGTACGGCATCTACACCGTGGCGGCGATCGTGTCGGTGTTCTTTGTCCTGAAGTACGTCTACGAGACCAAGGGCAAGGAACTGGAGCAGATGGAAGGCTGAGGCATGGCGCGTCCGGGCGGCTTCAATCGGAGCAGTTCCAGCAGGACGACCCGGGCGCGGCCTTTCAGCTCAGGCGCCGCGCGTGCCCTTCGACGGCGGCGCCACCGAGTCGCGCGTCACCAGCTGGTGCGCGACGACGTGGTCGACCACCACGCGCGTGCTGCGGTCCTTGCGACGGATCCCGCGCAGCAGGATGTCGATGGCCGAATCGGCCATCGACGCGATGGGCTGGTGGATCGTGGTGAGTTCCGGCCAGACCGTGGTCGCGGCGGACGTATCGTCGAACCCGACCACCGACAGGTCGCGCGGCACATCGAGCCCGCGACGGTGCGCGACCGAGACCACGGCGGCGGCCATGTCGTCGTTGCTGGCGAAGATCGCGGTGGGCGGCTTGCGGTGCGAGAGCATCTTCTCGGCCGCGTCCAGGCCCGAGCGGTAGGTGAAGTAACCCTGCTGCACGAGCGCGCCGTCGATCTCGAGCCCGGCCTGCGCGAACGCCGCCTGGAAGCCCTCGTAGCGCCGCGCGCTGGCGGTCTGGTTCGGATGGCCCTTGATGTAGCCGATGCGCGTGTGGCCGAGCGAGATGAGGTGCGCGGTGATCTCCTGGCTGGCGCGGAAGTCGTCGATGCGCACGCAGGAGATTTCCTGGCTGAAGCGGCCCGACGCGATCGCGACGACCGGCACGCCGGCCGACAGGAACTCCGACACCACCGCCTTGGATTCGCACAGCGGCGGCGGCAGGATCACGCCGGCGACGGACTTGCTCATCTCGCGCGCGGCGGCGCGTTGCGCGTCGGCGTTGTAGGTGTCCCAGCTTTCGATCATCAGCTGCGCCGCGGTGCGCGCCGCGCCGCGCAGCGCGCCGACCAGCAGCTCGCGCAGGTAGGCCGAGCTGGGGTTGGTGTAGATCATCGCCACGCGCGTGTGCTGCGCGGCGGCGAGCGAACTGGCGGCGAGGTTGGGCGTATAGCCCAGTTCCTTAACCGCGCGCATCACGCGTTCGCGCGTGCTGTCGCGGACCTTGCCCTGGCCGTTGACCACGCGCGAGACGGTCATCGGCGAAACCGCGGCCAGCACGGCCACTTCGTCGATGGTCACGGCGGCGCCCTTGCGGCGCAGCGATTTCCTCGGCTTCTCCAACGTTCGTTCCTTCTGTCGGCCAGCGGTCGCGGATGCCGCACTTCGCGGCGCCTGCCGCGTCGGGGGCCGCCTTGTCATTCGTTCAACCAGGACTGCGCATGAGAGCTTTGCACATGGTACGGGCATCCCGCACGCCCGGCGACAGCGTACCCGCCGCCCGGCAACGATCCGGCTTCTTCGCCCTCATGCTGCTCCTGCTCGCAGCCCTGCTGCTCCCGCGCCCGGCGGCGGCGGAGGACGGCTACGACCTGTGGCTGCGCTATCGCCCGATCCCGGATGCCGACGCGGAAGCGTATCGGCCCCGCCTCGCGCAGCTCGTCGCCCCGGCCGCCACGCCGACGCAGCGGGCCACGCGCGATGAGCTCGTCCGTGGTCTCGGCGGCCTGCTCGGCGCGCAGCCGCCGATGTCCGACGCCGCGAAGGTCGAAGGTGCGCTGATCGTCGGCACGCCCGCGTCGTCCAAGCAGATCGCCGGCCTGAAGCTCGCGACGAAGGACCTCGGCCGCGAGGGCTATCGCATCCGCACGGTCGAGTTCGACGGCCGCGACGCGATCGCCATCGCCGCCAACACCGACGCCGGCGCGATGCACGGCGCGTTCCACCTGCTGCGCCTGCTGCAGACGGGCCAGCCCATCGACGCGCTCGACATCCGCGAAGTCCCGCGCACGCAGCTGCGCATGCTGAACCACTGGGACAACCTCGACCGCCACGTCGAGCGCGGCTATGCCGGCGAATCGATCTGGGACTGGCACAAGCTCCCCGATTACCTCGGCCCGCGCTACGCCGACTACGCGCGCGCCAACGCCTCCATCGGCATCAACGCGACCGTGCTCAACAACGTCAACGCGAGCGCGCAGCAGCTCACGCCGATGTACATCGAGAAGGCCGCGGCGCTGGCGAACGTGTTCCGCCCGTACGGCATCCGCGTGTTCCTGAGTGCGCGCTTCAGCGCGCCGGTGGAGATCGGCGGTCTGAAGACGGCCGATCCGCTCGACCCGCAGGTGCGCGCGTGGTGGAAGGCGAAGGCCGACGAGATCTACAAGGCCATTCCCGATTTCGGCGGCTTCCTGGTGAAGGCCAATTCCGAAGGCCAGCCCGGCCCGCAGGATTACGGCCGCACGCATGCCGACGGCGCGAACATGATGGCCGACGCGGTGAAGCCGCATGGCGGCATCGTGATCTGGCGTGCGTTCGTCTATTCGCATGAAACGCCGGACGATCGCGCCAAGCAGGCGTACAACGAGTTCGTGCCGCTGGACGGCAAGTTCCGCGACAACGTCATGGTGCAGGTGAAGAACGGCGCCATCGACTTCCAGCCGCGCGAGCCGTTCCATCCGCTGTTCGGTGCGATGCCGAAGACGCCGCTGATGATGGAATTCCAGATCACCAAGGAGTACCTCGGCTTCGCGACGCACCTTGCGTACCTGGGCCCGCTGTTCGAGGAAACGCTGCGTGCGGATACCCACGCGCGCGGCAAGGGTTCGACGGTGGCGAAGGTCGTCGATGGCGAACTGCACGGTTACCGGCTCACCGGCATGGCCGGCGTGGCGAACATCGGCAGCGACCGCAACTGGAGCGGCTCGCATTTCGACCAGGCCAACTGGTACGTCTTCGGCCGGCTCGCGTGGAATCCGGAACTCTCCTCGCGCGACATCGCGGAAGAGTGGACGCGCATGACGTTCTCCAACGACGGCGACATCGTGCAGCCCGTGGTCGCGATGATGATGGGCTCGCGCGAAGCGGTCGTGGATTACATGACGCCGCTCGGCCTGCATCACCTGATGGGCCGCGGCCATCACTACGGCCCGGGCCCGTGGGTCGAAGGCGGCCCGCGCGCGGACTGGACCAGCGTGTATTACCACCGCGCCACGAAGGACGGCATCGGCTTCGATCGCACGACGCGCGGCAGCGACGCGGTGTCGCAGTACGCGAAGCCGGTCGCCGCGCAGTTCGACGATGCGGGCAGGACGCCCGAGGAATTCCTGCTGTGGTTCCACCACCTGCCGTGGGACTACACGACCCGGTCCGGCCGCACGCTGTGGGATGAACTCGTCGTGCATTACTCGCGTGGCGTCGACAAGGTGCGCGACATGCGCCGCACCTGGAACGCTCTGGAAGGCAGGATCGATCCGGAACGCCACGCGCAGATCGCGACCTTCCTGGCGATCCAGGAAAAGGAAGCGCAGTGGTGGCGCGACGCCAGCATCGCGTACTTCCAGACGTTCTCGCAGCGTCCGCTGCCGGACGGCTACGCGCCGCCCGCGCATCCGCTGGACTACTACGAATCGCTCGAATTTCCGTTCGCCCCGGGGAATGGCTGAACCATGTCGATCCGCACCATGCATCGCATTCGAAACCTGGCGCGCGCGCTGTGCGGCGTTGCCGCACTGTCTGCGGCGTTCGTCGCGAACGCGGCCGAAGCCACGCTGCTCCACACGATGTTCCAGGACCACGCCGTGCTGCAGCGCGAGCAGCCGATCCGCGTGTTCGGGCGCGCGAACGCCGGCGAGCAGGTGAAGCTCAGCTTCGCCGGCAAGCGCGCCACCGCGCGCGCCGACGCCGACGGCCACTGGAGCGCGACGCTTCCATCGATGAAGGCCGGTGGCCCGTACACACTCAGCGCGACGTCCGGCGAGACGACGCAGAACGTGAGCGACGTGATGGTCGGCGACGTCTGGCTGTGTTCCGGCCAGTCGAACATGGAACTGCAGGTGTGGCGATCGCTCGACGCGCGCGCCGAAATCGCGGGTGCGGACAACGATCGCATCCGCCTGCTCACCGTGCCGCAGCACGGCGCGGTCACGCCGCAGGCGACGTTCGCCACGCCGGTGAAGTGGACGACGACGACGCCCGAGACCGTCCGCGATTTCTCCGCCGCCTGTTACTACTTCGCGCGCGAGCTGCAGAAGACCGTCGACGTGCCGATGGGCCTGATCAACGCCGCGTGGGGCGGATCGCGCATCCAGGCGTGGACCAGCGGCGAAGCGCTGCGCGCGACGAAACTCTACGACGCCGAGCTCGACGTACTGGCGCAGTACGCGACCGATGAAGTCGGGGCGATCGAACGCTGGGGCGACGTGTGGACGCGCTGGTGGAACGCACGCAGCGACGCCAAGCCGGGCGACGAGCCGTGGAGCCGCACGTACTCGCCAGGCAGGGACTGGCGCGCCGCGCCGCGCGAACTCGGCGCGTGGGAGCGCTGGGGCATCCCGGAACTCGCCGCGTTCGACGGCATGGTGTGGTATCGCACCACGGTGAAGCTCACCGCCGGGCAGGCCGCGCAGGACGCGACGCTCGCGCTCGCGCCGGCGGACGAGGTCGACATGACGTGGGTGAACGGCGTGGCCGTCGGCAGTACCTACGGTGCCGGCAGCGGCCGCGAATACGCGTTGCCGAAGGGCCTGCTGAAGGAAGGCGAGAACGTCGTCGTGGTCAACGTGCTCGACACGTATCGCGATGGCGGCCTCTCCGGTCCCGCGTCGGCGAACGCGTTGCGTTTCAAGGACGGTTCCAGCGCGCCGTTGTCGAATCCGTGGAAGTTCCGCCAGGTGGCCGGCAGCGACACGCCACCGCGCGCGCCGTGGCAAACCGCCGCCGGACTCTCGACCCTGTACAACGGCATGATCGCGCCGCTGGGCCGCTACAACGTGCGCGGCATGCTCTGGTACCAGGGCGAGTCGAACACGTTCGAAGGCGCGCGTTATCGCGACCTGTTGCGCACGCTGCGCGAGGACTGGCGTTCGCGCTTTGGCGCGAAAACGCCGCTCCTGATCGTGCAGCTGGCCAACTACGGCATGCCGAAGGCGCAGCCGTCCGAAAGCGGCTGGGCGGAGCTGCGCGAATCGCAGCGCCAGGTCGCCAACGATGATGCAAACAGCGGACTCGCCGTCGCCATCGACATCGGCGACCACTACGACATCCATCCGTCGAACAAGCAGGAACTCGGCCGTCGCCTCGCACGCGCCGCGCGCCATGTCGTGTACGGCGAGAGGCTGCCGCCATCCGGACCGGTGCCGGTGTCCGCACGACGCGTCGATGACGCGGTCGTCGTGACGTTCCGCGACAACACCGGCGATCTGGTCGGCGTCGGCGCGAACGGCCCCATCGGCTTCGAACTGTGCGGCGCGCGGACGGACAGCTGCCGCTACGCCGACGCGAAGGCGTGGAGCAACACCGTCACCCTGCGTGCGCCGAACGCGCACGAAGCCGCGCGCGTGCGCTACTGCTGGGCGGACGGCCCGGTATGCACGCTGTTCGACGGCGCGAACCTTCCGGCCGGCCCCTTCGAACTTCCCCTTCCTTCGCCTTCTTCCGACGACCACGCACGATGAACACCGCCACCACCGAAACCCGTCACGGCTCCACGCGCGACCGCGAGATCGTCGATGCGAAAGTCATCGTCACCTGTCCGGGCCGCAACTTCGTCACGCTGAAGATCACCACGCGTTCGGGCATCACCGGCCTGGGCGATGCGACGCTCAACGGCCGCGAGCTCGCCGTTGCGTCGTACCTTCAGGATCATGTCGTGCCCAACCTGATCGGCCGCGACGCCGGCCGCATCGAGGACATGTGGCAGTTCCTGCATCGCGGCGCGTACTGGCGTCGCGGTCCGGTGACGATGACCGCCATCGCCGCGGTCGACGTCGCGCTGTGGGACATCCTCGGCAAGATGGCCGGCCTGCCGCTGTACCAGCTGCTGGGCGGTCGCTCGCGCGAAGGCGCGCTGGTGTACGGGCACGCGAACGGTCGCGACATCGAGGAAACGACCGACGAGGTCGCCAAGTACATCGAGAAGGGGTTCCTCGCGGTGCGCGCGCAATGCGGCGTGCCTGGCGTGAAGAAGGCCTACGGCATCTCCGTCGGCGGCAAGCCGTACGAACCGGCCGAAAGCGAGCTGCCGGCCGAAACGGTCTGGAACACGCCGAAATACCTCAACATCGTGCCGAAGCTGTTCGAACGCCTGCGCGCCGATCATGGCCCCGACGTCGAACTGCTGCACGACGTGCACCATCGCCTCACGCCCATCGAAGCGGCGCGACTGGCCCGCGACCTCGAACCGTTCCGCCTGTTCTGGCTGGAAGACGCCACGCCCGCGGAAAACCAGAAGGGTTTCGAACTGATCCGCAAGCATTCGGTCACCGCGCTGGCGGTGGGCGAGGTGTTCAACTCGATCTGGGACTGCAAGCACCTCATCGAGAACCAGCTGATCGACTACATCCGCACCACCATCGTGCACGGCGGCGGCATCACGCACGTGCGCCGAATCGCCGATTTCGCCGCGCTGCATGCGGTACGAACGGGCTTCCACGGTGCGACGGATCTGTCGCCGGTGTGCATGGGCGCGGCGCTGCACTTCGACACGTGGGTGCCGAACTTCGGCATCCAGGAATGGATGTTCCATTCGGATGAAACCAACGAGGTCTTCCCGCATGACTACGTCTTCCGCAACGGACGCCTGCACGTCGGCGACACCCCCGGCCACGGCGTCGACATCGACGAGAAGCTCGCCGCCAAATTCCCTTATGCGCCCAAGCAGCTGCCGATCGCGCGGCTGGAAGATGGCGCGATGTGGGATTGGTGATTCGATGAATGCGGTCGTGTCCCTAACCAAGCCATCATCCCCGCGAAAGCGGGGACCCGGCGACTTGGCAGCGACGTCTCGTCACCAGGCCGAAAGGCGCTGGGTTCCCGCTTTCGCGGGAATGACGAAGTGGGTGTCGGCACTGGTTCTTTCGGTAGCGTCGATGCCAGTGCTCGCCGCCGAGCCCGTCCTCTTCGACTGGTTCGAATACAAGGGCCACGACGCGCCGTTCGATGCGCCGGTGAAGCCCGGGCAGTACCGCAATCCGATCCTCGCCGGCTTCTATCCCGACCCGAGCATCGTGCGCGCGAACGACCGCTACTACCTGGTCAATTCGACGTTCACGTACTTCCCCGGCATCCCGGTGTTCGAAAGCCGCGACCTCGTGCACTGGACGCAGGTCGGCAACGTGATCGACCGCCCGACGCAGCTGGACTTCGACGGACTGAACATGTCGCGCGGCGTGTTCGCACCCACCATCGAGTACCACGACGGTACGTTCTACGTACTCAATACGTCCGTGGACGCAGGCGGAAACTTCATCGCCACCGCAAAGAATCCGGCCGGCCCGTGGTCCGATCCGATCTGGCTGAAGACCATCGACGGCATCGACCCGTCGCTGTTCTTCGATGGCGACAAGGTCTACCTCATTAACAACGACGCGCCGGAAGGCAAGCCGCTGTACGAAGGCCATCGCGCGATCTGGATGCAACAGCTCGACGCGAAGACGCTGCAGCCGTTCGGCCCGCGCAAGGTGCTGATCAACGGCGGCATGGACCTGTCGCAGAAGCCGATCTGGATCGAAGGCCCGCACATCTACAAGCGCGACGGCTGGTACTACCTCGTCTGCGCCGAAGGCGGCACCAGCCTGCAGCACTCGCAGGTGGTGGCGCGGAGCCGCGACATCTGGGGCCCGTACACGCCGTACGAGCACAATCCGATCCTGACGCAGCGCGATCTTCCCGAAGACCGTGTCGATGCGATCGGCAACGCGGGCCACGCCGACCTCGTGGAAGCCACCGACGGCACGTGGTGGGCGGTGTTCCTCGCCAGTCGCATGTACGACCGCGTGCACTACAACACCGGGCGCGAGACCTTCCTGCTGCCGGTGGAATGGAAGGACGGCTGGCCGACGATCCTCGCCCACGGCAAGCGCATTCCGCAGGTCGCCGATGGCCCGTCGTTCATGCAGCGGGGCGCGACGCAGGCGCCGCTGAGCGGCAACTTCACCTGGCGCGACGACTTCGACAAACCGGCGCTCGACACGACGTGGCTGTTCGCGCGCGTGCCGAAGACGCAGTGGGCCGACCTGCGCACGCACGCGGGCAAGCTGGCGATCGCGCCGGGCGAAGGGCTCGACACGCTGCGCAATCCGACCTTCCTCGCGCGGCGGCAGCAGCACCTTTCGTTCGAAGCGAGCACGGCGATGACGGTGCCGGCCGAGGCCGGTACCGAAGCGGGCATCGCCGCGTTCCAGAACGAGAACTACTGGTACTCGATTGGCGCGCAACGCGTCGGAAACGGTGTGACGCTGACGCTGCGCAAGCGGCAGAAGGACGCGACCGAAACACTTGCGACCGCGACGCTGCCGGCGGGCACGAAGGCGCTGAAGTTGAAGATCGAAGGCGATGCGGGCGACTACGCGTTCGGCTACGACGCGGGCCACGGCTGGAAGTGGTTGAAGCAGGACGTGGACGGCACGGTGCTCAGCACCGATGTCGCGGGTGGCTTCATCGGAGTGACGGTGGGGCCGTATGCACGACAGGTCGAAAGTCACTAGGAGAGGGCGATGAAGCGGTCCGAACTTGCGGCTATGCAGGCAGTCCCGTCATTCCGGCGCAGGCGGGATTCGATGGATGCATCCACGTCGAAGGCAACGTCCCTGGATCCTCGCCTTCGCGGGGATGACGACGCGAAGGGCCGATCTCACTGGAGCGCTGCAACGCTGGCCGGTGCCCTGGCGTGCTGCATGGTCTGCAACGCCTTCGCTGCCGATCCGCGGTCGCAAGACACCACCGACCGCCCCTGGCTCGACACCAGCCGCAGCTTCGAACAGCGCGCCGCCGACCTCGTCTCGCGCATGACGCTGGACGAAAAGGCGGCGCAGATGCAGAACGCCGCACCGGCGATCGACCGTCTCGGCGTGCCCGCGTACGACTGGTGGAACGAAGCGCTGCACGGCGTCGCGCGCGCGGGCGGGGCGACGGTGTTCCCGCAGGCCATCGGCATGGCGGCGACGTTCGACGTGCCGCTGATGGCGCAGATCAGCGAGGCCATCAGCGACGAAGCGCGCGCCAAGCACCACGAGTTCGCGCGCCAGGGCCAGCGCGGGCGTTACCAGGGCCTCACGTTCTGGTCGCCGAACATCAACATCTTCCGCGACCCGCGCTGGGGCCGCGGGCAGGAGACCTACGGCGAGGATCCGTACCTCACCGCGCGCATGGGCGTGACGTTCGTGAAGGGCCTGCAGGGCGACGACCCGAAGTACCGCAAGCTCGACGCGACGGCCAAGCATTTCGCCGTGCACAGCGGTCCGGAAGCCGACCGCCATACCTTCGATGCGAAGCCCACGGAACGCGACCTTCGCGAGACCTACCTGCCCGCATTCGAAGCGCTGGTGAAGGAAGGCGACGTGGATGCCGTAATGGGCGCGTACAACCGCGTCTACGGCGAATCGGCGAGCGCCAGCAAGTTCCTGCTGCAGGACATCCTGCGCGGCGAGTGGGGCTTCAAGGGTTACGTCGTGTCGGATTGCTGGGCGATCGTCGACATCTGGAAGAATCACAAGATCGTGGCGACGCCGGAAGAAGCCGCGGCGCTCGCGGTGAAGAACGGCACGCAGCTCGACTGCGGCGACACGTACCTGCCGTCGCTGCCGGTGGCGGTCCGCAAGGGCCTGATTCCCGAGGCCGAGGTCGATGCCGCGCTCACGAAGCTCTACACCGCGCGCATGCGGCTGGGCATGTTCGATCCGCCTTCGCAGGTGCGCTGGGCGGGCATTCCGTACTCGGTGAACCAGTCGCCCGAGCACGACGCGCTCTCGCGCAAGGTCGCGCAGGAATCGATCGTGCTGCTGAAGAACGACGGCGTGCTGCCGTTGTCGCGCGACGTGAAACGCATCGCTGTCGTCGGCCCCACCGCGGACGACACGATGGCATTGCTCGGCAACTACTACGGCACGCCGAAGGCGCCGGTGACCATCCTGCAGGGCATCCGCGAAGCCGCGCCGAACGCGACGATCGTGCATGCGCGCGGCGTCGATCTGGTGGAAGGCCGCGACGATCCCGCGGCCAATCCGCTGATCGAACCGCAGTACCTGCGCCCCGAAGCCGGTTCGACCGAACGCGGCCTGCGCGGCGAGTACTTCCGCAATCGCGAGCTCGAGGGCAAGCCGACCCTGGTGCGCGTGGATCCGCAGATCGGCTTCCGCTGGGATCGCGGCTCGCCGACCGACAACCTGATGGCACGTGGCGAAGCGCAGGGCGGCCAGGACGTTCCGGCTGACGATTTCAGCATCCGCTGGAGCGGCCAGCTGCTGCCGCCGGTGAGTGGCACCTACCAGATCGAAGCCGCCGGCAACGACGGCGTCCGGTTGTACCTCGACGACAAGCTGGTGATCGACCACTGGCAGAACAGTGATCGCCTGCATGCCGAGCATGCGGACGTCGAACTGGAAGCGGGTCGTGCATACAACATCCGCCTCGGGTACTACGAGCGCGAACGCGATGCCGGCGTACGCCTCGCGTGGCGCATGCCGGGCGCGAAGCCGCCGTTCGAGGAAGCGGTGCAGGCCGCGCGCGATTCGGACGTCGTCGTCTTTGTCGGCGGACTCACCGGTGACGTCGAAGGCGAGGAGATGACGGTCAACTATCCCGGCTTCGCCGGCGGCGACCGCACCGATATCCGCCTGCCCGAAACGCAGCGCAAGCTGCTCGAAGCGCTGCACGCCACGGGCAAGCCGGTGGTGATGGTGTTGACCGCGGGCTCGGCGATCGCGGTGGACTGGGCGAAGCAGAACCTGCCCGCGATCGTGATGGCGTGGTATCCGGGCCAGCGCGGCGGCAACGCCGTGGCTGATGTGCTGTTCGGCGATGCGAATCCCGCCGGCCGCCTGCCCGTCACCTTCTACAAGGCCGACGAGAAGCTGCCCGCATTCGACGACTATGCGATGCGCAACCGCACGTACCGCTACTTCGAAGGCGAGCCGCTGTATCCGTTCGGCCATGGACTGTCGTACACCACGTTCGCGTACTCGGGCCTGAAGCTCGACCGCGCGAGCGCGTCGCCATCGCAACCGGTGACCGCGACCGTGCAGGTGAAGAACACCGGCAAGCGCGCGGGCGACGAGGTGGTCCAGCTGTACCTGCATCTGCTCGATCCGAAGCGCGAGCGCGCGCGCAAGGACCTGCGCGGCTTCCAGCGCGTGCACCTGCAGCCGGGCGAATCGCGCGAGGTGAGTTTCACGATCACGCCTGCGAACGATCTGCGGACGTGGGATGAAGCGCGCGATGCGTATGCGGTGGATCCGGGCGCGTATGAAGTGCAGATCGGCGCGTCGAGTGCGGATGTGCGCGTAAGGAAAACCTTGACCGTCACCAGATAACACAAACTCCCTGAGCTGTCGTTCCCGGGAAGGCGGGAACCCAACTGCCAGCCGCGTCACTCTCTTCGGAAGACGCGTCGCGACGACCAGCTGGATCCCCGCCTTCGCGGGGATGACGGTTCCCATCGCATCACGGCGACACGTCACGACGATCCATCACGCCGACCCAACGCGAACACAGCAGTACGACATGACCGACCGCCGACTCGACGCCACCACGCTCGCCACGCTTCCCCCCGACATCCAGCGCCCGGACTACGACCGCGCCGCCACGAGGATCGGCATCGTCCACCTCGGCGTCGGCGCGTTTCATCGCGCGCACCAGGCGGTGTACGTCGACGATGTGCTCGCGCACGATCCTGCCTGGGCCATCTGCGGCGTGTCGCTCAACAGCGTCGAGGTGCGCGACGCGCTCGCGCCGCAGGACGGGCTGTACACGCTCGCGCTGCTCGGCGAACGGCCGCGCCTGCGCGTCATCGGCGCGCTGCGTGAAGTGCTCGCCGCGCGCGAGGAGGGCGGGCGCGTGCTCGCACGACTCGCCGACCCCGACGTCCGCCTGGTCACGCTGACGATCACCGAGAAGGGCTATTGCCTCGCCGCGGACGAACTCGACTTCGCGCATCCGGACATCGTGCGCGACCTGGAGAACCCCAGAACGCCCGTCAGCGCCATCGGCCACCTCGTCGAAGGCCTGCGTCGTCGAAAGGCGCAGCGGCTGCCGCCGTTCACCGTGCTCAGCTGCGACAACCTGCCCGACAACGGCGGCAAGCTGCGTCGCGCGGTGGTGGCGTTCGCCGATCGCATCGACCACGACCTCGCGTGCTGGATCGCCGAGAACGCCACGTTCCCGCGTTCAATGGTCGACAGCATCACGCCCGCCACCGACGACGCGCTGCGCGATCGCGTGGCGGGCGAACTGGGCTGCATCGACGCGTGGCCCGTGCAGCGCGAGGCGTACACGCAGTGGGTGGTCGAGGACGCGTTCTGCAACGGGCGCCCGCCGCTGGAACGCGCCGGCGTCACGATGAGCGACGACATCGCCGGCTACGACCGCGCGAAGCTGCGCCTGCTCAACGCGCCGCATTCGGCGCTGGCGTACCTGGGCTCGCTGATGGAGATCGAAACGGTCGCGCAGGCGATGGCGACGCCGGTGCTCGCGGGTTTCGTCGAACGGCTGATGCGCGAGGCGATCGCGCCGAACGTCGCCGCGCCGCGCGGGTTCGATGCGGCGCATTACATCGATGCGATCCTCGAACGCTTCCGCAATCCGGCGATCCAGCACCGGCTTTCGCAGATTGCGTGGGACGGCTCG
The DNA here is from genome assembly GCF_017308985.1 of Lysobacter changpingensis. Taxonomy (GTDB): domain Bacteria; phylum Pseudomonadota; class Gammaproteobacteria; order Xanthomonadales; family Xanthomonadaceae; genus Lysobacter_J; species Lysobacter_J changpingensis. The sequence continues at coordinate 951,322 of NZ_JADWPE010000002.1, read as the reverse complement.
CAGAAGATTCCGGTGCGACTGCTGGGCACGATCGCCGATGCGCTGGCGGCAGGGCGTTCGATCGATCCGCTCTGCGTGCCGGTGGCAGGCTGGCTGCGTTACGTGCGGCGGCAGGCGAAGGCGGGCGTGGCGATCGTGGATCCGATGGCCGATGCGCTTGCTGCGGTTGGGCGGCAGTGCGATGGCTCGGCGGCGGACGTGGATGCGTTCCTGCGGCTCGATGCGGTGTTCGCGCCGCTGTCTGCCGATGCGCGGTTCGTCGGGGCGCTGCGTGTGGCGTATGTCGCGTTGGGAGATGCGTCGTCGGAGGCGGTTGCGCGGGCTTTGTCGGAGATGTGAGCGGGGGGGCGGGCGTTACGGGCTTGCACTTCACCCTTCCCAACCCTCCCCTGCACGTGCAGGGGAGGGAGTCGGTGAGGTAGCGGGTTAAGGATCAGGCGCCGGTCAGCAGCGTCAGGTTGTAGTTCTGCAGGATCGGAAGCAGCGGCTGGTAGAAGCTGCGCGTGCGGTTGTTCGGCTGCTTGCCCTTGCAGCTGCCGCTGCCGCCCGACAGCACGCCCTGCGCCTGGCCCGGGCCGGTGATGAACGAGCCGCCCGAGTCGCCGCCTTCCGAGCACGCGGTGGTGCGCGTGAGGTTGAGGATCGTCTCGCCCGTGCTGTAGTTGACCGTCTGGTTCTTCGCTTCGATCGTGCCGCAGCGCCAGCCGGTGGTGCGGCCCGAACGGCAGATCGCCGCGCCCACGGCGGCTTCGGTGCTGCCGCGCACGACCACGTCGCCGCTGCCGTAGCCGGACACTTCCGGCGTCAGCGTGTGGCCGGCATCCACCTTCACCCACGCGAAGTCGTTGCCGGTCTGGCCCGGCGCGGGGAAGCTGGAGGCGACGAACGAGCCGATCTTCGGGCCCAGCGTCCACTGCGAGGGTTCGAAGTACGTCGCTTCGCCCGCATCGCCGCAGTGGCCGGCGGTGACGAAGCCGCCCTGCGTGACCGGGAAGCCGATCGAGCACGCGTACAGATAGCCGTCGCCCGGATTGCGCAGGTAACCCAGGCCGCCTTCCAGCGCGACGCGCAGGCTCGGCTGCTCCTCGGCGGTTTCCAGGCGGACGGTACGGCTGTCGATGCCGCTGGCGGCGATGAAGTCGATGCCGGCCTGCTCATGGCCCTTGCCGACGCTCACCACGACGCTGTTGCCAGGCAGGTCGACGTACCAGCCGTACACGCCCGCGGGCGCCTTGCCGCGGGAGAGCGCGGCATCGAGCTGCGCCTTGGACGTGTCGAGCACGGCCAGGCTGTGGCGGGCATTGCGGATCTCCACGTCGGCCGGGCCCTTCTGCGCGCGCAGCGACGTGGTCGCCACGACCACCTTGAACTGCCCGTTCGCCGCGCGTTCGATCCAGCTGCCCGCGTAGTTGCGACCCTGCGCGGCGGCGAGCGGCTTGCCCTGTACTTCGGCGAGCCGTTCGATCTTCAGGTACTGCGCCAGCTGGGCCGAATCGAGCCCGAGATCGCGCTGCATCGCCGCGCGCACCGCGGACGGCAGCTGATCGGACGGTCCCGCCGCGGACGCCGTCATGGCGGCGAGCAGCGGAAGCGGCGAAAGGACATAGAGGCCGCGTTTGGCCCATGAAGCGAACTTGCGCATCGGCATCACCCCGAATGAATGAAGGTCGGAAAACCGGGCCCCCGAACGTTGCGGTGCATCGCACCGGAACGGACGAGCGGCGACCGGTCGGCCGATCCTGCGCGCGCAATTGCAGGAAAAATGTGAAGGCGTCCGACAACACGCGGACGCCGCGACAGGCCCGCGCAAGGGCTGTGATCGGGGTCGGTTTTCCGCAACGCCAACCGACCGCTCGTCGGAATGAACAGGCGCCGCGAACGCTACCGGTCGAACCCGATACCCATCGCATTCACGCGAATGCGCGCGAGAAACGTGTGCGAGGTGAGGTACAGCGTGCGGCCATCGTTCCCGAAGGTCGCGTTCGAGACGCGCGCGCCGGTGGCGATCATGCCGAGTCGCTTTCCGTTCGCGTCCATCACCAGCAGCCCGCCGGGCGCGCTCGCGAACAGGTGTCCGTCGCGCGACACGGTCAGCCCGTCCGGCGCGCCGGACGCGCCCGCGGCGATCAGGTCGGAGGCATCGCCGAGCACGCGGCGCCCATCCACCTCGCCGCGCGCGTCGAGTTCGTACGCCATCCACACCGGGTGTTCGGGATCGGAGTTGGCGACGTACAGCGTGCGTTCGTCCGGCGACAGCGCGATGCCGTTGGGAAACTTCAGTCCGCCTTCGATGAGGTGCACCGAGCCGTCGGGGTCGAGGCGATACACGCCATTGACTGGCTGCTCCTTCAGGGGCGAGGCATCGATGCCCTTCAAACCGTACGGCGGATCGGTGAAGAACACCGTGCCGTCGCTGCGTCGCGCGATGTCGTTCGGACTGTTGAAGCGCTTGCCGCCGTAGGTTGCCGCGAGCGTCGTCCGGCGCTTGTTCCGCGGATCGAAGCGCGCGATCAGTCGCGAGCCCGAATCGGCGAGCAGCACGGTGCCGCCCGGCTCGACCTCCAGGCCGTTCGCGCCGGCCTCGCGCAGGCCGGCCGTGTCGGGCCCGGCATAACCGGACGGCTTGAGGAACGGCGATGCCCCCTCGCGTGGCGACCAGCGATGCATCGCGTTCGCCGGCACGTCGTTGAACAGCAGGTAGCCGCCCTCCGCGATCCACGCCGGACCTTCGGCCCAGGTGAAGCCATCGGCGATCTTCTCGATGCGCGCCTCCTCCGGCACCAGCGCATGGAACGCCGGATCGAACCCGGTGACGCGACCGATGGTTTCGCCAGCGGAATCCGCAGGGCCGCGAGGCACGCGCAGCACCGCGTCGAGCGCCGGCTTGGGCTGTCGCGCGCGATCGAACAGCAACGGGTAGTTGATGCGACCCGGCACCGGGTAATCGTTCTTCCACGACATGCCATCGTGCACGCCCCACAGGCTCACGCGATCGATCACGTCGCGCTTGCGATGGAACAGCGCGAACAGCTCGGCGTAGCGGTCCGCGAGGCGCTGCTGCACGTCGGCGGGAAGACCGTCGCGATACGGATCGAGATAGCGCTTGAACTCCGGCAGCTGGAACTGCTTGTGCGCCATCACGCTGCCGATCACCTGGCCTTCGCGCGTGAGCGGCAGCACGTCGACGTCGAGCTCGGTGATCATCACCTTCAGGCCGAGCGCGGCATACGCGTCGATCGCGGCCTCGATGTCGGCGAGGCTCGGATAGTTCAGGCCCCAATGACCCTGCATGCCGATGCCGTCGATGCGGATGCCCTGCGCCTGCAGCATCTTCACCATGCGCACGATGCCGTCGCGCTTCTCCGGCCGCCAGGTGTTGAAATCGTTGTAGTACAGCTCCGCGTCCGGCGCGTACCGATGCGCGAAGCGGAATGCGTGCTTCACGAGTTCGTCGCCATCGCCGACGCCGCGCACCCACACGGTGTCGCGGTAGGTGCCGTCCTCGTCGATGACCTCGTTCACCACGTCCCAGGCGTGCACGCGACCCTTGTAGCGTCCGGCCACCTTCTCGATGTACGCGCGCATGCGCTCGATCTGCGCCTCGCGCGTGTTCGGCTGGCCGTCGGCGTCGACGAAGAACCAGTCGGGTGTCTGGTTGTGCCACACCAGCGTATGGCCGATCACGAACATGCCGTGCCTGCGGCCGAAATCGACGAACGCGTCCGCCGCGGCGAAGTCGTAGACGCCGGGCTTCGGGTTGACCACTTCCGCCTTCATCACGTTCTCGGCGGTGATCGCGTCGAAGTGCTTCGCCGTAAGCGCCTGCGACGCGGCATCGCGACCGGCCACGATGTCGTCGTTCACGGCCACGCCGAGTCGGAAGTCGTCGGCGTACGCGGCCTTCAACGTCGTGGCGGGCGTCGCGCCCATCGCGGGCGCCAGCGCGAACGCGCCGGAGAGCACTGCCGCGAGCAGCAGCCGGGAAGGGGGGCGTGATGTCGTCATGGAGTCTCCTGGTCGCGGCTTTCGAGGGTGATGCGCGCGCCCTGCAATCCGTCCGCATCGGCGCGCAACGTGATGACGCCTCCCATGTCCGGCACGCCGCGCACGATCGCCAGCGCGAGGCCGCTGAAGGCGCGGCGTTCGTGCGACGGGAACGCGTCCATGTCGGTCGGATCGCCGTTGTCGGTGGCGACGATCTCGCCGGGGCCTTCGATGCTGAAGCGGATGCGGTCGCTCGCGGTCGGCATCGGGGTGCCGTCGCGATCGAGCACGCGCACGGTGACGAAGACGAGATCGCGGCCGTCGTTGGCGAGGACGCGTCGATCGGGCGACGCATCGAGCTTCGCCGATGCGCCCGCGGTGCGCGCCGATGCGCTCGCCCACGGCTTTCCATTCCGGTACGCCTGCACACGGATTTCGCCAGGTTCGTACACGACGTCGTCCCACCGCATGCGGTACTCGCACGGCGCCTTCTTCCTGCGTCCTTGCGACACGCCGTTGACGAACAGCTCGGCCTCGTCGCCCGACGTGAACACATGCACCGGTGTCGCCTGGCCCTCGCGCCCGGGCCAGGTCCAGTGTGGCAGCAGGTGCGCCATCGGCAGGTCGGGGCGCCAGCGCGACTGGTAGAGGAAATAGCGATCCTTCGGAAAACCGGCGAGGTCCACGATGCCCGAATACGAACTGCGCGAGTCGTAGTACGGCGTCGGTTCGCCGAGGTAATCGAAGCCGGTCCACACGAACTCGCCGGCGACGAACGGATGCCGGTCCAGGCTCGCGAACACCTTGTCGGCGCTGGATCCGAAATCCACCGCGTGCAGCTCGTACGCGCTCACCTGGCGGACCGACGAATCGCCGCCGTTGCCATCGTGCACCGGCGCACTGGTTTTCGTCGTCACCGGGAACAGGTACACGCCACGGCTGCTGAGCGCCGATGCGGTCTCGGTGCTGACGATCGCCTTGTCGGGAAACGCCGCGTGGAACGCGTCGTACTGCGGCGGCGTGCGGATGCGGTCGGTGCCTTCGAACTCCGGCTCCTGGCGGATGCCTTCGCCCTGGTAGTTCAGGCCGATCACGTCGAGCTCGCGCGGCAGTGGCATGTCGGGCTTGGCCCAGTTCATCGCGTTGATCGTCGGGCGGGTGGGGTCTTCCTCGCGCGCGATCGCCTGCAGCCTGCGCGCGATCGCCGCGCCTTCGTCGCCGGTGTACTGCTCGCCGACCTCGTTGCCGACGCCCCACAGGACGATCGACGGATGATTGCGGTCGCGTCGCAGCATCGCGCGCAGGTCGGGCTCATGCCAGTCGGGGAAGACCAGGTGGAAGTCGAGCGGCGTCTTCTTCCGTTCCCACGAATCGAATACTTCGTCGACCACGAGAAAGCCCATGCGGTCGGCGAGTTCGAGCAGCTCCGGCGCCGGCGGATTGTGCGCCATGCGCACGGCATTCGCGCCCATGTCGCGCAGGATTTCCAGCTGGCGCCGAGCCGCGCGCACGTTGAACGCCGCGCCAAGCGCGCCGAGGTCGTGGTGGTTGTTCACGCCACGGATGACGATGCGTTCGCCGTTGACGAACAGGCCGTCGTCCGCATCGAAACGGATGCTGCGGATGCCGAACGGCGTCTCCACGCGATCGATCGCGCGGCCATCGCGCGCGATCGTGGTGACGGCGAGATAACGGCTCGGTTGCTGCGTCGGCGGCGGGCCCCAGAGGCGCGGGTTCGCCAGCGTCGTGGACGCGGTCAGTGCCGCGGTCGCGTTCGCATCGATGCGCGCGACGGCGCGGCCACGGCGGCTGCCGTTCGCGTCGAGTTCGAACAGCTCCGTCGTCGCGGATACGTCGGCCGCGCCCGCCGAATCGTTGTCGATCGACACCTCGAGCGTGACGGTGGCGGCATGCTTCGACACTTTCGGCGTCGTCACGCGCGTGCCCCAATGCGCGACGTGCACGGGGCCGGTCTTCACCAGCCACACGTTCCGATAGAGTCCCGCGCCCGGGTACCAGCGCGCCGACTCGGGCGGATTGTCGAGCCGGATCGCGAGCTGGTTCCTTCCGCCCGGAACCACGTAGGGCGTGAGGTCCACGCGCCAGCCGTTGTAGCCGTACGGCCAGCCGCCGACGAGCCTGCCGTTGAGCCACACCGTCGCGTACGACATCGCGCCGTCGACGTCGAGGAAGATCGAGCGGCCGGCATCACCGGCCGGGATGTCGAGCGTGCGGCGGTACCACGCCGGCCCCCACGTCCGAAGACGACCCATGCCACCGTAGGGGCCGTCTTTCAGGAACGGCCCGGCGATGGCCCAGTCGTGCGGCAGCGCGACCAGCTTCCACGCGCGATCGTCGAAATCGCGCTGCACGAACGGTACGTCGCTGCCGGGATCGCCCGGCGGGCGCACGTGGCGACGCGCCGGATCGCGGATCAGCGGATTCGCGGTCGGCAGGATCCACGGCTTCAGCACCCGCTGGCCGTTCGCGTGGACTTTCGCCGCTTCCTCTGGACGCGCGTCGGCATCCTTGCCGTCGGCGCTCTGAGCGACTTCAGGACGCACGTCGTAGTCGAGCCCCGTGACGCCGGCGGGATCGCCCTTGTGGAAGCGCCAGCCGGTGTCGAGGAGGTGGCGTTCACGCGGCGCGGCGAAGGCGAGGCACGACGCCGCCGCCAGCCACAGCGCCAATGCGAGCGAGCACGCGTGCCGTACGCGCTTCCGATGCGGTCGCAAGTCCCTTTCCTCCGTTCCTCGTTACAGGCGGTACGCCTGCTTCGGCAGCCGGTATGCGAGATCCCGCGCGACTTCGACGGCCTCGTCCTCGTCCATGCGATGTTCGGCGACGAGCTTCGCCAGGAACGCGCAATCGATGCGGCGCGCGACGTCGTGCCGCGCCGGGATCGACAGGAACGCGCGCGTGTCGTCGTTGAAGCCGATGGTGTTGTAGAAGCCGCCGCTCGCCAGCGTCTGTTCGCGGAAGCGCCACATGCCTTCCGGCGCGTCGTGGAACCACCATGCCGGCCCGAGGAACAGCGTCGGATAGTGCCCGGCCAGCGGCGCGAGCTCGCGGCTGTAGGTGCTTTCGTCCAGCGTGAACACGATGACGGTCAGGCGCGGATCGTTGCCGAAGCGGTCGAGCAGCGGCTTCAGCGCGTGCACGTACTCGGTGCGCAACGGAATGTCGGCGCCCTTGTCGCGGCCGTAGCGCGCGAACAGCCCCGCGTTGTGGTTGCGGAAGCAGCCCGGATGGATCTGCATGACGAGCCCGTCGTCCAGGCTCATCTTCGCCATCTCGGTGAGGACCTGCGCGCGGAACAGCTCCGCCTGCGCCGGCGTCGCCGTGCCGCGGATCATCACGTCGAACAGCTTGCGCGCCTCGTCGTCCGGGAGATCGGCGGTCGCGGCGGTCGGGTGCCCGTGATCGGTCGAGGTCGCGCCCATGCGCTTGAAGAAGTCGCGGCGCTGGCGATGCGCGCGCAGGTAGCCGTCCCACGTGTACACGTTCTCGCCGGTGATGTCGCCGAAGCGCTGCAACGCGGACGGAAACTGCTCGTGTTCGGGATCGACCACGGGATCGGGGCGATATGCGGTGATGACGCGGCCCTTCCAGCCGCTGTCGAGAATGGCCTGATGGTGTTCGAGCGTTTCCAGCGGCGATTCGGTGGTGGCGATCACCTCGATGTTGAAGCGCTCGAACAGCGCACGCGGCGTGAATTGCGGCGTCTGCAACGCTTCGGTGATGCGATCGTAGCAGGCGTCGGCCGTGGCTTCGTCGAGCCGCTGGCGCAGGCCGAACACCTCGTAGAACACGTGGTTGAGCCACATCGACGACGGCGTGCCACGGAACAGGTGGAAGTTGCGCGCGAACACGCGCCACGCGGCGCGCGGATCGACGTTCGCACGCGAACCGTCCGCACGTGGAATGCCGAGCTCGTCCAGCGACACGCCCTGGCTGTAGAGCATGCGGAACACGTAATGATCCGGGACCAGCAGCAGTTCGGTCGCGTTGGCGAACGGTGCATTCGTCGCGAACCACGCGGGGTCGGTGTGGCCGTGCGGGCTCACGATCGGAAGCATCGCGACTTCGCGATGGAGGCGTCGCGCGATGCCGCGCGTGGCGGCATCGCCCGGGAAGAGGCGGTCTTGGTGAAGGTGGAGGGGATGGGTCATCGTCGGGGTGCTCGTGGCGCGTTGTGCGGATCGTCATTCCCGCCGCAGCGGGAATCCATTGGTTTGGTGCGAAGGAATCGTGCGGACATCGTCGTTCACAAGCGCGGACTCTCCGGCGCGCCCAGGTAGCCCGATCGTGCACCATCGCGCGCGATTTCCACGCGTTGCAGCACCACGCCCGGGTCGACGCGCCAGATCCGCAGCGTATGCGCGCCCGCCTTCGCACGGTGTCGCGAGGTTCCGACGTACACGCTGTCGCTCACCGCGCGGGTCCAGGCGCCGAAATCGGCGTGACCCGGCGTCGGGTCGGACTTCACGGTGACGATCGTCGGAGCATCGCGATCGATCGACACGGCGTAGCGCGGGCCGCCGCGATGCTGGACATCCAGGGTCGGCGACATCACCAGGCGCACGTCGAAGTCGCCGTCGCGGGTCAGGTGCACGGGATACTCGAGCCACGCGCCTTGCGCGTCCGTCGTGCCGGCGGGTGCGGTCACCGGGAAGGAGGTTACGCCGGACAAGGTGCGGCCCAGGTTGGGGATCGTGCGCCATTCGACGCCGCCATTCGCGACCGCGCGCCCGTAGTGCGCCGCTTCGATCGCGATGCGGCCCTCGCTTTCGACGAAGCCGGTGATCGCCTTCGCGTCGGCGGGGTTCTCGACAGGAACGTCGATCGACACGCGCGTGCCTTCATCGCCGCGCAGTGAGATGCGTGCGGTATGCGTGCCGGGAGGAACCGCGTTCCAGTCGATATCGACGCGAAGCGCGCGATCGTCGGTGACGTCACCGCTCGCCGGGGTGACGCGGAGCCACGGCTCCGAAGCCTGCGCCTCGAATCGGAATGGCGTCGTGCCGCGATTGAACAGCGTGATCTCGCGTGCCTTCGCGGCGAATGGATCGAGCGGCGGAAGCGCGGCGGTCTTCTTCGCGCCGGGCCACGCCGCCGTGTCCCCTTCGATCGCCACGCCCATGGACGCGGCCGTCTTCGGCGCAACGCTCGACAGCGCCGGCATGATGTTGCGCTCGGGCTGCTGCCAGCCGGTGTAGCCGATGCGTGGCTGCGACATCATGTGGACCCACTTGCCGCCGGCGATGTCCTGCTCGTACACGCGCGCCAGTTCCGCGTCGCGTTCGAACAGGCGACGCGCCAGCTCCGCCTGCGTATTCGCCGACGCGCGTCCCTGCTTCGCGTACAACCGGTTGCGGCCCACGGCGACGTACATCGCGGTGAGGTTCGCGCTGGCGGCAACCGGATACTCGACCAGCTGGTAATAGGCATCGCGGTAGGGCGGCCCGAGTTTCGCGCCGATCGCCCGCGTGCGCTCGACCAGCGCGTTCCAGTCGGCGACGACGCGCGTGGCTTCGTGGTCGTGCACGAGGCTGAAGGTGTCGGGCGAGAGCAGCTCCGGCTTGCGGCGCGCGTTGTACTGCGTGTAGCGCGTGAGGAGTTCGCCGATGTCCTGCGCGTGCTGCGCGCCGAACTGCTCGGCGGCCCAGCGGGACGGATAGCGTTCCAGATCGTCGAGCCCGAACGCCTCCGGCTTCCACGCATGGTCGAGGAAGAACGAGATCGGGAACTCCATCGGCTTCAGGTCGCCGACGTTGACGATCCACAACCGCCGCGCGCCGTACGCGTAGGCGAGATGCATCTGCTCCCACGTGCGCTCGATCTGCGTCGTGTTGAGCCATCTGTAGTTGCGCGGCCCGCCGACGTAATCGAAGTGGTAGTACACGCCGTAACCGCCACCGCGCGTTTCGCCGGGCTTCGGAAGGCGGCGGATGTTGCCCCAGTTGTCGTCGGCGAACAGCAGCGTGACATCGTCCGGCACCTTCATGCCGGCGTCGAAGTAATCCTGCACTTCCTTGTAGAGCGCCCACACCTGCGGCGTGTCTTCCGGTGGTTTCCCGGTGATGTCGCGCAGGATGTCGCGCTGGTCGGAAACGATGGTTTGCAGCAGTTCGATCGCCGTGCCCTGCGTCATCGGCTCGTCGCCATCGCCGCGCATGCCGAGCGACACCACGCTTTCGTTCGTGCCCATGCGCGCGATGCCCTCGCGCCAGAACGCGCGCAGCGTGTCGGCATTCTTCGTGTAGTCCCACGGCCCCTTGCCATGGCGCTCCCATTCGACGTGCGCGCGCATCATCGGTTCGTGATGGCTGGTGCCGATCACGATGCCGTACTCGTCGGCGAGTCGCGGACTGCGCGGATCGTCGTCGGCGAAGGCGCGGCCCCACATCGCCGGCCACAGGTAGTTGCCCTTCAGGCGCAGCACGAGTTCGAACACGCGTTCGTAGAACCGGTGGTTCGGCCCGCCGTAGGTGGTCTTCATCCAGCCGCCGAGCGCGGGGTCCTCGTCGTTGAGGAAGATGCCGCGATAACGCACCTGCGGTGCGTCGACGAAGCGGCCCGGCGCGATGTAACGCGTTTCGCGCGGTTGCACGGGGACGTCGGCCCACCAGTTCCACGGCGACACGCCCAGGCGGCGCGAGAGTTCGTAGAGACCGAAGATCGTGCCGCGCTTGTCGGCGCCGGCGACGACCAGTGCGCGATCGATACCGGGCTCGGGGCGCTCGACGACCTGCAGCAGGTAACCTTCCCACGTGCCTGCGACGCCGGTCGTGTCGAGCTTCCTCGCAGCGACGATGCGATCGATGCGCGGACTGCGCCCGAGCGTGCCGGCGATGATCGCGGTCTTCGCCGGCTTCGCGTCGCCGCGCGTGCCGGCGATCTTCGCGAGATCCCCTTCGAGATCACGCGCGGCGCGCAGCACGCCCGCGAAATCCGCTTCGTCGACGATCACGCGCGCGACGCGCCCGTGATCGACGAGCGCGAGCGCGCCGGTGACCGCGTTGTCGCAGATGGCGGCGGGTTGGGCGCAGTCTTCCGATGCGATCGCCGGCGATGCGATGCCCAGCAGCAGGACGACCGCAGCGCAGCCGCGTACCAGCCGTGCCCGATCGCGGCGTGCCTTTCGCGCAGGAACCCTCATTGCGCCGGCTTCGCCGCCGTCCCGCGCACGTATTCGCGCAGCCACTGCAACGCCGGACGCTCGCTGCCGTCCTTGCGCACCAGGTACGCCTTCTCCTTCTGCCGCCACAGGCCCGGACGGAAGCCCCACAGCGTCACGCCCTTCACCGCCGGATGTTCCCAGAACACCGGGAAAATCCGCTTGTAATCGGCCAGCTGCTGCTCGTCGGTCGGACCGTCGATGTCGAGTTCGGTGACGTAGATCGGCAGGCCGCTTTCCGCCAGCAGGTCGAGGTTCGCCTTGTGCACCGACATCGGCACGTCCGGCGTCGTCGCGAATGCATGGCCCTGCACGCCGATGCCGTCGACCAGGTTGTCGCGGCGCAGCAGGTCGATGATCTCGCGATAGCGCTTCGTCGCGTCTGGCTTGTTGGTGATGTTGTAGTCGTTGATCAGCAGCTTCGCGTTCGGGAAGTGCCTGCGCGCGAGGCGATAGGATTCGACGATCCAGTCCCAGCCGCTCGCGCCGCTGCCGCCGAGTGCTTCGATGTAGCTGCCGCCGCCCTTGTCGTCCTTGTTCGGCGGATCGTTGAGCGGCTCGTTGACGACTTCGACGTAGTCCAGGTCCGGATAGCGCTGCGCCACCGCCGCGAACCATTCCTCGATCTCCTCGCGCTGCTCGGCGACGGGGAGCTTCTCGATCCATTCCGGCTGCTGGTTGCCCCACACCATCACGTGCATCTGGAAGGGCAGGTGGTGGTCCTTCGCGACACGATAGGCCTCGTCGAGCCCGCGCCAGTCCATGCGGTCGCGGCGCTTTTCCACTTCGCCCCACTTGCCGGCGTTCTCCGGCGTGAGCTTGTTCCAGTAGATCGCGAAATCCTTCGCCTGCGGCTTGCTGTACGCGCTGCCAAGGAACTTCGCGCTGCCGGCGGCGAGCGCGGTGGCGTCGGTCCGCTGCGCGAAGGCCGGCAGCGCGAGCGCGGCGCCGATCAGCGCGAAGAGCATGGTTTGACGGTGTTTCATGCGTTTCCCCCTACGGAAAGTGGAATGCGGAACGTCAGCCGGCGGACACCTTCCCGAGCGCGGCGGGCTGCAGTTTCGGCACCAGCAGGTGCACGACCGCGAGCGCGAGCAGGTATGCGCAGCCGGCGATCAGGAAGATGCGCGCGTAGCTGCCGGTGGATTCCAGCTGCGCGCCGGTGAAGACCGACATCAGCATGCCGCCGACCGCGCCGGCGAAACCGCCGATGCCGACCACGGAAGCCACCGCGTGGCGCGGGAACATGTCCGACGGCAGCGTGAACACGTTCGCCGACCAGCCCTGGTGGCCCGCCATCGCCAGGCCGATCAATGCGACCGCGACCCACAGGTTGTCGACCTGCGTGACCAGCACGATCGGCGCCACGCACAGCGCGCAGGTGAGCATCGCGCCCTTGCGCGCGCGGTTCACGTCCCAGCCCAGTCGCATGAAACGTCCCGCGAGCCACCCGCCGGCGATGCTGCCGACGTCGGCCATCAGGTACACGACGATCATCGGCAAGCCAATCGTGCTCAGCGACAGCTTGTATTCCGAGGCGAGGAACTTGCCGAGCCAGAACAGGAACAGCCACCACACCGGATCGGTGATGAACTTCGCCGTGACGAACGCCCACGCCTGGCGATGGCGCAGCAACTGCAGCCACGGCACTTTCACCATGGGTTCGGGCGGATCGCTGCGGATGTGCTGCAGCTCCGCCGCGCCGAGCTTGGGCTGGTTCTCCGGCGTGCGATAGGTGAGCAGCCAGCCGGCGAGCCAGGTCGCGCTCAGCACGCCGGTGAACAGGAACGCCGCCTGCCAGCCCCACGTCGCGGCGATGACCGGCACCAGCAGCGGCGCGAGCACCGCGCCGACGTTGGAGCCCGCGTTGAACACGCCCACGGCGAGCGCGCGCTCGCGGCGCGGGAACCATTCGGCGACGGTCTTGATCGCCGCGGGGAAATTGCCGGCTTCGCCCAGGCCGAGCGCGAAACGCGCGGCGGCGAATCCGACGACGCTGCCGGCGAGTGCGTGCGCCATCGCCGCCACGCTCCACACGCTGATCGCGATGGCGTAGCCGATGCGCGTGCCGAAGCGGTCGATGATCGCGCCGGTGCACAGCAGGCCGATCGCGTATGCCGCCTGGAACGAGGTGACGATGTAGCCGTACTCGATTTCGTTCCAGCCGATTTCGGTCTGCAGGAACGGCGCGAGCACGCCGAGCACCTGGCGGTCGACGTAGTTGATGGTGGTCGCCGCCAGCAGCATCGCGCAGACGCGCCAGCGGTAGTTTCCGACCCGGGTGGTCGCGGGTGCCTGCGGCGCGGCCGTGTCGTTCATGCGGCAGGAATCCGTGCGCGATCGCTCGCGGCGGGGACGTGCGGGGCGGGGACGTGGGGCATGGGCGCGGGGTCCTCCTGCACGCTGCGCAGGTGTGTGTGGAAGGTGAAAAGTGGTAGCGCTATCACGGCGAGCGTACCGCGCGGGCAACCGGCCGGGGTCGACACCCCCATATCCAACCTTCTTTCCGGGCGTAACGTCATGCTGCGCTGCGACAAACTCGCCTTGCGGGCCTGCGGGATTTCATGTCGCACCGCAGCGTGCGGGGAAAAAATGGTAGCGCTACCATCCGGCGCACTTGTGCGGCCTGCCTTCGTGGCGGGGATCACCGGGTCACAAGGGTTCCAGACACAAAAACGAGTGCGGCGAACCCGAAGGGATGGCCGCGTACCAGAAACGGGAGGGGAGTACGGTGCAGAAGCAGATCGCAAGAAACGCGCTGTCGCGCGCGTTGGGCCTGGCGCTGTTGGGTTTGGCCAGCTCGACGGCATTCGCGCAGGCGCAGACGGCCACGCCCGCCGCCGACGAGGCGCAGGCGCAGCCGCAGTCCACGCAGTCGCAGTCCACGCAGGAGCAGGTGACCGAACTCGATCGCGTCGTCGCGACCGGCTTCCGCCAGAGCCTTGAGTACTCCACGCTCGCCAAGCGCGAATCGACCGGCTTCGTCGATGCCATCTACGCCGAGGACATCGGCAAGTTCCCCGACGTGAACATCGCCGAGTCGCTGGCCCGCATCCCGGGCATCCAGCTGAACCGCGACGTCAACGGCGAAGGCCTCAACATCGCCATCCGCGGCCTGCCCAGCAGCTTCACCAAGACGACCATCAACGGTCAGTCGGTCGCGACGGCCTCCATCGGCCTGGACGCGCAGAACGCGAATCGCGAAGTCGACCTGAACCTGTTTCCGACCGAATTCTTCACGCAGCTGAAGGTGTACAAGTCGCCGACGGCGGCGCAGCCCGAGGGCGGCGCGTCGGGCGTGGTCGACATGCGCAACGTGCGGCCGTTCGACAACCCCGAATCGCAGGTCACCTACTCGCTGCAGGGCGACTACAACGACCTCAGCGAGAAGACCAGCCCGCGCGGCACCGTGATCGGCAGCTGGTTGAACGAGGACAAGACCTTCGGCGTGCTGGTGGGCCTGACCTCGCAGCGCGGCCACATCGGCGTGGAAGGCTACGAGACGATCGGCTGGACGAATCCGAACCTGACCAATGCGCAGTGCTTCGACGGCGGTGCGGGCGACACGTTCCCCGAGATGGGCGCGCCCTGCAACACCACCGGCGGCAATGGCTGGCGCATTCCCGACTCCATCCCGTCCCGCCCGGGCGAGACGATCGACGCGCAATGGCTGCGCGACCACAACCCGGGCCTGACCAACGCGCAGATCGGCGAAGCGCTGATCCCGCGCCTCGGCCGCCCGGTGCACATGTCCGGCGATCGCGACCGCGATGCGTTCCTGGCTTCGGTGCAGTGGCGTCCGAACGAGGACCTCGAGGTGTACGCCGACGTCCTGTACACCGACGCGCACCGCACCAACGACCGCATCGACATCAACCTGATCGGCCGCAACGGCGCGATGGTTCCCACGAACATGCAGCTGGACGCGAACAACGTCGTCACCAGCGCCACGTTCGAGAACGCGCAGTACTTCCTCGAAGCCCGCCCGTACACCGAGGACGTGAAGTACTGGCAGTTCACGCCGGGTTTCACGTTCTACTTCGATGAGGACGTCAAGCTCGACGTGCAGGCCAGCGTGAGCCGCAGCTGGATGTTCCGCGACTCGCCGACGATCCTGTTCAACTCGCCGGTCACCACCGTGCAGTACGAGAACAACGGCGACCTCCCGACCACGCAGAGCGGCCTGGACCTCAACGATCCGAACATCGGCTGGACCTGGACCGGCGGTCGCGTGTGGGCGCAGAACGAGAAGCGCGTGACCACCACCGGCGGCCTGAACACGAGCCTCCAGCTGGGCGACGACCGCAACAACGTGACCTTCGGCATCGCCTACGACGAGAACTCCCGCTCGATCGTCGGCTTCGGCGACACCGGTACCAACTGGCAGCCGTACGCGTTCTCGCAGGTGCCCGACGCGGCGCTGCCGAACTACCTCAGGCCGGGTCCCGCCGGCTTCGTGACGGTCGATTTCGACCGCTTCATGGCCGACACGAACTACGCCTTCTACCGCGACTCGGCGGCCGAGGCGAACAACGCCAACACCAGCGCGCCGACCGGCGGTTTCGATGAGGCCAACACCGCGGCCTTCATCATGATCAACGGCGAGTCCGAGGTCTGGCATCGAAACCTGCGCTTCAACATGGGCGTGCGTTACGCGAAGACCGACCAGGACATCAGCGGCCCGGTCACCATCGGCGGCGTGCGCGAGTGGCAGACGCTGACCAGCGACTACAACGAATGGCTGCCGTCGTTCAGCGCGGCGTGGGACGTCGCCGAAGACGTGGTGCTGCGCACCTCGGCCTCGCGCACGATGACGCGTCCGAACCCCAGCTCGATGCTGCCGGCGACGACCTTCAGCGACATCTCGGCGCAGGTGGCGACGCAGGGAAACCCGGACCTGACCCCGTACACCTCGACCAACTTCGACATCGGCGGCGAGTGGTACACCGGCGGCGAAGGCTTCGTCGGCCTGACGCTGTTCAACAAGCGCATCAAGGGCTACACCTACCAGGGCGTGGTCACCCGTCCGTTCACCGACCTGGGCATTCCGTTCGAAGACTTGGTCGACGCGCAGCAGCAGGCGATCAACTCGCGCGGCGGCCCGGACGTCGCGACGGTGAACGTGCAGCAGCAGGTCAACGCCGACGCGGAACTCGAGATCAATGGCTGGGAAGCGATCTGGGTGCAGCCGCTGAGCTTCGTGCTCGACGGCCTGGGCTTCATGGGCAACTTCTCGAAGATCGACCTGTCGACCATCGGCAAGGACGCGGCGGCGCTGTCGAGCAACGTCTACGGCCTGTCGCCGACGATGTGGAACGCGACCATCTACTGGGAGAACGACGTCGCCCAGGCGCGCCTGTCGTACAACTGGCAGGAAGGTTCCGCGGCCAGCGGTGCGAACCAGCAGGGCATCCCGTTCGCGCAGCTGTTCGGCGAGGACCGCGGCCAGCTCGACCTGTCCAGCAGCTACACGCTGGTCAACGTGAAGTCCAAGCCGCAGATCTTCTTCAACGTCACCAACATCCTGGACGAGGAGCGCCGTTCCTACTTCGCCTTCGAGAACGCGGTCAACGACATGTACGATTTCGGCACCACGTACACGATCGGCGTTCGCGGCACGTTCTGACGCGGTAATCCCTCCCCCGCGCGAGCGGGGGAGGGTGGACCAACCCGGCCCGTCCAGTGCAGCGCACCGGGCGGGCCGTGGTGTATATGAAGCGCAGCGGTACGGCGCCCACCAAAGGTGATCATGAACAGCACTTCCGAAACGTTGTCGGTCACCGAGAAGATCGGCTACAGCCTCGGCGACCTCGCCGCGAACCTGATCTTCCAGACGCTGGTGACGTTCCTGGCGTTCTTCTACACCGACGTGTACCGCATTCCCGCGGCCACGGCGGCCACCATCATCTTCATCGGCGGCATCCTCGGCGCGTTCGTCTTCACGCCGGTCGTGGGCATCGCCGCCGACCGCACCAATACGCGCTGGGGCAAGTTCCGGCCGTGGATCCTGTGGACGGCGATTCCGTTCGGCGTGTTCTCGCTGCTGGCCTTCAGCACGCCCGACCTCGCGCCCGGTGCGAAGGTCGCCTACGCGATGGGCACCTACACGCTGCTGGTGATGATCTACGCGGCCAACAACCTGCCGTACTCGGCGCTCAGCGGCGTGCTCACCGGCAACATGGCGCAGCGCAACAGCCTGTCGGCGTACCGCTTCGTCGCGGTGATGATCGCGCAGTTCATCATCCAGGCGTTGCTGCTGCCGCTGGTGCTGATCCTCGGCGACGGCGACAAGGTGCGCGGCTTCCACAACACGATGATGCTGTTCGCGATCGTCGGCACGGTGTTCTTCCTGATCACCTTCTTCACGACGACCGAGCGCATCGTCCCCGCGCCGGAGCAGAAATCCAGCGTGAAGCAGGACCTGTCCGACCTCGCGCGCAACCGCCCATGGGTGGTGATGCTGATGCTCACCATCCTGGTGTTCATGACGCTCGCGCTGAAGGGCGGCATGTACGTGTACTACTTCAAGTACTACCTGAGCGAGCCGCACCTGGCCGGCTTCCTCGACGAGGTCGGCTTCAACGGCTTCATCGCGGGACTCAACTCGGTGCTCACCGGCATGGGCCTGACCGAGTTCCAGTGGCCGAAGGACGCGCCGACGTCCGCGCTGAGCCTGTTCAACGCCGGCGGCATCATCTTCATGATCTGCGGCATCGGCTTCTCGAAGAAGCTCGCCGACCGCTTCGGCAAGCGCGACGTGTTCGGCGGCGCGCTATTGGTGTCGACGCTGTTCATGCTGGCGTTCCTGCTGTTCCCGCCGCAGGCGACGTGGATCGTGTTCGTCTCGCAGATCCTGCACGGCTTCTTCTACGGCATCACCATCCCGCTGCTGTGGGCGATGATCGCCGACGTCGCGGACTACTCCGAATGGAAGAACCATCGCCGCGCCACCGCGATCATCTTCTCGGCGATGCTGTGCGGACTGAAGATCGGCCTGAGCTTCGGCGGCGCGCTGGTCGCCGGCATCCTCGCGTTCTACGGCTACGACGCCGATGCGGCGGCGCAGTCGGCGCAGACCGTCGACGGCATCCGCCTGGCGGTGAGCCTGTACGCGTCGCTGCCGTTCCTGGTGTGCGTGGTGCTGCTGTTCCTGTACGAGATCAACAAGCCGATGGAATCGCGCATCGAGCAGGAGCTCAACGCGCGACGACTGAACGCCGCCTCGGCCTGATCGACACCGGAGATTCCCCCATGACCGACCTTTCGCAGAACCAGGACCTGGGCGCCATCGCCGCCAGGGCGATCTCGCAGCCGCTGGTCACGCACATCTACACCGCCGATCCGTCGGCGCACGTGTTCGAGGGCAAGCTGTACATCTATCCCTCGCACGACATCGACGCGGGCATTCCGTTCGACGACGAGGGCTCGCACTTCGGCATGGAGGACTACCACGTCCTGCGCATGGATTCGCCCGACGGCGAAGCCATCGACTGCGGCGTCGCGCTGCACGTGCGCGACGTGAAGTGGGCGCAGCGGCAGATGTGGGCGCCGGATGCGGCGACGAAGGACGGCAAGTACTACCTGTACTTCCCGGCCAAGCGCAGCGACGGCGTGTTCCAGATCGGCGTGGCGGTCGGCGATCGTCCCGAAGGCCCGTTCGTGCCGCAGCCCGAAGCCATCCAGGGCAGTTACTCGATCGATCCGGCGGTGTTCACCGACGAGGACGGCGAGAGTTACATGTACTTCGGCGGCCTGTGGGGCGGGCAGCTGCAGAAGTACCGCGACAACGTGCGCAGTGACGCGCACGCCGAACCCGCCGACGACGAGCCCGCGCTCGGCCCGAAGGTCGCGCGCCTGCGCGGCGACATGCTGGAGTTCGCCGAGGCGCCGCGCGAGGTGGTGATCCTCGACGGGAACGGCCAGCCGCTGAAGGCCGGCGATCACGACCGCCGTTTCTTCGAGGCGTCGTGGGTGCACAGGTTCGGCGGGAAGTATTACTTCTCGTATTCCACCGGCAACACGCATTACCTGTGCTACGCGACCGGTGACAGCCCGTACGGGCCGTTCACGTACCAGGGCCGCATCCTCACGCCGGTGGTGGGCTGGACCACGCACCATTCCATCGTCGAGTTCGATGGGCAGTGGTTCCTCTTCTATCACGACTCGATCCTGTCGGGCGGCGTCACGCACCTGCGTTCGATCAAGGTCGCGCCGCTGCATCACGACGCCGACGGCCGCATCCGCACCATCGATCCCTATGGCGCGTGACGCCGCGACCGCGCGGCTCGAACCGGGCCCGCTGCTGACGCTGACGAACGGCGCGATGTCGGTCGAGGTCGCGCCGCAGGCGGGCGGACGCATCGCGCAGGTCCGCGTGGAGGGTATCGAACAGCTGGCCGGTTTCAGCGACGACAACGCGTCGATGCTGGCGTGGGGTTCGTACCCGATGGTGCCGTGGGCTGGACGCGTGCGGCGCGGCGCGTTCGATTTCGAAGGCGCGTCGTTCCGGCTTCCGGTCAACCTGGGCGCGCACGCGATCCACGGCGTCGGTTTCGCCCTGCCGTGGCGCGTGGATTCGCAGTCGGCGCACCGCGTCGAACTCTCGCTCGCGATGCCGACGGACGAGCGTTGGCCGTTCGGCGGGATCGCACGGCAACGCATCGAGGTCGAAGAGCGCGGCATGCGCATGACGCTGTCTGCGACCGCGGGCGCGCGCGCGATGCCGGCGGAACTGGGCTGGCATCCGTGGTTCCTCAAACCTGAACGCGTCGAGTTCGCGCCCAGCGCCTGGTATCCGCGCGACGGGGCCGGCATGGCGACGCGCCCGCTCGCGCCGCCGCCTCCGGGGCCCTGGGACGATTGTTTCCTGAACGATGCGCCGGTCGTCCTGCATCGAGGCGGCCAGCGCGTCACGCTGACGTCGGACTGCGCGCACTGGGTCGTCTACGACATGCCCGAGCGCACGACCTGCGTCGAACCGCAGAGCGGGCCGCCGGACGCGTTCAATCTGGAGCCGCGCAGGCTGGCCCCGGGCGAGACGCTGGAGCGGTGGTTTCGCCTGGTCTGGTGAGTGCTTCCGTCAGGCCCACCCGACTCCCTCCCCTGCGTGCAGGGGAGGGAAGACGTGCACAGCGCCGCAGCCTGAACGAAGGCGATTGAAAGCGAAGCAAGGGCACCAGCCGCATCATCGCATCGCACGTCCCGCCCCTCACCCCAACTCCTTCTCCCGGAGGGAGAGCGGCTCGAGAACAGGAATGCGACACCCATCAACCTGTCGGCATTCCGCGCCTCAACCTGTCGGCATTCCGCGCCTCAACCTTCCCGACGCAGCGCCGTTATCCCCTTCGAAGTTTGGGGCGGCTCATGTTCATCATCATCGGTTTCATCGTCGTAATCGGCAGCGTTCTGGGTGGTTTCGTTCTGTCGCACGGCAAGCTGGGCGCCCTGTGGCAACCCTACGAGCTGCTGATCATCGGCGGCGCGGCCGTGGGCGCGTTCCTCGTGGCCAATCCGCTGAAGGTCGTGAAGGCCTGCGTGGGCGGCATTCCGCGCCTGCTCAAGGGCTCGCACTACAAGAAGGCCGACTACGTCGACATCCTCGCCATGCTCTACGACGTGCTCATGAAGGCGCGCCGCGAGGGCATGATGGCGATCGAGCGCGACGTGGACGAACCGGCGTCCAGCGAGCTGTTCCAGAAATACCCGAAGCTGCTCGCCGACACGCGCCTGATGGAATTCACCACCGACTGCCTGCGCCTGATGGTCAGCGGCAATTTCGAGGCGCACGAACTCGAGCAGGTGCTCGACATCGAACTCGAAACCCACAGCAAGGAGGCCGCCGAGCCCGCGCACGCGCTGCAGGTGCTGGCCGACTCGCTGCCGGGCTTCGGCATCGTCGCGGCGGTGCTGGGCATCGTGATCACGATGGCGTCCATCGGCGGCGAAGCCGCGGAAATCGGCCATCACGTGGCCGCCGCGCTGGTCGGCACCTTCCTCGGCATCCTGCTGGGCTACGGCTTCGTCGGCCCGCTCGCGGCGGCGATGCACCACCACGCGCAGGAAGAAGCCAAGGCGTTCGAGATCATCAAGATGGCGCTGGTGTCGAGCCTGCGCGGCTACGCGCCGAGTGTGGCGGTGGAGTTCGCGCGCAAGCTGCTGTTCTCCGACATGCGGCCGGCGTTCGCCGACCTCGACGCGCACCTGCGCGGAAAGCGCTGACATGGCCGCCAATCGCGAACGGCCGGTGATCATCCTGCGGCCGGTCAAGCGCGTGGCCGCGGGGCACCACGGCGGCGCGTGGAAGGTCGCGTACGCGGACTTCGTGACCGCGATGATGGCGTTCTTCCTGGTGATGTGGATCGTCGGCATCACCGACAAGCAGCAGCGCGCCGCGATTTCGGAATACTTCAAGAATCCCAGCGCCGTCGTCGGCCAGTCGCTCAAGCCCGCGCCCGGCGCGAACGGTCCGGGCGGCGCGGCCGACCGGCTGATTCCGACCACCAGCGCGGTCGCCGTCGCCGGCGGCCACGGGGCGGAATTCGGTGCGCGCGAGCCGATGAAGATCTCGCCGAAACAGGCGAAGGACCTCGCGCGCGAGGAAGAACGCCGGCGCCTGGAAGAACTGAAGCGCACGCTGGAAGCGGCGGTCGAACGCAGCCAGGCGCTGGCGCCGTTCAAGGACCAGCTGCTGATCGACCTCACGCCGGAAGGCCTGCGCATCCAGATCGTCGATCGCCTCAACCGCCCGATGTTCGACACCGCGAGCGCGCGGCTGAAGGACTACGCGCACACCCTCCTGGGCGAGATGGGCGGGCTGCTCAACGACGGCCACCATCGCATCGCGCTCGGCGGCCACACCGACGAGGTGCCGTACCACTCGGGCGGCGCCTACGGAAACTGGGAACTGTCGGCCGAGCGCGCGAACGCCGCGCGTCGCGCGCTGGTGCAGGGCGGGCTGGACGAGGGCCGCATCTCGCGCGTGGTCGGCCTGGCGGCGTCGGTGCCGTTCGATCGCAACGATCCGTTCGCGCCGGTGAACCGCCGCATCAGCATCGTGGTGCTGAACCCGGAAGCGGGCAACGTGCCGCCCGCGGACAGCCTGCCGGGCACCGCGCCGGGCCATGGCGCGCCGGCGCCGGGTGCGATGCCGGAGGTCGGGCCGACGCGCGTCGCGAAGACGGCCGGCGAAGCGGAACGCGGGAACGGCTAGCGCGGACGTCGCGGGCGGAACCGCGGCGTCGAGGCCGGCTCACGGGCACGTGACGGCCGGGGACTATGATCGGCCGGCGCGCGCCGCGCGGACGTCCGACTTCCTCCACGGAGAACTCCCATGAGCGAGCATGTCTACAAGCACCTCGAGCTGACCGGCTCGTCGAAGACCAGCACCGACGACGCCATCCGCCGCGCGATCGAACGCGCTTCGCAGACGGTGCGCAACATCAAGTGGTTCTGCGTGCAGGACGTGCGCGGGCACGTCGAGGACGGCCAGGTGGCGCACTGGCAGGTGACGATCAAGGTGGGGTTTACGTTGGAGGAGTGAGGGAGTGGTGGTTGAGGGGCTGTCGTCTTCCACCTTCAACTTCTCGTCCCGGCGAAGGCCGGGATCCGGGCGGATGGCCTTTCCGTCATCGGCAATGTCATCCAGCGAAAGCTGGAATGCATCCTGGTTTTCGCGGGATCGGAAAGAGCAAACGCGCGGCGCTGTGATGCGCCGGCGGTTCGACGTGCCTACTTCGTTGCCCCTTACCCCAACCCCTCTCCCGGAGGGAGAGGGGCTCAAACAACTCAATGCGCGCCGGCCACCGCCGGCTGCTGCGCCGCATAGCGATTCTGCGAAACCGCCGGCGCGCTTTCGCGCGGCGCCTGCGAATCGGACAAATCCGCGACCTTGTATCCCGCCGTCTGCATCGTATGCAGCAGCGGATTGTCGAACGGCCGGTCGATGGTCTTGCGCAGGTTGTACAGGTGGCTGCGCAGCGTGTCCGAGTCGGGCGATTCGCCCTTCCAGATCTCGCGCTCGATCTCCTGCCGCGACACCACGCGCGGCGATTCGCGCATCAGGATGCTCAGCAGCTGGAAACCCGTCGGCGACAGATGCAGTTCCAGGCCGGCGCGGTGCACCGTCATCGCTTCCGGATCGAGCACCAGGTCGGCCACGCGCAGCACGCCGCCGCCCATCGCCTTGCGGCCGCGACGGATCAGCACGGCGACGCGCGCTTCCAGCTCCTGGATCGCGAATGGCTTGGTCAGGTAATCGTCCGCACCGGCTTCAAGGCCCGTGACCTTGTCGTCGAGCGTGTCGCGCGCGGTGAGCATCAGGATCGGCGTGGAGCGGCGCTGCTCGGCGCGGATGCGCCGGCACACGTCCAGCCCATCCAGGCGCGGCAGCGAGCGGTCCAGGATGATCGCGTCGTAGGTGTTCTCCGCGGTGAGTCGCAGCGCGTCGGCGCCGTCGCGGGCGAAGTCGACCTCGTAGCCGCGCGCTTCGAGGAACTCGCCGACCATCTCCGCGATCGCCATGTGGTCCTCGACGATGAGGATCAGTCCGCCGGCCGCTTTCATGGTGTCTCCTTCACTAACGTGGGAATTCGATCAGTGAAGGCTGCGAATCCCGTCGTGAAAGCAACGTGAGCGCAAACCCCTGCATACACGCAACCGCGACGCGACGCACGGTTCACCGCGTGCTGATCGACGCGCCGATACAGTGGCGTTCATGCATCGGAGCCGGCTCGGGCAGATCGTCATCGACTGCAACGGCGACCTGGAGCGCGCCGCGGCGTTCTGGTCGGCGGCGCTCGGCCATCGCGCCACGCCGCTTCCCGATCCGCAGGACGCGCATTACCGCCAGCTCGATACGGCGCCGGAACAGCCGAACATCCTGCTGCAACGCGTGGATCATGCCAGCCGCGTTCATCTGGACGTCGAGACCACCGACGTCGAAGCCGAAGTGCGGCGGCTGGAGGCGCTCGGCGCGCGGCGCGTCGCGCAGGTGCGCACGTGGTGGGTGATGGAGGCGCCGACCGGCCACCGCTTCTGCGTGCTGCGCCCACAACGCCCGGGCCTCGCCGAACACGGCCACGCGTGGGGCGATTGAGCGCGTCGATGGGCGCGGCGCGCGAGCTGGTCGAACCACGCCCCGAAGGGCTGTATTGCGCGGCCGGCGATTTCCACATCGATCCGTGGCTGCCGGTACCGCGCGCGGTGATCACCCACGGCCACGGCGACCACGCGCGCGAAGGCATGGGCGAATACCACTGCACGCCGGGCACGGTGCCGATCCTGCGCTGGCGCCTGGGCGAGCCGCGCATCGTCGGGCACGCGCACGGCGAGACGTTCGACATGGGCGGTGCGCGCGTGTCGCTGCATCCGGCCGGACACGTGCTGGGCTCGGCACAGGTGCGCATCGAAGCCGGCGGCGAGGTCTGGGTGGCGTCGGGCGATTACAAGCGCCAGCCGGATCCCACCTGCGCGCCGTTCGAGGTCGTGCCCTGCGACGTGTTCATCACCGAGGCCACGTTCGCGCTGCCGGTGTATCGCTGGCCCGGCACGCGCGAGGTCGTGGCCGAAATCGCCCAATGGCGTCGCACGTGCCAGGCGCGCGGCGATGCGGCGATCCTGTTCTGCTACGCGCTCGGCAAGGCGCAGCGCATCCTCGCGGAACTGGCCGCGTTCGACGAGCCACCGCCGCTGTTGCACGGCGCGATCGCCGCGGGCGTGGAGGTATATCGCGCGGCGGGCGTGGCGATGGCGGCGACGGAACTGGTATCCGATCAGCCCGCGCGCGGCGATCACGCGGGGCGTCTCGTGCTCGCGCCGCCGTCGGCCGCGGGCAGTCCGTGGCTGCGGCGGTTCCGTCGCGCGCAGCAGGGGTTCGCGTCGGGCTGGATGCGCATTCGCGGCAATCGCCGGCGGCGCAATTTCGATCGCGGTTTCGTGATGTCCGATCACGCCGACTGGCCCGACCTGCTGCGCACCATCGAACAGACCGGCGCGCGGCGCGTGCTCGCCACCCACGGCAGCACCGACGCGCTTGTGCGCACGCTGCGCGAACGCGGCGTCGACGCGCACGCGCTGCGCACCGGATTCGGCGAGGATGCATGAAGCGCTTCGCCGCCCTGTATCGCGAGCTGGACCAGAGCACCGCGACCGGCGACAAGCGCGCGGCGCTGATCGCGTACTTCCGCGACGCGCCGCCGCTCGACGCGGCGTGGGCGTTGTGGCTGCTCGCGGGCGGCAAGCTCTCGCGCATCGCCAACACGCGCGAGTTGCACGAGTGGATCGTCGAGGAAAGCGGCCTGCCCGCCTGGCTGGTGGAGGAAAGCCACGGCCACGTCGGCGATCTCGCCGAGACATTGGCGCTGCTGCTCGACGATCCGGTCGCGCCGCCGCCGGAGCGTTCGCTCGCGCAGTGGATCGAAGGACGCCTGCTTCCGGTCGCGAACCAGGCGCCGGAGCTGCGCCGCGCCGCCGTCGTCGAAGGCTGGCGCACGCTGCCGACCGACCAGCGCCTGCTGTTCAACAAGCTGCTCACCGGCGCGCTGCGCGTCGGCGTCTCGCAGCGCCTCGTGCAGCAGGCGCTGGCGGAACTGTCGGGGCTCGACATCGCGCTGATCGCGCAACGCATGCTCGGCGCATGGACGCCGACGCCGCGGTTCCTCGGCGACCTGCTCTCGCCCGGCGTGCTCGAAACCGATCGCCGCCAGCCGTATCCGTTCTTCCTCGCCTCGCCGCTGGAAAGCGCGCCGGACGCGCTCGGACCCATCGACGACTGGCTGCTGGAATGGAAGTGGGACGGCATCCGCCTTCAGCTGATCCGCCGTTCCGGCGAGATCGCCTTGTGGTCGCGCGGCGAGGAGCGGCTGGATGGTCGCTTTCCCGAAGTCGAAGCCGCCGCGACGCGACTGGCGGAGGACGCGGTGATCGACGGCGAACTGCTCGGCTGGCGCGAAGGCGACCGGCCGCTGCCGTTCACCGCGTTGCAGACGCGCATCCAGCGCCGCAAGCCCGGCGCGAGAACGCTGGGCGACACGCCCGCGCGCGTGCTCGCCTACGACCTGCTCGAACTGCGCGGCGAGGACCTGCGCGAACGTCCGCTGCACGAGCGTCGCGCGTTGCTGGAGCAACTGCTTGCGAACTTCGAAAGCCGCGTGATCGTCGTGTCGCCGCGCGTGATCGCGCGCGACTGGAACGAAGCGGCGGCCCTTCGTGAAAGCGCGCGCGAACGCGGCGTCGAAGGGCTGATGCTCAAGCGGCTGGAGTCGCCGTATCGCACCGGGCGGCGGCGGGGCGACTGGTGGAAGTGGAAGGTCGATCCGCTCACCGTGGATGCGGTGCTGCTGTACGCGCAGCCGGGGTCGGGCCGGCGCAGCACGCTGTTCACCGACTACACGTTCGGCCTGTGGGACGGCGACGCGCTGGTGCCGGTGGCGAAGGCGTATTCGGGCCTGAGCGACGAGGAGATCCTGACGCTGGACCGCTGGATCCGCGCGAACACGATCGAACGCTTCGGCCCGGTGCGTGCGGTGACGCCGCAGCATGTGTTCGAGCTGGGCTTCGAAGCGGTGAATCGCAGCACGCGGCACAAGTCGGGGATTGCCGTGCGGTTCCCGCGCATCCTGCGCTGGCGGCACGACAAGCCGGCGCCGGAAGCGGATCGGCTGGAGACGCTGCGCGCGCTCGGCGATGGCGGGACGTGAGGGTGCCTCGCGCCTCACTCGCGAGCCTTGAATGGCATTCAAGAAAGCCTTCCAGAAACGTCGCTTTTTCGCGCGCCGTCGGCGACGCACGATGGACGCACGTCAAGACAGGGAGTCCCGCCATGAACCTCTTCACCGGTCTGCTGTTCCATCACGGCCACATCCACGACGTGGATCTGGCGATGTCGCTCGCAGGCGTCGACACCGCGCCGACGCCGGAGGAAGCGCGCAGGCGTGCACGCGAGGCGCGCCTGGAACGCCGCCGCCGTCGCGCCACCTTCCACAGCCACGCGGTGTCGTCGGTGTGCGGCACGACGGCGTTGTCGCCGTTCCGCTGAGCTTCGCCCCCCGAGGCGGGCGCCTTCGGTCGCACCGGGCCGCGCACGACCGCTCACGCGGAAACGACACGGCCACGGTGACCCTGCAGGTCCAGGCGATGAGGACCTGCCATGCCGCGATCCCGAATGCCGTTCGTGTCCGCGCTCGTGCTGCTGGTCGCGCTCGCCGCGCCCGTGCGCGCGCAGGAGCAGGTCAACGTCCCGGTCGAGGCGCTCGACCTGCAGCGCTACAGCGGCCTCTGGCACGAGATCGCGCATCTGCCGATGTTCTTCCAGCGCCAGTGCGTGGGCGACATCACCGCGACCTACACGCCCAACGCCGATGGCACCGTCGGCGTGCGCAACGCGTGCCGCACGAAGGACGGCACGACCGACGTTTCCGACGGCATCGCGCGCCCGGTCGAAGGCAGGCCCGGCGCGCTGGAAGTGCGCTTCGCGCCCGACTGGCTCGCGTGGCTGCCGATGACCTGGGCGGATTACTGGGTGATCGACCTGGATCCGCAGTATCAGTGGGCCGTCGTCGGCGGGCCGGATCGCGAGCACCTGTGGATCCTCTCCCGCCAGCCCGAGATGAACCGCGCGCTGTTCCAGCGTCTGAAGGCGAACGCGGCGATGAAGGGCTACAACCTGCGCGAGCTCAAGGTGATGGCGCCGCTTCGCTGAACGGGCGGATCGCGACGCCCCCGGCGACGCGAACGGCCTAGAATGCGCGCCCCGGTCCCGAGTGATTCCATGTCCCGCAATTCCAAGGCCAAACGCGACGCCCGCAAGAAGAAGGAGCCGGGCCGGCCGATCCGCCGCCTCGGCGCGGCGTTGCAGCCGCATGCGCAGCTGCTCGATGCCGACGACGCGGCGATCGGCGGCGTGGGCTGGCGCGATGGCGAATGGCTGCTGGTGCTCGGCGGCCAGGTCGCCGCGCGCAGCGACAGCGCCGCGATGGCGCTGGCGATGCTGCGCCACGTCGTCGCCGTGCAGGAGCGCGCCGGGCGCGAACTGCGCCTGGAGGCTTCGCCGCCGCTGCTCAACGCCGCGGCACGCGAGGCGGCGGCGGTGGGGCTGACGCTGGAGGAGCACCTCGCGGCGCTGGAGCAGGAGCGGATGGAGCGCGATCCGGTGGTGCCTTCGGCGGCACCGTCGTTGCCGCATTGAGTGCGGCGGATGGCCTGAAGCTCTTCTCCTTCCCCTGCTTGCAGGGGGAGGTTGGGAGGGGTGTGACGCGGGATGGCGCCGAGCTGGTGCGCGGTCCCAGCTTTTCGATTCTGTTTCTTCCGTTGCGGCGCTGAAGCTCGCCGCTGTCGCGGCTTCGCACCCTCCCCAACCGCGCGGCCGCCGGGCATGGCCCGATGGCGTTCGTCGGCATGCGCGCAAGCGTCCCTCCCCGCCCCTTCAAGCAGGGGCAGCAACAGCGCGCAGGCCCGGCTCGTCGGCCCTTTCACACGCGCTTAGCACACATCCCCAAGGATGAACTGCGCCCGCGCATGCGCCATCCTGTCGCCACCGCGGCGCATCGGCCGCCTGTCATCGGAGTCGGCATGGAACTGGGCATGATCGGATTGGGCCGCATGGGCGCGAACATGGCACAGCGGCTCGTGCGCAACGGGCATCGCGTGGTGGGCTTCGATCCCGGCGCGCAGGCGCGCGATCGCGCCGCGCAGGGCGGCATCGAGCCGGTGGACTCGCTCGCGTCCCTGCTCGACCGCCTCCCCGCGCCGCGCGTGGTGTGGATGATGGTGCCGGCCGGCGATCCGGTGGACCGCACCATCGCCGACCTGCTGCCGCAGCTGTCGCGCGGCGACACCCTCGTCGATGGCGGAAATTCGTTCTACAAGGACACGATGCGCCGCGCGCGCATGCTCGCCGAACACGGCATCGCCTACGTCGATTGCGGCACCAGCGGTGGCGTGTGGGGATTGAGCGAAGGCTACAGCCTGATGATCGGCGGAGAGGACGGGCCAGTGGAGCGGCTGCGGCCGGTGTTCGAAGCGCTTGCGCCGGCGACGGATCGCGGCTGGGGCCACGTCGGCCCGAGCGGCGCCGGCCACTTCACCAAGATGGTCCACAACGGCATCGAATACGGAATGATGCAGGCCTACGCCGAAGGCTTCGCGATCCTGCACAAGCGTGCGGACTTCGCGCTGGACCTCGCGCAGATCGCGCAGATCTGGCGCCACGGCAGCGTGGTGCGTTCGTGGCTGCTCGATCTCAGCGCGAACGCGCTGGAGGAGAATCCGACGCTGGCCGGCATCGCGCCCTACGTTTCCGATTCCGGCGAAGGCCGCTGGACGGTGGCCGAAGCCATCGAGCTGGACGTTTCCGCGCCGGTGATCACGCTCTCGCTGCTGGAGCGGCTGCGTTCGCGCGAGGACGATTCGTTCGCCGACAAGCTCCTCGCGGCGATGCGCGCGCAGTTCGGCGGGCATGCGATCAAGCGGAAATGAACGCCGCCGGTCGGCGGAATGCGTGATGCAGCGCGACATCGGTCTAGTCTTGTCGCCGCGTTACGGCTACCGCCAGGGAGATCGACATGACGACCGCCACGATGACCTCGCGTCCGATCAGCTACTGGCTGATCGCCATCTTCGCGCTGCTTTGGAACCTGCTCGGCGTCGGAGCGTTCCTCATGCAGCTGCTCGCCACGCCGGAGCAGCTCGCGATGATGCCGCCGGAACAGCGCCAGCTGCACGACGCGACGCCGGCATGGTTGCAGGTGCCGTACGCGCTGGCCGTGTTCGGCGGCGTGCTCGGCGCGATCGGGCTGCTGGCGAAGAAGCGCTGGGCGACCGGCTTCTTCCTGCTCTCGCTGGTCGCACTGGTGGTGCAGGTGCTGGGCACCTTCATCGCGACGCCGGCATGGACCGTGCTCGGGCCGGCGGCGCTGACGATGCCGGTCGTGCTGCTGGCGATCGCGCTGTTCCTGCTGTGGTATTCGCGCCGTGCGGCGGCGCGCGGCTGGCTGGGCTGATCCGGCAACGCGGTCGGACGGGCGACGCGTGATAACGCCGGGTGCGGGCCTGCCTATACTCGCCGCGTTCCCATCGAGCCGCTCCCGACCGATGCATCGATTCGCGCTTGCCCTGCTGATCGCCGCGCTCGCCGGCTGCGCAACGACGCCACCGCCCGAGCGGAACCCGCTCGCGGCGTGGCGTCCTTCGCCCAACCACGATCCGCGCGGCGCGGTGATGATCGTGCTGCACCAGACGGAGATGGAGAGCGCGGAAGCGGCGCTGCTCACGCTGCAGACGCGCAATTCCGGCGGCCGCGTGAGCGCGCATTACCTCATCGGCGACGACGGCGCGCTGTACCAGCTCGTCGCCGAAGGCAAGCGCGCATGGCATGCGGGCGCCTCGCGCTGGGGTGGTGTGAGCGACCTGAATTCGACGTCGATCGGCATCGAGCTGGACAACGACGGCGTGGAGCCTTTCAGCCAGGCGCAGGTCGCCGCGCTGATCCGCCTGCTCGACGACATCACCTCGCGGCTCGACATTCCCCGGCACCTGGTGATCGGGCACGGCGACATCGCGCCGACGCGCAAGCGCGATCCCGGCGTGCTGTTCCCGTGGAAGCAGCTGGCCGATGCCGGCCATGGCTTGTGGCCGCGTGCGCAGCTCGTGCCCGCACCGGCCGGCTTCGATGCGTGGGCGGCGCTGCGCCTGGTCGGCTACGACCTGCGCGATCCCGACGCGGCGCTGCGCGCGTTCCATCGCCATTACCGCGGCAACGAGGAAGCCCAGTGGTTGCCGGGCGATGCGGAGATCCTGTTCGACCTGCAACGGCAGTTGATGGCGATGCCGGAGCCAGCATCGACGCCTGCGCCGTGACAAGCCCCGGGTGCGCTTCGCTTACCCGGGCCACAAAAGCCACGCCGCTGTTGTAGCCCGGGTAAGGCCGGAGGCCGCACCCGGGACGCATCACCGTCTGCGAAACCGATACACCACCGCGCCGATCAGCAACGCGATCGCCGCCGCGATCAGGTTCTCCACCTGCGCGCTCGCCAGCAGTGCGAGGCTCAACGCGATCGCCGCGACCGGAATCAGCGCGCCGCCGGGCAGGCGCAGCGCATCGGCGCGATCACCGTGCCGATGGCGCAGCACCAGCACCGATCCGGCGGTGCCCAGGTACGTGCACAGCCGCGACACCACCGACAGCAGCGCCAGCTGCACGAACGAACCCGACAGCGCGAGCATGAGCGACACCACGCCGATCAGCACGATCGCCACGGTCGGCGTGCGGAAACGCGGATGGATCGCGCCGAGCCAGCGCGGCCCGTAGCCGTCCTGCGACAGCGCGAGCAGGTAGCGCGGCGCCATCAGCACGGTGTTGCTGCTGGTGCCCAGGATCGACACGCTCGCGCCAACCGTCATCAGCAGCGCGAGCCATTCGCCGGAGAAACGCGAGGCCGCCTGCGCGAGCGGCGTCGTCGAATGCGCGAGGCCGGGCAGGGTGCCGAGCGCGACCCATTGCACGCTCACGTACACGAGCGTGACGGTGGCGATCATCGTCAGCAACGCGAACGGCACGTCGCGACGCGGATTGCGGTATTCGCCGGCCGCGGCGGGCAGGTTCTCGAAGCCGGCGTAGGCGAACAGCAGCAACAGCGCCGCCTCGGCGAGCGGGCGCGCGGTCAGCGGCGCATCCATCGGCGCGGCGAGCGCGGCGTCGACGTGGAACGCGCCGATCGCGACGAACAACGCCAGCGGCACCAGTTTGCCGATCGCCAGCAGCACGCCCGCGTTCGCCGCCGCGCGCACGCCGGCCACGTTGATCGCCACCAGCAAGCCGAGGGAACCGGTGACGATCGACACGCGCGCCCAGCCCGCGTCGGCCGCGGGCCAGAAATGCGTGACCGCTTCGGCGAGCCCGTTCGCCAGCGCCGCCGCCGTCGCCACGCGCGTGAGCAGCAGCATCCAGCCGACTTCGAAACCGATGAACGGACCGAACGCCTCGCGTGCGTACAGATAACCGCCTCCCGGCGCATCGAAGTAACTCGCCGCTTGCGCGTAGCACAGCACCAGCAGGCTCACCGCGAAACCGGCGAGCAGCACGGCCCACAGGCTCGCCGGCCCGAGCAGCGCCGCGGCGGCGGCCGGCAGCAGGTAGATGCCGCTGCCGATCACGTCGTTGATCGACAGTCCCACGATCTGCCATCGGCTGACCGCGCGCAGCGTGCCGGGTGAAGCGTCGGGCTGGTCCAAGGGCGTGGTCCATGGTCGGCCAGCGCCGAGAGTAATACGGGGAATGAGCGGAGAGGAACGAGGAACCCGTGGAGAGGAACGAGAAACCAGTCGATGCGGCAAACGAAAAACGAGCGGGTTTCCCCACTCGTTTCCCGTTCCTCACTCCTGGTCGCCGGGCGTATCAGAAGTCGTAACGCACCTGGATCTGCGCCAGGTCCAGATCGGTGTCCTCGACCTCGAAGCGGCTGTACTCGCCGCGCAGCGCGACGTTGTCGGTGAAGCGGTACTGCACGCCCAGGCCGTAGGTCGGGTCGGTGCCGTTGTCGTCGGTGTTACCGACGATGGACGGAATCGAACGGTCCAGGTCCCAGCGCTGGAAACCGGCCTTCGCGTAGGCGGAGAAGCGGTCGGTGATCGGTACCGTGCCGACGGCGGTCAGGTAGACCGAGCTGGCTTCCAGCGGCGTGCCGGTGCCGCGCGGCTCGAGCTTGCCGAAGTCGGCATAGCCGGCTTCCAGGCCGAAATAGCGGTTGAACTGGTAGCCGCCGAAGACCGAGTACGCGGTGTCCTCGTCGTCGTAGGCGCCTTCGTCGACATACGACTGGCCCACGCCCGCACCGGCGTAGAACCCCTTGTCCGCGGCCTGCGCGCCGAAGGCGGCGGCGCTGGCGACCACGGCGACCAGGGCGGTGGAGAGCAGCTTGTTCTTGTAGGTGTTGTGCTTCTTCATTGCGAATCGACTCCTGCATGCGCGCCGCGAAGTGGGGGAGGGAGCGGCGCTTTTCGTGCGACGGGTCCTGGCGGAATGCCTGGGCGGCCATCGCTGCACGAAGGAGATGGGCGTTGCATCCGGGGAACAAAGGCCGGACTTCGGGGAAACACTGTCCCGCGACTGGAACTTTCGACGCGATCTTTGCCGGATATGGCGGCAAGGTCATGCGCGCGGTCGTCCGGGGCCGCGATGCTCGCGATGCCGCGTCCATGCGACGCCGAACGCGGACGCGATCACATTCCCAGCCACGGGCAAGCAGAAAAGCCGCAGGGGCGGGTTAAGCGCACGTGCACGCGCGGCCCGCGATCACGCGCAGGTTCATGCGTGGCGGCGCACAGTGCGCTCGCGATGATTCGCCGTCCTGTTCCCGGCGGCATCGCGAGCCCCGGAAGAGGGCGGAACCTCGGGTGTGTGGCGCGAAAGGCGGCTTCGGCCGCCTTTCGCTTGCGTGCATGGACAATACGCCCCGGGGGCAGCGCCACGACTGCACGATCGGACATGCGACAATGGCGCACGATGAACAGTCCCGCTCCCCTGGATCTCGCGCATCTTCGTCGCAGCTGTTCGCAGTGCTCGCTGCAGCAGCTCTGCCTGCCGGCGGGCATCAGCGGGCCTGAACTCGATCGCCTGGACGACATCGTCCGCCGTCGCCGCACCATCAATCGCGGCGAACGGCTGTTCCGCATCGGCGATACCCTTTCCTCGGTCTACGTCGCCCGTGACGGCGCGTTCAAGACCGTCACGCTGAGCGAGGACGGCGACGAACAGGTGCTCGGTTTCCATCTGCCCGGCGAACTGATCGGGCTGGACGCGCTGGGCGGCGGCTCGCATCGCTGCGAGGCGGTCGCGCTGGGCGATGCGAACGTGTGCGAAGTCCCGTTCGACCAGCTCACCGACGTCGCCGCGCAGTTGCCGGGCCTGCAGCAGCAGCTGCTGCGCGTCATCGGGCACAGCCTCAATCGCGACCACGACCACATGGGCATGCTGGTGCGCAGGCAGGCGAACGAGCGCATCGCGCTGTTCCTGCACGGACTGGGCGAGCGCTTCCGTCAGATCGGCCAGTCGCCGACGCAGTTCAAGCTGCCGATGAGCCGCGAGGACGTCGCGCGTTACCTCGGCCTCGCGCTGGAAACGGTGAGCCGCGGCTTCACGCGCCTGCAGGAGGATGGCGTGATCGACGTGCACGGCCGCCGCGTGGAGGTCCTCGACATGGACGAACTCAAGCGCCTGGCGCACGGCATCGAGGAAGAAACCCCGCGCGCGCGCCGCACGCGCAACGCGTCGTAGGCGGCGGGGTTTCCGACCTCACGCCGTCGGCGCGACGCAGCCCAGCGCGGACAGTACCGCGTGCAGTTGCGGGACCTGCATCAGCCACGGTGCCGACAGCGTCAGCAATCCCGCCACCATCACCAGCGCCGCGCCGGCATTGCGCCAGCGCGTCTGCAGCCAGCGCCCAAGGCGCGCGCCGCTCCAGGTCAGCGGCAGCATCACCGGCAGCGTGCCGAGGCCGAAGGCGAGCATCGTCAGCGCGCCGTTGATCGCGCTCGCCTGCAGCCACGCCGCGGCGAGCAGCGTGGTGCTCAGCCCGCACGGCAGCCAGCCCCAGAGCACCGCCAGGCCGATGCGCCTGGCGCGCGAATCCGCCGGCAGCAGCCGCTGCTGCAGCGGACGCAGCCACGCCCACATGCGCGCGCCGGGACCGCCGAGCGCCGACAGCCGTCCGGTTCGATCGAACAGGCGCAGCGCGACGACGACGAGCACCAGCCCGACCAGCATGCGCAGCGCGGTCGCGAGCCCGTCCATGCGCGCGACGCCGACGATGCCGTGGCCGAGGCCGCCGGCGATCGCGCCCGCGATGACGTAGCCACCCACACGCGCGAGATTCGCTTCCAGCGCCGGTGCGATCGAGCGCTTGCCCGTGACGGAAAACCCCGTCGCGATGCCGCCGCACATCGCCGCGCAGTGCGCGCCGCCGAGCAGTCCGCTGAGCGATGCGGCGCCGAGCGTGAGCCAGTCAACCGCCATCGCGCACCTCATCGCGCGCGTCGCCGGGCTGCACGGGCTGCGGGTCGTCGCGCAGGATGTCGATGGCCGGGGTGTCCAGGTCGTCGAACTGGCCACGACGCACCGCCCACACGAAGGAAGCGATCGCGATGCCCAGCAGTACCAGGCTGATCGGGACGAGCAGCAGCAGGATGTTCATGCGGTCCTCCGCGAAGTGCGTTCGCGCCGGCCCAGCCGCAGCGCGTTGAGGGTGACCAGCAGCGAGGAACCGGCCATGCCGAGCGCGGCGATCCACGGCGTGACATGGCCGGTCGCGGCGAGCGGGATCGCCAGCACGTTGTAGCCCAGCGCCCAGGCGAGGTTCTGCCGCACGATGCGCTGCGTGCGCCGTGCCAGCACGATCGCCTGCGGCACGCGCAGCAGCGACGGACTGGTCACGACGAAGTCCGCCGCGCGTTGCGCGAGCGCGGCGCCCTCGGCCATCGCCAGCGACACGTCGGCGCCGGCGAGCACGGGCGCGTCGTTCAGACCGTCGCCGACCATTGCGACGATCTCGCCGCGCGCCTGCGCCTGGCGCACGCGTTCGAGCTTCTGCTCGGGCGACTGCCGCGCATGGAACGCGTCGATGCCGACCTGCCGCGCGAAGCCCGCCACGGGATCGCCCGCGTCGCCGCTGCACAGTTCGACCGCGACGCCCGCTTTTCGCAGCGCGGCCACGGCTTCGCGCGCGCCTTCCCGCATCGTTTCGCGCACGGTGATGCGCGCGAACCCGCGAGCGCCGTCGCCGAGCCACAGCGCGCCGTCGTCCGCGCGCGCGGCGGCGAAATCGGCGCGGCCAAGCCGCCACCGCGTGCCGTCCACGTCGCCTTCGATGCCGCAACCGGCCACCGCGTGCACGCCGTGCGCGACGCGATCGGAGTCGACGTGCGCGAACGCCTGCGCGAGCGGATGCGCACTGCCGCGTTCGAGCGCCGCGACGATCGACAATGCCGTCGCTGCGTCGATGCGCCCGAACGTCGCGACGCGATCCAGTTCCGGCCGGCCGTTGCTGAGCGTGCCGGTCTTGTCGAGCACGACGCGATCGACCCGGGCGAGCGTCGACAGCGCGTCCTCACGCACGCCCAGCACGCCGATCCGCGCGAGCGCGCCGTGCGCGGTGGTCAGCGCGGTCGGGATCGCCAGCGACAGTGCGCACGGGCAGCTCACCACCAGCAGGGCGAGCGTGATTTCCAGTGCGCGCGCGGGATCGTGCACGTGCCACCACGCGAACGTGCCCGCCGCGCACACCAGCAGCGCGACGACGAAGCCGCCGGCCACGCGTTCGGCCGCGCGCGCCAGCTGCGGGCGCGTGGACTGCGCCTGTTCGACCAGGCGGGTGAGCTGCGACAGTCGCGTGTCGCTGCCGGTGCGCACCACCCGCAGGCGCGCCGACCGCTCGCGGCAGATGCTGCCCGCCAGCGCGGGTTCGCCGGCGTCGCGGCGCACCGGGGTGGATTCGCCGGTGATCAGCGCTTCGTCGAACGATGCGGCGCCGTCGAGCAGCACGCCGTCGGCGGGTACCGCTTCGCCGGCGGCGACGCGCAGGACGTCGCCGACGGCGATGTCGCCCAGCGGAATCTGTTCGGCGCCGCCGTCGGCCTTCTCGCGCACGGCGAGCGCGGGGCGCGCACGCGCGAGCGCGTCGACCTGCGCGCTGGCGATGCCGCGCGCGCGCTGTTCGAACGTGCGCGCCACCAGCAACAGCAGCACGAACATCACCGCCGCGTCGTACCAGACGTGGGTGCCGCCGCGCAGGGTTTCCACGAGGCTTGCGATGTAGGCGAGCAGCGTGGAGCCGGCGATCAGCGTGTCCATGCCGAGGCGGCGGCCGCGCAGTTCGTGCCACATGCCTTCCAGGAACGGCCATCCCGAATAGAACACCACCGGCGTGGACACCAGGAAGGTGATCCAGCGGAAGAAATCGCGCGTGGCGACCGGCATCTGCTGCGTGGTGTCCAGGTACAGCGCCTCGGCGAACATCATCGCCTGGATCGCGCCAAGGCCCGCCACGCCCAGGCGCATCAGCCAGCGGCGGCGCTCGCGACGCTGCGCCTGTTCGCGTGCTTCGCCGGTCGCAAGCCACGGGCGATAGCCGAGCGCGGACAGGCGCTGCATCAGCGTGGACAGCGCGACGCGCTGCGGATCCCACGACACCACGATGCGGCCGGTGACGGCATTCGCGCCGGCGTCGAGCACGCCCGGCTGGCGGCGCAGGGCGCGATCGATCAGCCACGCGCACGCGGCGCAGCGCATCGCGTCGGTGAGCACGGTGATCTCGCGTCCGCCGGGCACGATGCGGCTGTGTTCGGCGAGCACGACGTCGCGATCCCAGGCGCCGAAGTCGGCGGCGTCGGCCTGAACGCGGCCGGCGGGCGAGGTGCGCAGCGCGTAGTAATCGCCGAGCGCGGCTTCGCGGATCCACGAGGATGCCGCCGCGCAGCCGTTGCAGCAGAACGCGCGGTCGCCGTCGCGGATCGCATCGGGCGCGAGCGCCTCGCCGCAGTGGTGGCAGAGGCCGAGCCCGGCGGCGTGCGTTTCACGCAGTGGCAGCGCCGCGTCCATCGTCATTCGTCGCGCAGCGCCGGACCAAGATGCGCCGCGCCCTGTCCGGCGATCAGCCGGCCGCGCAGACGCCATCGTGTGTCGGCAGGCGCGAGTTGCAGCAGCCAGTCGTGATCGAGCGGCAGCGCGAGGTCGGCGTGCCAGCCCAGTTCGCTCGGGCGAAGTTCGACGCTGCGGTCCAGGGTCGCGTCGCTCGGATGCGAGAGCACCAGCGTCAGCGGCACGTCGCGCGGCACCTCGCCGCTGGAGAACGCGCCGCCGACCGGCAGCAGTTCGAGGCCCTTCGCATCGACATGCATCACGGCGGAGAGCTTCATCGACTGCGCGCGTTCGTCCGGCCCGAGTTCGGTCGTCTGGATCTGCGCGGTGCGCTGCACGGTGTCGATCACCGCGTCGCCGCCGCCGCTGCGCACCGAGATCACCACCAGGCCGACGCCGGCCACGATCGACAGCACCGGCAGGCCGATCACCAGCCACATCACGGGATTGCGGGTTTTTGCGGCCATGCCCATCACATCGGTCCGAAGAAGGTCGATTCGACCGACGCGCTTGCGGCGCCGTCGACGCGTTCGACATGGAAGGTCACCGCCTGCTTGCCGCGCACGTGCGACGGCGCGGCCAGCACCAGCGGCAGGTTCAGCACCTGCTCGGCGCCGGCGTCGATGGTCTGCACGCCGTCGCGAAGCTCGATGCCCGCCGGCGCTTCGACGCGGATGCGGAAGGAGCGCGGCGCCACGTCCTTGTTGACGAGCTTGAGCGTGTAGGTGTTCTCGATGCGCTGCGCGGCGGTCTCGCGGTACAGCGCGTTGCGGTCGCGCAGCACCTCGGCGATCAGTGGGCTGCGATGGCCGATGCCCCACGCCCACGCCACGCACAACGCCAGCAGCAGCGTGCCGTAGAGCAGCACGCGCGGGCGCGCCACGCGCGTGGGCCTGCCGTCGATGGCGTTCTGCGTGGAATAGCGGATCAGGCCGTTCGGGTAGCCCATCTTCTGCATCACCGAATCGCAGGCGTCGATGCATGCGCCGCAGGCGATGCACTCGTATTGCAGGCCGTTGCGGATGTCGATGCCGGTGGGGCAGACCTGCACGCAGATCGTGCAGTCGATGCAGTCGCCGAGTTCTTCCGGCGCGAACTTCGGCAGCGGTTCGGCGGTCAGGCCCACGTCGGTGACCGCGGTGGTGCCGGCGGCGCCGAGCGCGACCGCGTTGCCCTGGCGCGCGGCGCGGAACACGTAGTCGTACGCGGTGGCCGGATCGAGCAGGCCGCGCGCGCGTTCGAGCACGCTGGCCAGGCCGCGCTTGCGCGGGCCGCGCGGTTCGCCGCGCATCGGGTCGTAGGCGATGATCAGCGTGTTGCGGTCGAACATCGCGCTCTGGAAGCGCGCATACGGGCACATGTACTTGCAGACCTGTTCGCGCAGGAAGCCCGCGTTGCCCCAGGTCGCCAGGGCGTAGAACAGCACCCAGAAGGTTTCCCAGCCGCCCCAGCCCGGTGGATTGCCGAGGAACGGCACGCGCGCGGCCAGCTCCGTGATCGGCGTGAAGAAGCCCACGAACGTGAAGCCGGTCCACAGCGCGAACAGCAGCCACAGCACGTGCTTGCCGCCCTTGCGCAGCAGTTTCTCGCCGCTCCACGGCGCCGCGTCGAGCTTCATGCGCGCGTTGCGGTCGCCTTCGGTCCAGCGCTCCATCCACAGGAACACTTCCGTCCACACCGTCTGCGGGCACGCATAGCCGCACCACAGGCGCCCGGCGATGGCGGTGAAGAAGAACAGCGACAGGCCGGCGATGATCATCAGCACCGCGAGCAGGAAGAAATCCTGCGGCCAGAAGTTCAGCCCGAACACGTAGAACTTGCGCGCCGGCAGATCGAACAGCACCGCCTGTCGCCCGTCCCAGCGCAGCCACGGGAACACGTAGAACATGCCCAGCAGCACCACGACCGCGACGTTGCGCCACGTCTGGAACGTGCCGCTGACGCTGCGCGGATAAATCTTCCGCTCGCTGACGTACAGGGCGTTGCCGCCGTCGTCGAGCAGGTCGATCTCGATCTTCTTGTTCATTGCGGTTCTTCGTCGACTCGTCGGTGTCACTCGGGCCGCAGCGGCCCGTTGAAGCGGCTGGCCGGGCGCAGCAGCACCCAGGTGAAGGCGCTGGAGCCGGCGGTGGCCAGCCAGAACATGAAAAAGCCCAGGCTGTACCCGAGCGTGCGTGTCATCGGCAGGTGCGGGAAGGTCATGTCGCGCAGCGCGATCGGATCGACGAAGGCGAAGAACACCATCGTCGCCACGCAGGCGGCGAAGAAGCTCGGCCAGAGGATCGCCCCGAGCCGCTGCGAGAGCGGTCGGGGCGGGTGGTCGAAGCGCGGTGTGGGCTGGCTCATGACGGCTTGCTCACCTCGTGAAGGTTCAGCGCGTGGCGGTGGCCGGGGGCTTGTCGGGGTGCGAGAGCGACCAGACGTAGGCCGCGGCCAGGCGCGAACGGGTTTCGCCCAGCGTGGTGCGCCATGCGGGCATCACGCCGTGGCGGCCGTGCTCGATCGTCTGGCGCAGGCTTTCGCTGGTATTGCCGTAGAGCCAGTAGTCGTCGGTCAGGTCGGGCGCGCCCATCGCGATGTTGCCCTTGCCGTCCACGCCGTGGCACGCGATGCACACGCCGTTGTAGAGGCTCTTGCCCTGCGCGGCCATGTAGTTGTTCTGCATGCTGTCCGGGTCGGAGAGCGTGCGGACGTAAGCGACCACGTAATCCACCGCGTTGTCGCCGCCCATACCGGTAAGCACCTTGCCCCATTCGGGCATCACGCCTTCGCGGCCTTCCATCACCGAATGCAGCACGTCATCCGGCGTGCCGCCCCAATGCCACACCTGATCGGTGAGGTTGGGATAGCCGATCGCCCCCTGCGCGGTGGAGCCGTGGCAGGTCGCGCAGGTGTTGTTGAAGATCGAGCGACCTAGCGCGACGGCCTTCGGGTCGCGCGCGATGGTGTCGATCGACTTGCCCGCGTACGGCGCGAAGGCCGCTTCGAGCTTCGCGTCGTCGCGCGCCTTGTCCGACGCCTGCTCCTTCGCCGAGGTCCACCTGCTCATGCCTGCGTACGCGCCCAGGCCCGGGAACCAGATCAGGTAGCCCACCGCGAAGACGATGGTGATGTAGAACAGGTTCACCCACCACTTCGGCATGGGCTTGTTGTATTCGGTGAGGTTGCCGTCCCACACGTGGCTGGTGTCGGTGGGGGCGGGATCGCCCGGCCGGCGCTTGCCGGTCCACCAGATCAGCCAGAGGCAACCAAACAGATTGATCACGACGATCGCGATCACATAGATCGACCAGCCGGTGGTCATTGCCGTGTCTCCCGGTCTTCATCGAGCGGCATGCGTGCAGCCGCGTCGAATTCCTTCTTGCGCTTCGGGCTCCAGGCCCACACCCAGCCGGCGACGAACAGCACCAGCAGGACGGTCGTGACGATTCCGGACACCATGTCAGCCTCCCCTCGGAGCGTGGCGGCCCAGGCCCTGCAGGTAGGCGACGACCGCATCGAGTTCGGTCTTGCCGTCCACCGCGGCCGGCGCGCCGGCGACGTCTTCGGCGCTGTACGGATCGCCGATGGTCCTGAGCGCCTTCATGCGCTGCTGCACCTGTTCGCCGTCGACCTTCGCCCCGGCGAGCCAGGGGAAGCCGGGCATGTTCGATTCGGGCACGACGTCGCGCGGGTTCATCAGGTGCACGCGGTGCCAGTCGTCGGAATACCGGCCGCCCACGCGCGCCAGATCCGGCCCGGTGCGCTTGGAACCCCACTGGAACGGGCGGTCGTAGACCGACTCGCCGGCGAGCGAGTAGTGGCCGTACCGCTCGGTTTCGAAGCGCAGCGTGCGCACCATCTGCGAATGGCAGTTGTAGCAGCCCTCGCGGACGTAGACGTCGCGTCCGGCGAGTTCGAGCGCGGGGTAGGGCTTGACGCCCGGGAGCGGCGTGATCGCCTCGGCCTGGTACATCAGCGGAACGATTTCCGCCAACCCGCCGAAGGAGACCGCGACGGCGATCAGCACCGCCATCAGGCCGACGTTGGTTTCGACTTTCTCGTGTGAATGGCTCATGTCGTCGACCTCAGGCGTGCGCGCTCGCGGCGTCGGGCGGCAGCACCGGCGTGGGTGCCAGTTCGCGCGCCTGCTGCCAGGTGCGGATGACGTTCCAGGCCATGACGACCATGCCGCTCAGCACGATCAGGCCGCCGAGCAGCCGGCCCAGGTAGTAGGGATAGGTGGCGTTGAGCGCTTCGACGAAGCTGTAGGTCAGCGTGCCGTCGTCGTTGGTCGCGCGCCACATCAGGCCCTGCATCACGCCTGCGATCCACATCGAGACGATGTAGAACACCACGCCGACGGTGTGCAGCCAGAAGTGCAGGTCGATCGCCTTCACCGAATGCATCTGCGTCTGGCCGAGCAGGCGCGGCAGCATCGCGTAGACCGCACCGATGGAGATCATCGCCACCCAGCCCAGCGCGCCGGCATGCACGTGGCCGACGGTCCAGTCGGTGTAGTGCGACAGCGAGTTGACCGTCTTGATCGACATCATCGGACCTTCGAAGGTCGCGATCATGTAGAACGACACCGCCACGATGAGGAACTTCAGGATCGGATCGGTGCGCAGCTTGTCCCACGCGCCGGAGAGCGTGAGGATGCCGTTGATCGCGCCGCCCCAGCTGGGCGCCAGCAGCACCAGCGAGAACACCATGCCCAGCGACTGCGCCCAGTCCGGCAGCGCGGTGTACTGCAGGTGGTGCGGGCCGGCCCACATGTACACGGCGATCAGCGCCCAGAAGTGCACGATCGACAGCCGGTACGAATACACCGGGCGATTGGCCTGCTTCGGGACGAAGTAGTACATCATCCCGAGGAAGCCCGCGGTCAGGAAGAAGCCCACCGCGTTGTGCCCGTACCACCACTGCGCCATCGCGTCGACCGCGCCGGTGTAGAGCGAGTACGACTTGCCCCAGCCGGCCGGCATCGCCATGTTGTTGACGATGTGCAGCAGCGCGATGGTGATGATGAAGGCGCCGTAGAACCAGTTGGCGACGTAGATGTGCTTGACGCGGCGCTTCACGATCGTGCCGAAGAACACCACCGCGTAGGCCACCCACACCAGGGTGATCAGGATGTCGATCGGCCATTCCAGCTCGGCGTATTCCTTGCCTTGCGTGAGGCCCATCGGCAGCGTGATCGCCGCCGCCACGATGACCGCCTGCCAGCCCCAGAAGGTGAAGGCCGCCAGCTTGTCGAACGCCAGCCGCACATGGCAGGTGCGCTGCACGATGTGGTAGCTGGTGGCGATCAGCGCGCAGCCGCCGAAGGCGAAGATCACCGCGTTGGTGTGCAACGGCCGCAACCGGCCGTAGCTCAGCCACGGGATGTCGAAGTTGAGCGCCGGCCAATACAGCTGGGCGGCGATGAACACGCCGACCGCCATGCCGACGATGCCCCAGACCACCGTCATCGCGGTGAACTGGCGCACGATCTTGTCGTTATAGGTTTCTGGTTGGGTATGCATGATGGACACTCCCGAGCGGCAGGGCCGGGGTCGCGGCATGTTAGGAACCCGTTCATGCGCCGCGCTTGATTTCGATCAAAGCGTCGGCTACGGCATTCAAGCGCAACCGGACGGGGCCGGCCGACCGTTCGGCGGCTGAGCCCGTTCAGGGTTCCGGGGGGCGGTTGGACGGGGGGGCGCGCAGTACCGCGCGGGGATCAGGACCAGATGGGTACGACCGCCCAGAAGGGCTTGTCGCGATGGAAGTCGCAGCTGCCGCGAGGGCGACCCCGGGCTGCGGCTTCCGCCTGGCGGCGTTGACTCGCCCGCGCCTAGACCGTCCGCGAATAGCGCGCCGGCGCCGCCTGCGGCTGCCGGAGGTACGCGTCGAAGCACATCGCGATCACCCGCAACAGCAACCGCCCCTCGCGCGTGGCGACGATGCGTTCGGGCTCGATCCAGACCAGCCCGTCGTCCTGCAGGGGCTGCAGGCGGGCAAGCGCGTCGGCGAAGTGGTGCGTGAAGTCGATCCCGTGCGCGCGCTCGATCGCGCCGATGGCTATTTCGCCCTGGCACATCAGGCGCTGGATCACGTCCGCGCGCAGCTGGTCGTCGTCGGTCAGGCGCAACCCGCGCCACACCGGCAGGCGCGGCGCGTCGATCGCCTCCTCCCACGCCGGCAGTTCGCGCGGATTCTGGCTGTAGCTGTCGCCGATGCGGCTGATCGCGCTCACGCCGAAGCCGACAAGATCGCAGTCGGCATGCGTGGTGTACCCCATGAAATTCCGATGCAGGCCGCCGCGCGCCTGCGCGAGCGCGAGCTCGTCGTCGGGCAGCGCGAAGTGGTCCATGCCGATGTACACATAACCGGCGGCGGTGAGCCGTTCGATCGCCAGTCGCAGCAGTTCCAGCTTGAGTTCGCTCGACGGCAGGTCCTCGGCGCGGATCTGCCGTTGCGGCTTGAACAGTTCCGGCAGGTGCGCGTAG
Organism: Lysobacter changpingensis; assembly: GCF_017308985.1. Lineage (GTDB taxonomy): Bacteria > Pseudomonadota > Gammaproteobacteria > Xanthomonadales > Xanthomonadaceae > Lysobacter_J > Lysobacter_J changpingensis. Next base: position 907,062 of record NZ_JADWPE010000002.1, on the reverse strand, counting down.
CTGTAGACCGCCAGGCGATGCGGGCGCGCGGCGACCACGATGTCGAGCGTGCGTGCGAAGCCATCCAGCGTCTGCAACGGCAATCCATAGATCAGGTCGACGTTGACCGAGCGCATGCCGTGCGTGCGGCACGCGTCGATGATCGCCAGCGTCGCGTCGACGTCCTGCCCGCGATTCACCGCGCGCTGCACGTCGGGGTCGAAATCCTGCACGCCCAGGCTCGCGCGGTTGAAGCCGGCGTCGGCGAGTCCGGCAACATCGTCCGGTGTGAGTTCGCGCGGATCGAGCTCGATCGAGATGTCGCGATTGGCAGCAGTGCTGAAGCGGAAATGGTCGCGCAGGTCCTGCACGGTCGCGCGCAGCTGCGCGGGCGTGAAGAAGTTCGGCGTGCCTCCGCCGAAGTGCAACTGCACGACTTCGCGGTCGGGATCGAACAGGCCGGACATCATCCCGATCTCGCGCGCCAGTCGCGTGCGGTAGGGCTCGCTGCGCGCGCGGTCGCGCGTGATCACGCGGTTGCAACCGCAGTAGAAACACGGACGCGCGCAGAACGGCACGTGCACATAGAGCGAGAGGCGGCGGGGAATCGGATCGCCGTTGCTGCCCAGGGCCGCGTCGCGCAGCTGCTGCGCGCCGAAATCCGCGCTGAACTGGGGCGCCGTGGGATAGGAGGTGTAGCGCGGGCCGGGCCGGTCGTAGCGGCGCAGCAGTTCGGTGGGAAAGGGCGGCGCGATGGGCATGCGCGGAGCCTATCGGCGCCGGTCCGGGGCCTTTTTGACCTGGGTCAATTCGCGTCCGCGAGCCTGTGGGCGTGCGGTCCCGGCCGACGGACGGCACGGCTTCGTTGCATTCGCGTTCGGGTGCGCTGCCTAGAATCCGCGGGATGGTCCGCTCCCGTTCCGCCGTCGCGCTCTTCGCACTGGCGCTCCTGATCGCCGGCAGCGTGGAAGCACGCACCGTATACCGCTGCGTGCGCGATGGCACCGTCAGTCTGTCGACCGCGCCGGAGCCCGGCTCGCGTTGCACGGCCAAGCACATCGACGACAACGCCGCGAGCGTGACGAACCTGTTCGGCACCGGCGAAGCGGTGAGCGGCGTGCTGTACGAACGCATGCAGGACGGCAAGCCGGTGTACGGCACGCGCAAGCTGCCGGGCGCGGTGAAAGTGCTGTCGTTCACCGTGCCGGCGCCGCCGGGCGAGCCCGCGCATGCAGGCCTCGGGCGCGTCGGTCCGCCGAAGCTGGATCGCTACCCGAAGCAGTTCCGCGCCGCGGCGAAGGCGACGGGCGTGGACGAGGCCTGGCTGCGTGCGATCGCGCACGCGGAGAGCGATTACGACGCCGCAGCCGTTTCGTCGAAAGGCGCGCAGGGCGTGATGCAGTTGATGCCCGATACCAGCCGCGAGTACGGCGTCGCCGACCCGTTCTCGCAGGACGAATCGATCATGGCCGGCGCGCGTCACCTGCGCGCGCTGATGCGCCGCTATCGCAACGACATGACGCTGGTCGCGGCGGCCTACAACGCGGGTATCGGGACGGTCGCGCGTTATGGCGGCGTGCCGCCTTACGCGGAAACGCAGGCGTACGTCGCGAAGGTGCAGGCCTTGCATGGGCGCTATCGCGCCGCGCTGGAGAAACCTTCGGCCAAGTCGCGCAGCGGCGCGCTCGCCTCGCCGTAACGTGCTTACGCCATCGCCTTGGTCGACTCGTAGGGAAGATGCGTGCCGCCGGCGGCGACGATCTGCGTTTCGGTGCGGTCGAGGAAATCCTTGTCGCCGTCGAGCACGACGAGAATGCGGCCCTCCTGGATTTCCGCATCGAACTTGCGGCGGATCGGGTCCGGCAGCGACGAACCCACCAGCGCCGAGGCCCACGATCCCACCAGCGCGCCGGCCACCGCCGCGGCGGCTGCGCCGGCGAGCGTCAGGCCGATCGGCGTGATCACGATCGCCGCCAACCCCGCGAGCAGGCCCGCCGCGCCGCCGTAGCCTGCACCGCGCAGGGCGGCGGGCATCAGGTCGGTGTCGGCTTCCTTCAGTTCGTTGGGGATCTCCTCCAGTTCGATGTCCGAACGCGCGACGAGCAGGATGTCGTCGTCGTGCACGCCGGCGCTGCGCGCGGCGTTCATCACGGCCTGCGCGGTGTCGAGATCGGGCGTGCTGAATACGTGGCGGACTTTCATCGGAGCCTCCCTCATCCGTGCTGCCGGCGCACGGTATGGATGCCCGCAGCTTTGCCGCGCCGCGGTTATTGGGACGTGATGAACGCGGGTCTCGCGCGCGCGGTGATAAGGTGCGCGCACCTACCGACACGGGTGCCGAACCATGCGTCTTTCCGCGCGTTCTTCCGTACTGTGCGGCGCGATCGCCGCGTGCGTGCTGGCGGCCTGCCAGGCGCCCTCGACGTCGGAACAGGCGCGGCCCGTCGCCGACACGCCGCAGGTCACCGCCGACACCTCGCAGCAACCGGCCCGTTCGACCGACCAGCCCGCACCAGGGGAAGCCGCGGCGCCCGCAGCGCCGGCCGTCACGCCGGCGGCGTTCACCGATAAGGTATGGCGCGTCAAGTCGTCGAGCGCGGTGGAACCCGACACGGTGTACGCGTTCCTGTCGGACGGAACGCTCGTGATCGATTCGCCGAACGGCACGCCGATGCGCGGCGAGTGGCGCTTCGAGAACGGCCAGCTGACGATGGTCGAGGAAGGGCAGGCGTATCCCACCGACATTCTTCGCCTGGACGCAAGCGAGCTGCACCTGCGCAGCCACAACCCCGGCACGCCGGTCGACATCGTGCTGACGCTCGCACCGGACGAGGCGCTGCCGAAGGCGAAGTGACGTGCTGCCTCCGGTCGACGTGACGTGCCCCTACTGCGGCGAGCCGCTGACGCTGTTCGTCGACGATTCCGCGGGCGCGCAGTCGTACGTCGAGGACTGCCACGTGTGCTGCCGTCCGATGGTGGTGCGCGTGCGCGTGCGCGTGGACGGGGACGGCGAACTCGACGTCAGCGTCGATCGCGAGGACGAGGCCTGAAGGACGCGGTCAACGCGCCAGCAGGGGAGGCGTTGACCTGTGGCGCGGTGAAGGTTGTGTTCCGTTCAGCCGCCAGACGCGTGCGGGGCGCGCGATAACTGCGGCGCAGGTCACGCTCGAGCGTGTCGGACATCACGACCGAGGCGCCTTCCTAGCCTCCACGCACGCTCGAATGGTTAAGGCAACGTTGCCTTAACGGCCGGGCACGCGCGCTCGTTCATCGCGGACACGTCAAGGTCGATCCGTGCGGCACGCCTCGGGCAAGCACGCGCAGAACTTCCTTCCCTCCAGGAGACATCGCATGACCATCCAGAACCGCAAGCCGCTGCTCGCCGCCGCCGCACTGGCCGCCTTCCTCGCGGCGCCGCTCGCGTTCGCGCAGACCGCTTCGCCGCAGCCGCAGGATCCGACCACCTCGTCCGACCAGGCCGGCGCCGCCGGTGCGTCGGATACGAGCGCGGCGCAGGGCAGCAGCTCGGGCAAGAAGAGCTGGTCTGACGTCGACACCGACAAGAACGGCTCGCTGAGCAAGTCCGAAGCCTCCAGCGTGCCGGCGCTGAGCCAGGTCTTCGACCAGGCCGACGCCGACGCCGATGGCGCGCTGACCGCCGACGAATACAAGGCCTACGTCGCCAAGGCGCAGGGCGGCGCGGCGGGCAACAGCGGCGGCAAGTAAGGCGCCGTTGCGGTCGATCCGTCCAACTCGCGCATTGGTTGGACACGGAACAAGGGCGGCTCCGGCCGCCCTTGTCTTTGCTCGTGTCGTGCGAATGCCGCAACCGCCATCGTCACGCCGGGCCGCGCGACATCCGCCTCCATTAAACTGCCCGCATGACCGCCATCCAGCTGATCGGCTTCGACGCCGACGACACCCTCTGGCGCAGCCAGGACTATTTCGACGACGCCCAGCTCGAATTCGAACGCATCGTCGGCACCTACGTGGACCTGCGCGACGCGCGCGTGCAGGAGCGCCTGTACGAAGTCGAGAAGCGCAACATCGCGCTGTTCGGCTATGGCGTGAAGGGCATGGTGCTGTCGATGATCGAAGCGGCGGTGGACATCACCGCGCAGCGCATCGAGGCGCGCGACGTGCATCGCATCGTCGAACTCGGCAAGGCGCTGCTGCGCCATCCGGTCGAACTGCTGCCGGGCGTGCGCGAGGCGGTGGAAGCCATTGCCGCGGACTTCGACGTGGTGCTGATCACCAAGGGCGACCTGTTCCACCAGGAAGCGAAGGTGCGCCAGTGCGGGTTCGCCGATCTGTTCCGGCGCATCGAGATCGTCAGCGAGAAGGATGCGGCGACGTACGCGCGGCTGCTGGACGAATTCGAACTGCCGGCCGAGCGCTTCGTCATGGTCGGCAACTCGCTGCGTTCGGACATCGCGCCGGTCCTGGAACTGGGCGGGTGGGGCATCCACGTGCCGTACCACACCACCTGGGGCCACGAGAACGAAGCCGACGTCGCCGACGACGCGCCGCGCCTGCGCCGCATCGCCAGCGCGCACGAACTGCCCGGCGCGGTGCGCGACCTCGCCGCCCGCGCGGCTTGAACACGTTCCCCAACCGCGGCTGAGCGCACGCGGGGCGGCCCGGCCGGATTAAAAAGGCGTTCACCGCGCCAGCCGCATCGTGGCCGCAAGGCCCGCGGGGTGCGGGCATCGAGGAGCGCAGACAATGGCCACCGTCCTGACCCGATGGTTCGCCCCGATGGTGCTGGCCGCAGGACTGGGCGCCGTCGCCGCGACCGCGCCGGCACCGGCGCGCGCCGGCGACGACTGGGCGCGTGTCGTGGTGGACGTCGCCGACGTGATCTATCACGGCGGCTATCCGTACTATCGCTACGACCGCGGCTATCGCGACCGCCTGGTCGTCGTGCACGACTACCGCGGCCGTCCGAACTACTACCGCCGCGTATACCGCGCCGGCCCGCCGTACGGCAACGCGTACGGATACTGGAATTCCCCGCGCGGGCGCTGCAACAAGCACGGCAAGTGCACCACCCATTACTACGACGCGCGCTACGACCGTCGCTACGATCGCGGCTACTACCACCACGACCGCCGCTGGGACGACCGCCGTTACCATCGCGACTATCGCGACCGTTACGAGCGCCGCTGGCGCGGTGACTGATCATGGGCGTGGACCATAAGGGGATGCCTTCGTGGCGTCCCTTCGACGACGAGAGGAGCTTGGACATGGCGATGACGTGGCGTGCACGACTCGGCGCGGTGCTGGTGGCCGCCGCGGCGACGCTCGGCTGGGGCTCGGCCTCGGCGCAGGACTACACCTTCGGCTGGAATCCGCGCTCGGGCGACGTCTGGGTCGATACCTGGCTGTCGGACATGAACCGCTACGGCACGCGTTACCGCGATCCGTTCGTGGACGAGATGGTGCGTTACTACGGCGCGCCGCGCGATCTGGTCAGCGAACTGCTGGTGGATCGCCGCTGGGCGCCGGGCGACGTGTACTTCGCCTGCGCGATCGCCTCCGTGCTGGGCCGCCCGTGCCGCTACGTCGCCGACGTGTGGGAGCGCGACCACGGGCTCGGCTGGGGCGCGGTCGCGAAGAACCTCGGCATCAAACCGGGTTCGGCGGAATTCCACCGGCTGAAGAAGGGCTTCGTCCCGAGTTACGACCGCTGGGGTCGCAGCATCACGCTCGATGCCGACCTCGCGCGCGATTTCCCCGGCCGGCCGCGCGAACCGGCCAGGGCGAAGCAGGGCGGGGGAGCGTCGAAGTCCTCGGACAAGGGACCCTCGAACAAGGGCGCTGCGTCTTCGGGCAAGACGAAGGCGGCCGGCAACAAGGACGCCGGCAGCAACAAGGGAAACGACAAGGCCGGCGGCACTCCGAAGGGCAAAGGCAACGGCAAGTCCGACGGGAAGCAGAAGGGCGGCCCGAACAAGGGCTGAGTCCGGCCCGTGTTGCGTTCCATGCGGCGGCTTCGGCCGCCGCATGCGTTTGGGGCGCGGCGGCGCCTATCATGGCGGCATGAACGCCCCCACCATCCGCATCGTCGATTACGCGCCGTGCTGGCGCGAGGACTTCGCCCGACTCAACCTGGAATGGCTCGAACGCTGGTTCACGGTCGAGCCGATCGACCGTGAAGTGCTGGGCGATCCGGAAACCCACATCCTCGCCCACGGCGGCCACGTGCTGTTCGCCGTCGACGGGGACGACCGCGCCATCGGCACCGTCGCGCTCAAGCGCGAATCCGACGGCGTGTACGAACTCACCAAGATGGTGGTGGCGCCGGACGTGCGCGGCGGCGGCGTCGGCCGCAGGCTGATGCTGGGCGCGCTCGACCTGTTCCGCGCGCTCGGCGGTCGCGAACTCTTCCTCGAATCCAACCGCAAGCTCGGTCCCGCGCTGGCGTTGTACGAAAGCGTCGGCTTCCGCCATCACCCCGCGCCGCGCCCCGGTTCGCACTACGCGCGCGCGGACGTGTACATGGTGTGGGAACCGGACGGCCCCGCGCCGGCGTGACGTGAACGCACCCGGGTAACGGATAATGCCCGCATGAAAGGCCTTGTCCCGCCCCCCGCCCAGATCCGCCTCTCCGTTGCGCCGATGATGGACTGGACCGACACGCACTGCCGTGTCTTCCACCGCCTGCTCGCGCCGCACGCACGGCTGTACACGGAGATGGTGCATGCCAACGCGGTGATCCACGGCGATCGTGCGCGCCTGCTGGCGATGGATCCGGTGGAGCATCCGGTGGCGCTGCAGCTCGGCGGCAGCGAGCCGGAGCTGCTCGCGCAGGCGGCGAGGATCGGCGCGCAGCACGGCTTCGACGAGATCAACCTCAACTGCGGCTGCCCGTCCGATCGCGTGCAGGCCGGGCGCTTCGGCGCGTGCCTGATGCGCGAGCCGCAGCTGGTCGCCGAAAGCGTCGCGGCGATGGTCGAAAGCTGCGACGTGCCGGTGACGGTGAAGTGCCGCCTCGGCGTCGACGACGATCACGACTGGGACCGCTTCTTCGCCTTCATCGACACCGTCGCGAAGGCGGGCTGCGGCATGTTCGTGATCCACGCGCGCAACGCGTGGCTGCAGGGACTTTCGCCGAAGGAAAACCGCGAAGTGCCGCCGCTGCGTTACGACTGGGCGTATCGGCTCAAGCGCGAGCGGCCGGAGTTGCAGATCGTCGTGAACGGCGGCATCGCCACGCAGGAAGAAGCCACCGCGCACCTCGCGCACACCGACGGCGCGATGCTGGGGCGCGCGGCATACCACGATCCGTACCTGCTGCATCGCCTCGATGTCGCCTGGTTCGGCGGTGACCCGCGCACGCGCGGCGAACTGCTGCGCGCGCTGCGTCCCTACATCGAGGACCAGATTGCGCGCGGCGTGTACCTCAAGCACATCACGCGCCATCTGCTCGGGTTGTTCGCCGGCGAACGCGGCGGACGCGCGTTCCGGCAGGTGCTCAGCGAGGGCGCGCACAAGCCGGGCGCGGGCTGGTCGCTGATCGAACACGCGCTGGCGGTGACCGGATCCTTCGCCGGCGAGCGCGTGGACGCCGCATGATCACGCGCGATTCCGCCGCGTTCTTCGCGCATGCGCGCACCCTGTCGCACGACTTCGGCCCGGCGACGGCGCAGGCGGCATTCCTGGTCGCGCCGGAAGGCTTCTGCCTGGCCGAGCAGTCCGCGCAGGACAACCGCTACATGGCGCAGGCGTCGTGCTTCGATGCCGAATGCGCGCTCACCCAGCATCGCGCGCTGCATCGCGCGATGTCGCAGGTGCTGCCGACATTGTGCTTCCCCGGCGACGCCGACACGCCCGATGCGGTGTTCCCCAACAACGTCTTCGCCACCGCGCGCGGACGTTACGTGGTCGCGCGCATGCGCCATGCGGTGCGCCAGCGTGAGGCCGGCCGCGCCGACATCCGTGGTTTCCTTGGCGGCGTGCTGGATTACGCGGAGATCGACCTGTCTGGGCAGCCGCACCCGTGCGAACTCACCGGCTCGCTGGTGATCGACCGCGCCCGTGGGCTCGGCCTGTGCGGCCTGTCCGAACGCTGCGACGAGGAGGGCGCTCGGCTGATGCACGAAGCGTTCGGCCTGCGCGCGACGCTGATGTTCGACCTCGCGCCGGGCGAGTACCACGCCAACGTCGTGCTCGCGGTGCTGGCGGGAAGGGCGGCGATCGTGAGCCCCCGCGGCTTCGCCGATCCAGCGGTGGCGCAGGGCATCGCCGATTTCTACGCGCCCAACGCCGTGGTGCTCTCGCAGGCCGAACACGCCGCCTTCGCCGGCAATGCCATCGCCCTGTCTGCGGACACGGTCTGGATGAGCGCCCGCGCCGATGCCGCGCTCGATCCGCGGAATCGCCAGTTGCTCGCGGCGGCCGGGTTCCAGGTGCGGGCGGTCGAGCTGGATGCCATCGAAGCGGGCGGCGGCTCGCTGCGGTGCTGCATCGCCGAGATTTTCTAGCCTCCGGCCCGAAATCGGCTGCCTCCGAGCCAAGGTCTGAATGATCGCCGTTGGCAAGCAGAAAAGTTCAGACCGGATTCACCGCATCGTTTCAAGAATGCACACTGTCGCACGGTCGTGCGATATTGCCCCGTTCGTGTGCCCAGTCTCGATGAAGATGCCGTCTTTCCGACCGTTGCCACTCGCCCTGCTCGCCGCGCTGCTCGCGCTGGCCGGCGCCGTGTCGGCACAGGATCGCGGCGGTCCGCATCGGGGTGACCGCGGCGATCGGGGGCACGGCCGCGCCAGCGACCGCCAGGCCCTGTCGGACTCGGTGCGCCGGGTCGAACGCCGCACCGGCGGTCAGGTCCTGAGCGCCGAGCGGGTCCCCTACGACGGCCGCGACGTCAACCGCGTGAAGGTGGTCGATTCGAGCGGGCGGGTTCGCATCTACATGGACGATCCGCAGTCCCGCGACCGCCAGCAGCAGGAAAACCGTACACGCCGCGACGACGACTGACCCGCCACGCTCTCGGGGGCCCGCCGGGGTAGCGGCCTAGACAGAACGACAGACATTGGAGTCCACATGCGAATTCTGCTGGTCGAAGACGAAGCTCCGCTGCGCGAAACCCTGGCCGCCCGCCTGAAGCGGGAAGGGTTCGCGGTGGATGCCGCCCAGGACGGCGAGGAAGGCCTCTACATGGGCCGTGAAGTCCCGTTCGACCTCGGCATCATCGACCTGGGCCTGCCGAAGATGTCGGGCATGGAGCTGATCAAGGCCCTGCGCGACGAAGGCAAGAAGTTCCCCGTGCTGATCCTCACCGCCCGCTCCAGCTGGCAGGACAAGGTGGAGGGCCTCAAGCAGGGCGCCGACGATTACCTGGTCAAGCCGTTCCACATCGAGGAGCTGCTCGCCCGCCTCAACGCGCTGGTCCGCCGCGCCGCCGGGTGGAGCAAGCCGACGCTGGAATGCGGCCCGGTCGTGCTCGACCTCGCCGCGCAGACGGTGAGCGTCAACGGCAGCAACGTCGACCTGACCAGCTACGAGTACAAGGTGCTCGAGTACCTGATGATGCACGCCGGCGAACTGGTCTCGAAGGCCGACCTCACCGAGCACATCTACCAGCAGGACTTCGACCGCGACTCGAACGTGCTGGAAGTCTTCATCGGCCGCCTGCGCAAGAAGCTCGATCCGGACGGTTCGCTCAAGCCGATCGAGACCGTGCGCGGCCGTGGCTACCGCTTCGCCATCGCGCGCAGCGGAGACTAAGCACCAGCGCACGGTTTCGATGAGCCAGCAGCGCCGGGCGTCGGCGAGTCATCGTCAACGCATGGCGCGCTGGGTACCCTTGGCGGCGATGCCGTCGCCCGTTTCCGACTTCGCCCCATGCCACGCCGCCCGCCGCAAGTGAGCTGGGGCCAGCCGCGCTCGCTCCAGGCGCGCCAGTTGCTGGCGGCGAGCCTGGGCCTGGTCGCGTTCCTCGCGCTCGCCGGCTACGCGCTCGACCGCGCGTTCCTGGAAACGGCCGAGAGCAACATGCGCCAGCGCCTGCGCAGCCTCGCGCTGGCCTACGTCGCCGGCGGCGAGTTCGCCCGCAACGGCGAGTTCATTCCGCCGTACGAAACCGTCGACCCGCGCCTCGAACGCCCCGGCAGCGGCCTCTACGCGGAAGTCGTGCTGCCCAACGGGCATTGGGATTCGACCTCGGCGCAGGGGCCGATCCTGCCGGCGGGCAAGATGCTCGATCCGAACCAGGAAATCTTCGAGCGCGCGCTGCCCATCACCGAGATCAGCGGCGAGGCCGGCGAAGCCTATCGCTATGGCCGCGGCCTGATCTGGAGCGCCGGCAGCGACGACGCGCGCGCCGAATTCCCGTACACGATCTACGTGCTGGAAGACACGACCGCGCTGAGCCGGCAGGTCAGCGTGTTCCGGCAGGCGCTGTGGCGATACCTCGGCGGCGCCGGCCTGATCCTGCTGCTCTTGCAGGCGGTGATCCTGCGCTGGAGCCTGCGACCGCTCAAGCGCGTGGTCGATGAACTCAAGCGCGTGCAGCGCGGTCTCGCCTCGCGCATGAGCGGACGCCATCCGCGCGAACTGGAACCGCTTACCGAGAGCATCAACGCCTTCATCGAGAGCGAGCGCGAGAACCTCGACCGCCAGCGCAACACGCTCGCCGATCTCGCGCACAGCCTGAAAACGCCGCTCGCCGTGCTGCGTGCGCGCAGCGGCGAGGACGTGCCCGTGCAGGAACTGCGCGAGGAAATCGACCTGCAGGTGCGACGCATGAGCGACCTGGTGTCGTACCAGCTCGCGCGCGCCGCGCGTTCGGGCCACGTGCTGTTCGCAGCGCCCTTGGAGATCGAGCCGTACGCCGACCAGATCGTGCGCAGCCTGGAGAAGATCTACGCATCGAAGGGCGTGATCTGCGAGTTCGACATCGACGCCGACGCGCGCTTCTACGGCGAGCCGGGCGACCTGCAGGAAGTGCTCGGAAACCTGATCGAGAACGCCTTCAAGTGGGCGCGCTCGCGCGTGCTGCTGACGGTGAAGGAAGGCGAGATCGCACCGAACCGTCGCCCGGGTTTGCTGCTCGCGGTGGACGACGACGGCCCCGGCGTACCGGAGGACAAGATCGACATGGTCCTGCAGCGCGGCGTGCGCGGCGACGAGCGCGTGCAGGGCCACGGCATCGGCCTTGCGACCGTGCAGGACGTGGTGCGCAGCTATCGCGGCACGCTCGATGTCAGCCGCTCGGCCGAACTGGGCGGGGCGCATTTCGAGGTGGTGCTGCCGCCGGGGCTGTAAGCCCCGCCTCATGCCGTCATCCCCACCAAGGCGGGGAGCCATGCAAGCGTGCATCACCGCCTTCGAAGGCGGAGCAGTGTGGGGAGACGGATTCCCGCCTTCGCGGGAATGACATCAAGGAGCGACCGGTCTTCTACCCGAACGGCGACGGCCCGTAGAAACGCTCCAGATGCGCCGCGACCTGCGGCATTTCCGCACGCAACGTGCGCGGGTCGCTGAAGTGGTACTCGGTGACGACGGCGAAGAACTCCTCCGGCGCTTCGGCGGCATACCCGTCGATCGCGGTTTCGCGGCCACGATCCACCTGTTTCGCGAGCCTGTCGTACGCGACCTGGAAATCGCGCGCCCATTCCTTCTGCCACGGACGCGGCAACGGCGGCGTGCCGTCGAGCGCGCCGTCGAGCACGTCGATCTTGTGCGCCATCTCGTGCGCGGCGACGCAGAAGCCGGCGCGCGGATCTTCGCAGTCGGCCACGATGTCCGCCCACGACAGGATCACCGGCCCCATTTCCCACGCCTCGCCGATCAGCTCGTCCTGCCACTCGTGCAGCACGCCGGCCGCATCGACGTGCGTGCGGTTCACGCGGAACGCGTCGGGGTAGACGATCAGCTGCGACCAGCCGCGCAGGCCTTCGGCGCCGAACTCCAGCAGCGGCAGGCAGCACAGCGCGGCGAGGCTGACGCGTTGCGCGTCGTCGAGCGCGAGCTCGCCGATCGGCGTGATGGTTTTCTCGTGCAGGAAGCGCGCGGCCAGCTCGCGCAGTCGCGCCTCGCGTGCGCCGTCGAGCGCGTGCAGCCACGGCACGAAATCGCGCGCGGCGTGCCAGGAATCGTCGGGGATCGGTGCGGGCGAGAGCCGCAGGCGCCGGAAGAAGCTCAGCAAATCACGACGCCCGCGCAGGAATCAGCGGAACATGCCCGGCAGGAAGCTGTGCCAGCGCGGCGACTGCATGCGGCCGGCGCTGGAGCCGGCATCGCTGTGGACGCTCGGACGGGCCGGCTTGACGTCGCGCACCGGTGCGCTCGCGCGCGGGGTCGCCCGCACGCTTTCGCGTGCGATCGAGGACGCCTCCGGGCAGCTGCCGCTGTTGGCGGAGCTGAGCTTGATCTCGCGCGCGGCCACGGTCGAACTGGCGACCACGATCAGCAGGCACAGGCAGATCCGGAACATGGCGGAATCCTCGGACGGACCCGGGGCAGACCCCGGGCAAGGCTGGACTATACCGCGAAAAAGAAACGTCGGCCGGGCGGTCGGGTGGCGCATTGCAACAACTCTCCGTGTTCAGGCGATCCTGCCGGCGGGCCGGCAACGTCGTCGGTCCGGACGGCGCCTTGCCGACGCCATCATCTCCTATCGATGCGCCGATGGAGCAAAGCGTTGCAACGCTTCGGCGCGCACCGCCATCGTCCCGCCGAATCCCCGCGCACGGTGTGCCGCGAGCGCCTTTCGGGAGGGCCCCGGAGCGCCCGGCGCCGTTCGTCGGTTGCAGGCGGCTCCCGCATAATCCGCGCATGACGTCGCTTCCTTCCCGCCGCTCCTGCGCCCGCCGTCGCCCGGTCAGGCCCGTCGCTCCTGCCGAATGCGCGCGCACCCGCCGATGAACGATCGCGAACTGCTCCAGCGCCTGATCGCCGGCCCGGTCTCGGGCGACGCCCTGGCCCGCGAAGGCGGGCAGACCCGCGCCGCCGTGTGGAAGCGCATCGAAACGCTGCGCGAGGCCGGCGTCCCGATCCAGGCCCAGGCCGGGCGCGGCTACGCACTCGCGGCGCCGATGGACCTGCTCGACGCGGAGGCGATCCGCGCCGCGTTGCCGTCGCCGGTCCGCGATGCGTTGGCGTTGCTCGAGACCGCGTGGTCGATCGACTCGACCAACACCGAACTGGTGCGTCGTCCGGTGCCGACGCGAGGCGCCGACGTCCTGCTGGCGGAGCGCCAGACCGGCGGGCGCGGACGCCGGGGCCGCCCCTGGGCCTCGCCGTTGGCCGCGCACCTGTACCTCTCTGTGTCGCGCCAGTTCGGCGGCGGGCTGGCGCGGCTGGGTGGGCTCAGTCTGGTGGCCGGCGTCGCGGCGGCCGAAGCACTGCGCGAAGCCGGCTTCGGCGTCGCGTTGAAATGGCCCAACGACCTCGTCGTCCCCGCGCAGGACGGTACGCTGCGCAAGCTCGGCGGAATACTGGTCGAAGGCGGTGGCGAACACGCCGGACCGGTGCGCGCGGTGATCGGCATGGGCATCAACGTGCGCATGCCGGCGGCAATCGCCGCCGGCATCGACCAACCCTGGTGCGATCTGGCCGGCCTTTCGGATGCACCGCCGGACCGTAACCGCCTCGCCGCCGCCGTCCTCGCGCGGTTGTTGCCGGCGCTGGACGAATTCGACGCCGAGGGGCTGGCGCCCTTCCGCGAACGCTACGCCGCGCTCGATGTGCTCACCGAACGTCGCGTCACCCTGCACACGCCATCGGGCGAACTGCACGGCATCGCGCTGGGACTCGCCGACGACGGCGCGCTGCGCGTGCGCCTGGCCGGCGGCGAGGAGCGCAGCTTCCATTCCGGCGAAGTCAGCGTGCGCAGCGGAGCGGCGGCATGAGCGCGTGGCTGTTCGACCTCGGCAACACGCGGCTGAAATGCGCCCCCCTGCATGCGGACGGCCGCATCGGCGACGCCATCGCGCTGCCGCATCGCGAAGAGGACATCGCCGCCGCGATGGCGTTGCACCTGCCCGCGCGCATCGACGTCGCGTACCTGGCGAGCGTCGCGCAGCAGGGCCTTCGGGTCGCGGTGCTCGACGCGTTGGCCGCGCGCTGCGGGCGCATTTCCATCGCGCGGACACAGCCTCGTTTCGACGAGCTGCGCATCGCCTACGCCGATCCGCGCAAGCTCGGCGTGGATCGCTTCCTCGCGCTGCTGGGCGCGCGCGCCCGCGTTCGCGGTGCGGCGCTGGTGTGCGGCGTGGGGACGGCGCTCACGATCGATCTGGTCGACGCGGACGGCCGCCATCTCGGCGGTCGCATCGCGCCGTCGCCGACGCTGATGCGCGAAGCGCTGCACGCGCGTGCGCCGCAATTGCCGGAAACCGGCGGCGCATACGAGGACTTCGCGAGCGACACCGAGGATGCGCTGGTGTCCGGTTGCGACGGCGCGGGCGTGGCCCTGATCGAGCACAGCCTGCGCGTCGCGACCGACCGCCTCGGTCAGGCGCCGCCGGTCCTGCTGCACGGCGGCGGATCGGACGCGCTGGCCCGCCACCTGCCGAACGCGACCGAAGTCGCAACGCTGGTGCTGGAAGGCCTCGCCCGCTGGGCCTGGGTCGAAACCGCCGCTTAGAATCGCCCCATGCTCGCTCGCGCCCTGGTCGTCCTGCTGCTGGTGCTCAATCTCGGTGTGGCCGCCTGGTGGGCGCTGCGCGCGCCGCCGGCCCCCGCGCCCGCGTTCGTGCCGCCGGCGGGCGTGGCGCGCCTGCAACTGGCGAGCGAGACGGTGAAGGCGACGGCGCCTACCGCGACGACATCCGCCGCGCCGGCGCCGACTTCACCGGCGGCAACGCCCCCCGTCGCGTCGGCCGCCACCGCGCCTGCGCCGCCTGCAATCGCAACCGCGCGCTGCTACAGCGTCGGCCCGTTCGCCAACAGCGCCGCCGCATCGAATGCGCGCGAAGTGCTGATGGCCGTCGCCACCCGCGTCGTGCCGCGCGAGCAGCGCACCGGAAGCGGCCGAGGCTGGCGCGTCTACCTGCCCGCCGCGGCGTCGGCCGAGGAAGCGTCCGCGACCACGCAGCGCATCGCCGCCGCCGGTTTCAACGACTATTTCATCGTCCGTCAGGGCGACGAGACGAACTCGATCGCGCTCGGCCGCTACCGCAGCGAGGACTCCGCACGCCGCCGCGCCGAAAGCCTCGTCGCCGCCGGCTTCCCCGCGCGCGCCGAACCGCTGGGCGACGGCCGCACCAGCGTCTGGCTGGACCTCGTCGCCAAGCCCGCGTTCGATCCCGCGCGTGCCGAAGCCGCCGTGCAGGTCCCGGCCCGCGAACTCGACTGCGCGCGCATGCGCTGACCGTTCCGACATGAACCTGCGCGTCGCCGCAGGCTAGAATGCCCTCTTCGCCGGCATAGCTCAGTTGGTAGAGCAACCGCCTTGTAAGCGGTAGGTCGTCAGTTCGATTCTGACTGCCGGCACCAGACGCGTTTGAAGACCCCGCGGATCGCGGGGTTTTTTGTTGGCGGCGCGTGGGTGATGGCTGGGAGTGTCGTCCGGCCCTGGTGTCGAGGGCGGACCACCCGCCCATTTTCCCCTCTACGCACACCCTGATTTCACGGGACGAGCGAACTGGCGTGTGCCACGCGCGGCGTCGCGGGGCGCTACTATTTCCCATTGCTCCGTCTGCGTGATGGGCGCAGCGTTGTCGAGTCACCGCAAATTCGGTGATCGGGTTTAGCAGCCCGCAGCTAAGGCGCGTAAGCGCCCATCGTCCGATGCTCGGCGCTTTTTTCATGCCCGCATCGTGATGGGCGTCAGTGCTGTTCGCTTTACGGCGGGCGGCGCGGGGGCACCGCAAGGTGCGCCGGTCCTTGGCCCGGTCTGCTAACCCCGCGTCGTCCGTCACCATTTAGCAGCGGTGGCGGATTTCCTATAAGCCAAGGAATCCATCATGCCGAAGTCCGCTTTCCCGCCGCGACGCAATTACGCGCGTCGCACTGGCCGCGCGCCCTTCTTCGATCTGCCCTTCGTGTCCCACCCGGGCAAAGGCCAGCACAGCAACTGGCAGGTACCGCCCGTGCAGGACTATGCCGAGGCGTGCGGCTTGGGCCGCGAATACGCCGCACATCTTCTGCAGTACCTCAAGGACAACCCGGACTCCGTCGGTTCGAACCTGCTGGGCCACATCGCCAAGCACATCGACTTCACGGACACGTCCGTCGCGAAAGGCTGCTGGGTCGGCTTCTTCACGCATCTGGAGCGCGTGCTGCATCACGGCGCCAGTTTGATCGATGTTTTCGCGGATGTGGATGAAGTGAAGGCCCATTACGCACGCTTGGTGAGAGTGCATCCATGAACGCTATGCACGATCCGCCGCACTCCGGCTAAGTCCTGCGCGACGTCGCGGATCAACCCACCGCCGCGCGCGGATGCACGTCGCGCGCGATCTCGGCCCGGTTGGGCAGCGTCTTCAACTCATAGTCGGCCTGCAACGCCATCCAGCTGCCGGCGTCGCCGCCGAAATAGCGGGCGAGGCGCTCGGCCGTGTCCGCGGTGATGCCACGACGCTCGTTGACGATCTCGTGCAGACGCGTCGCCGGCACGTGCAGCTTCACGGCGAGCGCATTGACGCTCATCTGCAATGGCGCAAGGAATTCCTCGCGCAGGATCTCGCCCGGATGGACGGGGCGCATGCGGTTGACGGGTCGATTCATGGGGTGTCGCGGGGTCTGCATCACTCATTGAAAGTGGAAGGACGGTTAGTTCAAGGCGAAAGAATCAGCTTGCGATCAGGTCGGGATGTCGGCCTATGGTTCGGCTGCAACACGTGCCGACAACAAGAAGGAGCCGAAGGATGCCTGGTAGCAACCCGCCGCAAACTTTGAATTTCGATACGCATGGAGACCGCGTCCTGCGAAGGACGTACCGGATCGCAGTGCTGGGAACGAGGACAGAACGAGGTGGCGTTGTGGTCGCGGTCCACGACAAGATTCACGAGCTGGAGGGGCGCCTCGTCGCATGCGTAGGCGACACCGTCCGATACTCCGACGGCACTGAGTCCAGGATCTCGACAGGCATCCCCAAGGTGCTGGTCAATGATCGCCCGTTGGCGGTCGTCGGAAGCCAACTGGAGAACGGAGACACGCTGGTCGAAAGCCCGCAGAGCACCTCCGGGATCGTGGAGTTCGACGACGATGAGCTGCTCCTGGTTCCGTGCGAGATGCCCAAATGAGCGAGCGGTTCCTGTGTGTGGTGGGTGACCCCACCACCGGGGGAGGTCAGGCGCTGACGGGGGCGGCGGGGTTCGACCTCGAATGTCTCGACGGTGTTCTCAGGCCAGTCGTTCGGGTGGGGGACCCCGTGCTCTGCGGGCAATGCGGTCCCACGCAGGTCGTGTCGGGCGTTGAGGCGTTCTGGGTAAGCGGCCCCCTCGTCGCGGCGGACGGGAGTGATCTCGCCTGCGGGCACAAGCTCGTCGCAAAGCTGCAGCGCGGCTTCTCCGTTACGGACGGAACGTCCGCCCGCAGGGGGCGACTCGCGGCGGCTCGCGCCGGCATACGTAGCCCCGCCGTCTGGGGTGCGATACAGCGCCCAGTTCGTGGTCAGGGACGCGAAAGGGCGCCCGGTCGCCGACTTCCCGTATCTCATCGTCGACGGTGCGGGAAAGGAGTATCGGGGGCGCACCAACACCGCCGGCGAAACTGCGCGGCGGTACTCGTCTGTATACACCCGCTTTGAGCTCTACCCGGACGAGACGGTTGAGCAAGGTGGTAACGGACTGGAAGTGTGCAAGGAGTGCTGACGATGCCAAATACTCAACAACGTGGCGTTCCATTGGCGCAAACGACTGCTTCCGAAGATCACGCGCGACAGCAGGTAGTGAGGGCCGATGGCCGTCGAATTCAATATCATTTCATTGCTGCGCCTCTCGATTCTGGAGCGCCCGGCGGACGCGCTTCGGATCGAATCGTCACGGACAGCGCGAGTAAACTCAGGAACCTGCCATATGTCGTTACCGAGGCAGGGAACAAAGAAAGAGTGCTTCACAGAACGAGCAACGGAAAATCGTTCTCGCTTCTCGGAACCACTTACGTAACTCCGGTTATTCCTGTTCCCGATGATGTCGCCGAGGTCGAAATATAGTTGGGTAACGACGCCTACGAGGCCCGTAGGATTTCGCCGCTATTCCGTGTCACGCCAAACGCGGAAGGTTTGACGGTTGTCTATATTCATGAACTGCCGCACCTCCGCTTGAGTCGGCTCCAGGCAAGCCCCGCGACTACGGCTGCCTATCCAGTGGCGGCGCATGCTCAAACCTTCAAGAAGCCAGACGACACGCACATCGGCTACCTGACAGGCGATGTATGGAAGGACTTCTCATACGAATTCTCCATTACAGACATCTCTCGTCTCTGCGCGCCGTCCACTCTAACCCGGCCTTTCGCAGAGGATCGTGGGCGGAATCGAGTCCGCCCCGCAGCAACGAGACCAGAGTTACCGCCTACTGCAACTGGGGAAGGAAGGCCGATTCCACCATTTCCTGGACGTCACGAGGTCGTTCCACCGCCCGCGCTCCCACGTCCCGACACACAGGAAACCCTAATCATTGACGATTGGGCGGCTGTCCTCTTGCCGATATTTGAGGGGCGATATGACGGGCTGATAGGCGCCCGCCACAGTGACTGGGGCTGCCACATTGACCTTCCGATCGTGAATATCCGCCTGCGTTATCAGCAAGGTGCGTTCGCGAACGCGATCGGGGCTGGGGAGCGCATCACTGTGGCCGATGTTCTGAAGCGCACCAATCCATTGACTTATAAGGGCGTTATCGAAGCGGCCTGGAAGTCAGGCATCGACGAACTGGTACTCAGCAGCACGTGGCGCCCAATGCTTGGATCAGTGCTGCATCGCATGGGCGTGGGGCTGGATGTAGTGTTCGTTGATGACTTTGATGACCGAGATGCCCAAGGGCGGCCGATCAACCGTTTCCAGGTGAACATCGCGTCGGGCGCGAGGAGCCGACTCTATTCAACATTTGAGGCGATCGTCTTCGCAGACTCGGAAAATCTCGGTGGGTTCAAGGCGGACCCTTGGCTCAACACTGACCAGACCCATCGAAACCATCTTCACGTGTCCGCTGTTGACCCCGACGCAGATTGAGCTCGAACCCATGAAAAGCGAATTTGTTGTGGCCTTGGCTCTAGCAGTCACCCCCGTATCGGCAACCGCAGACGGAGTTAGCTCTCCCGACGCGTCGTCTGGCTCGCCTTGCCGGTCCGAAGAACTGCGGAACT
Organism: Lysobacter changpingensis; assembly: GCF_017308985.1. Lineage (GTDB taxonomy): Bacteria > Pseudomonadota > Gammaproteobacteria > Xanthomonadales > Xanthomonadaceae > Lysobacter_J > Lysobacter_J changpingensis. The sequence goes on along the minus strand of NZ_JADWPE010000002.1, from coordinate 887,820 downwards.
TCCGATCCGTCGTTTTCGCGAAGGCTGCCGAACCCGACACGCTGTGGCGACTTTTGACCAAGGTGCTGTGCGGCTTTGATGATCCGGCGGACTCTGCCGCAGTCGTGCTGCCGTATCTCCCGCAGCCCGTGCGTTTGGTGGAGGAAACCTTCACTTCGGAAGGAAACATTGAACAAGTGGCCAGGCGTGCGCCCCCAAAGGAGGTCGTCGGCATGCTCATCCCGGCACGTGAACCAGGCTATGCCGATCTAAGGGTCCACAATAGGCAGAGCATTCGCTTACAGACCAACAACGACGTTTGCGCAATGGACATGAGTGCGGAGTTGCGCAAGAGAAAATGGGTCGTGCGCGAGGTGCGAACACAATGCGAGTAGGCGGGTTGAGGGGCGTCCGGTATCGTGGACTTCTGCTCCGGCGGGTGACGGCGGTCGTTCGGCTAGAAGTTTGACCGTATCTGCTTATGATTCAGCTACTTACGTCGATCCCCGGGCGCCTACACCTCAAGAGGACCCCCGTTCGATGAGCCGCACCTATCCCCCCGTTTCGCTGATCGGCGCGCCCACGGATGTCGGCGCTGGACACCGCGGCGCGCGGTTGGGGCCGGAGGCGCTGCGCATCGCGGGGCTTGGGGAGGCGCTCGCCAAGCGCGGCGTGGACGTGATCGATCGCGGCAATCTCGACGGTCCGCGCAATCCCTGGCAGAAGCCGGTCGAGGGCTACCGCCACCTGGCCGAGGTGGTCGCGTGGAACCGTGCGGTGATGGACGCCGTCGGCGCCGAGCTCGACGAAGGTCGCATGCCGATCCTGCTGGGCGGCGACCACTGCCTGGGCCTGGGGTCGATCACCGCCGTCGCGCGCCATTGCCGCAGGGCCGGCAAGCAGCTGCGCGTGCTGTGGCTCGATGCGCATGCGGACTTCAACACGCACGAGGTCACGCCGTCCGGCAACATCCACGGCATGCCGGTGGCGTGCCTGTGCGGGCTCGGGCCCGATGCGCTCATCAACCTCGGCGGCGACGCCCCGGCGCTGCGGCCGGACGAGATCCGCCAGATCGGCATCCGTTCGGTCGACGAAGGCGAGAAGCGCCTCGTGCAGGAATACGGCCTGGACGTGTACGACATGCGCTACATCGACGAGATCGGCATGAAGCGCGTGATGGAGGAAGCGCTGGAAGGCGTGGACGACAACACGCACCTGCACGTGAGCTTCGACGTCGATTTCCTCGATCCCAGCATCGCGCCGGGCGTGGGCACCACGGTGCCGGGCGGGCCGAACTACCGCGAGGCGCAGCTGGTGATGGAGATGATCGCCGACACCGGGTGCATGGCGTCGCTCGACATCGTCGAACTCAATCCGATCATCGACAAGCGCAACCGCACCGCGAAGCTGGCGGTGGACCTGGTGGAGAGCCTGTTCGGCAAGTCCACGCTGATGCGCGACTGAACCGGATCCGCGCATCGCGGCGGACGGCGCCCGCCGGCAGGTGCGGCGCCGTTGCCATCGTGCGATGCTTCGCGCCCATCGACCCAACGTCTCCCGGGAGAGACATATGAAGCGTTCCATCGCCACGCTGCTGCTCGTCGCCCTGTCGCTCGTCCTGCTCAACGGCTGCAACACCATGGAAGGCCTGGGCAAGGACGTGGAGAAGCTCGGCCAGAAGATCGACGAGAAGGCGAGCAACTGATCCACGCGTCGCGTGCGCTGCGAAGGCCGGCTTCTGCCGGCCTTTCTTTTTCCGGCGTTCGGCGCGGACGAAGCGGCGCCAAGCGTGCACGGGGCCATCCACCGCGCGTTCACGGTCCCTCGCGTCAGATGCAGGCGCACGCCGCAAGCGTGACCAGGAATTCCCACGAACGAGGTGACCCATGAAGCGTTTGATGGCCCTGTTGCTGCTGGCCCTGTTTTCCGTCGGCACGCTGAGCGCGTGCAACACGATCGCCGGCGCCGGCAAGGACGTGCAGAAGGCGGGCGAGAAGGTCGAGGACGCGGCGAAGTAAGCGCCGCACGGAACCGCCGAACGCATCGGAAGGGCCGGCATTCGCCGGCCTCTCCGTTGCTGGCCGAGCGCTGAATCGCGCGCTCCCACATCCACTTCGCTTTCACGCCTTCTCGCGTGTGATGCATCCACCGCACGCCGTGGCGTGCCTGGAGCCGAGGAGACTTCCATGAAGCGTTTGATGGCACTGCTGCTGCTGGCCATGTTCTCGATGGGCACCCTGAGCGCCTGCAACACCGTCGCCGGCGCCGGCAAGGACGTGCAGAGCGCGGGCGAGAAGGTCGAGAACACGGCCGAGGACTGCAAGGACGGCAAGTGCTGATGCACGAAGCGTGACGCAACCCGATTGTCGAACAAGGGGCCGGAGCGATCCGGCCCCTTGTTTTTCAGGGGTTTTGCGCAAGCCCGGTTCGAGTGCATTCACCGACATCAAACGCCGGCTAACACAATCGCGACTCCATTCGAATGGCCCGATTGCGATGCTGGCCCCGCGGTTGAAGCCGTCACTTACGACAAGAGGAATGCAACGGATGAACAAAGACATCATCGCCGGCAAGTGGACGCAGTTGAAGGGCAAGGCGCAGGCGCGTTGGGGCGACCTGACCGACGACGACTTCGATGTCGCCGAAGGCAACGCCGAATATCTCGCCGGCAAGCTGCAGGAACGCTACGGCTGGGAACGCGATCGCGCCCAGCAGGAAGTTCGCGACTTCGAGAAGACGCTGAACTGACGTAGTGAATGCGGCGCGCGCGCCGGCATCGGGGCGGCCCCCGGCTGCCACCGGCGCGCGCAACGGCACGAACGCCGCGTCGGAAAGAACAGGCCGGCCGGGAAGGAGCAGGGCGGACGCGCAAGCGGGCCGCCCTTTCTGTTGCCTGTCCTGCCGCGATCGCGGGACGGGCGGGAGCGCCCCGGGTGACGGGGCGTCCGCTGGCGTTCCGCCGGGTACACTGTGGGGCCGTTTCCCGCCGTCAGCGTTCCATGAGCCTCACCCGCGTCCTCACCGGCATCACCACCTCGGGCACCCCGCACCTGGGCAACTACGTCGGCGCGATCCGCCCCGCCGTCGCGGCCAGTCGCGATCCTGGCGTGGAGAGCTTCTACTTCCTCGCCGATTACCACGCCCTGATCAAGGTGCAGGATCCGGCGCGCGTGCAGCGCTCGACGCTGGAAATCGCCGCGACATGGCTCGCCTGCGGGCTGGAGCCGGACAAGGTGTGGTTCTACCGCCAGAGCGACGTGCCGGAAGTGCAGGAGCTGACGTGGTTCCTGACCTGCGTCGCCGGCAAGGGCATCCTCAACCGCGCGCATGCCTACAAGGCCGCGGTGGACCGGAACCGCGAGACCGGCGAGGACGACGATGCGGGCGTGAGCGCCGGGCTTTTCATGTATCCGGTGCTGATGGCGGCCGACATCCTGCTGTTCAACGCGAACCAGGTGCCGGTCGGTCGCGACCAGATCCAGCACATCGAGATGGCGCGCGATTTCGGACAGCGCTTCAACCATCTCTACGGCGAGCATTTCGCGCTGCCCGAAGCGGTGATCGACGAGAACGTCGCGACGCTCCCCGGCCTCGACGGCCGCAAGATGAGCAAGAGCTACGACAATACGATCCCGCTGTTCACGCCGCGCGAGACGTTGAGGAAGCTGATCTATTCGATCGTGACCGATTCGCGCGCGCCGGGCGAGGCGAAGGACGCCGACACCTCCAACGTGTTCCAGCTGTACCAGGCCTTCGCGTCGAACGATGAAACCGCGGCGATGCGCCGTGCCTTCGAGGACGGCATCGCGTGGGGCGAGGCGAAGCAGGCGCTGTTCGAACGCATCGATCGCGAGATCTCGCCGCTGCGCGAGAAGTACGAAGCGCTGATCGCCCGGCCTTCGCACATCGAAGCCATCCTGCGCGACGGTGCGCAACGCCTGCGCGCGCGTTACGCGCGCCCGACGCTCGACACGCTGCGCGCGGCGGTCGGCCTGCGCGACCTGTCGCAGGTGCAGGTCGGTGCGAAGACGAAAGCCGCGAAGGCCTCGCTGCCGACGTTCAAGCAGTATCGCGAAGCCGACGGGCGCTTCTACTTCAAGCTGGTCGATGGCGACCGCCTGTTGCTGCAAAGCGGCGCGTTCGACTCCGCGCGCGATGCGGGCACGCTCATCGCGAGCCTGAAGTCGGGCGCGACCGGGTTCGATGCGCTTGCCGGCCTGGCGACGCCCGCCGAGGGCGTATCGCCCGATGAAGTGCGCGAAGCGCTGGTCGCGATGATCGAAGCCGACCTGGAAAAGAGCGCGCAGAAGGCATGAACCCGTTCGTCGAACTCAACCTTGCGCTGATCCTGTTCCTGCCGTGGTTCGCGATCCTGGGCGTGCTGTACTGGATGTTCCCGCGCCAGCCGCGCACCGCCTCGCGCAAGCTGTTCGACGGCGTCGCGTTGCTGCTGGCGTTCACCGCGTTCCTGCTGAGCCTGTACTGGTCGCACGCGAACGCCGATCCGGTGTACGGCAAGATGTGGCAGCAGATCCTCGCCACCGCCGTGGGATACGGCGTGTTCCTGGCGGTGCTGACGGTGGCGTTCTTCGTGCGGCGCCGCTGGCTGCGCCGGCACACCTGATCGCGCATCACGACCAAAGCCGCATCGAGGCATCATCCGGCGCGGCCTAGACTGGGCGGACGTCCCCCCAAGGAGCGCCACGGCATGAACGACGCGCACGGCATCGTCACCATCGACACCGGATTCCAGCGGCCGGACTTCGACGCCGCCTACCTCATCGTCGAGCACGGCCGCGGCGCCTACGTCGACTGCGGCACGCAGCATTCGGTTCCGGCGATGCTCGATGCGCTGTCCTGGCAGGGCCTGCAGCCGCAGGACGTCGACTGGCTGATCCTCACGCACGTGCACCTGGACCACGCCGGCGGCGCGGGCGCGCTGATGCGCGCGCTGCCGAACGCGACGCTGGCGGTGCATCCGCGCGGCGCGCCGCACATGATCGATCCCGAACGCCTCGTCGCCGGCGCCACCGCCGTGTACGGCGAGGAGGAAATCGCGCGCAGTTATGGCGAGATCGTGCCCATCGACGCGGTGCGCGTCCGCGAGGTGCACGACGGCGAAACGCTCGACCTGGCCGGCCGTCCGCTGCTGTGCATCGACACGCCCGGCCACGCACGCCATCACCTGTGCGTGTGGGACGAACGCAGCCGCAGCTGGTTCACCGGCGACACGTTCGGCCTGTCGTACCGCGAGTTCGACAACGCGCATGGCGAGCCGTTCGTGATCCCGACGAGTTCGCCCGTGCAGTTCGAACCCGAGCCGCTGAAGCGGTCGATCCGCACGATGCTGGCGCGCGATCCGGCGGCGATGTACCTCACGCATTACGGCCGTGTCGGCGATGTGGCGCGGCTCGGCAACGATCTGATCGAGCAGATCGACGCGATGGTCGAGCTGGCACGCGACGCGGAAGGCCGGGCGGACCGGCACGAGCGCCTGGTCAGGTCGCTGGCGGCGCTGTACCTCGGGCGCGCCCGCGAGCATGGCGCGCCGGTGACGGCGGAAGAGGCCCGCGCGCTGCTGGCCATCGACATCGAGCTCAACGCGCAGGGCCTGGAGGTCTGGCTGGCGCGCGAGGCCGCGGTCCGCCGCCCTGTTCAGGTTCGCTGACCTGCCGCGTCGCTGAACGGAGTGCGGGCAGCCGCGCAGGTTGTGGGCTGCATCACGAGTCGGGCGGCGGGCCGGGAGTAGCCTTAGCGACCTTTTTGGCCCCGCCCATGTCCGCCCTGCGCTCCCTTCCTCCGCCACCGCCCGACGAGGCGCGCCGCCAGGCCGCGCTGGACGCGTATGCGGTGGTGGATTCGGTGCCGGAGCAGTCGTACGACGACATCGTGCGGCTGGCGATCACGCTATGCGACGTGCCCGCGGCGGCGATCTCGCTGATCGACCACGATCGCCAGTGGTTCAAGGCCCAGATCGGCCTGGACACGCGCGAGACCGCGCGCAGCGAGGCGATCTGCGATCGCGTCATCCGCCATCCCGACCGCACGCTCGTGGTCGAGGACCTGCTCGAACATCCGGAACTGCCGCGTCCGGCGATGCGCGTGGATGGCGACCCGCTGCGCTTCTACGCCGGCGTGCCGCTGCTCAGTCCCGACGGCCAGCCGCTCGGCGCGGTGTGCGTGCTCGACAGCAGGCCGCGCACGCTCACCGACGCGCAGCGCGAAGGCCTGGAAGTGCTGGCGCGACAAACGCAGCACCTGCTCGAACTGCGTCGCTACGCGATGGAGCAGCGGCGCCTGCTCAGCGAGCGCGAGGCCTTCGCGCAGCGCCTGGAAGACGCGCGCGCCGACCTCCAGCGCCGCAACGACCTGCTCGAACACAGCGCCACGCACGACGCGCTGACCGGCCTGCTCAACCGTGCCGCGCTCGCCCAGCTGCGCGACAACGTCGAGGCGATGCGCCAGCTGCAGCAGGCGCCGTACACGCTGATGCTGCTCGACGTGGACCACTTCAAGGACGTCAACGACCGGCACGGCCACCTGCTCGGCGATCGCGCGCTGCGCGCCGTGGCCGACGCGGTGGCGGCGTCGATCCGCGACCACGACGTCGCGGTGCGTTATGGCGGCGAGGAATTCCTGATCCTGTTGCCCGACACGCGACTCGCGCAGGCCACGCAGGTGGCCGAACGCATCCGCCAGCGCATCGCCGTCGCGCCGCTGCCGTTCACGCTGACGGTGTCGATCGGCGTGGCGGCGGGCGAGCCGACGCGCGACTGGTCGGAGCAGGTGTTCGACCGCGCGGACCAGGCGTTGTATCGGGCGAAGGCGGGCGGACGCAATCGAGTGGTGGTGGACGATACGCCGGTGCACGATTGAGCGAAGCGTCGCATGGCGTTGTTTCGCGCTGCGCGCACTCACCATCCAGGCGGCCTTGCGGGCTCACGTCCATTCGTTAGGCGGAGACCGCTTCTCCGGTTCCTTCATCCGCACCACGCAGAACCGCTGTCCCGTCGGCGCTTCCATCACCCACCAGCGCTTCACGAACGCGACCTTCTTCGCGCCGAGCTTCTCGAGGCGTTCGGCTTCGGCATCGATGTCGTCGGCTTCGATGTCCAGATGCACGCGCGAAGGGTGATCGACCTTCTGCACCTCGATGTACAGGTCGCCCGGTGTGTCGCCGAAGTACTGGTATTCGGCCGTGTCGTCGCCGGCGTTGCGGTCGGCGATGGTGACGCCCAGCGCCTGCGCCCAGAAATCGGCGGCGGCGTCGAGGTCATCGGTCTTGCAGTCGATGATGAAACCGGCAAGGCGGCTGCGATGGGCCATGGCAACACTCCCGTTCGGATGGCAGTGGTTGCAGGTTGTACCGCAGCTGCTGACAACCTGGTGTCAGCAGCTTTCACGTGCAGTCGATGTCGCTCTCGTAGCCCGGGGAAGCGGAGCGCACCGGGAGCTTCGCCGAGGTGCATCCCGGGCGCGGCATCGCATGCCCGGGCTACGAATGCCGGTGATTACTGCGGCAACGCCATGTCGTCCAGCAGCGCCTTCAGGAAGCGCGCCGCTTCGCCGCCCGTGCAGGCGCGGTGGTCGAACGTCAGCGAGATCGGCATGCGGCGATGCACTTCGATGCCGCCCATCACCGCGACCACGTCGTGGCTGAGCTTGCCCGCGCCAATGATCGCCACGCACGGCGGCACCACGACCGGCGTCGCGTAGCGGCCGGCGAACATGCCGAAGTTCGACAGCGAGATCGTGTAGCCGCTCAGTTCGGTCGCCGGAATCGTGCGGTCCTCGACCTGCGCACGCAGGCGCTGGATGGCGCCGCGCACGCCGGCGCCGTCGAGCATGTCGGCGTTGCGCAGCGCCGGGACGAACAGGCCGTCCTCGGTATCCACGGCGATGCCGATGTCCACGTGCGGATGCAACGTGCGCGTCAGCGTTTCGCCGTCGAACCAGGCGTTGAGCGCCGGCACGGTCTTGCAGGCGGCGACGATCGCGCGCACCAGGCGCGCGGTGATGTCCTGCTTGCCGAGCCATGCGTGCAGGTCGGCGTCGTCGCACAGCGTGGTCGGCACGACCTTCGCGTGCGCGTCGGCCATCACGCGCGCCATGTTGCGACGCACGCCCTTGAGCTGTTCCGGCTGGCCGCTGGCGGAGACACCCGGCGGCTGCGTGCGCATCGGCTTGCCGCCCTGAGAGAGCGTGCTGCGCGACGGTGTCGTCGCCCCTGCCGTTTGCGGGATCGCGCTGGGGTGAGGGCGGGACGGCGGCAGGTCGGCGCCGCCGGTGCCTTTCACCCGGGCGGACGGGGCGATGCCCGAAGCCGAACCATCGGCCGCCGCGCGCTTCACGTCATCCATCGTCACCACGCCATCGGCGCCCGACGCGCGAACGCGCGCGATGTCCACGCCGAGTTTGCGCGCCATCGCGCGCACGGCGGGCATCGCCTTCACGCCGCCGACCGCGACGGCCTGTTCGCTGCGCACCGCGTCGGAGCTCTGCATCGCGCCGACGACCGTGCCCGAATCCGCGCGCGCTTCGCCCTTGGGGGCTGCCTCGCCCGCATCGCTGATCACGCCGCCTTCGTCGGACGCGACCACCTTGTCGCCGTCTTCCGGCGCATGGCTGCCCGCGCCGTGGTGATGGCCGGTGTCCTGGCCTTCGGCGCGCTGCGGCATCGACGGGTCGATCTCGAACTCGGCCAGCATCTTGCCGGTGACGATCACGTCGCCCGCGGCGCCCGCCAACTTGATCACCTTGCCCGACACGGGCGAGGGCACGTCGACCACCGCCTTCGCGGTTTCCATCGACACCAGGTTGTCGTCGAGGCGGATCGTGTCGCCTTCCTTCACGTACCACTCGACGATCGTCGCGTCGGGCAGGCCCTCGCCGAGGTCGGGGAGCAGGAAGGTCTTCTTCGTGTTGGCCATACGGTCGTTGTCTCGTTGGAGTGCGGTGATGGCCCTCGCGCGGCGCGCGGCGGGCCGTGTCTTTCAATGGCGGAACGTGGAAAGCGCGGCGACGGCGGTCATGCGTCCTCGCCTTCGTCGTCGTCGAGCAGTTCGAGCGCGCGCGCCGGAATCCAGCCCTGGTGGCCGAGCGCGTTCTCGGCCCACCACCAGTTCGCCAGCTCGTAGTGCAGCGTCAGCACTTCGTCGGCCTGCGCGTCGAGCTCGCGCGTGTCGTAGTCCTGCAGCGCGGTGGCCGGGCCCTGGTCGCGATCGAACAACCGCGCCGGAACCCAGCCCTCGTGCCCTTCGGCGATCGTGGTCCACACGAACTCCGGCCAGTCGGTGTCGCGCTCGCCAAGGTGCACGGCGTCGCCGCGCGCGAGCCGGATCGGCGGGCGATCCGGCGCGCTGTGCGAGACGACGACGCGTGCGTGGCGCATGCGCTCAGCTCGCCGCCAGCGTGCGCCTGGCCGCCGCGACGATGCGGTCGACGCTCGGCAGGTACTTCATTTCCAGGCGGAACAGCGGGATGTGCGTGTCGTAGCCGGTCACGCGTTCCACCGGCGCGAGCAGGTCGAACATCGATTCCTCGGCCAGGCGCGCGGCGATTTCCGCGCCGAAACCGGCGGTCTTCGGTGCTTCGTGCACGATCACGCAACGCCCGGTTCGGCTGACCGATTCGGCGATGGTGTCGAAGTCGAGCGGACGCAGCGTGGCGACGTCGATGACTTCGGCGCTGATGCCTTCGGCTGCCAGTTTTTCCGCTGCTTCCAGCGCTTCCTTCACCTGCGCGCCCCACGTCACCAGCGTCACGTCGGTGCCGTCGCGCAGCACGTAGCACACGTCCAGCGGCAGCGCTTCGCCGTCGTCGGGCACGACTTCCTTGTACTGGCGGTAGATGCGCTTGGGCTCCATGAAGATCACCGGATCCGGATCGCGGATCGCGGCGAGCAGCAGGCCGTAGGCGCGCGCGGGCGAGGACGGCATCACCACGCGCAGGCCGGGCACGTTGGTGAAGATCGCTTCGTTCGCTTCGGAGTGATGCTCCGGCGCGCGGATGCCGCCGCCCCACGGCACGCGCAGCACCATCGGGCAGGTAAGGCGACCGCGCGTGCGGTAACGGAAGCGCGCGGCGTGGCAGATGATGTGGTCGACCATCGGGTACACGAAGCCGTCGAACTGCGATTCGGCGACCGGCTTCATGCCCTGCGACGCAAGGCCGACGGTGAGGCCGGCGATCGTGGTTTCGTCGAGCGGTGTGTCGAGCACGCGCTCCGGACCGAACTGCTGCTGCAGGCCGGCGGTGGCGCGGAACACGCCGCCGTTGACGCCGACGTCCTCGCCGAGCACCAGCACCTTCTCGTCGGCGCGCATCTCGTAGGCGAGCGCCTGCGTGATGGCTTCGATCAGCGTGATCGCCGTCGGCGTCGCGGCCTTCGCGGCGTCGATTTTCTTCTTGTCCTCGGCGTTCATCAGCGGCCCTCCTGTGCGAGCGCGAAGGCGCGTTGCGCCAGCAGGTCCGGCGGCGGATCGGCATAGAGGTAATCGAACATCGCCTCGACCGGCTGCACCGGCGTTTCCAGGTAGGCGTTGATCTCGACGTCGACCTTCGCCGCGCACTCGTCGGCCCAGGCTTTCTCTTCCGCCTCGCTCCACACGCCCTGCGCGGAGAGGTAGGCACGCAGGCGCGCGATCGGTTCGCGCGTCCAGGCGTCCTTCACTTCGCTTTCGTCGCGATAACGGCGCGCGTCGTCGGCGGTGGTGTGGTCGTGCAGGCGATAGGTCATGAACTCGATCACGCTGCCGCCTTCGCCGCTGCGTGCGCGTTCGCTCGCGCGGCGCATGCCTTCGAGCACGGCGATGAGGTCGTTGCCGTCCACCTGCAGGCAATGCAGGCCGCCGGCCAGGCCCTTCTGCGCGAGCGTCTTCGCGCCGGTCTGCGCCGAACGCGGGACGGAGATCGCCCAGCCGTTGTTCACCACGCACAGGATCAGCGGCAGCTGGTAAGCACCGGCGGAATTGAGCGCGGCGTAGAAGTCGGTCTTCGACGAACCGCCGTCGCCGCAGCACGCCACGGCGAGCAGCGATTGCTTCATCAGCTTGAACTTCAGCGCGGCGCCGGCGGCGTGCAGGCACTGCGTGGAGATCGGCACGCACCAGGCGTAATCCTGCTTCGGGCCGGAGAAGTCGTTGCCGCGTTCGTCGCCGCCCCAGTACAGCAGCACTTCGCGCGGCAGTACGCCGCGCATGAACTGCGCGCCGTACTCGCGATAGCTCGGCGCGAACACGTCGTCGGGCTGCATGGAAGCGCCAATGCCGACGTGCGTGGCTTCATGGCCCAGGCAGCTGGCGTAGGTGCCGAGCTTGCCGGTGCGTTGCAGCGCGATGGCCTTCGCGTCGAAGGTGCGCACGAACAGCATCTGCTTGAACAGCGGCAGCAACGCCTTGGGATCGCGGAATGCGGAAGGAAGTTCGGCGACGGGCTTGCCGTCCGGGCCGAGGTATTGCAGGTATTCGATTTCGAAGGTCGCGGCGACCGTCATCGCGGGAGTCCTGACTGGGTGTCGGGTGACAGGGAGCCGAAACGGCCGCGTCCCGGATCCAGTGCCGGCAGGGACCGTTCGGAGGGCTGGGCCGGGGCGCGCCCGACCTGGCTCCGAGGCGCGCAGGCGGCCGGGAAACCGGGCCGTAGCAACGCGCTGTTGGACGCGATGATACCCAAGCCCGCGTCAAGGCCCGTTGCGCGGTGCGGCATGCAACTTTGCGGAAAAGACGCTAGATGGCGCCGGACGCGTCGGTATGGAGCGCGGCTGAATGCGCGCCGGAAAGCGGAAAGGGCGCGGGATGCCGCGCCCTTCCGGCCGATCGTCCGGGTTCTCAGCGCCGGATCGCCACGCGCAGCGTGTCCGTATTGTCGGACGCGTCGGGATCGGGCGTCACCGATTCGACGTGCGCGTTGAACTCCAGCTGCGTGCCGTTGGCCGGACGGTTCGGCACCACGATCGCGAAGGCGAACCACTGCACGCCCTGGCCGATGCTGCCGCCGTGCGTGCACTGCGCGCGGAAGCCGGCGACGGTCGCGGTGCGCGCGCAACTCCAGCCGGACGGCGCGGCGATCGCGGCGGCCGACGCCGCGACGTTGCCGTCGATCGACAGCGTCGGTTGCGCGGCCGCGTCCGGACCGGCGTTGCGCACCGGCACGAGGAAGGTCGCGATGGCGCCACGGCGCACGGGCAGCGCGCCGCCTTCGATCCGCACCGACAGGTCGGCCGCGGTCACCACGGTGACGCTCGCGGTGGCGTCGTTGTCTGCGTTGACCGGATCGCGCGTCTGCGAACGCGCAGCCACGGCCATGCGAACGACGGTGCCGTTCGGCAGCGACGGCATCGGCGTGAGCAGCGTGAATGTCGCCTGCGCCGTCGATGCGAACGAGCCGATCGTGCAGGCCACCGTCGTCGTCGCGGCGTCGTGCACCGGCGCGGCGCACCTCCAGCCGGGGGGCGCGGTGATGGACGGCGTCACATCGGCATCGAAGGCGAATGCGACGGCGGTGCCTTCCGCCGCATCCGGGCCGGCGTTGCGCACGTTGGCGCTCCACGTCGCGGTTTCGCCCGCACGCAGCGTCGACGGCGTCGCCGACGCGCTGGCCGACAGGTTCGCGCTGCGGAAATCCGGCACGCGGATCGAGACGCGCACCGGATCGTGGTCGGACACGCGCAGCGGCAGCGAGGCATCGGCGTAATGATCGACGGCGAAGCCGGCGTTGATGCGCGCGTGTTCGACGGTGACGGCGGACGCGCCCATCACCACCGCTTCGTTCACCAGTGCATGGTCGAGCGTCTGCGCGCTGCCACCGAACACGTAGGACCAGCGCTGCGCGGGATCGGCGATGAGTTCCGAGCCGTCGATCAGCGGCGTCGTCACCGGGCTGTCGACGTAGGTCAGCACCTGGTCCTCCGGCGCTTCGGTGCCCTTGATGACACCGAGCACGTCGACGTAGCCGTCGTTGAACTCGAACGCGTTGAAGTCGCCGACCAGCACGATCTTCTCGTCTGGATTCGTCGCCTGCATCTGCTGCACCAGGCCGGCGAGATACGCCGCCTGCGCGCCGCGCTTGGCGCGAACACGCGCGCCGTCGGTGCTCCAGCCGTTGCTGCCGGGCGCGACCGAGTCGATGTCGTTGAGCGAGCGCAGGTGGTTGACGATCACGGTCACCGGATACGTAGCGCCATTGTCGTGATGCACGGAGGCGCGCAGCAGCAGCGGCGGGCGATCGTTGAGCAGGCTGGTGCTGCCGTCGGGATTGGCGAGCGTCGCGTCCTTGCCGAACTGCACGACTTCGTGCACCTCGACGCGCGACACGCCGGCGTCGACCGCCCGCGTGGACACCAGGAAACCGACGTTGATGCCGCCCACATCGTTGCCCTGCGACAGATACGGCACGTATTGCGGCGCGCTCGCGCAGTTCGCGTTGATGCGATCGGCGAGCAGGCCCAGCACGCGCAGGTTCTCGACTTCGACCACACCGAGGATGTCGGGCGCCTTGAGGTAATCGCAGATCGCGCCGGCGGTCTTGGTCAGGCGTTTGTCGAGCGCTTCGGGCTTGATCGTCGGCGCGCCGTTGTTGTCGTCGATCTCGTCGAAGAAGCGCAACAGGTTGAAGCCGCCGATGGTGACTTCATCCGGGCCCGCATCGTTCACTGCCTGCGGAAGACCGCCGCCGGTGGCGGTGGGCGGCGTCCCGGTGTCGGGCAGCAACGCCCAGGTGCCGCCGAAGTAGTCGAGCACGCCGAACAGGCCCGCGACCTGCGCGCCGGTATCGACCGACAGCGGGAACGCGCCGACCTGGCCGCGGCTGCGGATCATCAGGCGTTCCTGGTTGGTGTCGAACAGCGGAGGGTCCTTGCCCGGGGGCAGCGTCGCGAGCGCGGCGTCCATCACGCCGATGCCGGGTTCGCGGAACGGCGTGGGCACGTCGGGCAGCGTCACGTAGAACACGCCGTCGCTGCTCGCGGTGGCGTCGTCCTCGTCGATGCGGCCTTCGGACGGGCCCACGACGACCGCGTTGCCGACGCTCACGCGCATGCCTTCCAGGCGTTCGAGCGTGCCCGGCGTGGCGTTCGGCGACAGATCGGCGGACGTGAGTTCGACCGGCGCGGGCAGGGCGAGGCCGGCTTCCAGCAACTCGACCGTCGGTCCGGTGATTTCGGTGATGGTGAGCTGGTTGACGTTGGAGGCCGGGACGAATTCCTCGACCTTGCCCGTCACGCGCACGCGGTTGCCGACGGCGGCGCTGGCGGGCGGCGCGGAACTGGTGAACACGAACACGCCGTTCGACGTGGCCGCATCGCCGTCGTCGTTCGCGGCCTGCAGGAAGAAGCCGTTGTTGAACTTCAACGCCGTGACGATGCCTTCTGTCACCACGCGCTCGCCTTCATGCGGCGAACGCAGCGCGCTGCCCTGGATCTGTCCGATCGTGCGCGGCGTCGCGGGTTCGGGTTCCGGCGTGGTCGATCCGCTGTTGCGCGGCGTGGGCGCGCCGGCGGTGAAGTCGGCGTTGTTGTTGTCGGTGTCGGTCGCGCCGTTGTCGTTGCGCAGCGCCGCGGTGGCGGCGCTGAGCGTCGGCGCCGCACCGGCGCCTTCGAAGAAGTTCGCGCTGCCGTATCCGACGAGGTCGGCGATCAGCGCGCGCTGCTCGGCCGAGCACGGCGCGCTGCCGCCGTTGCAGGCGAGTGCGGCGGACTGGCGCACGAGAACGACCTTGCCCGCGCTGGCGGACATCGCCGCGGGGCCGGTGGCATCGGGTGCCGGCAGCGGCGCGCCGGCCGACCCGCCGCTCATCGCGACGAGGAAGTACTTGCCCGGCTGCACCGTGACGGACGGCAGCACGGCGACGCCGCTGAAGTTGCCGGTGCCGGTCGCGCTGGCGTACTGCACCGACATGCCGGCGAGCGAGACGGGCGCCGTGCCGCGGTTGTGGAGCTCGACGTAATCGTTGGCGTAGACGGCCGTGCCGCCACCGCCGCCGCCGTACACCTGGCTGATGACGACCTGCGCATGCGCGCCGCCGGCGAGGGCGAGCAGCGATGCGAAGGCGAACAACGCGACCGCCCGGCGGCCCCTGACCCTGTCCATAGACTTCCCCGTTGTCGCGCCGCCCTGGCGGGCGGGCACTGAGAGTGAGCACCCGGTCCGCCAACGCCACTGTCGCGGACCGGCCGAGTCTGCCGCATGGTCCGTCGCGGGTATTTCACGCCGGTGACCACGCCGCCATCCCCGGGCGCAAAGGGCCGATGCGTTACCCTTTTGGCCCCCCTGGCCGGAACGATCCGGCGTCACCCGAGCCTGCAATGACGGTCGAGAAGAACGAGCGCGAACTGGAATCGAGCATCCACACCGACTTCGAAGGGCGGATGAGCTATTCCGGCTACCTGCAGCTCGACACGCTGCTGTCGGCGCAGCAGCGGCTGTCCAATCCGCCGCACCACGACGAACTGCTGTTCATCGTCCAGCACCAGGTCGCCGAGCTGTGGATGAAGCTGATGATCCACGAGCTCAAGGCCGCCATCGCGAACCTGCGCGAGGACCGCCTGGGCGAATGCCAGAAGATCTTCGCGCGCTGCAAGAACATCCTGCGCCAGCTCACCGAGATGTGGTCGGTGCTGGAAACGCTGACGCCGTCGGAATACATGGAATTCCGCGAGATCCTCGGGCCTTCGTCGGGCTTTCAGTCGCTGCAGTACCGCACGATCGAGTTCCTGCTCGGCAACAAGAACGCGTCGATGCTCAAGGTCTTCTCGCACGACGCGAAGGCGGAAGGCGCGCTGCGCGAGGTGCTCGAATCGCCGAGCCTGTACGACGAAGTGCTGCGCTACCTCGCTCGCCACGGTCATGCGGTTCCGGCGCGCCACGTCGAGCGCGACTGGTCGCAGTCGCACGTGGCCGATCCGGAGCTGCTGCCGGTGTTCGAACGCATCTACGAGGACACCGACGCGCACTGGGCCGCGTACCACCTGTGCGAGGACCTGGTCGACCTGGAAAGCCAGTTCCAGCTGTGGCGCTTCCGCCACATGCGCACGGTGATGCGCATCATCGGCTTCAAGCGCGGCACTGGCGGCTCCAGCGGCGTGGGCTTCCTCAAGCAGGCGCTGGAACTGACCTTCTTCCCGGAACTGTTCGACGTGCGCACGATGATCGGCGCGCAGGCCGGGTACGGCACGCCACCGCCGGCGAAATGACGACGTCGCGGCCGGTGCACGACTGCGTCGGCGCGCTGCTGGTGCGCGATGGGCGGGTGCTGCTCGGCCGCCGCAGCGACGATTGCGACTGGCTGGCCGGCGCGTGGGACGTGTTCGGCGGCCACGTCGAAGCGGGCGAGAGCGGCGAGCAGGCGATCGCGCGCGAGCTGGCGGAGGAGCTCGGCATCGTCGCGCGCGACTTCTTCTATCTCGATCGCCTCGAAGGCGCCGCGCCCGAGCCATGGCGCCTTCGGCTCTACCTCGTCCGCGACTGGAGCGGCGAGCCGGCGAACCTCGCCGAGCACACCGAGCTGCGCTGGTGCGCGCTGGACGAGGCCCAGGCGCTGCTGCGCGACGCGCATGCGGATTTCCCGCGTTTGCTCGCCTTGGCGATCGAAGCCGCCGCCGCGGGCGGCTAGGCGCGACGCCGTCCCCGTTCAGCTGCGATGCTGCGGCGCAGCACGACTTTTGGGCATTCACGCGGGTTTGACGGATCGGGCGCCGGCCGGTAATCCTCCCCGGTCCCGTGCCGCCCGGCGTGGGTTTTCCTTTGCCAGTACTTGATCCACCACGGGGGATACCGCATGAGCGGAACCGCATCATCGGCGAACGGCACGGCCGCGCCTCTTCCCGCATTCCCGCAGACCATGGGCCATCCGCGCCCGCTGTGGATGCTCTTCATGACGGAGTTCTGGGAGCGCTTCGCGTTCTACGGCATCCGCTGGGCGCTGGTGCTCTACATCGTCGCCCAGTTCTACGACGGCAGCGGCACGGGCGAGACGCCCGCCAACCAGCTCTACGGCGCGTACCTGGCGCTGGTGTATGCCGCGGCGATCTTCGGCGGCTACGTGGCCGACCGGGTGATCGGCTACCAGCGTTCGATCCTGCTCGGCGCGACGATCATGGCCGCGGGCCTGTTCATGATCGCGATGCCGAACCATGAGGTCTTCAAGCTCGGCCTGGCGACGATCATCGCCGGCAACGGCCTGTTCAAGCCGAACATCTCCACGATGGTCGGCAAGCTCTACGCCGTCGGCGACGAGCGCCGCGACTCGGGGTTCACCCTGTTCTACATGGGCATCAACCTGGGCGCGATGGTCTCGCCGCTGATCACCGGCTGGTTCGCCGAGAACGTGTTCGGTTCGCCCGAGATGCCGGCCTACAAGGTGGTGTTCATCACCTCGGGCATCGGCATGCTGATCAGCCTGGTGTGGTTCTGGATCGGCCGCAGCCAGCTGCAGGGCATCGGCCGTCCGCCGGCGGGCAGCGAAAGCCGCGCGCGCCTGGCGATCACTGCGCTGTGCGCGATCGTCGCGATCCCCGGCATCTACTTCCTGCTGAGCATGGGCGCCGATTCGCTGCAGTGGGTACTCACCGCGATGTTCATCGCACTGGCGATCCTGCTGCTGGTGGAAGGCATCCGCGAAGGTCCGCGCCAGCGCGACATGGTCATCGCGATGCTGATCATCTTCGCGTTCAACGTGCTGTTCTGGTGCTTCTTCGAACAGGCCGGCAGCTCCTTCAGCTTCCTGGCCGAGAAGATCGTCAACCGCGAGTTCGGCGCCTGGACGTTCCCGGTTGGCTGGTTCCAGTCGGTGAACTCGGTGGCGATCATCACGCTGGCGCCGATCATCGCGTGGATCTGGGTGAAGATGGGCCGCAACAACCCGTCGATCCCGCGCAAGTTCAGCCTGGGCCTGATCTTCAACGGCCTGGCGTTCCTGCTGCTGATGTTCGCGCTGTCGTCGCTGGTGAACCCGCAGACGCTGAAGATCCCGTTCTGGACGCTGTTCGCGGTGTACTGGATCCAGTCCATCGGCGAGCTGTGCCTGTCGCCGATCGGCCTGTCGATGGTGACCAAGCTGGCGCCGGTGCGCCTGGTCGGCTTCGGCATGGGCGGCTGGTTTCTCTCGACCGGCATCGGCAACAACCTGTCGGGCATCTTCGCCAGCCACGTGTCGGGCGAGACCGGCATGAACGTGCAGTCGGCGCTGTCGGGCTACACGTTCGGCTTCTGGGCGCTGGTGATCCCGGGCGTGCTGCTGTTCCTCATCGCGCCGCTCGTGCAGCGATTGATGCATGGGGTGAAGTGACGATCCGGCCCGCTCGCGCTTTGCGCGAGCGGCTTTGCCGGATCGCCGTCCCGGTGAGAGCCGGGATCCAGGCCCGCAGCCTGGCAGATCGCGATGCTTCACGAACAACGGCGACCTCAAGGTCGCCGTTGTTTTTTTGAATGGTCACGTTGAAACACTACGAGCCTTTGTAGCCCGGGTAAGCGAAGCGCACCCGGGTCGGGCATGACAGCCCCCGGGTGCGCTTCGCTTACCCGGGCTACAAGAACCTTCACGACATCCCTTCCGCCTCAGCCCGCAACTCCAGCTCATCCAGCTTGTCCAGCAACCGGAACAACACCGCCCGTTCCTGGTCGTCGATCCCGTCGAGCAACCGCCGCTCGAACTCCAGCGCCAGCGGCGCCACCTCGTCGTAGATGCGATACCCGCCCTCGGACAGTTTAAGGACCGAACGCCGCCGGTCGTCGCCATGGATCTCGCGATCCAGCCGCCCTGCATCGAGCAGGCGGGCCACCGCGCGACTCACGGCCACCTTGTCCATCGCGGTGCGCTGCGCGACCTCGTTGGCCGACAGGCCCGGGTATCGACCCAACACCGCCATCACCCGCCATTCGGTGATGCTGAGCTGGAATCGCTCGGTGTAGATGCGCGCGATGGTGCCGCTCACGCGGTTGCTCAGCACCGACAGCCGATAGGGAAGGAAATGCTCCAGATCGAGCTGGGCGTGGCCGGGCAGGGGTTGTCCGAGCCTTGGGAATCCGGGGTCGCGCGCATTCATGATGCGATGTGCCTTGATTATGGTTTCAGGTGAAACTATAACGTTCGTTTCCGAATGACCCGGCCGGAAGTCCGTCCCCACAGCCGGGTCGCCATCTGAGAACAATGCCATGAATGCACAGCCCAACCTCGGCATGCAGGTCACCACGTTCGAGAACCCGCTCGGCATCGACGGTTTCGAGTTCGTCGAATTCGCCGCCCCCGCCGGCCAGGGCGAGGCCCTGCACGATTATTTCCGCAAGCTCGGCTTCACCGCCGTGCTGCGCCACAAGACGCGTGCGATCACCGTCTACCGCCAGGGCGACGTGAACTTCCTGGTCAACGAGGAACCGGACAGCTTCGCCGCCGACTTCGCCGCCAAGCACGGCCCGAGCGCATGTGGCTTCGCGATCCGCTTCAAGGAGCCCTCGTCGAAGGTGTTCGACACCGTCGTCAACAACGGCGGCGAAGCCATCGTCGACAAGGCCGAAACGCGCGCCGTCGCCGCACCGGTGGTGAAGGGCATTGGCGACTGCATGCTGTACCTGGTCGACCGCTACGGCGCCGCCGGTTCGATCTACGACGGCGACTACCTGCCGGTGCAGGGCGCGGACGCCAATCCGAAGGGATTCGGCCTGACCTTCATCGACCACCTCACGCACAACCTCTACTTCGGCAACATGCAGAAGTGGTCGGACTACTACGAGCGCCTGTTCAATTTCCGCGAGATCCGCTATTTCGACATCAAGGGCGTCAAGACCGGCCTGGTGTCCAAGGCGATGACCGCGCCGGACGGCATCGTGCGCATCCCGCTGAACGAGTCGAACGACCCCAAGTCGCAGATCAACGAATATCTGGACGCGTACAAGGGCGAGGGCATCCAGCACATCGCCTGCTTCACCGACAACATCTACGACACGGTCGAGGCGATGCGCGAGCAGGGGGTCGAATTCCTCGACACGCCGGACACGTACTTCGAGGTGATCGACCAGCGCGTGCCGGGCCACAACGAGGACGTCGCGCGCCTGCAGAAGAACAAGATCCTGATCGACGCCGACCCGGAAACGCACCAGCGCAAGCTGCTGCAGATCTTCACCCAGAACGCGATCGGCCCGATCTTCTTCGAGATCATCCAGCGCAAGGGCAACGAAGGCTTCGGCGAAGGCAACTTCCAGGCGCTGTTCGAGAGCATCGAGCGGGATCAGATGCGGCGCGGAGTGTTGTAAGTAGCGCGAAGACCGTTTAGGCGGAGACGATGTCTTCGTAGCCCACGGGCTTTTAGCCCCTCTCCCACCGGGAGAGGGGTTGGGGTGAGGGTAGGGAAGCCCATGTCGTCCAAGCCGCCATTGCCGACACGAACCCACGCGCATGCGAAACGGTTGCGTGGCGGCATGACGGACTCGGAGCGCGTGCTGTGGCAACGGTTGCGTGCAAGCCAGCTCGGTGGCTTCAAGTTTCGTCGCCAACATCCAGTGCCCCCGTACATCGTGGACTTCTACTGCGAGCGTGCGCGGTTGGCGGTAGAGGTGGATGGCTCGCAGCACACGGCCGTATCGGATGCGGCGCGGGACGCCTTCCTCCATTCGCGCGGAATTGCGATCCTCCGCTTCGCAAGCAATGAAGTTCTCCAGCAACTGGACGCGGTGATCGAGGCGATCTGGAACCATCTGGACACCCCGACCCTCACCCCAACCCCTCTCCCGGAGGGAGAGGGGCTACAAGCAAAGGCGGACCCGTCATGACCATCACCCCCAACGGCTACCAATCCGGTTTCGGCAACGAGTTCGCGACGGAGGCCGTGGCCGGCTCGCTGCCGGTCGGGCGCAACTCGCCGCAGCGTGTCGCGCACGGCTTGTATGCCGAGCAGATCTCCGGCACCGCATTCACCGCGCCGCGCCATGCGAACCGGCGCAGCTGGCTCTACCGCATCCGCCCGGCGGCGATGCACGGAAGCTTCGCGCCTTACGCGCAGGCGAAGGCGACCTTCCACAACGAGTTCGGCGACGGCCCGGTCTCGCCCGACCAGCTGCGCTGGAGCCCGTTGCCGATGCCCGCCAACGGCATCGATTTCGTCGACGGCCTCTTCACCATGGCCGGCAACGGTTCGCCCGTGTCGCAGCACGGCGTCGGCATCCACGTGTATGCCGCCAATCGCGACATGCACGGCCGCTGGTTCTACGACGCGGACGGCGAACTGCTGATCGTGCCGCAGCAGGGCCGGCTGCATATCGAAACCGAGCTGGGCGTGCTCGACGTCGAACCGCAGGAAATCGCGGTGATTCCGCGCGGCATCCGCTTCGCGGTGACGCTGCCCGATGGCGAAGCGCGCGGCTATGTGTGCGAGAACTTCGGCGCGATGCTGCGCTTGCCCGACCTCGGGCCGATCGGCAGCAACGGCCTGGCGAATCCGCGCGATTTCCTCGCGCCCAATGCCGCGTACGAGGACGTCGAAGGCGAGTTCGAATTGATCGCCAAGTTCCAGGGCCACCTGTGGCGCGCGACGATCAACCATTCGCCGATCGACGTGGTCGCATGGCACGGCAACTACGCGCCGTACAAATACGACCTGCGCCACTTCAACACGATCGGATCCATCAGCTACGACCATCCCGATCCGTCGATCTTCCTCGTGCTGCATTCGCCCAGCGACACCGCCGGCACGAGCAACATGGATTTCGTGATCTTCCCGCCGCGCTGGCTCGTGGCGCAGGACACGTTCCGTCCGCCGTGGTTCCACCGCAACATCGCCAGCGAGTTCATGGGCCTGGTGCACGGCGCGTACGACGCGAAGGCCGAAGGGTTCGTCCCGGGCGGTGCATCGCTGCACAACTCGATGACCGGCCACGGCCCGGATGCGGCGACCTTCGAGAAGGCGAGCGCGGCCGACCTGTCGAAGCCGGACGTCATCCGCGACACGATGGCCTTCATGTTCGAAACGCGCGCCGTGATCCGCCCGACGAAGCAGGCGCTGGACGCCGCGCATCGCCAGCGCGATTACCAGGCGTGCTGGGCAGGCCTGAAGAAGCACTTCGACGCGAAGGCGTGAGGCCGTGCGTTTGCGCGACGTTGACGGCGCTCCGGAGTAGGCTGCGGGCCAGCCGTGGTCGAGGGAGCGGGTCGATGAGGATGGCGTTTGCGACGGTGCTGCTGCTGGCGTTGTCGGCCTGCGGCGAACGCGAACCGTCGCGCCCGCCGGGGCCCGCATCGCCGCCGTCGTCCGCATCCACGGCCCCCGCCGTACCCGCGCAGCCCGCGCCCGCCCCTCCGGCGCCGACTCCTCCGCCCGCACCGGCCGGCGCGATGCCCGCGCCGGGTGCGATCGGCTACGCCGGCTTCGGCCCGGCGCCGTTCGGCGCGACCGAGGAAGAGGTGCGCATGGCGTGGGGCAAGGACCTCGCGGGTCCGACGCCCGACACGCCGGCCGGCTGCTACTACCTCATGCCGCAGCCGCGCACGCAGCGCGGCTACCGCATCGGTTTCATGTTCGAGGACCAGCGCTTCGTGCGCATGGACGTCGATGCCGACGACATCGAGGCCCCGGGCGGTGGCCGCATCGGCATGACGACGCAGGACATCCAGCGCCTCTACGCCGGTCACGTCCAGGTGCAGAACCACAAATACGTCGAAGGCGGCCATTACCTGCGCATCCCGAACCCCGGTGGCGGGCCGGGCGTGGTGCTGTTCGAGACCGATGCGGACGGCCGCGTGACCGAGTGGCGCATCGGCGAGCCGCCGCAGGTGGACTACGTGGAAGGTTGTTCCTGAGGCAGGCCATGCGCTCGTCCTGTACGCCGCGCGGTGCCACGGGCATAGAATCCAGGGATTGAGGCGTGGAGGGGACACGATGCTCGAGGCCATCGGGTGGTTCGTACTGGGATTGGTGCTGCTCGCGCTGGGCGGCGACTCGATCGTGAAAGGCGCCTCCGGGCTGGCGCAGCGGCTGGGCGCATCGCCCTTCGTCGCCGGGCTGGTGCTGGTGGCCTTCGGCACCTCGCTGCCGGAACTGGCGGTCAACCTGCAGGCGGTCGTGCGCGACCAGCCGATGCTGGCGCTGGGCAACGCGGTCGGCAGCAACGTCGCCAACATCGGCCTGACCCTCGGCGCGGCGGCGCTGATCGCGCCGCTGACGGTGCGCTGGCGCGCGTTGGCGCCGCTGCTGCTGGCGCTGCTGCTGGGCACGCTGCTGACGATGATGCTCGGCTCCGATGGCGAACTCACGCGCGTGGAAGGCGCAATCCTGCTCGTCGCATTCCTCGTCGTGGTGGTGTACGCCGGGCTGCGGACGCGGCGCGAATCGCCCGAACTGCAGGACGCGATCTCCGCCTTCGCGCGCACCAGCACCGACCTGTGGCTCAACCTGATCCGCTTCGGCATCGCCGCGGTGCTGCTGTATTTCGGTTCGCGCATGATCGTGCGCAGCGCGCCGACGATCGGCGAAGGGATCGGCATGGCGCCGCTGCTGACCGGCCTGCTGCCGGTCGCCATCGGCACCGCGCTGCCGGAAATGGCCGCGGCCGTCTCCGCCGCGCGCAAGGGCCACGGCGACATGGTGGTGGGGCACGTGATCGGATCGAGCCTGTTCAACCTGCTCGTGGTGGTCGGCGGCATCGCGGCGGTCGGCGGTTCGCTCGCGTTCCCGGCGTCGTTCGTGACGTTCGAACTGCCGGCGGCGTGCGTGTTCGCGCTGATGCTCTATCCGATGCTGCGCGGCGACCTGCACATCAGCAAGGGCGAGGGCGCCGGGCTGCTGATCGCGTTCCTGGCGTGGGTCGCGTTCGAACTGCTGACGATGCATTGACTCCCGCCCGGCCGCGGCCTCGCCGGATGCGTCTCGCCGCGCCCGATATACTCGTGGCATGACGCAATCCCCGATGCACACCACCGACCGTTCTTCCCCGCGCGCGCTGCGGCTGCTGGCCGAGTTCTTCCGGCTCGAAGCGGCCGGCGGCATCGTGCTGATCGCCGCCGCGCTGCTGGCGATGGTCGCGGCGAACTCGCCGCTGGTCTCGGTCTACGAGGGATTCCGCGAGCTGCCGGTGCAGGTGCGCATCGGTGCGTTCGAGATCGCCAAGCCGCTGCTGCTGTGGATCAACGACGGCCTGATGGCGGTGTTCTTCCTGCTGGTCGCGCTGGAGATCAAGCGCGAGGCACTGAGCGGCCAGCTCGCCAGCCGCTCGCAGCTGGTGCTGCCGCTGGTGTGCGCCGCCGCCGGCGTGGCGGTGCCAGCGGTGCTGTTCATCGCGTTGAACCACCACGATGCGCAGGCGATGCGCGGCTGGGCGGTGCCGACGGCGACCGACATCGCCTTCGCGCTGGGCGTGCTCGCGCTGCTGGGGTCGCGCGTGCCCAGCGGCATGAAGCTGCTGCTGTCGACCATCGCGGTGGTCGACGACCTCATCGCGATCCTGATCATCGCGTTCTTCTATTCGCACGGGCTTTCGGTCACCGCGCTGGTGTGGGCGGCGGCCGCCGTCGCCGGCATGTGGCTGCTCAACCGCCGTGGCGTGATGCGGCTGGCGCCGTACCTGCTGCTGGGCGTGGTGCTGTGGGTGTGCGTGCTGAAGTCGGGCGTGCACGCGACGTTCGCCGGCGTGCTGACCGGCCTGATGATTCCCCACCGGCGCAATGTCGCCGACGCGCGGGACGGGGCGGAGCACGTGCATTCGCCGCTGGAATCGCTCGAGCACTCGCTGCATCCGTGGGTCGCCTACGCGATCCTGCCGCTGTTCGCGTTCGCCAATGCCGGACGCGTGCTTGCCGGCATGCATCTGGACGAACTGCTCGCGCCGCTGCCGATGGGCGTCGTGCTGGGCCTGGTCGTCGGCAAGCCGATCGGCATCGTGAGCGCGGCGGTCCTGATGCGCGCGCTGGGCTGGGCGCGCTTCCCGGCCGGCATGGACCTGCGCGCGATGATCGGCTTGGGCTTGATGTGCGGCATCGGCTTCACGATGAGCCTGTTCATCGCCTCGCTCGCCTATCACGACTCGGACGCCTACGGCGAAGCGGTGCTGGGCGTGCTGCTCGCCTCGCTGCTGTCGGCGGTGCTCGGCTGGCTGTGGCTGCGCGCGACCCTGCCGGCCACCGCGAAGGCGGATTGACGGCATGCGCCACGCACTGGTGTTCGGCGCGACCGGGCAGATCGGATTCCCCCTGCTCGGCATGCTGCAGGGCGACGGCTGGCGGGTGACCGCGCTGTCGCGGTCGGAACACACCGACGAGCCCGGCCTGCATTGGCTTCGCGGCGAACTTCCCGCCGCGCAGGGGCTGCCTGCGCGCGTGGATGCGATCTTCAGCTGCGGGCCGCTCGACGGATTCGCCGCGTGGTACGCGCAGGCGCCGATCGAATGTGCGCGCGTGATCGCGTTCGGTTCGACCAGCGTGGAGGTGAAGCGCGGTTCGGCGGACGCGGCCGAACGCGACGTCGCGCGTCGCCTGCGCGAAGGCGAGGAGCTCGTGTTCGCCACCGCCGCCAAGCGCAGCGCGACCGCGACCCTGCTGCGTCCGACGCTCATCTACGGCGCGGGGCGGGACGCCACGCTCACGCGCATCGCGCAGCTCGCGCGCCGCTGGGGCCGTTTCCCGCTGCCGCGCGGCGCGAACGGCCTTCGCCAGCCGGTGCATGCGGACGATCTCGCGGCGGCGGCGTTCGCCTGCGCCAACACGCCGGCCACGCAGGGACAGACCTACGCGCTGCCCGGCGGCGAAACGCTGACCTATCGCGATATGGTCGCGCGCGTGCTCGCCTCGCTGACGCCGCCGCCGACCCTGATCGAACTGCCGTCGCCGATGTTCAACGCGGCGTTGTTCGTCGCGCAGCTGACCGGTCGCGCGACCGGCCTGGGCGAAGCGGCAGTGCGTCGCATGCGCAGCGATCTCACCTTCGACATCGGGCCCGCGCAACGCGATTTCGGCTACGCGCCGCGCCCGTTCCGTCCGAACGCGAAGATGTTCCAGCCGCGAAGCGGGGAAGGCTGAGTCAGATTTCCTCGGCGGCCGGCGCAGGGCGCTGGCGGCTCAATGCGCGCATCGCGATCAGCAGCACGCCGCCGAGCACCATGGCGCCGCCGATCAGCAATCGCGGTCCCGGACGATCGCCCCAGAACGCGATGCCCAGTCCCATCGCGAGCACCGGCACCAGCAGCAGCCACGGCATGACGCGCGCCACCGGGTGGCGTTGCACCAGCACGTAGTACAGGCCGTGGCCGAGCAGCGAGGACACGAACGCCGCATAGAGCGCACCGGCCCAGGCGACCCAGCTCCAGCGCGGCAGCGTCGCGATCGCACCGGGCTCCAGCACCGCGCTGATCGCCAGCAGCGGCAGCACCGCGATCAGCGCCGTCCAGCCCTGCTGGCTGTAGGCGTCCATGCCGCGCAGGCCCTTCATCAGCACCGTGCCGACGGCGAGGAACGCCGCCGAAATCAGCATCAGCACCAGCGACATCGGATGGTCCATCACCGTCGGGTCCAGCCCGAGCACCAGCACGCCGGCGAAGCTGATCGCGATCGCCAGGCCCGTGCGCCACGCGAACCGCTCGCCCAGCCACCACCATGCGAGCAGCGTCGTCATCGGCACATAACTCTGCATGACGATGGCGGGTGAGGAGAGATCGCCAGCGAGCTTCAGCGCGGTGAAGCTCAGACCGAAGTGCAGCACGCCGATGCACAGGCACACCGCGAGCAGCCGCGGCCACTGTCCGGGCGCGGGCCGCTTCACCAGCCACGCCAGCGGCAGCGCGAGCAGCGCGAAACGCAGCGCGGTGAACAGGAACGGCGGGATCTCGCGCATCGCCAGCGCGGAAGTCAGGAAGTTCACGGCCCACGCCACGACGACGAGCAGGACCAGCAGGAGATCGCGGGGAGACATGGCACTCCACGGACGCGGGTGGAGGAGGCGTCCGGCCCGGCCATTGTCGTCGTTTCGCCGTGAGCGCGGCCAGACGGCGCACGCATCGTTTGATCCGGCTCAAGCGCGCGTGCCGCCCGCGTTCCTAAAGTCGCCCGCTCGTGCAAAGGGAAAAACCATGGCGACGATCCTGTTCGAGCAGCCCGGCCATCACTGCATCGCCTTCAGCGACCTGGTGCGCGGCGACGACGGCGTGCAGGCGAACCAGTTCCTGATCCAGCATGGCGACAGGAGCGCGCTGCTCGATCCCGGCGGCGCGCTGCTCTACAACCCGCTGATCCTGGCGATGGGCGAGTTCGTCGCGCCGACCGACGTCACCTGGCTGCTGTGCTCCCACCAGGACCCGGACATCATCGGTTCGGTCGACAAGTGGCTGCTGTACACCAACACCACGGTGGTGTGTTCGAAGCTATGGGGCCGCTTCGTGCCGCACGTCGTGCCGGGCTATCTGCGCAATGCCGGGAGCGATCGCTACCTGCTGCTGCCCGACGAGGGCGGGCACGTGCCGATGGGCGACAGCGTCGTGCGCGCGCTGCCGGCGCACTTCATGCATTCGGTGGGGAATTTCAGCTTCCACGATCCGGTGAGCGGGATCCTGTTCTCCGGCGACGTCGGCGCGTCGATGGTGCCCAGCCGAACGCCGTACGCGTTCGTGCAGGATTTCGACGCGCACGTGCCGCGCATGGAAGGATTCCATCGACGCTACATGGCCTCCAACCGCGCCACGCGGTTGTGGGCGCGGATGGTGCGCGAACTCGCGCCGTCGATGATCGTGCCGCAGCACGGCCTGCCCATGCGCGGCGAGGCGATGGAGCGTTTCCTCGACTGGATCGAACGGCTGGAGTGCGGCGTGGACCTGATCGGCCCCGAGCACTACAGGCTGTGAGGTGCAGGCCGTGATCGCTCAGTAGCGCAGGCCGATCTTGCGATAGAGCTTCGACAGCACCCAGGCCGGGCCGATCAGCAGGTAGGTGAGATCGGTGAGGAAGCTCGGGCGCTTGTTCTCGAAGCGCGCGCTGTGGCCGATGAACTGGCCGATCCACGCGACCACGAACACGCCGATCGCCAGCCACAGCAGCGTGCTGGCGCCGTGGCTGTCGTAAATCCACTTGGTCAGCAGGCCCATCAGCACGTAGACCGCCAGCATGCCCAGGCCGAGCATGCGCGAGGCGCGGTAGTAGAACAGCACCGTGGCGAGCATCGCCACGCCGGCCCAGAAGCCGGAGTTCATCCACGAGGCCGGCGTCGGGATGCACCACAGCAGCGCGATCACGCTCCACAGGATCGCCGGCACGCAGATCACGTGGATGCGCTGGTTGGTCTGGTTGCGATGATCGGCGGAGTAGTGCGCGAACCAGCGGTCGATCGGGCGCTGCGTGGCGTGCTGCGAAGATTCGGCGGCGGTGTTCATGGCGACCCTCCAAGGCGCATGACGGCCCGCGCTCGATGCGCGGGTGTAGGGAGGATAGCGGGATCGAAGGGGAGGCGCAGACCCGGCCTTTGTAGCCCGGCAAGCGCAGCGCACCCGGGTCCCGATCGCCAGAAGAATCGCGGCTTCATCGATGCAACGCGCTGCGGCGTGGTCATCGACCATGACGCCTGTATTACCCGGGGGCGCGGTGCGCTGCGCTTACCCGGGCCGCGCCGCCTTCAGTCGACCGAAATCCCCGCCAGCTTCATCAGCGCCTCGGCGTACTTCGCGCGGGTGCGGTCGATCACCTCGGCCGGCAGGTTCGGGCCGGGCGGCGTCTTGTCCCAGGCCAGCGTTTCCAGGTAGTCGCGGACGAACTGCTTGTCGTAGCTCGGCGGGCTGGTGCCGACCTGGTACTCGTCGGCCGGCCAGTAGCGCGAGGAATCGGGCGTGAGCATCTCGTCCATCACGTGCAGGCGGCCGTCGGCGTCCAGGCCGAACTCGAACTTGGTGTCGGCCAGGATGATGCCGCGCTGCGCCGCGTAGTCGCGCGCGAACTTGTACAGCCGCAGCGTCGCGTCGCGCACCTGTTCGGCCAGGTCCGCGCCGACCGTGCGCACGGCCGTGTCGAAGTCGATGTTCTCGTCGTGGTCGCCCACCGCGGCCTTGGTCGAGGGCGTGAAGATCGGTTCGGCGAGCTGCTCGGCCTGGCGCAGGCCATCGGGCAGGGCGATGCCGCTGACGCGTCCGGTTCGCTGGTAATCCTTCCAGCCGCTGCCGATGAGGTAACCGCGCGCGATGCATTCCACCGGCACCGGCTTGAGCTTCTTCGTCACCACCGCGCGCTTGCCGTACAGCGATGCGTCCACGCCCTCGGGCAGCACCGAGGCGACGTCGATGCCGGTGAGGTGGTTGCGGATGATGTGCTCGGTCTTGCCGAACCAGAAATTGCTGATCTGGCAGAGCATCTCGCCCTTGCCGGGGATCGGATCGGGCAGCACCACGTCGAAGGCCGAGAGCCGGTCGGTGGCGACCATCAGCAGGCATTCGCCGGCGTTGGCGGGCAGGCGGTCGGCGGGCAGGTCGAAGACGTCGCGGACCTTGCCGCGATGGCGCAGGTGGAGGCCGGGGAGATCGGACTGGAGCAGGGTCGTGGACAACGCAGGAGTCCCCAATGGGTGCGATGGAGTCCCCGCCCGACGCTCGCCTTGCCTCGCGCGCGTGCGCGACAGGGCCGGCCAGTGTACGCCGGCCGGCGACGGCGTGCAGGTACACTGTCGCCGGACCTAAACGGGCGACCGCGGACCCGCGGGGAGGACGATGAAACGCTGGTACGGCAAGCTGCTGGGCTTCTTGGCGGGAGCCGCGCTGTTCCGCACCAACCCGCTGTTCGGGGCCCTGGTCGGGCTCCTGATCGGCCACGCCTTCGACACCGACTGGTTCAAGCTGCGCCGGGACAACCCGTATGCCGCGCTGGGCCTGACCTCCGACGCGACCGACGCCGAAGTCGACCAGGCCTACCGCCGCCTGATATCCCAGTACCACCCGGACCGCCTCGCCGGCGCCGCCGCCGAACTGCGCGAGCAGGCCGAGGCGCGGGCCCGGGAGATCAACCAGGCCTACGACCGGATCAAGACGCTCAGGCGCAAGGCCTAGGAACCAGCGAAGAGGAACGGGTAAGGAGCGAGGCGCTCGTCCCGGACTCTTCCGGTCCATCCGTTTCCAGCAACAGGAATTCCCATGCAATCCACCGTCATCGCCCCTTCCATCCTTTCGGCCAACTTCGCCCGGCTCGGCGAGGAGGTCGACAACGTGCTCAAGGCCGGCGCCGACTGGGTGCATTTCGACGTGATGGACAACCACTACGTCCCCAACCTCACCATCGGCCCGATGGTCTGCGAGGCGCTGCGCAAGCATGGCGTCACCGCGCCGATCGACGTGCACCTGATGGTCGAACCGGTGGACCGCATCGTCCCCGACTTCGCCAAGGCCGGCGCCACGCTGATCAGCTTCCATCCCGAAGCCAGCGCGCACGTGCATCGTACGATCCAGCTGATCAAGTCCCACGGCTGCCAGGCGGGCCTGGTGCTCAATCCCGCCACGCCGGTCGACGTGCTCGAGTGGGTGCTCGAAGACCTCGACATGGTGCTGCTGATGTCGGTGAACCCCGGCTTCGGCGGGCAGGGCTTCATTCCGTCCGCACTGGCGAAGCTGCGTCGCGTGCGCGAGATGATCGACGCGAGCGGCAAACCGATCCGGCTCGAAATTGACGGCGGCGTGAAGGCCGACAACATCGGCGAGATCGCCGCTGCCGGTGCGGATACCTTCGTCGCCGGCTCGGCGATCTTCAATGCGCCTGACTACGCGGACGTCATCGGCCGCATGAAGGACGCGGTCGCGAAGGCACGCGGATGAAGACCTGCGACCTGTGCGATCTCCACGACGCGCAGGTGCGCGTGATCGAGCTTGCGTTCCGCGATTTCGGCGGGCGCATCGCGTTCAACGGCCCGGTCAGCACGGTGCGCGCGTTCGAGGACAACTCGCGCGTGCGCGAAGCGGTGGACCAGCCGGGGCTGGGCCGCGTGCTGGTGATCGACGGCGCGGGATCGATGCGCCGCGCGATGATCGGCGACCTGCTCGCGGGCAAGGCCGCCGAAAACGGCTGGGCGGGCATCGTCGTGTTCGGCGCGATCCGCGACAGCGATGCGATCGCCACGATCCCGATCGGCGTGAAGGCGCTGGGCACCTGTCCGCGCAAGACCGACAAGCTCGGCGCGGGCGAGCGCGACGTGGAGGTGGAATTCGGTGGCGTGCGCATCCGTCCGGGCGACTGGCTGTGCGCGGACGAGGACGGCGTGGTTCTCGCCGATACCGACCTGCGCTGACTCGCGCTGGCCGCCACGGTCGGATCGGCAAAACAAAGGAGCAGGCCATCGCTGGCCTGCTCCGGAATACTTGGAGGCAATCCCCCCTCCGCCCGTCGTCCTTGAGAATGGATTCCGATTCTCCGGACGTTCGATGACGGGCATGTGACGCGACGCGTACGTCTTGCCTGTTCACGAACGCTCACGCCCGCGCTGTTTAGCCTGCGCATCGGGCTCACGATCATGACGACGATGGCGACGCACTGGCGCCTGATCCTCAACGGAAAATCCGCGGGCAACGATGCCGTGCGCGCCGCGGTCGAAGCGATGCGCGCGTCCGGCGTGACGCTGGACGTGCGTGTGACCTGGGAACGCGGCGATGCGAAGCGCTACGTCGACGAAGCCATCGCGGATGGCGTGCGCTGCGTGATCGCCGGCGGCGGCGATGGCACGCTGGGCGAAATCGCCGGCGCGCTCGCGCAGCGCGCGGAAGACGCCGATGCGCTGCCGGCGCTCGGTGCGATGCCGCTCGGCACCGCGAACGATTTCGCCACCGCGGCGACGATCCCGATGGAGCCGCACGAAGCGCTGCAACTGATCGCCGACACGTCGCCGCACGCGATCGACGTGCTGCGCGTCGACGCCGACGGCGCGCGCCACTGGTGCATCAACCTGGCAAGCGGCGGTTTCGGCACCGAGGTGACGGTCGAGACCGACGATGGACTGAAGCGGCTGCTCGGCGGCGTCGCGTACCTCGTCACCGGCGTGGCGCGGATGGGGCGCATCGAGCCGATCGTCGCGCGCGTGCACGGCGACGGCTTCGACTGGCGCGGCGACTTCATCGCGCTCGGCATCGGCAACGGGCGGCAGGCGGGCGGCGGGCAACTGCTGTGCCCGGAGGCACGCATCGACGACGGGCTGCTCGACCTCACCATCGTCCCGGAACTCTCCGGCGAGCTGGCGACCACCGTCGCCACCTGGATCCGCGAGGGCCGCATCGCCGCGCTGGACCACGTCGGCGAACGCGGGCGCATGCGCGAGGTGCGCGTGGAAGCGGACGCGCCGATGACGCTCAACCTCGACGGCGAGCCGGTGCAGGCGCGGCGGTTCGCCATCGCCTGCGTCCCGGCGCGCCTGCGCATGCACCTGCCCGCGCATTGCCCGTTGCTCGCCCACGCTCGCATCGCGGCCCGTTGAGCGGCTACAGTACCGGCATGATTCCCGTGCCGGACACGCACCTGTCGAACCCGCATTTCCCGACCGTCGAGGCGGGATGGCGATGGTGACGCGCATGCCGCGACCGCCTTCCGCCACCGCCTGACACATCCAGGGATTTGCCCCGTGACCTCCGATCCTTTCCAGCCCGCCCCCGCGGCGGGTGCCGACCGCCATACCCTCGTCCCCGTCGTGCGCGAGGTCCTGAGCGATCTCGACACGCCGCTGTCGGTCTACCTCAAGCTCGCCGACGGCCCGCACACCTACCTGTTCGAATCGGTCGAAGGCGGCGAGCGTTTCGGCCGTTATTCGATCATCGGCCTGCCGGCGCGTCGCGTGTACGCGTTCGCCGGCCACACGCTGTTCGTCACCGAGGACGGCGAGCTGGTCGAAAGCCGCGTCGTCGAGGATCCGTTCGCCGAAGTCGAACGCCTGCGCGCCGTGCACAGCGTGCCGACGATCCCGGGCCTGCCCGGCTTCACCGGCGGGCTGGTGGGCTGGTTCGGTTTCGAGTCGATCCAGTACATCGAGCCGCGCTTCGCCGCTGGCGAAAAGGAAGACGAGCTCGGCACGCCCGACATCCTGCTGATGCAGAGCGATGAGCTGGCGGTGTTCGACAACCTCAAGGGCCGGCTGTACCTGATCGTGCACGCCGATCCATCCGAACCGCGCGCTATGGCGCGCGCGAACCGCCGCCTGGACGAGCTGGTGCATCGCCTTCGACAGGGCGGGCCGGGGTATCCGGAGACGCTGGAAGGCCGCCTGCTGGACGAGGCCGATTTCGTGTCCGGCTTCACGCGCGAGGGCTTCATCGACGCGGTGGAGAAGTCGAAGGAATACATCCGCGCCGGCGACATCTTCCAGGTCGTGCTGAGCCAGCGGCTGTCGGTACCGTTCAAGGCGCGCCCGGTCGACGTGTATCGCGCCCTGCGTGCGTTGAACCCGTCGCCGTACATGTACTACCTCGACGTCGGCGGCACGCAGGTGGTGGGTTCGTCGCCGGAAATCCTCGTGCGCCTGCAGGACGGCAAGGTCACCGTGCGCCCGATCGCCGGCACGCGCCCGCGTGGCGACACGCCCGAGCGCGATGCGGAACTGGAAGCCGAACTGCTCGCCGATCCGAAGGAGCGCGCCGAGCACCTGATGCTGATCGACCTCGGCCGCAACGACGTCGGCCGCGTCTCGGAGGCGGGCACGGTCGAGGTCGGCGAGCAGTTCGTGATCGAACGCTACAGCCACGTCATGCACATCGTCAGCGAAGTCACCGGCACGCTGAAGCCGGGCCTGAGCTACGCCGACGTGCTGCGCGCGACGTTCCCCGCCGGCACCGTCAGCGGCGCGCCGAAGATCCGCGCGCTGGAAGTGATCCGCGAGCTCGAACCGATCAAGCGCAACGTGTACGCCGGTTCGATCGGCTACCTCGGCTGGGGCGAACCCGGTCGCAGCGGCGACGCCGACACCGCCATCGCGATCCGCACCGCCGTCATCCAGGACGGCCGCCTGTACGTGCAGGCCGGCGCGGGCATCGTCTACGACTCCGATCCGGCGATGGAATGGGAGGAGACGATGAACAAGGGGCGCGCGCTGTTCCGCGCCGTCGCGCAGGCGGCCCGCGGGCTTTGATGGCCCGGGCATCGCGGCGCACCGGCGCCGCGATGCGATGCGAATCACGGTTCCTTTCTCACGCCGCGTTCACTTCGCGCGGGGTGGCGGCCGACTGCGCGCGCCAACAACGTTTTATTCACAAACACCGGGTTTCACTGCCGGGACGGTGTCATCGCGGCACCGACAACGCGGGAAGGAGACGGCCATGCAGCTCGTCCACGACTCACACGTCCAGTCGCGTTTCTCCAATACGTTCCCGCGCACGGTGGAAATCCTCTGCCCCCATTGCCTCAAGGAAGCGCTGTTCGAAGCGCGGCCCTGGCAGGAACACGGACGACAACTGGCGGCGAGCGAACTCGAATGTGCGCGCTGCGAACACACGGTGCTGTTCGTGCAGCTGCTCGAAGCCGACGGGACCAACAAGCCTTCCGGACTGTTCTGCCATCCCGGCCCCGGCGGACGCGAGACGATGGCCGGCGTCGAACACCTGCACGCGATGTCGGCGCCGCTGGCGCGCAGCTACGAATCGGCGCTGAAGCTGTACAACCATGCCGAATGGGGCGCGAGTTCACTGATCGTGCGGCACCTGCTCGGCGGGCTCACGGCGCGCATGCTGCCCGACGAGAAAGCCGAGCTGTCGCTCACGCGCAAGCTCGAAGCCTTGCCGAACGACGTGGACCTGTCGCGTCCGTTGCAGGACATCGCGCAACTGCTTGCGCCCAGCGGCACGTTCGGACGGCAGTTCGAGGACGAGACGACGATCGACAAGGCCAACGCGGAACTGCTGCTGGAACTGGCCGAGCAGCTGATCACCTACCTCGTCGTGTTGCCGGGGACCATGGCGGACCTGAAGGCGCGCATCGCGACGGCACCGGTGCCGCTGCGGCGGGGGAGCGGCGTGGCATAGGGGCGATTCGCCGTTGGTTCGCTGCTGGAAGGTCGGTCGCGTCGACCCCACCCGTACCGTCGTCCCGGCGTAGGCCGGGACCCTGGCCGTCACGTCGTCCGGAAGAAGCGCGCACCGCACGTAGCTCCGCTACCAGCCTGGATCCCGGCCTTCGCCGGGATGATGGGTTGTGACGAATTCCAGGAGGACGGATCGGCGGGGATGACGTCCATCGGCGCGCACAACATTACCGATCGTTAATCCAGCGGAAATCCCGTGGTGAGCCGCGTCGGCGCAGTCTGATCCTGCGACCGGGAAGACAGTCCCGGCCGGCAAAGATCCTCGTCCGAGTCATCCCGCGTCTTACCAAGGAGTCACCCATGAACCTGCGCAAGTCCCTGTTCGCCGTCGCCCTGACCGCGCTGGCCGGTTCCGCCCTGGCCGCGCCGCCGAGCACCGCGCCCGCCTCCCCGACCGCGTCGACCGCCCCGGCCAAGCACACGATCTCCAAGCACAAGCACGCCGGCAAGAAGGCCGCCGCCCCCGCCAGCAAGAGCGACGCGAAGAAGAGCTGATCCCCTTCAACGTCCCCGGAGCCCGTGCAACGCGGGCGGATACCCCGGCGGTGAGCACCGTCGGGGTATCCTTTTTTGCCTTCCGGAGTTGCCATGCGCGTCCTGCTGATCGAAGACGATCCCCACACCGCGGCCTTCATCGGCAAGGGTCTGCGCGAGGACGGGCACACCGTCGAACATGCCGGCGACGGCAGGCAGGGCCTGTTCCTCGCGACGACGGAAAATTTCGACGCCATCGTGCTCGACCGCATGCTGCCCGCGCTCGATGGCCTGGTGCTGCTGCAGACTCTGCGCGGCGCCGGAAACCGTACGCCGCTGCTGCTGCTCACCGCACTGGGCGAGGTGGACCATCGCGTCGAAGGCCTGCGCGCCGGCGCCGACGATTACCTCGTCAAACCCTTCGCGTATTCGGAACTGGGCGCGCGGCTGGACAGCATCGTGCGCCGGCAGCGCGAGGACACGCAGCGCGAACCGACGCGCCTGTCGGTGGGCGAACTCGAACTGGACCTGCTCGCCCGCGACGCGCGCCGCGCCGGCAAGCGCATCGAACTGCAACCGCGCGAATTCCGCCTGCTCGAATACCTGATGCGCCAGGCCGGTCGCGTCGTCACGCGCACGATGCTGCTGGAAGCGGTGTGGGACTACCACTTCGATCCGCAGACCAACGTCATCGACGTGCACATCAGCCGCCTGCGGCAGAAGATCGACCACGGTTTCGAACGGCCGCTGCTGCACACCGTGCGCGGCGCCGGCTACCGGCTGGGCGAATGACGCGGCCGCTGCGCTCCACGAGCACGCGCCTCGCGCTCGCGGTGATGGGTGCGTTCCTGCTTGCCTTCGTGCTGCTCGGCACGGGCGTGTACGTCGCGGTCTCCACGCTGCTGCTGCAGGACACGCGCGAACTCGTGCGCACAGACGCCGCCGGACTGATGCAGTTGCACCGCGACGGCGGCCGTGCCGCGCTGGTGCAGGAACTGCGCGATCGCGTGGAAGCGCCGGACGATCCGGACGCCGTGCACGCGCTGATCGCCGCGAGCGGCCGCGTCGAAGTGGGCGATGTGCCGTCGATGGGCGCGCGGGCGATGCGGACCGGCCGCGGCGCGCGCTGGGTCACGTTCGAACTCGCCGACGCGCAGGCGCCCGGCATCGGTGCGCAGTCGCGCCGCGTGCTCGCGCAACTGCAGCCGCTGCCCGGCGGCGACACGCTGCTGACCGGACTGCGGCTGCAATCGCAGGACCGCTTCCTCGCGCTGATGCTGCGCACGGCGCTGGTGGCGCTGGCGGTGGCGGCGACGCTCGGCGCGCTTGCCGGCTGGCTGACCTCGCGCTGGGTGTCGCACCGGCTGGAGCATCTCGATCGCACGGCCGCGCGCGTGGGCCGCGGCGAACTTGGCCTGCGCGTGCCGCTGGACGGCAGCGGCGATGCGTTCGACCGGCTCGGGCGGCGCTTCAACGCGATGCTCGACCGCATCGAGGAGCTGCTCGGCGGCGTGCGCCACGCGACCGACCATATCGCCCACGACCTGCGCACGCCGCTCACCCGCCTTCGCAACCGGCTGGAAGACCTGCGCCACCGTGCCGACGCCACGCCCGCCGAACGCGCCGCGCTCGACGGCGCCGTGCAGGAGACCGACCAGCTGCTCACCACGTTCGGCGCGCTGCTGCGGCTCGCGCGGATCGAAGCGCAGCCGCCGGCGGGCGAGGGGCCGTTGCTCGACCTTTCCGCGCTGGCCGCCGACGCCGCCGAGCTGTACACGCCGATCGGCGCCGAACGCGGCGTGCGGCTGCGCGTGGACCTCTCGCCGGCGCGCGTGCGCGGCGATCGCGACCAGCTGTTCCAGTTGCTGGTGAACCTGCTCGACAACGCGCTCAAGTACGCGCCCGAAGGCAGCCAGGTGGGCCTGTCGCTGCATGCGGGCGAGGCCGTCGTGCTGTGCGTCGACGATGAAGGCCCCGGCATTCCGGACGCCGATCGCGAGCGCGTGTTCGACCGCTTCCAGCGCCTGGAATCCCATCGCGGCACGCCCGGCAGTGGCCTGGGGCTGAGCCTGGCGCGGGCCATCGCGCTGCGCCATGGCGGGCGGATCGAACTCCTCGACCGCGGGCCCGGCCTGCGCGTGCGGGTGATCCTGCCGCCTGCCTGAGCCGGCGGGTCGCATCGCGCCGGCCGAGCCGTTACAGTAGGCCCATGATCGTGCGTCGCTCCCCACAGTTCCGAAAAGCCGACCAGGGTTGGCGATGGTGGCCGTTGGCTGCCGTCCGCCCGTCTTCGTCGTCCAAGGAACTGCCGAGTGTTTCCCGCCCCACGCACTGACCTTCCGCCGGACGCACCGGCCGCGTCCCGCACATCCCCTTCGCACCGATGCCCCCGCCGGCCCGCCGCCGCGCGGGATAATCGCGTTGCGTCCACATCGAACCCGAGCCCGTGCCGATGCTGTTGATGATCGACAACTACGACAGCTTCACCTACAACCTCGTGCAGTACCTGCAGGCGCTGGGCGCCGAGGTGAAGGTGATCCGCAACGACGAGCTCGGCGTGGCGCAGATCGAGGCGCTCGCGCCTGAGCGCATCGTCGTCTCCCCGGGCCCGTGCACGCCGAACGAGGCGGGCGTGTCGGTGGACGTGATCCGCGAACTCGGCCCGCGCATCCCGGTGTTCGGCGTGTGCCTGGGGCACCAGAGCCTGGGGCAGGCGTACGGCGGCGACGTCGTCCGTGCCAAGCGGATCATGCACGGCAAGACCTCGCGCATCCGTCACGAGGGGCGCGGCGTGTTCGCTGGCCTGCCCGACGGTTACGAGGCCACGCGCTACCACTCGCTGGTCGTCTCCCGAGACACGCTGCCCGATTGCCTCGAAATCACCGCCTGGACCGAAGTGGAGGGCGAAAACGGCGCGCCGGCCTTCGACGAGATCATGGGCCTGCGCCATCGCGAGCATCCGGTCGAGGGCGTGCAGTTCCACCCCGAGTCGATCCTCACCGAACACGGCCATGCGCTGCTGAAGAACTTCCTCGAGCGATGACCGGCTCCCACGCCAAGCGCCGGTTGCGAAACGCCCCGGTGCCCGCGCGCCAGCTGCTATCGTTCCGCTCTCACCCGCCCGAGACCCGCTTCCCGTCCGCCACGCCCGCCGCCGCCATGCCCATCACCCCGCAAGAAGCCCTGCAACGCACCATCGAGCATCGTGAAATCTTCCACGACGAGATGGTCGAGCTGATGCGCATGATCATGCGCGGCGAGGTCTCGCCGACGATGACCGCGGCGATCCTCACCGGCCTTCGCGTGAAGAAGGAAACCGTCGGCGAGATCGCCGGCGCGGCAACGGTGCTGCGCGAGTTCGCGCGGCCGGTGGACGTCGCCGATCGCACCCACCTGGTCGACATCGTCGGCACCGGCGGCGACGGTGCGCACACCTTCAACATCTCGACGGCGAGCATGTTCGTGGTCGCCGCCGCCGGCGCGAAGGTCGCCAAGCACGGCAATCGCAGCGTGTCGTCCAAATCCGGCAGCGCGGACGCGCTGGAAGCGCTGGGCGCGGCGATCGAACTCCAGCCCGGGCAGGTCGCGCGCTGCATCGAACGCTGCGGCATCGGCTTCATGTTCGCGCCGATCCACCACCCGGCGATGAAGGTCGTGGCGCCCGTGCGCCGCGAGATGGGCGTGCGCACGATGTTCAACATCCTCGGGCCGCTGACCAACCCGGCCGATGCGCCGAGCATCCTGATGGGCGTGTTCCATCCGGACCTGGTCGGCATCCAGGTGCGCGTGCTGCAGGAACTCGGCGCGCAGCGTGCACTGGTGGTGTGGGGACGCGACGGCATGGACGAGCTGTCGCTCGGTGCCGGCAGCCTTGTCGGCGAACTCCGCGACGGCGTCGTGCGCGAGTACGAAGTGCATCCGGAAGACTTCGGCATCGCCATGGCCGCCAGCCGCAACCTGCGCGTGAACGACGCGGCCGAATCCAAGGTCCTGCTGATGCAGGCGTTGAACGACGAAGCCTGCCTGCCGCGCGAGATCGTCGCGCTCAACGCGGGCGCCGCGATCTATGCCGCCGGCGTGGCCGACAGCATCGCCGAAGGCATCGAACGCGCGCGCGCGGCGCTGGCCTCCGGCGCGGCGAAGCGCAAGCTGGAGGAATTCGTCGCGATCACGCGCGAACTCGCCGGCGAAGCGGTGGGCGCCTGATGGACGACGCGTTCGCCCGCCTGCCGGCCCCGCCGTATTACGCGGTGATCTTCTCCTCGCGCCGCAACGGCGAGGACAACGCCGGCTACGGCGAGGCGGCGCAACGCATGGTCGAACTCGCCGCCACGATGCCGGGCTTCCTCGGCGTGGAATCCACGCGCGGCGCGGACGGCTTCGGCATCACCGTCTCGTACTGGGACAGCGAGGCCGCGATCGCCGCCTGGCGCCAGCACGCCGAACATGCCGCCACGCGCGCGCACGGTCGCGTGCACTGGTACGAACACTTCGAGCTGCGCGTGGCGAAAGTCGAACGCGCGTACGGAAAGGAGAGAAAACGCTGAAGAGGAACGAGAAACGAGTGGGAGGCAACACCCCGCACTCGTTTCTCGTTCCTTTCCACCCGTTCCTGTCATGAGCGACATCCTCGACACGATCCTCGCCCGCAAGGCCGAGGAGATCCAGCAGCGCAGCCGCGTACGGCCGCTCGAAGACCTGCGCGCGCGCGCGCTGCAGCAGCCACCCACGCGCGGATTCGCCGATGCCATCCGTCGCAGGCATGCCGCGGGCGAGGCGGCGGTGATCGCCGAAGTGAAGAAGGCCAGCCCGTCGAAGGGGCTGATCCGCAAGGACTTCGATCCTGCGCAGATCGCGCGCAGCTACGAAGCCGGCGGCGCTGCGTGCCTGTCGGTGCTGACCGACGTCGATTTCTTCCAGGGCAGCAATCTGTACCTGGGCGAAGCGCGCGCGGCGTGTTCGCTGCCGGTGCTGCGCAAGGACTTCACCATCGATCCGTACCAGGTGTACGAGGCGCGCGTGATCGGCGCCGACGCGATCCTGCTGATCGTCGCCGCGCTGGAAGACGGTCCGCTGGTGGAAATGGCCAACCTCGCCATGGAACTGGGCATGGACGTGCTGGTGGAAGTGCACGACATCGACGAGCTCGAGCGCGCGTTGCAGACCGACTGCGAACTCATCGGCGTCAACAACCGCAACCTGCGCACGTTCGAGGTCTCGCTCGACACCACGCTCGCGCTGAAGGACGCGGTGCCGCGCGACCGCACGCTGGTGACCGAAAGCGGCATCGCCACGCAGGCGGACGTCGCCAAGATGCGCGAGGCCGGCGTGCAGACCTTCCTGGTCGGCGAATCGTTCATGCGCGAGGCCGAGCCCGGCGTCGCCCTGCAGCGGCTGTTCGTCGCATGAGCACGCACAAGGCGAACATGCCCGAAGGCGTCGAGCACCTGCCGGGCGCGGCGGCCGTGCAGACGACGGGCGAGGACAAGCCGGGCGAACGCCCGTACGCGCCGCTGGTCGTGTTCGACTTCGACCACACGCTGTACGACGGCGATTCGGGCAGCCACCTGGTGTTGTGGCTGATCAGGCGCGATTGGGCGCGCGTGGCGGCGGCGATCGCGCTGTCGCCGCTGCTGCTGCCGCTGATCGCGTGGCTGCCGACGCGCCGTCACGCGATTTCGGTCTACCTGTGGATCGCGACGCTGGGCACGCACCGGCGCCACGACATGGACCGCCTGATCGACCTGTACGTGCGCAAGCATGCGAAGGAGATCCGCGCGCGCCTGCTGCCGACCGCGCTGAAGGTGCTGCAGAAGCACCGCGACGCGGGCGATCGCGTGATCATCGCCACCGGCGCCTCGCCGGAGCTGGCGCGCGCGATCCTGGACTTCGTCGCGCACGAGGACCTGCCGGTGATCGGCAGCATCGGCGGCCCGTTCCTCGGCGGCATGATCACCGTCGAACACTGCCATCACGAGAACAAGATGCGGATGATCTGGGACGCGGGCTACGACCAGATCGCCGTCGCGTACTCCGACAGCAGCGCCGACCTGCCGCTGCTCAAGGCCGCGCGCAAGCCGGTGGTGGTCAATCCGAAGCGCCGCCGCGTGGCGATGTTCCGCCGCGTGCTGCCACCGGGCACGCCGATCCTCAACTGGGGTTGCAAGGAGCGCGGCGGGGATCCCGTCGCGCCGTGAGGAGACTCAAGCCCTCTCACGCCGGGGAGGGCGGGGCGGTGGCGGCGTAACCGCTCGCCGAGGGTGACGCTTTCGATGGCGGACTAGTCGCCCAGCGCCTTCACGAACCGCATCGACCCGTCCAGATACCCGCACTGGCGGTAGAACGCGTGCGCCTCGGTGCGGCTGGCGTTGCTGGTGACTTCGATCCGGCGCACGCCGTAGCGGCGGCAGATCGACTCGACTTCGCGCAACAGGCGCCTGCCGACGCCTTTTCCTTGTTCTTCGGGCAGGACGACCAGGCCGGTGATGCGGCCCAGCTCATGACCGTGCACGACCGAGTAGAGCGTGTAGAGGGAAATCAGCCCGCAGGCATCGCCGTCGATTTCCGCCAGCAGCAGGTGCTGGCGCGGGTCGTGGCGGACGACGGCGATGCGTTCGGCGGCTTCGTCGCGAGAGCAGGGATAGCCGAGCTCGCCGAGCAGGCGGGCGACGTCGCTGGCGTCGCCCAGTTCGGCCTGGCGCACCCGGGCCGTCACGGCTTCATCGGGTGCGCCGGCGCGGGCCACGCGTCAGCGCGTGCCGTACAGGACGACGGTCTTGCCGCGCGCGTGCAGCTTGCCGTCGGCCTGCAGCTTCTTGAGCACGCGGCCGGCCATCTCGCGCGAGCAGCCGACCAGGCGCGACAGCTC
This sequence comes from Lysobacter changpingensis, assembly GCF_017308985.1. Taxonomy (GTDB): domain Bacteria; phylum Pseudomonadota; class Gammaproteobacteria; order Xanthomonadales; family Xanthomonadaceae; genus Lysobacter_J; species Lysobacter_J changpingensis. Next base: position 845,518 of record NZ_JADWPE010000002.1, on the reverse strand, counting down.
CTGGCGCGAGACGCGGATCTGCGTGCCCTGCGGGTGGCTCATCGCCTCCGGCTCGCGGGCGAGGTCGTGCAGGGCGCGGACGATGCGGTCGGTCACGTCGAGGAACGCCAGGCGGCCGGCCTTCCTGCTGGTGTCCAGTAAACGACGGGAGATCTGCGCGCCGATGGCGTACAGCAGCTTCGGCGCGTCCAGCGACAGGCGGGTCAGCAGCAGGTCGTAGAGGCGCTCGTGGCCGATCTCTGCCAGCTCGCAGGTGCTGCGCGTGCGCAGGATCACTTCCCGCTGGTCGCTGGCGATGAACAGGCCCAGCTCGCCGACGAACTCGCCGGGGCCGAAGTAGCCCAGCACCAGTTCGCGGCCGTCTTCCTCCTCGGTGATGATGCTGACCGAGCCGGACACGATGTAGTACAGCGTGCTGGCCGGGTCGCCCGGACGGAACACATCCGTCCGCGAGGGGTAACGGCGGCGGTGGCAGTGGGCCAGGAAGCGTTCGATGGTGGCACCGTCCGGCAGCAGCGGGCTGTTGGTGCGACGCATGACGGACGAGGAGGCAGCCGGATTTGCGGACATGGGCGTGAAAGTTTTGTGATCGGTCGAGCTTAGGACGAAGTAACGCGTTGGGCAAATATCCGCCCTAGCGCGTCACTCCGTGTGAACTCTAACCTGTGACGGCAATCAGGTTCAGCCCCGGGTCGGCGCGGAAGCCCCCGCTGGGCGGTTTCCGGACCGCACGCGTTCCCCCGTGGGGGTTTGTGCCGCATAATCGCGGCCCTCGCCGCCCTACCGGGATCTCACTGCCGTGGTCAAGCCGTTGCCTCGCCTGAGGTTGCAAGGTTTCAACAACCTCACCAAGGCCCTCTCGTTCAATATTTACGACGTCTGCTTCGCGGCGTCGGAGGACGAGCGTCGTCGCTACATCGAGTACATCGACGAGGCGTACAACGCCGATCGCCTGACCCAGATCCTGACCGACGTCGCCGAGATCATCGGCGCCAACATCCTCAACATCGCCCGCCAGGACTACGACCCGCAGGGCGCGTCGGTGACCATCCTCATCTCCGAGGAACCGGTGATCGACAAGAAGGATGCCGGCAAGGAGATCATCTCCGACGCGGTCGTGGCGCACATGGACAAGTCGCACATCACGGTGCACACGTATCCGGAGACGCATCCGGACAACGGCATCGCGACCTTCCGCGCCGACATCGACGTGGCCACCTGCGGCGTGATCTCGCCGCTGAAGGCGTTGAACTACCTGATCGAGAGCTTCGAGTCCGACATCGTGGTGATGGACTACCGCGTGCGCGGCTTCACCCGCGACATCAAGGGCAAGAAGCACTACATCGACCACAAGATCAATTCGATCCAGGACTACCTGGCGAAGAACATCAAGTCGCGCTACGAGATGCTCGACGTGAACGTCTACCAGGAGAACATCTTCCACACGAAGATGCACCTGAAGGAGTTCGACCTCGACACGTACCTGTTCGAGGAAAAGGCCAAGAACCTGTCGTTCAAGGAGCGCATGAAGATCGAGGCGCGCCTGAAGCGGGAGATCGAGGAGCTTTATCACGGGCGCAACCTGGCCGATTGAGGCCGGGCTGTCGTCCTGAACGAAAAGGCCCGCGCTTGCGGGCCTTTTTTGTTGCTGTCGTGCGAACCGTCAGATGCGATACGCGACGGTCTTCATCACCTTCGACGCCATCGCCATCAGCGACGGCACCGGCGGGGGCAGCACGCGCGCGCCCGCGGCCTCGGCGTGATCGGCGTGGCGGGCTTCGTCGGCCTTCATCACTTCCAGGATCGCGCGGCTGCGCGCATCGGCGGCGGGCAGGGAGTCGAGGTGTTCGTCGATGTGCGCCTCGACCTGGCGCTCGGTCTCCACCACGAAGCCCAGGTTCCAGCCATCGCCGCGCAGGCCGGCGAGCGTACCGATCGCGAAGCTGCCGGCGTACCAGAGCGGATTGAGCAGACTGGGGCGGCTGTCGAGTTCGCGAAGGCGATCCGCGCACCAGGCCAGATGGTCGGTCTCTTCCTGCGCGGCGGCGAGCAGGTGCGCGCGCGTGGCCTCGTCCTGCGCGATCGCCGCCTGCCCGCAATACAGCGCCTGCGCGCAGACTTCGCCCACATGGTTGATGCGCATCAGACCGCTGGCGTGACGACGTTCGTCTTCATCGAGTTCGATCTGCGCGACGTCGCGCGCGGGATTCGGTCGCTGCGCGCCGGGCGCGCCGAAGACGGTGTCGAGCGCGCGCTGGGTGTCGGTGAGGAAACGGTCGAGGGGCGTGAGCTGGCGGTGCGTATCCATGCCGGCAGTTTACGCGCCGGCCGGAACGGTCCGCGGTGAAGGCGCCGCTTCGAGGCGTTCGGCCAGGAATTCGAGTGGATGCTGCACCGGCACCGCCGTGCCGTTGGCGAAGTGGAGACGGCAGCCGAGGTTCGCGCTGAGCAGCCGCGTCGCGCTGCTTGCCTCGAGCTGGCGCAGCAACGGCGCGCGGAACGCGGCGGCGCGGGCGGGATCCTCCAGCATCTGCGTGCCCGAGGCCCCGCAGCAGCCGGAGGCGTCGAGCTCGACGATCTCCAGCCCGGGCACCGACGCCAGCAGCGCGCGCAAGGCGCCAGCCGAGCGCACGACGTTGCGCTGTGTGCACGGCAAATGCAGCGCGATGCGCTCGGGCATCGCTCGCCATCGCCAGCGATCGGGGCGGACGGTGAGCTGCCGCGAGAGGTAGTCGAGGGCGTCGACGGTGCGGCGCTCCGGACCCTCGTCGACGGCCCGTGAGACGGCTTCGTGGCAGCCGCTGGCAAGCGTCAGCACGATGCTCGCGCCGCCGAATGCGTCGTGGTTGCGGCGGGCCAGTTCGTCCGCACCTGCTGTATTGCCCGCGTGCGCGTGAACGCTTCCGCAGCACGTCTGGCCGGAAGGGATGTCGACGCCGATCCCGAGCACGGCGAGGCATCGCGACAGCGCATCGCGCAGGCCGGCTTCGTACGTCCCCGCAGCGCAGCCGACGAACAGGGCGATGCGGGCTTCCGCCGATTCGACCGCTATCCGGCGGCTCGGAGCGGGCGCCGGCGGCGGCAACGGCCGCCAGCGGGCCGGCAACCACGGATGCAGCCGTCCATAGGTCCGCAGCACCAGGCCAAGCAGGGCGGGGCGCTCGACGAGCGCTTCGATCGCGCGCTGGCCCAGTCCAGCCGGCCGACGCTCGCGCTGGCGTGTCCGCGCCTGGACGAGCAGGGTGCCGTACCGGACCCCGGCCGGACAGACCGCCTCGCAGCTGCGGCAGCCCAGGCAATGGTCCAGGTGCGCCTCGCCGACCGGCGTCGGCTCGAGAGTGCCAAGCGCCCAGGCTCGGGCCAGGGCGATGCGGCCCCTCGGCGACTCGGTTTCCAGCCGGGATTCGGCGTAGGTCGGGCACGCTGGCAGGCATAATCCGCACTGCACGCAGCGGTCGGCCAGGGCCACCAGCGGATCCGGGGCGGTGGGTCGGAGCGGGGCGGCGGGCGGCATGGCGCAATTCTAGCCGGGCGGGCCGGGCGACTTGCGGCGCCGTCCCGGGCCGGCTATCATTCCGCCTCTTCGTTTTACCCCCTCTACAACGCGTGGCGAAGTTCCGCCGGTCCGGCCCTGCCGGAAACGAGTACGGAACCAGCCCGACCGGAACACCATCAAAGACCAGTCATGAAGACTTTTACCGCCAAGAACGAGACCGTCCAGCGTGACTGGTACGTCGTAGACGCCGAAGGCAAGACCCTCGGCCGCCTCGCTTCCGAACTCGCCCGCCGTCTGCGCGGCAAGCACAAGCCGGTGTTCACCCCGCACGTCGACACGGGTGACTACCTCATCGTGATCAATGCCGAGAAGGTGGCCGTCACCGGCAAGAAGCTGCAGGACAAGCAGTACCACCGCTTCACCGGCTACATCGGCAACCTCAAGACCGAGACCCTGGCCCAGGCGCTTGAGCGCCATCCGGAGCGCGTCATCGAGATCGCCGTGAAGGGCATGCTGCCGAAGAATCCGCTCGGCCGCGCCATGTACCGCAAGCTCAAGGTCTACAAGGGCTCCGAGCACCCGCACGCCGCCCAGCAGCCGCAGCCGCTGGACTTCTGATTCGGACCCTATTCTTAGAGACATCCCATGGCACTCCAGCAGAACTACGGCACCGGCCGCCGCAAGTCCTCCACCGCCCGCGTTTTCCTGCGCAAGGGCGCTGGCAACATCACCGTCAACCAGCGTCCGCTGGATGAGTTCTTCGGTCGCGAAACCGCGCGCATGATCGTGCGCCAGCCGCTCGAACTCACCCAGTCGACCGACAAGTTCGACGTCGTCGTCACCGTCGCTGGCGGCGGCATCACCGGCCAGGCCGGTGCGATCCGCCTGGGCATCGCCCGCGCGCTGGTCGAGTACGACGAAACCCTGAAGACCGAGCTGCGCAAGGCCGGCTTCATGACCCGCGACGCGCGTGAAGTCGAGCGTAAGAAGGTCGGTCTGCACAAGGCCCGCCGCGCTACGCAGTTCTCGAAGCGCTAATCGTTTTTGGGTTACAATCTGTCCCATAGCCCCGTCGCCAAGCGGTAAGGCATCTGACTCTGACTCAGACATTCGGTGGTTCGAATCCATCCGGGGCTGCCAGACAAAACAAGAAACCCGCCGCAAGGCGGGTTTTTTGTTGCCTGCGATTCCATGGCTCCGATACGTGACGCGTCTCGCGGCACCACGGCGGCGAGCCGCCGCCCGCGCTGTCAGAATGCGCCGGTGTTTTGCGTTCTCGTTCATGTCTCGCCACGCCGCGCGCAGTCGTTACAATTGAAACCATCGCGCGGCAGCGCTGGAATCCGGGAGTTTCGATGAAGCTTGGTTCACTGAAGGAAGGCGGTCGCGACGGCACGTTGATCGTGGTTTCGCGCGATCTTTCGCGCGGCGTGCGCGCCACCGGCATCGCCGACACGCTGCAGCGCGCGCTGGAAGACTGGTCGAACACCGCGCCGCGCCTCAACGCGCTGTACGACGCGCTCAATGAAGGCAATGCCGAAGGCGCGTTCGATCTCGACATGACCGCACTCGCCGCGCCGCTGCCGCGCGCGTACGAATTCGTCGATGGCTCGGCGTACCTGCCGCACGTCGAGCGCGTGCGCCGCGCGCGCGGCGCCGAAGTGCCGGAGAGCTTCTACACCGATCCGCTGATGTACCAGGCGGTGAGCGCCGGCTTCTATGGGCCGCGCGATCCGGTGCGCGTGCCGAGCGAGGAGTACGGCATCGACCTGGAAGCGGAAGTGGTCGTGGTCACCGACGACGTGCCGATGGCCGTCACGCCCGCGGAAGCGGCCTTGCACATCCAGCTCGTCGGCCTCGTCAACGACGTGTCGCTGCGCAACCTCATTCCGAACGAACTCGCCAAGGGCTTCGGTTTCCTGCAGTCCAAGCCGCGTTCGGCGCTGAGCCCGGTGTTCGTCACGCCGGACGAACTCGGCGACGCATGGCAGGGCAACAAGGTGCACCTGGCGCTGACCACGCACATCAACGGCGAGTGGTTCGGTGCGCCGGAAGCGGGCGTCGACATGCAGTTCGATTTCGCGCAGCTCGTCGCCCACGCGGCGAAGACGCGTCCGCTCTCGGCCGGCACGATCGTGGGCTCCGGCACCGTCGCCAACCAGGACACGTCGCTGGGCGCATCGTGCTTCGCGGAAAGGCGCACGGTCGAGACGCTGGAAACCGGCAAGCCGATCACGCCGTTCATGAGCTTCGGCGACACAGTGCGCATCGAGATGCTTTCGCGCGATGGCGCGAGCGTCTTCGGCGCGATCGAGCAGCGCATCGAGAAGGGCGGCAACGCCTGACGCATCACGCCGCGCATGGCCTCGCGCCGTGCGCGGATCGACACAGCTTCGCGGGGAACGGCATGGCGGCTGAGCATCTGCGGTTGTACTCGTATTGGCGATCGAGCGCGGCGTATCGCGTGCGCATCGGGCTGAACCTGAAATCGCTGCCGTACGAGACGGTGCCCGTGCACCTGGTGCGCGACGGCGGCGAGCAGCATTCGGATGCCTACCGGCAGATCAATCCGCAGGAACTGGTGCCGGTGCTTCAGCATGGCGATCGCGTGATGCGGCAGTCGGTCGCGATCCTGGAATACCTGGACGAAACCTGGCCCGAGCCGCCGCTGCTGCCCGCCGCGGCGCGCGATCGCCAGCGCGTGCGTGCGCTGGCGCAAACGATCGCCTGCGACATCCATCCGCTGAACAACCTGCGCGTGCTGCAGCATTTCGATCGCGCATGGCATGTTCCGCAGCCCGAGCGCGACGCGTGGGTGCAGCACTGGATCCACGAGGGATTCACCGCGCTGGAGGCAATGCTCGCCGACCATCCCTCGACCGGCATGTTCTGCGAAGGCGATTCGCCGACGCTGGCCGACTGCTGCCTCGTGCCGCAGGTCTACAACGCGCGGCGCTTCGCGGTGGATCTGTCGGAGTACCCGACGATCACCCGCATCGAGAAGGCGTGCCTGGCGTTGCCGGCGTTCGAAGCCGCGCGGCCGGAGAAGCAGCCGGATGCGCCGGTGACATAGATGGCGCTGAGCCGGGGCTTTTGTAGCCCCGGGAAGCGAAGCGCACCGGGGGCCGCCGTGCTTGCGTTCGGAGCGTTATCACACGAAGCATCGCGGGCGCCGAGGCGACCGCACGTCCGTCCCTCGGCCCAACCCCTCTCCCGGAGGGAGAGGGCTCAACAGCGCGGCCTGCTACGCAGGCGCTGACGTGGTCCGATGGAGGGCGCCCGAGGATTACTGGGTGGCCGAATCGTAGATATCCGCGTACGGATCGTGTTCGCCAGTGGAGCCTTCCGAGAGGCGGAACTTGAGCGCCAGGCCTTCGCGGGAGTCGGCGGCCTTCAGCGCCTCCTCCATGTCGATGCGGCCTTCCTTGTGCAGGCGGAACAGGCACTGGTCGAACGACTCCATGCCTTCCTCCAGCGATTCCTCCATCGCCTGCTTGATCTCGTGCACCTGGCCACGACGCATCAGGTCGCGGATGTGCGGCGTGTTGATCAGCACTTCCGCCGCCGGCAAACGGCGGCCATCGGTGCCGACCACCAGGCGCTGGCTGACCACCGCGCGCAGGTTGAGCGCGAGGTTCATCAGCACGTTCTTGTGCGCCGCTTCCGGGAAGAAGTTGAGGATGCGTTCCAGCGTCTGGTCGGCGTTGTTGGAGTGCAGCGTCGCCAGGCACAGGTGGCCGGTTTCGGCGAAGGCGATGGCCGCCTCCATCGTGGTCGCGTCGAGGATTTCGCCGATGAGGATGACGTCCGGCGCCTCGCGCATCGCGTTCTTGAGCGCGTTGTGGAAGGCGTGCGTGTCCAGGCCGACCTCGCGCTGGTTCACGATCGACTTCTTGTGCTTGTGCAGGTATTCGATCGGGTCCTCGATGGTGAGGATGTGGCCCGAGATGTTGCTGTTGCGGTAGTCGATCATCGACGCCAGCGTCGTCGACTTGCCCGAGCCGGTGGAGCCGACGATCAGCACCAGGCCGCGCGGGGCCATGATGATGTCCTTGAGCACCTGCGGCAGCTGCAGTTCCTCGATCGACGGGATCACGCTGCGGATCGCGCGGATCACCATGCCGACTTCGCCGCGCTGCTTGAACACATTGATGCGGAATCGGCCCGCTTCGGGGAGCGCGAGCGCCATGTTCAGTTCAAGGTCACGCTCGAAAAGCGGAACCTGTCCCTCGTCCATCAGGGAATAGGCGATCTTCTTGACCATGCCCGGAGGCAGGCCGGTGTTGCCCAGGGGGTAGAGCTTGCCTTCGACCTTGATGTACACAGGTGCGCCGGTCGTCAGGAACATGTCCGACGCGTTCTTTTCCGTCATCAGCTTCAGGAAATAGCCGATGTCCATGCAAGCAACCCCTATTCTTGCGCCGTCACGCCCCGGAACGGTCCCGTTGCAAGCGCGGCGGCGGCTTTACGACAATGGCCGGGTACCTAACTCAGGCACGGCCTCCCCAATGCGTCCAAGCTTCGCACAATTCCGATTTCCGCTGCTGGCTGCAGTTCTCGCTTCCGCACTCTGCTCCTGCGCTTCGCTGCCACCGCCGACGGGCGAGCTGGCCGCGGCCCGGCAGGCCGTGACCCGCGCCGAGGACGCCGACGCCGACCAGTACGCGCCGCAGGAACTGGGCACCGCCCGGACCGGGCTGTCGCAGGCCCAGGCCGCGATGAGCGCCGGCGACGACGACGAGGCGCGGCGCCTCTCGCTCGCGTCCGCCGCCGACGCCGACCTGGCATACGCGAAGAGCCGCGAGGCGCTGGCCACGGCCGAACTCAACCAGCGCCGCGCGGAAGTCGCCGAGCTGCGCAGCCGCCTGCAGGAGGCCCAGCCGTGACCATCCGCCCGATGCTCCTGACCCTCGCGCTGGCCGCGGCCTTCGCCGCCACGCAGGCCCATGCGGCCGACAACCCCGATACGGCCCGCCTGTCGCAGCGCCTGACCGCGCTCGACGCCGATTCGACCCTGAACACCTTCGCCGCCTACGAGCGCCTGCAGGCACGGCAGGCGATCGGCGTCCTCGATCAGGCCGCCAAGCGCGATCGTCCGGGCGCGCTGTACGTCGCCGAGCGCCGCGTCGCGATCGCCGAATCCGCCGCGCGCACGCAGGCCATGCAGCGCCAGGCCGACCAGCTGGAGCGCGAGCGCGCCGAGCTGCTGGTCGAGGCCAGCCAGCGTGACGCCGCGCGCGCCCGCGCCGAGAACGAGCGCCTGCGCCTGCAGGCCCAGATGCAGGCCGAGGAAGCCGAACGCCTGCGCCTGCAGAGCGAGGCCGACGCCGCCGCGATGCAGGACGTCGAGACCGCGCTGAAGGGCGTGGCCGGCGCCCAGACCGCGCGCCTGAACGCCGCCCGCGAACGCCAGGCCAAGCTCGCCCGCGAGGAAGCCGAACTGGTGACCGGCGGCAAGCTGCCGGCCGCCAAGCGCGACAATCGCGGCGAAGTGTTCGCGCTGGGCAAGGGCACCTTCGGTTCCGGCAAGGCCAGCCTCAGCGATGGCGCCCAGACCACCGCCAGGACCATCGCCGCCTACGCGCAGGCCTCGTCCTCGCCGGGCGTCCGGGTCGAGGTGACCGCCGCCGATGCCCAACTCGCGCAGCGTCGCGCCGAGGCCGTCCGCGACGCGCTCGTGGCCGGCGGCTGGCCGCAGGGCCAGGTGCAGGTGACCGGTCGCGCCGGCAAGGGCGATCGCGCCGAAGTCGTCGTTCAGTCCAAGTAAATCTGAGCGAAAACAATCAGTTACGCTGAATGCGCGGAAGCGCGGCGCAGACCGCCTTCCGTTCGTCGCGACCTTCGCGACGGTGCTCACAAGCCGCCCTCGACGCCCTTGCCGACCGCTGGAGGGAGGAGTAGGGTCGGTACTCCAAGCGGCCTGTTTTCCGCTTGGCGATGAGCCCGGTCGATGACGTCAACGCCCCTCTCGCAGGACCCCGCCGCCCCACGTCAGTACGGGGCCGGTCCTTGTGAGGCCGCCGCCCCGACCGGCTCTTCCACGACCCCGCGCAACGCCCTGGCCCGAGGACGGCTGGGGCGTTTTCGTTTGCGGGGCCTTCCGCACGGGCCCGGGCCTCGCGCCCGGGCTTCCATACCCGCTGAAGGAGGCTCTACATGTTCGAAGAACGACCGCAGCCGGAGATCGAGGCGCTGATGAAGGCCAACCCGGAATTCAAGCAGCTCTACCAGCGCCACAAGGATCTCGACAAGAGAGTGATGGATGCCGAACTGGGCGTGCTACCGATCGACGACATCACCCTGGCGCAGATGAAGCGCGAGAAGCTGGCTGCGAAGGACCGACTGGTCCGCATGTACGACCTGCAACACCACTGACGTCCACCCCTTTCCTCGCCGCGGGCGGCGACTTCCTCGTCGGTCTCTCCGCCCGCGTCTCCGAAGAGCCGGGGCGGCTGCGCCCAGCAGCCGCCCCGGTGCGAAGGAACTTCCCCTCCCCGATGGCGCCCGCATGGCCGGGCGCCCCCTGGCGCGCCGCGAATCGCGGCCCCGGCGGCGCCGCGACGTCCATCCGGCCTTTCCGCGCTTCACGCCGGGCTTTTACACTGCCCGGATGAGCATCCATCAATCCGTACTCGAATTGATCGGCGACACGCCGATCATCAAGGCGCAGCGCCTGGACACCGGCGTCTGCGAGCTCTATCTCAAGCTCGAATCGCAGAACCCGGGCGGCTCCATCAAGGACCGCATCGGCCTGTCGATGATCGAAGCGGCCGAGAAGGCGGGGCGAATCCGCCCCGGCGACACGCTGGTGGAAGGCACCGCCGGCAACACCGGCATCGGCCTGGCGCTGGTCGCGCAGCAGAAGGGCTACAAGCTCATCCTCGTCGTGCCCGACAAGATGAGCCGCGAGAAGATCTTCAACCTCAAGGCGATGGGCGCGCAGGTCGTGCTCACGCGTTCGGACGTCGCCAAGGGCCATCCCGACTACTACCAGGATCTGGCCGAACGCCTCGCGCGCGAAACGCCCGGCGCGTACTTCATCAACCAGTTCGGGAACCCGGACAACCCGGCCGCGCACGAATTCGTCACCGGCCCGGAAATCCTGCGGCAGATGGGCGACGTCGGCGGGCTCGACGCGATCGTCTTCGGCTGCGGCAGCTCGGGCACGATGACCGGCCTGTCGCGCTACTTCGCGAAGGAATCGCCGGATACCGAACTGATCCTCGCCGATCCCGTCGGTTCGATCCTCGAGGAATACATCAACCGCGGCACGCTGTCGGACAAGTCGGCGAGCTGGATGGTCGAAGGCATCGGCGAGGATTTCCTGCCGCCGATCTCCGACTTCACCCGGGTGAAGAAGGCCTACGCGATCAGCGACAAGGAAAGCTTCCTCACCGCGCGCGAACTGCTGGAGAAGGAAGGCATCCTCGGCGGTTCGTCCACCGGCACGCTGCTCGCCGCGGCGCTGAAATACTGCCGCGAACAGACCACGCCGAAGAAGGTGCTGACGCTGGTGTGCGACACCGGCAACAAGTACCTGTCGAAGATGTACAACGACTACTGGATGCTGGACAACGGCTTCCTCGCGCGCCAGTCCACGGGCGACCTGCGCGACCTGATCCTGCGTCCGTTCTCGCAGCGCGACACGGTGGTCGTCGGCCCGAACGACCTGCTGGTCACCGCGTACCAGCGCATGAAGCTGTACGACGTCTCGCAGCTTCCCGTGATGGACGGCGACAACATCGTCGGCATCGTCGACGAGAGCGACGTGCTGCTGCACGTGTACGGCGACGAATCGCGCTTCCGCGATCCGGTGTCGACCGCGATGGTGAGCAAGCTCGACAAGATCGACGTGCGTTCGCCGATCGAATCGCTGCTGCCGGTGTTCGATCGCGGGCATGTCGCGATCGTCGTGGACGGCGAGAAGTTCATCGGCCTGATCACGCGCATCGACCTGCTCAACTACCTGCGCAGGCGCGTGCAGTAATGAACGCCGCGGCGTCCGCGCACTGGCTGCCGGGCGACCGGTTGCCCGACGTGCGCCTGCGCGCTGCCGACGGAACGAACTGCACGCTGCACGCCGAATTCGCCGGCGCTCCGTTGTGGCTCGCAACGCCGGCCGATGCGCAGGACGCCGCGCGGCTTCCGCAGCCGCCGTCCGGCACGTTCGCGCTGTGCGTGGGTCCGCAGGCGCCGGTCGGCGCACCGCAAGGCTGGCGCGCGTTCGCCGCCGATGCGCGCTGGTGCGCCGGCGTCGGCACCGGCCTGCTGTGGCTGGTCGACGCGAACCTGCGCCTGTGCGCGTCGCTCGCGTTGCCGCAGCGGGCGCCGCCTGCAATAGCGCATCCGATCGAGCCGTTGACGGGTGAGCGCACGTTTCCGATCGCGCCGGTGCTGCAGATCCCGGGCGTGTTCGAGCCCGGGTTCTGCGCCGAATTGATCCGTCATCTCGAAGTCGACTGCGGCGGCGGCGACGTGTCCGCGGTGATGGTGATGCAGGACGGCGAACGGCGGATGCAGGTCGATCCGGACATCAAGCAGCGGCGCGAGACGATTCCGCGCGACGCGCAGCTCGAAGCGCGCATGCACGAGCGGCTGATGCGTCGCGCGCTGCCGGAGATCGCGCGCGTGTTCAATTTCGAAGTGCGGCGGCGCGATCCGTTCAAGCTGCTGGCGTATCCGGAACGCGCGGGCTATTTCCGCGCGCATCGCGACAACGAGTCGCCCGACGTCGCGCACCGGCGCTTCGCGCTGTCGGTGAACCTCAACCAGGGCGACTACGTCGGCGGCGAGTTCCGCTATCCGGAATTCGGCCCGCACCTGTTCTCGCCGCCGACCGGTGCGGCGCTGGTGTTCTCGTGCTCGCTGCTGCATGAAGTGCTGCCGGTCGAACGCGGCACGCGTTACGCGATGACCACGTTCCTGGCCTGATTCAACCGCGAGGACGCAGGCGCGGCGCCAGGTCGGCGGTGCCGATCGCGTCCAGCGCGGCCTGTGCCCATTCCATTCCGTCGCCGATGCCGTCGGCGTGTTTCTCCGCTGCGGCGGCGAGTTCGCGCCGGCGCGCGTTCGCATCGAAATGCGCGCCACCGTCCTTCGCGTAGCGGCTCAGCAGTTCGGACGCCTTGATGCGCTGCGCCCAGTCGTCGGGCACCGCGAGGCCGTAATGCGCCGCCAGCCGTGCCGTCGCCGGTGCGGGGTCGCGCAGGACGTCGGCGAAATCCAGGTCGATCAGGCGCCCGGCCAGGGCCGGGTCGGCGGACAGCGTTCGCCAGCGCAGCTGCTCGACCAGCCATGCGCGGGCGAGCCGGGCGCCGGTCAGTTCCGCACGCGGCAGCGCGGGCTGGCGCGCCAGCCGCAGCGGCTCGGTGGCGAGGACGCCCTCGATGAGGCCCGGGTCGCGGAGCATCGTCGCCAGCCAGGTCTGCAGGTCGACCCACAACAGGCAGCCACGGCCGGTGGGCGGCAGCAGGCGGTCGGCGAGGGTGGTCACCACGCTGGTCGGCTTCACCACGACCGCCCGGCTGTCGGGGAATCCCCGCGCGAGCAGGGCCAGCACCGGCGCCTCCCACGCGCGTACGGCCGGGTCCTCGCGGCCGTGGGCGAGGGCGAGCAGGGGCAGGGGTTCGCGCAGGCCGAGCACGCCCGGCACCAGGTCCAGCAGCCGGCTCACCAGCGAGGAACCGCAGTGGCCGACATGGAACAGCCAGTGGACGTCGCGCAGGGGCGGCGACGGCCCGAGCGCCGCGTCGAGTTCGGCCCGGTCGAGGGTCCAGCCGGACACCTCGCGGCGGCCCAGCGAACGCTGGTCGAGGAAGCTCGCCCGCCGGTAATCCCCGGCCTCGAAATGCAGCACCCAGGCCCGGTTTTGCGCCGCATCGAACGCGAACAGCGGATACGCTGCACTGCGGCTGAAGTCCGGCGGCAAACGCCTGGGTGGGCTCATGTGCGGTGCTAGAATCGTCGGCCGCCCATGCTAGCGCGGACTAGCTAAAAAAGACGGAAGGACGTAATGACTGAACGACATGCCGACGGCAGGGCGGGGAAGCCTGGCCTTGGTACCCTCGCGATCCACGCCGGCCAGGCGCCCGACCCGACCACCGGGGCGGTGATGACGCCGATCTACGCGACCTCGACCTACGCACAGAGCAGCCCGGGCGTGCACCAGGGCTTCGAGTACTCGCGCAGTCACAACCCGACCCGGTTCGCGTACGAGCGCTGCGTCGCCGGCCTGGAAGGCGGCACGCGCGGCTTCGCGTTCGCTTCCGGACTGGCGGCGACCTCGACGATCCTCGAGCTGCTGGATTCGGGCAGCCACGTCATCGCGATGGACGACGTCTACGGCGGTACGTACCGCCTGTTCGAGCGCGTGCGACGCCGCTCCGCCGGCCTGGACTTCAGCTGGGTCGACCTGAGCGACGCGGCTGCATTCGAAGCGGCGATCCGACCCGAAACGAAGATGGTCTGGATCGAAACACCGACCAACCCGCTGCTCAAGCTGGTCGACATCGCGCAGATCGCACAGATCGCGCGCAAGCGCGGCCTCATTGTCGTGGTCGACAACACGTTCTGCTCGCCAATCCTGCAGCGCCCGCTCGAACTGGGCGCGCACATCGTCATGCATTCGGCGACCAAGTACCTCAACGGCCATTCCGATATCGTCGGCGGTATGGCGGTGGTCGGCGACGACGCCGAGATCGCCGATCGCATGGCCTTCCTGCAGAACGCCGTCGGCGGCGTGCAGGGCCCGTTCGACAGCTTCCTCGCGCTGCGCGGCCTGAAGACGCTGCACCTGCGCATGAAGGCGCACTGCGAGAACGCGCAGGCACTGGCCGAATGGCTGGAGCAGCACCCGCAGATCGAAAAGGTCATCTACCCCGGCCTGAAGTCGCACCCGCAGCACGAACTGGCCAAGCGCCAGATGCACGGCTTCGGCGGCATGCTGAGCATCTGCGTCAAGGGTGGCGAAGCCGCCGCGCGCCGCATGATGGAGCGTTGCGAATACTTCACCGTCGCCGAATCGCTCGGCGGCGTGGAAAGCCTCATCAACCACCCGGCGATCATGACGCATGCCTCGGTGCCCGCCGAGCGCCGCGCCGCGCTGGGGATTTCGGACAACCTGGTGCGGTTGAGCGTGGGGGTGGAGGATCTGGCCGACCTGCGCAATGACCTGGGCCAAGCTCTGGGGCTGCTCGGATGAATCGGCAGTCAACAGCCTCGTTCTGGATTCAACGCGCGCTCGCGTGGGAAATGGCCAAGCGCGAAGTCTACTCGCGCTATCAAGGATCTGTGGCAGGGCTTGCTTGGTCGTTCTTCTACCCGGTCTTGATGCTTGGGGTCTATACGTTCGTCTTCGGCGTAATTTTCCGCTCTCGCTGGAGCGCCGATGCCGGAAACCTGCCTACGTCTGAGTTTGCATTGATACTTTTTGCTGGGTTGATCGTATACGGCATGTTCTCTGAATGCCTGATCAAAGCACCAGCGCTGATTACTGCGAATATCCAGTTCGTGAAGAAGGTGGTATTTCCATTGGAAGTGCTCCCTGTCTCATGCGTCCTCGCGGCTACTTTCCATATGGTCGTCGGATTGCTGGTGTTGTTTGCCGCGATGTTGCTGGTCCAGGGGTGGATTCCGGCAACGGCGCTGATGTTCCCGTTCGTTTTCCTTCCGCTGGCGTTTGCGACGCTAGGCATCACCTGGTTCATCGCGGCCTCAGGCGTATACCTGCGTGATCTGACGCAGGTCATGCCGCTCGTCTCGACGATGCTGCTCTTTCTTTCGCCCATTTTCTATCCAATCACTGCAGTTCCGGAAAAGTTTCGGCGCATCGTCGAGCTCAATCCCATTACCGGTGTCGTGGAAGGTGTGCGAGAAGTCCTCATCTTCGGAAGGTTGCCTGACCTGAGCGTTCTTGCTTGGCAATACGTGGCAGCGTTGACCATTGCTTCGCTCGGATTGTGGTGGTTCCGGTTCGTGCGCAAGGGGTTTGCCGATGTCATCTGAAGTCGTAATCCGGGCATCGGGTCTTGGCAAACGATATGAAATCTTCGCGAGTCCTGCTGATAGGTTGATGCAACTGGTCGAGACTCCGCTTACGAGAGCGCTCGGCCGCGAACCGCGCGCGCGTGGTCGGGAGGTGTGGGCCCTGCGTGGCGTGGACTTCGAAGTCGAACGCGGGGAGACGCTTGGTGTAATCGGCCGCAATGGATCGGGCAAGAGCACTCTTCTGCAGATGCTATGCGGCACGGTCAATCCGACCGAAGGCCATGTTTTCGTTGATGGACGAGTGGCCGCGCTGTTGGAGTTGGGTGCCGGATTCAATCCGGAGTTCAGCGGACGCGAAAATGTGTTCCTCAGCGGCATGCTGCTCGGACTACAGCGGGAAGAAATCGAGCAGCGCTTCGACGATATTGCCGCGTTCGCAGATATCGGACAGTACATCGATGAGCCTGCCAAGACCTACTCCAGTGGCATGTTCGTTCGATTGGCGTTCGCCGTGGCGACGTCGGTGAATGCGGACGTTCTCATCATCGATGAGGCGCTTGCCGTGGGCGATGCTCGCTTTCAGGCGCGCTGCATGAAACGGCTACGGCAGATTCAAGACCGTGGCGCCTCGGTGTTGTTTGTCAGTCACGATGTCTCGGCGGTACGCGCGTTGTGTCAGCGCGCTCTATGGCTGGATGGGGGGCGGGCGCGGGCGCTGGGACCGGTCCTCCAGGTCACCTCCCGTTACATGGAGTCGATATTCGCCGATGATCCGGAAGCAGCGGCAGAGGTAGGGGGCATCGGTACCGGAATGCCCGGCGTTGCCGAATCCGAGGCTGCCACATCTGTGCACAACGTGAGGGTGGCGGAGGACGGCATCAAGGCGCCCAAGATCGCCGACGTGGCTTTGGATGCGCGCCCGGTCGCTCACTGGGGCGAAGAGGTCGGTCTAATACGCTCTGCAAACGTTCTGGACGTCAATGGCCAGCCCGTCGACCTCATCTATTGGGGCGACGTCTGTCGAGTGCGGATTCGTTTCGTGCTTCCGGAGAGCTATTCGCCGGATACATTCGGCGTGGCCTTTTCTATCAAGGATCTGCGCGGGTCGGACATCATCGTGTCCAGCACGCACGATGCAGGCGAGGCTCGATATCCCAACTGGCGTGCTGGCGACGAGGTAGAAGTCGAGTTCGACTTCGAGAATGGTCTCGTCGAAGGGAAATATTTCCTGGTGGCCGCACTTGAGCGGCGACATGGCACATCGATTGAATACTATGAGTATGTTGAAGGGGCACGATACTTTTCATCGTTGACTCCGAGGCGCTTTTCTGGGGTCTATCAGCCGAGTATGAAGCACCGCTTCCGGGAGGCGTCGGGTGTCAGGTGATTCGATCAACTCTCAGGATTACTGGGACGGCCGCTTCGACGAAGACTGGGAGGCGCTTCACGGCCGCGAGCAATCACGGTTTTTCGGCGCGCTTGCACTGCAGATGCTGCCCGATTGGCTGAAGCAAGCATCGCGCAGGCTACCATTGAGCTGGTGCGACTGGGGATGTGCCTTGGGCGACGGCACGAACGAGCTCGCATTGGGCCTGAGCGGCGTGCCGATAACGGGCATCGACTTCTCACCGGTCGCTATTAAATCGGCGATGACGGCCTACCCTGCCCAGAACTTCGTTGTCCAGGATTGGACGAATGGCAGTGCCGAAGCCTCGTTGTACGACGTGGTCTTCAGTTCCAACACGCTTGAGCACTTTCACGAGCCGTGGGCGATTCTTGAGCGGGTGGCATCGCACGCGCGCTATGCCGTCGCGATGCTGTTGCCTTTCCGCGAGCGACGCTTGATTGATGAGCATCACGCGTCGTTCGATCCTTCGAACGTGCCGATCACGCTTCCGGGCGGCAAAGTACTGGTGCATGTGCAAGTGCGGGATACCAGCGCTGACCAGCCGTGCTATTGGCCGGGTGAGCAAGTCATGCTCGTATGGGCCGATCCGGCGTGGTTGGACTCGTTGTCGCTGCGGGTCAACGATGTTCGGTTCGAAGTCGAACCGTCCAGCACCGTGGCTGGGCTGCGCTCGGATGTCGAGAGTCTGGTTTCCGACCTGGGGACGACCCTCAACGCCCTCGCCGAATCTAGACCCGATCGTGCGGATGACGCCCAGCGACTGCGCAATGCACTCATGCACTGGCTTGCAGTGCGTCAATCCCAAAAGCAAAGTGCTGCGCCGGCGTGGCACTTCGAGCAAGTGGCCCGGGACCAGCGGCACGCGATCGAGCTTTCGTCTGCGCTCAACGCCTTGGTGCCATTGGTCGGCGAGACTGAAGCGGTCAGTGGACTCCGAGAGAAGCTGGCGTCGGCAGATGAGATCGCAGCTAAAGCAATTCAGGACATGGAGCTGTGGAAGAGGTTGTACGAACGCGAGTGCGCCGAAGCTGAGCGCTGGCAGCGCGTCGTAGAGGCGGAGCAGAAGCAATCTCTGGAAGCATTGAGAGAGATCGAGGTTATGTATGCGTCGCTAAAGGCGCAGAACAACCAAGCAGCCAGCTACCAAGCGGAGCTGAGTGCAGTCTATGCCAGTACGTCCTGGCAGATCACTCGTCCTTTGCGGTTGCTGCGGCGGTTTATGAGTCGCCCGCTTGAAACGACGAAGTATGTGGCGCGGTTATGCGTGCGCGGGCTGGGCGGGCAGTCGCGGGAAGTGGCCGCCTGGAAGCGGCGCATCGCCTCCGGGCTGAGGTTCGCCAGGCGCACCTTGAAGGCGCGGCGGATCGATCCCTCCGATCGGGCACGTGTGATGTCCATGATCCGCTCGCGAGCGGTCAAGCGGCTCAAGCATAGTGACTTTTCCAGACTTCCTAAGCTGGCTGGCGTTGCCGACGGCGTTGGCGATGTGTTCGTGTGGGCGGTGATCGACTGGAACTTCCGCACCCAGCGCCCTCAGCACCTTGCAACAGCGATGGCGAAGAAGGGGCATCGCGTTTTTTATATCTCTAACAATTTTGTGGACTCAGAGGTTCCTGGCTTTTCGGTGGAGGCAATCGAGGGGAGCGACAGGCTCTTCCAAGTCAATCTGAATGTTTCAGGGGCTCCCCAGATCTATTCTGACATGCCTACCAGAAGCCAGGTCGAAAGCATCCGCGGGAGTCTGTGCACGTTACTGGAGTGGACCAGATCCACGAAGTGTGTTTCATTCGTCCAGCACCCGTTCTGGCTCGATCCGGCGCAATGTCTGCCGAATGCGCAGCTGGTCTACGATTGTATGGACCATCACGGTGGATTCGAGAATAACGCGTCATCGATTCTCGAAGGCGAGCGTGCGCTGATCAACGCCTGTGACTTGTTGATCGTGACCTCCCAGTGGCTGGAGGATGAGCTTTCCGGCGAAGGGCGGAAGATCGCGCTTATCCGCAACGCAACGGAGTTCGACCACTTCAGTCGCGCGCCCGCCTCGGTATTCCGCGACGAACATGGACGCAAAGTAATCGGCTACTACGGTGCGATCGCCGAATGGTTCGACGCCGAGCTGGTCCGGCGTGTCGCGCTCGCACACCCTGACGCTCTGGTCCTGCTGGTCGGTCGCGACACGGCTGGCGTCGCCGCAGAGCTTGCCGACCTGGCCAACGTGCGGATGACCGGCGAAGTACCGTATGCCGAGTTGCCGTACTGGCTCTACGGGTTCGACGTCTGCCTGCTGCCGTTCAAGGTGATTCCGCTGACATTGGCGACGAATCCCGTGAAGGTTTACGAATACCTGAGTGCGGGCAAGCCTGTGGTGTCTGTCGACCTGCCGGAGCTGGCCCAGTTCGAAGACTTGGTCGCGCTGGCTGGCGACGCCGATTCGTTCGTGGATGAAGTGGGCAAGGTACTGGTCGACCAGACCGATGGCGCTTCCTCGGCCGAACTCCGCAGGGAGTTCGCCGCGCGTCAAACCTGGGCACATCGGGCGCAGGCGCTCGATGACGCGTTGGCCAGCATCAGCGAGCCGCGCGTCAGCGTCGTGGTGCTGACCTACAACAAGCTCGACTATACGAAGGCGTGCCTGGAAAGCCTGGAACGCTACAGCGATTACCCCAACATGGAAGTGATCGTCGTCGACAACGCATCCAGCGACGGCAGCCAGGACTACCTGCGCGAATGGGCCGCGCGCGGCGAAGACCGACGCTTCATCGCGAACGAGGTGAACTCGGGCTTTTCGGCCGGCAACAACATCGGGCTGGCCGTCGCGTCCGGCGATTACCTGGTGATCCTCAACAACGACACGTACGTCACGCCGGGTTGGATCAGGACCATGATCTCCCACTTCCGGCGCGACGCCAGCGTCGGCCTCGTCGGGCCGGTGACCAACAACATCGGCAACGAAGCGAAGATCGACATCCAGTACTCCGGCATGCCCGAAATGATCGAGGCGGCCGGCGCGTACACCCGCGCGCGCGTGGGCAGGTCGTTCCCGCTGGAAACCGCCGCGTTCTTCTGCGTCATGCTGAGCCGCGCCGCGTACACCGCGGTTGGCGGGCTGGATGAGCGGTTCGGCATCGGCTTCTTCGAGGACGACGACTACTGTCGGCGCCTGGCGATCGAAGGCTTCCGCATCCTCTGTGCCGAGGACGTCTTCGTGCATCACCAGCTGTCGGCGAGTTTCGGTGCGCTCGACACGGGCGTGCGCCAGGCCCTGTTCGAAAAGAACAAGGCGATTTACGAAGAGAAGTGGGGCGAGTGGAAGCCCCATTGCTATCGTCAGAAGGCATGACGCGGCAGGGGTGCCGCGTCGGCTTCACGGGTCGGTCGTAAGGGGGATGTCTTGAAGGATTCCAAGGGGACGGCCGTGTCGCTGCCACTGCGAACCATGGCGATCTCCGCCGTGATCGTGGTGTCGTGCGCGCTCCTGTCGAAGTTTCTGTTCGGATTCACCTACGGCATCCTTGCCGTGGTCATCGACACGTTGCTGCTCTGGCCTGCCGTTTGGCTCATCGGCTGGATGGCGCCGGGCCGTTCGTCGACATGGGTGTTCGCGACGGTCATCGCCGGCGTCTTCGTGCTCGGGCAGTCGGCCAAGATTTCGCTGATGGCCTTGCCGATCACGTTCGGCGACATCGTCTCCGGCGTCCAGCTGATCCGCGTGCTGCATGGGGCGCACCTCGTGTTCGCGCTAGCCGGGTGCGTGGTCGCGGTTCTCCTGCTGGCATGGGCGCTGCGGTTCCGCAAGGCGAGGTGGTACGCGCTGCCGGCACTCCTCGCCTACATTGCCTGCCTTCCGCTGCTGGCGTACGGCCTGGCATCGCTGGCCGGGCCCCGTTCGGAAGGAGCGTCCAGCGCATCCGTCGTCGGCGAACACGGAAGCCTCACGTTCGTATTCGCCGACCTGGCGCAGGGATGGCGGGAGAGATGGTCGTCCGTCGATGAGGCGAAGATCGACGCGCTCGCCGCTGGACACCGCGGGCGCGAGTCCCTGGGTGGGGACTTCAGGAAGCGCAACGTCCACCTGCTGCTGATGGAGGGATTGTGGGATCCGCTCCGCCTGGAGACCTACAAGTTCTCGCGCGACCCGTGGGATCCGCGTTTCCGGCGCCTATGGGAGCAGGGCGGGCGTTCGACCGTCCTGAGTCCGACCTTCGGAGGCGTTACCGCCAACGCGGAATTCGAGGCGTTGTGCGGCCTGCCCGCGTATCCCGACCGCGTCGTCTTCGAAGACGGATTGGACAATACGGTGCCGTGCCTGCCACGCATGTTGCGCGAGCGCGGTTACCTGACGGTCGCCAACCATCCCTACAAGGCCAAGTTCTGGTCCCGCGACGAGGCGTATCCGAAGGTCGGCTTCGAGCAGTACAACCCCAGTGGCGCCTACCGGCTGGACGACATGGACGGTGCGTTCCTCAACGACCGCTCCATGTATTTCCAGACGCTGGATCGGCTGAACAAGTTCGATCCCCAGCGCCCGTACTTCGCTTACGTGGTCAGCCTGAGTTCGCATTTCCCCTACGATCGCGATCGCGCCAAGCGCCCCGACCTGGTCACGGTCTCGCCCCAGGCGGACCTGTTGCAGGCGTACGCGAACGCGGTGGCGTATTCGACCGCGGCGATGATGGATTACATCGAAGCCGTTCGCGAACTGGATCCCGACGCCATCATCGTGCTGTTCGGCGACCACGCCCCCGTGCTGGGAGCCAATCCTGATCCCTACGTCGTCTCGGGCTTGAAGGGCGAGGCGGGGGCGGGTCGATCCGGCCTGGTGCAGATGAGTTCCACGCCCCTGCTGGTAATCGATGGACAGAAGGGCGCGGCGGACATGGGTCAGATCCCGCTGTACGCACTGCCTTCCCGCGTGCTCGCGCTGCTGGGCCCCGGCGCGCCTAAGTTGCCTTACGCGCAGGTCACGGGCGATGCGCGCAGCCGAATCTTCCTCGGGGCCTTCCTTGCGAGGAAGAATCGAGGCTGGGACGCCTGCACGACCGACACGCCTGATTGCAGGAAGGCGTCGAAGCAGCTCGAGCAGACCAAGATGCTGCGCAAGGATCTCATCCAGGGCAAACAGCAGTTCCTGCACGCCGCCAACCAGGCGTGGCTCGCGAAGCCCGTCGCCATGCAGCAGAACCTGCCCTACGGGGCCTGCAAGCTGGGCGTGCAGAACTGGGGGCCCCGCACGGCATCGAGCGGAAAGGGCTTCAACGTCCAGCCCGATGGTTCCAATGCGATCTGGCTGAAAGTGACGGAAGGCCGGGGCACGCCCATCCTGATGATCGGCGAGGACGAGGTCCGCGTGACCCTGGCGGGAAACATCGCGTCGGCCGGCTTCGACAATCCGCAATTCCTCACGGCGCCCGGTGAGTACCCGGTCAAGTACCGCTGCGAGGATGAAGCCGGTGAAGTTTCGGTCGGCACCTTCGTGGTCACCGCCAGCCCGTAGGCGATGCGGGGCAGGCTGATGCTCGCCCCTATGAAAGGCCCAGCGCCCACAGGGCGAAGCGGATGCGCCGCCCTGTTCTAAAGCGCCGTCAGGCCAGGATGCGTTCGACGATCCGCCTGGAGGCCTGCCCGTCCCCGTAGGGATTGTGGGCGCGTGCGAACTGCTCGTAGGCAGACGGCTCATCCAGCAGGCGGTTCGCTTCGGCGACGATCTTCCGGCTGTCGGTGCCCACCAGCACCACCGTGCCGGCCTCGACCGCTTCCGGGCGCTCGGTGGTATCGCGCATCACCAGGACCGGCTTGCCGAGCGACGGAGCCTCCTCCTGCACGCCACCGGAGTCGGTGATGATCAGGTAGGCGCGCGACATCAGGTACACGAACGGCAGGTAGTCCAGCGGCGGGATCAGCGTGACGCCAGGGTGGTTGGCGAGGATGCGGTTGACCGGTTCCTGCACGTTCGGATTGAGGTGCACCGGATACACGACCTGGGTGTCGCCCCGGTCGGCGATGGCCTTGAGCGCCAGGCAGATCTGCTCGAATCCGCCACCGAAGTTCTCGCGGCGATGACCGGTCACCAGGATCAGCCGCTTGCCCTCCTCGAGGAACGGGAACTGCGCGGACAGCGAAGCCTGCAGCTCTGGCGAGGCTTCGATCTTGCCGATGACTTCAAGCAGCGCGTCGATCACGGTGTTGCCGGTCACCAGGATCTTCCCGTCCGCAACGCCTTCGCGCAGCAGGTTGTCGCGCGCGGTCGCGGTTGGTGCGAAGTGCAGGCTGGCCAGAGGAGCCGTCATGCAGCGGTTGCCCTCTTCAGGCCATGGCGCATAGAGGTTGCCCGTCCGCAATCCCGCTTCGACATGGCCGACCGGCGTGCGGTTGTAGAAGGCCGCAAGGGCGGAGGCCAGCGTCGTGCTCGTGTCGCCATGCACGAGCACAAGGTCCGGCTTGTGCCTGCCGATGACTTCGCTCATGCCGGAGACGATCTTGCCGAACAGGCCCGGCAAGGTCTGCCCCGGCTCCATCACGTTGAGGTCGTCGTCGGGCGTGATGCCGAACAGGTCCAGGACCTGGTCGAGCATCTGCCGGTGCTGGGCGGTCACCACCACGATCGGCTCGACGGCGGGCGCTGCGGCGAGTGCCTTGATGACCGGCGCCATCTTGATCGCCTCTGGCCTGGTGCCGAAGGCCACCAGGACTTTCTTGCTGCGTTGATTCATTTATTCCCGTGGAGATGCTGGTTCAAAGAGCGCGCTTGCGGAACGTGCCATGGAGCTCGGTCGGGCGACCGCCGTTCCTGAAATGCGCGAGTTCCTGTTCGACGAGGGAATGGATGCGCAGGACATCCCCCTCTCGCGAAAGATCGTAGTTGTCGGAATAGGCCAGGTCGACGAGGCGCCACAGGAAGCAGTTGCGCCGATACACCGCGATGGGTTCGAAGCGATGGAGCAGCAGTGGTTCGATCTCGTCGCTGCGGATTCCCTCGAACGTCGCGTCCGAGAAATCGACGTTGGGCAGATCTTCGTCGACACGACCGGTGTTGCGGTTGCGACGATACCGCTCGGGAAGCGCACGGAAGACCGAGTTGCCGACCCGGTAGTCCTCGTCGAACAGGCGGTTGCCGCTGCGACCGATGGCTTCGCCGATGCTCCAGAACTCGCCGTCATCGGTGAGGGCATCGCGAATGAAGTTCAGCACGCCCTCCAGTTCGACGACGTGGTGCAGTGCCGAGACGCACATCACGATGTCGTACTGCTCGCCGAAGTCCCGGATCTCGTTGACGTCGGCCAGGATCAGCCGCGGTTGCTGGTCCGGCGGGAAGTTCAGCGCCGCGCTCTTCAGCAGGTCGCGGCTGATGTCGAGCAGCGTCCACCGTGCGCGATCGCCGACGCGCGATGCGAACTGCGCCTCGATCCTGGCCGCTCCCGCGCAGAGCGAAAGGATCCGCACGGGCTTGTTGGGCGTGGCCTGCAGGCGTTCCGCGGCGCGCACCAGCCGTTCGCCGAAGTCCGGCGCCGTCGCCTGCAGCGTGCTTCCAAGCAGGTGGTGTGCGTACTCGTAGGCGCCGGAAGGGAACCGGGCCAGCTGATGCGGGAACGGAAACTCGGGCCTGCCGGGCGGTGCCGGCTGCTGCTGCGTCGCCCGCGCGTTCGCCAGCAGCTCATGCAGGGGGATGCATTCGGCGGGCGGGACCGCGCTCCCGGACCGGTCCAGCGAGCCCTGGTACATCGAATGATCGTAGACGCTGGAAAAATGCGCGATCTCGTTCGCGATGCGCTCCTTGCGGAACGCCATCGCACGCAACGCGCCCATGCGCTCCTCGCTGCCGACCGCCAGGTCGTAGATCGCGATCCAGTCGCCGCGCGGATCGTTCGCATCGCCCGCGCCGCAGACCAGGCGGACGGTGAACTGCGCACCCATCCAAGGGCTCAGGTCGAAGTACGCATGGCGGGGAGCGAGCCCGAATTCCCCGTACGGCACCTTCAAGGCGCCGATGCGATGGGTACCGCCCTTGTCGTCGATCAGTTCGATGAAGAGCTCGGCGCCGTCCCGGCTCAGGTTGCCGTGGGCAGCGCCGTAGCGCACGGCCATCCGCTGCCCACTGGAGATCGTGATGGAACCCAGCCGCACCCGCTCGCCCGCGAGCAGCAGCAGGGCGGGGCGGGCGACGCCGCTATGGCCGATGGTCATCCATCTGCTGGGAGGAGGCGCCGCTCCGGCCTCGACCTCGATATGGCTGTCACTGGACAGATACAGTTCGTGCATATCGGAGCCCATCCGAGGGGAGCCCGATACTAACCGGACTGTAGGGCAGTCGTAAGTTCAGGGAGAAGGCTGAACAGATCCCCCACCAGCCCGATATCCGCGATCTCGAAGATCGGCGCGTCGCCGTCCTTGTTGATCGCCACGATGGTGCCGGCGTCCTTGATGCCGGTCAGGTGCTGGATCGCGCCGCTGATGCCGACGGCGATGTAGAGCTCCGGCGCGATGATCTTGCCGGTCTGGCCGACCTGCAGTTCGTTCGGCACGTAGCCCGCGTCGACCGCGGCGCGCGATGCGCCGACGGCGGCGCCGAGCTTGTCGGCCAGCGCGTAGATGACCTTGAAGTTCTCCGCCGATCCGACGCCGCGACCACCGGAGACGACGCGGCGCGCCGACTGCAGGTCCGGGCGATCCGACTTGCCGGCCGCCAGGCCGACGAAGCGCGTGTGCGAGGGCAGGGCGGCGTCGACGCTGGCGGCTTCGACCGCCGCATTGCCGCCCCTCGCCGCTTCCGGCCACGAGGCCGTGCGCACGGTGGCGACCACGGTCTGTCCGGCCGGCGCTTCGACGGTGATGATCGCGTTGCCCGCGTAGATCGGGCGCTTGAAGGTGTGGCTGCCTTCCGCGGCCATGACGTCGGACACCTGCGACACGCCCAGCAGCGCGGCGACGCACGGCATCAGGTCCTTGCCGAAGGTGGTGCTCGGGCCGAAGACGTGGGTGTAACCGGCGGCGATCTTCGCCACCTGCGGTGCCAGGATCTGCGCGATGGCGTTCGCGTTGGCCGCGTTGGCGACCGTCAGCACCTTGCCGACGCCGGCGATCTGCGCGGCTTCGGAGGCAACGGCCGACGGATCGGCGGCCAGCACCACGATGTCGATGGACTCGGGTTTCAGCGCCTGGGCAGCGGAAACGCACTTGGCGGTGGAGGCGTTGAGCTTGCCGTCCAGGTGTTCGGCGACGATGAGTACCTTGCTCATTACAGCAGCCCCTTCTGCTTGAGTGCGGCGACCAGTTCGGCCGCGTCCTTCACCATCACGCCCTTGCTGCGCTTGGCCGGCGCGGCGTAGTGCGTGGTCTTGAGGCCTTCGCCGGCATCGACGCCGAGATCGGCGAACTGCACGGTTTCCAGCGGCTTGCTCTTGGCCTTCATGATGTCCGGCAGCTTGATGAAGCGCGGCTCGTTCAGGCGCAGGTCGGTGGTGACGACCGCCGGCAGGTCGACTTCGAGCGTTTCCAGTCCGGCATCGACTTCGCGCGTGACCGTGGCCTTGCCGCCTTCCACCTCCAGCTTCGAGGCGAACGTCGCCTGCGGACGGCCCCACAGCGTGGCGAGCATCTGGCCGGTCTGGTTGGCGTCGTCGTCGATGGCCTGCTTGCCGAGGATCACCAGGTCCGGCTGTTCCTTCTCGATCAGCTTGAGCAGCGTGCGTGCGGCGGTCAGCGGCTGGATCGGCTGGTCGGACACGACGTGGATGGCGCGGTTGGCGCCCATTGCCAGGCCGTTGCGCAGGTGCGCCTGGGCGTCGGCCGGGGCGATGGTGGCGACCACGACCTCGGTCGCGATGCCCTTGTCGCGCAGGCGCAGGGCTTCTTCCAGCGCGATTTCGTCGAACGGGTTGGCCGACAGCTTGACGCCGTCGGTGACCACGCCGGAGCCGTCCGGCTTGACCTGGATGCGGACATTGAAGTCCACCACGCGCTTGTAGCCGACGAGGATCTTCATCGTGCGGGGATTCCTATGGTTGCTGGGCCGAAAGCGGGCCGAGAACCGGCGATTCTAGCCGAGTGGGGCTCCCTACGCAGGCGGATGGAATCGGTCTTCCTGCGTCCGGCAGGGACGGTAGGCGCGCCGCAATCCGTTCATTGTCTGGAATCCCGGCTTCGGCCGGGGCAGCCCGATCCGGTACCCTTCAGCGGGCTCGTTCCCCCCAAGGCGGAGTCCAAATGCTTCATCCGGTCATTCTCAGCGGCGGCAGCGGAACCCGGCTCTGGCCGTTGTCCCGCCAGAACCAGCCCAAGCAGTTCCTGGCGCTCGTCGGCGATCACTCGCTGTATCAGGAAACCGTGCGGCGGGCGAGCAAGCTGCCCGGCGCGCAGCCGCCCATCACCGTCTGCGCCGACGACCACCGGTTCATGGTCGGAGAACAACTGCAGGGCGCGGGAATCGCCAGCGGCGGCATCCTCCTGGAGCCCGCCGCGCGCAGCACCGCCCCGGCGATCGCGCTGGCCGCGCTGCACGCGCTGGCGCGCGACCGGGAGGCGATGTTGCTGGTGATGCCGGCCGACCACCTCATCGAGGACGAAGCGGCGTTCCGCGCCGCCGTCGAAGCCGCGACCGGGCTGGCCCACGAGGGCTGGCTGGTCACGTTCGGCATCCGCCCCGAATACGCCGAGACGGGCTACGGCTACATCCTGCGAGGCACCGAGCTCGGAGAAGGCGGCTTCCGTGTCGAGCGCTTCGTCGAAAAGCCGGACAAGGCGACGGCCGAGCGCTATGTCGCCGAGGGCACGTACGCCTGGAATTCGGGCATGTTCCTCTTCGGCGCGCAACGCTATCTGGACGAGCTTGGGCGCCATGCGCCGGCGATCCTGGAGGCCGCGCGCGCCGCCATGGGCGGTGCGAAGGCCGACCTCGATTTCACCCGCGTCGATCACGACGCCTTCGCGGCGAGTCCGAGCGACTCGATCGACTACGCGGTGATGGAGAAAACCGACAGGGCTGCCGTGGTTCCGGTGAGCTGCGGCTGGAGCGACATCGGGTCGTGGTCGTCGCTGTGGTCGGTCGCGCAGCGCGACGGAGACGGCAATCGGTACGAAGGCGACGTGATCGCCGTCGACACGCGCGACAGTCTCGTGCGTGCGTCGGAGCGGCGCATGGTTGCCACGATCGGCGTCGAGGACCTGGTGATCGTCGATACGCCCGACGCCACGCTGGTGGCGCGCAAGGACCGGGTCCAGGACGTCAAGGCCATCGTCGACAAGTTGAAGTCCGACGGTCGCCAGGAGCACCTGTTCCATCGCAAGGTCTACCGTCCGTGGGGTAGTTACGACTCCATCGGTGTCGGACCGCGCTTCCAGGTCAAGCGCATCATG
The DNA here is from genome assembly GCF_017308985.1 of Lysobacter changpingensis. Taxonomy (GTDB): domain Bacteria; phylum Pseudomonadota; class Gammaproteobacteria; order Xanthomonadales; family Xanthomonadaceae; genus Lysobacter_J; species Lysobacter_J changpingensis. Next base: position 817,277 of record NZ_JADWPE010000002.1, on the reverse strand, counting down.
GTGAAGCCCGGCGCCGCGCTCAGCCTGCAGAAACACGCGCATCGCGCCGAACACTGGATCGTCGTCTCCGGCGTCGCCGAGGTCACCTGCGACGACCGCGTGTTCGACCTGCACGAGAACGAAAGCACCTACATCCCATTGGGCAGCGTGCATCGTCTGCGCAACCGCGGCACCGAACCTGTCGAGCTGATCGAAGTGCAGTCCGGTGGCTACCTGGGCGAGGACGACATCGTCCGCCTGGAAGACGTGTACGGGCGTTCGTAAGCGATACCCCAGGGCGCCCCGGTCCGGGGCGCCTTGGACGATGCGGCCGTCAGGGCGAAACGCCGCCGAGGCGCTTCGCCAGCAACGACGCGAACCGCTCCGCGCTGCCCGGCGCATGCGCGAAGAACAGCGACGGCTCGCACAGCTCGAGTTCGAGCAGGCGCGGCGTGCCGGCACCGTCGTGGATGAGGTCGACGCGCGCGTAAAGCGGCGCTTCGTCCAGGCCCAGCGCATCGCGTGCGGCTGCCATGACGCGATCCGCCAGTGAGAATTCTTCTTGCGACGGCAGCCGCGGCGCGATCGCTTCGGCGGCGAACAGATGGTTCGTGGGCGCTTCGCCCGGCCGCAGCAGCGCGCCCTTGCGGATCGCGTGGCTGAATTCGCCGGCGAAGAACATCAGCGCGGTTTCGCCGTGTTCGTCCACCGACGCGAGATACGGCTGCAGCATCGCGCTGCGATCGGCGTCGAGCAGGCGCGCGAGATGGTTGGCCGCGGCGAATTCCTGCGACCGCGCGTAGCGCTGCGCATCCTTCGAGCCCGCGCCCACGCTCGGCTTCACGACGAACTCCGCCGCGTCCGCATGTTCGGCGAGGAACGCCTGCAACGCCGGCAGCGGTTCCATGTCCGGTTCGACGAACACCGTCGGGACGATCGGCGCGCCACGCGTGGCGAGGTCGGCGAGATAGTGCTTGTCGGTGTTCCAGCCGATGACGTGGAGCGGATTGATCAGCCGCGTCTGCGTCGACACGCGCGCGCTCCATGCGAGGAATTCGCGCAGCCGCGGCACGTAATCCCAGGGCGAACGCAGGATCGCCGCATCGAAGCGGCTCCAGCCGACGGTCGGGTCGTCCCAGGCGCGGACATGGGCGGCAAGGCCGGCACGGGCGCAGGCGTCGAGCAGCGGCGCCAGGTCGTCGTCGGCACCTGCGGCGGCGATGGCGGTCACGAGGGCGATCCGGGTCATGCCCGAAGTCTAGACGCTGGCGGCCTCCGGCCGCGATGAGAGCAACTCCCCGCCGCATGCCCGAACGTACGGTGGGGCGCGTCGCGCGGCCACGGTAAACTGCCGGCCATTGCGCAGAACCGAACGGAGTCCGTCATGGCCGCGACGCAAAACGGCAAGAACAAGGTTTTCCCCAGCGCGAAGGCGGCGCTCGACGGCATCGTCGCCGACGGGCAGACGCTCGCCGTCGGCGGTTTCGGCCTGTGCGGGATTCCCGAGGCGCTGATCGCCGCATTGCGCGACAGCGGCGCCAAGGGGCTCACCGCGATCTCCAACAACGCCGGCGTCGACGGCTTCGGCCTGGGCCTGCTGCTGGAGACGCGGCAGATCAGGAAGATGATTTCGTCCTACGTCGGCGAGAACAAGGAGTTCGAGCGCCAGTTCCTCTCCGGCGAACTGGAGCTGGAATTCAACCCGCAGGGCACGCTGGCCGAGCGCCTGCGCGCGGGCGGCGCGGGCATCCCGGCGTTCTTCACGCGCACCGGCTACGGCACCGTCGTCGCCGAAGGCAAGGAAACGCGCGAATTCGACGGCCACCATTACGTGATGGAAACCGCGCTCAAGGCCGACGTCTCGCTGGTGAAGGCGTGGAAGGCCGACAAGGCCGGCAACCTGGTGTTCCGCAAGACCGCGCGCAACTTCAATCCGGCCTGCGCGATGGCCGGCGCCGTCTGCATCGTCGAAGTCGAGGAACTGGTCGAAGTCGGCCAGATCGACCCCGATCACGTGCACCTTTCGGGCATCTACGTCGACCGCATCGTCGTCAACGCCACGCCCGAGAAGCGCATCGAGCAGCGCACCGTGCGCGCCGCCTGACCCCACGAATACAGGAACAACGACATGGCTTGGACCCGCGACCAGATGGCGCAGCGCGCCGCGCAGGAACTCACCGACGGCGCCTACGTCAACCTCGGCATCGGCCTGCCGACGCTGGTGGCCAACTTCATTCCCGACGGAGTGGACGTGTGGCTGCAGAGCGAGAACGGCCTGCTCGGCATCGGCCCGTTCCCGACGGAAGCCGAAGTCGACGCCGACCTCATCAACGCCGGCAAGCAGACCGTCACCGCACGCCCCGGCGCCAGCTATTTCGGCAGCCACGATTCCTTCGCGATGATCCGCGGCGGCCACATCGACCTGGCGATCCTCGGCGCGATGCAGGTCACCGAGAAGGGCGACCTCGCCAACTGGATGGTGCCCGGCAAGATGGTGAAGGGCATGGGCGGCGCGATGGACCTGGTCGCCGGCGTGAAGCGCGTGGTCGTGCTGATGGAGCACACCGCGAAGAACGGCGAGCACAAGATCCTGCCCGAATGCACGCTGCCGCTGACCGGCGTGGGCGTGGTGAACCGCATCATCACCGACCTTGCGGTGCTGGACGTCGCCGAAGACGGCCTGAAGCTCGTCGAGCTCGCGCCGGATGTGACCGAGGAAGAGCTGCGCGAGAAGACCGGCGTGCCGGTCTCGCGCGCCGCGTGAGATCGAGCGTTCGATGAAAGTGCTGGTTTGCGGAGGTGCGGGCTACATCGGCTCGCACATGGTGCGTCGCCTCGTGCGCGACGGCGTCGGTACGGTCGTGTTCGACAACCTTTCCACCGGTCATCGCGAGTCGATCGGCGACGCCGCCTTCGTGCGCGGCGATCTGCTCGATGCGGCGCAGCTGCGCGATCTGTTCGCGCAGCATCGCTTCGACGCGGTGATGCATTTCTGCGCGCGATCGCTGGTCGGCGAATCGGTGCAGGAGCCCTACGCGTACTACCAGAACAACGTCGCTGGCACGCTCAACCTGTTGCAGGCGATGCGCGACGCCGATGTCGGGAAGCTCGTGTTCTCGTCCACCGCGGCGGTGTTCGGCCATCCGGAATCGGAACTGATCGACGAGTCGCATCCGACGCGGCCGATCAATCCGTACGGCGCGAGCAAGCGGATGGTGGAAATCATCCTGGAAGATGCGGCGCGTGCGTATGGACTGCGTTCGGTCGCGCTTCGCTACTTCAACGCGGCGGGCGCGTCGCCGCAAGGCGACATCGGCGAGTCGCATTCGCCCGAAACGCACCTGATCCCGAACATGCTGCGCGCGGCCAACGGCGACGCGCCGTCATTGAAAGTCTTCGGCAACGATTACGCGACGCCCGACGGCACCTGCGTGCGCGACTACGTGCACGTCGACGACCTCGCCGATGCGCATTCGCGCGCGCTGGATTTCATGGCGTCGAACGAAGGCGCGCACGCGTTCAACCTCGGCAACGGCGCGGGGTTCAGCGTGATGCAGATGATCCAGGCCGCGGGCGACGTGGCCGGCACGCCCATTCCCTACGAGATCGCGCCGCGACGCGCGGGCGATCCCGATCGCCTCGTGGCAGGTAGCGAAAAGGCGCGGCGCCTGCTGGGGTGGCAGCCGCATTACACCGACATCGCGCGAATCATCGACACCGCGTGGCGCTGGCATCGCAATCCGCGCTACTGATTTCCAGCAAGCGCCTGCGAGGAAGTTCCCCGCAGGCGCGATGCCTCACAGGTTCTGGTAGTTCGGTCCCGAGCCGCCTTCCGGCGTCACCCAGTCGATGATCTCGTAGGGATCCTTGATGTCGCAGGTCTTGCAGTGGACGCAGTTGGCGGCGTTGATCTGCAGGCGCTTGCCGGCTTCATCCTGCACGATCTCGTACACCGCCGCCGGGCAGAAGCGCGTGCAGGGGTTGTCGTATTCCTCGGCGCAACGCGTGATGCAGATGGACGTGTCGCGCACCTTCAGGTGCACGGGCTGGTCCTCGTCGTGCTCGGTGGCGGCGTAGTACACGCCCTGCAAACGGTCGCGCGGCGCGAGTGGGCGGTCGATGTAGTCGCGTTTGGGACTTTCGTATTCGCCGATCTTTTCCAGCGAACACCAGTCGGCCTTGTTCTTCAGCGTCCATGGCGAGAGCCCGCCGGTGACGGTTTCCCACGCCGAGTTGAGGATGCCGAACCATAGTCCGCGCTTGAAGCCCGGTTTGATGTTCCGGACCTTCTTCAGCTCGGCCATGATCTCCGAGCCGCGCAGCTTCGCGTCGAAGCCTTGCGCCGACAGCTGCGAAGCGACGAGGTGCTCCGCCGCGAGCATGCCGGAGCGGATCGCCTGGTGCGTGCCCTTGATCTTGGGCACGTTGAGCAGGCCGGCGGTGTCGCCGATCAGCAGCGCGCCGGGCATCTCGATCTTCGGCAGCGACTGGTAACCGCCCGTCACGATCGCGCGCGCGCCCGCCGAAAGAATGCTGCCGCCTTCCAGCAGCGGCCTGAACAGCGGGTGGTTCTTCCATTGCTGGAAGGCCTCCCACGGTTTGTATTCCGGGTCCTTGTAGTCGAGTCCGCTGACGTAGCCCAGCGCGATGCGGCCCTTGTTCAGGTGGTACAGGAAGCCGCCGCCGTAGATGGCGTTGTCGGCCGGCCAACCGAAGCTGTGCACGATCTTGCCGGGCGTCACGCGGTCTTCCGGCACCTGCCACAGTTCCTTGATGCCGATCGAATAACCCTGCGGATCGCTGTCGGCGTCGAGCTTGAACTGCTTGATCAGGCGCTTGGTGAGATGGCCGCGCGCGCCTTCGGCGAGCACGGTGACTTTGGCGCGGATGTCGATGCCGGGCGTGTAGCCGGGCTTGTGCGAGCCGTCCTTCGCCACGCCCATGTCGCCGATGCGCACGCCCACGACGGCGCCGCTGTCGTCGTGCAACGTCTCGGCGGCGGCGAAGCCGGGGTAGATCTCCACGCCCAGCGCTTCGGCCTGCGGCGCGAGCCACGCGCACATCGCGCCGAGGCTGACGATGAAATTGCCCTCGTTGTGCATGCCGGGCGGAATCGGCAGGCGACGGTGGCCTTCGTGCGTGAGCAGCCAGAACTCGTCGTCCTTCGCCGGCACGCAGATTGGCGGCGGGTTGTCGCGCCAGCCGGGCAGCAGGGCGTCGAGCGGGCCCGGTTCGATCACCGCGCCGGACAAAATGTGCGCGCCGATGGTGGACGCCTTCTCGATCACGCAGACGGACAGCTCCGGATTGAGCTGCTTCAGGCGGATCGCGAACGACAGCCCGGCCGGACCGGCACCGACGGTGACGACGTCGTACTCCATCACGTCGCGTTCGACGGCGTTCGGATCGGGTTGGCTCATGGGAGGCGCTCCAAGACGGGCTGGCGTACAGCGGCTGGCGGATTTCAGGGCGGATTCCAGGGCGAGTCCGCAAGGCGTGATTGTCGCGGTTTGCGCCGCCCGCGCCAAATCCGCCGGCGGGCGCACGCGATACGGCGTGCTAGCTTGGCGTATGGTCCTCGCCCCCGTTCCCTTGCCCGACGCACAGCTGCGGTTCGATCCGCACTGGCTGGGCCCGGTCGAGGCCGATGCGCTGCTGGATACCCTGCGCGCGCAGGTTCCCTGGGAGGTCCACCGCATCCGCATCTTCGGCCGCGAAGTCGATTCGCCGCGGCTGAGCTGCTGGATCGGCGATCCCGACGCGCGCTACCGCTATTCGGGCACGTTGTTCGATCCCCACCCGTGGCCAGCGTCGCTCGGTCCCGTGCGTGAGCGACTCGAGCGTACGCTCGGCGTCGCGTTCAACAGTGTCCTGGCGAACCTGTATCGCGATGGAAACGACGCGATGGGCTGGCACAGCGATGCCGAGCCGGAACTCGGGCGCGAGCCTGTGATCGCCTCGATCAGCCTCGGCGCGACCCGGCGGTTCGCGTTGAAGCATCGCGACGATCCGGCCCGGAAACTCGCGCTGGACCTGCCCCACGGCAGCCTGCTGGTGATGTCCGGCGGGACGCAGCGCCATTACCGCCACGCGCTGCCGCGCACGACGCGGCCGATCGGACCGCGGATCAACCTGACCTTCCGGCGGATCCTCGCGCCGGACGGTTGAACGCGCTCAGGGTTTCGCGGGCGGAAGCGTGCGGCGGTAGGCCTCGCCGCTGGTCAGCGTCCAGCCGGCGATGTCGCCGCCGATGTTCGACAGCGCCTGTTCGAACGCGCGCGCCACATCGGCCACCGCCGTGCTCGAGGACGGCACTGCCTGGCGGAACACCTTCGACGCGGCGACCTTCTGCTGCGGCACGTGCAGCAGCTTGGCGCTGACCTCGATCGTCGCCGACGGCAGCGCGCCGCCCGCGTAGTCGGATTCGAAGCGGCGTACTTCGAAGAACAGCTTGAATTCGGACGCGACGCCCGTGCCCTGGCGTGCGACGCCGCCGATGCGGCCGGAGTCTTCCAGCGCGCGCAGAACGGTGTCCACGAGCATGTCCGAAGGCGGGCGCACCCATTGCGCGTCGCGATAGACCTGCACTTCGCCGGGCGTCGGGCGCACGGCGATGCGCAGGCTGTCGACGATGCGCGGTGCGGCGGGCGGGGCGACCACCAGCTGCCAGTCGACCTTCGGCCACGACGGATCGGCCTGCACGGTCGGCTCCGGTGCGTAGATCGTGCTGGTGCTGCGCGGCTTGTCGCTCAGGATCGAGCAGCCGGCGAGCGCGAGCAGCATTCCGGTGGCCAGCGCGAGGCGGGCGGTGCGGGTGAAGGTCGGAGCGGTCGTCGTCATGTCGGCGCGCGTGGTCATTCGGGTTCGAACTCGGAAGGGTCGAACTGTTTGGGGCCGTCGCGACCGAGCAGGTACCGCGTCGGGTTGCCGTCGAGGCGATCGCTGATGCGGCGCAGGTCGCGCACCAGCGTGCGCAGTTCGGCCAGCGTCGGGCCGAGCTGCGCCAGGCCTTCGTTGGCGAAGCTGTTGATCGCCGCGCGGTTGTCGGTGAGCACGCCGTTGGCATTGGCGGCGGCCGAATCCAGGCGCGTGAGCGTGCTGTCGAGCTTTGCGATCAGGCCCGGCAGCTTGGCGACCAGTTCGCGGTCCACGCTCTGCACCGCGCGGTTGGTGTTGTCGAGCGTGGCGGAGAGCTGCTCGCTGGACTTGCGCGCGTTGACGATGAGCGCGCGCAGGTCCTCGCGCTGCTCGGCGATGGAGCCGGTCATCGATTCGATGTTCGCCAGCGTGTTCGACACGCGCTGCACGTTCTGGTCGCTCAGCACCTGGTCCAGTCGCGACACCAGCCGGTTCGCGGTGTCGGCGATGTTCTGCAGCGCGGAGGCTTCGGTCTGGATCACCGGCACTTCGCGGCGGTCGGTGTCGGCCAGCATCGGGCTGCCCGGACTGCCGCCGGTGAGCTGGATGAAGGGGCTGCCGGTGATGCCCTGGATCGACAGCTTCGCGCGCGTGTCGGTCTTGACCGGCGCGTTGGCCTGGAGGCGCAGGATCGCGATCACGCGACGCGGATCGTCCGGCGCCAGGCTCAGGTTCTGCACGGTGCCGATGGAGATGCCGTTGTACTGCACCGAGCTGCCTTCGCTCAGGCCGGTCACCGGTTCGTTGAACAGCACCGCGTAGGTGCGCCATTCCTTTTCGGAGGAATACTTCGCCGCCCACAGCGCGAACAGCAGCAGCGCCAGCGTCACCAGGATGGTGAAGGCGCCGATCAGGACATAGTTGGCCCGGGTTTCCATGACGTCAGCTCGCGGCCTCGAGGGTGGTGCGTGCGGCGCGCGCACGCGGACCGTGGAAATACTCCTGCACCCACGGATGATCGAATCGTTCCACTTCCTGTATCGGCGCGCACACCACGACCTTGCGGTCGGCGAGCACGGCGACGCGGTCGCAGATCGCGTACAGCGTGTCCAGGTCGTGCGTGATCAGGAACACCGTCAGCCCCAGCGCCTGCTGCAGCGTGCGGATCAGGCGGTCGAACGCCGCCGCGCCGATCGGATCCAGTCCCGCCGTTGGCTCGTCGAGGAACAGCAGCGGCGGATCCAGTGCGAGTGCCCGCGCCAGGCCCGCGCGCTTGCGCATGCCGCCCGACAGTTGCGACGGCAGCTTGTTCAGCGCATCGGCCGGCAGGCCGGCGAGCTTCACCTTCAGCAGCGCCAGTTCGTAACGCAGCGAATCGGGCAGGTCGGCGTGGTATTCCTTCAGCGGCACCTGCACGTTCTCGCCGACGGTGAGCGAGGAGAACAGCGCGCCGTCCTGGAACAGCACGCCGGTGTTGCGCTCGATCGCGCGTCGCTGCGCGGCGTCGTCGGTGAGCGCGTCCAGCCCGAGCACCTCGATCTCGCCCGCCTGCGGCGGGCGCAGGCCGAGGATCGCCCGCATCAGCACCGATTTGCCCGTGCCGGATCCGCCGACGATGCCGATGATTTCGCCCGGCCGCACCTCCAGGTCCAGCCCGTCGTGCACGACCTGTTCGCCGAAGCGGTTCACCAGCCCGCGCACGCGCACGATCGGCCGGCCGCTTTCGCGGGTCGGGCAGAGCGGATGCACCGCACCGTTCGACGGGGAAGCCGACGTCGCGCTCACACGCCCATCTCCATGAACCAGATCGCGAAGAACGCGTCGAGCACGATCACCATCGAGATCGACTGCACCACGCTGGAGGTTGTGCGCTCGCCCACCGACTGCGCGGTGCCTTCCACCTGCAGGCCTTCCAGGCAGCCGATCAGGCTGATCAGCAGCGCGAATACCGGCGCCTTCGCCAGGCCAACGAGGAAATGCCGCAGCTCCATCGTCTCGTGCATGCGCGCGAGGTACTGTTCCGGCGGGATGTCGAGACTGTAGGCGCCGACGGTAAGACCGCCGAGCAGGCCGAAGACCATCGCGATGAAGGTCAGCAGCGGCAGCATCACCAGCAGCGCCAGCATGCGCGGGATCACCAGCAGGTCGATCGGGTCCATGCCCAGCGTGCGGATCGCGTCGACTTCCTCGCGGCTGACCATCGCGCCGATCTGCGCGGTGAACGCGCTGGCGGTGCGGCCGGCGAGCACGATCGCGGTGAGCAGCACCGCGAATTCGCGCAGGAACGAGATGCTCACCAGCTCGACCACGAAGATCACCGCGCCGAAATCGCGCAGGATGTTCGCGCCGAGGAACGCGACCACCGCGCCGACCAGGAAGCACAGCAGCGCGACCAGCGGCACGGCGTCGAGGCCGACCTGTTCCATGTGGTGCACGGTCGCCGTGGGACGGAAGCGGGCCGGCTCCTTGAACATGCGCAGCAGCTTCAGCTGCGTCTCGCCGAGGAAGCCCACCAGCGCCAGCGCCTCGTGCCAGTTGTTGTGCACCGCGCGGCCCAGGCGGGCCAGCGCCGCGCTGACGCCGTATTCGCGCTTGCGACGCGGGCGGTCGTCGGCGACGTCCTCGATCGCGCTGACCAGCGCGCGGTGCGAGTCGTGGAAGGTGAAGACGTCGAAATCGAGGTTGCTGCGCCGCGCGAAGCGCAGCAGTTGCAACACGCCGACCGAATCCAGCCGCTCCACGCCGGTGGCGTCGATCGCCTCGACGCCACCGGGCGCGCCGCCCAGCGCGGTGCCGATCTGCCCGGCGTAGTCGAGCGTCCAGGACCCGGACAGCCGCAGTCGCGACGGCGAGGGGCCGTCGGCGTCGATCTGCGGCGGGTGCGCGGTGGATTCCGTCATCGGGCGGGCCAAGGCAATGGCGCGAGGATAGCAGCCTGCGTATCGCGCCCGCCGCGAACGCGGCGCGAAGGTGTCCATGCGCATCCGCCCCGCTGCCACGCGGCACGGCCGCATGCGATGCTTCCGCGCATGTCGAATCCGCCTCCCCTCAGCGCCGCCACTTACGCCGCACGCATCAACTTCGTGATCGAGCTGGCCGAGCGCCTGCACGCCTACGGCACCACGGCGCAGCGCCTGGAGGGCTCGATCAGCGCCGTCGCGCACCGCCTGCGCCTGGAATGCGAGCCGTGGTCGAATCCGACGGGACTGATCCTCACCTTCGCCGACCCGCAACGCGCGCCGGGCGAGAGCGACACCACGCGCGTCATCCGCCTCCCACCCGGCGAGACCGACCTGCACCGGCTGGCCGAAACCGACCGCATCGCCGAGGAGGTGCTCGCCGGCAAGCTCGGCCTGGTCGACGCGCACGCGCAGATGAGCGCCCTGGACACGCCGTCGACGTTCCGCTTCCGCGCGATGCAGGTGCTGGCCTACGGGCTGGCCGCGCTCGGCATCGCCGGCGTGCTGCGGCTGCCGTGGCTCGACATCGGCGTGGCGGGCGTCAACGGGCTGATGATCGGCCTGCTGGTGCAGTGGTCCGAATCGCACCCGCGCTTCAAGGAAGCACTGGAAGCGGTGACCGCGATGTTCGCGGCACTGGTGACGCTGCTGGTGGCCTCGTTCGTCGCGCCGCTCAACCAGAACACGGTGATCATCGCCTCGCTGATCGTGCTGCTGCCCGGAATGGCGCTGACCAACGCGATGAACGAGCTGACCAGCCAGCACCTGGTGTCCGGCACGGCGCGTTTCGCCGGTGCGGTGACGACGGTGCTCAAGCTCGCCATCGGCACGATCATCGCGCTGTACCTGGCGAAGGTCGCCGGCCTGGACGCGCAGGTGCGCGCCTCGCGACCGCAACCGGAATGGGTGGAGTGGGGCGCGCTGACGCTGGCGGCGTTCGCCTTCGCGGTGCTGTTCCGCGCGCAGTGGCGCGACTATCCGAAGGTGATGGCGGCGGCGGCCGGCGGCTACCTCGTGTCGCGCTTCGGCGGGCAGGCGTTCGGCAGCCCGGCGGGCATCTTCCTCGCCGCGCTCGTGCTGACCGCCGCCGGCAATGCGTACGCGCGCTGGTGGAACCGTCCCGGCGCGATCCTGCGCGTGCCCGGCATCATCATGCTGGTGCCCGGCAGCGTGAGCCTGCGCGGCCTGCTCACGCTGATCCAGCAACAGGACATCGACGCCGGCCAGGCCGCCATCCTGGCGGTACTGAACATCCTGCTGGCGCTGATCGCGGGTCTTTTGTTCGGCAACCTGTTGTTGCCGGCCCGGCGGAATCTTTGAAGCCTTGGGGGAATCGGGAATCGGGAGTCGGGAGTCGGGAGTCGGGAGTCGGGAGTCGGGAGTCGGGAGAGCGAACGTCCGGACCTCTTTTCCCGTCATCCCGGCGAAGACCGGGATCCAGGCTGATGGCTGTCTGTCCGCAGGCTCCGTAATTCCACGACATCTCGCAGTGCCCCTGAAAACAGAAACGCCGGCACATGGCCGGCGCTCTGGTCGTACAGGCGACAGGCGATCCCTAGATCACCTGATCAGGAAATCCTCGAGCTTCTTCCCCGCGCTCGTCTGCGCCGCCAGCCAGCGCGGCTGCTTGCCGCGCCCGGCCCAGGTTTCCGACGGGTTCGCCGGGTTGCGATACTTCGGCGCGACCGGCTTCCCGGCGTTCTTCGACACCTTTCGGGCGGGCGCCTTCGCGGCGCGTGCGGCGGACGCCGGGGCCGACGAGCCGCCGAACAGCTCGGCGATGCTGTAACCCTCGGCCTTGGCGAGCTGGGTCAGCTTCTTGCGCACCACGGCGATCGGCTTGCGCTTGCTCAGCGTGGTCTTGCGCTTCTTCGCCTGGCTGATCAGCGCGTCGAGTTCCTTCGCGGACAGCGCATCGAGATTGATCGACATTGGAGCCTCCGGGCGGACGGGATTATCGGGGAATAATCGCGGCCATTTACCGCGCATTTTCCCGATGATAATCGCCGGCGGCAGGCGTCGTAAACGAAGCGCGGCCGGGGACCGGCTGTTTCGCCGCGGTATTGGGTTCGGCCAGAAGCGTTTGACCATTCCATCATCGGTGCCCGTACCAGCCCCCGGGCCGGGTCGACCAGAGCAGGAGCAGGAAGCCGGCGAACAAGCCTCCGCTTACGACCGTCATTACGGCCAGGGCTTCCGAAACGTCGCAGTTGCCGCTGTTCACGCCAGCAGCGAGCCCGACGGCGAGAAGCGTGCAGTGGCTCACGAGCGAGCGACGGCCCGCGAGGCGAAGTTCCGATCGTTGCGTATTTTTTTCGCTGTCGCGCTCACGAAGCAGCCATCCCCAGTCGCCGCTCGACAGCGAAAAGCCAAGCCACGATCCGGGACTGAGCGAGAACCAGAATCAGCCTGCGCAACCGGCGACTATCAGGAGAACAGACTGGCTCGTCATGCGCTCCGGTCCTTGATTCAAAACTGCCGCAGCAGAGGTCCATCCCTGGGTCGAAAGCAGGCGTAGGAACGCGACCCCGGGGCAGCGGGTCACCCTGTCCCGGATCCGGGACAGGGCTTCGAAGACGCGGTATGCGCGTCTACTTCCCGAACTTCGCGAACACGCCCGCGCGATCCAGGTTTTCCGCCTCGCTCGCCTGGCGGTGGCGGTACTCGAAGGTGCCGGCGGCCAGGCCGCGTTCGGAGACGACCACGCGGTGCGGGATGCCGATCAGTTCCATGTCGGCGAACATCGCGCCCGGGCGCAGGCCGCGATCGTCCAGCGCGGTTTCGATGCCGGCGGCGTTGAGGTCGCGGTACAACGCTTCGGCGGCTTGCGCGACGGTCGCGTCGTTCTTCGGATTGATCACGCACACCACCGCCCGCCACGGCGCCATGGGCTCGGGCCAGGCGATGCCGTTGTCGTCGTGGTTCTGTTCGATCGCGGCGGCGACGATGCGCGACACGCCGATGCCGTAGCAGCCCATCGACGGCGTGGCGGCCTTGCCGTTCGCGTCGAGCACGGTGAGCTTCATCGCCTCGGTGTACTTGCGGCCGAGCTGGAACACGTGGCCGACCTCGATGCCGCGCGCGATCTGCAGCGTGCCGCGGCCGTCGGGCGAGGGATCGCCTTCGACGACGTTGCGGATGTCGGCGACTTCATCGGGCTCGGGCAGGTCGCGGCCCCAGTTCACGCCGGCGAGGTGGAAGCCCTTTTCGTTGGCACCGACGACGAAGTCGGCCAGCGCCGCGACGCTGCGGTCGGCCACGATGCGGATCTTCTTTTCCGGGTTCACCGGGCCGAGGAAGCCCGGCTCGCTGCCGAGGTGTCCGGCGATTTCCGCTTCCGTCGCCAGGCGGTATTCGCCCAGGCCGGGAAGCTTGGCGAGCTTCACCTCGTTCACGACGTGGTCGCCGCGCACCAGCGCGAGCACGAACTGCGGATTGCCTTCGGCGTCCGCGCCCATGACCGCGACCGACTTCACCGTGCGATCGAGCGTGATGCCCATCAGCGCGGCGACGTCCTCGCAGGTCTTCTGGTGCGGCGTGTCGATCCGGCGCATCGTTTCGCTTGCGACAGGGCGCGGGCCGGGCGAGATCGCTTCGGCCAGCTCGACGTTCGCCGCGTAGTCCGAACCGTCGGAGAAGAAGATCGCGTCCTCGCCCGAATCGGCGAGCACCTGGAACTCATGCGACACCGCGCCGCCGATCGCGCCGCTGTCGGCGGACACCGCGCGGAACTTCAGCCCCAGGCGCGTGAAGATGCGCCCGTAGGTCTCGTACATGTTGCGGTATTCGCGATCGAGGTCCTCGTCGGTGACGTGGAAGGAGTAGGCGTCCTTCATCAGGAACTCGCGCGCGCGCATCACGCCGAAGCGCGGGCGGATCTCGTCGCGGAACTTGGTCTGGATCTGGTAGAAGTTGACCGGCAGCTGCTTGTAGCTGGACAGCTCGTTGCGCGCGAAGTCGGTGATGACTTCCTCGTGCGTGGGGCCGTAGCAGTACCAGGCTTCCTTGCGATCCTGCATCTTCAGCAGCTGGCCGCCGAACTTCTCCCAGCGGCCGGTTTCTTCCCACAGTTCCTTCGGCTGCGCGGCCGGCATCAGCACCTCGATCGCGCCGGCGGCGTTCATTTCCTCGCGCACGGCGCGTTCGACCTTGCGCAGCACGCGCAGGCCCAGCGGCGACCAGGTGTACAGGCCGGCGGCGAGCTTGCGGATCATGCCGGCCTTGAGCATCAGCTTGTGGCTGACGACCTCGGCCTCGGCGGGGGTTTCCTTGCTGGTGTGGAGGTGGAACTGCGACAGGCGCATCGGCGTGGGGCTTTCGAACGTAAGGGAGGCGGCCATTCTGCCATGCGTTCCCGGCCCCGCCGGACGCCCGGAACGACGAAGCCGGCGCGGGGCCGGCTTCGGTGGACGCGCCTGCGGTGCGGCTCAGGTGTTGCTGCTGGCGACCGCCGGGCTCTCGCAGTAGGTCTTGATCTGAGCTTCGGCCAGCGCAGTGCGGTTGGCGCGCTCGGTCTCGTTGAGGCTGCGGTCGGGCTTGCCGTCCTTGTCCTCGTCGATGCCTACCTCGCCGCCGTCCTTGAGCACGGCCAGGTTGCTGCGCGCATTGGAGCAGTTGGCGTTGACGACGGGCTTGGCCGGCTGCGCGGCCTCCGCCGTGCCGCCCTTGTCGGTCAGGTTGCGGCCCTTGATGTACTGGTCCGGCGGCGGCGCGTCGGAATAGTGGGTAACGCCCTTCTCGTCCTTCCACTGGTAGACCTTCGCGGCGAAGGCCGGGGTCGCGATGAGCAGGCTCAGGCCGGCCAGGAGGCCGGGCAGCAGGCGGATCGGGCTGGACATGCAGGGCTCCGGGGCGCGGTCGGGCGGGGGAATGGCCGCGATTGCAGCACCGCGACCGGCCGCAGGCAAGCGCCGGGAGCCGCTATCGTCCACTTATGTGGCCTGGGTCTCGTTGCCCGCGCGACGCGGCGACCGTCCCGGGGATGCCGGGTCGCGCGCCGATGGACTTACACTTTCCTGTCGCGGTCCGCCGCTTCCCCGATCCGTCATGCCGACTGCCCCCCACATGGACGACACGCAACAGCCCCCACGCCCGCGTGGCCGCGGGATCTACCTGCTGCCCAACCTGTTCACCACCGGCGGCCTGTTCGCCGGCTTCTACGCGATCATCGCCGCCACGCAGGGCCGCTTCGACGACGCCTGCATCGCGGTGTTCGTCGCCGGCATCCTCGATGGCCTCGACGGCCGCGTCGCGCGCCTGACCAACACGCAGAGCGAATTCGGCGTGCAGTACGACTCGCTGGCGGACCTGGTCAGCTTCGGCCTGGCGCCGGCGCTGGTCATGTACCACTGGGCGCTGCAGGAGATGCGGCTGGACGGCGCGATCCCCGGCAAGATCGGCTGGGTCGCCGCGTTCGTCTACGCGGCCTGCGCGGCGCTGCGGCTGGCGCGCTTCAATTCGCAGGTGGGCCAAGTGGACAAGCGCTGGTTCATCGGCCTGGCGAGTCCCGCCGCGGCGGGGCTGGTCGCCAGCTTCGTGTGGACCTGCGACGACCTGGGCTTCACCGGCGAGCAGCTGCGCTACCTCGCGCTGGGCGTCACCGTGGCGGCGGGCCTGCTGATGGTCAGCCGGATGCGCTATTTCAGCTTCAAGGGCGGCGGTCCGAAGAGCGACCGCGTGCCGTTCCTCGCCATCATCGTGGTGCTGGCGGTGCTGGTCGGCATCGCCATCGATCCGCCGCGCGTGCTGTTGGCGATCGGCGCGCTGTACGCCTTGTCCGGACCGGTGTACGCCGCGTTCCGCCGCGTGCGTCGCGCACCGGGGAGCGAGATCGCGTCATGACCGAGCCGTGGACCGCCGAGCAGCGCGAATGGCTGGAGGCCATGGGCCACACGGTGTGGTCCATCGCGCCGGCGGAGGCGCTGGTCGCCGAGCGGCAGCCGGAGTCGCCCGACGAACGCGGCCCTGACGAGCGTGGACGCGAAGCCCCAGCCGGCTCCTCCGGTGCGGGCGCCGCGATGCGCGAAGCGGCGGCGTTGCTCGCACGCGAGGAGCGCCCGGCGCGACCCGCGCCCGCGAGGCCGGCCCCGGCACGCGCGGCAGGCGGCGACCGCCTGATGCAGGCGCTGATGCGCGCCAGCGGCGGTGCCGACGAAGCACGCGTGCGCGACCTCGCCGGCGACCTCGCCGCGCTGCGCGGCAACGCCGCCGCCAAGCGCGCGCTGTGGCCGCGGCTGCGCGCACTGCGCAGGACATCGCGCGGATGAATGCGCTCGCCTCCGACGCCGGCCAACGCCCGCTGCCCGGCGCGCTGCGTCCGATGCGCGAGGACGATCTCGACGCCGTGCACGCGGTGGAGATCCGCGCCTACGAATTCCCGTGGACGGTCGGGATCTTCCGCGACTGCCTGCGCGCCGATTACCCCGCGTGGGTGATGCAGCACGAAAGCCGCATCATCGGCTATTTCCTGATGAGCATCGCCGCCGACGAGGCGCACGTGCTCAACATCTGCATCGATCCGGCCTTCCAGGGGCGCGGGCTCGGCCGCCAGTTGCTGCGCGCGCTGGTCCGCGTCGCGCGCGGGCGCAATGCCGAGCGGGTGTTCCTCGAGGTGCGCCCCTCCAACGCGGGGGCGATCGCGCTCTACCACTCCGAAGGCTTCAACGAGATCGGCCGCCGTCCGCGCTACTACCCGGCGCGGGACGGCCGCGAGGACGCCCTGGTGATGGCCATCGAGCTGTTGCCGCCGGAAGACTGATCGCGCGAGGATGCCCCTCACCTTGGGTGCGGGAGGCGGCAATGGGGAAGGGCAGGGCGTTGGCGATGGCGATGGTGATCGCGATGCTGTTCGGACTCACGCCGCTGCACGCGGCCGAACCGGTGGTCCCGGTGGTGTGGGAATCGCCGGGATGCGATCACGAGAAGCTCGGCGCCGTCGTCGTCACGGCGGGCGAGCGCGTCAGCGAGATCACGCAGGACGACAACGTGCCCACCGTCGATTACTCGCGCGCACTGCGCAAACTCGCCGGCGCCGCGGCGGACAAGGGCGCCAACGCGGTCGTGCTGCGCAATCATCAGGGCGTGTACTTCACCCGCAACGGCAAGCGCACCCGGAAACCCGTCTACGTGAAGCTGAGCGGCGCGGCGATCCATCTGCCGGCGGCATCGGCGGCGGAGTGCGTGTTGAAGCCGGTCGATGTCGCGGAACTGGAAGCGCGATCGCGCGGCATCAAGCCGCAGAACGTGAATTCGCGTACCGCGTTCGAGGGAGATGACGCGGCGGAGTGAGGCGGCGCGACGCTTCGGAAACACCCGCCTCGTCATCCCGGTTTCCGCCGGGATGACGAGTGAAGCGGACGCGTCAGCCCAGCTTCGCGCGCTGCACCGCCAGCGCGTCGCGCTGCAGGTTCCAGTCGGCCAGGCGCTTGCGCTCCTGTTCGACCACCGCCGGCGGGGCGTTGGCGACGAAGGTTTCGCTCGCCAGCTTGTTGTGGCACTTGGCGATCTCGCCATCGACGCGCTTGAGTTCCTTGTCCAGGCGCGTGCGCTCCGCGCCAAGGTCGACCAGCCCTTCCAGCGGCACCAGCAGTTTCAGTTCGCCGACCAGCGCGGTGGCGGCGGCCGGCGCGGCGTTCGCGTCGTCGAGGATCGCGATGGACTCAAGGCGCGTCAGGAAGCGCAACTGCGAGTCGAAACGCGCCGCGCGTTCGCGATCGCTTGCGCCCGCATCGGCGAGCAGCAACGGCACGGTCTTCGACGGCGCGACGTTGAGCTCGCTGCGGATCTTGCGCAGCGAGGTGACCATCGCCTTGAGCCATTCGACATCGCCTTCGGCCGCGGCGTAGTCCTGCCCAGCGAAGTCCGATGCCTGCGGGTACGGGCGCAGCATGATCGTCTTTTCGCCGACGCCGAGCTTCGGCGCGACCTGCTGCCACAGCTCCTCGGTCACGAACGGGATCAGCGGGTGCAGCAGCGACAGCAGGCGTTCGAGCACGAACAGCAGCGTGTGGCGCGTGCTGTTGGCGGCGAGGGCGTCCTCGCCCTGCAGCGCGGGCTTGGCCAGCTCGACGAACCAGTCGCAGAACTCGTTCCACGCGAATTCGTACAGCGCCTGCGACAGCAGGTCGAAGCGGTAGCCGGCGAAATGCTGCTCGGCCTCGGCGGCGACCTTCGCCAGGCGCGAGAGGATCCAGCGCTCGGCATCGGTCTTCGGGTCCGGGACGCCGATGAAGTTCGCGCCTTCGGTGTTCATCAGCACGAAGCGCGTGGCGTTCCACAGCTTGTTGCAGAAATTCTTGTAGCCCTCGGCGCGGCCGAGGTCGAACTTGATGTCGCGGCCGTGCGTGGCCAGTGCTGCGATGGTGAAGCGCAGCGCGTCGGCGCCGAAGGCGGGGATGCCGTCCGGGAATTCCTTGCGCGTCGCCTTCTCGATCTTCTCGGCCATCTTCGGCTGCATGAGGCCGCCGGTGCGCTTGGCGACGAGATCGTCGAGCGAGATGCCGTCGATCAGGTCCAGCGGATCGAGCACGTTGCCCTTGGACTTGGACATCTTCTGGCCGTGCGAATCGCGGATCAGGCCGGTGACATAGACGTCGCGGAACGGCACGCGGCCGGTGAACTGGTCGGTCGCCATGATCATGCGCGCGACCCAGAAGAAGATGATGTCGAAGCCGGTGACCAGCACGCTCGACGGCACGTAGCGATCGAAGCCGCGCTCGGCCA
This sequence comes from Lysobacter changpingensis, assembly GCF_017308985.1. Lineage (GTDB taxonomy): Bacteria > Pseudomonadota > Gammaproteobacteria > Xanthomonadales > Xanthomonadaceae > Lysobacter_J > Lysobacter_J changpingensis. The sequence continues at coordinate 798,759 of NZ_JADWPE010000002.1, read as the reverse complement.
TGGCCTGCTCGTCCGGCCAGCCCATCGTCGAGAACGGCCACAGCTGCGAGGAGAACCACGTCTCCAGCACGTCGCTGTCCTGCGAAAGCGTCACGTTCGAGCCGAGGCCCCGCTTTGCGCGCACTTCCTCCTCGGTGCGGCCGACGTAGATCCTCCCGTCGTCGTCGTACCAGGCCGGGATGCGGTGGCCCCACCACAGCTGGCGGCTGATGCACCAGTCCTGGATGTTTTCCATCCAGTGGCGGTAGGTGTTGATCCAGTTCGCCGGGACGAACTTCACGTCGCCCTTCTCGACCAGTTCGAGCCCGCGCGCGGCCAGTCCGTCCATCTTCACGAACCACTGGTCGGTGAGGTACGGCTCGATCACCTGGCCGGTGCGATCGCCGCGCGGCACCTGCAGCTTGTGCGGCTTGGTCTCGACGAGGCGGCCTGCGGCTTCCAGGTCGGCGAGCACGACCTTGCGCGCCTCGTAGCGGTCCAGGCCGCGGTATTTCTCCGGCGCGTTCTCGTTCACCGCCGCGGTGGGGGTGAAGATGTTGATCAGTTCGAGGTTGTGGCGTTGGCCGACCGCGTAGTCGTTGAAGTCGTGCGCCGGCGTGACCTTCACCACGCCGGTGCCGAATTCGCGATCGACGTAATCGTCGGCGATGACCGGGATTTCGCGGCCGGTGAGCGGCAGCGTGACGGTCCTGCCGATGAGGTGCGTGTAGCGCTCGTCCTGCGGATGCACCATCACGGCGACGTCGCCGAGCATGGTTTCCGGGCGCGTCGTGGCGACGGTGAGTTCGCCGCTGCCGTCGGTCAGCGGATAGCTGATCGACCACAGGAAGCCGTCTTCCTCCTCGTTGACGACTTCAAGGTCGGAGATCGCGGTCTTCAGTACCGGATCCCAGTTGACCAGGCGCTGGCCGCGGTAGATCAGGCCGTCCTCGTACAGGCGAACGAACGCCTCGATCACCGCCTCGGCGGCCATCGGGTCCATCGTGAACACGCTGCGCGACCAGTCGCCCGACGCGCCGATGCGCCGCATCTGCTTCTCGATGGTGTCGCCGGACTGCTGCTTCCACTCCCAGACCTTGGCGATGAAGCCGTCGCGACCCAGCGAGTCGCGCGTCTCGCCCGCGCCTTCGGCGGCGAGGTTGCGCGAGACGACCATTTCCGTCGCGATGCCCGCGTGGTCGGTGCCCATCTGCCACAGCGTGTCGTAGCCGCGCATGCGGTGGTAGCGGATCAGCGCGTCCATCAGCGTGTGCTGGAACGCGTGGCCCATGTGCAGCGTGCCGGTGACGTTCGGCGGCGGCAGCAGGATCGAATACGGCTCGCCTTCGCCGCGCGGCTGGAATACGCCGCTGGCTTCCCACTCCTGGTAGAGGCGGGTTTCGAACTGCTTGGGGTCGTAGGAGGAGGCGAGGGAGGACATGATGCCGTGATTCGTGATTGGTGATTCGTGATTCGAAAGAGCGGGAGGGGGCGGCGTACGTGCTTGGCTTCAACGAATCACCATTCACGAATCACCCATCACCGCTCCTCACATGTCGTACTTCTTCAGTTCCAGCCCGCGCGACTGGTACTGCTTCCAGCGTTCGCGCAGCGGGCCGCGCGCGCTGTCGTCGGCGGGTACCACTTCCAGCACGCGGTCGAAGCTGCCGTTGACCGGTTCGTCGCGCAGGTTGATCACCAGCGCGCGCATGGGCGTGTCGGTGTCGGGCGTGGCGATCAGCACGGGCGCGAGTTCGTCCTCGTCGTCGCCGGCCAACTGGTGCGGGATGTAGGCGTCCTCGTCGAATTCCCACAGCAGCTCGTCCAGTCGCTCGGCCTGTTCGGCGTCGCGCGCGAGCACCAGCGTCCACAGGTTCGCGTCGTGCGCCTTGCGGGCCAGCTCGCAGACCAGCAGGAGCGGTTCCTCGCGGAAACGCTCCTTCTGGATCAGGTAGAAATCGGCGCGTGCCATCAGGATCGGGAATCGGCAGTGGGGAATGGGGAATCGTAGGAGCGACAGGCCTCATGACTCGAAGCGAGTCCATCTGCGTCGTGCGCGTGTTTCACGATTCCCAATTCCCGGTTCTCAATTCCCGGCCCGATCCAGCAGCCACTGGCTCAGCAGGCCGACCGGGCGGCCGGTCGCCATGCCGCGCTTGCCCTCGTCCGACGCCGAGCCGGCGATGTCCAGGTGCGCCCAGCGCTGGCCTTCGGCGAAGCGGGCGAGGAAGCAGCCGGCGGTGATCGCGCCGGCCCAGCGGCCGCCGATGTTGTAGACGTCGGCGAAGCTGGATTCCAGCAGCGTCTGGTATTCGTCCCACAGCGGCAGGCGCCACGCGCGGTCGAACACGTTCTCGCCGGCGTCGAGCAGTTCGTTCGCCAGGTCGTCGTGCTTGCTCATCAGGCCGGAGGCGAACTTGCCCAGCGCGATCATGCATGCGCCGGTGAGCGTGGCCACGTCGACCAGCGCCTGCGGTTCGAAGCGCTGCGCATAGGTCAGCGCGTCGCACAGGATCAGGCGGCCTTCGGCGTCGGTGTTGCCCACTTCGATCGTCTTGCCGGACATGCTGGTGAGTACGTCGGACGGGCGGTACGCATCGGCGTCGGGCATGTTTTCCACGGCCGGCACGACCACGACGAGGTTGATCGGCAGCTGCATGCCCACCGCGGCGACGAAGGTGCCCATGACGGTGGCGCCACCGCACATGTCGTACTTCATTTCCTCGATGCCGCCCTGCGTCTTGAGGTTGATGCCGCCGGTATCGAAGGTGATGCCCTTGCCGACGAGCACGTACGGCTTGGCGTCGCCGCCATTGCTGTACTTCAGGACGATCAGCTTGGGCGGATTGGCCGAGCCGCGGCCCACGGCCAGCAGCGAGCCCATGCCCAGTTCCTGCATCTGCGCCACGTCGAGCACGTCGCACGAGGTGGTCGGGAAGCGGCCGGCGAATTCCTGTGCCTGCTGCGCCAGGTACGCGGGGTTGCAGATGTTCGGCGGCAGGTTGCCCAGCTCCCGCGAGAACTGCACGCCGGCGGCGATCGCCTGGCCCTGCGCCAGCGCGAGCGCGTCGTCGCCCAGCACGGAGAACGTGCGCAGGCCCGGCTCGTCCTTCTTGCGCGAGGTGCCCAGCGTGGCGGTGTAGCGATAGCAGGCGTGGTCGGCGGCGATCACGGCCTGGCGGATGTTCCAGGCCTTGTCGCGGCCGGCGACGTCGAGTTCGGACAGCGTGAACAGCGCCGTCGACACCGGGCCGCTCTTCAGCGCGCGGGCGGCGTCGCCCACGGCCTTGAGGTACTGCGGCACGCCGAACTTGCCGGCTTCGCCCAGGCCGATCACCAGCACTCGCGGCGCGGTCACGCCCGGCAGGTCGTGCAGCAGCGCGGTCTTGCCGGTCTTGCCGCTGGCGTCGCCGCGCTCGAGCAGGGCGCGGATGCGGCCGTTGCTGGCCTCATCGAGGGCTTTCGCCGCGGGCGTCAGGCTGTTGTCGGCAAAGGCGCCGACCACGATGCAATCGGTGTGGGCGGCGGCGGGCGCGTCGCGGTTCAGGTCGAATTCGAGGGCCATCCAACAGATTCCCGGGCAGATTGAGAGGCAGCTCCGTACGGTAGTTCCGTACGGAGTACGACAGTTCCGTACAATTGGGCGGTGAGGGGGATTCGATCCCGGGCCGCGCATCGCGCAGCCGCCTCACGCCCTCGGACGAACCTCCGATTCTAGCAGGCCGCACACACCCGGCCCGCGGAACGGTGGGGCCCGGCGGCGACGGTCGCGGCGGCAAAGGCGGAGGCTCGGGCGCAGGGCGGCCCACGGCGGATGCCCACGCGCTGCATGCGTCCGTTGCACCACACTGGCCCGTCCTTCCCCCGAAACGCCCAGGCCCGACCGACCCGATGCCCAAGCTGGACCGCTACCTCATCAGCGAATTCGCGCAGGCGATCCTTGCCACGCTGATCGTCCTGCTGATCGTCACCGTCGGTGGCGCGTTCACCGATGTGCTGCAGGACATCGCCCGGGGCCGCGTTCCGGCCGGATTGATGATGGCGCAGCTCGGGCTGGTGCTGCTGAAGTGGCTGCCGCTGATCCTGCCGCTGGCGCTGATGCTCGGCCTCATGATGGCCGTGGGCCGGCTGTACCGCGATTCGGAAATGCCGGTGATCGCCTCGATCGGCGTCGGCCCGCGACGCATGCTCCGGCCGCTGCTGATGGTGGTCGGGCCGCTGGTGGGCGTGGTCGCCGCGTGTTCGCTGTGGCTGGGGCCGTGGGCCGATCGCATCTCCAAGCAGATGATCAACGACGCCAACCGCAGCCTGGTGATGGCCGGGCTGGAACCGGGCGCCTTCACCGGCATTCCCGGCGACGGCGGGGTCATCTACGTGTCGAACATGTCCAAGGACGGCAGCGGCCTGGAAAAAATCTTCGTCTATCGCGACAACGGCGAGGGCCGCCTCGACGTGATCACCGCCAACGACGGCAAGCTCACCGTCGATGAAGCCGGCCACCGCTATCTCACGTTGAACCACGGCTTCCAGATCGAAGGCCAGGCCACGGGGGCGAAGGATTTCCGCCTGCTGCGCTACGCGCGCAACGAGATCCTGCTGCCCGCGAACGACGAACGCTACGACCCGGATGCGCCGGAAATGCAGCCCACGCTCATGCTGCTCGCCGACGGCAGCCGCGAGGCGCGCGCGCAGCTGCATTACCGCATCGCGCCGCCGCTGCTCGCGCTGGCCTTCGCGCTGATGGCGGTGCCGCTGGCGCGCAGCATGCCGCGGCAGGCGCGCTACGGGCGGATCCTGGTCGGCTTCCTCGCCTACCTGATCGGCCAGAACCTGATGACCGCCGGCCGCGGCTGGCTGGAGGACGGCAAGATCGCCACCGGCCTGGGCCTATGGTGGCTGGTCGTGCCCATCATGGCGATCGCGCTGTGGCTGTACTTCACCGACGGCCGCGTGGGCCGCCGCAAGAGCGCACCCGCCGCGAACGGAGCGGCCGCATGAAGCCGTTCCCGAAGATCCACGACCTATACGTCGGTCGCGTCGTGCTCGGCACGGTCGCGCTGACCTGGGCGGTGCTGGCCGGCCTGGACGTGATGCTCGGCCTGGTGAGCGAGTTCGGCGACATCGGCAAGGGCAAGTACGGCCTGTCGGAGGCGTTCGTCTACATGGCGCTCAGCATTCCGCGACGGCTGTATTACCTGTTCCCCTATGCCGCGGTGATCGGTTCGCTGATGGCGCTGGGCCAGCTCGCCGCCACGTCCGAACTCACCGCGCTGCGCGCCCTGGGCCTGTCGCGTCGCCGGCTCGGCCTGGCGGTGGCGGGCGCGCTCGCGCTGCTGACCGCGCTGATGGTGTTCAACGGCGAGAGCGTGGCGCCGTGGGCGCAGCAGCGCGCCGATGCGCTGAAGTCCTCGGCCAAGTCCGGCAACACCGTGGTGGCGCAGTACACCGGACTCTGGGCGCGCGAGGGCGAGACGATCCTCCACGCCGCCGGCGGGCAGGAGCGCGAGCGCGATGGCGAACGCTTCCTCGAACTGAACGACGTGAAGCTGTTCGAGTTCGCCCCCGACGGCCACCTGCGCTCGCTGGCCAACGCGCGCGTCGCCCAGCACCGCCCCGGCGGCTGGGTGCTGCGCGACGTGACGCGCAACTATTTCGAGGAGCGTTCGGTGCGCCAGGTGAAGGTGCCCGAGGAGCGCTGGGAATCGCAGCTCGACGCCGCCGCGCTCTCGTCCGGAACCGAGCGCCCGCGCTATCTCTCGGCGATGGCCCTTCGCGCCGCCATCGAGTATCGCCAGCGCAACGACCTGGACGCCTCGGAGTTCCAGGAACACTACTGGGGCCGCTGGTTCTATCCGCTCAACGTGCTGGCGCTGTGCCTGGCCGCGGTTCCGTTCGCGTTCGGCACGCTGCGCAGCGGCGGCATGGGCAAGCGGTTGTTCATCGGCATCGTGTTCGCGCTCATCTTCTGGCAGCTGCAGACACAGGCGGTGGGGCTGGCGAAGGTGGTGAAGTTCGACTTCCGGCTCGCCTATCTGCTGCCGACGTTCGTCATGCTCGGGGTGTCGTACTTCCTGTTCAAGCGACGATCGGGATGAAAACCTGCGGGCGTGCGCACACCTGCACGTCATGCCGCGTCAGCGTCTGTAGCCCGGGTAAGCGAAGCGCACCCGGGATCGCAGCCGCATCTCCTTCCCGGGTGCGCTTCGCTTACCCGGGCTACAACCGCATCACCTACGTCCGCTTGGGCAACCGCACCATCCGCGTGCCGCTCGCACGGTCGTGCCAGGTCAGCCGTTCGCGATCGACCCACGCCCACCAGAACCCCAGCCCCGCCAGCGCCAGCGAAAACGTTGCGACCACGAACCGGATCGTGAGCGCACGCAGTTCCGGCGCCGAGACAGCGTCGGCGGCGACGACCTTCAACCGCCACGGCCGCATCCCCAGCGTCTGCCCGCCGCGCCGCCAGCTCAACAGTGCGTAGCCGGCGGTGATCAGCCAGCACACCAGCCACAGCAGCCACTGCAGGGCGCTGAACGGCGCGATGTTCTCGCGACTCGCATGGCCGCTGAGCGTGAAGCCGACGGTGAACAACAGCGAGGCGACCATCCACATCGCGATCACCGGCCACATGTCGTAGACGAGCGCGAGCATGCGCCAGCCGATGAGCGCGGAAGGACGGGGCGATGCGGGAGTCGATGCCATCGCATCAGGATAGCCGCTAAGCTGCGGCGATGACCGCACGTACGCCCGCGCAACGCCGTTCCATCGCCATGGCGCTGCCGCCGCTGCCCGACGACGATGCCGCGCTGATCGGCCGTTTCCTCGATGCCATCTGGGCCGAGAACGGCCTCGCGCAGCCCACGCTCGACAGCTATCGCCGCGATCTGGAACTGCTCGCGCGCTACCGCTCGGGTCGCAGGGGCGGCCTTGCCGACGCCGATCGCGCCGCCTTGTTCGACTACCTGGCGTGGCGTTCGCAGCAGGGCTATTCGCCGCGCAGCAACGCGCGCCTGCTCTCGGCGTTGCGCGCGTTCTACGGCTGGCTCGTGCGGCGCGGTGCGCGCGCGGCAGATCCGACGGCGCTGCTCGATCCGCCGAAGCTGCCGCGTTCGTTGCCGAAAGCGCTGGCGGAAAGCCAGATCGATGCGCTGCTCGCCGCGCCCGACATCGCCACGCCGCTGGGCCTGCGCGATCGCGCGATGCTCGAGTTGATGTACGCCGCCGGCCTGCGCGTGAGCGAACTGGTGAACCTGCCCGCGACCGCGGTGAACCTGCGCCAGGGCGCGTTGCGCGTGATGGGCAAGGGCAGCAAGGAACGGCTGGTGCCGCTGGGTGAGGAGGCGCAGCACTGGCTGGAGAAATACCTCGCGCAGTCACGTCCGCAGCTTGCCGGCAAGCGTTCGCTCGCGCCGTTGTTTCTCTCCGCGAACGGCGAGGCGCCGACGCGCCAGCAGTTCTGGCAACTGGTGAAGAAATACGCCGCCGCTGCCGGCATCGACCCGGACCGCATCAGCCCGCATGGCCTGCGCCACAGTTTCGCGACGCACCTGCTCAACCGCGGCGCCGACCTTCGCGCGCTGCAGATGCTGCTGGGGCACAGCTCCCTCTCGACGACGCAGATCTACACGCTGGTGGCGCGGGAGCAGCTCAAGCAGCTCCACGCCAAGCATCATCCCAGGGGGTGAGCGACCGCGCTTGCGCGCCACTGGCGCGCGGTCGCGAACGCCCGACCACGGAAGGCCGGGCAGGGCGACCCGAAGCCGGTTGCGTGACGCCATGGATGGCGGCGAAGTGCGATTCGAAGCGGCGCTTTTGCGGTTGCGTTTGCAGTTGCAAGTTGCGTTTGCAGTTGCCTTGCTCTTGCTCGTCATCCCGGCGAAGGGCGGGATCGGCAACAGCAACAGCAAAAGCAAAAGCAAAAATGGGTTCCAGCTTCCGCTGGAATGGAGGTGGAATGGTTCACCGGGAAGGGAGTGCCCGAGCGTTGCGGGCCTGGATCCCAGCCTTCGCCGGGATGACGAGCCTCTGGTGCTGGGGTGAGGTTCTTCCTTCCAGCGGTGACGTGCCTCCCGGGGCAACGATCTTTGAGGAATGCGGATTGATCTACAACGGCAACAACCCAAACCGCAACCCGCCCCAACACCGCCCCCGCGACAAGCCTGCGCCGACACCGAAAGCGATCGTCCCAGACGCCCGCACCCCATGAACCCCCACCCAAACCCCCGCCCCACACCGGGACCTACGACACTCGCCCCGCCACAGCCCCGTGCCACAATCGGCCATTCCCCCTCGCGGCCCCATGGCCGCCCGACAGGATCGCGAATGAAACGACTCGTCCTCGCCGTGCTCGGCGCCATCAGTCTTTCCGCCTGCGCCCAGGCGCCCGGCGACAACAAGGCCCCGGTTTCGACGGCGACCACCGCCGCCGCCAAGCCGATCGCCGCGCCCAAGCCGGCCGCCGGCACGCCCGAGGCCCGCGCCATCGAGGCCGTGCGCACGCTGAACCCGCAGGTCGAAGTCGAGCGCGTCGCGCCGGCGGCGATGCCGGGCTTCCGCGAGGCCATCGTCGCCGGCCAGGTCGTCTACGTCAGCGACGACGGCCGCTACCTGTTCCTGCCGGGCTCCGGCGGCGCGCTGTTCGACGTGACCGCGAAGAAGAATCTCAGCGAAGACGCCATGGCGGGCCTGCGCAAGGAACTGGTCGCCACCATCCCCGCCAGCGAGCGCATCGTCTTCTCGCCGGCCAAGCCCAAGTACACCGTCACCGTCTTCACCGACGTGGAATGCGGCTACTGCCGCAAGCTGCACAGCCAGATCGCCGAGTACAACCGCGAAGGCATCGCCATCGAATACCTCGCCTTCCCGCGCATGGGCCTGGGCAGCGACGACTACCGCAAGATGGTCGCCGTCTGGTGCGCGCCCGACCGCCGCAAGGCGCTCACCGACGCCAAGAACGACCACGGCCCGACCAAGGCCGACTGCAAGAGCAGCGTCAACCAGCAGTACGACGTCGGCCAGCGCGTCGGCCTGACCGGCACGCCGATGATCCTGACGGCCGAAGGCGTCCAGGTCGGCGGCTACGTCCCGCCGGCCGCCCTGCGCGAGACGCTGGACAAGCTCGCCGCCGAACAGGCCCGCACCGCGTCCGCGACGCCGGGCATCTGACAAGCCGCAACTGGAAGCCCGACCCGACGTTCCGACGCCGCCCGAGGGGCGGCGTCGGCGTTTTCGGACCCCGATCCGGCCGGTTTCGGCGGCGGGGCGCGGGGCGCTTGGGTACAATGGCGGGCCCGACGTTGCACGGTTCCCCGGACATGATCGTCCTCGAGGGCGCTTCCGCCCTGTCGCCGTTCCGACTGGAACGGCTCCAAGCCCGACTGCAAGCCCTCCATCCGTCCGTCCGCCTTCTCGGCGCATGGCCCGTCTACTGGGTCGAGCCGGACGCCGGCGCGACGCCCGACGCGGACGCGCTGCGTCGCATCCTCCAGGCCGGTTTCGATGCCGCACCGCGCGCGGACGGCGCGGTATCGCGCTACGTCACGCCGCGCCTGGGCACGCTGTCGCCCTGGGCGAGCAAGGCGACCGAGCTTCTGCACGGCGCAGAGCTCCCGGTGAAGCGCGTCGAACGCGGTACGCGTTACGACCTCGCCGGCTGGCCGTCGGACGCCCCGACGCAGGGCGCGCTGGCGAAGGTGCTGCACGACCCGATGACGCAGTCGTTGCTGGAAGCGCACGAAGACGCCATCGCGCTGTTCTCCGTGCCGGTGCGCGGCGAACTCGAGCGCATCCCGCTGGCCGACCTGGAACTGGCGAACACCCGCCTGGGCCTGGCGCTGGCCGACGACGAGATCGCCTACCTGCGCGAGCGCTACGGCGCGCTGGGTCGCGTACCGTCGGACGTCGAGCTGATGATGTTCGCGCAGGCCAATTCCGAGCACTGCCGCCACAAGATCTTCAACGCATCCTGGACCATCGACGGCGTCGAGCAGACGACCTCGCTGTTCAAGATGATCAAGCACACGCACGCGACCACGCCGGAGTACACGCTCTCGGCGTACAGCGACAACGCGGCAGTGGTCGAAGGCTACGCGAGCCGTCGCTTCCGCCCCGACCCGCAGACGCATGCGTACCGCGAGGAAGCGCAGGTCGATTCGGCCTTCGCGATCAAGGTCGAAACGCACAACCATCCCACCGCGATCGCGCCGTTCCCCGGCGCGTCCACCGGCGCCGGCGGCGAGATCCGCGACGAAGGCGCGACCGGCCGTGGCGGCCGGCCGAAGGCGGGCCTGTGCGGTTTCAGCGTGTCGCACCTGCGCATTCCCACGCTGCCGCAGCCGTGGGAGCGCGAGCGTTCGCTCAACCCGCGCATGGCGTCCGCGCTGGAAATCATGATCGAAGGCCCGATCGGCGCCGCCGCGTTCAACAACGAATTCGGCCGCCCGAACCTCACCGGCTATTTCCGCAGCTTCGAGCTGGATGAAGGTGCGCACGCACGTGCGTACGACAAGCCGATCATGCTCGCCGGCGGCCTGGGCGCGATCGATCGCGTGCAGGTGAAGAAGCTCGGCCTGCAGCCCGGCGATGCGGTGATCGTGCTCGGCGGCCCGGCCATGCTCATCGGCCTGGGCGGCGGCGCGGCCAGTTCGGTGGCCTCGGGCGAAAGCCACGAGGAACTCGATTTCGCCAGCGTGCAGCGCGACAACCCGGAAATGGAACGCCGCTGCCAGGAAGTCATCGACCGCTGCGTCGCGCGCGGCGAGGACAATCCCATCGCGACCGCGCACGACGTCGGCGCGGGTGGTCTGTCGAACGCGATTCCCGAACTGCTCCACGACTCCGGTCTGGGCGGCATCATCGATCTGGCGAAGGTGCCCAGCGACGATCCCTCGCTCTCGCCGATGCAGCTGTGGTGCAACGAATCGCAGGAGCGTTACGTGCTCGGCGTGCCGGCCGACCGCGTCGAGGAATTCGCCGCGATCTGCGAGCGCGAGCGCTGCCCGTTCGCCGCCGTCGGTTTCGCGACGGCGGAGGAGCGGCTGGTCGTCGGTTACGGCGCCACGCGCGAAACCGCACGCGAAGCCGGCCGCGACTGGCCGATCGACCTGCCCATGGACGTGCTGTTCGGCAAGCCGCCCAAGATGCACCGCGACACGCGCCGCCCGCCCGCCGCGCCGTGGCCCGCGCTGCGCTGGGACGGCCTGGAACTGCGCGATGCCGCGCTGCGCGTGATGGCGCATCCGTCGGTCGCATCGAAGAACTTCCTGATCACCATCGGCGATCGCAGCGTCGGCGGCCTGACCGCGCGGGACCAGATGATCGGCCCCTGGCAGGTGCCGGTGGCCGATTGCGCGATCACGCTCGCGGGCTTCGACGGTTTCGTCGGCGAGGCGATGGCGATCGGCGAGCGCACGCCGCTGGCGCTGATCGACGCCGCCGCCGCCGCGCGCATGGCCGTCGGCGAGGCGATCACCAACCTGTGCGCCGCGCCGGTGGAATCGCTGGACCGCATCAAGCTTTCGGCGAACTGGATGGCCGCCGCCGGCCACGACGGCGAGGACGCGCGGCTGTTCGACGCGGTCAGGGCCGTGGGCCTGGAACTGTGCCCGGAACTCGACCTCAGCATCCCCGTCGGCAAGGACTCGCTGTCCATGCAGGCGCAGTGGCATGCCGATGGCGAAGCGCACAAGTCGGTGTCGCCGGTGTCGCTGATCGTCAGCGCGTTCGCGCCGGTCGTCGACGTGCGCGCGCAGCTCACGCCGCTGCTGGCGCGCGAGGAAGAATCGGAGCTGTGGCTGATCGGCCTGGGCGCAGGCAAGCAGCGCCTGGGCGGTTCGGTGCTGGCGCAATGCCATCCCGACGCCGCGGACGGCCAGGGTTCGCTGCCCGCGTTCTCCGGCCCGCTCGGCGTGCCGGATCTCGACAACCCGCAGCGCCTGCGCGATTTCTTCGAACTCATCCGCGATGCACGCGAAGCCGGCCTGGTCCGCGCGTACCACGACCGTTCCGACGGCGGCGCGTTCGCGGCGCTGTGCGAAATGGCGTTCTGCTCGCGCATGGGCTTGGACATCACGCTGGACGGCTGGGGCGACGATCCGTTCCGTACGCTGTTCAACGAGGAACTCGGCGCGATCGTGCAGGTGTCGGTCGAGGATCGCGCCGAATTCGCCGACCTCGTCGCGCGCCACGGCCTCATCGACTGCGCGCAGCGCATCGCCCGCCCGACCACCGCGCCGGCGATCCGTGTGCGCGATGACGGCCGGACGCTGGTCGAATGGCGCTGGGAAGAGCTCTTCGACGCGTGGTGGTCCACCAGCCACGCGATCCAGAAGCTGCGCGACAACCCGGAAGGTGCCGACGAGGAACGCACCGTCGCGCGCGACTTCAACGCGCCGGGCCTGAAGCCGAAGCTGACGTTCGATCCGTCCGACGACATCGCCGCGCCGTTCATCAACACCGGCGTGCGGCCGAAGGTCGCGATCCTGCGCGAGCAGGGCGTCAATGGCCAGATCGAGATGGCGTTGGGCTTCACGCGCGCCGGTTTCGAAGCGGTCGACGTGCACATGAGCGACCTCATCGCCGGCCGCTTCGACCTGGCCGACTTCAAGGGCATCGCCGCGTGCGGCGGTTTCAGCTACGGCGACGTGCTCGGCGCGGGCCGCGGCTGGGCGACGTCGGTGCTGGAACGCAGCGCGCTGCGCGACGCGTTCGCGGCGTTCTTCGCGCGCCCGGACAGCTTCTCGCTGGGCGTGTGCAACGGCTGCCAGATGCTCTCGCAGCTCAAGCCGATCATCCCGGGTGCCGGGCACTGGCCGAAGTTCCTGCGCAACCGCAGCGAACAGTTCGAAGCGCGCACGGGGCTGCTGGAAGTCGTCGAATCGCCGTCGCTGTTCCTGCGCGGCATGGCCGGTTCGCGGATTCCGGTCGCCGTCGCCCATGGCGAAGGCCGCGCCGAGTTCGACAGCCCGCTCGACCAGAGCGCCGCGCACGTCTCGCTGCGCTACGTGGACGGCAACGGCCACGCGGCCACGCGTTACCCGCTCAATCCGAACGGTTCGCCGGACGGTATCACCGGACTCACCAGCGCCGACGGCCGCGCGACCATCCTCATGCCGCACCCCGAGCGCACGTTGCGCACGGCGAACCTCAGCTGGGCGCCGGCGGAGTGGGGCGACGATTCGCCGTGGATGCGCCTGTTCCGCAACGCGCGGGTGTGGGTGGGGTGAGCGGTCGCTGAGAGTGCGCGACGGGGCGAGTGGCCCCGTTGCGTCTCATAGCGATTTTTCTTCGCGAAGTCGCGAGGAAGCGACGCGGCGTGATGCGTGGATTCCCGCTTCGCGGGAACGAGGGCAGAAGAGTGCCGCTCCTTCCGACGGCGCTCGGAGCCTGGTGTCGAACATCTCCAGTCAGTACGTCGCGCCGGCGAAAGTCGGCCCCCAGGCACACAGGCGCGCGGCGTACCCGCCATCCAGACGTCATCCCCGCGAAGGCGGGGATCCAGGCTTGCGTGCATCACCGCTTCCGGAGAGCGGAATCGCCGCGGATACATGGATTTCCGCCTTCGCGGGAACGACGGCAGACGCAAAAAAACACCGGCTCCTGCTGAGGACACCGGAGCTGGGTTGGCATCCACTCCACCGACGCATCGGCTCAGGAACACCGGATACGCCCGCCATCGGCGTCGCCACCTGCGCGCCCCTGCAAGCGACTACGCCGAAGCCGAGCCGCCTCACTCCTGCGGCTTGACGTCCAGATACGCGCCCGCCATGTGCAGCGTCGCCCACAGGTCTTCCGGTTCGATCGCGACCGAGCGGTCGAACATCTGCTCGGCCGTCTGCCGGTCGCCGTTGAGCAGGTAGAGCGCGCCGACTTCGGCCAGGCCGGTGCCGTCGTCGTCGGTGGTCTTGAAATACTGCTGGAACAGCGGCTGCGCCCGGGACCATTCACCGGCTTCGCTGTACACGCGGGCGATGCGGAACACGTCGCTGTCCTCGTGCTTGCCGTTGAGGATGGCGTCGAAGATCGCCTGGCCTTCCGCCTTGAATCCCCCGAGGTAATACACGCGGCCCACCGCGATCTGCTCCCAGCTGCCCTTGCCGGCCTGGATGCGCGCGGCGGCGAGCAGCGCCTTCGCGGCGTCCTGGTTCTGCCTGGCGTGGTACATGTCCGGCGCGGTGCGCTGCGCCTTTTGCGCGGTGTAACCGGCGCCGGCGCCGGCGATGAACACGGCGACGGCCGCTGCTGCGGCGTAACGGATCTTCATGCGTTGTCTCCCCTGTGAACGGGGCCAAGCGTACGCGATCGGCGCGGGCCGGCGTCAGGGAAGGGCGTGGTGACAAAAGCGCGTGGGCCTGCGCGCTTCCGTCAACCTCGGCCTGCTAAAGTCGAAGGCCCCATCGCGGAGGACGGTCGGCAACGACCTGACAAGCGTGAACGCCGTCGCCAACGATCTCATTCCCCCCTCGGACGCCGAGCACCGCATCGTCGACGCGCTGCTCGCCAAGGGCCGCCTCAAGGATGCCGACCTCACCCGCGCACGCCGCCTGCAGGAGGAAACCGGGGGCAGCCTGCTGGCGCTGCTCGCCCGGCTAGGCCTGGTGTCCGAGCGCGACCACGCCGAAACCTGCGCCGAAGTCCTCGGCCTGCCGCTGGTCGCCATCAAGGACGCACCGGAGCTGCCGCCCGAAGGCGTCGCGCTGTCCACCCGCTTCATGAAGCAGTTCGCCGTCTGTCCGGTCGGCGAGAGCGAAGCCGCCGTCGACGTGCTGATGGCCGATCCGCAGGACGAATACACGCGCGACGCGCTGCGCCTGGCGACCGGGCGCGACATCCATCCCGCCGTGGCCCTGCGTTCGGAAATCGGCGACCTCGTCGAACGCTGGTACGGCCAGGGCCGCAGCGCGATGGGCGCGATCGTCGAAACCGCCGAGGGCGAAGGCGCGGGCGGCGACCTCGACGACGTCGAACACCTGCGCGACCTGGCATCCGAAGCGCCGGTGATCCGGCTGGTGAACCTGATCATCCAGCGCGCCGTCGAACTGCGCGCGTCCGACATCCACATCGAGCCGTTCGAGAACCGCCTGAAGGTGCGTTACCGAATCGACGGCGTGCTCAGCGAAGGCGAAAGCCCCCCGGCGAACCTCACCGCCGCCGTGATCAGCCGCATCAAGATCATGGCCAAGCTCAACATCGCCGAGCGCCGCCTGCCGCAGGACGGCCGCATCATGCTGCGCGTGCAGGGCAAGGAACTCGACCTGCGCGTGAGCACCGTGCCGACCGCGCACGGCGAAAGCGTGGTGATGCGACTGCTCGATCGCGAAACGGTGGTGTTCGACTTCAAGCGCCTGGGCTTCACGGACGCGTTCCTGCCGCAGTTCCAGAAGGTGCTCGACCAGCCACACGGCATCCTGCTGGTCACCGGCCCGACCGGCTCGGGCAAGACGACCACGCTGTACACCGCGCTGAGCAAACTCAACACGCCTGACGTCAAGATCATCACGGTCGAGGACCCGGTCGAATACCAGATCGAAGGCATCAACCAGATCCAGGCCAAGCCGCAGATCGGGCTCGATTTCGCCCACGCGCTGCGCAGCATCGTGCGACAGGACCCCGACATCATCATGATCGGCGAAATGCGCGACCTGGAAACGTGCCGCATCGCGATCCAGTCCGCGCTCACCGGCCACCTCGTGCTGTCCACGCTGCACACCAACAACGCGGCCGGCGGCATCACGCGCCTGCTCGACATGGGCGTGGAGGATTACCTGCTGACCTCCACCATCAACGGCATCCTCGCGCAGCGCCTCGTCCGCCGCCTGGAACAGACGCATGCGCGTCGTTATCCCGCCTCGCCGGAGGAAATCGAGCGCTTCGATCTACGCCGCTACCAGCCCGAAGGTGAGATCTTCCTGTACCACCCGATGCCGTCGCCGATCGCGACGACCGGTTACCTGGGCCGCACGACCATCATGGAGTTCCTGGTCATGAACGACGAACTCCGTCGCGCGGTGATGCGCCACGCCGGCATGGGCGAGATCGAGCAGATCGCGCGCCAGAACGGCATGCGCACGATGTACGAGGACGGCATCGCCAAGGCCCTGCGCGGCGAGACGACGATCGAGGAAGTGTTGCGCGTCACCGAGGACGCGTAACGCCATGCCCCTCTACCACTACAAGGCCCTCAACCCGCGCGGCGAGCTGCTCGACGGCCAGATGGAAGCCGGCAGCAGTGCGGAGGTGGTCGCGCGCTTGCAGGAGCAGGGGCATCTGCCGGTGGAGGCGAAGCTCGCCAGCGAGGCGTCCGGGGCGTCGGTGTGGAAAGGGCTGTTCAAGGCCAAGCCTTTTGCCGGTGCGCGACTGGTGCAGTTCACCCAACAGCTTGCGACGCTGCTCGGGGCGGGACAGCCGCTGGATCGCGCGCTCACGATCCTGCTCGAACTGCCCGAGGACGAAACCGCACGTCGCACGATCGGCGATGTGCGCGATGCGGTGCGCGGCGGCAGTTCGCTGTCGACGGCGCTGGAGCGCCAGCACGGCACGTTCTCGCGGCTGTACGTGAACATGGTGCGCGCGGGCGAAGCCGGCGGCAGCCTGCAGGAAACCCTGGCGCGACTGGCCGATTACCTGGAACGCACGCGCGCCCTGCAGGGGCGCGTCGTCAACGCACTGATCTATCCCGCGATCCTGCTGCTGATGGTCGGCGGCAGCCTGCTGTTCCTGTTCGGTTACGTGGTGCCGCAGTTCGGCGCGATGTACGAAAGTCTCGATGCCGAGCTGCCGGTGTTCACGCAGATCGTGCTGGCCATCGGCCTGTTCGTGCGCGACTGGTGGATCCTGCTGCTCGCGGTGCCTGCGCTGGCGCTGTGGTGGTTCGATCGCAAGCGTCGCGATCCGGTGTTCCGCGAAGCCTTCGATGCATGGCTGCTGCAGCGGCGTTTCGTCGGCGGCCTGGTCGCCAAGGCCGAAACCGCGCGACTGGCGCGCACGCTCGGCACGCTGGTGCGCAACGGCGTGCCGCTGATCACCGCGCTGGGCATCGGCCGCAACGTGCTGGGCAATCGCGTGCTGGCGGCGGACGTGGACGCGGCAGCGCAGGAAGTGAAGAACGGCGTCGCGCTGTCCACCGCGCTCGGCCGGGGCAAGCGCTATCCGCGGCTGGCGCTGCAGATGATCCAGGTCGGCGAGGAGTCCGGCGCGCTGGACGCGATGCTGGTCAGGACCGCCGAGACGTTCGAACAGGAAACCTCGCTGGCGCTGGACCGCATGCTGGCCGCGCTGGTGCCGGTGGTGACGATCGTGCTGGCGGCGGTCGTCGGCGTCGTCGTGCTGGCGGTGCTGATGCCGCTGTACGGGCTGACGAACGCGATAGGGTGAGTCCGCAATGCGGGTCTGCGGCCCGCTCGCGGACGCCTCACGCAGCGGGGCGGCATCGCGACGAAGCGCGCCGCGAGGCCCGCAAGGCGACATATGCCCCTTCACACCGGCATCGCAGGAACTGAACATCGCCCCCCGCAGTCAGTCCACTTGCAATCGTTTTCGGGTAAACATCCCCTCTTCCGGACTCCAAAGGAACCCACATGCGCAACCGCCGTTCACCGACCCGTTCGCCATCGGCCGCCCGCCAGCGCGGCATGAGCCTGATCGAGATCATCATCGTGATCGTGCTGATCGGCGCGGTGCTGGCCTTCGTCGGCAGCCGCGTGCTGGGCGGCAAGGATCGCGGCGACTACAACATCGCCAAGGCGCAGGTGCAGACGATGGCCGGGAAGGTCGAGTCGTTCCAGATGGACACCGGCCGCCTGCCGACCTCGCTGGAGGAACTGGTCACCCAACCCGCCGACGTGAACGGCTGGCTCGGCCCGTACGCGAAGCCGGCCGAGCTGAAGGACCCTTGGGGCCACGCGCTCGAATACCGCGCGCCGGGCGAAAGCGGCCCGTTCGACCTGGTCAGCCTGGGCAAGGATGGAAAGCCGGGCGGCACCAGCGTCGACGGCGACATCAAGTACGAGTAAGCGCGAGCCCAGCGGGGGCATTCGGCCATGCATCGCGCGCGGGGTGTGTCCCTGCTGGAAATGCTGCTGGTGATCGCGCTGATCGCCGCCATCAGCGTGCTCGCGCTGGCGGCGATGAGCGGCGGTCGCGAAGGCATGCAGCTGCGTTCCAGCGCGAAGCAGGTGTCCGCCGCGCTGCGTTTCACCCGCACCCACGCGATCGCGACCGGGCAACCGCAGCGCTTCACGCTCGATCCGGCCAAGCGCGCCTGGGCCGCGCCGATGGGGCGCCGCGGCGACATCCCGCCTTCGTTGCGCATCACCTTCACCGCCGCGCGCGAAGTGCAGCCGCGACGCGGCGAAGGCGCGATCGTGTTCTTTCCCGACGGCGCCAGCACCGGTGGCCGCGTGCAGCTCGCCGCGCGCCGGGCAGCGTGGAATATCGACGTCGCCTGGCTCACCGGCGAAGTGAAGCTGCGGCGCGCGCAGGCCCAGCCATGAACGGGGAACGGGTGGAGAGGAACGGGAAACCAGTCACGGCCACGCGCCGATGCGCGCTTTCGACGCGTTCCTCGTTCCTCTCCGCTCGTTCCTCGCTCCAGACCGGCTACACGCTGCTGGAAGTCATCGTCGCCTTCGCGCTGCTCGCGATGGCGCTCACGCTGCTGCTCGGGATCCTGTCGGGTTCGACGCGGCAGGTACGGCAATCGGCCGACGCCGGACGCGCCGCGATGTACGCGCAGTCGGTGATGGACCAGGTCGGCGTCGGCGAGCGCCTGGCGGCGAGCGAGCGCGATGGCGAGTTCGAGCAGGGCCGTTATCGCTGGCGCCTGCGCGTGGCGCCGTGGCGCGATCCCGCGGTGGCCGCCAGCGGCCAGCCGATGACGCTCGGCGGGCCGGAACTGTTCGAGATCACCCTGGCGATGCAGTGGGGCGACGGGCCGGGGCAGCGCCTGCAGCTGCGCACGCTGCGCATCGCCGCGGCCGGCAGCGGAGGCGTGCTGCCATGACCCGCGCGCGTGGCTTCACCCTCATCGAAGTGCTGATCGCGATGGTGCTGCTCGTCGCGGGCCTTTCGCTGGCGTTCGCCACGCTCGGCGCCGCCACACGCACGACCACGCGCGGCGAGGCGATGGCCGGTCGCAGCGAGCGCATGCGCACGGTCGAAGGCTTCCTGCGCGCGCGCCTCACCGGCACGCGGCCGATCCCGTTCGACATCGACCAGTCGCGCGCGATCGCCATCCGTTTCATCGGCGAGCGCGAGCGCATGCGCTTCGTCGCCGACATTCCCGATTACCTCGGACGCGGCGGCCCATACCTGCACGATTTCCGCATCGAGGACGCAGGCGAGGGCGTGCGGATGACGCTCGCGCTGAGCATGGTGCAGGCCGGCAAGACCGTGGAGGAGCGCGATCCGCGCCCGCCGGAGCAACTGGTGGGGAACCTGCGCGAAGCACGCTTCCGCTATCGCGCGCTCGATCAGGAGGGGCGCCTCGGCGAGTGGCTCGACACGTGGGAAGCGACCGAACAGCTGCCGCTGCTGGTGGAAGTGACGATGGTCGACCGCGACGGCGTGCCATGGCCGCCGCTGATCGTTTCGCTGCCGCTCGCGCCGGCGTTCAGCGCGTACGCACAACCGGTGCAGACGCAATGACGCGCGCGCCGCGGACTCCCTCACGCGCACGCGGCGCCGCGCTGATCCTGGTGCTGTGGCTGATCGTGCTGCTGACCGCGCTGATCGGCGGTTTCGCGCTCGCCGCACGCGTGGAGGCGTTGCAGGGCCGCGTGCTGGTGCGCGGACTGGTGGCGTCCAACGCCGCGCGCGCGGGGCTGGAATATTCGCTGACCCGCGTCGCGCTGCCGGACGCGCGCCTGCAGTGGAAGCCCGACGGCCAGCCGCACCCCTGGCGCTTCGGCGATGCGCAGGTCGAGGTGAGGATCGTCGACGAGAACGGCAAGCTCGACATCAACCAGGCGCCGCATCCGCTGCTCGCCGCGTTGATCCAGCGCCACGGCGTGGAGCCGTCCGAGGCCGGGCGCATCGCCGGGGCCATCATCGACTGGCGCGATGCGGACCCGCTGACCCAGCCCGCCGGCGGCGCCGAGGACGGGGACTACGAAGCTGCCGGCCGCCCCTACGGCGCCAAGGACGCGGACTTCGAAAGCGTGGCCGAACTGCTGCAGGTGCTGGGCATGACGCCGGAGCTGTACGCAAAGCTGGAACCGGACCTGACCGTCTTCAGCGGCCGAGCCCAGCCGGATCCCGCGTATGCGTCTGCGGTACTGCTCGATGCGATGGGATTGAACGGCGCCGAGCTGGTGGCCCAGCGCGGTCGACCGGCCGGTTCGCTGCCCGTGGACGGCGCCTCGACAGGCCCGAACATGGCCGGCGCCGGCAGCGGCACCTATAGTATCGACAGCCGCGCGCGGCTTCCGGATGGTCGTCAGTCGCTGCTGCGAGCGGTGGTTCGTACGGGCGGAGGAGGCCTGCCTGGCATGGCGTACGTGCCGTTGCGCTGGGAGGAGGGAGCATCACCGCGATGAACGCTAGGAGCGAAAGCCGGTCCCCGAACCGGCCTGCCGCCGACTGGGCGCAGGACCGGCTGCGTCGCCTGGGCGCGCGCCTCGCGCCCGGCGCGGGCGGGTTCGCGCACTGGTGGGCGCACAACCTCGCCGCCTGGCTGCCGGCGCGGGTGCGCCGCGTGCTCGGGTTCGATCGCGGCCGGCTGCTGCTGCAGGTGCAGGGCGATGCGGTGCAGTTGCGGCTCCAGCAGGCCGGCGATCTCCGCGACCTCGGCGCGGTGCCGCAGCTGGCGTTGCCGGACGAGGACGCCATCGTCGCGCCGGTGGATCCGCTGGCGACGCTGCTTCCGTCGCGCCTGGCCGACCTGCCGCGCTGGCTGCTCCTGCCGGCCGCCGCCGGCCTGCGCCGCCGACTGACCCTGCCGGGCGCCGCGGGCGACCGGCTCCGCGACGTGGTCGGTTTCGAGATCGACCGCCAGACCCCGTTCTCCGCCGACACCGTCGCCTTCGACGCGCGCGTGCTCGGCCGTCGCGATACCGATGGGCTGATCGAGGCCGAACTCGTCGTCGTGCCGCGCCAGCGCCTGGAGGCGCCGATGGCGGCGCTCGGCCCGATGGCCGGATCGCTGGCCGGCATCGACCTGTGCGCCGAGAACGGCATGCCGCTGGGCGTGAACCTGCTCGATCCAGCGCTGCGTCGCCGCCACGGCGATGCCTTCCGCTACTGGAACCTCGCGCTTGCCGCGCTGGCGGTGATCGCCGTCGCCGCGACGATGTGGCAGCTGCTCGCCAATCGCCGCGCGGCGGCCGACGAACTCGAAGCGCGCATCGCCCAGCAGGCGACCGCCGCGCGCGACGCCGCGGCGCAGCGGCAGGCGTTGATCGACCTGATCGAAGGCCAGGCCTTCCTCGACCGCGAGCGCGCGCAGCGGCCGACCACGGTGGAAGTGCTCGACGAACTCACCCGGCGCCTGCCCGACAGCACGTACCTGGAAAAGCTCGCCGTCGAGGACGGCAACCTGCTGATGATCGGCCTCAGCCGCGAGGCGCCGTCGCTGGTGCAGCGCCTGCAGGGATCCAGGCTGTGGCGCGCGCCGTCGCTGACCGGCGCGCTGATGCCCGATCCCGTGACCAGCCGCGACCGTTTCACCCTGACCGCCGAACTCGGCGCGCCCGCGCCCGCCGCGCAGCGCGCACCCCCGCAACCGCAGCCGGAGGACGCCGATGGCGGTTGAACCGACCTCCGTGCAGGCGCAGGCGCCGATGGCGACGCCGGCGCGACGCATCGGCCGCGACCAGTGGCTCGCGCTCGGCCTGCTGCTCGCGGCGCTGCTGCTGGGCTATCTGGTGCTCGTGCATCCGTGGTTCACCGCGCCGATGCTGGAAGCCAACGAACGCGTCGAAACCCTGCAGCAGCGCGAACTGCGCCAGCGCATGCAGCTGCAGCAGGCGCCGCAGGTGCAGCAGCGCCTCGCGCAGGTGCGTGCGCAGCAGGCGCGTTCGCCCGGATTCCTTCCCGAAAGCAGCGCGGAACTGGCGACCGCCGGCCTCGTGCAGCGGCTGGAACGTGTCGTCGCCGAGGCCAGCCCGGGCAATCGCAGCTGCGCGATCAGCAACCGCTCGCCGCTCAGCGAGCCGCGCCGCGAACGCTACGCGCGCGTGATCGTGCAGGTGCGCCTGCGCTGCGGCACGCCGGAACTGGCGAGCGTGCTGTACGCGCTGGAAAGCGGATCGCCGCGCCTGTTCGTCGGCAACCTCAACCTGTTGTCCTCGCGCGGCTACTTCCTGCCCGGCGCGAACCAGCCCAGCGGCGACGGCGGACTCGACGTGAGCTTCGACCTCTACGGCTACCTGCGTCCCTCGCCCAACACCGCGGAGGTGCCGCGTGCGCCTTGACGACGCCGGTCCGCGCACCTGGCTGCTGGCGACCGTCGCCGGCTGGGCGGTGCTCGCCTGGGGCTTGGCGGTGTTCGGCATGGGCCGGCACGCGCAGGCCCTGGACGCCGACCCCGGCCTGCTGCGCCCGTTGCCGAACGCGCGGCCTCCCGCGCCGCAACGGCTCGGCCCGTTGTCGCAGTACGCGGCCATCGCGCAGCGTCCGCTGTTCTCGCAGGACCGCCAGCCCAAGCCGTTCTTCCTGCAGGGCGAAGGCGAGGGCGAAGGCCAGCAGACCGCGTTCGATTACGTGCTGACCAGCGTGCTGATTACGCCGACCCTGCAGATGGCGATCCTGCAGCCGGCCGACGGCAGCGAATCGGTGCGCGTGAGGCTCGGCGAAGTGCCCGAATCGCATCCGGCCTGGCGTCTGACCGCGCTGGATGCACGCAGCGCCGTGTTCGAAGGTCCAGAAGGCCGTCGCGAGATGATGCTGCGCGTGTTCGACGGGCAGGGCGGCCAGCCGCCGACCGCGGTGAACAACGCGCTGCCCGGTGCGAACCGGGCGCAGCCGGTGGGCGTTCCGGTCGCGCCGCCGCCGAGCGCTTCGACCAGCGCCGCACGCCCCGCCGCCAACGCGCGTCCGGCGAACAACGCCGCCGCGCAGAACCGCAGCGCGAACGGCAATGCCAACCCCCAGGCGCAGCCGGCCCCGCCGCCTGCGCCCGAACCCAGCGAAAACACGCCGATGACGCCGGAGGCGCAGATGGAAGCCATCCGCAAGCGGATCGAAGCGCGTCGCGCGCAGATGCGGCAGCAGCAATCCGCGCAACCCCCGGCCCAGACGCCTTGAGAGACTGCATGAAGCCTCGTCCGATGAAGCTCCGCCCCAGCCTCGCCGCACAGGCGATCGCGACCGCGACCATCGCCAGCCTGCTGGCCTCGTGCGCGACCGCACCCGTGCCGGACATCCGCCGCGCCGAGGTGCCACCCGGCCAGGCTGGCGCACCCGCTACGGCGCCCGGCGCCACGACCCAGGAAACCCTGCCCGAGTCCACCGCCGGCGGCGACGCGCGTCCGCAGATCCGTCGCGGCACCGGCCAGGTCATCAACCGCAGCGCGGCCTCCGCGCCGCCGCCGGGCCTGGGCGGGACCACGGGAGCGGCCACGTTCAATTTCGAAGGCGAATCGCTGCATGCGGTGGTCAAGGCGATCCTGGGCGACATGCTCGGCCAGAACTACGTGATCGCGCCGGGCGTGCAGGGCACGGTCACGCTCGCCACGCCCAAGCGGGTGAGCCCGGCCGAAGCGCTGAACCTGCTGGAGATGGTGCTGGGCTGGAACAACGCCCGCCTGGTCTACAACGGCGGTCGCTACAACATCGTGCCGGCCGACCAGGCGCTGGCGGGCAACGTCGCCGCGCGCACCGGCGCGCCGAGCACCGCGCGCGGTTTCGAAGTGCGCACGGTGCCGCTGAAGTACGTCTCGGCGACGGAGATGGAGAAGATCCTAAAGCCGTACGCGCGGCCGAACGCGATCGTCAACGTCGACAACTCGCGCAACGTGATCACCGTCGGCGGCAGCCGCGCGGAACTCGAAAACTACATGCGCACGATCGAGGTGTTCGACGTCGACTGGCTGTCGGGCATGTCGGTGGGCGTGTTCCCGCTGCAGTCGGGCAAGGCGTCCCAGGTCGTGGCCGACCTGGAGAAAGTGTTCGGCGAACAGAGCAAGTCGCCGGTCGCGGGCATGTTCCGCTTCATGCCGCTGGAAGGCGCCAATGCGGTGCTGGTCATCACCTCGCAGGCGAACTACCTCGACGACATCCAGCAGTGGCTCGACCGCATCGACAGCGCCGGCGGCAGCGTGCAGCTGTTCTCGTACGAGCTGAAGTACATCAAGGCCAAGGACCTCGCCGACCGCCTGGCGGACGTGTTCGGGTCCGGGCGCGGCGGTGGCGCGGGCGGGACCGGTGGTCCGCCCTCGCTCATGCCGGGACTGGAATCGGTGGAGCTGAAGGACACCGACGCCGGCAGCACCGCGACGCTCGGCAACTACCAGGACGGCACCGGCATGGACACCGGCACCGGAAGCGGTACCGGCTCCAATGGCACGCTGTCGCTGGGCCAGCAGCAGAACGGCAACGCCGCCCTCACCCTCGACGTCAACGGCGACCGCGTCGGCGTGTCGGCGGTGGAGGAAACCAACTCGATCATCGTGCGCAGCAGTCCGTCGGCATGGAAGTCGATCCGCGACGTGATCGAACGCCTCGACGTGATGCCCATGCAGGTGCACATCGAAGCCCAGGTGGTGGAGGTGCAGCTCGAAGGCGACCTGAAATACGGCGTCAACTGGTACTTCGAACGCGCCGTCACCGACGCAGGCCTGCCCAGCGCGGTCGGCCGCACGACGTGGAGCACGCTCGCCGGCAGCATCCTGCCCGGCGACGGCGAAGGGGGCGGCGGCCTGGCGTGGACCTTCCTCGGCCGCAATGCGGCGGCGGTCATCAGCGCACTGGATTCGGTCACCGACCTGCAACTGCTGCAGACGCCGTCCGTGGTCGTGCGCAACAACGCCGAGGCGACGCTCAACGTCGGCAGCAAGATTCCGATCTCGTCCGTCACCTTCAATCCGACCACCGGCAGCGACAACACTTACAGCCAGGTGCAGTACATGGACACCGGCATCATCCTCAAGGTGCGCCCGCGCGTGGCGAAGGATGGCGTGGTGTTCCTCGACATGGTGCAGGAAGTCAGCTCGCCCGGCGCCCAGTCCACCGCCGACCAGAACGGCAACGTGCGCATCGACACGCGCAAGCTCAAGACGGAAGCCGCGGTGCAGAGCGGCGACACGGTGATGCTCGCCGGCCTCATCAGCGACAGCGTCGAACGCGGAGCGTCGGGTTTCCCGGGCCTGAGCCGCATCCCGGTGATCGGCGGCCTGTTCGGCCAGCAGCGTTCGAGCAAGACGCGCAACGAAGTGATCGTGCTGCTCACGCCGACGATCGTGCGCAACCCGCAGGAAGCGCGCAATCTCACCGACGAATACACCCGTCGTTTCCGCGCGATGGAGCCGCTGCAGAAGAAGCCTCGCCGCCCAGGCCAGCAACAGTGACGAAGACGACCGCCTCGCCGGCGGTCGTCGGGCCCATCGTCGTCGTCCCGGTCGGCCCGGACGACGACGCGCTCGACGCCTGCCTGGCCGCACTCGACGCCGCCACCGCGCCGGGCACGCCGGTGTGGCTGGCCGACGACGCGCAGGCCGGCCCGCGCGGCTACGCGATCATCGAACGCTGGATCGCGCGCACCGCATTGAAGGCCGACTACACGCGCCGCCAGCGCAGCGTCGGCGAAGTCGCGCACCTGGACGAAGTGCTGGGCGCATGCGGCGATGCCGACGTCGCGGTGCTCGCCAGCGATTCGCTACCCGCGCCCGGCTGGCTCGCACGACTCGTCGCCAGCCTCGCCGGCGATGGCGCGATCGCGACCGCCACGCCGTGGAGCAACGCGGGCGAAGCCGCCTCGTGGCCGCGCATCGGCGAGATCGAACCGGTACCTGACGATCTCGAACGCGTCGCGCGCGCCGCCAAGGCGATGCCGGCGCTGCACCCGGAACTTCCCGCCGCCGTGAGCCACGCCGTGCTGCTGCGCGGCACGGCGCGACGTCGTGCGGGCGGACTCGACGCGAGCAGTTATGGCTCGTGGTATGCGGCGCTGATCGATCTGTCGCTGCGCCTGTCCGGCCTGGGCTGGCGCAACGCCCTGTGCGATACCGCCTTCGTCGCGCGCCGTGGCGAAGGCGTGCCGTTCGACGGCGACATGGACGCGCTCGCCGCGCGCTGGCCCGACTGGCACGCGCGTCTGGCGAACCACCTCATGCAGGACCCACTGCGCGCGTCGCGTGCGCAGCTTGCGGCGCTGCTCGAACACCTCGGACCTCCGGAACCGCAACGTGATCTCTTCGCCTGACGCCAGCGCCGGCATCGCCGCGGTGGTGGTGACCTACCGCAGCGCCGAAACCATCGACGACTGCCTGACGCGCCTGCGCGCGGCCGATGGCGTGCACGCGATCCGCGTGGTCGACAACAACTCCGACGACGGCACGCTGGAGATCGTCCAGCGCCACGCCAGCCACGATGCGCGCGTGCGCTTCATCGCCAATCCCGACAATCCCGGCTTCGGCACCGCCTGCAACCAGGGCGCGCGCGACGCGGGCGAGGGCGTGCAGTGGCTCGCGTTCGTCAATCCCGATTGCCTGGTCGAACGCGACACGCTTGCGCGCCTGCGCGCACTCGCGGCAAGGCAGGGCGAGGCGCTGCTCGGCGCCGACCTGGTCGACGACGAGGGCGTGCGCGACGGTGCCGCGCGCCGGCGCGACCCAGACTTCGGCGCGATGCTGACCGCCGCACTCGGCGGCACGCCCGCACCGAAACTCGAATTGCCCATCGACGACACGCGCGCGCTGCAGCAGGTCGAAGCGGTGTCGGGCGCATTGATGCTCATGCCGCGCGCATTGTTCGAACGCCTGCACGGCTTCGACGAAGGCTATCGCCTGCACGCCGAGGATCTCGACCTCTCGCGTCGCGCCCGCGAATCCGGCGCGCTGGTCGCCGTCGCCAACCACGTCCGCGTGTTGCACGTGCGCGGCGTATCGAGCCGCTCGCGTCCGTTCTTCGTCGAATGGCACAAGCATCGCGGGCTGTGGCGTTATTACCGCAAGTTCGAAGCGCCGCGTCGCGGCATCGCGATGTCGGCGGCGGTGTTCGCGGCGGTCTGGTTGCGGTTTCCGGTGGCGTACCTGCGGGCGCGACTCAAGTCATAGCGGTTGGCTGTCTTCGGCGCCGCCGTTCCCTTCCACCTGTACGACGACATCCAGGCGCACGGTTGTCCGGACAGCGATGCCGGCGCGACGTTCCGGCTCGAAATGCCACGCGTGAGCGGCGCTCATTGCACTCAGGTCGATCTCCTCAGAGCCGCTGGATTCGGCGATGGCGGCGTGAGTGATGGCTCCAGTCTCGTCCACCTCGAGTTCGAGAACGACACGCGCGTTCGACTGTGTCCGCAGGGATTCGGAAAAGGCCGGCGGATTCTCGATCCAGGAAGCGCCGTCGAGGTGTGCGGCAGTCGTTTCATCGTTCGCCGGGGTCAATCGCACGAATGCCCTGGCGTCGGGCGCAACCGTCTGTGTGCGGCTTGGGTCGTAAACGGAACCAGAGGTGTCGACGGGAAGGCCGACGGGAGCTGCATCTTCTTGCGTGGCGACCGAGGTGGTTGGCGCGTCGGAACTCGGCGTTGGCAGCTCTTCGGTCGAGGGCTCCGGCACGACATCAGGCACGCTGATCGCTTGCATTGCATGGGTGGGCTTTGCCGGCGATGTCGCTGGAATCCATTCGATCTGCAATGCATCGTCCGGCGTGAATCCGTACTTGTCGTCGGCGGTCAGTGTCGTCGGATCCATCAACCACACGACCATAAACAGTGGCAACCCGAGCGCAAGGATCGCGGCTATCAGTCGATCTTCATTGGATGAGGTGCTGTTGTCCATGCAGATCTCAGTGTTCGTGCGCGGTGATGTGCGCGACGTTCGCCATCCCGCACGGTTCTTGTGGGAGCGGAAAAGCTCCGGATTGGCAGCGAATAGCGGCGCTACGCGAGCGTCAATACGAGGAAGTCGCTACGACTTTTACGCGTAGTGCCTGTCTGAATGCGGAGATAACGTGACTCCCGGATCATGGAGAGAAGGGGAGTACGCATGAAGCATTTCTGCGCCGCATTGATCGTCTCGTGCTTGCTGCTCGGATCGCAGGCATATGCAGGCTCCGTGGCCTACACCTACGACTCGCTCGGACGCGTGATTCGCGTCGTGTACACGGTCGGTACCACGACCACGATGGTCAACTACACGTACGACGCCGCGGGAAACCGGACGTCGACGGTAACGACTTCGCCTTGATCGCCCGAAACCCGGGCTGATCGATCAATCCGCCAAGACGTGGCTGTACCGCGACCAGCTCGGCAGCGTTGTCGCCACCGCGAGCAGCACGGGAACCCGCAAGGATGCGTACACCTACGGTCCGTTCGGCGAAGCTCGGCGATCTGCTGTGGCCATCCACGCTTGTGAGCGCTGGTCTCACCCTCATCGCGTCCCGTGATGGAGTGATTCATCGCTGGCCGATCGCGTTTGGCGAATACAAAGTGCCGGCCGGAGCCGGCCTCATCTTCGCGGGGCTGGAGATGTTGTTGCGTACGAAACAACGCGATGAGTGAGCGGAGCTCAAACGCCGCCCGGCGTCGTCACTCCAACGCAAACCGCAGCACGAACAGCACCGCCACCAGCCACACCGCCGCGTGCGCCTCGCGGGCGCGGCCGGTGAACAGCTTCAGCACGGCGTAGGCGATGAAGCCGAACGCCAGACCATTGGCGATGGAGTAGGTGAACGGCATCGCCAGCGTGCACAGCGCGGCGGGGATGGCTTCGGTGAGGTCGTCCCAGTGCACGTCGCCCAGTTCGCGCAGCATCAGGCCGGCGACGTAGAGCAGGGCGGGCGCGGTCGCGTATGCGGGGACCATCGACGCCAGCGGCGAGAACAGCAGCGCGAGCAGGAACAGCGCGGCGATCACGAGCGCGGTGAGTCCCGTGCGCCCGCCGGCCTGCACGCCCGACGCGCTTTCGATGTACGCCGTGGTGCTGCTGGTGCCGAGCACCGAGCCGGCCAGGATCGCCGAGCTGTCGGCGAACAATGCGCGGCCGAAACGCTTCTGCTGCGCGGCCGAGGCATCGTCCAGCGGCAGCAGGCCCGCGCGGCGTGCGACGCCCATCAGCGTGCCGGTGGCGTCGAACACTTCCACCAGCACGAACACGATGACGACGTGCAGCATCGCCGCGATCGAGAACCCGTCGCCACCGCCGAGCGCGCCGGCGATGTCCAGCTGCAGGAACGTCGGCGCCAGGCTTGGCGGCACGTCGACGATGCCGTGGTACTGCACGCGGCCGAACAGCAGCGCGACGCCGGTGACGGCGAGGATGCCGATCAGGATCGCGCCCTTCACGCGCCACGCTTCGAGCACGGCGATCAGAAGGAAGCCGGCGACGGCCAGCAGCGGTTCGGGCTCGCGCAGATCGCCGAGCGCGACCAGCGTGTCGGGATCGCCGACGATCAGTTCGGACTTCTGCAACGCGATGATCGCGAGGAACAGGCCGATGCCTGCGGTGATCGCACTGCGCAGCGAATGCGGAATGCCCGCGATCAGCCACGCGCGCGCGCCGGTGATGGTGAGCAGAAGGAACACCACGCCCGAGACGAACACCGCGCCCAGCGCCTGCTGCCACGTGTAGCCCATCGCGCCGACGACGGTGAAGGCGAAAAACGCGTTGAGGCCCATGCCTGGCGCCATGCCGACCGGGTAATTCGCGGCGAAGGCCATCACCAGCGTGCCGATCGCCGCTGCAAGACAGGTCGCGACGAACACCGCACCGGTGTCCATGCCGGTATTGCCGAGGATGCTCGGGTTCACGAACACGATGTAGGACATCGTGAGGAACGTAGTCAGGCCGGCGACCATTTCGGTGCGCACGTCGGTGCCGTGCTGGCGCAACCTGAACAGCGAATCCAGCGCGCGGAAGGCGGGGCGTGCCATGGCGGGTCCTGGGGGAGGGGAGTGCGGCAGACTGGAGAGGTTAGCCTGCGGCGGCGTGCGGCAGCATCGGGAAATGGTCGCGACATGCCACGGGATGAGCCTCGCGCCGCCGCAAGTCCCGGGTGCGCTCCGCTTACCCGGGCCACAAGACTGCTGGACTCAGCGGAAGCGGTTGATCTGGTCGCGCAGTTCGCGCGCCGCGTTCGCTGCCGCGTCGGCGAAATCGTCGCCCTTCGATGCGTACAGGATCGCGCGCGAGCTGCTCACCATGAGTCCGGCGCCGTCCGCGCTCTTCGCATGGGTCACCACCGCTTCGACGTCACCGCCCTGCGCGCCCACGCCCGGGACGAGGAAGGGCACGTCGGAACCGACGATCGCGCGGACTTCCTTCAGCTGCGCGGGCCAGGTCGCGCCGACCACCAGCGAGCAGTTGCCGTGCGTGTTCCACTCGCGCGCGACCTTCTCGGCGACGTGCTGGTAGAGCGGCCGGCCATCGATGACGAGGTCCTGCAGATCGCCCGCGCCCGGATTCGACGTGCGGCACAGGATCACCACGCCGCGATCGGCGCGATCCAGGAACGGCTGCACCGAATCGCGACCGAGATAGGGATTGGCGGTCACCGCGTCGGCGGCGTAACGATCGAACGCCTCGGTGGCGTAATGCTGCGCCGTGCTGCCGATGTCGCCGCGCTTGCTGTCGAGGATCACCGGCACGCCGGGATGTCGCGCGTGGATGTGCGCGATCAGCCGCTCCAGCGCGCCTTCCGCGCCGAGTGCGGCGAAGTGCGCGATCTGCGGCTTGAAGGCGCAGGCATACGGCGCGGTGGCATCGGCGATGGCGCGGCAGAAGTTGAAGACCGCGTCGTCGTCGTTCGCGAAGATCGCGGGGAACTTCGCCGGTTCCGGGTCCAGGCCGACGCAGACCAGCGAACCGGCCTGCGTCCATCGTGCGCGCAGCGTCTGCATGAAGCTCATCGTGGCGTTCCTTGTTCCATTGCGAAGACGCCCGCCTTTGCAGGCGAGCGTCGGTCGTCGCCTTACTTCAAAGCCTTGAAGCGCAGGCGATGCGGCTTGGAAGCCTCGTCGCCCATGCGGCGCTTCTTGTCTTCCTCGTACTCGCGGTAGTTGCCCTGGAAGAACTCCACGTGCGAGTCGCCCTCGAAGGCGAGGATGTGGGTGGCGATGCGGTCCAGGAACCAGCGGTCGTGCGAGATGACGAACGTGTTGCCCGGGAACTCCAGCAGCGCGTCTTCCAGTGCACGCAGCGTTTCGATGTCCAGGTCGTTCGACGGTTCGTCGAGCAGCAGCACGTTGCCGCCCTGCAGCAGGGTCTTGGCCATGTGCAGACGGCCGCGTTCGCCGCCGGAGAGCGTGCCGACCAGCTTCTGCTGGTCCTGGCCCTTGAAGTTGAAGCGGCCGATGTAGGCGCGCGACTGGATCTCGATGCCGTTGATGTTGAGGATGTCCAGGCCGCCGGAGACTTCCTGGAAGACGTTGTGGTTGCCTTCCAGCTTGTCGCGGCTCTGGTCGACGTAGGCCAGCTTCACGGTCGGGCCGATGTCGATTTCGCCGGTATCCGGCGTCTCCTGGCCCGTGATCATCCTGAACAGCGTCGACTTGCCCGCGCCGTTCGGGCCGATGATGCCGACGATCGCGCCGGCCGGCACCGAGAACGACAGGTTGTCGATCAGCAGGCGGTCGCCGAACTTCTTGCTGACGTTCTTGAACTCGATGACCTTGTTGCCCAGGCGCTCGCCCGGCGGAATGAAGATTTCATTCGTCTCGTTGCGCTTCTGGTAGTCGACCGACTGCAGTTCCTCGATGCGCGCGAGACGGGCCTTGCCCTTCGAACGGCCGCCCTTGGCGTTCTGGCGCGCCCACTCCAGTTCCTTGGCGATCGCCTTCTGGCGCGCCTTCTCCTGGTTTTCTTCCTGCTTCAGGCGCTCTTCCTTCTGGACGAGCCACTCGGTGTAGTTGCCCTTCCACGGAATGCCGCGGCCGCGGTCGAGTTCGAGGATCCACTCGGCGGCGTTGTCGAGGAAGTAGCGATCGTGGGTGACGGCCACCACGGTGCCGGTGTAGCGCGCGAGGAACTGCTCCAGCCATTCGACGGATTCGGCGTCGAGGTGGTTGGTCGGTTCGTCGAGCAGCAGCATGTCCGGCTTCTGCAGCAGCAGGCGGCACAGCGCGACGCGGCGCTTCTCGCCGCCCGACAGGTTGCCGATCTTCGCGTCCCACGGCGGCAGGCGCAGCG
Source organism: Lysobacter changpingensis (assembly GCF_017308985.1). Classification (GTDB taxonomy): domain Bacteria; phylum Pseudomonadota; class Gammaproteobacteria; order Xanthomonadales; family Xanthomonadaceae; genus Lysobacter_J; species Lysobacter_J changpingensis. The sequence goes on along the minus strand of NZ_JADWPE010000002.1, from coordinate 766,504 downwards.
CGTCAGCGGCGACTTCCAGCTGGTTCTCCAGGGTGTGCGCGTCGCCGGCGGCGAGGATCGCCTCCAGGCGCTCCTGTTCCTTGGCGAGCGCGTCGAAGTCGGCGCCTTCCTCGGCATAGGCGGCGTAGACGGCTTCCAGCGCGGCCTGGGCGTTGATGACGTCGCCCACGCCTTCTTCCACGGCCTGGCGCACGGTCATTTCCGGATCGAGCTGCGGTTCCTGCGGCAGGTAGCCGACCTTGATGCCCGGCTGCGGGCGCGCTTCGCCGACGAAATCGGTGTCCACGCCGGCCATGATCTTCAGCACGGTGGACTTGCCGGCGCCGTTGAGGCCCAGCAGGCCGATCTTCGCGCCCGGAAAGAAGGACAGCGAGATGTCCTTGATGATCTGACGCTTCGGCGGCACGACCTTGCTGACGCCGTTCATGGTGTAGATGTATTGCATGCGCTCTCCGGAACCGGGACGCGCCCATGCCGGCCGGGAGTGGCCTGGTCGGGCGGGTGGAAGCGGCGATTATCCCGCAGAAGGGGCGGCTTTCCCAGCGCGGGAGGCGCGCTGGCTTCAGCTTGGGAAACCCGGGCGTCTGTAGCCCGGGTAGGCGGAGCGCACCCCGGGGTTCGGGCCGCGGCGGGCTCCCGGGTGCGGCCTTCGGCCTTGCCCGGGCTACACGCGCAGGAACGTCAGATCCAGACGATGAGCGCCACCACCAGCGCCACCGCCGCGTACTTCAGCCCGTAATAGAGCGACTTGTTGCGCTCGCGCAGGCCCTTGGCCTTCAGGCGCAGGGCATAGAAGTACTTGAAGAGCCGGTTGAAGCCGCCCGTCCTGTCGCCTTCCTGGTTCGGCGAGGCGCCGGCGGCGATCAGGTTCCGCGCGACGAACCGGTTGAACACCCGCGCCGGGGCGGTGTGCAGCGGACGCTCCACGTCGCAGAACAGGATGATCCGGTTGCCCTGCGTGTCGTTGCGGGCGCTGTGGATGTAGGTCTCGTCGAACATCGTCCACTCGCCGTCGCGCCAGCTGTAGCGCTGGCCGTCGACCTCGATGAAGCAGCCGTCGTCGTTGGGCGTTTCCAGACCCAGGTGCAGGCGCAGCGACCCGGCGTACGGGTCGCGGTGCGGGCGCAGCTCGCTGCCCGGGGGCAGCTCGGTGAACATCGCGGCCTTCACGCTGGGGATCTGTTTCAGCAGCGCGGTGGTCTGCGGGCACAGCTCGGCGGCGGACGGGTGGGCGTCGTCGTACCACTTCAGGTAGAAGCGCTTCCAGCCGCGGCGGAAGAACGAGTTGAAACCGACGTCGGTGTAGCCCTCGGCCGCCTTGATGTGCTGCAGCTCGCGCAGGCGGAGGGCTTCGGCGCGGATCGCCCGCCAGTTCTGGCGAAGCGGTTCCAGCTCGGGGAAGTGGCGGCCCGGATCGGCGATGAACGGCGTGGTCGGCACGCGCGAGAACGCGTACATCAGCACGTTGATCGGGGCCATGAAGGTGGAGTGGTCCAGCAATTGCCGGCCCAGGCGGTGCCGCACCCGGCCGCGGTAGTGCACGTACACCGCGCTGGCGAGGAACAGCAGGACGAAGACCCATTTCACGGTCGGAGGATTCCCTGTGGGGTGGGGGGCGGAAAGCTCGCCTTGACGGCCCATGGGCCGGCGTGCTCGCTGGCCGCATTTTAAGCCCTGGGCTACCATCTTCGACCCGGCCGCGGCAGCTTTCCGGGCCTCGCCGGCCCCTGACCACCCCACGCCCGAGGTTGCCGAATGTTCCCCAGCTCCGCCCGCATCGCCGGTTACGACGATGAACTCGCCCAGGCCATCGCCAACGAGGCGCGCCGCCAGGAGGACCATGTCGAGCTGATCGCCTCGGAAAACTACGCCTCCCCGCGCGTGATGGAGGCCCAGGGCAGCGTGCTGACCAACAAGTACGCCGAAGGCTACCCGGGCAAGCGCTACTACGGCGGCTGCGAGTACGTGGACGTGGCCGAGCAGTTGGCGATCGAGCGCCTGAAGCAGCTGTTCGGGGCCGACTACGCCAACGTCCAGCCGCATTCGGGCAGCCAGGCCAACCAGGCGGTCTACCTGGCCCTGCTCAACCCGGGCGACACGATCCTCGGCATGTCGCTCGCCCACGGCGGCCACCTGACCCACGGCGCCAAGGTCAACGTCAGCGGCAAGCTGTTCAACGCGATCCAGTACGGCGTGAACGACCAGGGCCTGATCGACTACGACGAAGTCGAGAAGCTCGCCCTGGAGCACAAGCCGAAGATGGTCGTCGCCGGTTTCTCGGCCTATTCGCAGCAGATCGACTGGGCGCGCTTCCGCGCCATCGCCGACAAGGTCGGCGCGTACCTGTTCGTCGACATGGCGCACGTGGCCGGCCTCGTCGCCGCCGGCGTGTATCCGAACCCGCTGCCGCACGCGCACGTGGTCACGTCCACCACGCACAAGACGCTGCGCGGACCGCGCGGCGGCATCATCGTGGCGAAGGGCGCCGGCGAGGAGATCGAGAAGAAGCTGCAGTCGATCGTCTTCCCGGGCATCCAGGGCGGGCCGCTGATGCACGTCATCGCCGCCAAGGCCGTGGCCTTCAAGGAAGCGCTGGAGCCGGAATTCACCGCCTACCAGCAGCAGGTCGTGAAGAACGCGCAGGCGATGGCGAAGACGATCATTGCGCGCGGCTACAAGATCGTGTCCGGCGGCACGCAGAACCACCTGATGCTGATCGACATGATCGGCAAGGGCGTGACCGGCAAGGACGCCGAAGCCGCACTCGGCAAGGCGCACATCACCGTCAACAAGAACGCGGTGCCGAACGACCCGCAGAAGCCGTTCGTCACCTCCGGCCTGCGCATCGGCACGCCGGCGGTCACCACGCGCGGTTACGGCGAGGCCGACTGCATCGAGCTCGCCAACTGGATCTGCGACGTGCTCGACGCGCCGAAGGACGAGAGCGTCATCGCCGCCGTGCGCGAGAAGGTGACGGCGCAGTGCGCGAAGTTCCCGGTGTATGGCTGATACGGGAATCGGCAATCGGGAATCGGGAATGCCCGGAGCAGGCGCCCGTCGCCTTGGCCTCGCTTTCCGATTCCCCATTCCCCATTCTCCTTTGCCGGCTCGCTGATGCATTGCCCCTTCTGCCAACACCCCGACACCCGCGTGATCGACTCGCGCGTGTCCGACGACGGCGCGACGATCCGCCGTCGTCGCGTCTGCGAAGCCTGCGGCGAGCGGTTTTCGACGCTGGAAACCATTGAGCTCAAGCTGCCGCTGATCATCAAGAGCGACGGTCGGCGCGAGGCATTCGATGCGCGCAAGCTGCGCGCCAGTTTCGATCGCGCGCTGCAGAAGCGCCCGGTGTCGGAAGAGCAGATCGAAGCCTCCGTGCGCGCCGTAGTGCACCACCTGCGCATGACCGCCGAACGCGAACTGCCGTCGCGTCGCGTCGGCGATTTCGTCATGACCGAGTTGCGCAAACTCGACCACGTCGCCTACGTGCGCTTCGCCTCGGTGTATCGCGCGTTCCAGGACGTGGCCGATTTCCGCGAGGAACTCGACCGCCTGGAGAGCGACAATGCCGGCGAGGGCCAGCTGCCGCTGCTGGAAGAAGAAGCCGAGTCCTCGCCGCGCAACAGGAAACGTTGATGAGCCAGCGTCCGATCGACGCCTTCACCGCCACCGACCACGCCATGATGGCGCGCGCGCTGCGCCTGGCCGAGCGCGGTGCTTACACGACCAGGCCCAATCCGATGGTCGGCTGCGTGATCGCGCATGGCGAAGAGGCCGTCGGCGAAGGCTGGCACCAGCGCTCGGGCGAACCGCACGCGGAGGTCTACGCGTTGCGCGATGCCGGCGAACGCGCGAAGGGCGCGACCGCCTACGTCACGCTGGAGCCGTGCGCGCACGTCGGCCGCACCGGCCCGTGCGCGGATGCGTTGATCGCCGCGGGCGTGGCGCGCGTCATCGCGGCGATGCGCGATCCGTTTCCGCAGGTCGATGGCGCCGGTTTCGAGAAGCTGCGTGCAGCGGGAATCGAAGTCGCTTCGGGCTTGATGGAAACGCAGGCACGCGCGCTCAACCGCGGCTTCCTTTCGCGCGTCGAGCGCGGCCGGCCATGGCTGCGCGTGAAGCTCGCCACGAGCCTGGACGGGCGCAGCGCGCTCGCCAGCGGCGAATCGAAATGGATCAGCGGCGAGGCCTCGCGCCTGGACGTGCAGCACTGGCGCGCGCGCAGCGGCGCGATCGTCACTGGCGCGGGCACCGTGCTCGCCGACGATCCGGCGCTGACCGTGCGCATGCACGACGACACGCCGTTCGTGCCGCCGATGCGCGTGGTGCTCGATCCGGGACTGGCGACCGTCGCACGTGGCCGCGTGCGCGAAGGCGACGCGCCGACGCTGTACCTGCACGCGCCCGATGCCAAGCCGCCGCGCGGACTGGTCGCGCAGCATGCCGCCGTGCCCGTGCGCGAAGGTCGCTTCGACCTGCACGCCGTGCTCCGCCTGCTCGCCGAACGCGGCGTCAACGAGATCCAGCTCGAAGCCGGAGCCACGCTGGCGGGTGGTTTCCTCAGTGCGGGACTCGTCGACGAAGTGCTGCTCTACGTCGCGCCCGTGCTGCTGGGCGAACGCGCGCGCCCGATGTTCGACGGGCTGGCGATCGACACGATGGCGCAGAAGTTGAAGATGTCGATCGTCGAATCGCGCTACATCGGGCAGGACATCCGCCTGCTGCTGCGCCCGGAGGCTTCCGCGCAGGAGCCGACGGCCTGATCGACGCCTGAGGAGGCGCACATGAGCGGCGCGAACTTCAAGGACCACTTCTCCGGCATCGCCGATGCGTACGCGCAGGCGCGCCCGGAGTACCCGGACGAACTCTTCGACGCGATCGCCGCGGTCGTGCCGCGGGACGCGCGCGTGTGGGAGCCGGGCTGCGGCAGCGGGCAGGCGACGCGCGGGCTCGCCGCGCGCTTCGCGCACGTGCACGCGACCGAGCCGAGCGCGAAGCAACTGGCGCAGCATTGGGCACAACCGGGCACGGACAGCGTGAGTCTTGCGGTGGAGCCCGGCGAGCGCGCATCGCTGCCGGATTCGAGCGTCGGGCTCGTCGCCGTCGCGCAGGCGCTGCACTGGTTCGACCGGCTGACGTTCTTCGCTGAATGCGAACGCGTGCTCGCGCCGGGCGGCGTGCTGGCGGCGTGGGGCTATGCGGATTTCGTCGCGCCGGAAGGAATGGTCGAAGCCGTGGAGGATTTCCGCGCGCGCATCGATCCGTACTGGCCGCCCGAACGCGCGCAGATCGACGCGCACTACGCCGGCTACGACTGGCCGTTCCCCGCGCTGCCGGCCCCCGCGCTGTGGCTGGAGGCGGAGTGGTCGCTGGCGCATTTCCTGCGCTATCTGTCGAGCATGTCGGCCGTCGCGCGGTGCGCGGCGGATGCGGGCGAGGACCCGGTGGCGCGGCACGCGCCCTCACTGGCGGCGAGCTGGGGCGATCCGGACGAGACCCGGACAATCCGCTGGCCGCTGTTCCTGCACCTGCGGCAGAAGGCCTGAAACCCGCCGGTGCCGGGTAGGCGCCAGACGCGGAACAGTCCGTCCGGCGGGCCTCCCGGGGCGCGGGTGCTAGAATCCCCGCGCCGGTTCGCCGGCATCCACAACACGTAACGTCTTCAGGGCGGGGTGAGATTCCCCACCGGCGGTAGGTGCGATGGCGCTGTCGGCAGCGTCGTTCGCACGAGCCCGCGAGCGCCTCGCCGCCCATGGCGAAGAGGGTCAGCAGATCCGGTCCAATGCCGGAGCCGACGGTCGGAAAGCGCGAGCTTCCCGGAAAGTCCGGATGAAAGAAGACAGCCGCACACGGCCCCGTGCCGTGCGCCTGCCTCATGCCTTGAGGCGTTTTTCGTTCACTCCAGATCGAGAAACGTTTCAATGACCCAGCGCTTCACTACCCATGCCGCTTCCAAGCAGGAGGCGCGCTGATGTTCACCGGCATCATCGAAGGCGTCGGCCGCCTGGCTTCGCTCGAACACCGCGGCGGCGACGTCCGCCTCACCGTCGACGTCGGCACGCTCGCGTTCGACGCCGTGCGGCTGGGCGAAAGCATCGCCGTCAACGGCGTCTGCCTCACCGTCATCGAGTACGGCGCGCGCAGCTTCGCGGCCGATGCATCGAACGAAACGCTCGCGCTCACCACGCTCGGCGCGCTCGCCGTCGGCGACGCGGTGAACCTGGAGCGCGCGATGCGCCCGACCGATCGCCTCGGCGGGCATCTGGTCAGCGGACACGTCGACGGACTCGGCCGCGTCGAGCGCATCGAACCCGATGCGCGCGCGCAGCGCTGGCGTTTCTCGGCACCGGCGCCGCTGCTGCGCTACATCGCCAAGAAAGGCTCGATCTGCGTCGACGGCGTGAGCCTCACGGTGAACGAAGTGGACGATGCGGGTTTCGAAGTCGCGCTGATCCCGCACACCGTCGCGCACACGCGTTTCGCGCATACGCAGGTGGGCGACGCGGTGAACCTGGAAATCGATCTGGTCGCGCGCTACGTCGAGCGGCTGCTCGCCGGCCGTGCCGAATAGGGGGAACGACATGCCTTTCAGCCCGATTCCCGAACTGCTCGAAGAAATCCGCAACGGCCGCATGGTCGTGATCGTCGACGACGAGGACCGCGAGAACGAAGGCGACCTGATCATGGCCGCCGAACTCGTGCGGCCGCAGGACATCAACTTCATGGTCACGCACGCGCGCGGCCTGGTGTGCCTGTCGCTCACGCGCGAACGCTGCCGCCAGCTCGGCCTGCCGCCGATGGTGCGCGACAACACCTCGCCGCACCACACCAACTTCACCGTCAGCATCGAGGCGGCCGAAGGCGTCACCACCGGCATCAGTGCCTACGACCGCGCGCATACGGTGCGCACCGCCGTGCGGCCGGACGCTTCTGCAAGCGATCTCTCGCAGCCCGGCCACATCTTCCCGCTGCAAGCGCAGCCCGGCGGCGTGCTCAATCGCGCGGGGCATACCGAGGCGGCGAGCGACCTGGCGCTGCTGGCCGGCCTGGAACCCGCCGGCGTGCTGGTCGAGATCCTCAACGCCGACGGCAGCATGGCGCGTCGTCCGGAACTGGAGGCGTTCGCGGCCGAGCATGGATTGAAGATCGGTTCGATCGAGGAACTGATCCGCTATCGCCTGGAGACCGAACACACGGTCGAGCGCGTGGATGCGCGCGAGATCGACACCGAGCACGGTCCGTTCGAACTGTTCACCTACCGCGACCGCCTCAGCCACGCGCTGCATTTCGCGCTGCGTCGCGGCACGCCCGACGCGGCCACGCCGACGCTGGTGCGCGTGCACGTGCAGAATCCGCTCGCCGACGCGCTGCACTGGCGGCGCCCGGACTTCGGCCCGGCCGTGGGCGACGTGCTGAAGGCGATCGCCGCCGAAGGCCGCGGTGCGCTGGTGCTGCTGGCCGACCACGCCGATGCCGACGCGCTGCTGGCCCGCATCCGCGCGCCGCAGCATGCCGACGAGGCCGGCCCGACCCGCGGCCACGCGCTCGCCGAGTGGCGGCGCAACGGCGCCGGCGGCCAGATCCTCGCGGACCTCGGCCTGGGCAAGCTCCGCGTGCTGGGCACGCCGCGCAAGCAGATCGGGCTGGCCGGGTTCGGGCTGGAGGTGGTGGAGTACGTGCCGGGACCGGAAACGAGTGACTAGGAACGAGCGACGGGCGACGAGCGACGATTGCCTCACTCGTTCCTCCACTCTCGTTCGTGGCGGCGAGGGCTCCACGGCGCCCACGCCGACATCGCGCTAGAATCCCCGCCCTTCACCAAGAACGCCCCATGACCCACTTCGAAGGCGACCTGCGCAGCCCCCCGGGCGCGCGATTCGCGATCATCGCCAGCCGCTGGAACCCGCGCATCACCGATACGCTGGTCGCCGGCGCGCGCAAGACCTTCGCCGAGAACGGCGTGGACGAGTCCGCGGTCGACGTCATCCGCGTGCCCGGCGCATGGGAAATCCCCGTCGTCGCCACGCGCCTGGCGAAGGCCGGCCGGCATGCCGCCGTGGTCGCGCTGGGCTGCGTCGTGCGCGGCGATACGCGTCATTACGAGCAGGTCGCCGACGGGTGTTCGGACGGCCTGATGCGCGTGCAACTGGAGTACGGATTCCCGGTCGCCAACGGCGTGCTCGCCGTGGAGCGCCACGAGGACGCCGAGGCCCGCGCCGGTGGCACGCACGGCAACAAGGGCGAGGAAGCGGCGCTGGCCGCACTTGAAATGAGTCATCTGCTGGGGCAATTGCCATGAACCGTCGTCGTCCGGATGGAATCGATCCTGTCGCCCGTTCGCGTGCGCGCCGCCGCGCGTTGCAGGCGGTCTATGCATGGCAGATGTCGGGATCGAGCGCGCGCGAGGTGATCGCGCAGTTCGCCCACGAACAGGCCAAGGAGCAGGCGGACCTGGAGTATTTCGAGGACCTCGTGCGCGGCGTCGAAGCGAATGTCGAATCGCTGGACGATGCGCTCAAGCCGTTCCTCGATCGCGACATCGAGCAGGTCGACGCCATCGAGCGCGCCGCGCTGCGCATCGCGGCGTACGAGCTGCGCATGCGCCCGGACGTGCCGTACCGCGTGGTCATCAACGAGGCGATCGAAACCGTGAAGCGTTTCGGTGCCGAACACGGGCACACCTACGTCAACGGCGTGCTCGATCACGCCGCCGCCGAGTGGCGCGCGACGGAAGTGAAGGCGCCGCGTCCGCGATGAAGCGGCATCGCCGCGACCGCGCAACGCGCGTCGCGGTGGCAGTGTCGAACCGCACACGCCGGAGTGTCCCGTGAGTGATCCGCATCGCGACGCACGCGAATTCGACCTGATCGACCGCATCCGTCGCCGCGTGCATGCGCGGGACGACGTGGTGCTCGGCATCGGCGACGACGCCGCGCTGCTGCGGGTCCCAACCGGGCGCCTGCTGGTCGTAGCCGCAGACACGCTCAACGCGGGCGTGCATTTCCCCGAAGACACCGCACCGGCGGACGTCGGCTGGAAGTCGCTGGCGGTGAATCTGTCCGATCTGGCGGCGATGGGCGCGGAGCCCGCGTGGTGCACGTTGTCGCTGTCGCTTCCGGGCGGCGACGCGGCCTGGGTGGATGGCTTCCTCGATGGTTTTCTCGAACTCGCCCACGCGCATCGCGCCGCGCTGGTGGGCGGCGACACGACTCGCGGGCCGCTTTCGATCAGCGTGACCGTGCACGGGTTCGTGGCGCCGGACCGCGCGCTGCGTCGTGATGCCGCTCGTATCGACGACGACGTCTGGGTCAGCGGCACGCTCGGCGACGCCGCCGCCGCATTGGCGCAGTGGCACGAAGGTTCGCCGCGCGACGCGTTCCTGCGCGCGCGCCTGGATCGGCCGACGCCGCGTCTTGCGTTCGGCGCGGCACTCGCCGACGTGGCGCATGCGTGCATCGATGTTTCCGATGGCCTGCTGGCGGATTTGGCGCATGTCGCGCGTGCGAGCGGTGTCGGTGCGCGCGTCGAGCTCGACCGCCTGCCTGCATCGGATGCGCTGCGCGCCGCGTTCGACGATGCGACGCGTCATGCCCTGCAGGCCACCGGGGGCGACGATTACGAACTGTGCTTCACCGCTGCGTCCGGGCTGCGGGATGAGATCGAGCGGATCGCGCGTGAGACCGGAACGCCCGTCGCGCGCATCGGTCGCGTCGAGGCGGGCGAGGGTGTGCGGGCGTTCGATGCGCTCGGTGCGCCGTGGGAATCCGGTCGTGCGGGGTATCAGCATTTCGCGTGAGCGCTGAAGGCCGACAAGGTCCGTTCGCGGTTTCCCGGAGGTCGGGTGGCGGGCGACATCGACGATTCGGGCGAGGCGATCCCCGGGTGCGCTTCGCTTACCCGGGCTACAATAGCGGCCGGCCTCGCCGAAGCCCGATAGCATCGTAAGATCAGCCCGTCGCCGGTAGTCCTTGCCCAGGGAGGATTCGCGTGGAAACGAGGTTCCTGATCGGCATGCTGTTCTTCATCGTGCCCACCGTGCTGCTGGCGCTGGGTTTCTGGATGCAGCGCCGGCGCGGCAGGATCGGCAGCAACTGGGGTGCGGTGCTGCTGGTGATCCTGTGCTGGGTGGTCGGCATGATGCTGGTGATGCGCAAGCTCGACCAGTTCCTCTGACGCGCCGCGCTCAATCGGGCAGCAGCTTGCCCGGATTGAGGATGCCGTCCGGATCGAACGCCGATTTCACCGTGCGCATCATCGCCAGCGTCGGCGCGTCGATCGCCTGCGGCATGAATTCGCGCTTCGCCAGGCCGATGCCGTGCTCGCCCGACAGCGTGCCGCCCAGCGACAGGGTGAGCGCGAACACGCGCGCCATCGCGGCATGCGCGCGCGTCGTCTGCGCGGCATCGTCGGGATGGTAGAGCAGGTTGACGTGCAGGTTGCCGTTGCCCGCATGGCCGAAGCAGACGATCGGCAGGTCGAACTCGCGCGACAGCGCACGTACGCCGTCGACGAGTTGCGGGATACGCGACACCGGCACGACCACGTCTTCGTTGATCTTTCCCGGAGCGAGCGTCCGCAGCGACGGAGACAGCGCCTTGCGCGCGGCCCAGAGCCGTTCGCGGGCAGCGTCATCGGCGGCATCGTCGAGCGACACGAGCCCGTCGCCGGCCGCGGCGCGCATCAGCGCTTCCATGTCGTGCGGCAGCGTCTGCGCATCGCCGTCGGCTTCGATCATCAGCAGCGCGCCGGCATCCGGCGGCAGGTCGGCGCCGCCCACGTCGCGCGCGAGGCGCACCGCATCGGCGTCCATGAATTCCAGCATCGACGGCGTGACCGGTTGCGCCATCAAGCGGGCGACGGCCTGCGCGGCGGACGATACATCGCGATAGATCGCACGCAGCGCGCGCCGCGATGCCGGCGACGGCGTGAGGCGCAGGCTCGCCTCGACGATCAGCGCCAGCGTGCCTTCGCTGCCGACCAGCAGGCGTTGCAGGTCGTAACCGGTCGCGCCCTTCGTCGTCGCAGTGCCGCAGTGGATCAGCTCGCCCGCACCGGTCACCGCGGTGAGCGCGAGCACGTTGTCGCGCGTGGCGCCGTACTTCACCGCGCGCGGGCCGCCCGCGTTGCAGGCGAGGTTGCCGCCAACGCTGCTGTAGCCGGCGCTGGTCGGATCCGGTGGCCAGAACAGGCCGTGCGGCTTCAGCGCGGCCTGCAGGTCGCCATTGAGCACGCCGGGCTCGACCACCGCGCAGCGATCGCCCGGCCGGATGTCGAGGATCCGGTTCATCCGTTCGAACGACACCACCACGCCGCCGGCGACCGGCACCGCCGCGCCGGTGGTGTTGGTACCGCGCCCGCGCGCGATCACCGGCACGCGCGCCTCGCGGCAGGCCCGCACCAGCGTCACGACGTGCTCGCGCGAGGTTGGCAGCGCCACCGCATCGGGCAGCGACTGCCGGCGCGAGTTGTCGTAGGCGTAGGTAAGCCGCTCGCTTTCGTCGGTGCGCCAGGCGTCGCCGAGCAGCGAGCGCATCCGTGAATCGAGCGTGGTGGGCAGCGATGTCATGGACGCGAGGATAACGCCCGCCGCGCGGCGAAGCCCGCCACTGCGATCAGCGCGCAGGGCCACCAGATCCAGCGGAACTCCGACGCCATCACCGCCACGCCGCGCGCGCTGAAGAACCCGTTGCCGATGGGCGACACGGCGATCGGACGCCACGGCGCGAACAGCCGCACATCCGACCACGGCCACCACAGCGCGACGCCGAGGCCGCCGTTGGTGAATGCGTCGAGCAGCGGGTGCGACGCGACGCACGCGAACAGCCACACGGCCGCGATCCACGGCGACGTTCGCAGCGGCCGATGCAGCAGCGCGCCGAGCATCGCGACCACGCCGGCGAAGAACAGCGAATGGCTCGCTCCGCGATGGCCGAGATCGTCCGCGTACGCGATGCCCAGCTTGAACGCGACGACGTCGGCATCGGGCAATATCGCGGAGATCATGCCTGCCGCGACCAGGTGCGGCGGAACGCGCCGGGAACCCAGCGCGATGCCCGCCGCCAGCGGCACGACCGCGTGCGTGAAGATCGTCGGCATGTCAGCGACGGCGCCTGCGCCACGCGCGCCATGCGAGCACGGCCAGCGCGGCGCCCAGCCACAGCGGCCACAGGTACGCAAGGCCGATGATCAGGTTGAGCCCGAGCCGCCCGCCTTCGGCCAGCGCATCGCCCAGGCGCGCGAAGAAGCTTGGACCTTCGCGACGCATCGCCACTTCGAGGTCCGGCCGTTCGGTACGACGCAGCTGCGGCGCCTGGTGCAGGGCCAGGTCGATGCGCGCGAAGGCGATGCGGTCTTCCAGTTCGGCGCGCGCCACGGTCGCTTCGTCGCGCTGCGCCTGTGCGTCGGCGCGTGCGCCGATGGCGTCGGTCTTCTCGCCGGTCTTCCCGGGCGCGCGGGCCGCGTTCGCGAGCGCCTGTTGGGCGTTCTGGTGACGGTCGTATGCCAGCTGCTGGCGGAGCAGGTCGAACTGCGCGTCGGTCGCTTCGAAGGTGCGGGCGTCGAGGAATTCGACGTGGGTGGCGAGCGCGCGCAGGAACTCCTGCGTGCGTTCGCTCGGGACCCGCACGGTCAGCGCGCCTCGCAGGGTGTAGGTGGCCAGATCGACGCGCATGCCATCGCGGCTGGCATGCGATCGGACCACGCCGACGTCGCTGCGCATGACGTTGCGAGCCACGTAGCCGCCGTGTCTCGCGGCCAGGTCCTCGATCGCCAGCGCCGAGCGGTAGACGTCCGCGACGCGGAAATCGACGCTGGCCGTACGGATGAAGCGCCGCCCCTCCGGCGTCTGGGTGTTCGCCGCAGATTGCAGCTGCGAGGGCACATCAGGTGGCAAAGCCGACGTGGCGGGTGCGGGCGCGTCGGGTGCAGAGGTGTCCGACTTCATCTGCGACGACGTGGCCTGTGAGGGATCCTCGGCTGCTGCCGCCATCTCGGCGTTTGCCGCCTCTTGCTGCTGCGAGCACCCACCGAGCACCATCGCCCACGCACAGGCCAGAACGGCCGTCCGGATCATCGTTCGCATCATCGTCCCCTGATCGATTGAACTGCCGCGGCCCGATGCCGCGTCGGAGTTCAACGCGCGTCCGCACGGTTCGGGGTTGGCGGATCTTCGCCTAGACGTCGTCCGCGCGGAAGGCGTCTTTTACCCAGTGCAGGCGCGGCGACGCCGGGTCGCCCTCGGCTTCGACGACGTCGAAGCGGCACGGCGCGTTCGCATGTCGGGGGTGGTGTGCGAGGAAGGCGCTTGCCGCGTGCACGAGCTTGCGGCGCTTGTGCACGTCGACCGAGGCCGCGCCGCCGCCGAAGCGCGTGTCGCGCCGGTAGCGCACTTCGACGAACACCAGCGTGGCGCCGTCGAGCATCACCAGGTCGAGTTCGCCGAACCGGTAGTTCGCGTTCGCGGCGACGTCGCGAAGGCCGGCGCGGCCCAGATGCGCGCGTGCAGCGGCTTCCACCGCCGCGCCGCGCGCGCGCCGGTCAGCGGCGGGGCGCATCCGCCAGCGGCGTCGGCATGCCGGCGGTGAAGGTCGACCACGACGGCGTGCGCTGCACGTTGCCGTAGCCGTCCAGGCGCAGCGTGCCGGTGGCGCCGTCGATGTGGCCGTCGGCCGTGGTCGCCAGGCGCTGCAGGTAGGCGGTGATCTGCCACGCGTCGAAACCGAAGGCGAACAACCGCGCCGCCGGGCCCTTCGCGTTGTTGAGCTGCGAACCGGCGATCGTCGCCGGCGGCAGGCCCGGGACGCCGCGCGTGGTCCAGGTTTCGGTCGGGAACGCGATGCCGTCCAGCACGCGGTCTTCCTCGGCCTTGCCGGTGCCCGAAAGCAGCTGCGAGGTGGCCACGCGCGGCTTGCCCGCAAGGCCCGCGAGCGCGAGCTTGGGCATCAGCAATCGCGCGCTGCTGCCCCTCACCGCGAGGAAGACGGCGTCCACGCCGCCTTCCTTCTGCGCGAAGGGAATGAAATCGGACGTGCCTTCGCCGGCGACGTCGGTCACCGTCGCGCCGCGCGCGACCAGGCGCTCGCGCAGGCTCGACACCGCGCGCTGCTGGGTGTCGTCGACGGCCGCGACGACCAGCACGCGCTTCGCGCCCAGGCCGAGCAGGTATTCGGCCGCGGCGATGCCTTCGTCTTCCGGCGACAGCGAGAAGCTCGCATTGCCGGCCGGCGGTTCGCTTTCGCCGCGATTGAGCGCGAGCACCGGCACCTGCAGCGTGCCCCGCGCGAACAGCGCGCTGACTTCGTCGCGGCCGAGCGGACCGACAACGAAATCGTTGCCTTCCAGCGCCGCGCGGTCGTACGCGGCGAGGGCCCCGCCCGGCATGCCGGCGGTGTCGTAGAAGTTCACCTCGGGACGGCGGCGCGGTTCGCCGTAGTAACCGGCGAGGAAACCGTCGCGCACCGGTGCCGCGGCAACGGCGAGGTTGCCCGACATCGGCAGCAGCACGGCCAGCTTCACCGGCGGGCGATAGCCGTCGCTGTCGGCCGCCGGACGGCCGGCGGCGTCGAAGTTCCAGCCGGTGCGGTCGAACGGTCGCGGCAGCGGCAGCCCGCGGCGCAGCAGCGCCTGGCCGGCGTGGTTGTAGAGCGGATCGCCTGCCGGCAGCGCCGCGGTTTCTCGGGCGAGGGTGGCGTTGTCGAGCGTGGAGAGCAGGCGTTCGATCTCACGATCGTTCGCGGCGCGCGCCGCGCCGGTGAGCGCGGCACCACTGCGCACCAGTTCGCCGGCCTGGGCGATCGTCGCGTTGCGGCTCTGCTGCGAGGTCGTGGTGCCGGTGGTGGAGACGGTGGCGCAACCGCCCAGCAGCATGGCGGCCAGCGCCGCCGCGCACATCGACTTCATCGCCCAGCCGTTGGAAGCTCGGATCATCTGCATGCAAAGGCCGCGACGCGGCGTTCCTGAGGGACCGGTTAGGATTCTACCCGGCCCCACCGCAGACGCACGATGCACACGTCCCAGCCCGCCGTCCCGAAAGCCGGCGGCTCGAAAGCCCCCGGCACGCTTCACGTCGTCGCCACGCCCATCGGCAATCTCGGCGATCTCTCCAGTCGCGCGCTGGACACGCTCAGGTCCGTCGACGCGATCTGCGCCGAAGACACGCGCCACACAAGGCAATTGCTCTCGCACTTCGGGCTGGAACGCCCGTTGGTCGCGCTGCACGAGCACAACGAGGACGCGCAGGCCGCGCAGCTGGTCGCGCGGATGCAGGCGGGAGAAAGCTTCGCATTGGTGTCCGATGCGGGCACGCCGCTGGTAAGCGATCCCGGTTTTCGCCTCGTGCGCACCGCGCGCGCCGCCGGCCTGCGCGTGTCGCCCGTGCCCGGCGCCTGCGCCGCGATCGCCGCGTTGAGCGTCGCCGGCATGCCGAGCGACCGGTTCGTGTTCGAAGGCTTCCTGCCGGCGAAGGCGTCGGCGCGCCGGGAGCGGTTGTCGCGCCTGGCCGGAGAGGTGCGCACGCTGATCTTCTACGAGTCGGCGCATCGCATCGAGGAATCGCTGGAGGACCTCGCCGCCGCCTTCGGCGAAGCACGCCGCGGCACCATCGCGCGCGAACTGACGAAGCTGTTCGAAACCGTCCTCGACGGAACCTTGGCCGACTTGCGCCAGCGCGTCGGCGCGGACGCCAACCAGCGCAAGGGCGAGTTCGTCCTGATCGTCGAAGGTGCCGGCGAAGACGCCGATGCCGCCGTCGCCGAAGGCAAGCGCCTGTACGCCAAGCTCACCGAATACCTCAAGCCCTCGCAGGCGGCCAAACTTGCCGCCGAGCTGAGCGGCGCGCCGCGGAAGGCGTTGTACGGCGCGGAGGAGTGAGTCTGGGAGCGACAGCTTAGCGCTGTGCGGGAACCACCCGGCCACGGTTGACGCTTCGTTGCCCCTCACCCCAACCCCTCTCCCGTTGGGAGAGGGGCTCAACCCGGGCGGCTTTGAAGCGCAGCGGTGGACTCACCAATACGCCAAAGATGCGAACAGCCCCCTTTAGTAAAGGGGGCGCGCCGGCAGGCGCGGGGAATTGGAGGTCGTGAGCCGGGGCCCGAAGTTTTGCTTCAGCAAAACTTTGGGGGCAATTCGCTGCGAAGCAGTAGAATGCCGGCGCGGAGTCAGCCAGGCAGTCGCGTCATCCGAAAGGATGCCGAGGAAAGTCCGGGCTCCACAGGGCACGGTGCCAGGTAACGCCTGGGCGGCGAAAGCCGACGGAAAGTGCAACAGAGAGCAGACCGCCGAACGGCGTCGCAAGACGTGCGTGGTAAGGGTGAAACGGTGCGGTAAGAGCGCACCGCGAGTCCGGCAACGGACCGGCACGGCAAACCCCACCGGGAGCAAGACCAAATAGGGAGGCAATGCCGCGGCCCGCGGTGCCTCCGGGTAGGTTGCTTGAGCGTTGCGGTGACGCAGCGCCTAGAGGAATGACTGTCCACGACAGAACCCGGCTTATCGGCTGGCTTCGCGCTTTTTCTTGCCGCTTCGCGGCTTCAAAAAAGCCCCAAAGTTTTGCTCGCAAAACTTCGGGCCCCAGCTCCGGGGCTTCCAATTCCCCGCCGCTGCCGCGGCGCCCCCTTTACTAAAGGGGGCTGCTGCTTCGGGTGCGGATCCGGGCCAGTGTGGCTGCCGCTTCTGGGAGGCGGGTACCCCGTCAGGACAGCCCAGTGGCAATAGTCATTGGCGAATGATTCGCATGTTTCGATCACTTTCGCATATGGACATGCGGATGCTGCGGGGCAGCATGCGCGCCGCGGCCCTTTGGGACTTCGTCCCGACGCGGGTTGACCCGCAGGTTCCGTCTCAAAATTTGAGACGAAACAAAGGCTAGTGGATAACTCTTGAACAAACCTGTGAAGTTCTTCGCAAGTCATTGACGGGACAGGTGAATTTCCCTCCCAAAACTTGTTGACAACCCTGTGGGGCGTGCCTAAGGTGGGCATCTGAGGGAAAACCGGGTTTTTTGTGGTTTTCCGTGAACAAGCCGTCCGTAGAGGCGGCCCCAACAGGTGCGCAATGTTCCAAGGCGAGACCGCCATCACGATCGACGACAAGGGCCGGTTGGCGGTACCCACCGTCTACCGGGATGCCGTCGCGCGCGAGTGCGAAAACCGCCTGGTCATCACCTACAACCCCTTCGAATCCGGCTCGCTGTACCTCTACCCGCAGGCCGCGTGGGAGCGGCTGCGCGACCAGGTCAACGCGCTGCCGAAGGCGAAGGCGGTCAACCGCAGCATGCAGCTCAAGCTCGTCGGCGCCGCGGCGTTCGTCGAACTCGACGGCAACGGGCGCATCAGCATCCCGGCCAGTCACCGCGCCGCGGTGGGGATCGAGAAGAAGGCCGTGCTGCTGGGCATGGGCGACAAGTTCGAACTGTGGAGCGAGCAGGCGCACCACGCGCAGATCCGTCAGACGATCTCTGACGCCGATCTGAGCGAGGAGCTGCTCGACCTTCAGCTGTGACGGTGGGTGGCATGGAGCGCGGCGCGCTTTCCGGCCACCTTCCCGTGATGTACGCGCAGGTGCTCGACGGCCTGAACGTGCGCGGGAATGGAACGTACCTGGACGGCACGTTCGGGCGTGGCGGTCACGCGCGCGGCGTGCTGGAACGACTCGGCCCCGGAGGCCGGCTGCTGCTCATGGACAAGGACCCCGAAGCGATTGCGGTGGCGATGCGCGATTTCGCGCAGGACGCCCGCGTCGCCGTGTTCCGGGGCAGCTTCGCCGAACTCGCGCATTGGGACGAAACCGCCGCCGGCCTCGACGGCGTGCTGTTCGACCTGGGCGTGTCGTCGCCGCAGCTGGACGTCGCCGAGCGCGGTTTCAGCTTCGGCAAGGACGGCCCGCTGGACATGCGCATGGATCCGGACAGCGGCGAAAGCGCGGCGCAGTGGCTCGCGCGCGCCGATGATCGCGAGATCGCCGACGTGCTGTGGACCTACGGCGAGGAACGCATGAGCCGCAGGATCGCCCGCGCCATCGTCGCCCGGCGCGACACGCAGCCGCTGGAGCGCACCGCGCAGCTGGCCGACCTCATCGCATCCGTCGTGCCGCGCGGCGACCAGAAGATCCATCCGGCCACGCGCAGCTTCCAGGCGATCCGCATCTTCATCAATCGCGAGCTGGCGGATCTGGAAACCGGCCTCGACGCCGCGCTCGCGCGCCTGAAGCCGGGCGGCCGGCTCGCGGTCATCAGCTTCCACTCGCTGGAAGACCGCATCGTCAAGCAGTTCATCGCGCGTCACAGCAAGGCGCCGCCGGCCAACCGCCGCATGCCGGTGGAAGCGGCGTTCACGCCGGTGCTGCGTGCGATCGGTTCGGCGCAGAAGGCGACGGACGAGGAAACCTCGGCGAATCCGCGTGCCCGCAGTGCGGTGCTGCGCGTGGCGGAGAAGCTGGGAATCGGGAACGGGGAAGGCGCGAACGCATCGGACGGCGTCTCCGACACGGCACAGCCGGAAACGGGCCGTGGAGACCGGTGGGAAGCGATGGCGCCCGGCGAGCCGGTGCTCCGGCGATCGACTCTTCCCCGCACCCGATTCCCGGCTGGGGCGCAGGCGCGCGCTCCGCGCATGCACGTGCCACGTCCGCACGCGGGAGCTCAGCCATGAGCATCACCCGGCTGCTGCTGAGCGTCCTGGTGGTGGCCAACGTCGTCTCGGCGTTGGCCGTCGTGCAGGCGCGCCACCAGCATCGCCAGCTGTTCGTGCAGCTGAGCCGGCTGGAGCGCGCGCGCGACGAACTCAACATCGAATTCGGCCGCCTCCAGCTCGAACAGGCGACGTGGTCGGAAAGCAACCGCATCGACCAGGTCGCACGCGACCGCCTGGGCATGAAGTTCCCGGAAGGCGCCGAAACCGTGGTGATCCGTCCATGAGCGGCGCCTCCCGCAATCCGCGCAATGCCTCCGGTCGCAGCGGCCCGCTCGATGCCGTGCTCGCGCTGCGCGAGAAGTTCGGCGGCGGCAACGATCGCGGCGCCGCCGGCAAGGGTCGCAGCCGCGCCTCATTCAACCTGCGCAACCGCCTGCTGCTGGTCGGCGGCGCGCTGGGGCTGTGCTCGATCGCGCTGGTCGGCCGCGCGCTGGACCTGCAGGTCATCAGCAACGATTTCTACCGCCAGCAGGGCGATGCGCGCTCGCTGCGCGAGATCCCGATCCCGACCTCGCGCGGCATGATCACCGACCGCAACGGCGAGCCGCTCGCGGTGTCCACGCCGGTCGAGTCGATCTGGGCGAACCCGCAGGAACTGCTGAAGAATCCCGAACGCATCCCGCAGCTCGCGCGTGCGCTGGGCGTCCCGCCGGACGCGCTGACGCGCAAGCTCAGCCAGCGCGCCGGCAAGGAATTCGTCTACCTCAAGCGCCGCATCAACCCGGACGAAGCCAGGCGCATCCTCGCCGCCAGGATCCCCGGCGTGTTCTCGCAGCGCGAATTCCGCCGCTTCTACCCGCAGGGCGAAGCGATGGCGCACATCCTGGGCTTCACCAACATCGACGATCTCGGCCAGGAAGGGCTGGAGCTCGCGTTCGACGACTGGCTGCGCGGCAAGCCCGGCGCCAAGCGCGTGATCCGCGACGGCGCCGGCCGCATCGTCGAGAGCGTGGACCTGGTGAAGGCCGCCGAGCCCGGTCGCGACCTCACGCTCACCATCGACCGCCGCATCCAGTTCCTGGCGATGCGCGAACTGCGCGGCGCGCTGGAGCGCACCGGCGCCAGCAGCGGCTCGGCCGTCGTGCTCGACATCGCGACCGGCGAAGTGCTGGCGATGGCGAACCTGCCCACCTACAACCCGAACGCCGTGGGCGTCGGCAATCCCGACACGCACCGCAACCGCGCGGTGACGGACGTGATCGAGCCGGGTTCGACGATGAAGCCGCTGACCGTCGCCGCGGCGCTGGAGGCGGGCGTCATCACGCCGCACACGATGTTCGACACGAACCCGGGCTGGATGCCGAACGGCAGATTCCGCACGACCGACCATCGCAACTACGGCATGCTCGACACCACGGGCGTGATCACCAAGAGCTCCAACGTCGGCGCGGCGAAGATCGTCGCGAAGATCCCGAGCCAGGAGTACTACGAGTTCCTCAAGCGCTTCGGCTACGGCCGCAAGACCCACAGCGGCTTCCCGGGTGAATCGTCCGGCGTGCTCGCGCCGCCTTCACGCTGGAGCGGCACGACCAAGCAGACGATGTCCTATGGCTATGGCCTGTCGGCCACGCCGTTGCAGATCGCGCAGGCGTACGCCGCGCTGGGCAACGGCGGCAAGCTGGTCGCGCCGACGTTCGTGAAGGGCGAGCGGCACGAGCCGGTGCAGGTGCTCGACCCGGCCATCGCCGGAACCATCATGCGCATGATGCAGACCGTGACCGAGTCCGGCGGCACCGCCACGCAGGCGGCGATCCTGGGCTACCACGTCGCCGGCAAGACCGGCACCGCGCGCAAGTTCAACGCGTCCGGCGGCTATTCGCGCCGCTACGTGTCGTTCTTCGCCGGCGTCGTGCCGGTGAACAACCCACGCTTCTCGATGGTGGTGGTGATCAACGATCCCGATCCGGCGAAGGGCTACTTCGGCGGCTACGTCTCCGGTCCGGTGTTCAAGAGCGTGATGGAAGGTTCGCTGCGCCTGATGGACGTGGCGCCGGACGACATCGACACCTGGATGGCCGCACAGGCCGCCGCCGAAGCCAAGCGCGCCAGGCAGAACGGCGGCAAGCCGACCGGTACCGTCCTGCCGTCGCCGACGCATGCCTCCGCCGCGCTGCCCGCGCCGGTCGGCATGATCAGCCCGCCCGGAGGTGCGCGATGAGCCGCCTCATGCCGCTGGCCGAACTGCTGCCGGACGTCGCCGGGATTCCTGCCGATCTGACCATCACCGGCCTGGTGCTCGACAGCCGCGCCGTGCGTCCGGGCAATGCCTTCGTCGCGATCGCCGGTTTCGGCGCGCATGGGCTGCGCTTCGTCGACCAGGCGCGCGCGGCGGGCGCGGCGGCGATCCTGTTCGAACCGCCGGCGCCCGACGATCTGCCCGCGCCGGGCGATGCCATTGCCGTGCCCGGGCTGCGTTCGCGCCTGGGCGAGATGGGCGACCGTTTCCACGGCCGCGCGACCGAGGCGATGACCGTCGTCGGCGTCACCGGCACCAATGGCAAGACTTCGACCGTGCAGCTGCTCACGCAGGCGTGGCATGCGCGCGGCGTCGTCAGCGGCAGCGTCGGCACGCTCGGCGCCGGGCTGTATGGCCACGTGGTGCCGACCGGCTTCACCACGCCGCTGGTGCTGCAAACGCACGAACTGCTCGCGACGATGCACGACGACGGCGCGCAGGCCATCGCGATGGAAGCCAGTTCGCACGCGCTCGACCAGGGCCGCGTAGACGGCGTGCATTTCGATGTCGCGGTGTTCACCAATCTCACGCGCGATCATCTCGATTACCACGGCGACATGGCGACCTACGGCGCCGCCAAGGCGCGCCTGTTCGCGTGGCCCGGTTTGAAGGCCGCCGTGATCAACCTCGACGACGCGTTCGGTCGCGAGCTCATCGCCACGCTGCCGCAGGGCGTGCGTGCGATCGGCGTCAGTTCGCGCGGCGATGCGACAGCGACGCTGCAGGCGCGCAACCTGCGTTTCGACAACGCCGGCATCGGTTTCGACCTGGTCGTTGATCGCGAGTCGCACCCGGTGCAGTCGCCGCTGCTGGGCCGCTTCAACGTCGACAACCTGCTTGCGGTGGCCGGCGTGCTGTTCGCGCTGGGCGACCGGCCGGCGCAGGTCGCCGGGACGCTTGCGAAGCTCCAGCCGATCCATGGCCGCATGAACCGCCTCGGCGGCGACGGTCGCGCTCCGCTGGTCGTCATCGATTACGCGCACACGCCCGACGCGCTGGAACAGGCGCTTTCCTCGCTGCGTGCGCACGTGCAGGCGAAGCTGGTCTGCGTGTTCGGCTGCGGCGGCGATCGCGATCGCGGCAAGCGTCCGCAGATGGCGGCGATCGCCGAAGCGCATGCCGACGAGGTGATCGTCACCGACGACAACCCGCGCTTCGAGGACGGCGACGTCATCGTGGCCGACATCATGGCCGGCTTCGCGCATCCGGAACGCGTCACCGTGCAGCGCGACCGCGCGGCGGCGATCGCGCATGCGGTGGGCGAGGCGGGGCCGAACGACATCGTGCTGGTGGCCGGCAAGGGCCACGAGCCTTACCAGGACATCCAGGGCGTGCAGCATCCGTTCGACGACACGCAGTTCGCGCGCGCGGCGCTGGGGGCGAAGCACATGGATGTGCGAGTGCTGCGTCCGCAGGATGCGGAGGAGCAGCCATGAAGGCGCGCATGCTCTCCGACATCGCCCGCATGACGCACGGCCGCCTGGTCGGCGACGACCGCACGGTCGATGCCATCGCGACCGACACCCGCGCGTTGCCGCAAGGCGGCGCGGCGCTGTTCGTCGCACTGAAGGGCGAACGCTTCGACGGACACGACCACGTCGCGAAGGCCGCGCAGGCCGGCGTCGCCGCGGCGCTGGTGTCGCGGGAAGTCGACGCGTCGGTGCCGCAGGTCGTCGTCGCCGACACCGAACGCGCGCTGGCCGATCTCGCGGCCGCCGTGCATCGCGAGCGTCTCGAACAGGGCGGCGCGCAGAAGGTCGTCGCGATCACCGGCAGCAACGGCAAGACCAGCGTGAAGGCGCTGACGCTGGCGATCCTCGAGCGCGTTGGCAGGACGTACGCGACGCCGGGCAACCGCAACAACGAGATCGGCCTGCCGCTCGCCGTCATCGACGCGCCCGAGGACGTGCAGTTCGCGATCTACGAAATGGGCGCCGGCAAGCCGGGCGACATCGCGTACCTCACCGATGTCGTGCGCCCCGATGTGTCCATCGTGAACAACATCGCGCCGGGCCATCTGGAACGCATGGGCAGCCTGCTTGGCGTGGCCGACACCAAGGCCGCGATCTACGACGCGCTGCCGGGCGAGGGCGTGGCGGTGATCAACGCCGACGACGCGTTCGCACCGTACTTCGCCGAGCGCGCGCATGGCCGCAGGCTGCTGCGCTTCGGCCTGGAAGCCAGCGCCGACCTGACCGCGCGCGACATCCGCGCGACCATCGACGGTTCCAGCTTCACGCTGGTTACGCCGCAGGGCGATGCGGACATCACCCTCGCGCTTCCGGGCCGCCACAACGTGAGCAACGCGCTCGCCGCGGCCGGACTCGCGCTGAGCGTGGGCGCGTCGCTGCAGCAGGTCGCCGAAGGCCTCAACGCCGCCAGGCCCGTCGCGGGCCGCCTGATCACCCATCGCCTCGGCAACGGCGCGGTGCTGATCGACGACAGCTACAACGCCAACCCGGGGTCGCTCGCCGCGGCGATCGACACCCTCGCCGCTGGCGGTGGCGAAGCGTGGCTGGTACTGGGCGACATGCGCGAACTCGGTGCCGATGCCGAAGCGATGCACGCCGAAGCCGGACGCCGCGCGAAGGGCGCCGGCATCCGCCGGCTGCTCACGCTCGGCGCGTACAGCGCCGCGGCGTCGCAGGCGTTCGGCGAAGGCGCCACGCATTTCGAAACGCACGACGCGCTGGCCGGCGTGCTGCGGAACGAACTGCGCGAAGGCGTGCGCGTACTGGTAAAGGGATCGCGCGGCAGCGCGATGGACAGGATCGTGGCCGCGCTCGTGGGCCCGCAAGAAGGGGGAACCCATGCTGCTTGAACTCACGCGTTGGCTCGAACAACTGCAGAGCCTGTTCGGCCTGTTCGGCTATCTCACCTTCCGCGGCATCCTCAGCGCGCTGACCGCGCTCGCGCTGTCGCTGTGGTGGGGCCCTGCGGTGATCCGCAAGCTCGGCCAGCTCAAGGGCGGCCAGCCGATCCGCAAGGAAGGCCCGCAGTCGCACTTCTCCAAGGCCGGCACGCCGACCATGGGCGGTGCGCTGATCCTGTTCACGGTGATGGCCTCGGTCCTGCTGTGGGGCGACCTGCGCAACAAGTACGTGTGGATCGTGCTGCTGGTGATGCTCGCCTTCGGCGCGATCGGCTGGTACGACGACTGGATCAAGATCGTGCGGCGCGATCCCAACGGTCTGAAGTCGCGGTGGAAATACCTGCTGCAATCGATCTTCGGCCTCGGCGCCGGCCTGTACCTGTGGTTCTTCGCCGACGTCCCGACGGCGACGACCTTCTACGTGCCGTTCTTCAAGTCGATCGCGCTGCCACTGGCGGGCATCGGCTTCGTCGCGATCGCGTACTTCTGGATCGTCGGCTTTTCCAACGCGGTGAACCTCACCGACGGCCTGGACGGCCTGGCGATCATGCCCACCGTGCTGGTCGCCTGCGCGCTGGGCATCTTCGCGTACGCATCGGGCCATGCGGAATTCTCGAAGTACCTGCAGATTCCCGCCGTCCCCGGAGCGGGTGAGCTGGTGATCATCTGCGCGGCGATCGCCGGCGCGGGCCTGGGCTTCCTGTGGTTCAACACCTATCCGGCGATGGTGTTCATGGGCGACATCGGTGCGCTCGCGCTCGGCGCCGTGCTCGGCACCATCGCGGTGATCGTGCGCCAGGAACTGGTGCTGGTGATCATGGGCGGCATCTTCGTCATCGAAACGCTCTCGGTGATGATCCAGGTCGCCTCGTTCAAGCTCACCGGCAAGCGCGTGTTCCGCATGGCGCCGATCCACCACCACTTCGAGCTCAAGGGCTGGCCGGAGCCGCGCGTGATCGTGCGCTTCTGGATCATCTCCGTCGTGCTCGTCCTCGTCGGCCTTGCGACGCTGAAGGTGCGTTGATGAGCGAATCCGCGCGCCAGGCGACACGACTCGAGGCGATCGGCGGCCACTTCGATCCGTGGCTGCTCGGCATCTCGTGCGCGCTCGCGTGCCTGGGCGTGGTGATGGTCGGCTCGGCCTCGATCGGCGTCGCCGACGGCCACGACGTCGGCCCGTTCTACTTCCTCACCCGCCACATCGTCTTCCTCGCCATCGGCGTGGTCGGCGCGCTGTGGGTGATGCGCACGGAACTGAAGACCATCGAGCAGCACAACCAGTGGCTGCTGCTGGTGTGTTTCGTGCTGCTGATCGCGGTGTTCTTGCCGGGCATCGGACGCAGCGTGAACGGCGCGCGCCGCTGGTTGAACCTGGGCGTCTCGAATTTCCAGGCCGTGGAAGCGGTGAAGCTGCTCTACATCGTCTGGCTGGCAAGCTACCTCAAGCGTTACAGCGAGGAAGTGACCGCGACCTGGGGCGCGATGCTCAAGCCGATCGGCGTCGCCGTCGCCCTGGTCATCATGCTGCTGCTGCAGCCGGACTTCGGTTCGTCGTCGCTGCTGCTGGCGATCACCGCCGGCATGCTGGTACTCGGCGGCGTGAACATGCCGCGCATGTTCGGGCCGGTGCTGATCGGCCTGCCGGTGCTGGCGATCGTCGCGATCGCCGAGCCTTACCGCGTCGTGCGCCTGACCTCGTTCCTCGACCCGTGGCAGGACCCGTTCAAGACCGGTTACCAGCTGACCAACGCGCTGATGGCGGTCGGTCGCGGCGAATGGCTCGGCGTGGGCCTGGGCGCATCGGTGCAGAAGCTCTCGTACCTGCCCGAAGCGCACACCGACTTCATCATGGCGGTGATCGCGGAGGAGTTCGGATTCCTCGGCGTGTGCCTCGTCGTCGGTCTGTACGCGGGACTCGCCGGTCGCGCGTTCTGGCTCGGCCTGAAATGCGTGGAGATGCGCCGCCATTTCGCCGGCTACTGCGCGTTCGGCATCGCGCTGTGGATGAGCCTGCAGAGCTTCGTCTCGATCGGCGTGAACCTCGGTCTTCTGCCGACCAAGGGTCTCACGCTGCCGATGATTTCCTACGGCGGTTCCAGCGTGATCATGACCTGCGCCGCGCTCGGTCTGCTGCTGCGCGTGTCGTACGAACTCGATCGCGCGCAGCGCCAGGTGGCGCGCGTGCGCAACGAGACCGCGCCGCCGTCGGCCGCGAACGATCCGGGCGCACCGTCGCCGGCCGCCGCGCCGATGCCGTCACGCAAGCCCGCGCCCGTGGCGTCGGCAGCGACGTCACGCGGCACCAGCCGCCTGCAGCAGCGCGTCGAGCCGACGCTGGGGAGGATCGCGTGATGCACGCCGCGACCGACTCCGACCTGCATCCGGTGATGATCCTCGCCGGCGGTACCGGCGGGCACATCTTTCCGGGTCTCGCCGTGGCGAAGGCGCTGAACGAGCGCAACGTCCCGGTGCTGTGGCTCGGTGCAGAAGGCGGCATGGAGACGCGCCTGGTCCCGCAGCACGGCATCGCCATCGACACCATCGCCGTGCGCGGCATGCGCGGCAAGGGCGTCGCGACGCTGCTGGCCACGCCGTTCCGCCTCATCGGCGCCGTGCGCGCCGCGATGCAGACGCTTCGCGAGCGCCAGCCTCGCGCGGTGATCAGCTTCGGCGGCTATGCAGCGGGGCCGGGCGGTCTTGCGGCGAAGCTTGCTGGCATCCCGCTGATCGTGCACGAACAGAACCGCGCGCCGGGCCTGACCAACCGCGTGCTCGCGCGTTTCGCGCGCCACGTGCTGACGGGCTTCCCGGACACGTTCCCGAACGAGGAAGTTGTCGGCAATCCGGTGCGTGCCGAGATCGCCGCGGTCGCGCCGCCGGCGCAGCGTTTCGCCGGACGCACCGGCGCGCTGCGCGTACTCGTGCTCGGCGGCAGCCAGGGCGCGCGCGCGTTGAATACCGCCGTGCCGAAGGCCGTCGCCGGCCTGCGTGGCCGCATCCAGTGCGAAGTGCGCCACCAGTGTGGCGAGAAGCTGCGCGAAGAAGCCGAGCGCGCGTATGCCGAAGCGGGCGTGCAGGCGTCGGTGGAACCTTTCATCGCCGACATGGCGTCCGCTTACGCGTGGGCCGACATCGTCGTGTGCCGCGCCGGCGCGCTGACGCTGGCTGAACTCTGCGCGGTCGGCGTCGGCAGCGTGCTGGTGCCGTTCCCGCAGGCGGTGGACGACCACCAGACCAAGAACGCGCAATACCTCGTCGATCGCGGCGCCGCGCACCTCGTGCCGCAGGGCACGGCGGGCGACCTGGCGCAGCGTCTGTCGGCCACCCTCGAAATCCTCGGCGAACGCGGCGCATTGCTGCAGATGGCGCAGGCCGCGCGCGCGATCGCCAAACCCGACGCAGCCGAACGCGTCGCACAACTGGTTCTGGAGCAAGTCGAATGAGTACGGCCCTGCGTCGCCGCCTGCAGCACACCGGCGACCTCGCCAAAGCCTTCCCGCGCGTCCACTTCGTGGGCGTCGGCGGCGTGGGCATGAGCGGCCTGGCCGAAGTGATGTGCACGCTCGGCTACCAGGTGTCGGGTTCGGACAACGCCGACAACGCGGTGACGCGCCGTCTCGCCTCGCTCGGCGTCACCGTGAACAAGGGCCACGCCGCGGCGAACGTGCTCGGCACCGACTGCGTCGTGGTGTCCAGCGCGATCAAGCCCGACAACCCGGAGCTGATGGAAGCGCGCGCGCAGCGCATCCCGGTCGTGC
The DNA here is from genome assembly GCF_017308985.1 of Lysobacter changpingensis. Lineage (GTDB taxonomy): Bacteria > Pseudomonadota > Gammaproteobacteria > Xanthomonadales > Xanthomonadaceae > Lysobacter_J > Lysobacter_J changpingensis. The sequence goes on along the minus strand of NZ_JADWPE010000002.1, from coordinate 738,952 downwards.
CGCGCGCGGAAATGCTTGCCGAGCTGATGCGCTTCAAGCGCGGCATCGCGGTGGCCGGCACGCACGGCAAGACCACGACGACCTCGCTCGCGGCCAGCGTGCTCGCCGAAGGCGGCATCGATCCCACGTTCGTGATCGGCGGCCAGCTGCTCGCAGCCGGCGCGAACGCGCGCCTCGGCACGGGCGAATGGCTCGTGGCCGAAGCCGACGAAAGCGACGGCAGCTTCCTGCGCCTGAATCCGCAGATCGCCATCGTCACCAACATCGACGCAGATCACCTGGAAAACTACGGCGGCGATTTCGCCCGCGTGCAGGCGGCGTTCGAGGAATTCATGCATCGCCTGCCGTTCTACGGGCTGGCGGTGCTGTGCATCGACGATGCGGAAGTCGCCGCGCTCGCGAAAAAGACGCCGCGCCACGTGATGACGTACGGCTTCAGCATCGAAGCCGACGTGCGCGCCGAGGACGTGCAGCAGGACGGCCCGAACATGCGCTTCACGCTGTGCCTGCCCGATGCGACGCGCACGCCGATCACGCTCGCTCTGCCGGGCCGCCACAACGTGCTCAACGCGCTGGCCGCGGCGTCTGTCGCGTGGCAGCTGGGTGTCGCGGCCGATGCGATCGCCCGCGCGTTGCAGAACTTCGCCGGCGTCGGTCGCCGCTTCAACCTGCTTGCAAGCCCGACCACGTCGAAGGGCGCGACGGTGCAGCTGGTCGACGACTACGGCCATCACCCGAAGGAACTGGATGCGGTGTTCGCCGCTGCACGCGGTGGCTGGCCGGACAAGCGGCTGGTCGTCGCGTTCCAGCCGCATCGCTACAGCCGCACGCGCGATCTGTTCGACGAGTTCGCCGCGGTGCTCTCGACAGTCGACGTGCTCGTGCTGACCGAGGTGTACCCGGCCGGCGAGGCGCCGATCGCCGGTGCCGACGCGAAGTCGCTGGCACGCGCGATCCGCGCGCGCGGCCGCATCGATCCGGTGGTCGTCAGCGGCGCGGCAGATCTGTCGAGCGTGCTGCCCGACGTCCTCAACGATGGCGACCTGCTGCTGATGATGGGCGCGGGCGACATCGGCTACGCCGCGCAGCAGATCGCTGCGAACGGCTTCAACGCATCCAACGGAGAGAAGAAGTGAGCTTGCAGTCCGCAGCGGCGAAACTCGGTCCGACCCGCATCACCGATCCGGCCGCGTTCGGTCGCGTCGCCGTGCTGATGGGCGGCACCAGCGCCGAACGCGAGGTCTCGCTGGACTCGGGCCGCAACGTGCTCGAAGCGCTGCGCTCGCGCGGCGTCGATGCGTTCGCCGTCGATGGCATCCCGGCGCTGATCGACGCGATCCGCGCCGACAGCGTCGATCGCGTGTTCAACATCCTCCACGGCAACAAGGGCGGCGGCGAAGACGGCGTGCTGCAGGGCCTGTGCGAAGCGCTCGGCGTTCCGTACACCGGTTCGGACGTGCTGGGTTCGGCGCTGACGATGGACAAGATCCGCACCAAGCAGGTGTGGCTCGCCATCGGCCTGCCGACGCCGCGTTACGTGCGCCTGGCGAAGGGCAGTGACGTGCACTCCGCCGCGCGCGAGCTCGGGCTGCCGGTATTCATCAAGCCGTCGAGCGAAGGCTCCAGCGTCGGCGTGTCGCGCGTGCTGAGCGACGCCGACCTCGATGCCGCCGTCGAACTCGCCGCGAACTATCCGGGCGAGATGCTGATGGAGCAGCTGATCGTCGGCGAGGAACTCACCGTGCCGGTGCTCAACGACATCGCGCTGCCGTCGATCCGCATCGTCCCGAAGGGCGAGTGGTACGACTACCACGCCAAGTACATTTCCGACGACACGCAGTACCTGTGCCCCGGCCTGGAAGGCTCGGAGGAAGCGGAGATCGGCCGCATCGCGGCGGAGGCCTTCGTCGCAGCCGGTTGCCGCGGCTGGGGTCGCGTGGACTTCATGCGCGATCGCGCGACCGGCCAGCTGTACCTGCTCGAAGTGAACACCGCGCCGGGCATGACCAGTCATTCGCTGGTGCCCAAGGCCGCGCGCCAGATCGGCATCGAGTTCGACGAGCTGTGCTGGCGCGTGCTCGAGTCCAGCCTGGCCGACGACACGAACGCGGGAGGTGCGCTGGCGTGAACGCCATGCTTCGCCTCGTCGGATGGATCCTCGCGCTGGCGCTGGTCGCGCTGCCGGTCGTGGCCGTGCTCAACGGCTGGATCGGCGCGTCGCACTGGCCGCTGACGAAGCTGCGCGCGACGGGCCAGTTCGAGCGCGTCGATGGCGTGCTGCTGCAGAAGACGCTGCTGCCGTACGCGCAGCGCGGCTTCTTCGCGGTGGATCTGGCGGGCGCGCAGGACGCGGTGTCGAAGCTGCCGTGGGTCGAGCGCGCCGAAGTGCGCAAGCGCTGGCCCGATGTGCTGGAAGTGACGGTGTTCGAACACCGCCCGTTCGCACGCTGGAGCGGCGGGATGCTGCTGTCGGAGCAGGGCAGGCTTTTCCCGGCGAAGGGCATCGACGTGCCGAAGGGGCTGCCGCTGCTCGGCGGTCCCGAAGCGCGCGTCAGTGAAGTCGTCGAGCTCTACAACGAATCGCGCGCGATGTTCGCGCCGATCGGTCTTGAAGTGCGCGAAGTCGGCCTCGATCCGCGCGGCAGCTGGACGCTCGGCCTCGACAACGGTGCGCGCATCGTGGTCGGTCGCAGCGAGGCGCGTGCACGCCTGTCGCGTTTCGTGCGCCTGCTGCCGCAGCTGCTCACGCAGCAGGCGCAGGTGCTCAAGCTCGCCGACCTTCGTTACACCAATGGTTTTGCATTGACGTGGGCGCCCGTGCCGGCGCCGGCGGCAGTACCGCAGCAGCAGGGACAATCATGAGCGTGTTGTTATGAATCGCAAGGGTGACAAGTCGCTGATCGTCGGCCTCGACATCGGCACCTCGAAGGTGGTGGCGCTGGTGGGTGAATACTCGCCGGGCAACCCGATCGAGGTGATCGGTATCGGCTCGCACGAATCGCGCGGCCTCAAGCGCGGCGTCGTGGTGGACATCGAGTCCACCGTGCAGTCGATCCAGCGCGCCATCGAGGAAGCCGAGCTGATGGCCGGCTGCGAGATCCGTTCGGTCTACGCGTCGATCTCCGGCAACCACGTGCAGTGCCGCAACTCGCAGGGCATCGCACCGATCCGCGACGGCGAAGTCACTTACGGCGACCTGGATCGCGTGCTCGAAGCGGCCAAGGCCGTCGCGATCCCGGCCGACCAGAAGATCCTGCATGCGATCCCGCGCGACTACGTGCTCGACGATTCGCAGGAAGGCATCCGCAATCCCGTCGGCATGACCGGCGTGCGCCTGGAAGTGCACGCGCACCTGGTCGTGTGCGCGCAGTCGGCGGCAGCGAACATCAGCAAGTGCGTGCAGCGCTGCGGCCTGCAGGTTGACGACCTGATCCTCAGCGTGCTCGCCTCCAGCCAGGCCGTGCTCACCAGCGACGAGCGCGAGCTCGGCGTGGTGCTGGTCGACATCGGTGCCGGTACGACCGACATCGCGGTGTTCGTCGGCGGCGCGATCGCACACAGCGCGAGCCTGCCGATCGCCGGCGACAAGGTGACCGAGGACATCGCGCACATGCTGCGCACGCCGACGCCGGAAGCCGAGCAGATCAAGGTGCGCTACGCCTGCGCGCTGGCGCAGATGGCGACGGCGGAAGAGTCCATCCAGGTTCCGAGCGTCGGCGATCGCCCGCCGCGCCGCATGCCGCGCGCCTCGCTCGCGCAGGCCGTGCAGGCGCGCTACGAGGAGATCTTCGAAATGATCCAGGCCGAGCTGCGCCGCAGCGGCTTCGAGCAGCACGTGCGCGCCGGCATGGTGCTCACCGGCGGCGCCGCGAAGATGGAAGGCGTGGTCGAACTGGCCGAGGAAATGCTGCAGATGCCGGTGCGCGTGGGCATTCCGCAGCACGTGACCGGTCTTGGCGAGGTGGTGGGCAACCCGGTGCACGCGACCGGCGTGGGCCTGCTGCTGATGGGCAGCCAGATCGAGAACCCGCGCCGCCCGGTGATCCCAACCGGCCGCGCGGGCAGCTTCTTCAACAAGATCAAGAACTGGTATCGCGGCGAGTTCTGACGACGCGGCGACCAGGGGTTTTCAAGGAATCGACGCGGCATGGGCCGACGCCGGTTCCCGATCCGGGCAGGGCCTGGATCGAGCGGGCAGGCGAGGCGATGACGGCAGTACTTGCGGTTCCGGCACTACGACGATTCGAAAGCACAGCAAATAACTAGCACTACATAACGAGGACGACGACATGGCACATTTCGAACTGGTTGAAAAAATGGCCCCGAACGCGGTCATCAAGGTGGTCGGCGTGGGTGGCGGCGGCGGCAACGCCGTGGCGCACATGGTCAGCGGCAACGTCGATGGCGTGGAATTCATCACCGCCAACACCGACGCGCAGGCCATCAAGAACTGCGGCGCGAAGCTGCAACTGCAGCTCGGCAGCAACGTCACCAAGGGCCTGGGCGCAGGCGCGAATCCGGAAGTCGGCCGCCAGGCCGCGCTGGAAGACCGCGAACGCATCATGGACGCGCTGACCGGCGCCGACATGGTGTTCATCACCGCCGGCATGGGCGGCGGCACCGGCACCGGCGCTGCGCCGGTCGTGGCGCAGCTGGCCAAGGAGATGGGCATCCTGACGGTGGCCGTGGTCACCAAGCCGTTCCCGTTCGAAGGCCGTCGCCGCATGCAGGTCGCGCTGAAGGGCATCGAGGAACTGAGCCACCACTGCGACTCGCTGATCACCATCCCGAACGAGAAGCTGATCACCGTACTGGGTCGCAACGCGACGATGATCCAGGCCTTCCGCGCCGCCAACGACGTGCTGCTCGGCGCCGTGCAGGGCATCGCCGACCTGATCGTGCGTCCGGGCCTGATCAACGTCGACTTCGCCGACGTGCGCACCGTGATGAGCGAGATGGGCTTGGCGATGATGGGCACGGGCGCCGCGCGCGGCGACGATCGTGCACAGGCCGCGGCGGAAGCGGCGATCCAGAACCCGCTGCTGGACGACGTGAACCTGTCCGGCGCCAACGGCATCCTGGTCAACATCACGGCCGGTCCGGATTTCACGATGGCCGAGTTCGACGAAGTCGGCCGCACCATCGAGAACTTCGCCTCCGAGGACGCGACCGTCGTCATCGGCACCGTGCTGGATCCGGACATGCAGGACGAGGTGAAGGTCACCGTGGTCGCCACGGGCCTGAACCGGGCCGTCGCCCGCCAGAGCCAGCGCGGCAACGAGCGCGAGGCGTACCGCGCCCCGATCTCGCTGGTGCGCAACGCCACGACCGGCCAGCCGGAATTCTCGGCGATGGACGAGATGCCGTCGGCCCGCCCGAGCTTCGGCAACAGTCTGCGCGGCAGCGCCGGCGCCCGCAGCGCGGAACCGGCGGCGACGCCGGCCGTGGCGGACTTCGGCAGCGACAGCAGCTACCTGGACATCCCCGCGTTCCTGCGCCGCCAGGCTGACTGACGTACCTCGTCCGGCGGCGCTTCAACCCGCCGCCGGACGCTGAGCTTCACCCGGCCTTCCCCGGCGACGGGGAAGGCCATGTCGCCGTCGTCCTTCTGGCCCCTCGTGGGGCAGGGGCCGGCCGGTCCGCCCAGGCGGGTCCGGCCGGCCGTCTTGACGCCGGCTTTCCGTGACTCGTTTCCGTCATGGTTCAGCGTTCGCGGTGCTATTCTTGCCGGCCGTTCAGGCGAGAACCATTTGCATTCGCCTGCGGTCGCACACACCTGTAACAAGAAGAACGCCGCCTCCCAAGGTTCCCCCATGCTGCGCCAGCGCACCCTCAAGAACGTGATCCGCGCCACCGGCGTGGGCCTGCACAGTGGCGAGAAGGTGTTTCTCACGCTGCGTCCGGCGCCGGTCGATACCGGGATCGTGTTCCGTCGCGTGGACCTGGACCCGGTGGTGGAAGTGCCGGCGAGCGCCGAGCTGGTCACCGAGACCACGCTCTGCACGGGCCTGAGCTGCGGTCCGGCCAAGATCCAGACCGTCGAGCACCTGCTGTCCGCGCTGGCGGGCCTGGGCGTCGACAATCTCTATGTGGAGCTGTCCGCGGCCGAAGTGCCGATCATGGACGGCTCCTCCGGTCCGTTCGTGTTCCTGCTGCAGTCGGCGGGCATCCTCGAACAGGACGCGCCCAAGCGCTTCATCCGCATCCGCCAGCCGGTGGAAGTGCGCGAGGGCGACAAGGTCGCGCGGTTCGAGCCGTACGACGGCTTCCGCCTCGACTTCACCGTGCAGTTCGACCATCCGGCGATCCCGGCGTCGCAGTCGCGCGCGGTGGTGGAGTTCTCCACCGCCAACTACATCCAGGAAGTCAGCCGCGCCCGCACGTTCGGTTTCATGCGCGACCTGGAATACATGCGCGAGCGCAACCTCGGCTTGGGCGGCTCGATGGACAACGCGATCGTGCTGGACGAATTCCGCGTGCTGAACGACGACGGCCTGCGTTACGCCGACGAATTCGTCCGCCACAAGATCCTCGACGCCGTCGGCGACCTGTATCTGGCGGGGCGTCCGATCATCGGGGCGTATGTCGGTTACAAGTCCGGCCACGCCCTCAACAACAAGCTGGTGCGCGCGCTGCTCGCCGAGCGCTCGGCCTGGGACGAGGTCAGCTTCACCGAGTCCGACCTCCACGACGCGCCTGTCACCTACGGGATTCCGGCAACCGCCTGAGCGCGGTTCGCAAAGCGGCTGGGCACACGCCGCAAGCGTTTTCATGAATTGGGCGGGCGTCACAGACGTGAACTTCACGTGACGCCTTAACCTTTTTTTAACCAAATATTTCCGAAAGGTTTCTAACCTCTTAACAAATTCAAGGGGTTAGCCCTTTAGCATGCCCCGGACCCTGGCGTATCGACGCAATGGCGACACCTCAGCCGATGCGAAGAAATCTCAGGTCGGATCCCGGGAGCCGGAAGTATCCGGGTCTTTCAGGGAATCCAGCGCTGCCTGCAGAGCCTGCAGTGCAGTGGCGGAGATGGGTTTGGCTTTCCGGTCCGATTGCGGGGAGGCAGTCACCGGCGTTGTCGTTTTGACGATGAGTTCAGCCGCATCCAGCCCGATGGAACGGGCCGCGTCGAGCAGTTCAGGGGCAGCGAGCCGCATCTTGGCCCGCCATACCGGGGCATCGACGACAAACACGAGCCGGCCACCCCGCTCGTAGTTGGCCAGTCGCGCATGCGCGGCCAGCGACGGTGGGAGGAGCGGGCGAAACCGTTGGTCCAGTTCGTCGAGCCAAATGGCACGTCGTACGGGACCGCCAGCGGGCTCGGCGAGCAGCGCATCCAGCGCGGCGCGTGGAGTCGAGGGGCCGCCTTTGCGGGGCCTGGGCTTGGAATCAGAACTGGACATGACTTATTCGACCATCCTAAACAAATCGCGCGTGCAGCTCTCGCATTGGCTGCATCGCGCCGGCCACTGGGGCGCGCAGCGTCCCGCGCTGGCGATGGCGCTGCTGCTGGGCACCGGCACCGCGCTCGGCGCGGGCATCGGCCTGGCCGACAACGCCGTCCTGCGCAGCAAGGCCGACCGGCAGGAGGCGCTGATCGAAGCGACCCGCCGCGACGCCCAGCGTGAAATCAACGCCCTGGCCGCCCGCATGGGCGAGCTCCAGGCAGAGGCCAACCGCCTCAACGCCCTCGGCGAGCGCCTGACCCGCATCGGCCAGCTCCAGGACGGCGAGTTCGACTTCGACAAGCCGGTGGGCGTCGGTGGTGTCGGCCCCGTGCGCGACATGACCAAGTCCGAACTGGACGATGGCATGGCCACGCTGGACGCGCAGTTCAAGGCGTCGGGCGAGCAGCTGTCCGTGCTGGAATCGCTGCTGTTCAACCGCCAGCTCGACATGAACGCCGTGCCGGGCCGCGAGCCGATCGCCAACAGCTACATCACCTCCGGCTTCGGCGGTCGCGCCGACCCCTTCAGCGGCGGGCATGCCAACCACAAGGGCATCGATTTCAAGGCGAACGTCGGCGATCCGGTGCTCGCGGTGGCCGACGGCGTGGTCAGCTACTCGGGCGTGCGCTCGGGCTACGGCAACGTCATCGAAGTGGATCACGGCAACGGCTACGTCACACGCTACGCGCACAATTCGCGCCTGACCCGCAAGGTCGGCGAGCTGGTCCGCGCCGGGCAGGAAATCGCCAAGGCCGGTTCCACGGGCCGCTCGACCGGCGCCCACGTGCACTTCGAGGTGTGGGAGAACGGTCGGGTCGTGAACCCCCGCAAGTTCCTGAGCCAGCAGTCGCCGTTGAAGATGGAGATCAAGGGCTGAAGTAGGCGTCAGGGGAGGGATGGGTGAGACTTCGGGGCAACCGGACGCCTCACGAGGATCCCGGGCCCTCCGCGACACGCTCCAGGCGCCCGGACGGTGCAAGGCGGTGCCTTGCAAGCACCCGCCCTCGCCCACACGCTACAATCGGCGTGGCCACAGTTCAGGCTCGAGACGATCGGGGCGCGCGGCGCCCCGATTTCATTTGAGCCGGCCAGAGCCTTCCTTCGGGGAACTCGCTGGCGGACGCGGACTCTGATGCGTCCAGCCGCCGGTTTCCCTGTTCCGCTACAACGGACCCAGTCGCACTCCATGCTCAACAGCCTGCTTACCCGCGTTTTCGGCAGCCGTAACGAACGCCTGCTGCGCCAACTGCAACGCTCCGTCGCCAAGATCAACGCACTTGAGCCGGAGATGCAGAAGCTCTCCGACGAGCAGCTGCAGGCCAAGACGCCGGAGTTCCAGAAGCGCATCGCCGATGGCGAATCGCTCGACAGGATCCTGCCGGAGGCGTTCGCCGTCTGCCGCGAGGCATCCAAGCGCGTGCTCGGCATGCGCCACTACGACGTCCAGCTGATCGGTGGCATGGTCCTGCACCTGGGCAAGATCGCCGAAATGCGCACCGGCGAAGGCAAGACCCTCGTCGCGACCCTGCCGGTCTACCTCAACGCGCTGGAAGGCAAGGGCGTCCACGTCGTCACCGTGAACGACTATCTCGCCCGCCGCGACTCGGCCTGGATGGGCCGCCTGTACAACTGGCTGGGCCTGTCGGTCGGCGTCGTCTACCCGGGCATGCCGCACGGCGACAAGCACGCGGCGTACGGCGCGGACATCACCTACGGCACCAACAACGAATTCGGCTTCGACTACCTGCGCGACAACATGGCGCTGTCGAAGGACGACCGCTTCCAGCGCGGCCTGCATTACGCGATCGTCGACGAGGTCGACTCGATCCTGATCGACGAGGCACGTACGCCGCTGATCATCTCCGGCCCGGCCGACGAGTCGCCGGAGCTGTACATCAAGGTCAACCGCATCGTCCCGCAGCTGTCGCGCCAGGCGACGGAAGACAGCGAAGGCGACTACTGGGTCGACGAGAAGAGCAAGCAGGTGCACCTGTCCGAAGCCGGCCAGGAACACGCCGAGGACCTGCTGCGCCAGGCCGGCATCCTGCAGGGCGACGACGATTCGCTGTACGGCGCGCAGAACCTCAGCGTCGTGCACCACCTCAATGCCGCCATGCGCGCGCACGCCATCTACCAGCGCGACGTGGACTACATCGTGCGCGACGGCGAGGTGGTGATCGTCGACGAATTCACCGGCCGCACGCTGGCCGGCCGCCGCTGGTCGGACGGCCTGCACCAGGCGGTGGAAGCGAAGGAAGGCGTGCCGGTCCAGCGCGAGAACCAGACGCTGGCGAGCATTACCTTCCAGAACCTGTTCCGCATGTACAAGAAGCTGTCCGGCATGACCGGTACGGCGGACACCGAAGCGTACGAGTTCCAGAGCATCTACGGCCTGGAAGTCATCGTGATCCCGACCCACAAGCCGGTGCAGCGAAAGGATCACCCCGACGCGGTGTTCCTCAACCGCAACGGCAAGTACCGAGCGGTGCTCAACGAGATCAAGGACGCCAACGCGCGCAAGCAGCCGGTGCTGGTCGGCACGACCTCGATCGAAGTGTCGGAAATGCTCAGCCAGCAGCTGCGCGATGCCGGCATCCACCACGAGGTGCTCAACGCCAAGCAGCACGAGCGCGAGGCGCAGATCGTCGCGCAGGCCGGTCGCCCGGGCGCGATCACCATCGCCACCAACATGGCCGGCCGCGGTACCGACATCGTGCTGGGCGGTTCGCTCGAGAACGAGATCGCCGAGCATGAGTCGCGCAACGGCGGCGAGATCGACGAAGTCACCAAGGCCCGCCTGAAGTCCGAATGGCAGGCGCGCCACGAAGCGGTCAAGGCCGCCGGCGGCCTGCACATCGTCGGCACCGAGCGCCACGAAAGCCGCCGCATCGACAACCAGCTGCGCGGACGCGCCGGCCGCCAGGGCGACCCGGGCTCCTCGCGCTTCTACCTGTCGCTCGAAGACAACCTGATGCGCATCTTCGCGGCCGACTGGGTGCAGCGCGTGATGGCGCGCATGGGCCTGAAGGAAGACGACATCATCGAAAGCCCGCTGGTGACCAAGCAGATCGCCAACGCGCAGCGCAAGGTCGAAGCCCACAACTTCGACATCCGTAAGAACCTGCTGGACTTCGACGACGTCAACAACGACCAGCGCAAGGTGATCTACGCCCAGCGCGACGAACTGCTGGAAGCCGAGAGCGTCCAGGAGAACATCGAGGGCATCCGCGGCGACGTGGTGGCCGATACGGTGGCGCGCTTCGTCCCGCCGAACTCGGTGGAAGACCAGTGGGACCTGCAGGGCCTGGAAGCGACGCTCGCCTCGGAGTTCGGCGTGCAGATGTCGCTGGCCGACTTCGTCGGCAAGAGCGAGGAAGTCGACGCCGAGACGATCGAGCGCCTCGTGCAGGAAGCCGTCGAAGGTCACTTCGCGCAACGCGAGACGCAGCTGGGCGGCGAGACGATGCGCCTGCTGGAAAAGCACATCATGCTCAACGTGCTGGACCAGAACTGGAAGGAGCACCTGGCGCGCATGGACTACCTGCGCCAGGGCATCCACCTGCGCGGCTACGCGCAGAAGCAGCCCAAGCAGGAATACAAGAAGGAAGCCTTCGAGCTGTTCTCCGAGATGCTGGAGAAGGTCAAGCGCGAAGTCGTGACCCTGCTGGCGCGCGTGCGCATCCGCAGCGAGGAGGAGATCGCCGCGATGGAAGCGCAGGAGCGCGCCGCCGCCGAGGCGCAGGCACGGCAGATGCAGTTCCAGCACGCCTCCGCCGGTGGCTACGGCGCTGACGAGGAAGCCGCGCAGGCACAGGCGGGCGCGGGCGGCGATGTGTTCGCCAATGTCGGCCGCAACGATCCCTGCCCCTGCGGCAGCGGCAAGAAGTACAAGCATTGCCATGGGCAGATCGCCTGACGGCAGCGACTCCGCAGGCCCTCTCCCGCGCGCGGGGGAGGGCAGCCGGAATGCGCGACGCGTTCCGGTGAATGGATGAGCATCACCGCTTCGAAGGACGCCCCGCCGGCCATCGTGCCGGGCGCCGGGTTGCGTCATGTCGAAGTCGTCGCGGGCGTGATCCGCGATGCGCGCGGACGCGTGCTGCTCGCGCGGCGCACCGAAGGCCGCGACCTCGCGGGCCTGTGGGAATTCCCCGGCGGCAAGCACGAACCCGGCGAATCCGCCGAAGCGGCGCTGGCGCGCGAGCTGCACGAGGAGCTCGGCATCGAAGTCGACATCGGCGCGCCGCTGATCAATGTCCCCCAGCGTTATCCCGACAAGCGCCTGCGCCTGGACGTGCGCGTCATCGCCGCATGGCGCGGCCACGCGCGCGGGCTGGAAGGGCAGGCGCTGGTCTGGGTGCCGCCGCAGAAGCTGGCGAGCTATTCGATGCCGCCGGCCGACCGGCCCGTCGTCGCGGCGCTGCTGCAACCGCCGACGTATCTGGTGACGCCAATGCCCGATGGCGGCGACATCGCGTGGCTGGCGCAGCTCGAACAGGCCTTGGCGAACGGCGTTCGTCGCGTGCAACTGCGCGCGACGGGCCTGGATGACGGACGCTGGCGTTCGCTCGTCGCACGCGCGGCGCACGCCTGCCGGCAGGCCGGGGCCGACGTGCTGGTGAATGGCGACGCCACGCTCGCGGTGGAGTTCGGCATCGGCCTGCATCTGCCGGGGCGCCAGTTGCATGCGCTGTCCGGCCGGCCCATTCCGGACGGGCTGCCGCTGGCCGCCTCCTGTCACGACGTCGAGGACCTGCTCGCCGCCGAGGCGATGGGATGCGACTTCGCGCTGCTCGGCACGATCAAGCCGACGCCGAGCCACCCGGGCGTGGAAGGCATCGGTTGGGACGGTTTCGCGCAGATGCGCGAACGCGTGTCGTTGCCGATCTACGCCATCGGCGGCCTCGGCCCGGCCGACGTCGAGGAGGCCCGTGCGCATGGCGCGCAGGGCATCGCGGCGATACGGGGCTTGTGGCCTTCGACGTGAGCGCGCGCGGGGCGCAGGATCCTATCCGCTGACCGCAGCCAGCGACCGGTAACGCCGATCCAGCGCCGCCACATGCTCGGCGAGTGCTTCGATCGGCCCGTCATTCACGATGACGTCGTCCGCGATCGCGAGCCGCTGGTCACGCGTGGCCTGCGCGGCGATCATCCGCTGCGCCAGTTCCGCATCGACGCGGTCGCGCGCCATGACGCGCGCGCGCTGCACGTCGACCGACACATCGACGACGAGGATGCGCGAGAGCCACGGATAAGCGGCACGACCGCCGCCTTCGGCCAGCAGCGGGATCGCGGCGACCGCGTACGGCCCAGGCGCCGCGGCGGAGGTCTCGCGCAGGCTCGCGCGCACGCGGGGATGGATGATGGCTTCCAGGCGGCGGCGTGCGGCGGCGTCGCCGAAGACGTGGCGGCGCATCGCGGCGCGATCCAGGCTGCCGTCGGGCGCGAGCACGTCGGCGCCGAAGCCCGCGACCACCTCGGCCAGTCCTTCCGAACCCGGGGACACCGCTTCGCGGGCGGCGACGTCCGCGTCCGCGACGACGACGCCCAGCGCCTCGAAGCGGCGCGTGACTTCGCTCTTGCCGGAGGCCACGCCTCCGGTAACGCCGATGATGAATCCGCTCATGGACCTGCGCGCCGCTCCGGGGCGGCTAGGGTAAACCGGCGCGAGCGGTGCCCGTCTATTTCAGTCCGGCGATCTGCATGTACGAGCCGATCAGCTGGTCGCCCCAGAAGAAGGTGATCCAGCCGGCGATGGCGAGGTACGGGCCGAACGGAATCGGCGTCGCGCGGTCGCGACCCTTCATCGCCAGCCAGACCGATCCGACGATCGCGCCGACGACGGACGACAACAGGATCGTCGGCAGGATTCCCTTGAGCCCCGTCCAGGCACCGATGGCCGCCAGCAGCTTGAAGTCGCCGTGGCCCATGCCTTCCTTGCCGGTGAGCTGCTTGAACAGCCACCACACGATCCACAGGCTGAGGTAGCCCGCCACCGCGCCCAGCAACGCCGGCTTGGCCGGGAAGTACAGGTTGTCCGATGCCGCGATCAGGCCCAGCCACATCAGCGGCAGGGTGAGCTGGTCGGGCAGCAGTTGCGTGCGCAGGTCGATGCCGGACAGCACGATCAGGAAGCAGGTGAAGACGATCGCGCCGAAACCCTGCCAGCCGAAGCCGAAGCGCCACACGCTCGCGACCACCAGCAGCATCGTCAGCAGCTCGATGGCCGGGTATTGCGGGGAGATCGGCGCCTTGCAGTTGCGGCACTTCCCGCGCAGCGCGAGGTAGCTGAACACCGGGATGTTCTCGTACCACGACAGCTGGTGCTTGCAGTGTGGACAGTGCGAGCGCTCGACCACGATCCCCGGTGGCGGCGGATCGTAGGTGTCGGGCTCGCCGAGCACCTCGCGGCTGTCGCGCCGCCACTGCCATTCCAGCCGCTTGGGCAGCCGCAGGATGACCACGTTGAGGAAACTGCCGACCAGCAGGCCGAGTCCGGCCGCCAGCGGGAAACCGATGGCGGGGTTTTGATCGAGGAATGCCATTAAGGAGCAGGTTCGAGGTTAGATGGCCGCACCGAGCTTGAAGATGGGGAGGTACATGCCGATCACCATGCCGCCGATCAGCACGCCCAGCACCACCATGATCATAGGCTCGATCAGGCTCGACAGGGCATCCACCGCGTTGTTGACCTCCTGCTCGTAGAACTCGGCCACCTTGAACAGCATTGAGTCCAGCGCACCGGCTTCTTCGCCGATCGCGGTCATCTGGATCACCATGTGCGGGAACAGGTTCACCTGCTTCATCGCGAGGTTGACCTGGTAGCCCACCGATACGTCGTCGCGAATGCGCTTCACCGCCTTCTCGTAGACGGTGTTGCCGGTGGCGCCCGCAACGGTGTCAAGGGCCTCCACCAGCGGCACGCCCGCCTTGAAGGTCACTGCCAGTGTTCGGGCGAAACGGGCGATGGCCGAGTTGTGCATCACCTGGCCGATGACGGGGAGCTTCAGTACCATGCGGTCGAGGAAGTGCGAGAAGGCCAATGACCGGTTCTTGGCCATGATGAAGGCTACGCCAGTGCCTATTACGCTGACCAGCATCAGCCACCAGTAGCTGATCATGAACTCGCTCATGGCGATGATCATGAGCGTGAAAGCAGGCAGGTCGGCGCCGAAATTGCTGAATACTTCCTTGAACTGCGGCACCACGAAGATCAGCAGGATTGCGCTCACCAGGATCGCCACGGCGATCACCGCGGCCGGATAGAACAGCGCCTTCTTGATCTTGCCCTTCAGTGCTTCCAGGTTTTCCTTGTAGGTCGCGATAGTGTCGAGGACGGTCTCGAGCACACCCGCCGACTCGCCCGCCTTGACGAGGTTGCGGTACAGCTCGTCGAACTGCACCGGGTGCTTGGTCAGTGACTCATAGAGCGACGAACCGTTCTCCAGGTCCGAGCGGATGGCATTCACCATCTGCTTCATCCTGGGATTCTTGTGGCCGTTGCCGATGATCTCCAGCGCACCGACGATCGGTACGCCCGACTTCATCATCGTGGCGATCTGGCGGCTGAAGACGGCGATATCGAGCGGAGTGATGCGCTTTCCGGCGCCGCCGAACAGCGGCTTCGGTTTCACCTTCACCACGCCGGGCGTGATGCCCTGGCGGCGCAGCTCGGCACGCACGAAGTTGGCGTTCTTCGCCTGCTGCTCGCCCTTCATCTTCACGCCACGCTTGTCCGTGCCTTCCCACACGAACATGGGCATGGCCTCGACGCGTCGCGCGTTCTGTTGCGTCTTGGAGATCGTACGGGTAGCGGACATGGCTTAGTCCTTGGTAACGCGGTTGATTTCGGCGAGGCTGGTGACGCCGTTCTTTACTTTCAGCAGGGCGGACTGGCGAAGGTCGCGGATGCCCGCCTTCTGCGCCGCTTCGGCGATCTGCATGGCGTTGCCGCCTTCCAGGATGATGGCCTGGATCTCTTCGGACATCGGCATCACCTGGTAGATGCCGGTGCGCCCCTTGTAGCCCTCGGTGCAGTCGGGGCAACCGACAGGCTCGTAGATCTTCAGGCCGGCGGCCACTTCCTCTTGCGAGAAGCCTTCGGCCAGCAGCGCGTGCCCGGGCAGTTCGACTTCGCGCTTGCAGTCGTGCAGGCGGCGCGCCAGTCGCTGGGCGATCACGAGCGTCACCGACGAGGTGATGTTGTACGGCGCCACGCCCATGTTCATCAGACGCGCGATGGTCTGCGGCGCGTCGTTGGTATGAAGGGTGGACAGCACCATGTGGCCCGTCTGCGCGGCCTTGATGCCGATCTCGGCGGTTTCGAGGTCGCGGATTTCGCCGACCATGATCACGTCCGGGTCCTGGCGCAGGAAGCTGCGCAGCGCGGCGGCGAAAGTCATGCCGCGCTTGACGTTCATCTGCACCTGGTTGATGCCCGGCACGCGGATTTCGACCGGGTCCTCGACGGTGGAGATGTTGCGCTGGTCGTCGTTGAGGATGTTCAGCGCGGTATACAGCGACACGGTTTTACCGGAGCCGGTGGGGCCGGTGACCAGCACCATGCCGTAGGGCTTCTGGATCGCCGCGAGGAACAGGTCCTTCTGGTCGTCCTCGTAGCCCAGCTTGTCGATGCCGAGCCTGGCGGCGCTGCCGTCCAGCACACGCAGCACGACCTTCTCGCCGAACAGCGTCGGCAGCGTGCTGACGCGGAAGTCGATCTGCTTGGTCTTGGACAGGTTGAGCTTGATGCGGCCGTCCTGCGGCACGCGCTTCTCGGCGATGTCCAGCTGCGCCATCACCTTCAGGCGCGCGGCGATGCGCGCCTGCAGCTTGACCGGGACTTTCGCCACCGTCTTGAGGATGCCGTCGATGCGCAGGCGCACGCGGTATTCGGTTTCGTACGGCTCGAAATGGATGTCCGATGCGCCCCGGCGGATCGCGTCCACCAGCACCTTGTTGACGAACTTGACGACAGGCGTGTCGTCGCCTTTCGCGTCAACGCCGCTGTCGCTGGACAGATCGTCGTCCTTGCCGACGTCGAGCGTTTCGAGACCTTCGCCGTCGTCGCCCACGGCATCGCCGAGCGCGTCGGTGTGTTCGAGGGCCTTCTCCACGCTTCGTACGATCGTGTCCTGGTCGACCAGGATCGGCTCGATCGTCAGGTTCGTGTGGAACTTGATTTCGTCCAGCGCGTGCGAGTTGGTGGGGTCCGCGACGCCGAGGAACAGCTTGCCGCCGCGCTTGAACAGCGGCAGCACGTGATGCTTGCGCAGCAGTTCCTCGCTGACCAGTCGCACGGCCATCTGCGAAGGGTCGAGCGCGGCGGCGTCGAAGATCGGAATGCCGAATTCGACCGAGTTGGCCGCGGCCATCGCCTTGGGCGTGACCAGCCGTTTTTCGGTCAGGTAGGCGGCAATCGGTTTGCGTTCAGCGCTGGCAGCGCGCATGGCCTCACGGGCGGCGTGCTCTTCGAGCGCGCCGTCCAGAACCAGGCGTCGTGCAATACCGGTGACCCCCACCAGGTTGGCCGTGGCGACCGTGGACATGGTTGACCTTCTGTTTTCCCCGTCTGCAATGTACTCCAAGTCGCCCAGAATGGGGTGTTTCAAGGGCCGGGCCTGAGAGCGGCATCACGTCTCGGCCGTGAAAAACAGCAGCGGGATCGCCAGTACAGCCGAGCCGCGTTCCCAGCGCGCCCCCTGCAGCCGCCGGGAGCCGACGCGGCTAGAGTCGTGCGTGAACGATATAGCCGAAGCTTAACAGGGGGGTGAACCGCTCCACGCCCCTGACGCATGAGGCAGCCAGGCGCGTTCCGGCGCGTTTCAGGCCGGACGATCCGAGGATCATCTCGGTTGCATAGAAGTGGTACGGAATGATCCGCCAACCCGGAATGCCCGCTCGCAGGCAGAGGGTGTTGAGCGTCTTGAACGTGAAGTTGTGAAGATGATCCGGGTGTTGGACCTCTCTTCCGAGCACGCCCATCATCGTGTTGGAAAGACTCATTCCATTCGGTGTCGAGAGGAGCATCTCGCTGCCGGCGAACGATCGCGTCATCTGGCGCAGGAACTCGAGCGGATGCTCGATGTGCTCGATGAATTCGCCGGCGACCACGACGTCGACTCGGTCGAAGCCGAAGGCGTGCAGATCCAGAAGCGTTGCATCGCCCCGAACGATGCGACTGTTCGATCCCGAGACGAGACCCTCGTCCGGAACCTTGGGCGAGTTGTCTACGCCCAGGACCCGCTCGGCCACCTTTCCTATCCGACCGTGAAGCCAGTGCTGCGTATCGCGCTTGACCAGCGCGGTTTCATCAAGGCAACCAATGTCCAGCACCGACTTGCCCCGGCATGCCCCGGAAATATAGTCCAGGCGATCCACCGGCCTAGGGACCGGCAGTTTCTCGAAATTCGCGTAGGTGAGCCGTGGCGTATCCAAAGTCGTCCTTCAGCCCTGCCGGGCGATGAGCATCACGCCGATGGAAATGAAGATGATGCCCGACCACTGGTAGGGCGTGAGCCTTTCCGAGTAGAAGTGCCAGGCCGCAAGCGCCGTGAGAATGTAGAAGAGCGAGCCGGAAAGCGCGAAGGACACCGCAAGACGCTCGCGACTGAGCACGAAGAACCAGACGACATAGCCGCCCACCTGCAGGCAAAGTGCCAGCCAGGTGAAAGGATGCATGGCGGCCGAGAGGATGAAGCTCGTCGGGCCGGCGGCCATCGCCTCGCGGGTCGCCGGGTCCACGATGACCTTTTTCAGCATCAATTGTGCCGACAGCGTGCACAACGTGCTGACGGCGATCAGCAGATAGGTCAGGACGTTCAACTCAGGTATCCACGATAGGAAAGGCGGTAAACCGCCGCGATGCCCCGCGCAAGGGTGGACGGCCATAGGGACGCGAAGATCATCCTATCTTCGGCCAGCCGGCTCCCGTCGACAATGCAGCGTGCCGTCTCGCTGGCCTCGTGAACACGTCGGCGGACTAATGCCCGCCGGACGCGGATCACGGGCGCATGGCGGGACAAGGTGCTCCACGCCAGCCAGTCCATGTTCGTGCGCAGATCCTCGCGAAAGGCGAAGGTGGGTGCGACGGACCGGTCGAAAGTGACGGTGGCGCAGATGATCGGGTTGCCGAACCCCAGCAGCAACTGCCGACGAAGCTGCCCGCGCATCGTGCCCGCACCAAAGGTGGCCATTGCGATCAGGAGGCGCTTGATGCGGTGATTCAAGCCCCAGGTACGCACCCGCCCATCCGGCCACACTTCTTCCGAATCGCAGAACGAGAACGCCGCAGCCGGCGTGGCGCCATGGGCGTCCACGACCGTGCGAACGAAGTCCGGCAGGTACAGGTCGTCCTGATGGGCGAGCGTCACCAGGCGCGCATCCCCCGCCGCTCTGAGCGCGGCATTCCAATCGGGGCCGATGCCACGGTTTGGACCGTGTACATGCAGGGCCGCTCCATGCCGGCGACACAGTTCGTCGAGTCCCTCGAAGGGCGTGGAGGTGCTGACGATCACTCGCGATGGTAGCGATTGCGTCGCCAGTGATCGAAGGCATTCCTCGAGGTAAGGCGAGCGTCCATACGCGAGGACGACGAAGGCATGCTGGTCAGACACGTTCTTCACGCCGTTCCGAGGGGAGCCGGAGCGCTTCCAGGAAGAACGCGGCCAGGCCAACCTCGCCGGCTACCGCCATCATCGTGACGGACGGGATGACCCAACGCATCGTTTCCCTTGGCGCCAACGGGCCGAAGTCGGTGGCAGCCCACAGCGAGACGGCATGCAACGACAGCATGATGCCTGTGGCGAACAGCAACGCCGATGCGATCAGGCATCGTTCCAGCGTGAGTCGCGACAGCCATCGTTGCTGCAGTGGGGAAATCGGAAGCCAGCCGTTGCGAACGCCCATCAGCTTGGTCAGGATCGCGAAAACGACCATCTGCACACCGAGCGTGATCGCGGCGCCCGCGTACGAGAGCGTGTGGATGTCCAGTCCCAGGTTGCCGATCGCGACGGAGTGGAACGCGATCGCGGCCATGCCCAGCATGCCGGCAACGGCAAGTAACAGGCCCGGAATGAGGAAAAGCCAGCGGGGGCTATAGAGCAGGAGGAAGCGCAGATGGCGCCAACCATCGCGCCATGTTCGCAAGTGTGGTGGCCTGGAGCGTCCGTCGGGCGACAGCGTGACCGGCACTTCAGCGATGCGGAGCCGGTTGAGTGCGCTCTTGACCACCATTTCGCTGGCGAATTCCATCCCCGGCGTGGACAGGCCCAGCGATCGGATGGACTCCCTGCGGAAGCCACGCAGCCCGCAGTGAAAGTCTCCGATCGGCACGCGGTAGAAGAGTCGGCCGAGGAAGCTCAGGACGGGATTGCCGAGGTACCGGTGAAGCAGCGGCATCGCCCCGGGCTGGATTCCTCCCTTGAACCGGTTCCCCATCACCAGGTCGGCGCCATCGCGCAGGGCTTCGAGGATGCCCTGCAAGGAGGAGAAGTCGTAACTGTCATCGGCGTCCCCCATCACCACGAAGCGACTCCGCGCCGCCGCGATGCCTCCCCTGAGCGCCCCGCCGTAACCGCGTTCCGCGATGCTCTCGACTCGCGCGCCGGCTGCGATGGCCAGCGCCTGGGAGCCGTCCGTAGAGCCGTTGTCGGCCACGAGCACTTCGCCTGCGACGCCATGGTTCGAAAGGAAATCGCGCGCCTTGCGCACGCAGCGCTCGATCGTTTCGGCCTCGTTGAGGCAGGGCAGCAGGATGGTGAGCTCGAGTTCGTTGCTCATGGGAGCCATGTCATTCCGGCGTGGACAGCGGCCACAACTTGCATTGAAGATCACCGCGACCTTCGAGCACTTCATCGATCGTGCCCAGGTAGCGGATGGACAGCACGCGCTCGCGCGAGGCGAGCACACCCTTGGTCGGAGAGACGACCACGACAGTGTCGGTGTTTGCGTATAGACGTTCCCAGGCGTTCGGTGCCCGCTCGGTAACTGGCGGAGACGGCCCATAGACGAGGGGGCATTCGCGTTCGAGCAACGCGAATACGCGTTCTGCCTTCTCGTTCATGGGGTCGATCGTTGTCGGCAGGATGGGGGCCGCAATCAAGGCGCAGCTCGTGAGCTGGCGATCGAGTTTGCCCGGCAGGAACTTCTGGTGAATCCACCAGTAACTCGAATCATCAGGAGCGGTTGCGGCTCGATAGCGGACCTGCACGCAATCGCTCCAATCGACGGTAAATCCCAACCGCCGGATCATCACGGCGACCGCGTTTCGAAGGCGATCCTGCTTGCTCACTGCGGGAAAAGCCGGAAACAGCAGTCTCGTTCGGCCCTTCCATCGTTCGAAGCGTCGCTTGAGTTGGTCGCCGTTCGCGCCGTGCATTGGAAGGGACATCTGCCCAATGGGATTGATCAGCGCACCGTTACGATGGAAGAACGCTGCGAGCGATGCATTCGTTTGTGAGCCGCCGACAACCAGGTGCAGATACGGAGTGTCGGCTAGCTTTTCCGGCACTTCGACCGGAAGGTAAGACGCGTTCGTCCACGGCTCCGCTGCGATGCGGACGTCCTGGCCGGAAACGAAATGAGCCAACTGCAGCGGAATCACGATGAGCGCGAGGCTACGCGCAAGCTTGTCCGGCATGACCAGGTAGCAGGCGCGCGCCAGCCACAGCCCCATCAGCATCAGCAGCGCCAACGCATAACGCCCGTTACCGGACGTGGCCAGCCATCCGACATAGGCAACGATGCAGAAAACGGCGAGATCGGCGTCGGCCCCCGACCATCGCGAGACATGATTTGACGTAGCTTGCGTTCGACGCCGGACAAGGCGATGAACGGCGATCAGTACTCCGCCCAGTGTCACCATCAAGGCGAGGGCAGGGCGGATATCGGGAGCGAAGGTCTCCTGGTAGACATAGCGCCGCATGGACGCCATTTCCCATAGCCGCGAGATCCACTGCAACGGCGAGTCGGGCATGAAGCGCCGCGCCATGAGCGGCTGCGTCGACACGTGCGGCGAGTGGAAGATGTTGTTGGCGAATGGGAATACCGGGTTGCCGAAATGTTCCCAGAGCACCCAGGCATGCCACCCCATGCCTGCCGCGACGCCCACTGCGCCTCCCATGGCGCAAAGCAGCAGCGACGCAACCGGGAGTCGGCCGCGTGCGGTTTGCCAGATGGCCATTGCGCCGGCTGCGGCAACGAAGATGGCGTTGCTCAACTTGATGGCAAAGGCCAATCCGATCAGCGTGCCGGCCGCTATGGCTATCCATGGCGAGCGGCGTCCGTTCAGCGAAACGAGGCACCAGATGCCGCCTAGCACGAGGACCGCTGAAATCGGGTCCGCGGAGGACGTGCCCAAGGTCATGAGGAAAGAGGGCGAGACTGCCGCAAGTGCGGTGGCGAGGGTTCGCCACAACACCGCCTTGCGTTCATGGGTCCACAGTGCGCCCGTAATCCGCCAGACGAAATAGATGGCCAGTGCATGTAGAAGCCCAAGCAGCAGCCCTACGACCCAGGAGGGCAGGCCTGCAGAGACCAGCACATAGAACGGCAGGTAACCCAGCGGGTTCTGGTAACTCTGCGGTCCGGCACCGAAGAAGTCGGCGTCGATACGGCCCGTCATCCACGCGAAGGGGATGTAATAGTGATGATTGAAGACGTCCCAGCTGGCGTCCTTGCCTGCGCAGAAGATCCAGAGCGATGCCAGGATCGCGATCACCGTCGCAGCCGTAGCCTCGCGTGGCAGCCGCAAGGATGCAGCGTCGTCGATGGGATGCGCTCTCGCGCGATCCATGGCTTGTACCATGCGAAACTCCCCGTTCCGGTCGGCTGATGGCCGATCGACTTCAAACGGCAGCCGGTAACCCACGGCTGCGAACCCCAAGATTAGTTTGCCAAAAAAAACCCCGACCGAAGCCGGGGTTTTTGTTCAACTGACAATTGCGATTACTTGCACGAACCCGGCAGGAACTTGGGGTCGATGCCGGAGGTGGTGCCCGGCTTGCAATCGAAGGCGGTGATCTGCTCACCGATGTTGTTCGCCGTGGCAGCCGCCGGCGGGTTGCCGGCCATCGGGATCAGGTCGATCGTGGTGCTGGCCGCATCGCCCAGGCTGCCGTCAGCACTGGTGGTGACGGTGATCTTGCCGACGCCGTCGGTAGCGACGGAGGCCACGAACTTGGTCGCCGTGGTGGTTTCGCAGCCCCACTCGCCGGCGCCCGGCAGCGCGGTGCCGCTGGCGCTCTGGTACACCTCGGCCACCGTCGTGCGGCACTGGCTGGCCGCCAGGATCGCTTCCGACACCTTGGCCTTGATGGTGTAGGTCTGGTAGGCCGGCAGCGCGATGGCGGCCAGGATGCCGATGATCGCGACGACGATCATCAGTTCGATGAGGGTAAAGCCCTGCTGCTTCTTCATACGATTTCCCCTAGGAGTGTTGAACTTCACGTGCCTGTGGGCCGGACTTTCCGGTCCTCGGCAGCCGTGCCCACTTGCACGTGCCGCAAAGGTACACGCATAAGCCGTGCCAACAAGCTTTTCCGCACATGGGCGTGCTGAACTGGAGATGACATCACGCTAAATGTCAGAAGCCGCCAAACGTCGGGTGACGCAAATTGTCACGCAACTCAGGGGCTGACCATTTGCGTCAGTCCTGTGCGGGATTTCCGGACAGGGTTGTACGGATGCGTACGGCCGGATGTGGGGGGAGAGCCTACTTTCGGGGCTCATAGCGGCGGAGGTGGCGACCGTCATGCGGAGCCGCGGCGGCCCCGGGTGCGGCCTATGGCCTTACCCGGGCTACCAAAAGCGTCATGAGATCCAGTGCGGACATGCGCGCGCGATCGCACCCGATCACGCGGAACCAATCAGCGCGGACCGACGCGACGCATCGAGGCGTCGCGTTGCGATGCCCTCAATCGATCCCCAGCTTCTTCAGCTTGTACCGCAACGCGCGGAAGGTGATGCCCAGCGCCGCGGCGGTGCGGGTCTTGTTGTAGCGGTTTTCCTGCAACGCCTGCTGGATGGCGGCGCGTTCGATTTCCTCGATGTACGAGGGCAGGGGGCTGCTGGCGGTATCGCGCGGGTTGAGCGTGCGCGGGTCGATGGCCTGCGCGGGCTGGCCGGGGACCATCAGCGGCGGCGAAGCCGGAGCTGCGGGCGCAGCGGGCGCGCCGGGCGCTGGCGATGTCGTGACTGCCGAAGGCGCCGGCACGGCCGGCTTCGGCAGGCGCAGGTCCTCCGCCGTCAGGCTGTCGCCTTCGGCCAGGGCGAGCGCGCGCTCGAGGATGTTCTCCAGCTCGCGCACGTTGCCCGGGAAGGCGTACGCACGCAGCGCGTCGAGCGCGTCGGGGCTGAGCGTCGGCGGGAACACGCGGCCCTGCGCGACGGACAGGCGCTGCAGCACCTTCTCGGCGAGGCCGGGCAGATCGTCCTGGCGTTCGCGCAGCGGCGGCACGCGCAGTTCGATCACGTTGATGCGGTAATAAAGGTCCTGGCGGAAGCGGCCGTCGGCGACGAGCGCGGCCAGGTCCTTGTGCGTGGCCGAGAGGATGCGCACGTCGACCGGCACCTCGGCATTCGCGCCGACGGGACGGATCGATTTTTCCTGAATCGCGCGCAGCAGCTTCACCTGCATGGCGAGCGGCAGCTCGGCGATCTCGTCGAGGAACAGCGTGCCGCCGTCGGCGGTCTGGAACAGGCCGGGCTTGTCGGCATGCGCGCCGGTGAAGCTGCCCTTCTTGTGGCCGAAGAACTCGCTTTCCATCAGCTCGGCCGGGATCGCGCCGCAGTTCACCGGTACGAACGGCCCGGTGGAACGCGCGCCTTCGGCGTGGATGGTGCGGGCGACGAGTTCCTTGCCCACGCCGGATTCGCCGACGATGTACACCGGCGCCTGGCTGCGGGCGACCTTGGCGATGGTCCCGCGAAGCTGCGCCATCGCCGGCGACTGGCCGTACAGGCGCGCGGCCACGGCGTCGGCGGGCGGCGCGCTCTTGCGGCGTTCGTTGAGATCCAGCGCGTGGCGGACGAGGTCGCGCAGCACGGCCAGGTCCACCGGTTTGGCGACGAAATCGAAGGCGCCGGCCTTCAGCGCTTCCACCGCGGCTTCGACGTTGCCGAAGGCGGTGATCATCGCGACCGGGGTTTCCGGATGCTTCTGGCTGATTTCGGCGACCAGGTCCATGCCCGACCCGTCCGGAAGGCGCATGTCCGTCAGGCACAGGTCATAGCGATTGCGCGCGAGTTGCCCGCGCGCCTCGCCGAGGGTGGAGGCGGTGTCGCATCGCAGGCCCATGCGGCCCAGGGTCATGACGAGCAGTTCGCGGATGTCGCGTTCGTCGTCGACCACCAATGCACTACGTGTTTCGGCCATCCTCTCCTCCGGCCTTCACGATAACTTAAGGTCGCACGGGGCGCCAAGCGCGGCCGGTCGTCTCGCCTGTTCAGGCATTGGAATTGCGCACGCCACCTCAGGATGCGAGCAGCGAGTGGCTGCCGATCAGCCGCACGCGGAAGCATCCGCCACCGCCCGGCATGGCGACGTAATCGAGCGTGGCCTGATTCGCGCGGCACAGCTCGCGCGCGATGTAGAGGCCCAGCCCGGTGCCGTGGCTGGAGGTGGTGAAGAACGGCCGGAACAGCCGCGTCGCCACGGATTCGGGAATGCCGGGGCCGCGATCGAGCACGTCGATGCACGGCAGCCCGGCGTCATCCGTATACACGCTGACGGTCACCCGCGCCGGTTCACCCGGCATGCGCCCGTAGCTCAGCGCGTTGGACACCAGCACGGTGAGCACCTGGTGCAGGTGGCGCGGATCGATCAGCACCGGCAGTCGCGCGACCACGGAGGTGCAGCGCAGTGTGTCCAGGTCCAGCGGGTGGCTGGCGAGGTATTCCTCGACGAACTGCCGCCCGAAGCCGACCAGTTCGACGTGCTCGGGCTTGGCCGGTTCGCGTCGCGCCATGCCCAGCACGTTCTCGACGATGCCGTTCATGCGGATGCCCTGCTGGCGGATGATCTCCAGCAGGCGGCGCTCGGCGGTGGGGACGTCGTCGGATTCCTCCAGCAGTTGCACGGCGTAGTTGATCGCCGCCAGCGGATTGCGGATCTCGTGCGCGAGGCTCGCGGAGAAACGGCCCAGCGTCGCCAGCGTCATCGATTCGGCGTGGCGCGAGAGCAGCGAGGTGTCGTCGAGGAACACCAGCACCTGCTCGCTTCCGGCGAGCAGTCGGGTGAAGCGCGGCACGACTTCCGGAAGGTCCGGCGCCAGCTGCAGCGGGCTGTCGTTGTGGCTGCCGTCCTGGCGCCAGCGTTCCAGGCGTCGCGCGAGTTCCGGCGCGGCCACGGCGAGGCTGCGCTGCCCGTGCAGATCGGTGCTTTCGCCGGCGTCGCCGAGCAGCAGCATCGCCGCTTCGTTCGCCAGGCGGATGCGGTCGCCGCGGTCGACCAGCAGTACGCCGGTGCGAAGGCGGCGGATGATCAGCTCGTTGATCTCGCCCAGGTGCGCGGCCTCGGCGCCGCGGCGCTCGGCCAGGTCGTAGCTCTCGCGCATCTGCCGGCCGAGGATGCTGGTGAGCGTGGCGATCGCCATGTAGCCCACCGCGAACATCATCGGCTCGGCCAGCGTGCGGTCGCTGCCTTCGGGGTCGAACTGGGTCCAGATGAACTCCCCGAACAAGCCCAGCACCGCCACCACCGCCGCGCCGAGGCCGTACCGCGCCGGCAGCAGCAGCGAGGCCGCGCCGACGTTGAACAGCAGCATCAGCGCGATGCCGGTGCCGGCGGCGGGCATCGCGTGCATGGCCAGCAGGCCGAAGAACAGGTCGGCGCCGATGCCGGTCAGCGTCTGTGCGCGCAGCTCGCCGCGCCGGCCGAAGGCGAACAGCAGGGCCGCGATGAAGAGGTAGGACAGGGCGACCGACCGCGCGCCCAGCTCGTTGCGCAGCGGCTCGACCAGCCCGGTGGCCGGTCCGAACAGGAAGAACACCAGCAGCGCCGCCTCGAACAGGCGGTACAGCGTGAAGAAATACAGCTCGCGGCGAAGCGCGCTGTCGGCGTCGGCGGCAATGGGCGGCCGGGCGGAGGCGGTCGGCAAGCGGCGTTCCTTCCGTGCGAAAACGATGTGCCGAGTATGGCCGGCGGTGCCGCCGAACCGCTACCACGGGCGCCCGACCGCCGGGCGGTTTTGCCCGGGCCGCGTGGATGGGCGACAATACCGCCCCCTCGCGCTCGACCGTACGGGTGTCCCCGGGCTTCACGGACCACCGGCGCGGCATTGGCCGCGGGGATTCTTTTCACTCCCCTCGGTGACGCATGAATTTTCACGAATATCAGGCAAAGCAGCTGTTTGCCGACTACGGCATCGCGGTGCCGACCGGGCGCGTCGCGCGCACTCCGGACGAAGCCGTCGCGGCCGCCAAGGCCATCCCGGGCGACCTGTGGGTCGTCAAGGCGCAGATCCACGCGGGCGGCCGCGGCAAGGCCGGCGGCGTCAAGCTGGCCAAGTCGTACGACGAGGTGAAGCAGTACGCCGCCGCGATGCTCGGCACGAAGATGGCGACCTACCAGACGGCGGGCGTCGAGCTGCCGATCGATGCGGTCCTGATCTCCGAAGGCACCGACATCGCCAAGGAGCTGTACCTGTCGGTGCTGGTCGACCGCTCGACCAAGTCGGTCACCTTCATCGCCTCGGCCGAGGGCGGCATGGACATCGAACAGGTGGCCGCGGAGAAGCCGGAAGCCATCCACGCGCTGCACGTGAACTACGTGCAGGGCCTGCAGCCCTACGAGTGCCGCGACCTCGGTTTCGCGATGGGCCTGAACGCCAAGCAGGTGAACCAGCTGACCAAGATCATGCTGGGCCTGTACAAGCTGTTCAACGAAAAGGACCTGGCGCTGGTCGAACTGAACCCGCTGGCCATCCTCACCAACGGCGACCTCGCCGTGCTCGACGGCAAGGTCGACTCCGACGACAACGCCTCGTTCCGTCATCCGGAACTGGTTGCCATGCGCGACATCCGCCAGGAAGACGAGACCGAAGTGCTGGCCAGCCAGCACGACCTCAACTACGTCACGATGGACGGCAATATCGGCTGCATGGTCAACGGCGCAGGCCTGGCCATGGCGACGATGGACGTCATCAAGCTCAACGGCGGCGAGCCGGCGAACTTCCTGGACGTCGGTGGCGGCGCCACCAAGGAGCGCGTGACCGAGGCCTTCAAGCTGATCCTGTCGTCCGACAAGGTGAAGGCGATCTTCGTGAACATCTTCGGCGGCATCGTCCGCTGCGACATGATCGCCGAGGGCATCATCGCCGCGGTGAAGGAAGTCGACGTCAAGGTCCCGGTGATCGTCCGCCTCGAAGGCACGAACGTCGAAGCCGGCAAGGAACTGCTGAAGAACTCGGGTCTGGCCATTACCCCGGCCGACGACATCAACGATGGCGCGAAGAAGGCCGTTGCGGCCGTCGCTGGCAAGTAAGGGGCTGATGACATGTCCGTTTTGATCAACAAGAACACGAAGGTCATCGTCCAGGGCTTCACCGGCTCGCAGGGCACCTTCCACGCGCAGCAGATGCTGGAATACGGCACCCAGGTCGTGGGCGGCGTCACGCCGGGCAAGGGCGGCACGCAGCACCTCGGCCTGCCGGTCTTCAACACCGTCGCCGAAGCCGTGAAGACCACCGGCGCCGACGCGTCCGTCATCTACGTCCCGCCGCCGTTCGCGGCCGACGCGATCATGGAAGCGGCCGCGGCCGGCATCAAGGTCATCGTGTGCATCACCGAGGGCATCCCGGTGCTGGACATGCTGCGTGCGAAGAACGCGCTGAAGGGCTACCCGGACACCGTGCTGGTCGGTCCGAACTGCCCGGGCGTGATCACGCCGGGCGAGTGCAAGATCGGCATCATGCCGGGCCACATCCACATGCCGGGCAAGATCGGCATCGTGTCGCGCTCCGGCACGCTGACGTATGAAGCCGTGAAGCAGACCACCGACGTCGGCCTCGGCCAGTCGACCTGCATCGGCATCGGCGGCGACCCGATCAACGGCACCAACTTCATCGACGCGCTGAAGCTGTTCCAGGAAGACCCGCAGACCGAAGGCATCATCATGGTCGGCGAGATCGGCGGTTCGGCCGAGGAAGAAGCGGCCGAGTTCATCGCCACGCACGTGACCAAGCCGGTCGTGGGCTTCATCGCCGGCGCCTCGGCCCCGAAGGGCAAGCGCATGGGCCACGCGGGCGCGATCGCCTCGGGCGGCTCGGGCACGGCGGAAGGCAAGTTCGCCGCGATGGAAAAGGCGGGCGTGACCACGGTGAAGTCGCCCGGCGACCTCGGTGCGGCGATCGCCAAGCGCCTGGCGAAGTAAGCACGACGCGTCATCCGCGCTGCTTCGATGCATCGAAGAAAGGCCGCCTCCGGGCGGCCTTTTTTCTTGCCCGCCGCGCGGGCTTCAACCCCGATGGTCCGGCTGGGACGTTTGCAGGTCCCGACTGGAGTTTCCATCGGAGGATGACGCAGTGAACCTGAATTTCCGCATCGCCGGAGCGGCCCTGGCGCTATGCCTGTCGGCTCCCGCCGCATTCGCGCAGACCGCCGCGAAAGCCGCCACCGCGCCGCGCGTGTCGCTGGAGAGCGCCACGGTCTTCCTGCGCGGCGCGCAGCTCGACGGCTCGGTGACGCTCGACGTGCCGGCGGGCGACAGCGAGTGGGTGCTGCAGGGCGTGTCCGGCGGCATGGACCCCGACAGCCTCGCCCTGGCCACGCGCGCCGACGTCGTGGTGTTGTCCTCGATGTTCACGCCGGCGCTGGAAGGCGATGACGACGCGCTCTCGCCCGAAGCCCGCAAGGCGCGCGACCAGCTCGATGCGGCGATGGCGCGCACCGCGCGGATCGAGGCGCGGCAGGCGGTGATCGACGAGCAGCTCGCGCTGCTCAAGGAAAACCGCCGCGCCGGCAGCAAGGACGGCGCGGTGGCCGCCGCCGAAGTGACCCGCATGCTCGCGCTGCTGGGCACGACGATGCAGCAGGCGCTGGTCGAACGCGCGGCGAACGTGCCGCGGCTGGCGCGCGCGCAGGCGGAGCAGGCACGCGTGCAGCAGATGTTCGACGAGGTCGCCGCGCAGGGCTTCCAGCGTGCCGGCACGCTGACCCTCGCGCTGCATGCGCGGCAGCCGACGCGCGCGACGTTCCGGCTGTCGTACTGGGTGGACGATGCGGGCTGGGTGCCGTCGTACGACCTGCAGGTCGGGCGCATTGATCAACCGGTGACGCTGGTGCAGAAGGCGCGGATCTTCCAGAACACCGGCGTCGCCTGGAACCAGGTGCGGCTGACGCTGTCCAGCGGCGATCCGGCGCGGAGTGCGCAGGCGCCGGAGCTGCGGACGTGGCAGGTGGGTGTGCACGAACCGCGACTGGTCGCGCAGGCGACGGCCGGCTACGCGCCCGCGCCGGAGGCATCGGTATCGGATCGTGTCGAAGTGACCGGCGCGCGCCGGCGGCAATCCACGCTCGACGGCTACGTCGCCACCGAGGCCGCGGGCCTCAACGTCCAGTACAGGGTCGCGCTGCCGTACACCGTGCCGTCCGATGGCAAGGGCCACATGGTGATGCTCGGTTCGACCGATCTTCCCGCGAGCTACCGCTACGTCGCTACCCCCAAGCTCGATGCGGACGCGTTCCTGCAGGCGCGGGTGCGCGACTGGGATCGGCTCGACCTGCTGCCGGGACAGAGCAGCATCTTCCACGACGGCGCCTACGTCGGGCAGGGCAGGGTGGACGTGCGGCAGGCGCGCGACACGATGGACGTCTCGCTCGGTCGCGATCCACGCATCCTGGTGACGCGCAGGCAGACCACCGAACGCGCCACCCGCACGGGCAGCCGCCAGCAGTTCGCCTACACGATCACCGCGCGCAACACGCGTCCGGAGCCGATCGATCTGGTGGTGGTCGACCAGATCCCCGTCTCCACCGACAACCGCCTGCGCGTGGAAGACCTGCGCTACGCCGACGCGAAGCTGGAGCCCGACACCGGCCGGCTCGAGTGGACGTTGCGCCTCGCCCCGGGCGAGCAGCGCGAACTGCCGCTGTCGTACACGGTCGTCGCGCCGCGCGGCCTGGACGTCTGGGGGCTCTGACGAAGGCAGGGCGCCGCCGCGCGTGAGCCGCGCGTGTGCGGCGCGGGCGCCGGATTCTGCAAGAATTACCGCACCCCACGCCATCGCCGTACGCCCATGCGCATCGCCCTTGCCCAGTTCGATTTCCCCGTCGGCGCCGTCCAACGCAATGCCGAGCGCATCGCCACGATGATCGAACAGGCGCGCGACGAATACGGCGCCGACGTCGTCCTCTTCCCGGAACTGGCGCTCAGCGGCTATCCGCCGGAGGACCTGCTGCTGCGGCCCTCCTTCCTGGCCGATTGCCAGGCGGAGATCGAACGCATCGCTGCCGGCGTGCGCGGCATCGTCGCCGTCGTCGGCTGGCCGCAGGCGGCAGGCAGCGTGGTCTACAACGCCGCGAGCGTGCTGCGCGACGGCCACGTCTCGCATACCTATCGCAAGCGCGAACTGCCGAACTACGCCGTCTTCGACGAACGCCGCTACTTCGACGTCGATCCCGACCGCGACGACTGCATCTTCGACGTGGATGGCGTGCAGGTCGGCCTGCTCGTCTGCGAGGACCTGTGGTTCCCCGAGCCGCTCGCCAGCACCGTGGCAAAGGGCGCGGAGATCGTGCTGGTGCCCAACGCCTCGCCGTTCGAACGCGACAAGCATGCCGACCGCGACGCGCTGATGGCGCAGCGCGTGCAGGAAACCGGCGTCGGCCTGGTCTACGTCAACGCGGTCGGCGGGCAGGACGCGCTGGTGTTCGATGGCGGCTCGGTCGTGGCCGATGGCGACGGCACCGTGCATCCCGCCGCGGCGGCGTTCACCGACCAGTGGCTGGTGGTGGATTTCGATCCCGACTCGCGCCGTTTCTCGCCGGTGCAGTGGATGGAGGACGGCGACGAAAGCCGCGACGCGCTCGCGTGGCGCGCGGTGGTGCGCGGCACGCGCGACTACTTCGCCAAGAACGGCTTCAAGCATGCGTGGCTGGGGCTGTCGGGCGGCATCGACTCCTCGCTGGTGCTGGCGATCGCCGTCGATGCGCTCGGCGCCGACAACGTCACCGCCGTGCGCATGCCCTCGCGCTACACGGCGGGCATGTCGAACGACCTCGCCGAGGAGCAGTGCCGCATGCAGGGCGTGCGCTTGCTGACCTTGCCGATCGAGAAGCCGTTCCAGGGTTTCCTCGATGCGTTGGCCGACACCTTCGCCGGCCGTCCGGTCGACACGACCGAAGAGAACCTGCAGTCGCGCACGCGTGGCGCGCTGCTGATGGCGATGAGCAACAAGTTCGGCGGCCTGCTGCTGACCACCGGCAACAAGAGCGAATACGCGGTCGGCTACGCCACGATCTACGGCGACATGTGCGGCGGCTATGCACCGTTGAAGGATCTCTACAAGACCGAGGTCTTCGCGCTTGCACGCTGGCGCAACACGGTGGGCGATCGCGTCATTCCGCAGGCGGTGATCGACCGCCCGCCGTCGGCCGAGCTGCGCGAGAACCAGAAGGACCAGGATTCGCTGCCGCCCTACGACGTGCTCGACGCGATCCTGCTGCGCTACGTCGACCAGGAGCAGTCGCGCGAGGACATCATCGGCGCGGGCTTCGACCAGGCGACGGTGGATCGCGTGCTGCGGCTGGTGCGCATCAGCGAATGGAAGCGCCACCAGGCCGCGCCGGGCCCGAAGGTGTCGCGTCGCGCGTTCGGCCGCGAGCGGCGGTATCCGATCACCAACGGGTACGGGCACTGACGCCGGCGACTGCACGCACGCGTCATTCCGCCCTCATCGTCATCCCGGCGCCAGCCGCGACGCGGGCCCGCACCCTCCCGCGCGCCCATGCTTTTGTAGCCCGGGCAAGCGCAGCGCGCCCGGGTTGCCGACACGTTCACGGATCCCCGGGTGCGCTGCGCTTACCCGGGCTACAACGGCCGACTTCGGCAGCAACGGTTGCGCGAAACAAATAGAAACGCCGCCCGGGGGGGCGGCGTTTCGTTTGCATCCGGCCGAACCGGTTACTCGTTGTCCAGCGCCGACTTCTCGCCCGCGAACGGGTTGAGCTTGCGCCAGTTGCTCGGATAGTCCGGCCACTTGCCGGCCAGGAACGGGTGGTTCGGCTCGTTGAGCTGCAGCACACGTCGAGCGTCGGCGGCCAACGCCTCGTTGCCCAGGCCCTCGTACGCGGCGGCCAGCGTGGCGACGGCATCGTTCTGGTACTGGCTCTGCGGGTAGGTTTCCAGCAGGAACTTCGCGCGTTCGGCCGCCGCGACGTAGGCGGTGCGGCGCAGGTAATACAGCGCGGTGTCGAGCTCGTGGCGGGCGAACATGTCGCGCAGGCCGCGCATGCGCTCGCGCGCGTCGGCGGCGTAGCGGCTGTTCGGATAGCGGTCGGCGACGATCGAGAAATCGTTGAACGCCTGCAGCGGCGTCGCCAGGTCGCGGCGGCTGGCGTCCAGCGTCCACACCTTCTGCAGGAATACCGTGTCGCGGCTGGAGTTGGTCAGTCCGCGCAGGTAGTACATGTACGCGATGTTCTTGTGCGTCGGGTAGGTGCGGATGAAGCGGTCGATGCTGCTGATCGCGTCGTCGTGCTTGCCGGCCTTGTACTGCGCGTAAGCCGTCTCGACCAGCGCCTGCTCGGTGTACGGGCCGTACGGATACTGGGCAACGAGGCGCTTGAAGGTGGTCTCGGCGCCGGCCCAGTTGCCGTTGGTCATCGACTTGTGGGCCTTCTCGTAGAGCTGCTCGACCGGCACGCCCTCGTCCGAATCCTTGTCTTTGAATCGGCTGCAGCCGACGCCGGCGAAGACGACGATCAGCAGCAGGGCCAGCAGGCGCGAAGGGGCGGAACGGTGGGTCATGGGATCTCGACGGGCGCCGAAGGTACGAAGACCGGATAATAGCAGTCCCCACCTGCCCGCCCTGAATCCTGCCCGTCCGATGACCGACGATTCCAACCCGCCCGAGGCCCCCCTGCAGGCGACCGTCCCGGACGCCGCCGCCGGGCGCCGCTTCGACGCCGTGCTGGCCGAGCTGTTCCCCGACTTCTCGCGCTCGCGCCTGGCTGCCTGGATCAAGTCCGGCGACGCCCGCCTGGACGGCCGCGAGGTCCGCCCGCGCGATCCGGTGCGCGGCGGCGAGACGGTCACGCTGCACGTGCAGCTCGACATCCAGACGCATTCGCAACCCGAGGACATCGCGCTCGACGTCCTGTACGAGGACGAGCACGTCATCGTCATCGACAAGCCGGCGGGCCTGGTCGTCCATCCGGGCGCCGGCAATCCGGCCGGCACGCTGGTCAACGCGCTGCTGCACCGCGACCCCTCGCTCAACACGCTGCCGCGCGCGGGCATCGTGCACCGGCTCGACAAGGACACCTCCGGCGTCATGGTCGTCGCGCGCACGCTGCCGGCGCATACGGCGCTGATCGAACAGCTGTCCTCGCGCGAGGTGCACCGCCAGTACCTGGCCGTCGTGGTCGGCTCGCTGGTGTCCGGCGGCACGGCCAATGCGCCGATCGACCGCCACCCGCGCGACCGCATCCGCATGGCCGTGCGCGAGGACGGCCGCGACGCGGTGACGCATTACCGCCTGCGCGAGCGCTTCCGCGCGCACACGCTGCTGGAATGCCGCCTGGAAACCGGCCGCACCCACCAGATCCGCGTGCATATGGCGCACCTGAAGCATCCGATCGTCGGCGATCCGCTGTACGGCGGTCCGCTGAAACTGCCGCGCGGTGCGACCGGGGAACTGGTCGCCACGCTGCGCGGCTTCAAGCGCCAGGCGCTGCACGCCGAGACGCTGGAGTTCGCGCATCCGATGACCGGCGAGCCCGTACGTTGCACCGCGCCGGTGCCGGCCGACCTGAAGGCGCTCATCGGCGTGCTTCGCGACGACACGGCCGCCGCGGCCGAGCGGGAGCGCTGAGCGATGCCGGCGGCGTGGATCGACGCCCGTTGGCCGGCGCCTGCGCAGGTGCGCGGCTTCACCACGCTGCGGCACGGGCTGGGCGTTTCCGCGCCGCCGTTCGATCGTTTCAACCTCGGCCTGCGCGCCGGCGACGAAGCGGATGCGGTGCAGCGCAACCGCGCGTTGCTGGCCGAACACGCCCGCCTGCCTTCCACGCCGTGCTGGCTGCGGCAGGTGCACGGCACGCACGTGCATCGTTTCGATGCGCCGGCCGCGGAGGAGGTCGAAGCCGATGCGTCGGTGACATCCGAACCCGGCGTCGTGCTGGCGATCCTCACCGCCGATTGCCTGCCCGTGCTGTTCTGCGCCGACGATGGCCGCGAGGTCGGCGGCGCGCACGCGGGCTGGCGCGGCCTGGCCGCCGGCGTGCTCGAAACCACGCTGGTCGCGATGCGCACCGCGCCCGATCGCGTGCACGCCTGGCTCGGTCCCGCCGCCGGACCGCAGGCGTACGAGATCGGACAGGACGTGTTCGACGCCTTCGTTTCGCGCGATGCGGATGCGGAAAGCGCCTTCGCCGCCACACGTCCCGGTCACTGGCGCGTCGATCTCTACGAACTGGCGCGACGCCGCCTGCAGGCCGCGGGCATGACGCCCGATCGCATCCACGGCGGCGGCCTGTGCACGATCTCCGAGCCGCAACGCTTCTTCTCGCATCGCCGCGACCAGCGCGGTGGGCGCATGGCCTCGCTGGTCTGGATCGAGCCGCGCGGATGAACGCGACGACGCCGACGCCGCTGTACCGTCAGCTGCTTCCGGCGCGTTTCGACGATCTGCCGCCGACCGTGCGCGCGCTTCACGAACGCGTCGGGCGGCATCGTTATCGCGGCAAGGTCGAGGTCGAACGCGGACACGGGCTGCTCTCGCGCATGTGCGCCTGGGCGACGCGACTGCCCGGCGAAGGCCGGGGCACGATCGAAGTCGAGATCGACAGCGCCGCGCAGGGCGAACGCTGGGCGCGCATCTTCGCGGGGCGCGCGATGCGCTCGCGCCTGTGGGCACGCGACGCGCTGCTGTGCGAACGCCTGGGGCTGGTGACGTTCGCGTTCCGCCTCGACGTCGAGCCGCTCGGCGCCGGTCATGCCGTGGTGTGGCGTGTGGCGAAGGTGCGCGCGCTGGGCGTGCCGCTGCCGCGCCGCTGGTTCGACGCGGTGGGCGCGCGTGAGTACGAACGCGATCGTCGCTATCGGTTCGACGTGTTCGCGGCGCTGCCGTGGATCGGGCGGCTGGTGCATTACCGGGGGTGGCTGGATGTCGATCCAACCTGATCGCGATGGCGCGGTCATCGTGTTCGATGGCGTCTGCGTGCTGTGCAACGGCTGGGTTCGTTTCCTGCTGCGACACGATCGCCGCGGGCGCTACCGCTTCGCCGCGATGCAGGGCGAGAGCGGGCGCGCATTGCTGTTTGCGCACGGCCTGGATGCCGACGATCCGGCGTCGTTCCTGCTGATCGAGGAGAACGCAGCATGGACCGACACGGACGCGATCGTGCGCGTGCTGTCGGGCCTGGGCGGAGCGTGGCGGCTCGCGGCGCTGCTGCGCGTGTTGCCGCGTGGCGTGCGCGATCGCCTGTATCGCGGAATCGCGCGCAACCGGTATCGGATGTTCGGTCGCCACGAACACTGCATGATCCCGGCGCCGGAGCAGGCGGCGAGGTTCCTGCCATGACGAATCTTCGCTTCGTGCTGGGCGCGCTGTTCGCGGCGGTCGCATTGACCGGCTGCGCGACCACCGCATCGACCACCGCCGTGATGCACGGCGACGCCTCGCGCCCGGCGCAATCGTCCGGCTGGGTCCGCAGCGAGCTTTACTTCGCGGTCGGCAACGAGGACGGCACCGGTGTGATCGACGAAGCGCGGTGGCGCGCATTCCTCGATGCGGAAGTGACGCCGCGCTTCCCCGACGGCCTGACGGTGCTGGACGGTTACGGGCAGTGGCGTTTCCAGCAGGGCGGCCGGCTGGTTCGGCAACGCGCGAAGGTGCTCGTGGTGCTGCACGCGGACAGCGTCAGGCCGCACGAGGATATCGAGGCGATCCGGCTGGCGTGGAAGCGCATGACCGGACACGAGTCGGTGCTGTGGGCCCGTTCGGCGGTCGAGGTGTCGTTCTAGCCGGCGGCGCCCGCGCCTGTCGGCGACGCTGCATCGCCCGGCGCCATGTGCCCATTCCAATCCTTCCGGTGCCCGGCGGACCAAAGCCGCTACGATTCGCACATCCCACGTCGCGAGCCCTCCATGCCGCCATCCCCTTCCCGTCGCTGGTTCGTCCCCGGCGACCTCAACGGCTTCTTCGGCCTGGTCGTCGACAACCTGTCGATCCTGGGCTTCATCTCCGCCGCGCTGATCGGCATCTTCGGTTTCCCGGCGGAGGTCGTGTTCACCCGCATGTTCCCCGGCACCGCGTTCGGCGTGCTGGTCGGCAACCTGATCTACACCTGGATGGCGCACCGCCTCGCGCGCGAGAGCGGGCGGACGGAAGTCACCGCGATGCCGCTCGGCCTGGATGCGCCGACCAGCATCGGCATGGCGCTGCTGGTGCTGGGGCCGGCGTTCGTCGGCTTCAAGCAGCAGGGCATGGACGAAGCGGCGGCGGCGACCGCGACCTGGCAACTCGGCATGGCGTCGCTGGTGGTGATGGGCGTGCTGAAGCTGGTGCTGTCGTTCTTCGGCGATGCGATCACGCGCGCGGTGCCGCGCGCGGCGCTACTGGGTTCGATCGGCGGCGCGGCCCTCGCGTTGCTCGGCTTCCTGCCGCTCATCGAAACCCTGCGCTCGCCGCTGGTCGGCTTCGTGACCTTCGGCCTGCTGATGTACGTGCTCGTCGCGAAGGGCAAGCTGCCGATCCGCATGCCCGGCGTGCTGCTCGCCTTCATCGTCGGCACGGTGCTGTATTACGGACTCGGCCTTGCGGGCCTGGGCACGCCGGGCTTCAAGCTGCCCGACG
The DNA here is from genome assembly GCF_017308985.1 of Lysobacter changpingensis. Lineage (GTDB taxonomy): Bacteria > Pseudomonadota > Gammaproteobacteria > Xanthomonadales > Xanthomonadaceae > Lysobacter_J > Lysobacter_J changpingensis. Next base: position 701,484 of record NZ_JADWPE010000002.1, on the reverse strand, counting down.
CCGCACCGCTGCGTTTCACGCTGCCGCTGCCGACGCTGCAGTTCATCGATGGCCTGGCGTACACCGTGCCGTACCTGCCGCTGCTGCTGCCGTTCGGCCTGCTGATGGTGGTGGGCGGCATCAACGTGAGCGAAAGCGCGCGCGCCGCCGGCGACGACTACCGCACGCGCGACGTGCTGCTCGCCGAAGCCGTGTCCACGCTGGTCGCCGGTTTCTGCGGCGGCGTCGCGCAGACCACGCCGTACATCGGCCAGCCCGCGTACAAGCACATGGGCGCGCGCATGGGCTACACCCTGCTGACGGGCCTGTTCATCGGCCTGGGCGGCGTGTTCGGCTACGTCTCGGGCCTGGTGCAGTGGCTGCCGATCGCGGTGCTCGCGCCGATCATCGTCTACGTCGGCATGGACATCACCGTGCAGGCCTTCCACGACAGCCCGCGCCGCCATGCGCTCGCGGTCGCGCTGGCGTTCCTGCCGTCGGTGGCGTACCTGCTGGTGATCAAGCTCGGCAATCCGGCGTGGATCGCGCCGGACCGTTTCGCCGCGCTGTACGAAGGCATCGATGGCCACGGCCTGCCGGATCTTGCGACGATCGTGACGCTCGGCAACGGCTTCATCATCACCGCGATGATCTGGTCCACCGCGCTGGTGGCGATGATCGACCACCGCTTCCGCCGTGCCGCCGTGGTGCTGCTGATCGGCGCGGTGTTGACGCTGTTCGGCTTCATCCACTCGGTCGATCCGCGCGGCAGCATCTACTGGCCGTGGACGCTGGACGGCCTGCGGCGCGTCATCGCGTGGCAGTTCGCCGGCGCGTACGTGGCGCTCGCCGTACTGCTGGGGCTGCTGTCGCTGCAACGCCAGTCGCCCGAAAGCGCCGACGGCGCACATTGACCGGCGCGTCCGTAGCCCCTATTTCAGAAGTTCGATTCCCCCAGACGATCCAACGCCCATGTCCCTGCAAGACGAACTCAACGCCAACCCCGGCGTGACCGCGCAACGCGACGCGGCCACGCACGGTTTCGTGTTCAACCACACCATGCTGCGCGTCAAGGACGTCGCGAAATCGCTGGATTTCTACACGCGCGTGCTCGGCTTCACGCTGGTGCGCCGTCGCGATTTCGACGAGGCGAAGTTCAGCCTGTACTTCCTGGTGCTGGTGGACGACCCCTCGCAGATCCCGGCCGAGGAACCCGCGCGTGGCGAATGGCTGCTCAGCCAGCGCGGCGTGCTGGAACTCACGCACAACCACGGCACCGAATCCGATGCGGACTTCCGCTATCACGACGGCAATGGCGAGCCACGCGGTTTCGGCCACATCTGCGTGTCGGTGCCCGACGTGGAAGCGGCGTGCGCGCGTTTCGAACAGCTCGGCGTCGCCTTCCAGAAGCGCCTCACCGACGGGCGCATGAAGAACATCGCCTTCATCAAGGATCCGGACGGGTACTGGGTGGAGATCCTGCAGCCCACCGCGCGGGTCTGATCGCCGGCGGATGAGGTGATGGCCTCTGTGTCCGGGTGCGGCCTTCGGCCTTGCCCGGGCTGCAAAGGCATCAGCGCCCGGCGGTTGTAGCCCGGGTAAGCGAAGCGCACCCGGGGCGCCATACGTTTGCCGGAGCCTTCAGATCGGCTCCCGCAACGCCGCCAGGTACTTGCGCCGCCACGCGGTGATGTCGTTCTCGCGCAGCACGGCCATCATGGTTTCCCAGCGCTCGCGGCGTTCCTCCAGCGGCATTTCCATCGCGGCGGCGAGCGCGTCCGCAACGCCGTCCATGTCGTAGGGATTCACCAGCAGCGCCGCGTCGAGCTCGCGCGCGGCGCCGGCGAAGCTGGACAGCACCAGCACGCCCGGGTCCTTCGGATCCTGCGCGGCCACGTATTCCTTCGCCACCAGGTTCATGCCGTCGCGCAACGGCGTGACCAGGCCCACGCGCGAGAGCCGGTAGAAGCCGGTCAGCGTCGGGTGCGGATAGTTGCGATTGACGTAGCGCACCGGCGTCCAGTCGGGCTCGGCGTGCGCGCCGTTGATGTGGCCGGACAACTGTTCCAGCTCGCTGCGCAGCTTCTGGTATTCGAGCACTTCGCCGCGCGACACCGGCGCGATCTGCAGGAAGGTCAGCTTTCCGCGATGCTCCGGATGCCGCTTGAGGAAGCGTCCGAACGAACGGAATCGCTCGGGCAACCCCTTCGAGTAATCCAGTCGATCCACGCCGATTGCCAGCGCGCGTCCCGACAGGCTCGTCGCCAGCCGCTTCACGCCGGCCTTGCCCGCCGCCGCGCGCGCCTGCTCCTCGATCTGCGCGGTGTCGATGCTGATCGGGAACGCGCCCGCGCGCAGCCGCTTGCCCTTGCGGGTTTCCAGCACGCCGTGCGAGATCACGCGACCGCGCCCGAACAGGCGCACGTAGTCCTGGAAGCGTTCGAGGTCGCGCTCGGTCTGGAAGCCGATCAGGTCGTACGACGACAGGCCTTCGAACAAACGTTCGTGCTGCGGAAGCGCGGCGAGCAGGTCGGAGGAGGGCATCGGCACGTGCAGGAAGAAGCCGAGCCGGCACGTCACGCCGAGTTCGCGCAGCAGCTTCGCCATCGGGATCAGGTGGTAGTCGTGTACCCACACGATGTCGTCCTCGCGCAGCAGCGGCGCGAGTTTCTCGGCGAACAGCGCGTTGACGCGCCGGTACGCCGCGTATGTGATGCGGCTGTAATCCACCAGATCGACGCGGAAATGCAGCAGCGGCCACAACGTGCGGTTGGCGAAGCCGTTGTAGTAGTCGTCGTGGTCGCGCTTGGACAGGTCGACGGTGACGTAGCGGATGTTGCCGGCGTCGTGCTCGTGCACTTCGCCCGAATCGTTCGGGTCGATCCGGCCGCTCCAGCCGAACCACATGCCGCCGGTTTCCTCCAGCGCCGCCTGCAGCGCCACCGCGAGTCCGCCGGCGCTGCTCACTCCGGGTACTGCCACACGATTGGATACGACGACCAGACGGCTCATGCCGCATCCTGCCAGGGCCGCGACAGGCGCATGGCGGCGTTGATCAGCCCGACGTGCGAATAGGTCTGCGGGAAATTGCCCCAGGCCTCGCCGCCTTCGAATTCCAGGTCTTCCGACAGCAGACCCAGCGGGTTGCGCCGTGCGAGGATGCGCTCGAACAACGCGCGGGCTTCCTCGTGCCTGCCGATCGACGCGAGCGCGTCGATGTACCAGAAGGTGCAGATGGTGAAGCTGGTTTCCGGTGCGCCGAAATCGTCGGGGGTCACGTAGCGGAACAACGCGTCACCGCGCTTGAGCCCCTTGCCGATCGCCTCCACCGTGCGCACGAAGCGCGGATCGTCCGGCTTGACGAAGCCCAGGTCGGCGAGCAGCAGCAGCGAGGCGTCCAGGCGGTTGCCGTCCAGCGCTTCGACGAAGTGTCCGAGCTCCTCGTTGTAGGCGTGCGCGACGATGCGCGCGTGGATCTCGTCCGCGCGCTGGCGCCACAGCTGCACCTGCGGCGCGAGGCGAAGATGCACGGCGATGCGCGCGAGGCGATCGCACGCCGCCCAGCACATCACGCTGGAATACGTGTGCACTTCCTCGCGGCCGCGGAATTCCCAGAGCCCCGCATCGGGACGATCGTGCAACGCGTAGGCGAGTTCGCCCACCGGCTCCAGGCGCGCGAACACCGACGCATCGCCCACGCGCGCCAGGCGCTGGTCGAAGAACAGCTGCGTGGACGCCAGCACCACGCTGCCGTACACGTCGTGCTGCTTCTGCAACCACGCGAGATTGCCGCGACGCACCGGCCCCATGCCGCGATAACCGGCGAGCGATTCGACTTCCGATTCGGCGAGCTGCCGTTCGTAGCCGATGCCGTACAGCGGTTGCAGCTCGCCCTCGTTGGAGGCGACGTTGGCGAGGTAGCGAAGGTATTCCTCCATCGTGCGCGTCGCGCCCAGGCGGTTCAGCGCACGCACGACGAAGGCCGAATCGCGCAGCCAGCAATAGCGGTAATCCCAGTTGCGCACGGTGTGGGGCGCTTCGGGAATCGAGGTCGTCATCGCCGCCACGATCGCGCCGGTCTCGTCGTACTGGCACAGCTTGAGCGTGATCGCGCTGCGGATCACCGCGTCCTGCCATTCCAGCGGAATGTAGAGATTGCGCACCCAGTTGCGCCAGTAGTTGAGCGTGTGCTCCTCGGCCATGCGCACGAAGCCGGAGACCGACTGCGTCAACGTCTCGTCCGGGCCGAGCACGAAGTGCGCGTCGCGATCCAGCACGAACGGCAGCGAGTCGCGCACCAGCCGCACGGGAATGTCGCTGGTGAGGCGCAGCGTGAATTCGGGAATGAGGTAGCGGATGTGATTGCTGCCCCAGGTCGTTTCCGGCTTCATCGAGCCGTACTCGGCCAGCGGCCTCAGGTGCACGCGGATGCGCGGCGTTCCCGACAACGGTCGCACGCGGCGCATCAGCATCACCGGGCGATAGAAGCGGTCGTTCTGGTGCCAGCGCGGGGCGAAATCGACGATCTCGATCGCGCCGCCGTTCGCATCGCGCAGCACCGTGCGCAGCATCGCGGTGTTGGTGATGTACGACTGCTCGGCGGACACGCAGCCTTCCAGCTCGATCGTCCAGTCGCCACCGTCGTGCTCGCGTGGCGAGAGCAGGGAGCAGAACGTCGGGTCGCCATCGAACGCGGGCACGCAGCCCCAGACGATGCGTGCGTGCCGATCCACGAGCGCGGCGATGCTGCAGTTGCCGATCAGGCCGAGATCGAGGCTGGCGGTGCGGTCGGTCGAGGTCGAAGTCATCCTTTGTCCGGTCCGTTTCGAAGAAGTCGCGCGGCGGTCACGCGAGCGAGAGGCCTTCCTCCAGCCACGCGCGCACCGCCGCCGGATCGTGCAAGCCGTAGCGCGCGGCACTGGGCTGGCGCGAGCCCACGAGCACGCCGAATCCGCCGTGGCTGTCGACCGCGTGGAAGGCGTGTTCGTCGGTGAAGTCGTCGCCGACGAAGACCGGGCGGCGGCCGTGGAACGGCGGATGCGCGAGCAGGTCCGCCACCGCATGGCCCTTGTGCGCGCCGTTCGGGCGCAGCTCCACCACCATGTTCCCGTATTGCAGGTGATAGTCCGGCAGTTCGATCAGGATCGAGTCGGCGTACTGCCGCAGCAGGTCTTCGGCATCCGGCGCGGCGCGCCAGTGCAGCGCGATGGTGGTGCCCTTGTCCTCCACGCGCGCGCCGGGATAGCGCTCGGCCAACGCCCGGCCCCAGGCCACGGCCTCGTCCAGTATCAGCGGGCGCGGGTGGCGCTCCTGGTGTCCTTCCTCGCGGCGTTCGAGGCCGTGCAGGCCCACGGCGGGCAGTTTCAGCGGGGCGAACAGCGCGTCCAGCTGCGCCAGCCGGCGCCCGCTGACCAGCGCCATCGCGCCGTCGAGGCGCCCGTGCAGCACGGCGAGCACGTCGATCAGGCCGGGATCGACCAGCACGTCGCCGGGAACATCGGCGAAATCCAGCAGCGTGCCGTCGACATCGAGGAACAGCGCCCATTCGGAGGAGACCGCGGGCGGGGCGGGCAGGGTGAGGGAGGCGATGGACATGCACGCATTGTGAACACGGGCATGTAAGCATGAAGTGGACGAGCTCCCCAATGGCGGCAAGCGGGCGGCACTGGCGGGTTCGGACGTTGAATCGGGCAAGGATTGCCCGCATCTGGTGCACATTCGCGGCTGCGCGACGTGGCCGCCACCTGTCTAGAAGGACCCCTTCCATGCGGATGGACAAACTCACCTCGCGCTTCCAGCAGGCATTGCAGGACGCGCAATCGCTGGCGCTCGGCCGCGACCACAGTGTCATCGAACCCGTTCACCTGATGGCCGCGCTGCTCGACCAGAGCGGCGGCAGCACGCGCCCGCTGCTCGCGCAGGCCGGCGTCAACGTGCCGCTGCTGCGCGAACGCCTCGGCGAAGCGCTGGAAAAACTGCCGAAAGTGACCGGCCAGGCCGGGCAGATCAGCGTCGGCAACGACCTGGCGCGGCTGCTCAACGTCACCGACAAACTCGCGCAGCAGCGCGGCGATGCGTTCATCGCCAGCGAGCTGTTCGTGCTCGCCGCGCTGGACGACAACGGCGAAGTCGGTCGCGCCCTGAAGTCCGCCGGCGCGAACAGGGACAAACTCGAGGCGGCCATCGCCAAGGTGCGCGGTGGCGAAAGCGTGCAATCGGAAAACGCCGAGGACCAGCGCCAGGCGCTGGAGAAATACACCATCGACCTCACCGCGCGCGCCGAGGGCGGCAAGCTCGATCCGGTGATCGGCCGCGACGAGGAGATCCGCCGCACCGTGCAGGTGCTGCAGCGTCGAACCAAGAACAACCCGGTGCTGATCGGCGAGCCCGGCGTGGGCAAGACCGCGATCGTCGAAGGCCTCGCGCAGCGCATCATCAACGGCGAGGTGCCCGAAGGGCTGCGCGGGAAGCGCGTGCTGTCGCTCGACATGGGCGCGCTGATCGCCGGTGCGAAGTTCCGCGGCGAATTCGAGGAGCGCCTGAAGGCCGTGCTCAACGACCTGGCGAAGAACGAAGGCCAGATCATCCTGTTCATCGACGAACTGCACACGATGGTCGGCGCCGGCAAGGCCGAAGGCGCGATGGACGCCGGCAACATGCTCAAGCCCGCGCTCGCGCGTGGCGAGCTGCACTGCATCGGCGCGACGACGCTGGACGAGTACCGCCAGTACATCGAGAAGGACGCCGCGCTGGAGCGCCGCTTCCAGAAGGTGTTCGTCGGCGAGCCGAGCGTGGAGGACACCATCGCGATCCTGCGCGGCCTGAAGGAAAAGTACGCCGTGCACCATGGCGTGGAGATCACCGACCCGGCGATCGTCGCCGCGGCCACGCTGTCGAACCGCTACATCACCGACCGCCAGCTGCCCGACAAGGCCATCGACCTGATGGACGAAGCCGCATCGCGCATCCGCATGGAGATCGATTCCAAGCCGGAAGAACTCGATCGCAAGGAACGTCGCCTGATCCAGCTCAAGATCCAGCGCGAGGCGTTGAAGAAGGAGAAGGACGAAGCGTCGAAGCAGCGTCTCGCGGACCTGGAAAGCGAGATCGCCACGCTCGAACGCGAGTTCAACGATCTGGAAGAGGTATGGAAGGCCGAGAAGGCCACGCTGCAGGGCGCGACGAAGATCAAGGAGCAGATCGAGCAGGCCAAGCTCGAACTGGAAGCCGCGCAGCGCCGGCAGGATTTCGCGAAGATGAGCGAGATCCAGTACGGCACGCTGCCGGAACTCGACAAGCAGCTCAAGGCGGCGCAGGAAGCCGAAACGAAGGGCTTCACGCTGTTGCAGGACAAGGTGACCGCGGAGGAAATCGCCGAGGTCGTCGCGCGCTGGACCGGCATTCCCGTCAGCAAGATGCTCGAAGGCGAGCGCGAGAAGCTGCTGCGCATGGAAGAGCAGCTGCACACGCGCGTGGTCGGTCAGGAAGAGGCGATCAAGGTCGTGTCCGACGCCGTGCGTCGTTCGCGCGCGGGGCTGTCCGATCCGAACCGGCCCTCGGGCTCGTTCCTGTTCCTCGGCCCGACGGGCGTGGGCAAGACCGAGCTGTGCAAGGCGCTGGCGGAATTCCTGTTCGACTCATCCGACGCGATGGTGCGCATCGACATGAGCGAGTTCATGGAGAAGCACTCCGTGAGTCGCCTCGTCGGTGCGCCTCCGGGCTATGTCGGTTACGAGGAAGGCGGTTACCTCACCGAAGCGGTGCGTCGCCGTCCGTACAGCGTGATCCTGCTGGATGAAGTCGAGAAGGCGCATCCGGACGTGTTCAACATCCTGCTGCAGGTGCTGGACGACGGACGCCTGACCGATGGGCAGGGTCGCACGGTCGACTTCCGCAACACCGTCATCGTGATGACGTCGAACCTGGGTTCGCACCAGATCCAGGAGCTGTCCGGCGACGATTCGCCGCAGGCGTACATGCAGATGAAGGCGGCGGTGATGGGCGTGGTGCAGGCGCACTTCCGTCCGGAGTTCATCAATCGCCTGGACGACATCGTGGTCTTCCATCCGCTGGACAAGCAGCAGATCCGGCAGATCGCGCGCATCCAGCTCAACGGGCTGGAGAAGCGACTTTCCGAACGTGGCTTGAAGCTGGTGCTGTCGGACGACGCGCTCGCGTTGCTGGGCAACGTCGGCTTCGATCCGGTGTACGGTGCGCGTCCGCTCAAGCGCGCGATCCAGCAGCAACTCGAGAATCCGCTGGCGCAGAAGATCCTCGCGGGCGAATTTGCCAGCGGCGATACGGTGCATGTGGAAGCGCAGGGTGGGCAGCTGGTGTTTCGGAAGGCGTGATTGGTTGCCGTGGGGTGAACCACGCTCACCGTCATCCCGGCCGTCGCCGGGATGACGTGGTTCTTTTGTAGCCCGGGTAAGCGAAGCGCACCCGGGTTGGAGAAGCGCCTGCGGCGTTCCCGGGTGCGCTTCGCTTACCCGGGCTACAACGGCTTTTGGCGGCAACAGCAAAGTGGGTTCCAGCTTTCGCTGGAATGACGGTGTGGTTTGCCGATGCGAGGTTGCCCAGGCGCTACGCGCCTGGATCCCGGCCTTCGCCGGGATGACGTGGTTCTTTTGTGGCCCGGGTAAGCGAAGCGCACCCGGGTTGGAGAAGCGCCAGCGTTCCCGGGTGCGCTTCGCTTACCCGGGCCACAACGGCTTTTGGCGGCAACGGCAAAATGGGTTCCAGCTTTCGCCGGAATGACGGTGTGGTTTGCCGATGCGAGATTGCCCAGGCGCTACGCGCCTGGATCCCGGCCGTCGCCGGGATGACGTGGTTCTTTTGTAGCCCGGGTAAGCGAAGCGCACCCGGGTCGGAGAAGCGCCTGCGTTCCCGGGTGCGCTTCGCTTACCCGGGCTACAACGGCAACAGCAGCAGCCGTATCCGCAGAACGTACCTCAACCCTCGTCACGCCCCGCTTCAAGCGCGATCAGCCGCGCCTCAAGCTCCGCCACGCGCTGCTCCAGTTCGGCGACGCGCTCCGACAAGGGGGAGGACGCCGTACCGGTTCCCGCTTCGGCAGGCGATCCAACACTCACGTCCGGCTCGCCGCACAGCAGGTGCGCGAAGCGCTCTCCGCGCTGTCCGGACTGGCGCGGCAAGGCGACCACCAGCGCGGGCGAACGCTGCGACAGGCGTTCGAGTGCGTACTGCACATCCTCCACGCTCTCGAAACGCGCAAGACGCTCGCTGCGCGACATCAGCTCGTACGCGGTCTGCGGACCGCGAAGCATGAGCAGCGCCGTCTGCGGTCGCGTCAGGCTGAGCACCGCTTCGAGGCGATGCGCGTAACGCTCCGCGCGCGCGGTGTGCTGCGACTTCACCCAGCCGCGCGTTTCCAGGCGGCGCAGCGCGTTGCCGACTTCGCCGGGTTCCAGCTCCATCACCGGTTCGCGCGCGGTCTTCTGGTTGCACGCCAGCACAATCGCGTTGAGCGTCAGCGGATAGGCGTCCGGGGTCGTCGCTTCCTTTTCGAACAGCGACGCGAGGATGCGCGCGTCGATGGGCGACAGCAGCGGTGCGGTGTCTTCGCTCATGCGTGCGTCCTCAGGCCGTGGCCGGTGGCAGGTGCCGCGAACCGCGATACGGCGGCGTGGCCATCACCATCTCGGCGAGGCTGTGCGCCAGCTCGCGCTCGGCCATCACCGCGCCGTCGGCGCCGTGCTGCAGCAGATGCTTCACCTCGGCGTCGCTGTGCGCGCGCGCCACGATGGTGAGCGAGGCATTCGCTTCGCGCAGGCGCGCGATGATCTCGCCGGCCTCCAGCGCATTGGGAATGGCGAGCATCACCGTATGCGCGCGTTCCGGCGCGGCTTCGCGCAGCACGCGCTCGTTGGCGGCGTTGCCGCGGATCGCCGGAATGCCCGCGGCGCGGGCGCGATCGACCAGGTCTTCCTCGCCGTCGATCACCACCAGCCCCACGCCGCGGTCGGCGAGCAGGCGGCCCAGTTCGCTGCCGACGCGACCGTAGCCGATCAGGATCACGTGGTCGCGCAGGTCGGCGGGAATCGGCGGGTAAACGTGCTCCTCGACCTCGGCCGCGCGCTGCGCCTGCTCGCGCGCCTCGCGGCGGTCGAGCCAGGCGAACAGCAGCGGATTGACGATGATCGACAGCAGCGCGCCGGCGAGGATCAGGTCCTGGCCCTCCTTCGGCAGCACTTCCAGCTGCAGGCCGAGGCCGGCGAGGATGAAGGAGAACTCGCCGATCTGCGCCAGGCTGGTGGAAATCAGCAGCGCCGTGTTGTTCGGCTTGCCGAATGCGCGGACGATCGCGTATGCGGCGATCGACTTGCCCACCACGATGATCAGGAACGTCGCCAGCACCTGCAGCGGGCGATCCAGCAGGATCATCGGGTCGAACAGCATGCCCACCGACACGAAGAACAGCACCGCGAACGCGTCGCGCAGCGGCAGCGTTTCGTTCGCGGCCTGGTGGCTGAATTCGGATTCGTTCAGCACCATGCCGGCGAAGAACGCGCCCAGTGCGAAGGACACGCCGAACATGCCCGCCGAGCCGAACGCCACGCCCAGCGCGATGGCGAGCACGCACAGCGTGAACAGTTCGCGCGAGCCGGTGCCGGCGACGCGTTCGAGCACCCACGGGATCACGCGACGGCCGACGATCAGCATCACCGCGACGAAGCCGCCGACCTTCACCAGCGTCTTGAACAGCGCTTCCCACACGTCGGCCGCGCTCACGTCGCCGCCCTTGAGCAGCCCCGCCAGCGCGGGCAGCAGCACCAGCGCGAGCACCATCGCCAGGTCCTCGACGATCAGCCAGCCGACTGCGATCCGGCCGCGGCCGGTTTCGACCAGGCGGCGTTCCTCGAGCGCGCGCAGCAGCACCACGGTGCTGGCGACCGAGAGCGAGAGACCGAACACCAGACCTGCGCCATGCGACCAGCCCAGCAGCAGGGCCATGCCCCAGCCGAGCGCGGTGGCGAGCGCGATCTGCGCGATCGCGCCGGGCAGGGCGATGGCCTTCACGTCCAGCAGGTCGCGCAGCGAGAAATGCAGGCCCACGCCGAACATCAGCAGGATCACGCCGATTTCGGCCAATTGCGGGGCGAGCGTCTGGTCGCCGACGAAGCCGGGCGTGAACGGGCCGGCGACGACACCGGCCAGCAGGTAGCCGACCAGGGGCGACAGGCGCATTTTCTGGGCGAGCGCGCCGAAGACGAAGGCCAGGACGAAGCCGGCCACGAGGATCGCGATGAGGGACGTGTGGTGCATCGGCTCTCCGGAAAGGGATCGCGTTCAGGATGTGGGGCGGACCCGGTCGACGCAACCCGCGACCCCGCACGCCGTCGCCGAGCCAGCAGATTGCGTCAAGCGGCGTCAAACGAGGGTCATCGGCCGCCGCGCGTCCGGGCGCCCGGCCGAGCCTTTAGACTACGCGGCCCGGATCGCACCCGATCCCGCTTCCGCGACCCACGCCGTGATTTCCTTCCGCAATTTCGCCCTGCGCCGGGGCGAGCGCCTGCTGCTTTCGAACGTCGATCTGGCCCTGCACGCCGGCTGGCGCGTGGGCGTGATCGGCCGCAACGGCACCGGCAAGTCGTCGCTGTTCGCCGCGCTGCAGGGCGAGGTCGAAGCCGACCAGGGCGACATCGACATCCCCGCGCGCGTGCGCATCGCCAGCGTCGCGCAGGAAACGCCGGCGCTGGACGATCCGGCGCTGGACTTCGTGCTGTCCGGCGACGCCGCGGTGCACGCGGCCATCGTGATGGAACGCGAGGCGATGGCGCGCGAGGACTGGGAAGCCGTGGCCGAGGCCCACCACAAGCTGGAAGAGCTCGGCGGCTACGACGCTACCGCGCGCGCCGGCAAGTTGCTGCACGGCCTGGGCTTCACGCCCGACACGCACGAGCGCGCGGTGAAGGAATTCTCCGGCGGCTGGCGCGTGCGCCTGAACCTGGCGCGTGCGTTGATGACGCCGTCGGACCTGCTGCTGCTCGACGAACCGACCAACCACCTCGACCTCGACGCGGTGCTGTGGCTGGAGCAGTGGCTACTCAAATATCCCGGCACGCTGTTGCTGATCTCGCACGATCGCGAGTTCCTCGACGGCGTGTCCACGCACACGCTGCACCTGCACGACGGCAAGGCGAAGCTCTACACCGGCGACTACACCGCCTTCGAGCGCCAGCGCGCCGAGCAGCTGCGCCAGCAGCAGATCGCGTTCGAGAAGGAACAGGCCGAGCGCGCGCACCTGCAGAGCTTCATCGACCGCTTCAAGGCGAAGGCGAGCAAGGCCAAGCAGGCACAGAGCCGCATGAAGCGCCTGGCCAAGCTCGCCGGCACCGAAGCGGTGCGCGCCGAGCGTTCGCTGCACATCGACTTCCCCGCGCCGGCGAAGCTGCCGCACGCGCTGCTGCGCATTTCCGACGCCGATTGCGGATACGGCGAACACGTCGTGCTGGACAACATCCGTTTCGTGCTGGAAGCCGGCGACCGCGTCGCGCTGCTCGGCCCGAACGGCGCGGGCAAGTCGACGCTGGTGAAATCGCTGGTCGGCGAGATTCCGCTGCTGTCGGGCGAGCGCGGTGGGCATCCGGACCTGCGCATCGGTTACTTCGCGCAGCACACGGTGGAGTCGCTGCGCGAAGGCTCCAGTCCGATCGACCATCTGGGCGACATCGCGCCGGGCGTGCCGACGCAGCAGCTGCGCGACTTCCTGGGCAAGTGGAATTTCCCGGGCGATCGCGCGTTCGAATCGGTCGATGGCTTCTCCGGCGGCGAGCGCGCGCGCCTGGCGCTGGCGCTGATCGCGTGGCGCAAGCCGAACGTGCTGCTGCTCGACGAACCGACCAACCACCTCGATCTCGACATGCGCGAGGCGCTGGCCGAAGCGCTGTCGGATTTCGACGGCGCGATCGTGCTGGTCTCGCACGACCGCCATCTCATCGGCCTGGTGTGCGAGACGTTCTGGCGCGTGGCCGATGGCGTCGCGCAACCGTTCGACGGCGACCTGGACGCGTACGCGGTCTGGCTGCGCACGCGCGAATCCGCCGCGGAAAAGCCGAAGGCGCCGGTCGCCGCCGCGCCCGCGCCGAAGACGGCGTCGAAGGGGCCGAAGGTCAATGCGCACAAGCTCGCGCAGGCCGAGGCGCGCGTGGCGGAACTGGAGTCGAAGCTGCACACGCTGGACCTGGATCTCGCCGATCCGGATCGCTATGCGGGCGGTGGCACCGACGCTGCCGCCCTGGCGAAGCAGCGCGATCGGGTGGCGGCGGAGTTGGCCGCGGCGGAAGAAGCGTTGCTGGGGTTGTACGACGCCTGATCGGCTGGTTGATCTCACCGGGACCACGGCTTTTGTAGCCCGGGTAAGCGCAGCGCCCCCGAGGCTGGCCGCGTCCCCACGTGCGCTGCGCTTACCCGGGCTACCACGGCTTCCGTTGTCCTCAGGCGAGAGGATCCCGGTCGACCGATCGGATCGTCTCCTCTCCCAACACGGCGCGTCCCTCGATCGCCACCGCGACCGGCTCGCCGCCTTCCACCGTCACCGCGACATCCATGAACCCGCCGCGCCCCGCGCCATTGCGCTGCCGTGCGCGGAAGCGCGCTTCGCCGTCGCGAGCCGCGAGCAGACCATGCTTCACCAGCCACGCGCCCATCGGCCCGTTCGCGTTGCCGGTCACCGGGTCTTCCTCGATGCCGATGCCCGGGGCGAACATGCGGCCATGCGTCAGCGCGTCGTCGCCTTCTTCGGTATCGAGCGTGAAGACGAAGTAGCCGTGGCTGCCGCTGCGCTCGTCGAGCGCGGCCAGCCGCGCCATGTCGGGGCGCAACGCGCGCAGGCGCTCGCGGCTGCGGATCGGCACCATCAGCTTCCCGTGCCCCGTGCTGACGAACTGCACCGGCCCGCGCGGATCGAGTTCGTCGATCGTCAGCCCGAGCGCGTCGGCGAGCTCGCGCACCACCTCGTCCCCGAGCGGTGCGTCGAACTGCGGTGCGTTCTGCTGGATGCGCACGATGACCCCGTCCGCATCCCCGCGCGTGTCGACGTGCTGCACGCCAGCGCCCGTGAGCTGGCGCCGCATGCCACGGGCGCCGCCTTCCAGCGCCAGCGCGAAGTGCGTGCCGACGGTGGCGTGCCCGCACACCGGCACTTCGACCGTCGGCGAGAAGAACCGCACGTGCACGTCGTGATTCCCGCTGCGCGGCGGCAGGACGAACGCGGTTTCCGAATGTCCGAGTTCCGCGGCGATCGCCTGCATCTGCGCGTCGCTCAAGCCGCGCGCGTCGGTGACCACGCCGGCGGGGTTGCCTTCGCCGCGGGTGGTGGTGAAGGCGTCGATCCGGTAGATGCGAAGCGGAGACATTCCGTGTTCCTGGAAGGGGGCAGGGCAGTCTAGGGCCTCGTGCCGGACGCATCGCCGCCAAATTTTCGCGAGCCGCCCTTGTAGCGCGGGCAAGCGAAGCGCACCCGGGGGACGGACACGCTCGGATCAAGCGCGAGCGCACGCCACTTCACCCGTCCCCGGCCCTCCCCAGCCTTCGCGGAGAGCCCAACCCGGCGCATATGGCCCCAAACCCTTGAAAACCCCGCATTCGCCGCCAGAATGCCCGCCTGACTTCGCAACGTCCGTCGTGCCATGCCGATCTACGCCTTCGAATGCGCCGCCTGTGGCCACTCCTTCGACCGCCTGCAGAAGATGTCCGACGCCGACCCCGTCGAATGCCCGTCCTGCGGCGAGCCGCAGGTGCGCCGGCAGCTGACCGCCCCGCAGTTCCGCCTTGCCGGCGGCGGCTGGTACGAAACCGACTTCAAGAAGGACGGCGACAAGAAGCGCAACCTGGCCGGCGACGCCGGTTCCACGTCGAAGTCCGACGCCAAGCCGGCCGAGAGCAAGCCGGCGGAGAAAAAGGCCGACACGGCGGCCTCCAAGCCCTCGACCTGAGGTTCCCGGGCTCGCGCAGGCGATCGCGCCCGCGTCGGCCTCGCTCCGGTGCCCGCCGCTGCCGCTAAAATGCGCAGTTCTCCGGCCACGCGGCCGGATCGCGAAACCTGGAGCCCCCATGCGTACCCACTTCTGCGGCCTCATCGATGAGGCCCTGATCGGCCAGACCGTCACCCTGTGCGGCTGGGCCGACGTCGCCCGCAACCTCGGCGGCCTGTGCTTCATCGACCTGCGCGACCACGAGGGCATCGTGCAGATCGTGGCCGAGCCGACCACGGATAAGGCGCTGGGTGCGGGCGAGGCCAATGCGGCGGTCATCGCCACGGCGGCGAACGTCGGTTACGAGGACTGCCTGCGCGTGACCGGCGTCGTGCGCAAGCGCGAATCGGTGAACGCGAAGATCCGCACCGGCCAGGTCGAAGTCGTCGCGACGCAGATCGAAGTGCTGAACAAGGCCGAGCCGCTGCCGTTCCACGCGCACGAGAACGCGGGCGAGGACATCCGCCTGAAGTACCGCTACCTCGACCTGCGCCGCCCCGAGATGCAGAAGATGATGCGCACGCGCATCAGGCTCGTGCAGGCGCTGCGCCGTTACCTCGACGAGCGCGGTTTCCAGGACATCGAAACGCCGATCCTGACCAAGGCCACGCCGGAAGGCGCGCGCGACTTCCTGGTGCCTGCGCGCATGCATCCGGGCGAGTTCTACGCGCTGCCGCAGTCGCCGCAGCTGTTCAAGCAGATCCTGATGATGGCCGGTTTCGACCGCTACTATCAGATCGCCCGCTGCTTCCGCGACGAAGCGCTGCGTGCCGACCGCCAGCTCGAATTCACCCAGCTCGACATGGAATTCGCGTGGGTGTCCGAGCGCGACGTGCAGGACATGGTGGAGGAGATGATCCGCGTCGTGTTCCGCGAGGTGATGAACGTCGAACTCGCGGCGCAGTTCCCGCGCATGACCTACGCCGAGGCGATGCGCCGCTACGGTTCGGACAAGCCGGACCTGCGCATCGCGCTGGAATTCACCGACGTCGCCGAGCTGGTGAAGTCGTGCGAGTTCAAGGTCTTCACCGACTGGGCGAACCATGAGGATGGCCGCGTCGTCGCGCTGCGCGTGCCGGGCGCCGCCACGCTGAGCCGCAAGCAGATCGACGACTACGCCGCCTACGCCGGCAAGTTCGGCGCGAAGGGCCTGGCGTGGATGAAGGTGGAAGACGCATCCAAGGGTCGCGAGGGCATCAATTCGCCGATCGCGAAGTTCCTCGACGACGCGACGCTTTCGGCCATCGTGCAGGCCACCGGCGCGACCACCGGCGACGCGATCTTCTTCGGCGCGGCCACGTACAAGTCGGCGTCGGATTTCATGGGCGCGCTGCGCCTGAAGCTCGGCAGGGATCTCGGCCTCGTCGCCGAAGGCTGGGCGCCGCTTTGGGTCACCGACTTCCCGATGTTCGAGTGGGACGACGAAGAGAACCGCTACGTCGCGCTGCATCACCCGTTCACCGCGCCGGCGGTCGATTCGATCGACGACCTGCGCGCGAACGCGAAGACCGCCGTATCGCGCGGCTACGACATGGTGCTCAACGGCAACGAGATCGGCGGCGGTTCGATCCGCATCCATCGCCCGCAGATGCAGAGCGCGGTGTTCGAACTGCTGGGCATCGGCGCGGAAGAGGCCGAGGGCAAGTTCGGCTTCCTGCTTGACGCGCTGAAATTCGGCGCGCCGCCGCACGGCGGCATCGCGTTCGGCATCGACCGCATCGCCGCGCTGATGGCCGGCACCGAGTCGATCCGCGACGTGATCGCGTTCCCCAAGACCACCACCGCGCAGTGCCTGATGACCGGTGCGCCGTCGCCGGTGCCGGACGCGCAGCTGGCGGAAGTGCACATCCAGATTCGTGAAAAGAAGGAAGGGAAGTAACCATGAGCGAAGTTCCGTTTGACCTCGAGTGGGAAGCCCTCGGCGAAGCGGGTTCGGCCGCGGGCGCGGGCCTGGTGACCGAGCGCGCGCAGGTGTTCGGCGGCTGGCTGGTGCGCACGCGCGCCGGTGCGGGCGTCGTGTCGCTGGCGTTCGTCCCGGACGACCAGTTCCGCTGGGACGGTGAGGATTTCGGCGACGAGTACGAGGAAGAGGACGAAGACGCCGAGGACGAGGGAGACGAGGAGTCCGACGAGGACGAGGAAGAGGACGAGGAAGAGGACGACGAGTAACGATGGCGCTTCGTCGCGCGACCGTTGCCGACGCACAGGCGCTGTCGGCGCTGTCGTCGGCGTGCTTCACCGAAACCTTCGGCCATCTGTATCCGCCGGAGGATCTGTCGCACTTCCTCGACGAGGCCTACGCCGTTCCGGCATGGGCCTCGTTGCTTTCCGATCCGGCGTACGCGACGTGGCTGCTGGAGGAGGATGGCGTCGCGATCGGTTATGCCACGGCCGGCGCCTGCACGCTGCCGCACGCGGATGTCGCGCCCGGCGATGGCGAACTCAAGCGCCTGTACGTGCTGGCCGCGCACCAGGGCGGTGGCCGCGGTTCGCGCCTGTTCGACGCGGCGCTGGCGTGGCTGCTGCGCGACGGGCCGCGCACGCTGTGGATCGGCGTGTGGAGCGAAAACTTCGGCGCGCAGCGGTTCTATGCGCGGCATGGGTTCGAGCGGGTGGGAGCTTACGACTTCGTGGTCGGAAACACGCGCGACCATGAGTTCATTCTGCGGCGTTTAGGGTAGCTGCTCGGAAGCGGGCATCGGCAGCGTCGTTGCACCGCTTGTCCGCTCCCCACTCGAATGCCTTCCGTAGGGAAAAGGGCTTGAAGCTCCCTCCTCTGCGAATGCAGGGGAGGGTTGGGGAGGGTGAAGTGGAGCACCTCAGCCTTTCTGGCTACCTAACCTTTCTGGCCAGTTAAGGCCTAGGACGCACCGGGAGCAGCACCATCGGAGACGTTGGCCCGGGTGCGCTTCGCTTACCCGGGCTACAAGGGCGGCAGCTGCATCGTTGCATCGCTTGTCCCGACCCTCACCCCAACCCCTCTCCCGGAGGGAGAGGGGCTCAAACGCGGGAGAGCCTCGAGCGCGCGGAGACGCCCAAGCGACAGGAAAGCCAAAGCAACACCCCATCGGGCACCATGCCCCCATGACCGACCCCAGCCACATCCGCCACGTCGTCCTCATCCACGGCCTCTGGATGCCGAGGCTGTCGATGCAGTGGCTCGCCCGTCACCTCCGCGCCAGCGGTTTCACGCCCGAGGTCTTCGGCTACCCCACGATCGCGGGCGGCCCCGAAGCCGCCGTCCCGCGCCTGGCGCAACGCTTGCGGCAGCGGCCGGCGCACGTGCTCGCCCACAGCCTCGGGGGGCTGGTGACCCTGACCGCGCTGGAGCGCGACTCCGGCCTGCCGGTCGCCCGCGTGGTCTGCCTGGGCTCGCCCCTGCGCGGCAGCGCGGCGGCGGACCGGCTCGCCGGGCACTCGTGGAGCGCGCCATACCTGGGCCGCAGCGCCCGGCTGCTGCGGACCGGCTGCCAGCCATGGCGCGGCCGGACCGAGGTCGGCGTGGTCGCCGGCCGCACTCCGCTGGGGCTGGGCCGCTATTTCGGCCGTTTCGACGGCGAGAACGACGGCACCGTCGCGGTCGACGAAACCCGCCTGCCCGGGCTCGCCGACCACGTCGTGATCCCGACCAGCCACACCGGCCTGCTGTTCTCGCCCGAGGCCGTCCGGCTCGCCGTCGGCTTCTTCCGCGAGGGCCGCTTCGAGGCGCGCGGCACGTCGGGCCCGATCAGGTAAAATTCCGCGCTTCGACACGTTTTGAGCCGGACGATTCCATGGGCAGAGGTCCCTCCATCGAAGCGCGCAAGAACGCGGTGGACGCGCAGCGCGGCAAGATCTTCACCAAGGTGATCCGCGAGATCGGCGTGGCCGCGCGCAGCGGCGGCGGCGATCCGTCGGGCAACCCGCGCCTGCGGGCCGCCATCGACAAGGGGCTGGCGGTCAACATGTCCAAGGACGTGATCGAGCGCGCCATCAAGAAGGCCACCGGCGAGCTGGAAGGCGTCGAGTACGAGGAGATCCGCTACGAGGGCTACGCCCCGGGCGGGGTCGCCGTGATCGTCGACTGCCTGACCGACAACAAGGTCCGCACCGTGGCCGACGTGCGCCACGCGTTCGGCAAGTTCGGCGGCAACCTCGGCACCGACGGCTCGGTGTCCTTCATGTTCCGGAAGCTCGGCGTGCTGTCCTTCGCCGCCGGCGCGAACGAGGAGAAGATCACCGAGATCGCCATCGACGCCGGCGCCGACGACGTCGTCGTCTACGACGACGGTGCCATCGACGTGATCACCGCCCCGGACGCCTTCGCCGGCGTGAAGTCGGCCATGGAGGCCGCCGGCCTGACCGCCGACATCGCCGAAGTGACGATGCGCGCCGACAACGACATCGCCGTGGCCGGCGAAACCGCGCAGCAGGTCGTGAAGCTGCTGCGCTGGCTGGAAGACATGGACGACGTGCAGAACGTCTATTCCAACGCCGATCTCGACGAGGGCGCCTACGCCTGACCTTGCGTCGGCGCAGGCCAACCACCCCGTGATCCGCATCCTGGGCATCGATCCCGGCTCGCAGCGCACCGGCGTGGGCGTCATCGACGTCGCCCCGGACGGGCGCTGCACCTTCGTGCACGCGCAGGCGCTGGTGCTGCTGGAGGCCGAGGATTTCCCCTCGCGCCTGGGTCTGCTGTGCGACGGACTGGAAGCGCTGCTGGACCAGTGGCAGCCGCAGCAGGTCGCCATCGAGACGGTGTTCATGGCGAAGTCGGCGACCTCGGCGCTGAAGCTCGGCCACGCGCGCGGCGCGGCGCTGGCGACCGTCGTGCGCCGGCGCCTGCCGGTCAACGAGTACGCGCCGCGCGTGATCAAGCAGTCGCTGGTCGGGCGCGGCGCCGCCGACAAGGAGCAGGTCCAGCACATGGTGCGGCTGCTGCTGAATCTTCCCGGCATGAAACTGCAGGCCGACGCCGCCGATGCGCTGGCGATCGCGCTTACCCATGCCCACATGAGCGCCACGGCCGCGCGCACGGGGCTTTCGACGGCATTGTTGCGGAGACGTGGAGCATGATTGGACGCCTGAGAGGCATGCTCGTCATGAAGCAGCCGCCCTGGCTGGTGGTCGACGTCAACGGCGTCGGCTACGAGCTGGAGGCGCCGATGAGCACCTTCTACGACCTGCCGGACCTCGGCCGCGAAGTCTCGCTGTTCACGCACTACGCGCAGAAGGAGGACAGCGTGTCGCTGTACGGCTTCCTGCGCGAGGGCGAGCGCCGGCTGTTCCGCGACGTGCAGAAGGTGTCCGGCATCGGCGCGAAGATCGCGCTGGCGGTGCTGTCGGGCGTGTCGGTCGACGAGTTCGCCCGCCTGGTGCAGGCCGGCGACATCACCGCGCTGACGCGCATTCCGGGCATCGGCAAGAAGACCGCCGAGCGCATGGTCGTGGAACTGCGCGATCGCGCGGCCGACCTCGCCGGCGTCGGCGCGACGCTGGGCACGCCGGGCGCGGCGGCCGATCCGCAGAGCGAAGCGGTCATCGCCCTGCAACAACTGGGCTACAAGCCCGCCGAGGCCGCGCGCATGGCGCGCGAGGCGACCGAAGCCGGCGACGACGCTGCCGCCATCATCCGCAAAGCGCTAAAGTCCGCGCTTCGTTGACGCACGCACCGGGGCCACGCGCTCCGGTGCCATCTTCCTGCCGATCCCCATCATGTCCCATTCCGCATCCGATCCGCGCAGCCATGGCCATGGCAAGCAGGGACTTGCCAGCCTGATCGTCGGCGCAGTCGGCGTCGTCTTCGGCGACATCGGCACCAGCCCGCTGTACACGCTGAAGGAAGCGTTCTCGCCGCACTTCGCGCAGCAACTGGGCATGGTCGTGGACGAAGCGACGGTGCTGGGCATGCTTTCGCTGGTGTTCTGGGCGCTGATGATCGTGGTCACCGCGAAGTACGTGACCATCATCATGCGCGCCGACAACCAGGGCGAAGGCGGCATCATGGCGCTGATGGCGCTGGCCCAGCGCACGCTGGCGAAGGGCTCGCGGTCGGCGTACGTGGTCGGCATCCTCGGCATCTTCGGCGCGTCGCTGTTCTTCGGCGACAGTGTGATCACGCCGGCGATCACCGTGCTGGGCGCGGTCGAAGGCCTGGAAGTCGCCGCGCCCGGGCTGCACCGCTTCATCGTGCCGCTGTCGGTGGTGATCCTGGTGCTGGTGTTCCTGGCGCAGCGCTTCGGCACCGAGAAGGTCGGCCGCGTGTTCGGTCCGGTGATGCTGCTGTGGTTCTTGTCGCTGGCGGCGATCGGCATCTACAACATCGTCAAGGCGCCGGCCGTGGTGGCCGCGCTGAACCCGATGTGGGGCATGCGCTTCTTCATGGAGCACGGCGGCCTGTCGGTGATGATCCTCGGCGTGGTGGTGCTGGCCGTGACCGGCGGCGAGGCGCTGTACGCCGACATGGGCCACTTCGGCGCACGCCCGATCCGCCATGGGTGGTATTTCCTCGTGCTGCCGTGCCTGACCTTGAACTACCTGGGGCAGGGTGCGTTCGTGCTGGCGCATCCGGAGGCGGTGAAGAACCCGTTCTTCGAGGCGGTGCCGCCATGGGCGCTGTATCCGATGATCGTGCTGGCGACGATGGCGGCGGTGATCGCGTCGCAGGCGGTGATCACCGGCGCGTTCTCCGTGGCGAGACAGGCGATGCAACTGGGTTTCCTGCCGCGCATGCAGATCAAGCACACCTCGCGCGAGACCATCGGCCAGATCTACGTCCCCGGCATCAACTGGCTGCTGATGGTGGCGGTGCTGGTGGTGGTGCTGGCCTTCCGCAGTTCCACGGCGCTGGCGACGGCCTACGGCATCTCCGTGTCGGCGACGATGCTGATCGACACGCTGCTGCTGGCGCTGGTCGCGCGCGCGCTGTGGCCGCGCTGGCGCACCTGGGTGCTGCCGCTGTGCCTGGTGTTCTTCATCGTCGACGTGGGCTTCGTGGTCGCCAACGGCGCGAAGTTCCTGGACGGCGCGTGGTTCCCGCTGCTGCTGGGCGTGGTCGTGTTCACCCTGCTGCGCACCTGGCGCCGGGGCCGCGAGCTGCTGCACGACGAGGTGCGCAAGGAAGGCATCGGCCTGGATACCTTCATTCCCGGCCTGATGCTGGCGCCGCCGGTGCGCGTGCCGGGCACGGCGATCTTCATGACCGCCGACAAGGGCGTGGTGCCGCACGCGCTGCTGCACAACCTCAAGCACAACAAGGTGCTGCACGAGCGCAACGTGTTCCTGACGGTGGAGACGCTCAACATCCCGTACGCGCCGCGCGAGAAACGGCTGAAGATCGAGTCGATCGCGGGCGAGGACTTCTACCGCGTGCTGATCCGCTTCGGCTTCATGGAAGTGCCCGACGTGCCGCTTGCGCTGATGCGCTCGTGCGACGCCGGCGGCACCTATTTCGACCCGATGGACACGACCTACTTCGCCAGCCGCGAGACGGTCGTCGCCAGCCGCCATCGCGGCATGCCGATCTGGCGCGACCGCCTGTTCGCCTTCATGCACCGAAACGCCGCGCCGGCGACGGGCTTCTTCCGGATTCCGGGCAACCGGCTGGTGGAGCTGGGGGCGCAGGTGGAGATCTGAGCACCGGGATTGGAGATCCGGGATTCGGGATTCGGGATCGCCGGCTCGTTGGGATGCAAGGATTCGACCGGCACTGCCGCGGCGGGTTGCTTACAATCGCCTGATGATCCTCGCGTCGAATCTCCAATTCCGAGTCCCGAATCCCGGCCTTCAATGAACGATCAACGCATCATCGCCGCCGGCGCCACGCGCGAGGACGAGGCCATCGAGGCCTCGATCCGCCCCAAGCGCCTGGACGAGTACCTCGGCCAGCAGCCGGTGCGCGAGCAGATGAAGATCTACATCGAGGCGGCCAAGGCGCGCGGCGAGGCGCTCGACCACGTGCTGATCTTCGGGCCGCCGGGCCTGGGCAAGACCACGCTGAGCCACGTCATCGCCAACGAACTGGGCGTGAACCTGCGCCAGACCTCGGGTCCGGTGATCGAGAAGGCCGGCGACCTGGCCGCGCTGCTGACCAACCTGCAGCCGCACGACGTGCTGTTCGTGGACGAGATCCACCGCCTTTCGCCGGCGATCGAGGAAGTGCTCTATCCGGCGATGGAGGACTACCAGATCGACATCATGATCGGCGAGGGCCCGGCCGCGCGCTCGATCAAGCTCGATCTGCCGCCGTTCACCCTGATCGGCGCGACCACGCGCGCCGGCCTGCTGACCGCGCCGCTGCGCGACCGCTTCGGCATCGTGCAGCGGCTGGAGTTCTACAACGCCGAGGAGCTGACCCGCATCGTGCGGCGCTCGGCGCAGATCCTGGGCATCGCGTGCGAGGCGGAAGGCGCGGCGGAAATCGCCAGGCGCTCGCGCGGCACGCCGCGCATCGCCAACCGCCTGCTGCGTCGCGTGCGCGATTACGCGCAGGTGCGCGCGGGCGGGTCGATCACCCGCGAGGTCGCGGACGCGGCGATGGCGATGCTCAAGGTCGATCCGGAAGGCTTCGACGAACTCGACCGCCGCCTGCTGCACACCATCGTCGATGCCTTCGACGGCGGCCCGGTCGGCGTGGAATCGCTCGCCGCGGCGCTGAGCGAGGAGCGCGGCACGATCGAGGACGTGATCGAACCGTACCTGATCCAGCAGGGCTTTCTGGTGCGCACCGCACGCGGTCGCATGGCCACGCCGAAGGCGTACCGCCACATCGGCCTCAAGCCCAAGCCCGGTACGGGCGGACTGTTCGAGGGGGCGTGAGCGTGGCGATCGATCCGACGGTTGGGGTGACGTTCAGTTGGCCGACACGCGTCTATTGGGAAGATACCGACGCGGGTGGGGTGGTCTATCACGCGCAGTACCTGGCTTTCATGGAGCGCGCCCGGACCGAATGGATGCGCGCCCACGGCTACGGCCAGGAACTGCTGCGGCGCGAGCACGATCTGGTGTTCGCGGTGCGCGCGATGCAGATCGATTTCCTCAAGCCGGCGCGCCTGGACGACGCGCTGGCGGTGGAAGTCGAACTGACCGAATGCCGCCGCGCGAGCGCGGTGTTCGCGCAGACCGTCCGCCGTGGCGATGAGGTGCTGCTGACCGCGCAGGTGCGCGTGGCGGCGCTCGATGCCGGCGGCTTCCGCCCGCGCGGGATTCCCTCGCCGCTGCTGGACGAGCTCAAGGCGCTCGAACGGCCGCGCTGAGAGCGTCCCGGATCGACCCCGCAACGACATACGTACGTTAAAGACACACGTTCAGACAGTCCCGCTCGACGGGCACGGAGAACCAAGCATGACGCCACTGCTGACCGCGCTGCAGGCCACGACAGTCGAGGCCCTTCCGGAAGACGCCGCCAACGCCGCGGCCAACGCCGCGCAGGCCGTGACCGCCGGCGCCGCCGGCGACAACAGCCTCAACCTGCTGACCCTGGTGCTGCACGCGAGCATCCCGGTGCAGCTGGTGATGCTGCTGCTGCTGTTCGGTTCGATCGCCTCGTGGGTGATCATCTTCCGCAAGAAGCGCGTGCTCGATCGCGCGGCGCGCGAGGCCGACCACTTCGAGGAGCGCTTCTGGTCCGGCGCCGAGCTGTCCAAGCTCTATGCCGGCGCCACCGAGCGCAATCGCGACATCTCCGGCCTGGAGGCGATCTTCGAAGCCGGCTTCCGCGAGTTCAGCCGCCTGCGCCAGCGTCGCGGCGCCGACAGCCGCATGCAGCTGGAAGGCGCCCAGCGTGCGATGCGCGCCACCGGTTCGCGCGAGATCGACGGGCTGGAACACAACCTCGAATTCCTCGCCAATGTCGGTTCGATCAGCCCGTACGTCGGCCTGTTCGGCACGGTGTGGGGCATCATGATTTCGTTCCAGGGCCTGGCGAACATGAAGGAAGCGACGATCGCCACGGTCGCGCCGGGCATCTCCGAGGCGCTGGTCGCCACCGCGATGGGCCTGTTCGCGGCCATCCCGGCGGTGTGGGCCTACAACCGCTTCGCGACCAAGGTCGAGCGCATCGCGGTGCGTTACGACGCGTTCTCCGAGGAGTTCTCCTCGATCCTGCAACGGCAGGTCGACGAGGCGTGATGCGGGCCCCCGCAGGAACCCGCACCTGGGCGTGCGGACGCTTCAATCTTCTTGCCCTGGTCGCTGACGCGCCGGGCCAACCGAGGTAGCCCATGGCCGGAATCACCGCGCGCCGCCATCGCAAGCGCAAGCTCAAGGCCGAGATCAACGTCGTGCCGTACATCGACGTGATGCTCGTGCTGCTCATCATCTTCATGGTCACCGCCCCCCTGTTGAACCTGGGCGTGGACATCGACCTGCCGCAGTCCAACGCCAAGTCGATCCAGGAGAAGAAGGATCCGGTGATCGTCAGCGTCGACGCCGCCGGCAACTACTTCCTGACGGTGAAGGCCGGCAGCAACGAGGCCGTGTCGGCGCAGACGCTCGAGGCGAAGGTGCGCGGCATCGTGTCGCAGAATCCCGACGTGGCCGTCTTCGTCGCCGGCGACGCCAAGGCCAATTACCAGAAGGTCATGGACGCGCTGGTGCTGCTGCAGGGCGCCAACGTCAAGAAGGTCGGCCTGATGAGCCAGCCGGACCAGGCCGCGCAGAAGGCCGCCCAGGGACGCCGCTGATGCGGGAATCGCGCGCAGACACCACGCAGGCGGTCATCGCGGCGCTGCTGCTGCACGCGCTGCTGTTCGGCCTGATGTTCATCGGCCTGCTGTGGACCCGTTCCACGGCGCCGGTGTCGGTGGCTGGATCGCCCGTGGCGGCCGAGCTTATCGACGCCAACGCGCTGTCGCCGGCGATGCAGCGCACGCTGCGCGATCGCCCGAAGCCGGTCGAGGAGGAGATCCCGCCGCCGCCCGAACCCGAAGACGTCGCGCCGCTGCCGCAGCCGCTGCCCGAACCCGCGCCGCAGGACGCCGTCGCGCCGCCGCAGCAGGAAGCGCAGGACTTCATCCCGGTGCCCGACACCGAGAACCAGGAAGCGGTCGTCGAAACGCCGACCCCGACTCCGGCCGAAGAGAAGAAGGCGCAGGAGCTCAAGCGCAAGCAGGAACAGGTCGACCTGACCGAACAGAAGCGCCAGCAGGAAGTCGAGCAGCAGCGCCGCCTGGCCGAACAACAGGCGCAGGAGCGGGAACGCAAGCTCGCCGAGATCCGCAAGAAGCGCGAGCAGGCCGCGCGTGAGGCCAATCTCGCCGAGCAGCGCCTGCGCCAGATCGCCGACGTGCGCGCGCGCCAGTCGTCCGAGACCGAGCCGAGCAGCGGCAGCGATGCCGCCAGCCCGCCGCCGGGCAACAACGGCACGGACACCGGCCTCAAGGCCCGCTATGCCGCGGCGTTGCAGGAAGCCATCCTCGCCAAGTGGACGCGCCCGGAGACGGTGCCGGTCGGCGCGCGCTGCACGCTGCTGATCCGCCAGTTGCCGGGCGGACAGGTGATGAGCGCCGAAGTGTCCTCGCCCTGCGCTTACGACGAGCAGGGCCGGCGTTCGATCGAGGCGGCGGTCCTGAAGGCCCAGCCCTTGCCGTACGCCGGCTTCGAATCCGTGTTCGCCCGCAACCTGACGCTGAACTTCACGGCCCAGGATCGCTGAGGCCGCCGACGGTGGCCCGGCGCCAAGCGGGCCCGGCCGCGACGGTTCGCGGCGCGGCGGGGTTCAGCTTGAGGCGGCGTTCACCTCCCGGCGTTAACAATTACAAAGCTGAACGGATTGACCTGCGCCGATCCGACGACCGACTGGATTGATGACTGGAGTGCCGATGAAACGATCCCTCGCCTGGCTGGCCTCGCTGCTCGCCCTCCTGCTGCCCCTGTCCGCCCTGGCCCAGCAAGGGCTGGAGATCGACATCGTCGGCGGCAACGCCGCGGCCATGCCGATCGTCGTCGTGCCGATGCCCTACCAAGGCAGCGCGACGGCCCCGCAGACCGATGTCGCCCAGGTGGTCACCGCCGACCTGGCGCGTTCGGGCCAGTTCCGTCCGTTGCCGGTCAACGACATCGTCGAGAAGCCGACCCGCGGCGGCGAGATCAACTACCCGACGTGGCGCGCGCTCAACCAGGACTACATCGTCGTGGGCCGCGTGCTCGATGCAGGCGCCGGCAGCTTCCGCGTCGAGTACGAACTGTTCGACGTTGCCAAGCAGCAGCGCCTGCTCGGCTTCGCGCTGACCGCCCGCGCCAACGCGATGCGCGACGTCGCGCACCAGATCGCCGACGCCGTGTACGAGAAAATCACCGGCGTGCGCGGCGCGTTCTTCACCCGCATCGCCTACGTCACCGCCACCGGCTCCGGCCGCGGTGCGCAGTACGCGCTGATGGTCGCCGATTCGGACGGCTTCAATCCGCAGACGGTGGTGCGTTCGCCCGAACCGCTGCTGTCGCCGTCGTGGAGCCCGGACGGCAACCGCCTGGCCTACGTCAGCTTCGAAGGCGGCAATTCGTCGATCTACATCCAGAACATCTCCACCGGCGCGCGCGAGCTGATCGCCAAGTACCGCGGCATCAATGGCGCGCCGTCGTTCTCGCCGGACGGTCGTCGCCTCGCGCTGACGCTGTCGCGCACGGGTAATCCGGAGATCTACGTGATGGACCTGGGCAGCAAGAACCTGACCCAGCTGACCAACCACTTCGCGATCGACACCGAGCCGACGTGGAGCGCGGACGGCAGCACGATCTACTTCACCTCCGACCGCGGCGGGCGTCCGCAGATCTACTCGGTCCCGTCGAGCGGCGGCAGCGCCACGCGCGTGACCTTCCAGGGCAGCTACAACGCCAGCGCCAGCGTGTCCTTCGACGGCAAGAAGATCGCCACGGCCCAGGGCAGCGGCAACAACTACCGCATCGCACTGATGGACAGCAGCCTCGGGGGTGCGCGATGGAGCACACTTTCGCCCGGATCCCTCGATGAGTCGCCGAGCTTTGCACCCAATGGGGCAATGATCCTTTATGCTGCGCGCGAGGGCCGCCGGGGCGTGCTCTACGCAGTTTCGTCCGACGGCCGGGTGCGCCAGCGCCTGGTGCTGGCGGATGGGGACGTGCGTGAGCCGGCCTGGGGGCCGTTCCGTTTGCCGCGTTGATACAAACAAAGCGGTGTATTGCTGAGAGCTGTTTGCCCCGATCTGTCACACGCCCGATTTCGACGAGGAACAACCATGAATAACACCACTCGTATCCTGCTGGCTGCCGTGCTCTGCACCGCGGCCGTGGCCTGCTCCAAGAAGGTCAAGGAAACCCCGCCGGCCGAAACCACCCCGCCGCCGGCCCAGACCGAACAGCCGGCCACTTCGGGCGTCTACGGCCCCGAAGACCTCGACACCGACGCCTGCCTGCGTCAGCGCGTGGTCTACTTCGACTTCGACCAGGACACCCTGCGTCCGGAGTTCCAGGCCATCGTCGGCTGCCACGCCAAGTACCTGCGCGACCGTCCGTCCTCGCGCATGACGCTGGAAGGCCATGCCGACGAGCGCGGCAGCCGCGAGTACAACCTGGGCCTCGGCGAGCGCCGCGGCAACGCCGTGTCGTCGGCCATCCAGGCCAATGGCGGTTCGGCCAGCCAGATCACCGTGACCTCCTACGGCGAAGAGCGCCCGGTCTGCACGGACTCGAACGAGGACTGCTGGGCCAAGAACCGCCGCGTCGAGATCGTCTACACCGCGAAGTAAGCGTCGATGATCCGCACGACCGTACTCGCCATGGCATTCGCGGCGGCCCTCGGGGTCGCCGCGCCTGCCGCCGCACAGCGCGCCAGCCTGGCCGACCGCGTGACTGTTCTCGAACAGCAGGCGGCCAACAACCAGGGCAACGTCGACCTGCTCAACCAGGTCACCCAGCTGCGCAACGAGATCCAGTCCCTGCGTTCGCAGGTCGAGGAACTGCAGCAGCAGAACCAGCAGCTGCTGCAGAGTTCCAAGGCCCAGTACCTGGACCTGGACGGTCGCATCAACCGGCTCGAGAGCGGCGCGGTCCTTCCGCCCGCTCCCGAAGGTACGCCGGCGCCGGCGGGCACCAAGCCCGCCGCGCCGTCGGCTTCGGCCAAGGACCGCCCACCGGCGGTCTACGGCGACAAGGGCGCCCTGGCGAAGAGCGCCGACGAGCGCGTCGCTTACGACGCCGCCTTCAACGCCCTGAAGACCGGCGATTACGTCGAGTCCGCCCGCCTGTTCCAGAGCTTCATCGAGACCCACCCCGAAGGCGCCTACACGCCCAACGCGCTGTACTGGCTGGGCGAGAGCTACTACGTCACCCAGAACTACCAGATGGCCCAGGTGCAGTTCCAGTCGCTGCTGGACCGCTACCCGACCCACGACAAGGCCCCGGGCGCGATGCTCAAGATCGGCCTGTCGCAGTTCAACCAGAAGCAGGTCGAGGCCGCCGAGCGCACCCTGGCCGACGTGTCGAACAAGTACCCCGGCACCGACGCCGCCCGAACCGCGAGCGACCGCCTCAACGCGATCCAGCTCGGACGCCTGCGCTGATCCGCTAAAATAGCGGGATGAACGCCGTCCCCCTCGATGCGGCCGTCGCATCGCCCGACCGGCTGCGCATCACCGAAATCTTCCTGTCCCTGCAGGGCGAGGCCCGCTCGATCGGCTGGCCCACCGTATTCGTCCGCCTGACTGGCTGTCCGCTGCGCTGCCAATACTGCGACACCGCCTACGCCTTCCACGGCGGGGAGTGGTGGCAGATCGACGACATCCTGGCCGAGGTCGCTCGCCTCGGCGCGCGCCACGTCTGCGTGACCGGCGGCGAGCCGCTGTCGCAGAAGCGCTGCATCGGTCTGCTGAAACGGCTGTGCGACGCAGGCCTGGAGGTGTCGCTGGAAACCTCCGGCGCGATCGACATCGCCGAGGTCGATCCGCGCGTCTCGCGCGTGCTCGACATCAAGACGCCGGGTTCGATGGAGGTGCATCGCAACCTGTGGTCGAACCTGCCGCTGCTGACGCCGCACGACCAGGTGAAGTTCGTCGTCTGCTCGCGCGAGGATTACGACTGGGCGAAGGACATCGTCGCGCAGCACCGCCTGACCGAGGTCTGCGACGTGCTGTTCTCGCCGAGCTTCGCGCAGATCAAGCCGAGCGACCTGGCCGACTGGATCGTCGCCGATCGCCTGCCGGTCCGCTTCCAGCTGCAACTGCACAAGATCCTGTGGAACGACGAGCCCGGCCGCTGAGCCCGCTCGTCCTTGAGGAAACGCCATGAAGAAAGCCGTCGTCCTGGTTTCGGGCGGGATGGATTCCGCCGTCGTCGTCGCCATCGCCCGCGCGCAGGGCTTCGCCGTGCATGCGCTGAGCGTGCGCTACGGCCAGCGCCATACGTCCGAACTCGATGCCGCGCAGCGCGTCGCCGACTCACTCGGTGCCGTCGCGCACAAGACCGTCAATGTCGACCTGCGCAGCATCGGCGGCTCGGCGCTGACGGACGAGGCGATCACCGTGCCGACCGACGCCGACGGCCACGCCGTCGGGCAGGACGCGCCGAAAGATGCGATTCCCGTCACCTACGTGCCCGCTCGGAACACGATCATGTTGTCGGTCGCGCTGGGCTGGGCCGAAGTGCTGGGCGCGAACGACCTCTTCTGTGGCGTCAACGCGGTGGACTATTCGGGATATCCCGATTGCCGGCCCGAGTTCGTCGAAGCCTTCGAGAAACTCGCCAATCTCGCCACGAAAGCCGGCGTGGAAGGCGCGGGCATCCGCGTGCACGCGCCGCTGCAGTTCATGAGCAAGGCCGACATCGTGCGCGAAGGCGTGCGCCTGGGCGTGGATTTCGCGCAGACCGTCTCGTGCTACCAGGCCGACGACGATGGCCGCGCCTGCGGCCACTGCGACGCGTGCCGCCTGCGCGCCGAGGGTTTCGCCGCCGCGGGCGTCGCCGATCCCACGCGCTACGTCTGAACCGCATTCGCCCCGCGTGCGACGCACGCCGCCTGCACCGTCACGGCGCCCTGCGTTAGAATGCACGCCCCGGCGCGACGCCGGGTTCGCGCCCGGGCATCGCCCGCGCCGAACGTCAAAGTGGGCCGTTAGCTCAGTCGGTAGAGCATCGGACTTTTAATCCGCTGGTCGATGGTTCGAATCCATCACGGCCCACCATATCGATCAGGCAGTTAAGCAGCTCATCTGGCGAGAAACTGCCACGGCCGTAGTTAACTCCGTCACGTCCGTAATTGACTCCGTAATTCGTCATCGGGGGCCGCCAGTCGGCGCTCCGGCGTCGACACCATCAGCCACTGATCACAAGGACGAAGGTGCGAACACGAGTTCGTCAGTCCAGCGCGACTCAACGGCCTTTCCGTCCAGCATCGCCGGCTGGAACATCCACTGCAGACAGGCTTCGCGCGCCGCGGCGTCCAGGGATTCCTGGCGAGACGATTTCAGGATCTGCACCGCCTTTACCTTGCCATCTTCGCCCACCGTCAGTTCAACCCTGACGGTTCCGCCGATGCCTTGGGCTGCGGCGCGGTCCGGATACACCGGCGTAACCCGATAGACAATGACAGGATCGAAATAGCCATTCTGCCCAGGAGACGTGTGGCTCTCCGTCGAATGTGCATCCCTGCCAACCGTGATGCGCACGGTCAATAGACGATTGAACACGGCCTCGTAACCCGGGTAGGGCAGCGGCGAGGTCCGTTGAATGGCCTTGTAGATCTCCGCCTTGAGCTGACTGCTGAAACCGCAAGCAGGGCCAAAGTCGACACCTAGCACTGTGCCACCTGGGAGCTGCCGCAAATGCATCTCACATGAAGTGGATTCTTCTTGCCCCATGTCGGGCCATATCCGACGAACCGCTTCGGCGAGAGCCGCGTGATAGCGCTTGCCAAGGTCAGGATTCCGAGTCGTAGCGTCGAATCCGGTGCCGTCGAATGTGCCCTGGGAAATCTCGATACTGACAGCCGTGGCAGTACCGGCTTTGGCCGCCGCGAGCCCGGCCATCGGCATGAAAACCAGAAGGGCGCATGCAGCCGGGAATCGGGCCATGGACGAATCTCAGACGCTATAGAGGTCCAATTTTGAGCCGGCCCAGGCCGGTGCGTCGAGCGTCAAACGGTTCAAGCGAGACATTCACGCGTGCGACGCCATGCGATCGATTTGATTTGCGGGCGCTGGCATATACGCGCAGCCAGTGCCGGTGTCGTGGACGACGTTGTTCTGGGCGTTCTGGTCAAGGATGAACCTTCGCACTTCCCTTGCCCCTAAGGGTCGTAGTGCAGTTGGACTACTTTCTCGTGCCCTATCGGCCGCGATAGGGTTCGCAGCCAACGCCGTCGCCGTCGCGGTCCAGATGTGGCCCATAGCCAGGCTCGCCCCGGTATACAGGCGCTGCTCCAGCTGCTCGCGCTTCCGGGCAGTTGGCAAATGCGTTTGTTCGCGCCGGCGCCCTGCGAGTTGGCTGCAGGTTGTTCGTCGGAATGTTGGGCGAATGGTTTGATGAACTACCGCCACCGCGATGACAGTGATAGTCGCCGGTCTTGCGATTGGTGTGGCAACCGTCCTTATCAAGGCCGCCTCCGTGCGCGAACGCGCTGCTGGATGCGATCAAATAGACGATCACGGCAAAACGACAAGTCGCGCGCATGCAGCCCCCGTCGCGTCCTGACTCCCTGCGCTGATCATCAGTGCCGGAGCGAACAGCTGTCAACAAATTGCGCGTCGCGTCACATAATGAGGCGATCAGATGAAGCTTCGGCGCGCCGCATCTTTCTTCAGTTGGTTTCAAGCAGCGTTGCTCATGGCGACATGCGCTTGCATGTGATCGCTTGCTCGCACGCGACGCAGCGGCCTCAGAGCGCGCCCGCACTTGAAGACCTCAAGTATCCCGATCTGCGGCCGATCTCAGGAGTATCCGACAGCCGGTGACCCGATCACTCGTGCTGTGTGGCGCCAGGAATACCCTGCGCGTCCGATGCAGGAGAAGGATCTACGTGGCTCGATCGACAGGGATGTGGTTTGCACAGCTGGGTCCCAATGGCGTGTGGATTGCCCGCGCCCCCGACACTGATGCGAACGCTGACGTCAGCGCAAGAGCGACGCATGCGAACCGAAGCGCGCGACCGCGACGTACCCACGAACCCGCCACCCGTGCTGCATCGCCCGACGCGGATTGCGGGCGCGTCTGCGCTGATGCCCCTCAAACATATCCATCCATCCCGACAGCCGAACGCTGTGTCCTTTCCAACCAACCTGATCGACCCATGCAAATGAACAAGAAAACCACCGCCTGCCTCCTCTCGCTCGCACTCGCCGTCTGCAGCACGCAGGCCGCGGCTGCCGAGGCGGTATCCATCGATGCGCTGCGCGCCGGCGGCATCACGTTCGAGCCCGTCAAGGGCGCCAAGAACGTGGCCGTGAAGACCAAGGGCCAGCGCATGGCGGCCTTCGGCATCGGCATGCTGGTAGGCAATGCCATGGGCAGCGGCGCGAGCAATCCGCAGGATGCGCTGGAGATCGCGCAGCAGGCCGGAAACCTGACCCAGCAGGCCATCGACGACTACGGTCACCAGCGCGTCGGCCTGCTTGGTCCGGCGCCGGTCATGCAGGACGCGTTGCAGCAGCGCCTGGCCGAGATCGGCGTGCCCGTGCACGCCGCCGACGCCGCGGTGGGCTATCGCGTGCAGGTCCAGCAGAAGGTGTGGACGCTGGAGTACGAGGGCATGTTCAAGGACGACTACCACCTGGCGTACGCGATCGACGTGTCGATGAAGACGCCGGAAGGCAAGAAGGCCGGCAGGACGACCTGCACGGGCCAGTTTCAGCAGGTGCGCCCGCTGCCCGAATGGCAGGCGGACGAATACGCGAAAGTCGTGGAAGCGGCGACCGCCATCGGCGCGGAGTGCGCGGGTCAGGTCGCGAAGGATCTAGGCCTCGTCGGCATCGAGGGATGACTGCGAGCGTGCCCGCCAACGAGCGGGCTCAGGGCATCGTGGCGCGGTTCGCGCCCCGACGTCCTCAAGGCGGTATGGCCGCCTGCATCGACGCGCATCGGCGCGTCGGGTGAAACCCGGCGCGCGTGACCGCCCAGGCAGCCACGCGCACCGTCGAAGCGCTTACTTCAGCGCGTCCTTCAGGGCCTTGCCCGGCTTGAAGGCCGGCACGATCGTCGCCGGGATCACGATGTCCTCGCCCGTCTTCGGATTGCGGCCGGTGCGGCCGGCGCGGTTGCGCGCCTCGAAGGTGCCGAAGCCGACCAGCGTGACCGCTTCGCCGTTCTTCAGGGTCTCGGTCACGGATTCGACCAGCGCGTTGAGCGCCGCCTCGGCCTGGGACTTGGTGAGCTGCGAGCGCTCGGCGATCGATTCGACCAGCTGTGCCTTGTTCATGCGGATTCCTGCTTGGAAGGGCCGCGTAGCATACAGGCAAGCCGGGGATGTCTCATGTCCGCGGCCCGTCGGCCGGGGCGCCGGACCGGATCAGACCCCGGATCAGGGCGTGGTGTTCCAGACGATCGAGAGCAGCTGGTGGCGGTCCTCGAAGACGGGCCGGCACGGGTCGCCGCGGGTCGAAATGCGGTACCAGAACTCCAGCGTCGCCCCGTTCACCCGCATCCGGTGCGCGTAGGTGCCGATGTACACCGGCAGGTGGCCGACGTAGATCGCCCCGTATAGCGCGTCCTTCTGCGCCATGAAACGCGGGCGGCGAGGGCGCCGGCCGGTCGGGACGGGCTCGTCCATCAACGCGAACCGCTCGGCGTACATCTGCTCCATGACGCGCGCGACGGCGGCGTAGCTCTTGTGCGCCGGCAGCACCGACAGCAGCCGGCGCGGCGCATCGTGGCCACCATAGTCTTCGTAGATCACCCAGCCCGCGCTCTGGTCCATGGCGTCGACTCTCTGTTCGATCAAGCCGTTGGCACGTTCTGTCCAACGAACGTGCGCGGCGCCACCTTTCGAGACGCATTCTTGATCCGCGCACGCACCGCGCGCGCACCGGACGACGCGTTCGCCGACGAAGAGCAGTCGCCGCGCCATTGCCCCCGGTGTCACGCATGTCGTGCGTTCAGACGGGGAGCCGCAACATCCGGCACTCGAAGATCGGCCCGGGCGTTCCGCGGTCGGTGGCGATGCGGTACCAGAACTCGAGCACGCTCGCATGCGACACGATCCTCTGCGCATACACGCCGACGAACCGCGGCGAGTGCCCGACGTAGATGCCGCCGTGGCGCGGATCGGTCTTGGCCGAATAGCGCGAATCCTGCGGCTTGCGCCGGTACTGGAAACGCTCCTCCAGCGTCGCATGGCGATCGACGTAGACCTGCTCGGCGTACCGCGCCACCGACGCCACGCTGCGATGCGCCGGCAACAACGACATCAGCCGGCACGGTCCGCCGAAGGAAACGTCGTCTTCGTAGATGATCCAGCCTGCGCCACGGTTGATGGGCGTGGGCATCGGTCAGGCGTCCTTCCGCAAGGTGCGCATGTCGCGCCGGACGCCATTCGGTCCCGCGCGATTCGATACGTGCGGCAGTGACACCGTGAAGCATCGGCGCAGCGCTCGTTCTCCGTGCGCGCAGCTTCCCGATCGATTCCGTTCCAGGCGGCTTTCCATCTCGATTCCCGTGTGTTGCGACGGGTCTAAGCATTTTTCGCCATCGTGAAGATCGGCAACGCGAAGTTTTCTCATCAGGGCTGCGCGTGAGGAGCGGCCCGCAACTCCCGGTTTCGTACGCGCGGTGGCGGGAAAAAGGCCCTTGCGGCGGTGATCTGGCGGGAGGAATGGATGCCTTCCACGGCGACCGGACGCGATGCGCTCACTCAGAAAATTCCTGCAATGACATCTCGCGTACTAGGAGATAACAAGGTCCGCACATCGTTCGTGCGGCATGTCCAATGCGCTCAGTTGATCCTGAGCATGTCGGCTCCCCGCCAGCAGGGAACGGGCTGAAAATTCCGCATTGATTCCTGCGATTGTTGGCGGTGGTAGATCGCGGTGCCGCTGCCAGGCGCTGACGACGCCTGAGGCTGCCGGCCACGCGCAAGCGAAGTGGCCCGACATGACGGGACCGCAACCGAAGGCGATATCCTGTGACCGCCGGGACGCACCGGCACTTCCCCCTCGTTCGTCCCACGGAATGCGCGCGTTCCCGTGGGACAAGCACTGCCAACGCCCACCGGATTCGACCGCAATGGATCGCCCATTTCCTTCAGACGCGAACGCTTCCACCCGTACGGCGGCGCTCGTCAGCATCGCGCTTGTCGCGTTCGCCGTGATTTTCCAGGGGCAGGACGCGAACTGGGACCTGCGCAACTATCACCTCTACAACGCCATCGCCTGGATCGACGGACGCATGCTCGTCGACGTGGCGCCGGCGCAGCTCCAGTCCTGGCACAACCCGACGCTGGACCTGCCGATGGCGCTGGCCGTTCGCGCCGGTGCGCCGGGCTGGCTGGTGTCGATCTGGTTGGCGGCGTTCAGCGCGATCGCGCTCTTCTTCGGCCTGCGCCTGCTGGATACGCTGTGGCCCGCCCGCACCAGTTGGCAGCGGACGCTGGCCGCCGGCATCGTCGCGATCTCGGGCGCGGGCTTCTGGAGCGTCACTGGAACCACGTTGAACGATGCGCCGGTGGCCGCCGCCGTGATCGGCTCGCTGTGGTGGATGGTTTCATCGGACGGCCGTCGCGGCGTGTTCGCCACGTGGCTGCCGATCGGGCTGGTCGTTGGCGCCGCGGTGGGCCTCAAGCTGACGGCGGCGATCTATGCGCTCGGCTTCATTGCCGCGGCCTGCTTCGCGGGGCCCGTGCGTCAGTTGCCCATGCGGATCGTGGCGCTCGGGATCGGCGGCGTCGCCGCGACCCTACTATTCGCCGGGCCGTGGATGTGGACGATGTGGTCGCTCTACGAGAACCCGCTGTTCCCGTACTTCAACCACTGGTTCCATTCGCCCTACGCGCTGCCGCAGGCATGGAACGACACGCGCTTCCTGCCGCAGGGCGCGGGCGATGCGCTGCTTGCGCCGCTCAGGCTCCTGCGCAACAGCAAGCACTTTTCCGAAGTGAATCTCGCCGATCCGCGCCTTTTCCTGGGATGGCTCGCGCTCATCGCCATCGCCGTGGCGACCTGGCGCGGCCGGCGCGGTGCGATCGATCCGGGCGGCGGAAAGCGAGGCCCGCTCGCTCCGATCCTCGCGTTCTGCGCAGTCTCGTATGCGCTGTGGGTGTGCGGTTACGGCATCTACCGCTATGCGCTTCCGCTCGAACTGCTCTTCTCGCTGCTCATCGTCGGGTTCCTTTCGGAAATTCCGCTCACGCGGAAGCGCTGGATCGTCGCGCTGGTGGCGTGCTCGCTGGTGATGATCGCCGCGACCAATCGTCCGAGCTGGTGGCGGCAGAAGTTCGCTTCGCCGATGGTCTCGGTCGAATTCCCGGCGATGCCGGCCGATGCGCTGGTGCTGCTCGACACCAACGAACCCATCGGCCATGCCGCGGCGTTCCTGCCTGCATCGGTTCCCGCGGTGGCGATCGGCAACGGATTCATCCAGCCCGATGCATGCACGAAGTTCCAGTCGAAGGTCGTCTCGACCGTCCAGTCCCATGCCGGGCCGATGTTCCTCCTGCAACCGGCAGGGACCGATCCGGCCACGGGGCATCTGGCGCGATACGGACTGGAGCGACGCGGCACGTGCGCGCCCGTTGCCGACAGCCTGACGCCGCTGGAGCTTTGCCCGGTCGCCAGGACCGGCCCGGTCGTCACGAACTGCCGCTGATTCCGGGCGGATTTCCATCCTCCGCCAGGCTCGCCACCGCCGCGCTGCTGCGTTCGAAACGCGGCAGCCGGTCGGTCGTGTCGAACCATGGCACGCGCGAGCGCGTCCACACGTGGTCGTCGATGCGTACGCGGGAGGGGTCGTCGAGGCTGCCCACGCAGACCTGCACGCGATCGGCGAGTACGTCCTCGCGCATCCCCAGCGTGCTCCCGCATCGCGGGCAGAAGGCGCGCTGCGCGTGCGCGGAAGACTGGAACCACGCCGGCGCCGCGCCGATCCATTCGAAGGCAGTACCGGGGAAGTGCACGAACGCCAGCGCCGGCGCGCCGGAGTGGCGGCGGCAGGGCTCGCAATGACAGATCACCCCCCGCAGCGGTTCGGCCGTAGCGCGATAGCGGATCGCGCCGCACAGGCAGCCGCCTTCGAAACTGCCGAGCTCCGGCATCCTGTCGCTCCCGTGTCAGCCCGCGCTCGTGCGCGGGTAATGCCGCATTGCTTCGTTGGCGCGTTCCCACGGCAGTTTGTGCTCGATCCAGATTTCCTTGGTCGGCGGGAACTGTTCGGGTGCGTCGAGCGTCGCGGTGGTGATGTCGATGCTGTCCACGTCGTCGTCGTGCCGGTAGCTCAGTTGCGTGCCGCAGATGCCGCAGAACGTGCGCATCACTTCCTTCGATGAGCGGTAACGCACCGGCAGGCCGCGGGTGAAGACGAAACTGTTGACGTGGAAGGTCGACCAGGCGACGGAAGGCGCGCCGCTCGCCTTCCGGCAGCTGCGGCAATGGCAGATGCTTCGCGACACCGGCGGCGCCGTGGCGCGATACCGGACCGCTCCGCACAGGCAACCGCCTTCGATGGACATTCCCATGCCGGCCTCCACGACCCTGACGTGGCGGAGGTTTTGAGGCTAGCGGGGCGGGTGTGTGGGCCGCGCGAGGGAGCCCGGAGCGCGCGCCTGCAATTGCACGGATGAAACGGGAAATCGTCCGCTTCGCCGTCGCAGGCGCGATCGGGTTCGTGGTCGACGCCACGGCTCTGTACGCCGCGCTTGCGCTCGGGGCCGGTTATTTCGCCGGTCGCGCGTGCTCGTTCCTGCTGGCGGTGTGGACGACCTGGCGGATCAATCGCCGCTTCACCTTCGCCGGCGGGCGTCGCGGGTCGGCCTGGGCGGAGTGGTGGCGCTATCTGCTGGCGATGTCGGCCGGGGGCGTGGCGAACCTGGCCGCCTACACCGTGACCGTCCTGCTGCTGCCGAGGGCCGCGTGGGTGCCGCTGCTGGCGGTCGCAGTGGGGTCGGGTTTGGGCATGTGCCTCAATTTCGCCAGCGCGAAGTGGTGGGTGTTCAGGCGCTCCAGCCGGACCCCGGGCTGATCGCCGCCGGCCGCTCGCTCAGGCGGCATCGAACAACTGCTGCAGCACCGCCTCGCCGTAGCGATCGAGCTTGCTCGCCCCGATGCCCGGCACGCGCGAGAGCTCGTCGAGGTCTTCCGGCGCGGCCTGCGCGATGGCACGCAATGTGCTGTCGTGGAAGATCACATACGCCGGCACGTTCTGTTCGCGCGCGGTGCTGGAGCGCCACTCGCGCAGCGCGTCGAAACGCACCTGCGATTCCGGATCCAGGTCCACCACCATTGCCGTGCCGGCCGAGCC
Organism: Lysobacter changpingensis; assembly: GCF_017308985.1. Lineage (GTDB taxonomy): Bacteria > Pseudomonadota > Gammaproteobacteria > Xanthomonadales > Xanthomonadaceae > Lysobacter_J > Lysobacter_J changpingensis. The sequence continues at coordinate 662,122 of NZ_JADWPE010000002.1, read as the reverse complement.
GCCACGCGTGCGGCGACCGCGCGCGGGCTTCTCGGGTTCATGGCGGAAGCGCAGTTCGACTTCGCCGCGCAGGACCGGCCCGCTCAGCGTGGTGAGGCGCAGCGCGCCGTGGTGCTCGACGTCGGCTTCGAGCAGTCCGCCGGCGACGAGCTGGCGAAACACGCCGCGCCACTGGCGCTCGTCGAGATCGCTGCCGATCGACCAGGTGCTCAGGCGTTCATGGCCCCACTGCTTCACCTTGTCGGTCGCCACGCCGCGAAGCACGTCGATGACATGCCCGGCGCCGAAGCGCTGCCCGGTGCGGTACACGCACGACAGCCCCTTGCGCGCGGCCTGCGTGCCGTCCCAGCTGCGCGGCGGGTCCAGGCAGTTGTCGCAATTGCCGCAGGCGCCGCCGTGCGCTTCGCCGAACCAGCCCAGCAGCGCCTGCCGCCGGCATTGCGTGGATTCGCAGTAGCCCAGCAACGCGTCGAGCTTGCGAAGTTCCAGGCGCTTGCGTTCCTCGCCGGCTTCGCCCTGCTGGATCAGTTGCCGCAGGTTGACCACGTCGCCCAGGCCGTAGCTCAGCCAGGCTTCGGCTGCCTCGCCGTCGCGGCCGGCGCGGCCGGTTTCCTGGTAGTAGCCCTCGATGGATTTGGGCAGGTCGACGTGCGCCACGAATCGTACGTCCGGCTTGTCGATGCCCATGCCGAAGGCGATCGTCGCCACCATCACGATGCCGTCCTGCTGCAGGAAACGCCGCTGGTTCTGCGCGCGCAGCGATGCGTCCATGCCGGCGTGGTAGGGCAGGGCGTTGAGGCCGGCGGCCTGGAGCTGCTCGGCGACGGTTTCCACGCGCTTGCGCGAGAAGGCGTAGACGATGCCGCTTTCGCCGCGATGACCGTCGAGGAAATCCAGCAGCTGGCGCACGCCGCCGCCGTCCTTGTGCACGATGCGGTAGCGCAGGTTCGGACGGTCGAACGAGCTGACGAACTGGCGCGCGTCTTCCAGGTTCAGGCGTTCGGCGATTTCGCGCCGCGTCGGCGCGTCGGCCGTGGCGGTCAGCGCGATGCGCGGGATGTCCGGCCAGCGCTCGTGCAGGACGGTGAGCTGGCGGTATTCCGGGCGGAAATCGTGGCCCCATTGCGAGACGCAGTGCGCCTCGTCGATGGCGAACAGCGCCAGTCGCGCGCGGTCCAGCAGCGAAAGGAAGCGCTGGGTCAGCAGCCGCTCGGGTGCGACGTAGAGCAGGTCCAGTTCGCCGGACAGGAGCTCGCGCTCGATCCGCGCGGATTCCTCCGCATCGAGCGTGGAGTTGAGGTACGCGGCGCGCACGCCGAGCTGGCGCAGCGCCTCGACCTGGTCCTGCATCAGCGCGATCAGCGGCGAGACGACCAGCGCGCAGCCTTCGCGCAGCAACGCGGGCAGCTGGTAGCACAGCGACTTGCCGCCGCCGGTGGGCATGAGGACGAGGGCATCGCCACCGCCGGTGACGTGTTCGACGATCTGCCGTTGTTCGCCGCGGAAGCCGGGGTGGCCGAACACGCGGCGGAGCAGATCGAGTGCGGGGTCTGACATGCCGCCAGTTTACCGGGCGACGCGGGCAGAGCTGTCAGGAAACTGCGGGAAGAACGGTCGGAAGGCGCCTCGTCCTGCGTCCTGCCGCCAGGATCCCTCTCCCGCGGACGGGAGAGGGGCGGAACCTTGAAACCTCAGGCGCGCGGCGCCATCACTCCAGCAGCGAGCGCAGCATCCACGCGTACTTCTCGTGGGTCTGCAGGCGCTGGGTCATCAGGTCGACCGTCGGGTCGTCGCCGGCATCGTCGGCGGTCTTGAGGACCTTGCGCGCGGTGCGGGCCACGGCCTCGTTGCCGGCGACCAGTTGGCGGACCATCTCCTTCCAGTCGGGCGCCTCGGTCAGGCCGGGCTCCTCGGGGATCGAGCTCAGGCGGATGAATTCGGCGTACGAACCCGGTGCGTTGAAGCCCAGCGCGCGAATGCGTTCGGCGGTTTCGTCCAGGGCGGTCCACTGTTCGGTGTACTGGGTTTCGAACATCACGTGCAGGCTGTTGAACATCGGCCCGGTGATGTTCCAGTGGAAGTTGTGGGTCTTCAGGTACAGCGTGAAGCTGTCCGACAGGAAGCGCGACAGCCCCTCGGCGATCTTCTGGCGGTCGCCGCCGCTGATGCCGATATCGATGGCCTGGCTGCTGGCGGTGGGGGTGAGCTGCGACTTTGCGGATTTCTGCGGCTTGGCGGTCTTGTCGTTCTTGGCTTTGGCCATTGCGGTTCTCCCTTCGATCATGGCATTGCGGCGACAATAGGCCATGCCGTCCGCGATGTGGGTGGTTTCTTCCAGGCAGTGCAATCGATGAAGTCTATGGACCCGGCGGAGTCTAGTCAGGGCAACGTCAGCAATACGTTACGCCAGGCCCGGCGCGCGATCGACGGCGCGCTGAGTCGCGATCGTGGCCGCCTGCACGGCCTGTGGTCGCGCTGGAGCGGCAAACCCGCCGACGCCCGCGCCCGCGATGCCTTCGCGCAGGCGCTGGCGGCATCGGTCGCGCAACGCGAAGCCCGCACCGCCGCGCTGCCCACCGCGCCGGTCGATCCCACCCTGCCGATCGCGGCGAAGGCCGACGAGATCGTCGAACTGATCCGCGCGCATCCGGTGGTGGTGATCGCCGGCGAAACCGGCTCGGGCAAGACCACCCAGCTGCCCAAACTGTGCCTGGCCGCCGGACGCGGCGCCGCCGGCATGATCGGCTGCACGCAGCCGCGCCGCATCGCCGCCCGCGCGGTGGCGCGCCGCGTGGCGGAGGAACTGCAGACGCAGCTCGGCGGTGCGGTCGGCTACCAGGTGCGCTTCACCGAGAACGTCGGCGAGCAGACCGCGGTGAAGTTCATGACCGACGGCATCCTGCTGGCCGAGATCCAGTCCGACCGCTGGCTGTCGCAGTACGACACCATCCTCATCGACGAGGCGCACGAACGCAGCCTCAACATCGACTTCCTGCTCGGCTACCTCAAGCAACTGCTGCAGAAACGCAAGGACCTGAAGGTCATCGTCACCTCGGCGACGATCGACACCGAGCGCTTCGCCGCGCACTTCGGCGACGCACCGGTGGTGAACGTGGAAGGGCGCAGCTATCCGGTGTCGGTGCGTTATCGCCCGCTGGAAGGCGAGGGCGAGGACGACGGCGATCGCACCACCAACGACGGCATCGTCGCCGCATGCGACGAGATCACGCGCGAGGACCCGCGCGGCGACGTGCTGATCTTCCTGCCCGGCGAACGCGAGATCCGCGACGCGCATCTGTCGCTCGAACGTCGCAAGTATCGCGAAACCGAGGTGCTGCCGCTGTACGCGCGATTGTCCGTGCGCGACCAGGACCGCGTGTTCAATCCCGGCCCGAAGCGCCGCATCGTGCTGGCGACCAACGTCGCCGAAACCTCGCTGACCGTGCCGCGCATCCGCTACGTCGTCGATCCGGGCCTGGCGCGCGTGAAGCGCTACAGCCCGCGCGGCAAGCTCGATCGCCTGCACATCGAGCCCGTCAGCCAGGCCAGCGCCGACCAGCGTAAGGGCCGCTGCGGACGCATCAGCGAAGGCACCTGCTATCGCCTGTACTCGGTAGCCGATTTCGAATCGCGTCCGCGCTACACCGATCCGGAAATCCGCCGCGCCGCGCTGGCCGGCGTGATCCTGCGCATGCTGTCGCTGGGGTTGGGCCGCATCGAGGAATTCCCGTTCCTGGAACCGCCCGATCCGCGCGCCGTCGCCGACGGCTGGCAGCAGCTGGCCGAACTCGGCGCGGTGGACGAACAGCGGCGCCTCACGCCGACCGGCAGGCTGATGTCGCGCCTGCCGGTGGACGTGAAGCTCGCGCGCATGCTCGTGGCCGCGAACGAACACGGCGTGCTGCGCGAGATGCTCGTCATCGCGTCGTTCCTCGGCATCCAGGATCCGCGCGAACGCCCGGCCGACCAGCGCGCCGCGGCGGACAACGCGCATGCGCAGTTCGCCGACCACAAGTCGGAGTTCGTCGGCATCCTGAAGTTGTGGAATGCCTACTACACCGCGCACGAGGACCTCACGCAGTCGAAACTGCGCGCGTGGTGCGAGAAGAACTTCCTCGGCTTCCTGCGCATGCGCGAATGGCGCGAACTGCATCGCCAGCTGAAACTGATGGCGGAGGAGTTGAGCTGGAAGGAATCGCGCGCCGCGCTCAACGAACACGGCGCGCTCGATCAATCCGCCTACGCCACGCTGCACAAGGCGCTGCTCGCCGGCCTGCCGACGCAGATCGGCACGCGCGGCGACAAGGGTTTCGACGGCCCGCGCGGTCGCAAATTCCAGCTGTTTCCCGGCTCGCCGCTGGCGAAGAAACCGCCGCCGTGGGTGTTGTCGGCGACCTTGCTCGACACCGAACGCGTTTGGGCGCTGACCAACGCGGCGATCGAACCGGACTGGGCCATCTCCGAACTGGCGCACCTGCTTTCGCGCCGGCAGCACGATCCGCGCTGGTCGCGCTCGCAGGGGCGCGTGATCGGCAGCGAACAGATCAGCCTGTTCGGACTGGTGCTCGCGCCCAAGCGCCCGGTGCATTACGGCGCGCTGTTCCCCGAGGAGAGCCGCGCGATCTTCGCGCGCGACGCGCTGGTGACGGGCGAGATCAACACGCGCAGCGCGTTCCTGCAGCGCAATCTGGCGACATTGGCGAAAGCGCGCGAGGAGGAAGCCAAGCAGCGCCGCAGCGGCCTGGTCGTCGACGAGGACTGGATGGCGCAGTGGTACCTCGATCGCCTCCCCGCGAACGTGCACAACACGCAGGCGCTCGATGCGTGGTACGGCAAGCTGCCGCAGCACGGGAAGGCCGCGCTGGAATGGTCGCTGTCGGATTTGATGATCGGCGACGAGAGCGATGCCGTGCGCTTCCCGCCGTACCTCGCGCTGGGCAACGTGCGGCTCGCGGTGAAGTACCGCTTCGAGCCCGGCGCGAGCGACGACGGCATGACGCTCGCGGTGCCGCTGCACCTGCTCAACGCGATCGATCCGGTGCGCCTGACCTGGCTTGCGCCGGGCTTCGTGCAGGACAAGGCCGCCGCGCTGATCAAGACGCTGCCCAAGACCATTCGCCGCAACTTCGTGCCTGCGCCGGATTTCGCGCGTGCGTTCCACGAGGCGCATCCGCAGCCGTCGGCGGACAGCATCACCGGCGAGCTCGCGCGCTTCCTGCACAAGCTCGGCGGCGTGCCCGTCGCACAGGCGGACTTCGACGAATCCGCGCTGGAGCCGCACCTGCGCATGAACCTGCGCCTGTTCGACCGCGACGGCAAATCCGTACTGGCCGAATCGCGCGATCTGGACGACCTGCGCCAGCGGTTCGGCGAACGTGCGGCGGCGGCGTTCGCGGCGAAGGCCGCAGATGGCCTCGCGCAACGCGGGCTGGTGGCGTTCCCGGATGCGCCGATTCCGGCGTCCGTGCCGGGTGCCGGCGGCGTGCCGGCGTATCCGGCGCTGCACGACGATGGCGACAGCGTCTCGCTGCGCGTGCACGCCGAGCGCGACGTCGCGCTGCGCGAACATCCGCGCGGCGTGCGGCGGCTGATGGCCATCGCGCTGGCCGACAAGCTCCGGCAGGCGCGCAAGCAACTGCCGGTGACGCCGAAGATGGGGCTGCTGTACGCCTCGATCGAAGCGGCGGCGCCACGCACGGACGGCCTGAAGGAAGGCGACCGGCTGCGCGCGGATCTCGTCGACGGCGCGTTCGCTTCGCTCACCGCCGAGGACGCGATCGGCGACATCCGCGACGCCGACACCTTCGCCGCGCGTCGCGATGCGATCGGCAGACAGGTGTTCGGCGATGCGATGGAGCGGTTGAAGCAGGCGGAGGCGATCCTCGCTGCCGTCGCGGAAGCGCGTGCCAAGCTCGAATCGCCGCTGATGGGCTGGGCGAGCGGCAACCTCGACGACATGCGCGCGCACCTGTCGACGCTGACCCCGCCGGGATTCCTGCGCAACGTGCCGGCCGATGCGCTGCGCGAATATCCACGCTATCTGAAGGCGCTCGCGTTGCGTGGCGAGCGTGCGTTGCGCGATCCGATGCGCGACCAGGCGCGCATGCTCGAACTCAAGCCCTTCGCCGACGCGCTGGCCGAAGCGGTGGAGAACGACGAGGCGGACGCGCCGGAATGGCAGGCGCTGCGATGGGACCTGGAGGAACTGCGGGTGTCGCTGTTCGCGCAGGAACTGGGCACGCGCGGCGGCGTGTCGCCGAAGAAACTGGCGCAGCGGCTTTCGCAGCTGCGCCGTTGACGCAGGCGCGCGTCAGTCGACGCGCTGCACCTTCACCGCCGGCGTGTCGTCTTCCATGCGCATCCACCACGCGCCCAGGAAGCCCGGCGCGATGGTGACCTTCGGGTTGCTCACCGGCCTCGAGAAATACACGTCGCCCTGCACGATGCGCCAGCGCTGGCCGTTGTCCAGCTGCACGGTCTGGCCGGTGGACCATTTGCGCAGTTCGCCGGCCACCGTGCCGGACACCGGCTGGCGTTCGACGCGCTCGGCACGCTTGCCGGCGCTGTCCTGCGTGTGTTTCGCGACCACTTCGGCCTCCACCGCGCGCGCCACTTCGGCGCGGTCCTCGCTGAGCAGGCGGTTGAGCAGCGACAGCTGCTCCTGCGACAGCGTGTCCAGGCCCGTGGCGCGCATCTGCTCGGCGCTCAGGCGCTGTTCGATGGGAACGTAGGTCTTCTCCGCGGCATGCGCCGACGGAGACGGAAGGAACGCATACAGCGACATCACAACGGCGAACGGCAACGACCAGCGCATCGGATCACCTCGTCGGACTCAATCGCGAACGGACATCCCGGGAACGGCCGAGGCCGTCGTCACTTCACGCGCTGCACCTTCGCGCGGGTGTTGTAGCCGTCGACCGCCAGGTACCACGCGCCGCCGAGCAGGCTCGGGGTGATGCGCACCTTGGGGTTGTCGAGCTTGGCGCTGAGCGAGACATCGTCGATCTGCTGCCACACCTGGCCGTTGTCGAGCGTGAACTGGCGCCCCTTGCCGAAGCCGGTGAACGCGCCGGTGATGGCGCCGGCGACCGGCTCGCGCGATTCGCGCTGGGCGATACCGCGGCGGTCCTCGCCCGATTGCTGGCGGACCTCGTCGGCGGCCTTCGCGGTCTCGACTTCCAGCTTGCCCGACAACCACGCGTTGAGGTTCGCCAGCTCCGCCGCCGACAGCTTGTCCAGGCCCGAGGCCTTGAACTGCTCGTAGGTCATCTGCTGTTCGATCTTCTCCTGCGCCATCGCCGCCAGGGCGAAGGGCAGCAGCGCGGCGAGCGCGAGAAGGCGGGCAGGCGGGGCGATGCGGGTCATGCGCTGTTCCTCCAGTCGGATGCGGGCTAGTGTAGACCGTCCCCGCGTCGCCGACTCCAAGGCACATCCGTTCAGCGCCATGGCAACACCGTCCCCCTCGTCGCATCCGGCACTGGCGCATCCGGCCAGCGCGGGCATCCCCGCGCCGCTGCAGCGGGCGATGCAGCAGGCGGCGGCGACCGCCGATGCGGAAGGCGGCGATCCTCCCGAACTGGTGGCCAGCATGCTCGATGCGCTGGCGCTGCTCGGCGCCGACGGCGACACCGCGGCGGCGGCGATCCTCCACGCGCATCCGGCGTGGGAGGAAGCGCTGCGCCCCCGCATCGAACGCGATTTCCCCGGCATCGCGCCGCTGCTGGAAGGCCAGCGCGCCGCCGGGCAGGTGTGGGAACTGCATGCCCAGCGCCACGGCCAGGCCGGCAACGAGGGCCTGCGCCGGCTGCTGCTGGCGATCGTGCGCGACCTGCGCGTGGTGCCGATCCTGCTCGCGCGGCAGCTGGCGCGCATGCGCCACGCCGAGCGTCTGCCCGAAGCCGAGCGCCGCGAACTGGCGACGCTCACGCGCGACATCCACGCGCCGCTCGCGAACCGGCTTGGCATCTGGCAGTTGAAGTGGGAACTGGAAGACCTCGCGTTCCGTTACCTGGAACCGGCGACCTACCAGCAGATCGCGCGCCTGCTCGACGAGAAGCGCACCGATCGCGAACGCTACATCGAGCAGGTGAAGCGCACGCTGCGCGAGGCGATGGCCGCGCAGGGGCTGACGGCGGACATCGCCGGCCGTCCCAAGCATATCTACAGCATCTGGAAGAAGATGCAGCGCAAGAACGTGCCGATCGGCGAGTTGTACGACCTGCGCGCGGTGCGCGTGATGGTCGACAGCCTCGCCGACTGCTATGCCGCGCTCGGCGTCGTGCACGCGACGTGGACGCCGGTGCCCAGCGAATTCGACGATTACATCGCGCGACCCAAGCGCAACGATTACCGCTCGCTGCATACGGCGGTGATCGGCCCGGAAGGCAAGACGCTGGAAGTGCAGATCCGCACGCACGAGATGCACCGCCAGGCCGAGCTCGGCGTCGCCGCGCACTGGAAATACAAGGAAGTCGGCAGCCACAGCGCCGATGCCGCGTTCGACCGCAAGATCGCGTGGATGCGCCGGCTGCTGGAAGCCGGCGGCGAGGGCGGACGCGAGGAGGTGTCGCTCGCGGGCGAGTTCGACACCGAACTGGTGGAGGACCGCATCTACGTGCTCACGCCGAAGGGCGAGGTGATCGACCTGCCCACCGGCGCGACGCCGCTGGATTTCGCGTACCACGTGCATACCGAAGTGGGCCATCGCTGCCGCGGTGCCAAGGTGGACGGACGCATCGTCCCGCTCGACCACAAGCTGCGCAGCGGCGATCGCGTGGAGATCATGACCGCGAAGACCGGCGAGCCGCGCCGCGACTGGCTGGTCGCGGCGAATGGTTTTCTCGCCAGCGGGCGTTCGCGCGACAAGGTGCGCGCGTGGTTCCACAAGCTCGACCGCGCGCGCAACGAAGCGGCCGGCAAGGAGCTGCTCGACAAGGAACTGCGCCGCCTCGGCCTGCTCGGTGCCGACCTCGCGCCGGCGCGGGAGAAGTTCAACCTCGCCAGCGATGCGGAGGTGTACGTGCAGGTGGCGCTGGGCGACATCGGCCCGCACCAGGTGGGTCGCGCGCTGCTCGAGCACGAACGCGCCCGCGAAGCCGCGCAGGCCGTCGCCGCCGCGCCCGCGACGACCACCACCGTCACGCCGCCGACCCCGCGCCGCGCGCCTCGACGGAGCAACGACTTCACCGTGGAAGGCGTGGGCAACCTGCTGGTGCAGCTCGCGCGCTGCTGCCAGCCGCTGCCGGGCGAGGCGATCGTCGGCTATCTCACGCGTGGGCGTGGGGTGAGCGTGCACCGCCCTGGATGCGCCGCGTTCCAGCGCCTGGCGGCCGCGCAGCCGCAGCGCGTGCTGCCGGTCGAGTGGGGCCGCGCGGGCAGCGGCTACGAGGTCGACGTCGAAGTGCTGGCGCTGGACCGCAAGTGGCTGCTGAAGGAAGTCACCAACCTGATCGCGCAGGGCAACGCGCACATGGTCAGCATCCGAAGCGAAAGCGAGCGCAACGGTGCGCGCGTTCGGTTGCGCCTGCGCCTGCGCGTGGGCGACTACGGCCAGCTGTCCACGCTGCTGGGCAAGCTGTCCGCGCTGCCGGGCGTCGAGCACGCGCAGCGCCGCTGAACGCGCGCCGCTGAACGCACGCCGAAAGTTGCGACGGACCCACCACTTTCCCGGCGTTATCCTTGCGTGGTGAGTTCAAAGACGCCCCGCGATCCCAACCCGGACCCCTGGCACGGCCCGCTCGGCGACGATGCGGCCTCGCCGCGTGGTCGCATCGAGCCGACGCTGGGCGCCGAGCCGCGCGAGGAAATGGTCGGCTGGGAGGTCGACGACTTCCGTGCCGGGCCGAAGAAGCGGCATCGCCGTCGCAGCCCCATCGCCGAGCCGGCGCAGCCGTCGCGTCCTTGGGCGTGGCTCGTGGCGATGCTCGCCCTCGCCGCGCTCGGTGCCGGCCTGTTCGTGCTGCGCCAGCCGCTGTCGGACATGCTCTGGCCGGAAACGCGCGCCCAGCAGTTGCAGGCCGACGCCGCACGCGCGCTGGCGCAGGGCCGCCTGACCTCGCCCGACGGTCGTGGCGCCCGCGAGCTGTATGCCGCGGCGCTCGCGCGCGATCCGGACCGCAGCGAAGCGCGCGCAGGCCTGGCGAAGGTCGGCCAGGCAGCGCTGGCGCGCGCCGGCAAGGCGATGAACGCCCGGCGCCACAAGGAAGCGCATTCGATGCTGGCGCTCGCCCGCGAACTGTCCGTGCCGCGTGCGCAGGTCGACGCGCTCGAAAAACGCCTGCGCGCCCGCGAAGCCGCCGAAGCGGGCATCGACACGCTGCTGGCGCAGGCCGCGGCTGCACGCCTGGCGGGCCAGCTCGACGGCAACGAGCACGCAGCATTGCCGCTCTACCAGCGCGTCCTCGCGTTGCAGCCGGCGCGCATCGAAGCGCTCGAGGGCCGCGAGGACACGCTCGCCGATCTGCTCCAGCTCGCGCGCACCTCGCTCTCGCGCGGCGAACTGGCCGAGGCCTCCGCGCGCATCCGCCGCGTGCAGTCGGCCGATCCGGGCCACGTCGACCTGCCCGACGCGCTGGCGCAGCTCGCGCGCGCCGGCGAACAGCACCGCAGCCGCGGCGACCAGGCGCTGCGCCGGGGCCACCTGGACGATGCGCTCGACGAATACCTCGCCGCGCTCGCCGCGATGCCCGACGATGCCGCCGCCGAGCGCGGGCTGATCCAGATCGCCAACACCTACGCCCAGCGCAGCGAACGCTACGCCGCGGATTTCCGTTTCGATGAAGCCGAAGCCGCGTTGCGCGACGCGCGCGCGATCTCGCTGCAGGCGCCGGGCATCGACCAGGCCCAGCAGCGGCTGACGCAGGCCCGGCAGACGCAGCAGCGCTACGGGCAACGCGAATCGTCCGGGCAGCGTGCGCGCCGCATCGACCAGTTGCTCACCGATGCCTCGCGGGCCGAAGCGAACGGCGACCTGCTCACGCCGCCCGGCGACAGCGCGTACGACAAGCTGCGCGCCGCGCAGGCGCTGGCGCCGCAGGATCCGCGCGTGCGCGGCGCGATGGCGCGATTGTTGCCGGCCGCGCAGCGGTGCTTCGAGAACGAACTGCGCGGCAACCGCCTGCGTCGCGCGCGCGAATGCCTGGACGCACGCGCCGTGCTGGAAGGCGAAAGCGCCGCCCTGCGCGACGCGCGCCGGCGTCTTGCGCAGCGCTGGATCGCGGTGGGCGACGAGCGCCTGGGCGCGGGCGAGATCGGCGCCGCCCAGGCCGCCCTGACCGCCGCCCGCGAACTGGATCCGCAGGCGACGGGACTCGGGGAATTCGCCGACCGGCTGCGGGCGGCGTCGGCGGCGAACTAGCGGTCAGTCGCGTTCCAGCAATACGCGACGTACGACGTCGCGCGCGGCGTCCAGCGAGAAGTGGCGCTCGACGTTCGCGAGGCCGCTGCGGGACAGGCGATTCCACAGCGCCGCATCGGTGTAGAGCCGTACCACGGCCTGGGCGAACGCCTCCGGGTCGTTGCCGACCAGCACGTCCTCGCCGTCGCGCAGGTGCATGCCTTCGACCGCGCAGGCCGTCGCCACCACCGGCTGGCCGTGCGCCATGCTCAGGTTTACCTTGCCCTTCACGCCGGCGCCGTAACGCAGCGGCGCCACGGCGATGCGTGCGCCATCCATGTACGGGTCGATGTCGGGCACATACCCGTGCACGACCACGCCGGGGCGTGCGGCCAATGCCGCGATCTCCGGCGGCGTGTCGCTGCCTATGCAGTGGAATCGCACTTCGGGCAATTGCGCGCGGACGATCGGGAACACGTCACCTACGAACCACTGCACCGCGTCGACGTTCGGCGGATGGCGGAAACCACCGACGAAGACCAGGTCGTGGCGTTGCTCGAATGGCAGGCCGCGGCCGCGCACGTGGTGCAGGTTCGACACGATTTCCACACGGGCGCCGGGTGCGTCCTGCGCGAGCAGCGTGCGTTCGACCTCGCTCACGACCAGCGTCGCGTCGCTGCGGGCGATCATCTCCAGTTCCAGCGTGCGGGTACGCTCGGACGCGCGCTTGCGCGCGACATCGCCCGCGAGCTCGGCGCCGCGGCGTTCGCGCAGGTAGTGCAGGTCGACCGTGTCGAAGACCAGCTTGGCCTGCGGCGCGAACCGGCGCACCAGCGGCAGCCATTCGCGCAGGACGTAGTGGCGGCAGATCACGATCGTGTCGAAGGCCCGGCCGTGCGTGCGCATCCATTGTGCGGGCGTCGTCGCGAACGGCGCGTACCAGGCTTCGACGCCAAGCGACTGGAGCCTGCGCGTGTTGTCGCCCGCATGGCTCAGGTCGCCAGGGAAGAACGCCACCTGCGCCTGCTCCTCGCGCAGCAGCCGCATCAGATTCACCAGCCGCAACGAAGCCGAATCGCGATCGGGTTGCGGCGTCGCGCCGTCTACGATGAGCACCCGCCGCGCAGCGCCGGCACCGGCTGCGAGGTACGGGGTTGTTTGCGGTGGCGGCTGATGCTGCAGCGCTTCATGCCATTTTTCGGCGAAAACATGGCGATTTCGCGCCTGGTAGGCCTTCACGCCTTTGGTGTCGTCCACGCCGGCCGTGGTGCCTTCCATGTGCACGACGTGGGCGTGCGGCTGGTAGACGACGCGCAATCCCTTCGCGCGGACCGCGAAGGCCATATCGGTATCTTCGAAGTACGCCGGCTCATAGCGTCGATCGAAGCCGCCCACGCTTTCGAAGAGCGCACGCGGCATGGCCAGCGCCGCGCCGGAGCAGTAATCGGCGTCGCGCACGAACCCATAACGCGGATCGTTGGGGCTTTCGAAACGGCCGTAGTTGTGCGCGGAGCCGTCGGAGAACACGAGGCCGCCGGCTTCCTGCAATCTCCCGTCGGGATACACCAGTTGCGCGCCGGCCAGTCCGATGTCCGGGCCGCTGTCGAACGTCGCCAGCAACGTATCGAGCCAGCCCGGTTGCGGAATCGTGTCGTTGTTGAGGAAAACCAGGAACTCGCCGCGTGCCTGCATCGCGCCATCGTTGCAGGCGGCGATGAAACCGCCGTTGCGCGCACGGCGGTGGTAACGCACGCCTTCGACCTGCGCGAGCGCATCCGCTGTTTCGTCCGAGGAACCATCGTCGGAGACGATGATTTCGATCGGGGCTGACGGCGGATGCGCTGCGATCGCCCGCAGGCACGCCAGCGTGTGCGCGAACTGGTTGTAGACGGGAATGACGATGCTCGCCTTCGGCCGCTGCGCATGCGGCACCGCGAACGGTGCGAACGGCTCCGCCTGAGGCAGGTACAGTGCCAGACGCTGCTCCATCGGCACGGTGTGGAACTGCTTGAGCACCCGCTCCCACGAGGCGCGCACGCCGCGCGTGCGCACGCTGGCGAGCCCCCGGCGGACAAGACCGGTTCCCCGGTCGTAGAAGAATCGCAACTCGGTCCAGCTCAGGCCCATCGGATCATCGTCATGCTGAAGGAACTCCCTAACGCGAACGGCGGTCCCGCACCCCGTTCGCGGGGCCGCCGGCCGGCTGCGCTAGACTCGCGGGCACGAGGGCGCAGCCCCGCCATTGTCCCATGCCGTGGCCCGAATCCAGTACGACGAAGACGACAACGACGACACCGAGCAGCGCGACGCCCCGCAATGGCGCCGGCGGCTGGTCATCTGGGTACTCGCGGCGATCGGCCTGGGGCTGGGCTTCCTGGTCCCGTACACCCTCTACCTGAACCATGAAGTCGGCGAGCGCTTCGGCCAGCTGAAGTGGCAGATCCCCACGCGTGTCTACGCGCGACCGCTGGAACTGGCGCCGGGCCTGACCCTGGATTCGGCGACGCTCAAGACCGAACTCGATGCGGCGGCCTACCACGAAGGCGACGGGACGCGCCCGGGCACCTACGCGCGCAAGGGCGGGCGATGGCTGGTGTCCAGCCGCGGCTTCCAGGACGTCGACGGCCCGGTGCCGGCGCGGCGCATCGAAGTGGTGCTGTCCGGCAGCAAGGTCGCCTCGGTGCGCGATGCGTCGGCGAAGCGCGCGCTGAAATCCGTGCGCCTGGACCCGGCGCGCATCGCCACGCTCTACGGCCAGAAGAACGAGGAACGCCGCCTCGTGCGCCTGCGCGAGGTGCCCGAATTGCTGGTCACCGGCCTGCAGGCGGTGGAAGACCGCGATTTCAACAGTCACCACGGCATCGACGTCAGCGGCATGGTTCGCGCCGCCTTCAAGACCGCCACCGGCAGCACGCAGGGCGCGAGCACGCTGACCCAGCAGCTCGCGCGCAGCGGCCTGCTCGGCATCGGCCGGGAGCGCACGCTCAGCCGCAAGGGCAAGGAAATCCTCTACGCCCTGCTGATCGAAGCGCGCTACGACAAGGGCACGATCCTGGAGGCGTACTTCAACCAGGTCTACCTCGGCCAGCGCGGCGCGCAGGCGATCCACGGCGTCGCGGCGGGTTCGGAGTTCTGGTTCGGGCGCGACTTGTCGGACCTGAGCACCGAACAGATCGCGCTGCTCATCGGCATCGTGCGCGGCCCGTCGTACTACGACCCGCGCCGCAATCCCGGGCGTGCGCTGGAACGCCGCAATTTCGTGCTCGGCGAGATGCACGAAACCCACCTCATCGACGACGCCGAGTACCAGCGCGCGCTGAAGGCGCCGCTCGGCGTGACCACCGATCCGGGCAGCATCGCGGCCAACCGTTTCCCGGCCTATGTCGACCTGATCCGTCGCCAGCTGGCGCGCGACTATCCCGCCGACGCGCTCGCCGGTGCGGGCCTGAGCGTGATGAGCGGCATGTCTCCCTCCGCGCAGGCGATGGCCGAAGGCGCGGTCGCGCGCACGCTCAAGGGCCTGGACAGCAAGCGTCGTCCGCCGTTGCAGACCGGCCTGGTGGTCACCGACGTGCACAACGGCAACGTGGTGGCCGTCGTCGGCAGCCGCAGCGTCGCCGAACACGGTTTCAATCGCGCGATCGAAGCGCAGCGTCCGGTCGGTTCGCTGCTCAAGCCCTTCGTCTACCTGCTCGCGCTGGCGCAGCCGGGCAGGTATTCGCTGGCCAGCTGGGTCGACGATTCGCCGGTCACCGTCGCGCTGGGCAAGAACAAGAACTGGAATCCCGGCAATTCCGATGGCCGCAGCCACGGCACGGTGCGCCTGGTCGATGCGCTGGCGATGTCCTACAACCAGGCCACGGTGCGCGTGGGCATGCAGGTCGAGCCCGAACGCATCGCCAGCCTGATCCGCACGCTTGCCGGCATCGAAGCTCCGCCGCATCCGGCGCTGATCCTCGGCGCGGTGGACCAGAGCCCGTACGCGATGGCGCAGCTGTACCAGTTCCTCGCATCCGGCGGCGAAATCCAGCCGCTGCACGCCGTGCGCGGCGTGCTCGACGCGAACGGAAAGGCGCTCAACCGCTACGACAAGGAGCCGGCGCCGGCGCAGGAAGGCGACGCGATCGCCGCGCGGCTGATCACCATCGCGCTGCAACAGGCGGTGTCCAACGGCACCGGCACGCAGCTCGTGCGCGACGGCCTGGGCCGGCTGTCGCCGGCCGGCAAGACCGGTACGTCGAACGACGGCCGCGACAGCTGGTTCGCCGGCTGGACGGGCGACCATCTCGCGGTGATCTGGGTCGGCAACGACCAGAACAAGGAAACCGGCCTGTACGGCGCGACCGGTGCGATGCGCGTGTGGTCGTCGATCTTCTCGCGCCTGCCCACCGCGCCGCTGGAAGTGGGCAACAAGGGCATCGACTGGCAGTGGACGATCGGCTCCAACTCCACCGACGCCGATTGCCCCGGCGCCCGCCGTTTCGCCTATGTCGCCGGCTTCGCGCCGCAGTACGCGCCGTGCCCGCAGCCCGAACCCGTCGAGGAAGAGAGCGGCGGCTGGCGCGAGTGGTTCGGCTTCGGCCGGAAGGAAGAGGAGGCCCCGCGCGAGGAGGCCCCGCCGCAAGAGACCCCGTGATGAACCCCCGCATCCCCCGCATCGTCCTCCACGCGCTGGCGCTGTCCGTCCTGGCGGCCTGCAGCAGCACTCCGCCGGCGCCGCCGGCCCCGAGCATCGACGCCGTCGCGGCGGTCGCCGCGATCCGTGCCGCCGGTGGCGCCGCCAGCACCGAGCTGGACGTGCAGCCGATCCGCGATCCCCAGGTCGAAGACCTGCGCGAGGACGCCGAACGGCTCGAACAGAGCGGCCAGTACGCGCAGGCCGTCGCCGCGCTGGACCAGGCGCTGCAGCTGAACCCCGACGATCCCGCGCTGCTGCAGGAACGCGCCGAGGCCGCGTTGCTGGTGAAGGACCTCGCCGCTGCCGAGCGCTTCGCGAAGCTCGGCGTCGAGCGCGGTTCGAAAGTCGGCCCGCTGTGTCGCCGCCACTGGGAAACCATCGCCCAGGTGCGCCAGGCGCGACCGGTTCCGCTGGAAGTGCCAGGCGAAACCGTCGCCGACGCGCGCCGCGAGCGCGACGCGTGCACCGTCGCCGCCCCGCCGCGCTACTGAGCGGCAGCGGCGTTCCGACACACCGGATCGCGACGCCGCATCGGCGCTCGTCGCATTCATCTCGAATGCGCTTCTGACCGGCTCCTCCCATCGCGCAGGCTAGAATGGCCCGGTGCACGCGGCGTCGCCGCGGATTCCCGTGATCGGCAGGTGTCGTGAGTGGGGCGGCCACGTGGGATGGCCGGAGGCGCGAAGCTCGCGCCGCGCCATTCACAGGAACCGTCGAGACCATGCAGGCCGCGCCGCCATCGCCCATCGAAACGAGCTTCGACGACGCCTCCATCGAAGGTGCGACGGCCGATGCGCGCGCCTTGAGCCGCCTCGCGCAGGCGAGCCGCGACGCGCTGTCCGAAGGCGGTGAACTGGCGCGCAACATCCCGTCCTTCGCGTCCCGTCCGGCGCAGCAGGACCTCGCCGCCGCCGTCGCCGATGCCGTCGATCGCCGCGGCACGCTGCTCGCCGAAGCCGGCACCGGAACGGGCAAGACCTTCGCCTACCTCGTGCCGGCGCTGCTGTCGGGCAAGAAGACCATCGTTTCCACCGGCACGCGCGCGCTGCAGGACCAGCTCTACCATCGCGACCTGCCGCGCGTGCGCGACGCGCTCGGCGTGGGGCTCAAGACGGCGCTCCTGAAGGGACGCGCGAATTACCTGTGCCATTACCGCATGCGGCAGGCGCAGGGCGAACCGCATCTTTTCAAGGGCGCGTTCAGCTCGCGCGAGATGGCCGCGCAGTTCCAGCGCATCGTCGCGTGGTCGGGCCGCACGCGCATGGGCGACCTCGCCGAACTCGACGCGCTGCCCGAAGACTCGCCGCTGCTGCCGATGGTCACCAGTACCGCGGAAAACTGCCTCGGCAGCGAGTGCCCGTTCTTCAACGACTGCTTCGTCGTGCAGGCGCGCCAGCGCGCGCAGGCCGCGGACCTGGTCGTGGTGAACCATCACCTGCTGCTCGCCGATCTGGCGCTGAAACAGGAAGGTTTCGGCGAAATCCTGCCGGGCGCGCAGACCTTCGTCGTCGACGAGGCGCACCAGCTGCCCGAACTCGCCGCGCAGTTCTTCGGCGAAGCGCTGAGCGCGCGACCCCTGGTGGAGCTTGCGCGCGACGCGCTCACCGAATGCAGGCAGGTCCCGTCCGCGCTCGCCGCCGTGCAGGATCCGGCACGCGCGCTGGAGCAGGGCGTGCGCGCGCTGCGTGCCGCGATGGACGAACTGCCCGTGCGCGGCACGCGACGTCGCGCCGCGGAGGATGCCGGCGTCGAACAGGCGTTCGACGCGCTGGAACACGCGCTGCGTGCGTTCCATTCGGCGGTCGTGCCGTTCGCGTCCGCGTCGCCCGGATTCGATGCGTGCGCGGCGCGCGCGGTGGAATTCGAAGGACGTTTGAAGCGCTGGCGCGATGGCGAGGACGTGCCCGTCGACGAAGCCGCGGAAACGCCGGATGACGAAAGCGTCGCGGGTGAGAGCGAGGCGGAGTCGTCACGCAAGCGCGCCGACGACAGCGTGCTCTGGTACGAACTCACCGCACGCGGTTTCCGCCTGAGCCGCACGCCGCTCGATGTCGCGGGGCCGTTGGCGCAGCATCGCGCGCGCTCGCAGGCGGCATGGATCTTCACGTCCGCGACGCTCGCGGTCGGCGGGCGTTTCGAACATTTCGCGATCAAGCTCGGCCTGTACCTCAAGGGCGAGGATCCGCCGCACACGCTGCTGGTGCCCAGTCCGTTCGATTGGGAAACGCAGGCGCTGTGCTACCTGCCGCGCGGCCTGCCCGAGCCGATCGTGCGTCACTACAACGAGAGCATGATCGAGAAGATCAGGCCCGTGCTCGAAGCGTCCAACGGCCGCGCGTTCGTGCTGTTCGCCTCGCATCGCGCGCTGCGCGAAGCCGCCGAGTTGCTGAAGGACGGGCCGTGGCCGCTGTTCGTTCAGGGCGAGGCGCCGCGCCCGGTGCTGCTGGAACGCTTCCGTGCATCGGGCAACGGCGTGCTGCTGGGCGCGGCGAGTTTCCGCGAAGGCGTCGACGTGGCCGGCGATGCGCTCAGCGTGGTGGTGATCGACAAGCTGCCGTTCGCTGCGCCCGACGACCCGGTGTTCGAGGCGCGCCTGGATGCGATCCGCCGCAACGGCGGCAACCCGTTCCGCGACGAGCAACTGCCGCAGGCGGTGATCGCGCTGAAGCAGGGCGCCGGCCGCCTGATCCGCAACGAGAACGATCGCGGCGTGCTCGTCCTGTGCGACCCGCGCCTGACCAGCAAGACCTACGGCAGCGTGTTCCTCAATTCGCTGCCGCCGCTGCCGAAGACGCGGCGGGTGGAGGATGTGGCGGCGTTCTTCGATAGGCGGGAAGGAGGCGGCGCGTGATGCACGGGAACGACAGGCAGGACGACGACCTGGCGCCCGAGGAGGCCGCGGCGATCGTGGCCTCGCTCGAGGCGGAGATTCGCGAGGCGATATTGATGTATTGCCCGGAACTGGAAGCCCGGGTCGTCGCGCCATTTTGTGTGCAATGCGATGAGGGCGAAGCCTGGGTGGTGGCCCGCGAACGCGAGGCCGCACTCTTCATCTCGCTGGAATTCGAGCAATGCGGCGTAGGTTTCCTGGACGAGGATGGCATGCTTCGCGAAAGCACGCGGTACCCCGACATCATCCAGGCAGCCCAGGCGTTTGGATGGGCCGTTTCGAACACCGCGACACCGGCCACCTCACATTGATCCACGCGGCGGAACCCAATGAACCTGCTCGCCTTTGAGACCTCCACCGAAGCCCTTTCCGTCGCGTTGTCCATCGACGGCGAGGTGCGCGAGCGGTTCGAGATCGCCCCGCGCCGGCATGCGGAACTCGCGCTGCCGTGGGCGGAAGAACTGCTCGCGGATGCGGGCCTGAAGCGCGCGCAGCTCGACGCGATCGCCGTCGGTCGTGGGCCCGGTGCGTTCACCGGTGTGCGTCTTGGGATCGCGCTGGCGCAGGGGATCGCGCTTGCGCTGGATCGGCCCGTCGTGGCGATTTCGACCCTGGCCGCGCTTGCGATGCGCGCCGATGCGCACGCTACCGGCGCGTCGCGCGTGTTCGCCGCGATCGACGCGCGCATGGGCGAGGTGTATTCGGCAGCGTTCGAACTGCGCGACGGCGACGCCCGCGCACTCAGCGATGAGCGTGTCAGCGCGCCCGGCGATGTGGTCGTGCCGGGAGAAGCCGGCGGCTGGATCGGCGTGGGAACCGGCTTTGCTGCGACGGAGCATGCGTTGTCGGAACGGCTGGCGTCACGCTTCGTTTCGATCGACGCAACGCAATTGCCGCATGCGGCGGACGTCGCGCGGCTCGCGGCGATGGCCTTCGCACGTGGCGATGCGGTCGCGGCCGAACGCATCGAGCCGGCCTACCTGCGCAACAACGTCGCGTTGACGTTGAAGGAGCAACAGGCGTTGCGCGAGTCGAAGCGGTAAGCCACGCGTGTGGCGTTAGCGCTTTCACTCCACTCATCCTGTCATCCCGGCGAAGGCCGGGGCAGGGCGTCAGGGCAGCCGCGGGCGATGGCTTTTGTCGCCCGGGTAAGGCCGAAGGCCGCACCCGGGATCGCCACGTCGCCTCGACCTCAGACCATCAAGCGCCACGGATGCGCTTCGCTTGCCCGGGCTACAACCGCGGCGTAGTCAACGCCTCAGTCGTCCACCAGCGTCCCGCCCGGCAGGAAGTTCCACGTCCGCGTGACGTGCAGGATGTCCGGGTTCTCGTCCGTGCGCGGCAGCGGCGCATACGGTTCGGCGAGTTTCGCGATGCGCAGCGCGGAGGCATCCAGCAACGGAATGCCGCTGGTGCGCACGATGTCGGCGCGCTCGACCGAACCGTCGCGACGGATCGCCACGCTGATCACCACCTGTCCCGCGAGCCGGCGGCGACGCGCTTCATCGGGGTAGTTGAGATTGCCCACACGCTCGACGCGATCGACCCAGTCGCGCAGGTAACCGGCCCACACGTACTCCTGCGTGCTGGCCGAAACGAACTTGCGCGACGGGCGCTTCGCGTAGCGTTCCGAACGCATGTGGATTTCGGCCGCCAGTCGCGCCATCTGCATGTCACGCTCGATCTTCTCCTCGCCGCGCGGCAGTGCACGTTCGCTCGGCGACGGCGTGCTGCGCGGCGTCGGCGTGGCGGTTTCGCCGCGCGTGCTGGCGACCACGCGCGCCTGCGGCGCCGGCTGCGGCGCGGGCGACTGCGCGCGCAGCGTACGCGGCGCGATGCCGGTGGCCGCCTGGGGCAGCGGGCCGGACTGCGCATCGCGCGGACGCGTGCTCTTGTCGTGTTCGCCGCCGCCCTGGTTGTTGGCCTGGGCGAGGAAATCGGCCTGTTTCGGCGTCAACGCGCTCGTCGTCTGGGTGAGGATCACGTCCAGCGTCGGCATCACCGGCGCGGCGGTTTCCAGCGTCCAGCCCACGCCCAGCAGCACGATGCCGTGCACGATCAGCGACAGCACGAAGGTCGCGCTGACGCGGCCATTGCCGGCCGGTTCGTAGGGAGTGGCGACTGCTGCGTTCATGCGTGCCTAGCGTACGCGTCGATCGTGGCTGCCGGAGCGGAATTGCGTCGGGATTTCACGCGCCGATCCGGCGTTCGATCGCGTCGAACAGCAGGCCGGCGATGTTGATCCCGAACTGCGCATCGAGTTCGCGGATGCACGTCGGGCTGGTGACGTTCACCTCGGTGAGGTAATCGCCGATCGCATCCAGGCCGACGAACAGCATGCCGCGGCGCTTCATTTCCGGGCCGACCTGTGCGGCGATCCAGCGGTCGCGCTCGCTCAGCGGACGGCCTTCGCCGCGCCCACCGGCGGCGAGGTTGCCGCGGAATTCGTCGCCCTGTGGAATGCGCGCCAGGCAGTAGTCCACCGGCTCGCCGTCGACCAGAAGGATGCGCTTGTCGCCGTCGGTGATTTCGGGGAGATAACGCTGCGCCATCGCGAGGCTGTGGCCGCCCTGCGTGAGCGTTTCGAGGATGACGTTGAGGTTCGCTTCGCCGGCGCGCGCGCGGAAGATCGAACGCCCGCCCATGCCGTCCAGCGGCTTGAGCACGGCGTCGGTGTGTTCGTTGACGAAGGCTTTCAGCGCGGCCGGATCGCGGCTCACCAGCGTCGGCGGGCAGCACTGCGGGAACAGCAGCGCGGCGAGCTTCTCGTTGTAGTCGCGCAGGCCCTGCGGGTCGTTGACGATCAGCGCGCCGGCGTTCTGCGCCAGGCCGAGGATCTGCGTGTCGTGGATGTATTCGCTGTCGACCGGCGGGTCCTTGCGCATCAGCACGACCTGTCCCGGCCCGAAGCGCAGCGTCGCGAATTCGCCCAGTTCGAACCAGCCGTTCTTGTCGTCGCGCACGCGCAGCGGGGCGACGATCGCCTCCGCCGCGCCGTCGCGGACCGACAGCCCGCCGGGTCGCACGTAATGCAGCCGATGCCCGCGGCGTTGCGCCTCCAGCAGCATGGCGAAGGTGGAATCCTTGGCGATCTTGATCGACCCGATCGGGTCCATCACGACGACGATGTCGAGCGGCATGGCGGGCTGCTGGGGGAGGGTCGGGGGATGGTAGCAGGCGAGAAACGCGCAGAGAGGAACGGGAAACGAGGGGGTGCCACCCCACCCATCACTCGTTTCTCGTTCCTTTCCGCTGGTTCCGGGCTAATGAGACCGCCGTCCCGGCTCGGCCCCGAAGTGCTCGGAATTGTCACTTCGTTACGGTATATGCAATGGGCGTGCCCACCATCGTCGCCTGACCGCCCCGCGGCACCTCAAGCACGATCCGGATGCGGAACCGGCCGGGCCGGCTCCGTGGCGCATTCAGCTTGCCTGCCGGAACGGCTGCTTGACAGCTTCCGCGCGGCTTGGAATAAAGGCGACTGGCGAAGTGCCTGCACACGGCGGCATTCGCATGGGGGAATTCGAAAATGCTAGACGAGGTCCGCAACGGCAGCCTCGGCGGTCTGAAAGTCATGGTCATCGATGACTCGAAGACGATCCGCCGAACCGCCGAGACGTTGCTCAAGCGCGAGGGGTGCGAGGTGGTCACCGCCACCGACGGCTTCGAGGCGCTGGCGAAGATCGCCGATCAACAGCCGCAGATCATCTTCGTGGACATCATGATGCCGCGGCTGGATGGCTACCAGACCTGCGCGTTGATCAAGAACAACCATCTGTTCAAGGGCACGCCGGTCATCATGCTGTCCTCCAAGGATGGCCTGTTCGACAAGGCGCGCGGACGCATCGTCGGCTCCGAGCAGTACCTCACCAAACCATTCACACGCGAAGAACTGCTCGACGCGATCCGCACGCACGTAAACGCCTGACCGGGGGGTAGGGCACCAATGGCACGTATTCTTCTGATCGAGGACTCGCCGACCGACACGGCGGTCCTGACCCAGCTCCTGGAGCGCAACGGACACCAGGTCCTGGCCTCGGGCAATGCCGAGGACGGCATCGAGACCTGCAAGCGCGAGAAGCCGGACCTGGTGATGATGGACGTCGTGCTTCCGGGCATGAACGGCTTCCAGGCCACGCGCGCGCTGTCGCGCGACGCCGACACCAGCGCCATCCCGGTGCTGATCGTCAGCACCAAGGGCATGGACACCGACAAGGCCTGGGGCATGCGCCAGGGCGCGCGCGACTACATCGTCAAGCCGCCGCGCGAGGACGAACTGATCGCCCGCATCAACGCCCTGCTGGGCGCCTGAGCCGGACCCGCCGATGCTCCATTCGCCCTTCGACGTGCTGGTGGATTACGAGCGCCGCAGCCTGGCGCACGTGGTCGGCCTGCCCGAACAGCTCGACGCGCCCGGCCTGTGGCGCGGCGTGGGCTACCGCATCGGCGCCCGCCGGCTGGCCTCGGGCTTCGGCGAAGTGCTGGAAATCCTGCCGCTTCCGCAGGTCACGCAGGTCCCGGGCGCGCAGCCCTGGCTGCTCGGCCTGGCCAACGTGCGCGGCAACCTGCTCCCCATCGTCGACCTGAAGCAGTTCCTCGAAGGCGAGCGCACCGTCCTGCACGAAAGCCAGCGCATCCTGCTCGTCCGCCAGCCCGGCGGCGACGTGGCCGTGCTGATCGACGAGCTCTACGGCCAGCGCAGCTTCCACGAGCAGCACCGCATCGAACTCACGCCCGGGCAGGACGACGACGAAGACATCGTCGCGCTGACCCAGGGTCGTTACGCGCATTTCGTCGAACGCGGCTATCGCCTCGACGCGCACACGTGGGGCATCTTCAGCCTGGACAGGCTGGCCCGCACTCCCGAATTCCGCCAGGCGGCATCCGACATGCCGCATCGCATCAGCAACGTTGAGGTTCAACCATGAGCACTGTTATGGATAGCGCTGCCGGCAAGGGCCGCAATCTTGGCGTCAACACCTGGCTGGTCGTGCTGGGCGTATCGGTGCTCATCTTCGGTTTGAACACAGGCTACGCGACATGGAAGGCCGCACGCCTCGGCGGCGCGAGCTCCTCCGCCTCGGACCTGCAGGTGAATTCGCAGAAGCTCGCGGTGCAGGGCCAGGAAGCGGTGAGCGGCGACGCCGCCGCGTTCTCCGCGTTCAAGGAAACGCGCGCGCAGATCGTGAAGGACGTCGAGCAGCTCAACGCCAACTTCGGCCAGACCGCCGGCGTGGCCGGGCCGATCAACACCGTGACCGACACCTGGGGTCCGCTCGGCAAGAGCGCCGAACAGGTGGTCGCCTCCGAAAAGGCCGTGCTGGCGCTGGCCGGCAATGCCGACAGCTTCGCCAGCCGCGTGCCGCAGTTGCAGGCGCGCCTGGACGAACTGGTTCGCGCGATGTCGGCGTCGGGTTCGCCATCCTCGCAGGTCTACATCGCGCTGCGCCAGGTGGTGCTGTCGGGCAAGATGGCCGAGCGCATCACGCAGATCCGCGCCGGCGGCAGTGGCGCCGCACTCGCCGGTGAGGCGCTGGGCCGCGACGCGGCGGTGTTCGGCAACGTGCTGACCGGCCTGCGCAAGGGCGACGCCGCATTCGGCGTGACCCCGCTGGGCAACGCCAACGCGATCGCCGCGCTCGGCCAGGCCGAAACGCTGTGGCTGGAAATGAAGAAGGACCTGGACGCGATCCTGTCCTCCTCGCAGAACCTGTTCGCCGCGCAGGCCGCCGCCGAGTCGATCACCGGTGGCTCCAACAAGCTGCTGACCGACAGCCAGGCGCTGTTCCGCGCCTTCACCTCGTTCGGCTCGGTGCGTTCGACCAACCCGATCGGCCACATCCTGGTGTCGATCATCTCGGGCCTGGTCGCGCTGCTCGCCATCGTCTTCCTGGTGGTCTCGCTGAACAGCCAGCAGAAGAAGCGCTACCTGACGACGAAGGAACTCAACGACCGCAACCAGGAGGCGATCATGCGCCTGCTGGACGAAATGGGTTCGCTCGCAGA
Organism: Lysobacter changpingensis; assembly: GCF_017308985.1. Lineage (GTDB taxonomy): Bacteria > Pseudomonadota > Gammaproteobacteria > Xanthomonadales > Xanthomonadaceae > Lysobacter_J > Lysobacter_J changpingensis. The sequence continues at coordinate 637,213 of NZ_JADWPE010000002.1, read as the reverse complement.
AGGCGACCTGACCGTGAAGGCGACCGTGACCGAGGACATGACCGGCGCGATCGCGGACTCGATCAACTTCGCCGTCGAACAGCTGCGCAGCCTGGTGCAGACGATTACCGACACCTCGGTGCAGGTCGCGGCCAGCGCGCAGGAAACGCAGGCCACCGCCATGCACCTCGCCGAGGCCGCCGAACACCAGGCGCAGGAAATCAACTCCGCCTCCAGCCGTATCAGCGAAATCGCGGCGTCGATCAACCAGGTGTCGCGCAACTCGGCCGAATCGGCGGACGTGGCGCAGCGCTCGGTGCAGATCGCGACCAAGGGCGCGGGCGTGGTGCGCCAGACAATCGCGGGCATGGACAGCATTCGCGACCAGATCCAGGAAACCTCGAAGCGAATCAAGCGACTGGGTGAGTCGTCGCAGGAAATCGGCTCGATCGTGGAACTGATCAACGACATCTCGGAACAGACGAACATCCTCGCGCTGAACGCCGCAATCCAGGCGGCCTCGGCGGGTGAAGCGGGCCGCGGCTTCGCGGTCGTGGCGGACGAAGTGCAGCGACTCGCAGAACGCGCATCGAACGCGACCAAGCGAATCGAAACGCTGGTGCAGACGATTCAGTCCGACACCAACGAAGCGGTGTCCTCGATGGAACAGACGACCTCCGAAGTGGTCGCCGGTGCGCGACTGGCCGAGGACGCGGGTACCGCGCTGGGCGAGATCGAAAAGGTGTCCAGCGATCTGTCCAACCTCATTCAGGGCATTTCGAGCGCGGCGCAGCAGCAGTCCAGCGCGGCATCGAACATCACCGCCACGATGAACACCATCCAGTCGATCACGGCGCAGACGTCGCAGGGTGCGAACCAGACCGCCGCGTCGATTGGAAACCTGGCGCAACTGGCCGCCGACCTGCGCCGCTCGGTCGCCGACTTCAAGCTGCCGGCCTGAGCAGGGACGCGAGGTCCATGAAAATGTTGACCACCGGCCACCGTAAGCGGGGCCGCCTCGGCCACATGCGAGGTGGACGATGACCGTGATGCGCGAGGCCATCGACACGACCACGCTGGGTTGGATCAAGCCCGAGCTGGACGAGACCCTGCGCCTGGCCCAGCAGGAGATCGAGGCGTACGCCGAGAATCCCGCCGACGCCACCCGCATGCGCCACTGCGCCGACCAGCTGCACCAGGTGCACGGCACGCTGCGCATGGTCGAGCTGTACGCGCCGGCGATGGTCGCCGAGGAGATGGAGCGCCTGGCGCTGGCATTGCAGCAGGGCAAGGTCGCCGACCGCGACGAAGCCTGCGCGGCGCTGATGCGCGGCGTCGTCCTGCTGCCCGATTACCTGGAACGCCTGCAGGGCGGCCATCGCGACATTCCGATCGTGTTGCTGCCGCTGCTCAACGAACTGCGCGCCACGCGCGGCGAGGCGGGCCTCAACGAAAGCGTGCTGTTCGCGCCGGATCTCGACCGCCCGCTCCCGGCCAACCTGCCCAGCGCCCTGCCGGCGGCTGCGCCGACGCGCGGCGCGACGTCGCCGCACCTGGCCGCCCTGCGCGATGCGCTGGCGAACTGGCCGGAAGACGGCAACCCGACCCAGCCCGAGAAGCTCGCCGGCGCCATCGACGGCCTGCTCGGCGAGGTCGTGCTCGAACCCGTGCGCCGCATGCTGTGGGTCGCATCGTCCGTTGCCGGCGCCCTGCGCGACGGCGCGCTGCCGGCCACGCGCGCGCTGCGCCAGGCCTTCGGCGGCGTCGAGCGCGAAGCGCGCCTGATGCTCGCCGACGACGGTTTCGGTGCGCACCGCTCCGAGCCGGCGGCCGAGCCGACCCGCCAGCTGCTCTACCACGTCGCCCACAGCGACGGCCGCCATCCGGCGCTGGACGATCTGCGCCACACCTTCGAACTGGCGTCGCACCTGCCCAGCGAGTCCGAACTCGAACACGCACGCGGCTCGTTGTCGGGCCGCAACCGCGCGCTGCTGGACACCGTCGCCGCGGCGATCAAGGAAGACCTGTTGCGCGTCAAGGACGCGCTCGACCTGCACCTGCGCACCGGCCAGACCGACGTCGCCGAGCTCAAGCCGCAGGTGGAAGCGCTCGGCCGCGTCAGCGACACGCTCGGCATGATGGGACTGGGCGTCGCCCGCACCGTCGTGCTGCAGCAGCGCGATGCGATGCACGACATCGTTTCCGGCAAGCGTCCGGCCGACGAAGGCGCGCTGCTCGATGTCGCAGGCGCCTTGCTCTACGTCGACGCCTCGCTGGACGACCAGGTCTCGCGCCTGGGCCTGCCCGACGCCGGCGCCGAGGACGACCTGCTCGCCGGCGAGGCGCGCAAGGTGCTCGACGTGCTCGTGCGCGAAGCCATCGCCAACTTCGGCGATGCGCGCCAGGCGTTCGTCGCGTTCGTGGAAACCAACTGGGACCACGCCGAACTGGCCGAAGTCCCGCGCGTGCTGGACGAAGTCGCCGGCGCCTTGCGCATGCTGGAGCTGCCGCAGCCGGCCGACTACCTCACCGGCGTGAAGCGCTACACCGAGGTCGAGCTGATCGGCCGCAAGCGCGTGCCCAACGGCCAGCAGCTGGACACGCTCGCCGACGCGCTCGCGAGTCTTGAGTACTACCTCGAAGCGCTGCGCGAGCAGCGCCCGAACCGCAACCACATCCTCGACATCACCCGCCAGAGCCTGGAAGCGCTGCGCTACTGGCCGCTGCCGGAGTTCGACATCGCCGCGACGATGGCGCCGTCCTCGCCGATCAGCCGCGAGGACCTGGCGCGCGTTCCGGACTTCGAACTGACCGACGAGATCACGCTTGGCACGCCGGCCGCGCCGGCCTTCGACGCGAATGCGTTGACGCCATCGCCGACGCTGGCCGCCGAAGTGCCGGTCGCGCAGGTCGCCGCTTCCGCGCCGGCCGCTCCGGCGCCGGCGCCCGCGCCGGTCGCGAGCACGCCGCAGCAGATCGCCGCCGGCGGCTTCGAACACAGCGACGACATCGACGACGAGATCCGCGAGGTGTTCCTCGAGGAACTCGACGAGGAAATCCGCCATCTGGGCGACCTGCTGCCCGAATGGCACGCGCGGCCGGAAGACAGCGAGCGCCTGCGTCCGATCCGCCGCGTATTCCACACGCTCAAGGGTTCGGGCCGCCTCGTCGGCGCGAAGACGCTGGGCGAGTTCAGCTGGAAGATCGAGAACCTGCTCAATCGCGTGCTCGACGGCACCCGTCCGGCGAGCCCGGCGGTGATCGGCCTGGTCGGCCACGCGTACACGGCGCTGCCGCAGTTGCACGCCGCGCTGCGCAACGAAGGCGCCATCACCGCCGACCTGCCGGCGATGGAAGCCCACGCCGATCGCCTCGCCGAGGGCGACGAAACGCTGTACACGCCCGCGCCGCCGAAGGTGGAAGTGGTTGTCCAGGCGGTCGAGCCGGTGGTCGAACCGGTCGCCGAGCCGGCGATCGAGGAGATCACGCTGGAAGCCGTCAGCTTCGACGGCCTGGACGGCGTGGACGTCGAGGAAATCAGCTTCGACGACGTGCCCGTCCTCGACGCCGCCCCGGTGCTGGAACCCGAGTCCGGCGTGCCGGCCTCGGTCGATTCGGTGCTGCTGGAAATCCTCGACGCCGAAGTCAGCGGCCATCTGGCCACGATCGAACAGTGGCTGGCCGCCGCCCAGGCGCAGCCGCGCCCGGCCGACGACGGTCTGCAGCGCGCGTTCCACACGCTCAACGGCGCCTTCGCGATGACCGAAGTGCCGGTGATCACCGAGATCACCGGTCCCACCGAGGTCTACGTCAAGCGCCTGCTGGCCTCCGCCCAGCCCGCCAGCACCGAGGGCGTGGCTGCGATGGGCGAGGTCGCCGACGCGATCCGCCGCACGCTGGCGACGCTGAAGTCGCCGGCACCGCGCATCCCGACCTTCGACGGCCTCGCCGAGCGCATGCGCGCGCTGCGCGACAGCCTGCCGGACGCGCGCCAGCCGATGCAGCACGAGCCGGCCGAGCCCGCGTTCACCGCGATCGACCTCAGCGAGTTCACCGACCTGGCCGCCGACGTCGGCCCGGACTACCTCTCCGATCCCGCGCACGCCGCGCGCATCGAGGCCGAGCTGGCCGAAGCGCGCCGCATCGAGGCCGAACGCGAGGCGATCGAGCGCGCCAACGCCGAGCGCATCGAAGTCGAACGCCTGGAAGCGGAGCGTTTCGCGCTGGAAGAACAGCAGCGCGAAGCCGAACGCCTGGCGCTGCTCAAGCGCGAGGAAGACGCGCGCGCGGACGCGGAACGACGCGAAGCCGAACGCCTCGCCGCCGAAGCCGCCGAAGCCGAGCGCCTGGAAGCCGAGCGCATCGCGGCCGAGCAGGCGCAAGCCGAACGCCTCGCTGCCGAACGTGCCGAGGCCGAGCGCCGCGCCGCCGAACAAGCCGCCGAACGCGCCGAAGCGGAGCGTCTCGCCGCCGAACACGCGGAAGCCGAACGCGCCGCGGCCGAACGCGCCGAAGCCGAACGCCTTGCCGCGGAACACGCCGAGCGGCTCGCTGCGGAAACCGCGCACCAGGCCGCCGTCGAAGCGGCGATGGCCGAGCGCCAGGCCGCCGCACTCGCCGAACAGCAGCGCATCGAAGCGCAACTGCTGGAAGCCGAGCGCCTCGCCACCGAGCGCCTGGAAGCCGAACGCCTCGAAGCGGCGCGCATCGCCGACGAGGAAGCCGAGTACGCGCGCCTGGAAGCCGAATACGCCGAGGCCGAGCGCGTCGCCCGCGAACAGCAGGCGACGGTCGAAGCCGCGTCGCTGGAAGCGGCGTCCATCGGCCAGGGCTTCGTGGATGCGCCGGCGATCGGCGACGTGCGCGACGAATTGCCGGACGTGGAGGAGATCGCGCAGGACGCGTTCGCCGAAGCGCCCGCGCACGAGCCTTCGCAGGCATCGCACGAAGCGCCCGCTCCGTCCATCGAAGCGCAGGAGCCGGCCGTGGCCGCGCTCATCGCGCACGCGCTGGCCGGGGCCGACGATCCGGACGAAGCGCTGGACCTGAGCGAGCTCGATCCGGAGCTGGTCGACATTTTCGTCGAGGAAGCCAGCGACCTGCTCGACCATTCCGACGGTCTGCTCGCGCAACTGCGCGAAGCCCCGACCGAGCGCGAATCGCTGGTCGGCCTGCAGCGCGACCTGCACACCATCAAGGGTGGCGCGCGCATGGCCGGCATCATGGCCGTGGGCGAACTCGGCCACGCGATGGAATCGCTGCTCGAAGCCGTGGTCGAGAACCGCTGCGAACTCGGCCGCGACGGCGTGCCACTGCTCGAGCGCGGTTTCGACCGCCTGCATGCGATGGTCACCCGGGTCGGCGACCGCCGCGCGATCGCCATGCCCGAAGCGCTCATCGCCGAGTTCGACGCGCGTTCGCGCGGCGAGACGACGCTGGGCGACCTGGCTGCCGCCCATGTCGCGAAGCCCGCTGCAAAGCCGGCGCCCGCGCCCGCGCCGAAGCCGACTCCGCAGGTTGTCGACGACGCGACGCACGAACCGCACGTCGACCTGAAGCCGCTGTCCGCACCGATCAGCGACCAGCCGCTGACCGACGAGGACGACATCGGCGTGCGCGCCCCACAGGAACAGGTGCGCATCCGCGCCGACCTGCTGGACCGCCTCGTCAACTACGCCGGTGAGGTCGCGATCTACCGCGCCCGCCTGGAACAGCAGCTCGGTGCGTTCCGTGGCGCCATCGCCGAAATGGCGGCGACGAACACGCGTATGCGCGACCAGCTGCGTCGCCTGGAAATCGAAACCGAAGCGCAGATCGTCGCCCGCTACCAGCGCGAGGGCGACGACGGCGAGCAGGCGTTCGATCCGCTGGAACTCGACCGCTTCTCCACGTTGCAGCAGCTCTCGCGCGCGCTCGCCGAATCGGCGGCCGACCAGGTCAGCCTGCAGACCACGCTGGACGACCTGACGCGCCAGTACGAAACGCTGCTGCTGCAGCAGTCGCGCGTGAGCTCGGACCTGCAGGAAGGCCTCATGCGCACGCGCATGGTGCCCTTCGATGGCCTGCTGCCGCGCCTGCGCCGCGTCGTACGCCAGGCCTCGAACGAGCTGGGCAAGCACGTCGCGCTCAAGCTCGACGGCACCCAGGGCGAACTCGACCGCAACGTGCTCGAGCGCATGACCGCGCCGCTGGAGCACATGCTCCGCAACGCCGTCGCGCACGGCCTGGAAACGCCGGACAAGCGCAGGAAGGCCGGCAAGACGGACGAAGGCACGATCCGCATCGCGGTGCGCCGCGAAGGTTCGGAAGTCGTGCTGATCGTGGCCGACGACGGCGCCGGCCTGAACCGCGAGGCGATCCTGCGCCGTGGCCGCGAGCGCGGCCTGGTGCCGGAAGGCGCCACGCTGTCCGATGCCGCCATCGACGCGCTGATCCTGGAACCGGGCTTCTCCACCGCCGAATCGGTCAGCCGCCTGGCCGGTCGCGGCGTGGGCATGGACGTGGTCGCCAGCGAAGTGCGCCAGCTCGGCGGCACGCTCGACATCGCGTCCACGCCGGGCAAGGGCGTCACCTTCACCCTGCGCCTGCCGCAGACGCTCGCCGTCACGCAGGCGGTGTTCGTGCGCATCGGCGAGACCACCTTCGCCGTGCCGATCGCCTCGGTGCGCGGCGTGGGCCGCATCGCCCGCGACCGCCTGGACATGGTCGACGCGACCTACCGCTACGGCGGCGAGGACTACGCGGTGCACGATCTGGGCACGCTGGTCGGCCATGGCACCGCCAAGGCCGAAGGCGCGCTGCAGATGCCGCTGCTGCTGATCCGCTCGGGTGACCTGCGCGCGGCGGTGTGCGTCGACCAGGTCGTCGGCAACCGCGAAATCGTGGTGAAGCCGGTCGGTCCGCAGGTGGCGTCGGTGCCGGGCATCTTCGGCGCGACCATCATGGGCGACGGCCGCGTGGTGGTGATCCTCGACGTCGCGCCGCTGGTGCGCCGCCAGTCGATGCTGCCGCGCGAACACGTCGCCGCGCCGGTCGCGCCGGCCGAAACGCGCCGCGTTCCGCTGGTCATGGTGGTCGACGACTCGGTCACCATGCGCAAGGTCACCGGCCGCGTGCTCGAACGCCACAACTTCGAGGTGCTCACCGCGAAGGACGGCGTCGACGCGCTGGAGCGCATGGTCGAGCGCGTGCCCGACCTGATGCTGCTCGACATCGAAATGCCGCGCATGGACGGCTACGAGCTCGCCACCGCGATGAAGGGCGATCCGCGCCTGCGGAGCGTGCCGATCGTGATGATCACCTCGCGTACCGGCGACAAGCATCGCCAGCGCGCGTTCGAGATCGGCGTGGAGCGCTACCTGGGCAAGCCGTACCAGGAGCCGGAACTGATGCGCAACGTGTACGAGCTGCTGGGGGCTGCACGGAATGAGTGAGTCCTCCCGTCGCGCGGTCCTTCTGGCGCGACCGGGCGCAGCCTGCGAACGCCTGCGCTCGGCCCTGGCCGACGCGGGCGCGCACCTGGTGCTGGAAGCCGACCCGACCACGCTTCAACCCGAAGCACTCGGCCAGGCCGCGCCGCAGGTGATCGTGGTCGCGCTGGATCCGGTCACCGAGGACGTGATCGAGAAGTTCGATCCGGTGCTGGCCGATCCGTCGGTCGAAGTGATCTACGAAGAAGCCGCGCTGGCCGCCACGCGCGAGGGCTGGGACCTGGCGCGCTGGGTGCGCCATCTCGCCGCGAAGCTGCACGGCCACGGCGACGTCCTGCCGCCGGGCCACGAACCCGAAGGCATGGAGCCGCCGGAACCGGTCGCCGCGCCACGTGCGGTCGAAGCCGCCGCGCCGGTCGCGACGTTCGACGCGCCATCGCGGGCGCAGACCAGTGAAGCGGCGCCGGTCGCCACGATCGCGGCGCGTGGGCCGGTGATCGAAACGCCCGCGCCGGTTGCCGTGGCGAACACCGCCCCGCCGGCGCTGGAAATCGCCGAAACGCAGGTCCAGTACACGCACGAAACCACGCTCAGCCCGTTCGACCCCGTCGCCGCGGAAGCCGGCTTCGATGTTTCCGAGGCCGTCGAACTGCCGCCGGCGCTGGCCGACATCGAACTGAGCTTCGCCGCCGACACGTCGCTGGTCCCGGCCGATGCCATCGATGCGTCCGCGGAACTGGTGATCGAACCGTTCGAATCGAGCTTCGACTACGAAGTCGCCGACACGCCAACGCCGGTGTTCGAATCGACGATGCCGGACGTGGTCGAGCTGTCCACGTCGATTCCGGCGGCAGCGCCCGCCGCGTCCGCACCGGTGCTGATGTTCGACGTCAGCCGCGACGGCGCGCCGGCGGTGGACGCGCCAAAGGCCGCCGCACCGGCCGCGCCGGACTGGTCCTTCACCGACGATGCGCCCGCCTCGGCGCCTGCCGCGCGCGAGGCCGATCCGAACCACAAATTCCAGCGCGACCTCGGCGACATCGAGCGCCGCATCTCCGCGCTCGAACTCGTCGAGGACAAGCCGGCGGTGCAGCTGGGCGGCGCGATCCTCGTGCTCGCCGGCATCGGCGGACCGGATGCGGTGCGCCAGCTGCTCGGCGGCCTGCCGGAACAATTCCCGCGTCCGGTGATCGTCCAGCAGCGTCTGGACGGTGGACGCTACGACCGCCTCGTCGCGCAGATGCAGCGCGCCACGCCCCTGCAGGTGCGCCTGGCCGAGCCCGGCCTGATCGCGATGGCCGGCACGATCTACATCCTCCCGGCGGACGTCTCCATCGCGGTGAGCGAGTCGGGCATGCGCTTCGTCGAAGGCGGCGACGACGTGCTCGCCACGTTGCCGGCCAGCGATTCCGCCGTGCTGATGCTGAGCGGCGCGGATCCGGCGCAGGTCGATGCGGCGATGAAGTTGTCGTGGTCGGGCGCGCTGGTCGCCGGACAGGCGGCGGACGGCTGCTACGATGCGGTCGCCGCGTCGGCGCTCGTCTCGCGCGGCGCGCAGTCGGGCCAGCCGGCCGAACTGGCGGCGCGTCTGGCCGAACGCTGGCGCTGAGCGAGCAGGTGCACGACCCAGGAGCACAGGACATGGCCACCGAACACGCAGCCCAATCCAGCGGCGCACCCGAAAACGACATCCGCGGCGTGCTCATCCAGGTCGCGGGCGGACGGCTGCTGCTGCCCAACGCGACCATCGCCGAAGTGCTCTCCTACGCCGAACCGGACGCCGTCGCCGACGCACCGGACTGGCTGCTGGGCCGCATCCGCTGGCGCGGCTGGCAGCTGCCGCTGCTCGCGTTCGGCCGGTTCTCGGGTCTGGCGAACGAACGCGGTGGCCTGGGCAGCAAGGTGATCGTGCTGCGCGCGCTGGGCGGCAATCCGCGCGCACCATATTTCGCGCTGCTGACGCAGGGCTTCCCGCGACTGGTCACCGTGTCGCGCGATGCACTGGTGGTGGTCGACGACCACAACCCGCTCCCCAACGGCGTGCAGGCGCGCGTGCTGCTCAACGAGGACGCGGCGTTCCTGCCGGACCTCGGCGCGATCGAAACCCAGATCGGCCTCGCGCTGGCGCAGGCGGCTTGAGCCGCGGCGACCGCGCTGGCGGTCCGTCCGCACCGCGCTACGCCTCGGTCGATGCGCTGCGCGGGCTCACCGTCGCGGCGATGCTGCTGGTCAACAACCCGGGCGACTGGGGCCACGTGTTCGCGCCGCTCGAACACGCGGCGTGGCACGGCTGCACGCCGACCGACCTGATCTTCCCGATGTTCCTGTTCATCGTCGGCGTGTCGATCGCGCTGGCGCTGCTGCCGCGCGTCGAACGCGGCGACGACGTGCGCGCGCTGACAAAGACCGTGCTCGTGCGCGCCGCGCGCATCGTCGGGCTCGGGCTGCTGCTGCACCTGTGCGCGCTGTGGGCGTTCGACCTGCCGCACTACCGCGTGATGGGCGTGCTGCAACGCATCGGCCTGTGCTTCGCCGCCGCGGGCGTGCTCGCGCTGCACACGCGGGCGCGCGCGCAGTGGGTCCTCATCGGCGCGCTGCTCGCCGGCTACGGCGCGCTGCTCGCGACCGGCGGCTCGCTGGAGCCGTTCGTGAACATCGCCAGCCGCATCGACCATGCGCTACTCGGCGCGCACGTTTACCAGCTCGATGCGGCCACCGGCCGCGGCCACGATCCGGAAGGCCTGGTCAGCACGCTGGGCGCGCTCGCCACGACGCTGCTCGGCCTGCGCGCGGGCGAATGGCTCAGGCGCGGGAACCGTCGCGCGCTGTGGATCGCGGGTGCGGTCGCGATGGCTGCCGGCCTCGCGTGGTCGTCGTGGCAGCCGCTCAACAAAAACCTGTGGACGCCGTCCTACGTGCTGTGGACTGGCGGCATCGCGTGCTGGGTCCTCGCGATCTTCCATTCGCTCATCGACCTGCGTGGCTGGCCGCCGCTGGGCCGCGCCTTCGGCGTGAACGCGATCGCCGCGTACGCCGGTTCGGCCTTCATGCTCTACGCGCTGGTCGCGCTCGGCTGGCTCGATCCGCTGTACCAGCACGCATTCGCCGGATGGATCACGCCGCACTCCGGGCCGTACGTGGCGTCGCTCTCGTATGCGATCGCGTTCGTGCTGGTGTGGTGGGGCGTGGTGCGGGTGCTGGATGCGCGGAAGGTGTACTTCAAGATCTGATCCTCTACCGACCGGCCTGAATGGAATTCATCTGCCGCTTCCACGATGGCGACGAACTGAAACGCGTTCGCCACCTGCTCGCTTCAAAGGGCATTCCGACGTTCGCGCCATTGGTCGAGCGGCCCAGAATGGGCGAACAATGGGCCCTGTTCGCCTGCATCAACGAGCAGGCGGACGACGTCCGCAAGTTGCTGCGCGATCCCACGCACCAGCCCGCGCTCAGCGTGGATGCGCAGGCGTTCGAGGCCATGCTTGAACATCCCGACACCTCATTGCTGACGCGCTATGCAACCGTCATCGCGATGACGGTGTTCGTCCTGTTTGCGTTGCTCATGTGGCTGATGATGCGTTACGCGTGAGCGGACGATTGGGGCCAAGGCCGCGGGGCCTCACGCGAAATCGCCGAGCTTCGCCTGCAACGCCGCCACCGCAGCCAGTCCCGCCGTTTCGGTGCGCAGGATGCGCGGGCCGAGCCTGAGACCACGGAAGCCGGCGGCACGCAGTTGGGTGCGATCGAGGTCGGACCAGCCGCCTTCCGGTCCGATGGCGAGATGGACCGGTTGCGCGATATCGACCTCGAGCGTGCCGAACGACAGCTCGCCTTCCGGGTCGAGGATCAACCGCAACCCGCCCGAAGGCAGCGCCGTCAATGCCGCCGCCAGCGACACCGGTGCGGCGACCTCCGGCACGAACGCACGTCCGCTCTGCTCGCACGCCGACGACACGACGCTGCGCCAGTGTGCCAGGCGCTTCTCCGCGCGCGCTTCGTCGAGCTTCACCTCGCTGCGCTGCGACCACAGCGGATGGAACGCGTGCGCGCCGAGCTCGGTCGCCTTCTGCAGGATCAGGTCCATCTTCTCGCCGCGCGCGACGCCCTGCAGCAGCACGAGTTTCAGCGGCGACTCGCGCGTCACCGGTTCCATCGAATCGATCGCCACGCGCAGCTCGCGCTTGTTCATCGCGACGATGCGCGCCGCGTAATCGTGGCCGTCGCCGTTGAACAGCACGCACGCATCGCCCACGCCCAGCCGCAGCACGCGGCCCAGGTGCGCGGCGGCGCTGTCGGGCAACGCGATCTCGCGGCCGACGGCCAGCGGTTCGTCGACGTGGACGCGGGTCAGGCGCATGCGGCTTCCTCGATGGCGTGGTCGATCGCCGCACGCGTGGTGTCGGCGAGCAGTTGCAGGGCGTCGTCGTCGACGCAGTAGGGCGGCATCCAGTACAGCACGTCGCCCAGCGGACGCAGCAGCACGCCGCGACGCAGCGCTTCGCGGTACGCGCGAAGCCCGATGCGCGCGGACGCGTCGAACGGCGTGCGCTTGTCGCCGCCGCGCGTGAGTTCGAACGCGACGATCATCCCCGCCTGCCGCACATCGGCCACGTGCGGATGTCCGGCGAACGCGGCGGCGAGCTGCGCCATTCGCTTCGAAGTGGCGCTGTTGCGCGCGATGACGTCGTCCTGCTCGAAGATCGCCAACGACGCCAGCGCCGCGGCGCAGGCGAGCGGATTTCCGGTGTAACTGTGCGAATGCAGGAAGGCCTTCTCGCGCGAATCGTCGAGGAATCCCTCGTAGATGGACTGCGTCGCCAGCACCGCCGCGAGCGGCAGCGCGCCGCCGGTGAGTCCCTTCGACAGGCACAGCAGGTCGGGCTGCACGCCGGATTGTTCGGAAGCGAACAGCGTGCCGGTGCGGCCGAACCCCACGGCGATCTCGTCGCAGACCAGGAACACGCCGTGCGCGTCGCACAGCTCGCGCGCGCGCCGGAGGTACAGCGGATCGTGCATGCGCATGCCGCCGGCGCATTGCACGCGCGGTTCCAGGATCAGCGCGCAGACTTCGCCCGCGTGGCGTTCGAGCAGCGCGGCGAGCGCGTCGGCGGCGCGTTGCGCACGCTGCGCGGGCGTTTCGCCGTCGTCGCACAGGTACGCGTCCGGCGAGGGAGCGAACATCGCCTCGGCCAGCAGCGGCGCGTACACGCGGCGGTACAGCGGGATGTCGCCGACGGCGAGCGCGCCGAGCGTTTCGCCGTGGTATCCGTTGTCGAGCGCGATGAACTTCGTGCGTCCCTCGATGCCGCGGTTGCGGAACCAGTGGAAGGCCATCTTCAGTGCGACTTCGACACCGGCCGAACCGTTGTCGGCATAGAACACCTTCGCCAGCGGTTCGCGCCCGGCCTCGCGCGGCGCGATGGCGAGCAGCTTCTCCGCCAGTTCGACCGCCGGCGCGTGCGACACGCCGGCGAGGATCACGTGCTCCAGCGTGCCCGCCTGGCGCGCGATGGCGGCGGCGATGCGCGGCTCGGCGTGGCCGAAGAGGTTGGTCCACCAGCTGCTGATGGCGTCGAGGTAGCGGCGGCCGTCGCGGCCGATCAGCCACGCGCCTTCGCCGCGTTCGACCGGCAGCAGAGGCAGGGTGCCCCCCGGATCGAGGTGTTCGCGCATCTGCGTGCACGGGTGCCACAGCACCGCCAGGTCGCGCTCGCGCCACGCGGCCGTCGCGTCGCCGCGCGCTATCATGTCGTCCATTCGCTGCATCCCGCCATTCTAGCCGCGCGCCGGGCCGGGACCTTCCACGCCCGCGTTCGCGCCATTCCGGATGGCGCATGTCTGGAGCCCGCATGTCGCGTCGCCTGCCCACCATCCACCGCATCACCGAACACGACGCCGGCCCGTACCGGCTCGAGCGCCTGGACCTGGAGTTCGCCAACGGCGAGCGCCGCCACTACGAGCGCCTGCACGGGCGCGGGCACGGCGCGGTCGTGGTGGTGCCGATGATCGACCAGGACACCGTGCTGCTCGTGCGCGAGTACGCGGCGGGCGTGCACCGGTACGAACTCGGGCTGGTGAAGGGCCGCATCGACGCGGGCGAGACGCCGGAGCAGGCGGCCGATCGCGAACTGAAGGAAGAAGCCGGCTACGGCGCGCGCGACGTGCAGGTGCTGCGCGCGCTCACGCTCGCGCCGACCTACATGAGCCACCAGGCGCACCTGGTGATCGCGCGCGACCTGTATCCCGAGCGCCTGCCCGGCGACGAGCCGGAGGAACTGGAAGTGGTGCCGTGGAAGCTCGACGCGCTGCACGAACTGATCCTGCGCGAGGATTTCTCCGAAGGCCGCAGCATCGCCGCACTGTTCATCGCCCGCGAATGGCTGAGGACGCACTCCCGATGACGAACCCGTCCGCACTTCCCAATGCCGCGATGCGCGAGGCGGTGATCGCCGTGGCTTTCGATGCCGCCAGCGCGATCCTGGGCATCTACGACAGCGAATTCGCCGTGCAGCACAAGGACGACGATTCGCCGCTCACCGCCGCCGACCTTGCCGCGCATCGCTGCATCGTCGATGCACTGGCGCGGATCACGCCCGATATTCCGGTGCTTTCGGAGGAATCCGCGCACGAAGTGCCGACGGCGATGCGTCGCCAATGGACGCGGTTGTGGATCGTCGACCCACTCGACGGCACGCGCGAGTTCGTCAAGCGCAACGGCGAATTCACCGTGAACATCGCGCTGATCGAGGACGGCGTTGCCGTGTGGGGCATCGTGCAGGCGCCGGTGACCGGCGAGCTGTGGCACGGCGGTGCGGCGCTGGGCGCGTTCCGCCGCGAAGGCTCGCGCGACCTGCCGCTGCACGTGCGCAGGCCGGCGACGGCGCCGCTGCGCGTGGCGGCGAGCCGTTCGCATCGCGACGGCCGCACGCAGGCGTTCATCGATCGCATGGGCGAGACCGAACCGGTCGGACTCGGTTCGTCGCTGAAGTTCTGCAAGCTCGCCGAGGGCACGCTCGATGTGTATCCGCGCTTCGGCCCGACCAGCGAATGGGACACCGCCGCGGGCCAGTGCGTGCTGGAAGGCGCGGGCGGCGCGGTGCTCGATCCGCAGGGACGGCCGTTCCGTTACAACCAGCGCGAACGCATCCTCAACGGCGATTTCATCGCGCTCGGCGATGTGGAATTGCCGTGGCGGGAATGGATGGGCGATCGCGCGTAGCGCGCAGCTACAGAGCCGTCATCCCGGCGAAGGCCGGGATCCACGCACGGGCGGCAGGTTCTTGCGGGCCTTTCTTTCGGGAACGTGACCGCCTGGATTCCGGCCTTCCGGGATGACGATCATCAGGAATCGTCTTTGGAACGAGAACATGCGCAAGTCCAGTGACATCCACCGCCTGCTCGACATCATGGCCCGCCTGCGCGATCCGAAGGGCGGTTGCCCGTGGGATCTGGAACAGGACTTCGCGACCATCGCGCCGTACACGATCGAGGAAGCGTACGAAGTCGCCGATGCGATCGATCGCGGCGATCTGGCGGACCTGAAGGACGAACTCGGCGATCTGCTGCTGCAGGTCGTCTTCCATGCACAGATGGCGTCGGAGCAGGGGGCGTTCGCGTTCGGCGATGTCGTCGCGGCGATCTGCGACAAGATGGTGCGCCGGCATCCTCACGTGTTCGGCGATGCATCGGTGGACGATGCACAGGCGCAGACCGTCGCGTGGGAAGAGACCAAGCGTCGCGAACGCGAAGCGAGCGGGCACGCGGACACCTCCGCGCTGGCCGGCATCGCGCGCGGCCTGCCCGAATGGCAGCGCGCCGTGAAGCTGCAGAAGCGCGCCGCGCGCGTGGGCTTCGACTGGCCGGACGTGACGCCGGTGTTCGCCAAGCTGCACGAGGAAATCGACGAGGTGCGCGCCGAATTCGCCGCGCTCGACGCCAATCCGGACGATGCCGCGGCGCGCGACCGGCTGGAGGACGAGATCGGCGACGTGCTGTTCGTCTGCGCCAACCTCGCGCGGCATGCGCAGGTCGACGTGGGCGCGGCGATGCGGCGCGCCAACCTCAAGTTCGAACGCCGCTTCCGTGCGATGGAGGCGCTGGCGCAGGCCGACGGCACATCGCTTGCCGGCCTTCCGCTGGAAGCGCAGGATCGCCTCTGGGATCGCGCGAAGGCCGCCGAGAAGGCCTGAGCGCCCGGCATCGGAGGACGACATGTCGCGCTTCGCCAGCTTCCGCGAGTTCTATCCGTTCTACCTGAGCGAACACCGCCACCGCACCAGCCGACGGCTGCATTTCATCGGCAGCTGCGGCGTGCTGGCGCTGGTCGCGCTGGCGATCGTGCGTGCCAATGCGTGGTGGTTGCTCGCGGCGCTGGTGTGCGGCTACGGCTTCGCGTGGGTCGGGCATTTCTTCTTCGAGAAGAACCGGCCGGCGACGTTCAAGCACCCGTTCTATTCGTTCCTCGGCGACTGGGTGATGTTCAAGGACATCGTGACGGGGAAGATCCGGTTCTAGGGGAGGGACGAGGAACCAGGAACGAGAAGTGGGAAGCGCGGCTTTGCCCGCTTCCCGCTCCTGCTCCAAACCCCTCACTCCAGGAAGATCAACCAGGCGGCTACCGCGATCAGCGCGAATCCCGCCCAGTGGTTCCACTTCAGCGGCTGGTCCAGGTACCACGCCGAGAACGCGGCGAAGACCAGCAGCGTGATGACTTCCTGAAGGCCCTTGAGCTGCGGCGCGGAGTAGACTGCGCTGCCCATCCGGTTGGCCGGGACCATCAGGCAGTATTCGAAGAACGCGATGCCCCAGCTGGCGAGGATCGCCATCATGAGCGGCGCGGACTTGTACTTCAGGTGGCCGTACCAGGCGAAGGTCATGAAGACGTTCGAGCCCAGCAGCAGGGCGATGGGGAGGATGCGTTCCAGGGGCATGGGCAGGATTCGCTGGGGCTGGTTCAGTTTTCGTGGTGGGCCTTCACGGTCCCTCCACCCGCGCCCCGGCAGCCTTCACAAAGCTGAAGCGTCGGGAGGTTTGCATGCAGGGTACCGGAACAAGGGATGGCGGCCTGGTCCTCATTGTCGAGGACAACCGCAACATCTCGGAGATGGTAGGCGAGTATCTCGAAGGTCGCGGCTTCGAGGTGGACTATGCCAGCGACGGCCTCGACGGTTATCGCCTGGCGACGGAAAACAATTACGACGTCATCGTGCTGGACCTGATGCTCCCGCGCATGGACGGCGTGGAGCTTTGCAAGAAACTACGCGAGGAAGCGCGCAAGTCGACGCCGGTGCTCATGCTCACCGCGCGCGACACGCTGGACGAGAAGCTCACCGGCCTGGGCGCCGGGGCCGACGACTACCTGACCAAGCCCTTCGCGATCCAGGAGCTGGAAGCGCGCCTGCGCGCGTTGATCCGCCGCGAACGCCGGCAGGTCGGGGGCGAGGTGCTGAAGGTCGCCGACCTGGTCCTCGATCCCGCCAGCCTGCGCGTGACGCGCGGCGGAAGCGAGCTGCAGCTTTCGCCGATCGGGCTTCGCCTGCTGACCATCCTCATGCGCGAATCGCCGCGCGTGGTGAGCCGCCAGGAGATCGAACGCGAGATCTGGGGTAACGGCCTGCCGGATTCGGATACCTTGCGCAGCCATCTCTACAACCTGCGCAAGACCATCGACAAGCCGTTCGACAAGCAGCTGCTGCATACCGTGCAGAGCGCGGGCTATCGCGTGGCGGACATATCCCAGCCGCCTGAATAGTCGCGACTCATGGCGCACGGACTACCGCGCAGGATCAAACTCGCGTTCATCACGCAGGCGTTGATCGGCAGCATCGTGATCACGGTGGGCATCCTGCTCACCGGGATCATCGTGCGCCAGAAGGTCGTGGAACAGCGCGTCGCGCAGGAAGCGCAGGCGTTCTGGCAGGCGTACGCGGAAGATCCTTCGCATCGCCTGCCGGGCAGTTCGACGATGACGAGCTACCTGGTCATTCCCGGCAACCTGCAGCCGGCGTTGCCGGCCGAACTGCGCGCGGTGACCGGCAACGGCGTGCAGCGCCTGCGCGACAGCGGGCGGCTGGTGTACGTCGATCGCCGCGAGCAGGGCACGCTGTACATCGTGTTCTCCGCGTGGCTCGCCGACCAGTCGGTGCTGCTGACGGGACTGGTGTCGCTGTTGCTTTCGCTGGTCACCAGCGGCGTGCTGATCTGGATGACGTATCGCACGTCCAAGCGCCTGGTTTCGCCGGTGAGCTGGCTGGCGAACCAAGTCGCGCACTGGGACCCGCGCGATCCCGATGCGAGCGCGATCGCCTCCGCGCACCTGCCGCCGGAAGCGGGCGACGAAGTGCGCAAGCTCTCGCGCGCGCTCACCGGGCTGTCGCAGCGCGTCGGCGATTTCGTCCAGCGCGAACGCAACTTCACCCGCGACGCCAGCCACGAACTGCGCACGCCGCTCACGGTGATCCGCGTCGCCACCGACCTGATGCTCGCCGACACCGAGAACAGCCCGCGCACGCGGCGTTCGCTGTCGCGCATCCAGCAGGCCGGGCGCGACATGGAGGCGGTGATCGAGGCGTTCCTGATCCTCGCCCGCGAAGCCGACGTGGCGCCGCAGAGCGAGGAATTCGAGGTGCGCGAGATCGTCACCGCCGAGGTCGAACGCATCCGCCCGCTGCTCGGCGACCGCCCGGTCACCGTGAGCCTGCACGACGAAGGCGCGCCGCGACTGGTCGCGCCGCCGCACGTGCTGCGGGTGATGGTCGGCAACCTGCTGGGGAACGCGGCGCGGTTTACCGAATCGGGCGAGATCGAGGTGCGCCTGATGCCCGATCGCGTGGTGATCCGCGACAGCGGCATCGGCATGTCGCCGGAAATCCTGGCCAAGGCGTTCGATCCGTTCTTCCGCGCCGATTCGGCCGACAGCGACGGCAAGGGCATGGGCCTGTCGATCGTGCGCCGGCTCGGCGAGCGCTTCGGCTGGCCGGTGAGCCTGGCGAGTGCGCCGGGGCAGGGGACGACGGCGGTGATCCGGTTCGGGCGATGAGTCCGTTCCTCTCCCCCGGCGTCTGCTCGTCCCCCTGCTTGCAGGGGTAAGCGGCGCTAGCGCCGAACCTCCGCGCGGGAATCCCGCCGCTGTCGCGGCCTCCGCAACCCCGCGGCCATCGGGCCTGGCCCGTTCGTCGGGACGCGCGCCAGTGGTGCGCAAGCGTCCCTCCTCACCCGTGCACGCAGGGGAGGGAGAATCGGCTGAACGATTCCCTCCGCCCACTGTCAACGCACACGCCGCTGGCGCGTTCGCGCCGGCATACCTCCTGAATAGAGCCCCATGAGCGCAGCCCGCCCGACCCGCAATGCCCGCAAGCCCACGCCCTGGATCCGCCACGGCATCGTCGCCGCGGTGGTGCTCGCCCTGGTCGCGGGCGGCGCGTACTTCTATCGCAAGCGCGGCGCGGAAGCGGCCGAGGGCGCGTTCCGCACCGTGCCCGTGGAGCGCGGCGACATCCGCGTGGCGATCTCCTCCACCGGCACGCTCAGCGCGATTTCCACCGTCACTGTTGGCAGCCAGATTTCCGGCCAGGTCACCGACGTGCTGGTCGACTTCAACGACCAGGTGAGCAAGGGACAGGTCATCGCGCGCATCGACCCGAAGACCTACGAGGCGCAGATCGCGCAGGGCAACGCGCAGATCGCCAGCGCACGCGCGTCGCTCAACCAGGCGCAGGCGACGCTGCTCAACGCCGAGCTCGATTACAGGCGCAAGGCCGACCTCGGCGCGCGCCAGCTGGTCGCGCGCAGCGACGTCGACCTCGCCAAGGCCGCGCTCGACCAGGCGCGCGCGCAGGTCAATGCGGCGCAGGCGTCGATCCGCCAGCAGACCGCATCCACGCAGACCACGCAGGTGAACCTGGAGCGCACCGTGATCCGCTCGCCGGTGGACGGCGTGGTGCTCACGCGCAGCATCGAGCCCGGCCAGACCGTGGCCGCGAGCCTGCAGGCGCCGGAGCTGTTCACCATCGCCGAGGACCTGGCGAAGATGAAGATCGAACTGGCCGTGGACGAAGCCGACATCGGCCAGGTCCGCACCGGGCAGAACGTGTCGTTCACCGTCGATGCGTTCCCGGATCGCCAGTTCCGCGGCACGGTCGAGCAGGTGCGCCTGTCGGCGACCACCACGAACAATGTCGTGACCTATCCCGTCGTCGTCACCGTCGACAACAGCGACGGCACGCTGCTGCCGGGCCTGACCGTCAACGCGGAAATCGAAGTCAGCAAGCGCGACGACGTGCTGAAGGTGTCCAACGCCGCGCTGCGCTTCAAGCCGGCCGACACCGGGCAGAACGCGGTCGCCACGCCGCAGGCGGGTGGCCCCCGCGGTGGCACGGGCATGCTCGACGATCTCTCTCGCACGGCCGCTTCGATGAAGTTGAACGCCGACCAGCAGGCGGCGTTCGACACCGCCGTCGAAGCCGTACGCGCGCGCCAGGCCGCGCGCCAGGCGCAGGCGACGCAGCAGGGCGGCAACGGCTTGTTCGGCGGCGGTCGCGGTGGCCCGGGCGGGCCTGTGACGATCGGCGGACCCGGCGCCGGCAACGTGCAGGCGCAGGTGCGCCAGCGCATGGCCGACCGCTTCAAGGAAGACTTCGCCGCCTTCCGCGCGACGCTCGACGATGCGCGGAAGAAGCAGTGGGATGCCGCGCTGTCGAACCTGGTCAACGCCAAGCGCGTGCCGCTCTACAAGCTCGTCGACGGCCAGCCGCAGGCGGTGATGGTGCGCCTGGGCGCGAGCGACGGCACCGACACGGAAATCTCCGGCGGCGGCCTCAAGGCCGGCGACGCGATCGTGACCGGCGAAAGGGCGCGCGAATGAGCGCGCCCTCGAACGAGCAAGGTCGCGCGCGAATGAGCGCGCCCTTGAACGCCGCCGTACGCGACGGCGCAGACGTGCCGGTGATCCTCACCCGCGCGCTCAGCAAGACCTACGCCGCGCACACCGAAGCCGAAGTGCAGGCGTTGCGCGGCGTGAACCTGCGCATCGATCGCGGCGAGTTCGTCGCGATCATGGGGCCGTCGGGCTCGGGCAAATCCACGCTCATGAACCTCATCGGCTGCCTCGACACGCCCACCGCCGGCACCTACGAATGCGACGGCGTGGACGTCTCCACGCTCGATGCGGAAGAGCTGGCGGCGCTGCGCCGGGACAAGATCGGCTTCGTTTTCCAGGGGTTCAACCTGCTGCCGCGCATGAGCGCGCTGGACAACGTGGCGATGCCGCTCGGCTACGCGCGCGTGCCGCCGCACGAACGCCTGGAGCGCGCGCGCGAAGCGCTGGTGTCGGTCGGCCTGGGCGAACGCGTCGGCCACAAGCCCAGCGAACTTTCCGGCGGCCAGCAGCAGCGCGTGGCGATCGCCCGCGCACTGATCAACCGCCCCCCGATCCTGCTCGCCGACGAACCCACCGGCGCGCTCGACAGCAGGACGGGCGAGGAAATCCTCGCGCTGTTCAAGCGCCTGCGCGACGACGACCATACCGTGGTGCTGATCACGCACGACGCGGAGGTCGCCGCGCATGCGGACCGGGTGTATGTGATGCGCGATGGGGAGTTGCACGCCGAAGAGCCGGTTCCCGAAGGAAGCGCGCCATGAACTTCTCCGACATCCTGAGAACCGCCATCTACGCCCTGCGCGGCAACTGGATGCGCAGCGCGCTGACGTCGCTGGGCGTGATCATCGGCATCGCGGCGGTGATCGTGATGGTCTCCGTCGGCCAGGGCACGCAGCAGGAGATCGACAAGATGGTCTCCGGACTGGGCTCGCAGCGGCTGGACATCAGCCCGGGTTCGCGACGCGGTCCGGGCGGCGGCGGGCGCATGAGCGCGTCGAGTTTCTTCACGCTCAACGAAAGCGACGTCGACGCGATCCGCAACGAGATCCCCGAAGTGCAGTACGTCGCCGGCGCCCTGCGCGGCAACACGCAGGTGGTCTACGCGGAGAACAACGCGTCCACCAGCTGGCAGGGCGTGCAGGCGGATTTCTTCGACATCAACGGCTGGGCCATCGACAACGGCCAGGGCTTCGACGCGCAGGATTACACCAGCGCGGCGAAGTCGGTGATCATCGGCGAGACGGTGCGGCGCACGCTGTTCGGCGACGACTCCGGCGTGGGCCAGACGATCCGCCTGGGACGCGTGCCGTTCACCGTGGTGGGCACGCTCAAGCCGAAGGGGCAGGGCGGTTTCGGCCAGGACCAGGACGACGTGGTGATGGTGCCGCTGGAAACCGGACGCCGCCGCCTGATGGGCGCGATGGGCCTGCCTTCGGGCGCGGTGATGCAGATCGCGCTGACCGTCGCCGATGCGAAGGACCTCTCGTACGCGCAGGGCGAAGTCGAGGCGCTGCTGCGCCAGCGGCATCGCATCAAGCCGGGCGAGGAAGACGACTTCAACGTGCGCAACATCTCCGAGATCGTCGCCACGCGCACCGCGACGACGCGCCTGATGTCGCTGCTGCTGGGCGCGGTGGCGACGATCTCGCTGATCGTCGGCGGCATCGGGATCATGAACATCATGCTGGTGTCGGTGACCGAGCGCATCCGCGAGATCGGCCTGCGCATGGCGGTCGGCGCGGGGCCGTCGGACGTCCGGCGGCAGTTCCTCGCCGAGGCGATGCTGCTCTCGCTCGGCGGCGGCGTGCTGGGCATCGCGATCGGCGTCGCCGGTGCGCTGGTCGTCGGCCGCTTCAGCGACCTGCCGGTGGCGTTGAACGGACAGGTGATCGCGCTGGCCGCGACGTTCTCGATCATGACCGGGCTGTTCTTCGGCTATTACCCGGCGCGGAAGGCTTCGCAGCTGGACCCGATCGAGGCGCTGCGGCAGCAATAGGCGGACGCGACAGCGGTCCCCGTGCAGCAGGCGCGGGGACCCGGGTTGGCGTTCAGGCGGATCCCGCCGTTTGAGGACTGCGATGTCCCGGGCCGGCCCGGGCTCCGCCGCCCATCGGACGGGCCCGGCAACGTTGGCCAGACTGCGACTCTGTCGCATGAGAAAAAGTCGCTATCCTCGGGCCAGGTTTCCATCCGGTCCGTCCATGCGTCTTTCGCTCCCGCTCGCCGTCCTGTTCGCCATGTCCTTCAACCTCCATGCGGCCGACGCGCCGGCCACCGGCAAGACCGCGCTGGTGATCCACGGCGGCGCCGGCTTCGTGCCGCGCAACGCGATCACGCCGGGCGAGCGCAAGGCCTACCACGAAGCCCTCAACCGCGCGCTCGACGCCGGCAACGCCGTGCTCAGCCGGGGCGGCAGCGCGCTGGACGCGGTGACCGCGGCGGTGGTGGTCCTGGAGGACGCGCCGCAGTTCAACGCCGGCAAGGGCGCGGTCTTCAACGCCAAGGGCGGGCACGAGCTCGACGCCTCGATCATGGAAGGCCACACGCGCCGCGCCGGCGCGATCGCCGGTGTCACGACGATCAGGAACCCCATCAGGCTCGCGCGCACGGTGATGGAGAAGAGCCCGCACGTGATGCTCGCCGGCGACGGCGCGGAAGCGTTCGCCGATGAGCACCCCGAGATCGAGCGCGTCCCCAACAGCTATTTCGACACCGACAAGCGCCGCCAGCAGCTTGAAAAGGCGCAACGCGACGAAGCCGCGAAGGGCAAGCGCGAGGCGTACAACGGCACGATGGAGGCGCCGACGTATTTCGGCACCGTCGGCGCGGTCGCGCTGGATTCGCAGGGGCACATCGCCGTGGCGACCAGCACCGGCGGCATGACCAACAAGAAGTGGGGCCGCGTCGGCGATTCGCCGGTGATCGGCGCCGGCAGCTGGGCCGACGAACGCTGCGGCGTCTCCGGCACGGGCTGGGGCGAGTTCTACATCCGCAATGCGGTGGCGCATGACATCTGCGCGCGCATGGCGTATCGCGGCGATTCGCTGGAAACGGCGGCGAACGCGGTGGTCAACGAAGTCGTCACGGCGGCTGGCGGCGACGGTGGCGCGATCGCGCTCGACCGCGACGGCAACATCGCGATGCCGTTCAACAGCGGCAGCATGTTCCGCGGCTGGATCAGGCCCGATGGCAGCCGGGGAACGGCGATTCACGAGGGGGAGTGAGGGGCTTGTCCGTTCAGGCGGATGACGCCTCCGCATGGAGCGGTTCCGCGCGACAGGGTCGCGTGACACTTCGCCGACCCTCACCCAACCCCTCTCCCGGTGGGAGAGGGGCTCGAACCCTCAGGCCGTCAGCCCCGCCTGCTGCTGCATCCATTCGTCCATGCGGCGCTTGAGTTCCTCCGGCGACACGTCCTCGACGTGCGTCGCCAGGCTCCACTTGTGGCCGAACGGATCGACCACGGTGCCCATGCGGTCGCCCCAAGCCTGGTTCTCGACGGGGCGGTCGATCTTCGCGCCGGCCTTCACCGCGCGGTCGTAGGACGCGTCGACGTCGGGCACGTAGATCACGAACGTCGCCGTCGCGCCGCCCCGGCGTTTCGGGCCGAAGGCGTCCATGTCGGGCCATTCGTCCGACAGCATGAGCATCGAATCGCCGATGCGGATTTCCGCATGGCCGATCTTGTCGCCCATCGGCAGGCGGAAGATCTCCTCCGCCGCGAGCGCTTCGCGATAGAAGTCCAGCGCGGCGCTGGCGTCGTCGACGATCAGGTACGGCGTGACGCTGTGGTAACCCTCGGGAGTGGCGGGGACGCTCATGTCGGCCTCCATGGGCACGTGGCGGCGCGTGGTGCGCCGGTGGGGTGGAACCGGTGGGAATCAGTGCGGCAGCTTGCTCGCCAGAAGATCGACACGGTCGATCTGCGGCGGCGCGGCCAGCAGGTCGCCGGCGCGTTCCATGAGCGCGGCGGCGATCGGGCCGTCCAGGTGCGCCTGGCGGCCGGCTTCGGTGTCGAAGGTGTCGTAGATGCCGAACGAGGTCGGCCCGAAGCGCAGCGCGAACCATGTCCGCGTGCCCGGTTCGGCTTCGGCCAGCGGGAGGGCGCCGCGCAGGAACCGCTCGACTTCCTCTTCCTTGCCCGGCTTCGCCTCCAGGCGGGCCAGCAGCGCGCAGCGGGACATGGCGGACCTCCGGGCGGGTCGGTCAGGATGGGCCCGCCCGCGCTAACGGGACGCGAAGAACCCGCTACCGGCGCATGACACGCACGGCTCGCCGCACGGCGCGTTCCGTGAACGCCGGCGGGCCGGAGGCTTTGTGGCAAAATCGGCCCCCTGCCGCGGCCCGTCCGCGACCTCTTCCTTCCACGACCGCCTCCCATGCCGATCGCAGATCCGCTCCTCGCCGTGTGCGCGCCCGCCGGGAATCCCGGCCGCGCTCCCGTCGCGTGCGGCCCGGATCGCCCACGGCAGGCCTCCTGAGTCCACGAATGGCCGACGAATTCGGGCACCTTCCGCGCGGTCCCGCGCGTATCGCCAAAGCCACCCAATGGTCCATGCAGGGCCTGCGCGCAGCCTGGCTGCACGAGTCCTCCTTCCGGCTGGAGGTATACCTGTTCGTCGTCCTGGCCCCGGTCGGCTGGTGGCTCGGGCAGACGCCGGTGGAACGCGTGCTGCTGATCGGCTCGATGCTGCTGGTGCTGAGCGTGGAACTGCTCAACTCCGCGGTCGAGGCGGTCATCGAACGCTACGGCCCGGAGTTCCACGAACTGGCCGGCCGCGCGAAGGACATGGGGTCGGCGGCGGTGTTCGTGGTGATGATGAACGTATTGCTGACCTGGGGCGCGATCGTGCTGCCCCGGTTGCTCTGACTCGCTGAAATGAATCTGGCAGGAAATCGAACGTGATTCTGGAAATGCTGACCGATCCGCAGGTGTGGATCACCCTGGTGACGCTGAGCGCGATCGAGATCGTGCTGGGCATCGACAATCTCGTCTTCATCTCGATCGCGGTCAGCAAGCTGCCGTATGCGCAGCGCGAGAAGGCGCGCAAGTTCGGCATCGCGGTGGCGTGCATCACGCGTATCGCGCTGCTGCTCACGCTGGCCTGGCTGGCTGGGCTGACCAACGATCTGTTCACCGTGTTCGGCCAGGGCATCTCGGTGCGCGACCTGGTGCTGATCCTGGGCGGCGCGTTCCTGCTGGTGAAGGGCACGATGGAGATCAAGGACCTCATCATCGGCGAGTCCGAGGAAGAGGACATCCACACCAAGCCCAAGGCGTCGTTCATGGGCGTGATCGCGCAGATCGCGGTGATCGACATCGTCTTCTCGCTGGACTCGGTGATCGCCGCCGTCGGCATGGCCAACCACACGCCGGTGATGGTCGCGGCGATCCTGCTCGCGGTCGCGGTGATGCTGCTGGCCTCCAAGCCGCTGGGCCAGTTCATCGACCACAACCCGACGATCAAGATGCTGGCGCTGGCCTTCATCGTGCTGGTCGGCGTGTACCTGGTGGCGGACGGTTTCGAACTGCACATCCCGAAGGGCTACATCTACGGCGCGATGGGTTTCTCGGCGCTGGTGGAATGCCTCAACCTGTGGGCGAAGCGCCGCGCGCAGGCGCGACTGCAGCCGGAATGATGTTGCGAGGAACGAATCGATAGGAAAGAGAAACGAGCGAGGCCAGAGCCGCGTCCGTTTCCACGACGGCCTTCCCCGCGGAAGGCCGTTTGTTTTTGGCGCCTGCGTTCCTCGTTCCTCTTCGCTCGTTCCCACACCCCGCTCCGTCGTAACGCCTTCGTAACGAGCCGTCCAAGACCCTCATTGCGTCTCGACCTTCCCGGTGCTGCAATGCCCGCCAATCGTCACCCCAGGAGTTCCCCATGATCCGTCTGGTGCAAGCGCTCGTGCTGCTCATGATGGTCGCCACGCTCAGCGGCTGCGGCTACAACACCATCCAGGAGAAGGACGAGGCGGTGAACGCCGCCTGGTCGGAAGTGCTCAACAACTACAAGCGCCGCGCCGACCTGGTCCCCAACCTGGTCGCCACGGTGAAGGGCTATGCCAGCCACGAGCAGCAGGTGCTCACGCAGGTCACCGAAGCGCGTTCGCGCGTGGGCAGCATCAACGTCAACGCCAACGATCCGGCCTCGCTCGCGCAGTTCCAGCAGGCGCAGGGCGAACTGCAGAGTGCGATCAGCCGCCTGCTGGTGGTCAGCGAGAACTATCCGCAACTCAAGGCCGACCAGAACTTCCTGCAACTGCAGGCGCAGCTGGAAGGCACCGAGAACCGGATCACTGTCGCGCGCCAGCGCTTCATCCGCGCGGTGCAGGACTACAACACCACCATCCGCCGCTTCCCGGTGAACCTCACCGCGATGATGTTCGGCCACAAGACGCGGCCCAACTTCACCGTCGAGAACGAAGCGCAGATCCAGCAGGCGCCGCAGGTCGATTTCAGCGCGCCGGCCCAGCCGCAGACGCCGCCGCAGCAGCAGGCGCCGCAGCAGCAGCCGGCACCGTCGAACGGCTGATCGGCGCGACGGACGGATCGTGATGCCGATGCGCCGCAGTTTCGTCGCAGCCCGCGTGCTGCCCGCATGGCGTCGCGCGCTTGCGTCGGTTGCGCTGATGCTGTTCTGCGCGATCGCGCAGGCACAGGATCTCGCGCCGGTCCCGCCGCTGGATTCGCCGGTGATCGACACCACCGGCACGCTCGATGCGACGACGAAGCAGCAGCTCCAGGCGCAGGCGCTCGCCCTGCAGCAGCGCAAGGGCAGCCAGTTGCAGGTGCTGGTGGTGCCGACCACGCAGCCGGAAGACATCGCGCAGTACGCGGTGCGTGCGTTCGAGGAATGGAAGATCGGCCGCAAGGGCGTGGACGACGGCGTGCTGCTGGTGGTCGCCAAGGACGACCGGCGCGTGCGCATCGAGGTCGGCTACGGACTGGAAGGCGCGATTCCCGATGCGACCTCGGCGCGCGTGATCCAGGAGTACCTGGTGCCGAAATTCCGCAGCGGCGATTACGCCGGCGGCATCACCGACGCCACCGCGGCGCTGGTCAAGCTGATCGACGGCGAAGCGCTGCCGGCGCCGATGGCCGACCACCGGCCCGAACGCAGGAAGGGCGGCGGATGGCTGATCGCGCTGTTCGTCGCCTTCGTCGTGGCGCAGGTCGCGCGCGGGATCTTCGGGCGCGCACCGTCGCTGGTGCGTGGCGTGATCGGCGGCGCTGCGGCGGGCGGCATCGCCTGGCTGCTGTCGTCGCTGATCGTCGTCGGCGGCATCGGCGCGCTGATCGGCTTCTTTTTCGGCCTGACCTCGATGCCGGCCGGCCGCTACGCGCGCGATCGCGGATTCGGCGGCTGGGGCGGGGGAGGTTGGGGCGGCGGCGGTTTTGGCGGTGGCGGTGGCGGCTTCGGCGGAGGCGGCTGGGGCGGTGGTGGCGGCATGAGCGGAGGCGGTGGCGCCTCCGGAAGCTGGTGAGGCGCGCACGATGAGGCTCTTCAAGCACCTGTTCGCGCCGTCGGCCAAGCGCCTGTTCCCGGGCGACAGCCTCAAGCGCATCACCGATGCGATCGCCGAAAGCGAGCGCCATCACACCGGCGAGATCTGCTTCGCCGTCGAGCCCGCGCTGCACCCGCGCGCGGTGCTGTCCGGCGTGCAGGCGCGCGATCGCGCCCACGAGGCTTTCGCCCAGTTGCGTGTGTGGGACACGCAGGCGAACAACGGCGTGCTGCTCTACCTGCTGCTGGCCGACCACCGGATCGAGATCGTGGCCGATCGCGGCTTCGTCGGCCGCGTGAGCGACGAGCAGTGGCGCGGTGTGTGCCAGCTGATCGAGGAACGCCTGCGTGCCGGTGAGCCGGAAACCGGCGTGCTTGCCGGCGTGTCCGCGCTCACGGCGATCCTGGTCGAGCACTTCCCGCGCGAGGAAGGCATGCACGACGCCAACGAGTTGCCGGATCTGCCCTACGTGCTCTGACGCGCGCCGACCGGCGCCACGGCGACCCGCCGCGCGCCTGCCTGCGGCACAATACGGCGACGCCTTCCCGAGCCGCCGCAGCCGAGCCGCCGAATGACAGTCCTGCACCAGATCGACCCGATCGCCTTCAACCTCGGCCCGTTGCAGGTGCACTGGTACGGGATCATGTACCTGCTCGGCTTCGGCACGGCGTGGTGGCTCGGCCGCATGCGCGTGCGCGCCGGACGCCTGCCGGGCGTCAACGAACAGGCGTACGGCGACCTGCTGTTCTACGCGATGCTCGGCGTGGTGCTGGGCGGCCGTCTGGGCTACGTCTTCTTCTATTCCTTCGGCGACCTGCTGCGCGATCCGCTGATGCTGTTCCGCATCTGGGAAGGCGGCATGAGCTTCCATGGCGGCCTCGTCGGCGTGGTCGCAGCGGCGTGGTGGTGGTCGCACCGCCACCGGCTGCACCTGATGGACACCGTCGATTTCCTCGCGCCGCTGGTGCCGCCCGGCCTGGGCTTCGGCCGGCTGGGCAACTACATCGGCGGCGAACTCTGGGGCAAGTACACCCAGGCCGGATGGGGCGTGATCTTCCCGCGCGCGGAAGCCGAATTCGCCGGCATGACGCTGCCGCAGTTGCAGGCGCAGTTCGCGACGGGCGCGCTGGACCGGTTCGCACGCCATCCGTCGCAGCTGTACCAGGCGGCGCTGGAAGGGCTGACGATGTTCCTCGTGCTGTGGTGGTTCTCCAGCAAGCCGCGTCCGCGTTACGCGGTGTCGGGCCTGTTCGCGCTGCTGTACGGCTGCTTCCGCTTCCTCGTCGAATTCGTCCGCGTGCCCGACGCGCAGATCGGCTATCTCGCGTTCGGCTGGCTGACGATGGGCCAGGTGCTGAGCCTGCCGCTGATCGCGTTGGGCCTGTTCTGGCTGTTCGTGTGGTCGCGCCGCCAGCCGACCCTGGAACCGCAGCCGTTCGTGCCCGTGAAGTAAGCCGGAGAGATCGCGATGAAGCAGTACCTCGACCTGCTCCGCCACGTGCTGGAACACGGCAGCGACAAGTCCGACCGTACCGGCACCGGCACGCGCAGCGTGTTCGGATGGCAGATGCGCTTCGACCTTGCGGAAGGTTTCCCGCTGGTCACCACGAAGAAGCTGCACCTGCGCTCGATCGTGCACGAACTGCTGTGGTTCCTGCAGGGCGACACGAACATCGGTTACCTGAAGGACAACAAGGTCTCGATCTGGGACGAATGGGCCGATGCGCAGGGCGAACTCGGCCCCGTGTACGGCAAGCAGTGGCGGGGCTGGGCGGGCGCGGACGGCATCGAGATCGACCAGATCCGCTGGGTGGTCGACGAGATCAGGCGCAATCCGGATTCGCGCCGCCTGATCGTCAGCGCCTGGAACGTCGCCGACCTGCCGCGCATGGCGCTGATGCCGTGCCACACGATGTTCCAGTTCTATGTCGCCAACGGAAAGCTCAGCTGCCAGCTGTACCAGCGCAGCGGCGACATCTTCCTCGGCGTGCCGTTCAACATCGCCAGCTATGCGCTGCTGACGCACATGGTGGCGCAGGTGTGCGGACTGGGCGTGGGCGATTTCGTGCATACGCTGGGCGACGCGCACCTGTACTCCAACCATTTCGAACAGGCGCGCGAACAGCTCTCGCGCACGCCGCGCGCGCTGCCGCAGCTGCGACTGAATCCGGAGGTGAAGGACATCTTCGGCTTCGCCTTCGACGACATCGCCATCGAGCATTACGACCCGCTGCCGGCGATCAAGGCGCCGGTGGCGGTCTGAGCGCATGAAGCTGAGCCTGATCGCGGCGCTCGACCGCGACCACGCGATCGGTCGCGACAACGATCTGCCGTGGCGCCTCCCGGACGATCTCAAGCGCTTCAAGGCGCTGACGATCGGCAAGCCGGTGCTGATGGGACGCAAGACGGCGCAGTCGCTGGGGCGCGCGCTGCCGGGACGGCGGAACCTGGTGCTGACGCGCTCGGGGGCGGTGCCGTTCGAGGGGATGCAGGCGGTGGCGTCGGTCGACGAGGCGTTGCGTATCGCCGGAGCCGACGGTGCCGACGAACTGTGCGTGATCGGCGGCGGTGAGGTGTATGCGCTGACGCTGCCCGTCGCGACGCATCTGTTTCTCACGCATGTCGAAACCCGGGTCGAAGGGGGCGAAGCGTTCTTTCCGGCGTTCGACGTGTCGCAGTGGCGCGTGGTTTCGCGCGAGCGGCATGACGCGGATGCGAAGCATGCGTTCGCGTTCGAGTTCGTGGATTACGTGCGGGTTTAGGGACGTTCCGCCGAGGGCCCTCGGTCCGCATCCACGAAGAACGTCATCCCGGCGAAGGCCTGGATCAAGGCTCACGGCGCAGGGGCACTCTGTCGACGGTTCCAAACCACACCGTCAATCCAGCGAACGCTGGAACCCATTTTGATCTTGCGTGTGCGTTCGCTGCGGGGGCAAAAGCGTATCGCGAGCGCCAGCGTGCCCGTACGTCCCGACCCTCACCCCAACCCCTCTCAGCGCTGCACTTCCTTCGGTCGCCGAAGGGAGAGGGGCTCAATGCGTCGCGTGGTGAAGGATCCCGATGATTCCGAGGCATGCGGAATTTTCCGCTCGCTGCGCCACCTCAGTCGCGATCCTGCTCCGTCGTCGCCTTCGGCGCGGGCGCTTCGTTACGCGGTCCCTGCGGACCATTCGGATTCGGCCGTCCATGATGGCGCCGCTGCCCGTTATGGTTCGGACGTGGGCGTTGCGCGCGCTTGTCGTCGCCGTGGTACGGCGGACGCGGACGCGGCGGCTGGGCGGGAACGTCGCGTCCCGGCACCTGCACGATGCGCAGTTCGTCGGTGTCGAGTTGGAGTGCGGTCAGCTTGCCGCCCCACACCGCGCCGGTGTCGATCGCGTGGACGCCGTGGCCGATGAACAGGCCCAGCGTGGACCAGTGGCCGCAGACGATCTTCAGGTCGCGCTCGGCGCGGCCCGGGACTTCGTACCAGGGATACAGCCCGACCGGCTGCGTGCCCGGCGCGCCCTTGTCCTCGAACGAGATCCGGCCACGCGGCGTGCAATAACGCAGGCGCGTGAACACGTTGATGATCGCGCGATGGCGATCGATGCCGGCGAGCTTGGGGTGCCATGCCGGCTTGTCGCCGTACATGTTCTTCAGCAGCCGGCGGAACTGGTCGCCATGCAGGCGTTCCTCGACCTCGCGCGCGAAGCGTTCGGCCATCTGCGTGGTCCACTGCGGCGCGAGCGCGGCATGCACCATCATCCAGCCGAGCGAGCGGTCCACGTGCACCAGCTTCTGCATGCGCAGCCAGTCCAGCAGCACGTCGCGATCCTCGGCGAGCACGATGCGCTGCAGATCGGGATTGACCTTGCGCTGCTCGTCCTCGCGACGCTCGCCGATCGCCAGCAGCGACAGGTCGTGGTTGCCCAGCACGACGACGCTGTGCTCGCGCAGCGAATGCACCAGGCGCAGCGTTTCCAGCGATTGCCCGCCGCGGTTGACCAGATCGCCGCAGAACCACAGGCGGTCGCGCGCCGGATCGAACGCGATGCGTTCGAGCAGTCGCTGCGTCGCGTCGTAACAGCCCTGCAGGTCGCCGATGGCCCAGATGCTCATGGGGCGTCCGTCAGTGCAGCGTGCGGGGCACGGACAGGCTGAAAGCCGGGATCGGCGCTTCGACCTGCGTGCCGTCGTCGCCGACCATCGTGTAGGTGCCCTCCATCATGCCGTGCGTGGTTTCCAGCACGGCGCCGGAGGTGTATTCGAAATCGTCGCCGGGACGCAGCCAGGGCTGTTCGCCCACGACGCCTTCGCCCTCGACTTCCTGCACCTTGCCGTTGCCGTCGGTGATCAGCCAGTGGCGGCGCGTGAGCCGCGCCGGCGCGCTGCCGCTGTTTCGGATGCTGATGGTGTAGGCGAAGACGTAGCGGTCCTGGCCCGGCTCCGACTGGGTGTCGAGGTAGCGGGTCGCCACGGAGATGTCGAAGGAATAGTCGGTACTGCGGTTCATGCGGACAGTGTAGGGGCTGCGGTGCACGATAGGTCAACGCGTCGTGGAGAACGCGTTGCCGCCGGCGTCACGCGTTGCGTTGGCGTGCGAGCGAATTGGCCAGGCGTACGAAATCGGCGACGTCGATCTGCTCGGCGCGCGCGTCCGGGCGTACGCCCGCGGCTTCGATCGCCGCGCCGTCGCACTGGTTCGAAAGCGCGTTGCGCAGCGTCTTGCGGCGCTGGCCGAAGGCGTCGCGCACCACGGCGGAGAACACGGCCGGATCGTCGATGCCGATCGTCTCCGGCTTGCGCGGCACCAGCCGCACCACGGCCGAGTCCACCTTCGGCGGCGGGCGGAACGCGCCCGGCGGCACGTCGAACAGCGGCGTCACGTGGCAGTACGCCTGCAGCATCACGCCCAGGCGCCCGTACACCTTGCTCCCGGGGCCGGCGGCCATGCGGTCGACGACTTCCTTCTGCAGCATGAAGTGCATGTCGCGGATCGCGTCGGCGTGTTCCAGTGCGTGGAAGAGGATCGGCGAGGACAGGTTGTAGGGCAGGTTGCCGACCAGCCGGATCTGCCCGCCTTCGTCGCCGGCGTTGCGCGCCAGCGCGGTGAAATCGACGGTGAGCACGTCGCGATGGATCACTTCCAGCGTACCGTGCGCACGCGCGGCTTCGGTCAGCGGGAAGATCAGGTCGCGGTCGAACTCGATGACCGTCAGCTCCTTGTGGCGATCGAGGAGCGGGAAGGTGATCGCGCCCTGGCCGGGGCCGATCTCGACCAGCCGGTCGCCGGGCTTCGGGTCCACGGCCTGGACGATCCGGTCGATGATCCGGCGTTCGTGCAGGAAGTGCTGGCCCAGATGCTTCTTGGCCGGCTCGGTGAAATGGGGGCTGCGCGTGCTCATCGGGGCATCATGCCGGGGTGCGGAAGCGGGCGATACGGGCACAGGTGTCGGCCGCGGCGAGCAGGCTCGACGGATCGGCGGTGCCGCGCCCGGCGAGTTCCAGCGCGGTGCCATGATCCACCGCGACGCGCGGGTAGGGCAGGCCCAGGGTGAGGTTCACCGCGCGCTCGAAGCCGCTGTATTTCAGCACCGGCAGTCCCTGGTCGTGGTACATCGCGACCACCGCGTCGAAGCCGCGCAGCTTGGCCGGCAGGAACGCGGTGTCGGCCGGAAGCGGACCGACCAGGCGCATGCCGCCCGCGCGCAGCGTCGCGAGCACCGGCTCGATCACGTCGATTTCCTCGTACCCAAGATGGCCGGCTTCGCCCGCATGCGGGTTGAGGCCGAGCACGGCGATCGCCGGATCGTCGATGCCGAAATCACGACGCAGCGCCTCGTGCGTGATGCGCAGCGTGCGGTCGAGCGCGACGGGCGTGATCGCATCGGCGACCTCGCGCAGCGGCAGGTGCGTGGTGACGAGCGCGACACGGACGACGTCGTTGGCGAGCATCATCACGACGTCGCGGCCGGCCTGGTCGGCAAGCAGTTCGGTCGTGCCGGTGTAGGCGATGCCACCCTGGTTGATCACCGCCTTGTGCACGGGCCCGGTGACCACGCCGGCAAAGCGGCCGTCGAGGCAGCCCTGCGCCGCTTCGCACAGTGCGCGGATCACGGCGGCGGCGTTGCGCGGATCAGGTTGGCCGAAGGCGGGAACGGTGGCGTTCGGGATGTCGACCAGCGCCAGCTCGCCGGGAGCGGTCGCCGCGTCGTCCGGACCGAGCAGTCGCAACGGCAGCGAAACCGCCTGCGCCGCCGCAAGCAGCGTGCGTGCGTCGGCGAACGCCGTCAGGGAGTAATCGCGTGGCTGCTGCGCCAGGCGGACGCAGAGCTCGGGGCCGACACCCGCCGGCTCGCCCGGCACCAGCGCGAGCCGAACAGGGGTCACTCAGCCCACCTCAGCCGCCGTTGGCCGGCGCGGTGGGCGTGGCGGTCTCTTCGGCGGCCTTGCCGACGCGCACGTCGACGAAGGCTTCGCCGCGCATCTCGCGCAGGAAGCGGTTCCACTCGTCTTCGAGCTTGCGGCGGCCGATGGTTTCCTGGACCTGGGCGCGGCGGTTGCGCTCGCCGACGTCGGCCTCGCGCGTGCCTTCGAGCTTGATCAGGTGGTAACCGGCCTGGGTGCGGATCGGCTGCGAAACCTGGTTCGGCTGGAGGCCCGCGACGGCATTGCCGAATTCCGGGCCGAACTCGTCGCGGGT
Organism: Lysobacter changpingensis; assembly: GCF_017308985.1. Lineage (GTDB taxonomy): Bacteria > Pseudomonadota > Gammaproteobacteria > Xanthomonadales > Xanthomonadaceae > Lysobacter_J > Lysobacter_J changpingensis. The sequence continues at coordinate 602,736 of NZ_JADWPE010000002.1, read as the reverse complement.
GAACCAGCCCAGCTCGCCGCCCTTCGAGGCGGAGCTCTGGTCCTGCGAGTGCTCCTGTGCGAGCAGGGCGAAGTCGGCGCCGCCCATCAGGCGGGCCTGCAGGGTCTGCGCCTGCGCCTTGGCCTTGGCGTCGTCCACCGAATCGCTCACGCGGATCAGGATGTGGCGCGCCTGGTACTGCGTGACCATGCTCGGGCCGGCCTGCGAGGCGTCGCGGACTTCGATCAGCTTGAGCAGCTGGAAGCCGCTCGGGCCGCGGATCGGCTCGGTGACCTGGCCGGGCGACATGTTGCGCATGAGCGAGGCGAACGCGTTCGGGATCTCGTCCACGCTGCGCCAGCCCAGGTCGCCGCCTTCCAGCGCGTTGGGGCTGTCGGAATAGCGCACCGCGGCGGCGGAGAAGTCCATCTCGCCCTTGTCGATCAGCGACTTCACGCCTTCGACCTTCTTCTGCGCCGTGGCGATCTGCTCGGCGGTCGCGCCCTCGGGCAGGGCCACGAGGATGTGCGCGAGGTGGAACTGCGCGCCCTGGTTCGCCTGGGCGGCCATGGCGGCATCCACTTCAGACTCGCTGACCGAGACGCGGCTCTGCGCGAAACGCTGGCGCAGGCGCTGGATCAGCAGTTCGTCGCGGATCGAATTGCGGAAATCGGTGTACGGCGTGCCCTCGCGCGCCAGCTGCTGGCGCAGCTGCTCGGGGGTGACGCGGTTCTGCTGGGCGATGCCGGCGATGGCCTGCTCGACTTCCTGGTCGGTCACGCGCACGCCGGTGCCCTGGGCGCGGGCGACCTGCAGCTTCACCAGCACCAGGCGCTCGAGCACCTGGCGCTGCAGCACGTCGCGCGGCGGCAGCTGGTTCTCGCGTCCCGCGTACTGGGCCAGGATGTTGTTCACCGCGCGATCCAGCTCGGTCTTCAGGATCACGTCCTCGTCCACGATGGCGGCGATGCCATCGATGGGCTGGACGGAGGCCGCGGTCTGGGCCAGGGCGGTCGCGCCGGGCAGGAGGGTGCCGGACAGCACCGCGACGGCGAGGGCGGACGCGAGTAGTTTCTTCATAGGGTCGGGTCGGGGGTGGATTCGACTTGGCCGCCGCCGTTGTTCAGGCGTTGCGTCGAGGTGGGCGGCACGAGATACAGGTCGTCGCGGTCGTAGCCGAGGATACCACGGCGCAGGACCCGCTCCGTGTTCTGGCCCGCGGAGCCAAGGCCCTTCAGCTCGAATTCGAACATGATCCGGGTGTCCAGTTCGCCGTCGCGGTTTCTCAGGTATCGGCGGCCCACCAGGCGCGCGGCCAGGCAGCAGCTTTCCCATTGGACACCGGCGATCGTCTCCAGTTCCTTCCTGTCCAGGATCGAGTAGTAGTAGCGCCCGACGACGCTCCAGGTCTCGTTGATCGGATACAGGAAGGAGAAATCCGCCTGCTCGAGCTGATCGCGGTTCTGCGGCGGGTCGATGCCCTCGCGGAACGCCGCATTGCGACGGTAGCGATAGCCCAGGTTGACGATGCCGCCACGCTCGAACATGTAGCGCACGCGTGCGCTGACGAAGTCTTCGCCGCGGTATTTCGGATTCCAGATGTAGGTGGCGCCGAGGTTCCAGCGGTCGTTCGGGGTCACGCTCGCGTCGGCGACCCAGGCCGACTTGCCCGACTCGATCGTCGCCTGGTTCGGCAGCGTCACACGGCTGTCGTCGAAGTACTGGATCTGGCCGATGCTCGCGGCCAGGCGCTCGCGGCCGTCCTCCTCGCTGATGAAACGCGTGGTCAGGGCGGCGGTGAGCTGGTTGGCGTCCATCTGACGGTCCGCGCCGGTGTAACGGTTGTCGCGGAACAGCTGGCCCCAGCTGAAGGTCATCGAACCGGTGTCGAAGACCGGGAAATCGTCCTGGTTGCGGTACGGGACCTTCAGGTAATACAGGCGCGGCTCCAGCGTGTGCAGATAACTGGTGCCGCGGAACATGGTGTTGCGGTCGAAGTACATGCCCGCATCGACCGAGGTGATCGGCATGCTGCGGGTCAGGTGGCTGTCCTGGAACTGCTCGGGAGACGCGGTGCCGCCGCTGCGGCTCACGCGTTCGTCGGCGCGCTGCTGTGCGCTGCCGTCCAGCTGGTAGGCCGTGTAGCGCCAGGCCAGCTTCGGGCGGACGAACCAGCTCGCGCCTTCCAGGGGGAAGGTCACGAACGGTTTGACGTCCAGGCGCGCGCCGCCGAGGAACTCCTGGTGCTCGAAGCGCACGCCCTCGGCGTCCACGCCGGCCTGCACCCACGAGGTGAGCGGCTGCTCCCAGCTGAAGTAGGCGCGGGGCAGGCGGTCGAAGGCGAGGTTTCGCTCGCGCAGGGTGTAGTCGGCGAGCTGGTAATGGTCGGCCATGACCGCCGCCTGCCAGTAGCGGCCACGCCCGTACACGCCCGCATCGCTGCGGATCGAATAGCTCGAGATGCCGTACAGGCTGCTGCTGAAGTCCTCGAAGTAGTGGGTGTCGCTCACCCAGCCGAGGTTGGTGCTGGCGTACCACGCGCTGTTGATGTTGTGCGAGGCCGACAGCGCGAACTGCCCGCGGTTCTTCTCAGGCAGGCTCGACACCGGAAAGCCGACGTCCGGGTTGAGGTAGCGGTCGGGCTCGTCGCCCGGCAGCTTGTCGCTCGGCATCCAGTTGCCGTAGACCTCGCCCTTGCCGCGCTCGTACAGCCAGCGGAATTCGGCGCCGAGCAGCCCGCCGCGATCGGCCATGATGCGCGGGTAGAGCGTGGCGTCGTAGTTCGGCGCGAGGTTGAGGTAGATCGGCTGCCGGTAGTCGAAGCCGTTGCGGCCGGACATCGACAACTGCGGATACAGCAGGCCGGTGCGGCGGCGTTCGTCGACCGGGAACATGAACCACGGCACGTACAGCACCGGCACGTTGCCGATGCGCACGGTGGCGTTGCGTGCCACGCCCATGCCTTCGACGGTGTCGATGTCGATGCGGTTCGCGCGCAGTTCCCACGCGCGCTGGTTCGGCGCGCAGGTGGAGTAGGTCGAACCGACCAGCCGGCCGCGTGCGCCATCGAGTTCGATGCGCTCGGCGCCGCCGTTGCCTCGCCGCTGGGTGAGCTGGTACTGCACGTCCTCGATGCGATGGCGGTCTGCGTTCTGGTCGCCTTCGGCGCGCTCGGCCAGGATGCGCATGCCGCTGTCCTGGTAGCGCACGTTGCCGATCGCGCTGTAGCGACCGGTCTCGGCGTTGTAGCTGAGCTTGTCGGTACCCAGGAACTGGTCGCCGCGGTTCAGGCGCACGTTGTCCTGCACGACGATGTCTTCCGCGGTGCCCGCGCGTTCGAGCTGGCCGCCGGCGATGTCGGTGGGCTCGTTCGCGCGCGTGGTGGCGTCGCCGGTCGGGACGGGTGCGTCCTCGAACGTCGGCACCACGTCGATGATCGGGCACAGGCCCCAGTCGTCCTCGTCGCCGTCGGCAGCGTAGGCCGGCAGGGCCAGCGCGATGCACAGCGATAACGGGAGCAGTCGGAGGGGTCGGCGCACTCGGGAACCGTGATCGTCGGCGTTCAGGAAAACGGGGTCGCTAGCTTGCCGCATCCCTTGCAAGGGGGCAACGCGAGCACCATCTTGCTCCCGGCACTGTTCATTTCCGCGTCAAGACAGGAGTGGCCCATGTCCCAGCAGCCTTCTTCCGACAACGCATCGGTCTGCCGGACCGACGACGAATGGCGCGAGCGCCTCAGCCCCGAACAGTTCGCGGTATGCCGCTGCTCGGCGACCGAGCGCGCATTCACCGGCCGCTTCTGGAACCACAAGGAAGCCGGCACGTACACCTGCGTGGCTTGCGGCGCGCCGCTGTTTTCCTCGAAAACGAAGTACGACTCCGGCAGCGGCTGGCCCAGCTACTGGGAACCGGTCTCCAGGGACGCCGTCAGCGAGCACGTGGACGACAGCCACGGCATGCGGCGCGTGGAGATCAAGTGCGCGCGCTGCCAGTCGCACCTGGGCCACGTCTTCCCCGACGGCCCGCCGCCGACCGGCCTGCGTTACTGCATCAATTCGGCCGCGCTGGAGTTCGTGCCGGAGACCTGATCGCCGCCAGGCGGTTCAAGCGAGCATCGCGCCCACGTGCGCGACGCTCGCCTCGCGCAGCGCGGCCAGGTCGTAGCCGCCTTCAAGCATCGACACGATCCGGCCGTCGCCATGCCTTTGCGCGATCGCGACGAGTTCGCGCGTGATCCAGTCGTAGTCGTCGGTTTCCAGTTCGATCTGCGCGAGCGGGTCGCGCTTGTGCGCGTCGAAGCCAGCGGAGATGAAGAGCAACTGCGGCCGGAAGGAGTCCAGCGTCGGAAGCAGCAGCTCGCGCCAGATGCGGCGGAACGCCTCGCTGCCGCAGCCCGGCGGCAACGGCGCGTTGGCGATGTTGCCCACGCCGCGCTCGTTTGCGTAACCGGTGTCCGGATACAGCGGCATCTGGTGCGAACTCAGGTACATCACGCGCGGGTCGGTATCGAAGATCGCCTGCGTGCCGTTGCCGTGGTGCACGTCGAAGTCGACCACCGCCACGCGCGCGAGCCCGTGTTTGTCGCAGGCATGCGCCGCGGCGACGGCGATGTTGTTGAACAGGCAGAACCCCATCGCCGCCGAGGGCGTGGCGTGATGGCCGGGCGGACGCACCGCGCAGAACACGCGTCGTGCCTCGCCGTGCATCACCGCATCCACCGCCGCGATGCCGGCGCCGGCCGCGCGCAGCGCCGCTTCGGCCGAACCCGGCGCGAGGACGGTGTCGGGATCCAGCGGCATTGGACCATCGACGGGCGTGTCGAGCACCAGCGCGAGCAGCGCGTCGTCGTGCACGCGCAGCAGCTGCCCGCGGCTCGCGCGCGGCGCTTCTTCCCAGTGCAGGTCGGGGAACGCCTCGCGCAGCGCTTCGGTTACCGCGACCAGTCGCGATGGACGTTCCGCGTGACCCTCGCCGGGATCGTGGCGCGTGCAGGCAGGATGCGTGTAGATGCGCATGGCGCGCGGCGCGTCAGGCCTTGCGCCGTTCGTGATTCCACAGCACTTCGCCGTGGCCGCTGGCGCGCGCGAGCACGCGGGCCAGCACGAACAGCAGGTCGGACAGGCGGTTGAGGTAGCGCACCGCTTCCGGACGGACCGTTTCGACGCGCGACAGCGAGACGGCTTCGCGTTCGGCACGGCGCACGACCGTGCGCGCGATGTGGCAGCGCGCCGCCGCTTCGCCGCCGCCGGGCAGGATGAAATCCTTCAGCGGCGGGAGCGGTTCGTTGAAGGCGTCGAGCTGCTGTTCGAGGCGATCGATGTCGGCGTCGACGATCGCGGCATGGCCCGGGATGCACAGCTCGCCGCCCAGGTCGAACAGCTGGTGCTGCACGGTGGTCAGCAGCGCGCGGACGTCGTCGGGGACGTCGCTCGCCAGCACCAGGCCGATGCACGAATTGGCTTCGTCCACCGTGCCGTACGCGGCGACGCGGGCCGAGTCCTTCGCGACGCGGCTGCCGTCGCCCAGCCCGGTCGTGCCGTCGTCGCCGGTGCGGGTGTAGATCCTGGAGAGACGGTTGCCCATGTGAGTCTGGATGGGGATTCGGAGACGGGCTTCTTACGAATCCGGAATCCCGAATCCCGTCCTTCTCAGACCGTCTGCGCGCGCAGCGCCGGGACGCGGCGGCGCAGCAGGGCGAAGCCGCCGAACAGCAGCGCGGCGTAGAACAGCGTGCCCAGCACCGTCCACTGGAAGAACGGCAGCGCGGCGACGTAGCACGGGCCCAGGCCGACCAGGCAGGCCGGATGCGCGGTCATCGGCGTGGCCGTCGCCCACACGGCGAAGTTGGTGACCACGAAGAACAGCACCGAGCCGACGATCGAATAGCCCAGCACGCGCGCGCCGTTGACGCGACCGCGCAGGCCGAAGCCCAGCACCGCCGAGATCGCGATGCACGCGTACACCGACAGCCACGTCGCCAGGTAGGCCGGGCTGGTGAAGTGTTCGAAGTAGGTCCCGCCCAGCGTCAGGCCGAGGACGAGGTCCGACACCAGCATCGCCACCAGCGGCACCGCGATCGCCAGCGCGCGCGAGGCGAAGTAGGCGCCGCCGAACAGCGCCACCGCTTCGACCGGCGAGAAATTCGGCGGATGCGGCAACAGGCGCGTGAGCGCGGCGATCACGATCATGCCGATGAGCACCAGCGGACCGGGCGCGAACAGGCCGGAAGCGGGACGGTCGTGGGCGGCAGGCGAGGCGGAAGCGGGACGGTTCATCGTGTTCGGGTCTTGAGAAGGTCACGGCCTTCAGGAACCGCTAGCATAGCGCAATGCCTGTCGCGGCCCCCTCAAACCCGCCCTCCGGCGCGCCCGGAGATTCCCTCGCCCAAGGTCCGTCCCACGATCTCCACGATGTCCTCATCGTGGGCGGTGGCCTGGTCGGTGCCAGCCTGGCGATCGCGCTGGAGCGCCTGGGCCTCGTCGTCGGCCTGGTCGAGGCGACGCCGCCCGGCGCGCTCCCGGCGGTCTTCGACGAGCGCAACCTCAGCTTCGCCGAAGCCACGCTCAACGCACTGACCGCACTGGAGGTGATGCAGAAGCTGCGCGCGCCCACCGGCGCGATCGCACGCATCCACGTCAGCCGGCGCGGCGATTTCGGTCGCGGCCTGCTGGATGCCTCGCGCTACGGGCGCAGCGAATTCGGTCGGGTCGTGGTCGCGCGCGATTTCGGCGAGGCGCTGGAAGCCCGTCTCGCCGACGCAACGCGCCTGCTGCGCCATCGCCCCGTGCGTTTCATCGGCCTGGCCGAAAGCGCCGGCGACGTGCGCGCGATCCGCGTGGCCGATGCCGATGGCGAACGCATCCTGCGCGCGCGCCTGCTGGTGGCGGCCGATGGCACGCGCAGCCTCGTGCGCGACGCGCTGGGCATCGGCGTGGACGAGCACGATTACGCGCAGACGCTGTTCGTCGCGCGCCTGCGCAGCTCGCGCCCGCCGGACGGCACCGCCTTCGAGCGCCTCACCGACCACGGCCCGACCGCCCTTCTGCCGCGCGGCGATCGCCACCACGGACTGATCCACGCCGTCGCGCGCGAAGACGCGGATGCCGTCGCCGCGCTCGACGAAGCCGGGTTCCTCGCGCGTGCGCAGGACGCGTTCGGCTGGCGCGCGGGACGCTTTCTTTCGTGCGGCCCGCGCAGTTCGCATCCGGCGATCCGCGTCGTCGCGCAGCGCACCATCGCCTCGCGTGCGGTCCTGGTCGGCAACGCCGCGCAGACGATCCATCCGATCGGCGCGCAGGGTTTCAACCTCGGTTTGCGCGACGCGCTCACGCTCGCCGAACTCATCGAGGACACGCGCGCGCTCGATGCGCAGGCCGACTGCGGCAGCGATGCGCTGTTGCAGGCCTATGCCGAACGGCGCCGCGAGGACCGCGAGCGCACGATCGGGTTCTCCGACGGCCTCGCGCGCCTGACCGCAAACGACGCGACGCTCCTGCGTCCGCTGCGCAGCCTCGGCCTGTTCGCGGTCGATCGCGTTGCCTCGGTGCAGTCGTTCCTCGTCGGCGGCGCGATGGGATACCGCGGCGACGTGCCGGCGCTGTGCCGCGAGGTGCACGCATGAGCCGTCGCGGATCGGGACTCGACGCGATCGTCGTCGGCGCCGGCGTGGTCGGCGCGGCTGCCGCGCTTGCGTTCGCGCGCGATGGAATGCGGGTCGCGCTGGTGGAACCCCGCCAGCCGCCCGCATGGCAGCCGCTGCCCACCGATGCCGATCGCATCGACCTGCGCGTGTATGCATTCGCGCCCGACAACGCGGCGCTGCTCGACAACCTGGGCGTCTGGCGCGAGGTCGCGAACGCGCGCGTGCAGCCGTACCGCGCGATGCGCGTGTGGGATGCCGCCGGCGGCGGCGAGCTCGCGTTCGATGCGGATGCCTTCGGGCGTCGCGAACTCGGCTGGATCGTCGAGCACGCCCTGCTGGTCGACCGTCTCTGGAACGCGCTGCCCGGCGCCGGCGTGCAGCTGCATTGCCCCGACAGCGTGGTCGGATTCGAACAGGACGAAAGCGGCGCGACGGTCGTGCTCGAAAGCGGCCTGTCGCTGCGTTCGAAGCTTGTGGTCGCCGCCGACGGCGCGGAGTCGAAGCTGCGTTCGCTCGCCGGCATCGAAGCGCCACGCCACGATTACGGCCAGCGCGGGCTGGTCGCGTTCGTCGAAAGCGAGCGGCCGCATCAGGCGACGTGCTGGCAGCGCTTCCTGCCGACCGGGCCGCTCGCGTTCCTGCCTTTCGACGCACACAACGTCAGTTCGATCGTGTGGACGCTGCCGGAGGCCGAAGCGCAGCGTCTGCTCGAAGCCGACGAGACGGCGTTCCTGCGCGAACTCGACAATGCCTTCGCCGGCACGCTCGGCGCATCGACGCGCGTATCGCGGCGCGCCGCGTTCCCGTTGCGCCTGCAACTCGCGCAGTCGTTGGCGAGCGGTCGCATCGCGGTGATCGGCGATGCCGCGCACGCGGTGCATCCGCTGGCGGGGCAGGGCGTGAACCTGGGGCTGCGCGATGTCGCGACCCTGCGTCGCACCGCCGCCGATGCGCGTGAGCGCGGCATCGATCCGGCATCGCGACTGTCGCGCTGGGCGCGCGCGCAGCGCAGCGGGAACGCGCTGTCGGCCTATGCCTTCGATGGCATCAACCGGTTGTTCTCGAACGATTCGCTCGCCGCCACGCTGCTGCGCGGCCCGCTGCTGGGCCTGGCCGGCAAGCTGCCGCCGCTGACGCACGCGTTCTGGCGGCACGCGGCCGGGCAATAAAGCGAACCCCTCCCGACGCGGGAGGGGTTCGCCATCGCCAGCGGCTTCGACAGGTCACTTACCGCCGGCAAGCTCGGACTTGGAGATGCGACCGTCGCGGTTGGCGTCGATCGCGGCGAAGTCGGCGGACAGCATCGTTTCGGATTGGACTTCGGCGCGGCTGAGGTTGCCGTCGCGGTTGGTGTCGAGTCCGTCGAAATCCACCTTGTTGGCGAGCGTCGAGTTGGGCGGGCTGGAGGTCGCGTTCACTTCCTGTCGCGTCGACGCGCCGGTCGTCGTCTGCGGGGTGGTGGGCGTCATCGGGGTCGCGGGAGGCGGATTCGCGGCCTGCGCGGCGGCGTCGGCCGCATCCTGCGCCTGCATGCTGGCGTTGCCTGCGGTGGTTGCCGCCTGCTGCGCTTCGGCGGCCGGCGTCGCGGGGTTGGCGGCCGACTGCGCGGCCGAGGTCGCATCGTGCGCGTCGTGCGACGCGTCCACCGCCTGGTTGGCGGCGCGCTGCGCGGTGTCGGCGTGCTGGTGCGTGGTGGTGTAGCCGCCGGTCGTCGCCTTGGTCGCGTCGCGCGCACTCTGCGCGGCGTCGCGTGCGGTTTCGGCTTCATCGGTCGCGGCCTGCGCTGCCGCTTCGGCCTGCTGCTGCGCCTTCGCCGGCTGGGCCTGGGTGCGCTGCGCGGCTGCCGGACCGGCGATGCCGATCGTCGCGAGCACCGCGGCCGCCAGCAGTTTCGGTGAAAGAACATGCGCGGAATTCATGGTGGGTCTCGCCTGGTTTGGGGGCGAGGCCGACGCTAGTCCCGCACGCATCAACCACAGGTAAATTTCACGCGTGCGGTCGCGCCCAGCGTTCACCCACGTGATCGCCGCGTCAGCGCACCGTCGCGAAAACGGTGATTTCCTCGCGGTCGTGGTAGAGCTGGCGCGCCCGCAGGAGCAGCGGCTTCTCTGCGCGCTGCTGGAACAGGTCCAGGCACAGCCGCGTTTCGTCCCAGCGCTTCTTCATCGGCAGCTTGAGGTTGAAGATGGTGTGCCGGCACCAGCCCTCGCGCAGCCAGGTCGCCATGCGTTCGGCGACGCGGCGCGGCTGTTCGACCATGTCGCACACCATCCAGTCCAGTGGCGCGCGCGGCTGCCAGTGGAAACCGTCCTCGCGCAGGTGGTCGACGCGCCCGCTTTCGAGCAGGTGTTCACGCAGCGGACCGTTGTCGACCGACGTGACGTGCAGGCCCTGTCGCATCAGCACCCACGTCCAGCCGCCGGGTGCGGCGCCGAGGTCGGCGCCACGCATGCCTTCGCGGAACAGTCGTTCGCGTTCCTTCCCGCTCATCAGCACCATCAGCGCTTCCTCGAGCTTGAGCGCGGAACGGCTCGGCGCGTCGGCATGCATGCGCAGGCGCGGAATGCCGAGCGGCCACGGCGCGCTGTCGCCGGCCTCGCCGATGGCGAGCAGCACGTGGTCGCCGGAAAGGAACACGACATGCAGGCGCGACTTGCGTGAATCGTCGAACTGCGTGAGCCAGCCGCCCTTTCGCAGCACGGGGCGCAGTGCATTGCCGAAGGCGCGCGCAAGGCCCGCCAACGGTTTGGCTTCGTCGGAATCGGGATGCTCCACCCACAACTCGCCGAAGGTGTACGTGTTGCCCAGCGTCGCTTCGAGCGCACGCAGGATCGGCGTGATGCGGTCCTTCGGATCGAGGCCGCGCAGTTCGGCGAATCGCGCAAGCTTCTGCCGCGCGAAGATGAGCGAGTCGAACGGCATCGCGCGCGTCAGCGCGCCGGCGTCCGCACCGAGGAATTCCACGTAGCCGCTGTTGCGCTCGGTGCGCGCATAACCGGGATGGCCGGCGAGCGCCGCGCGTTCGCCGAGTTCTGCCGCGAGTTCGGGCTCGAAGCCGGGGCGGCAGTAGCAGAGCAGGGCGTCGGCCGGGATCATGTCGATGCGGGCGTCAGTACCGCTCGCCGCCGGATTCGCCATACGCACGCAGCACCTCGCGTGCGAGTTCGCGATGCACGTCGCGCACGACTTCGATGCCGCGGCGTTCGAGTTCGCCGATCCAGTCCGCGGGCAGCGGGCCTTCGTCGAATTGCGTCAGCGATTCGACGTCCTCGCTGCGCGCCCCGATGAGCAGCCGATCGATGCCGGCCCACATCGTCGCGCCGTAGCACTGGCAGCACGGCTGCGACGAGGTCGCCAGCGTGACCGGCCCGAGCTTCGCGCCCACCGCATCCTCGTTGAGGCGCGGGCGCTGCGTGCGCTGCTGCGCGAGCATGTAGGCCATCGTCTCGGCATGCGCGAGCGAACACGTGTGCGGCATCACGCGGTTCACGCCGATGGAGATGATGCGTTCGTCCGGCCCGAACACCGCCGCGCCGAACGGTCCGCCGCTGCCGGCTTCGATGTTCATGCGCGAGAGCGCGATGGCGAGTTCGACCTTCGCGGCGTCGCCGACGTAGAGGCGTTGCGTATCGACCGATTCGTGGACCCAGGCGGGCAGGGTGAGGTGAACCTGCGCGTAGAGCATCAGTGCACCATCTCCACTTCGGCGATCTTGTCCTTGCACTGGCCCTGCACGCACTGGCAGCCCTCGATCGGCTTGAAGCCGCACATCGCCATCATGCCCTTGCGCGCGCATTCGGCCTTGACGCCTTCCGGATCGGTCGGGCTGTTCGCGTTGACGCACGCCGGCCTGGCGCCGCAGCAGTTGCCGACGTTCTTCACCGCGCAATCCGCATCGGTCCTGCAGCTGAAATCAAGTTTGACGGGCGTCTGCGCGGAGTCGGCCTGACGCACTTTCGGCGTGGGCTCCGGAGCGCGTGCACGGGTCGCTTGCGCGGCAGCCTGCGCGTCGTCGGATGCAGGCGTGGCGACATCGCCCGCCGTCGGCGTGGCCGCACGTGCGCCTTCCGGCGACGGCGCGGCGCACGCCGCAAGCGCGAGCAGGGACGAAACCAGCAGTACGGTCAGCAGGCGGCGCATGGCGTGCTCCTTCGCGTTGTTCAACCCTTCGTGGTCCAGGTGTCGCGAAGCGTGACGCTGCGGTTGAACACCGGCGCCTCGCTGCGATGGTCGTAGCGGTCGGCGACGAAATAGCCGATGCGCTCGAACTGGAACGACTGCTCCGGATGCGCGTTCGCCGCAGCGGGTTCGACATAGCCCGTGACGACCCGGCGCGATTCGGGATTGAGATGATCCTTGTACGTCTTGCCGCCTTCCTCGCTGTCCGGATCGGGCACGACGAACAGGCGGTCGTACAGGCGCACTTCGGCCTTCGTCGCGTGCTTCGCGCTCACCCAGTGGATCGTGCCCTTGATCTTGCGATCGGCGCCGGCCATGCCGGGGCGCGATTCGGGATCGAGCACGCCGCGGATCTCGACGACGGTATCGCCGTCCTTGACCACCTCATCGCAACGGAAGATGCCGGCGCCGCGCAGGCGCACTTCGCCGCCCGGGATCAGGCGCTTGAAGCCCTTCGGCGGCACTTCCTCGAAATCCTCGCGCTCGATCCACAGCTCGTTCGAGAACGGCAACGTGCGCGTGCCCGCGCTCTCGTCCTTGGGATGGTTCGGGAACGTCAGCGATTCCTCGTGGCCCGCATCGAGGTTGGTGATGACCAGCTTCAGCGGATCGATCACTGCCATGCGGCGCTGCGCGGCGGCGTCGAGGTCGTCGCGCAGCGCGCCTTCCAGGATCGAGATGTCGAGCAGCGAGTTCTGCTTGCTGATGCCGACGCGATCGACCATCAGGCGCAGCGCGCTCGGCGTGTAGCCGCGACGACGTATGCCCTGCAAGGTCGGCATGCGCGGGTCGTCCCAACCGTCCACGAGGCCTTCGTTCACCAGCGCGAGCAGCTTGCGCTTGCTCATGACGAGGTAGTTGAAGTTCAGGCGCGAGAACTCGATCTGGCGCGGCTTGCTCGCTTCCTTCGGGAAGCCCTTCGACAGCACGGGTTCGAGCAGCTCCGGCGAGTTCGCCAGATCGACCTTGTCGACGCACCAGTCGTACAACGGGCGGTGGTCCTCGAACTCCAGCGTGCACAGCGAATGCGTGATGCCTTCCACCGCGTCGCTGAGCGAATGCGCGAAGTCGTACATCGGGTAGATCGGCCACTCGTGGCCGGTGTTCTGGTGTTCGACGTGCTTGATGCGGTACAGCGCGGGATCGCGCAGGTTCATGTTGCCGCTGGCCATGTCGATCTTCGCCCGCAGCGTGCGCGTGCCGTCGGGAAATTCGCCGGCGCGCATGCGGCGGAACAGATCGAGGTTTTCCTCGACGCTGCGGTTGCGGAACGGCGATTCGCGGCCCGCCTCGGTCAGCGTGCCGCGGTATTCGCGCACCTGTTCCGGCGTGAGGTCGCACACGAACGCGTCGCCCTGGCGGATCAGTTTTTCCGCGGCGAGGTACAGCACGCCGAAGTAGTCCGACGCGTGGCGCAGGTCGTGCCATTCGAAGCCGAGCCAGCGCACGTCGTCCTGGATCGCGCGGACGTACTCGGGGTCTTCCTTCACCGGGTTGGTGTCGTCCAGGCGCAGGTTGCAGTCGCCGCCGAACTCCGCCGCGATGCCGAAGTCCAGGCAGATCGCCTTGGCGTGGCCGATGTGCAAGTAGCCGTTGGGCTCTGGCGGGAAGCGGGTGCGGATCGCGTGGTGCTTGCCGCTGGCCAGGTCCTCGCGGACGATCTGCCGGATGAAGTCCTGCTTCACGGGCGCGGTTTCGGGGAGGGCCGATCCAGGGTTGGCCGATCCGGGCGCGGACGGGGCGGGGTGGGGCGTAGCGGACATGCGTGAAGCCGTGGACGGAGTAGACCGGCAAGTTTAGCCGGTGGCGCAATTCCCCGCCGTGCCCCCGCCGGCATCCGCGTTCAGGCCGGGCGTATGCTGTCCGCGAGCCTCTTCCCCCGGAGCGTCCCATGAAAGTCGTCTACCAAGCCGCGAACCTGATCGACGCCCACCTGGTGCGGCACGCGCTTGAGGCGGAGGAAATCCCCGTGTTCCTGCAGGGCGAGGCGCTGACGGGCGGGATGGGCGAGCTGCCGCTGTTCGGGACCATCCTGGTGTGCGTGCCGGACGTGGTCTGGCCGCAGGCGCAGGACATCGTCGCCGCGCTCCCGCTGAATGCGCCTGCCGAAGCGTCGGACGACGACGAGGCCGCGGATTCCTCGCAGGGCTGGCTGCCGGCCTGAACGCCGGGTTCGGGTATCGTGGCCGGCCGTTTCATGGGCCCCGCGCCATGTCCTTCGATTTCGATTCCCTGATCCGCGCCGTCGCCGATTTCCCCAAGCCCGGCGTGACCTTCCGCGACGTGACCCCGTTGCTGGCCGATGCCGGCGGTTTCGCGCGCTGCATCGACGCGCTCGCCGAGCCGTGGCAGGGCAGCCAGGTGCAGGCGGTGTGCGGGATCGAATCGCGCGGCTTCATCTTCGGCGCGGCGCTCGCGCAGAAGCTGCACGCGGGCTTCGTCCCGCTGCGCAAGCCGGGCAAGCTGCCGCCGCCGCTGGTCGAGGTGGACTACGCGCTGGAATACGGCACCGATCGCCTGCAGGCGCGCAACGATGCGCTGCGTCCGGGCGAACGCACGCTGATCGTCGACGACGTGCTCGCCACCGGCGGCACGCTGGCCGCGGCGCGCGAACTGGTGGGGAAGCTCGGCGCGAACCTGGTCGGTGCGAGCGTGCTGATCGAGCTTGATGCGCTGGGCGGTCGCGAACGCTGGGGCGCGGACGTGCGCCTGCATTCGCTGCTGCATTACTGATCGTTCGATGCGGTCGACGCTGTTGCAGCTGTTGTAGCCCGGGTAAGCGAAGCGCACCCGGGCAGGCGGCCGGCTACTTCCCGGGTGCGCTTCGCTTACCCGGGCTACAAAAAACCGGGCTGCTACTAAAGCCGGGCTACTACAGCCGGCTGTCCTGCGACGGTGCCGGTTGCGGCGGGCGCAGCAACTGCTCGGGCAATGAACGGAACTCGGCGGCGAGCTGCTTCAGGAATTCGCCCATCGCCGAGCTGCGCCGCCACACCATCGCGATCTGCCGGTGCGGCGGCTGCCCGCGGAAACGCAACAGGTGGATGTCGGGCGAGGACGGCACCGGCGGCTGCACGGCGAGCACCGGCAGCAGCGTGATGCCGACGCCGGCGGCGACCATCTGCCGCAGCGTCTCCAGGCTCGTCGCGCGAAAGCCGTCGCGTTCGTCGGCACCGGCCATGTGGCAGACATCCAGCGCCTGGTCGCGCAGGCAGTGGCCTTCCTCGAGCAGCAGCAGGTGCTGGTTGTCGAGGTCGCCCAGTTCCAGCGAATCCTGTTCGGCCATCGGATGCTGCTGCGGCACGGCCAGCAGGAACGGTTCGTCGAACAGGACTTCCACGTGCAACTGGTCGTCGTGGATCGGCAGCGCGAGCAGGCCCGCGTCCAGGCGGCCATCGCGCAGGCGCTGCAGGATCTGGTCGGTCTTCTCTTCGATCAGCAGCAGTTCCAGGCGCGGGAAACGTTGCCGCAATCTCGGCACGACGTGCGGCAACAGGTACGGGCCCAGCGTCGGGAACAACCCCAAGCGCACCGTTCCGGCTTCCGGGTCCTGGCTGCGGCGCGCGATTTCCGCCATCTGCTCGACATCGGCGATGACCTTGCGTGCGCGTTCGGCGACTTCGCGGCCGACCGGCGTGAGCATCACGCGACGCGGCGCGCGCTCGACCAGCGCGACGCCGAGTTCGTCCTCGAGTTTCTTGATCTGGGTCGACAGCGTGGGCTGGCTCACGAAGCTCGCCGCCGCGGCGCGGCCGAAATGCTTGTGGTCGGCCAGGGCCACCAGGTACTTGAGATCGCGCAGGTTCAAGGCGTGTCCCTCGCGTGATGCTGCATGGATGTGGAGCATCGGCCTCCGCGCCCTTCCCCCGCAAGCAGGGGAAGGGCCGGGGACATCAGGCCGCGGCGGCGGTCGTCGCCTGCGCCGGTGCGCTGGTGCGGATCAGGTGGTCGAACGCGCTCAGCGCCGCCTTCGAGCCTTCGCCCATCGCGATCACGATCTGCTTGAACGGCGTGGTCGTGGCATCGCCGGCGGCGAACACGCCCGGGACCGAGGTGCGGCCGTGCGAATCGACTTCGATCTCGCCACGCGGCGACAGCGCCACCGCGCCCTTCAGCCATTCGGTGTTGGGCAGCAGGCCGATTTGCACGAACACGCCTTCCAGGTCGATGCGGTGCGCGTCACCTTCGATGCGGTCCTTGTAGACCAGGCCCGTGACCTTCTGGCCGTCGCCGAGCACTTCGGTCGTCTGTGCGCTGACGATCACGTCCACGTTCTTCAGCGAACGCAGCTTGCGCTGCAGCACTTCGTCGGCACGCAGCTGCGCGTCGAACTCGATCAGCGTCACGTGCGAGACGATGCCCGCCAGGTCGATCGCCGCCTCGACGCCCGAGTTGCCGCCGCCGATCACCGCCACGCGCTTGCCCTTGAACAGCGGGCCGTCGCAGTGCGGGCAGTAGGCCACGCCCTTGTTCTTGTATTCCTGTTCGCCCGGCACGTTCATCTGGCGCCAGCGTGCACCGGTCGACAGGACGACGCTGCGCGACTTCAGCGACGCGCCGTTTTCCAGCTGCACTTCGATCAGGCCGCCCGGCTCGTTCGCCGGGATCAGCTTGCTCGCGCGCTGCAGGTTCATGATGTCGACGTCGTACTCGCGCACGTGCTGTTCCAGCGCGGTGGCGAGCTTCGGGCCTTCGGTGTAGGTGACCGAGATGAAGTTCTCGATCGCCATCGTGTCCAGCACCTGGCCGCCGAAACGCTCGGCCGCCACGCCGGTGCGGATGCCCTTGCGCGCGGCGTAGATCGCCGCCGCGGCGCCGGCCGGACCGCCGCCGATCACGAGCACGTCGAACGCATCCTTGGCCTTGATCTTCTCGGCATCGCGCGTCGATGCGCCGGTGTCGAGCTTGGCCATGATCTGTTCGATGGTCATGCGGCCCTGGTCGAACGGCTGGCCGTTGAGCAGCACGGTGGGCACCGACATGATCTGGCGTTGCTCGACTTCGTCCTGGAACAGCGCGCCGTCGATGGCGACGTGGTGGATGTTCGGGTTGATGACGCTCATCAGGTTCAGCGCCTGCACGGTGTCCGGGCAGTTCTGGCACGAGAGCGAGAAATAGGTTTCGAAGTGGTACTCGCCTTCGAGGTCGCGCACCTGTTCCAGCAGTTCCGGCGCGGCCTTGGACGGATGGCCGCCGACCTGCAGCAGGGCGAGCACGAGCGAGGTGAACTCGTGGCCCATCGGAATGCCGGCGAAGCGCACGCTCACGTCCGTGCCTGCGCGGTTGATCGCGAACGACGGACGGCGCGCGTCGTCGTCGCGGCGCGAATAGGAAATCTTGTCCGACAGCGTGGCGATGTCCTGCAGCAGGCTTTCCAGCTCGCGCGACTTCTCGCCGTCATCGAGCGATGCGACGAGCTCGATCGGCTGCGTGACCTTTTCCAGATAGGCCTTCAACTGGTTCTTGAGATCGGCATCCAACATGCGATGACTCCATTGGCTTTGTTCGGGTGAACGCCGCGAGCGCCCGGGCGGAGGGAGGGAGAGACCCGAGCGTCGCGACATTCAAAAAAGAGTGGCCAGCATCTGACCGGAACGGCCTCGCGATGAGGCGGTGGAGCGGGGCGGTTGCGCGATGCGCGGCTCGCCGCCCCGTCCAGACCACGCCCTGCGGACAGGGCGTGGCGTGCGGTCGTCAGATCTTGCCGACCAGGTCCAGCGACGGCTTCAGGGTCTGCTCGCCTTCCTTCCACTTGGCCGGGCAGACTTCGCCCGGATGCGCGGCGACGTACTGGGCGGCCTTGACCTTGCGCAGCAGCTCGCCCGCATCGCGGCCGATACCGCCGGCGTTGATCTCGACGATCTGGATCTTGCCTTCCGGATCGATCACGAACGTGCCGCGATCGGCCAGGCCGGCTTCCTCGATCATCACGCCGAAGTTGCGGGTGATCACGCCGGTCGGATCGCCGATCAGCGGGTACTGGATCTTCTTGATCGTGTCGGAGGTGTCGTGCCACGCCTTGTGCGTGAAGTGGGTGTCGGTCGACACGCCGTAGATCTCGACGCCGAGCTTCTGGAATTCGGCGTAGTTGTCGGCGAGGTCGCCCAGCTCGGTCGGGCAGACGAAGGTGAAGTCGGCCGGGTAGAAGAACACGACGGACCACTTGCCCTTCAGGTCGGCATTGGTGACTTCGATGAACTCGCCGTTCTTGTAGGCGGTGGCCTTGAACGGCAGGACTTCGGTGTTGATCAGCGACATCAGGATGGTTCCTTTGGCTGGGTGGGTGAGGGTTGAAACCAGTGCGAGTAGGGTAAGGAGGCCGATCCAATCCATCAAGTTGATTGATGAGATTGATTCAATAGGCGATGTCTATGGACATGTCGGGCCGATAGGAAGCCCGGCACCCATTCGACATGCGGGTGGTGGAGCGCCGCGCAAGGCCTCCCTGCGCGGGCCGCGGCAGGCGAAAATGCGGGATGCATGACGACCTTCGCTCCCTCGACGCCGGCGACGGCCCGACGCCGGCCACGGTCGGCGAACTCCTCGCCGCTGCCACGCGCCGTTTGCCCGGCGACGAGGCGCGCGCCGAGGCGGAGCGCCTGCTCACCCACGCGCTGGGCGTGGGCCCGACCTGGCTGTACACGCATCGGGACGACGTTCCGCCGATCGCGCGCCAGGCCGAATTCGAGCGCCTGCTGCAGCGCCGCCTCGCCGGTGAGCCGGTCGCGCACCTGCTCGGCCATCGGGGGTTCTGGCGGTTCGACCTGGCGGTGACGCCCGCGACGCTGATTCCGCGTCCGGAAACCGAGCGGCTGGTCGAACTCGTCCTGGAACGCCTGCCGGAAGGCGTGTCGCTGCGCGTGGCGGACCTGGGCACCGGAACGGGCGCGATCGCGCTGGCGATCGCCTTCGAACGCCCGCTCGCGCAGGTAGTGGCGACGGATGCGAGCGCGGCGGCGCTGGCGGTGGCGCAGGCGAATGCGAACGCGCTGGGCCTGTCGCGCGTGCAGTTCCGCGAAGGCGACTGGTTCGCGCCGCTCGCGGACGACCGCTTCGATCTGATCGCGAGCAATCCGCCCTACATCGCCGATGACGATGCGCATCTGAAGCTGGGGGATCTGCGTTTCGAGCCGGCGAGTGCGCTGGCGTCGGGCGCGGACGGGCTCGACGATATCCGTCGCATTGCGGCTCATGCGCCGATGCATCTGAATCCGGGCGGCTGGTTGCTGGTGGAGCACGGCTGGGATCAGGGTGCCGCGGTACGGTCGATCTTCGAACACGCGGGCTTCGACGCGGTCGAGACGGTGCAGGATTGGGAGCGGCGCGATCGGGTGACGTTGGGGCGGGTGGGCGCGTAATCGATTCCCCACCTCACCGTCGTTCCAGCGAAAGCTGGCCATTGCTAGTCGTCCCGGGTTGCGCCGGGATGACGATCTTCTCGGACGAAGGTTTGCTGTTGTAGCCCGGGTAAGCGAAGCGCACCGGGAAGGAGAGGCGACCGCGCACCCGGGTGCGCTTCGCTTACCCGGGCTACAACATCCAGAGCGACAGAAACGTCCACAGCGACAGACGCGACGTCCACACCACAAGCGTTCGCGACGCAAAAGGCTTGCGACCAGGAACTCGCGACCAGGAAGTTCACGCGCAAAAAAGGGCCCGCAAAGCGGGCCCTTTCGTACAACGCCGGGAAACAACCCCGACTCAGAAGCTCGCGCGAACGCCCAGCGAGTAGGTGTCGACGCCTTCGGCCAGGCGCAGGCCGCCGTGCAGGCCCCAAGTCTTGTTGAAGGCATAGACCATGCCGAACTCGGCGAAGAAGTTGCCGTCGTAGTTGTGGTTGTAGTCCTCGTAGCCGAGGTAGGCGTTGGCGGTCAGGCCGTCGAAGACGCGGCCCAGCACGCCGGTGCTGATCTGGCCGCCCTGGTAGTCCAGGTCGAAGCGGCAGTCGTCGCAGACCCAGAAATCACGGTCCAGACGGACGCGCGCGTCGCTGTCGATGTACTTGATCTGCGAGACCCAGTCGGCGTTCGCGCCGATGGCGGTGTTGAAGCCCAGGCCCAGCGACCAGTTCGGGTCCTTGTACTTGGCGTGGTAGCCCGAGTCCTCGGTCCAGCCCCAGCTGGCCGTGCCGAACACGTTGTCGGTGAACGCGTACGAGCCGCTCAGGTTGCCGCCATTCGGGTAGGCGTTGACGCCGTCGATCTGCGCGCCGTCCTGGTAGACGTAGTCGAGCTGCACGTAGTTGTAGCCGATGTCGTTGGCCTCGCTGGCCGCGGCGAAGAACGGAACGGCGGCGAGCGCCAGGGCAAGGAAAGACTTCTTCACGGGTGTTCCTCATCAGGGGGATCCCCGGCGGACGCCGGGCGGTGCGCAGTAAAGCCGCGCGGCACCGGACCCCACATCGGACGGTTCTTAAAAATTCGTTTCCCGAGAAAAGGTCGTCATCGGCCCGCGCGCTAGAATTTCCGGACTCCTCCCACGAGAGCACGCGATGCGCACGCTTTATCCCGAGATCGAACCCTTCGACAGCGGCACGCTCCAGGTCGACGGGCGCCACACGCTGTACTTCGAGCAGTGCGGCAATCCCGACGGCAAGCCGGTCGTGCTGCTGCACGGCGGTCCGGGCGCGGGGTGCAGCGCGAAGATGCGGCGTTTCCACGATCCATCGCGCTACCGCATCGTGCTGTTCGACCAGCGCGGCAGCGGGCGTTCGACGCCGCACGCGGACCTGGTCGACAACACCACCTGGGACCTCGTCGCCGACATCGAACGGCTGCGCGGGAAGCTGGGCATCGACCGCTGGCAGGTGTTCGGCGGCTCATGGGGTTCCACGCTCGCGCTCGCCTACGCGCAGACGCATCCGCAGCGCGTCACCGAACTGGTGCTGCGCGGCATCTTCATGCTGCGTCGCTGGGAGCTGGAATGGTTCTACCAGGAAGGCGCCTCGCGCCTGTTCCCGGATGCGTGGGAGCACTACCTCTCGGCCATCCCGGCGGACGAACGGCACGACCTGATCAGCGCCTTCCATCGCCGCCTGACCTCGCCCGACGAAGCCACTCGCCTGGCGGCGGCGAAGGCATGGAGCGTGTGGGAAGGCGCGACGAGTTTCCTGCACATCGATCCGGACTTCGCGGCGAGCCACGAAGACCCGCAGTTCGCGCTCGCGTTCGCGCGGATCGAAAACCACTACTTCGTCAACGGCGGATTTTTCGAGGTCGACGACCAGCTGCTGCGCGACACGCATCGCATCGCCGACATCCCGGGCGTGATCGTGCACGGCCGCTACGACGTGGTGTGCCCGGTCGCCAACGCGTGGGATCTGAAAAAGGCGTGGCCGAAGGCTGACCTGGAGATCACGCCGGCCTCCGGCCACTCCGCGTTCGAAGCGGAGAACGTCGACGCGCTGGTACGCGCCACGGACCGTTGCGCGGGCTGACTTTTTCCCAATCGCCGGAGCCGGATCGACCGGCTCCGGCGCATGCATACGTATTCAGCCCTTCCGCCGTCCGCCCGGCCGCGCACAATCGGCCGCGCATGGTGCCCACCGTGGGTGCCCGGGAGAGACGATGGATACCTTGGTGCATGCGCAGCAGCACGCCACTTCGCGCGTGGTGCTGATTTCCCTGGCCGCCGCGATGGGCGGCTTTTTGTTCGGCTTCGATTCGGCGGTGATCAACGGCGCGGTCGATGCGATCCGCGGCGGCTTCGCGCTGGACGCGGCGCGCATCGGCTTCGCGGTGTCGTGCGCGCTGCTCGGCGCGGCGCTGGGCGCGTGGTACGCAGGTCCCGTCGCCGACCGCTGGGGACGCGTGCGCACGATGCAGGTCGCCGCGGTGCTGCTGGCCGCCAGCGCGATCGGCTCGGGGCTGGTGATCGGGCTGTGGGACCTGATCGCCTGGCGCTTCGTCGGCGGCGTCGGCATCGGCGTGGCGTCGGTGATCGCGCCGGCCTACATCGCCGAAGTCTCGCCCGCGCACGTGCGTGGACGTTTGGGTTCGCTGCAGCAGCTGGCGATCGTGCTCGGCATCTTCGCGGCGCTGCTCAGCGATGCGTGGATCGCCGGTGTCGCCGGCGGTGCCGCGAAGCCGGCATGGCTGGGGCTGGAGGCGTGGCGCTGGATGTTCCTCGTCGCGACGGTGCCGGCGCTGGTCTACGGCACGCTGGTGCTGGGCGTTCCCGAGTCGCCGCGCCATCTGGTCGCCAAGGGGCGCATCGACGAAGCGCGTGGCGTGCTGCGGCAGGTGCTCGCGCTGGAGGACGGCCCGGCGCTGGAGCAGAAACTGCAGGACATCCGCCGAAGCCTCGCCAGCGAGGTGCGCCCGCGCCTGCGCGACCTGCGCGGTCCGCGCTTCGGCCTGCTGCCGGTGGTGTGGGTGGGCATCGCACTGTCGGTGTTCCAGCAGGCGGTCGGCATCAACGTGATCTTCTACTACAGCGCCACGCTGTGGCATTCGGTCGGTTTCAGCGAGTCGGACGCCTTCACCATCACCGTGGTCACCTCGATCGTGAACGTGCTGGTGACGCTGCTGGCGATCGCGCTGGTGGACCGCATCGGGCGCAAGCCGCTGCTGATCATCGGTTCGATCGGCATGACGGTGACGCTCGGGCTGATGGCGCTGTGCTTCGCGCAGGCGGTCGGCAATGGGACGGCGCTGTCGCTGCCGCCGCCCTGGAACATCGTGGCGCTGGTGTCGGCGAACGCCTACGTCGTGTTCTTCGGCCTGAGCTGGGGGCCGATGGTGTGGGTGCTGCTCGGCGAGATGTTCCCCAACCGCATCCGCGCGATCGCGCTCGCCGTCGCGGCGTCCGCGCAATGGCTGGCGAACTTCGCCATCACGGTGAGTTTCCCGTCGCTGGCGGAGATCGGACTGAGCTTCGCCTATGGCCTGTACGCGACGTTCGCGCTGGTGTCGCTGGTGTTCGTGCTGCGTGCGGTGCGTGAGACGCGAGGCGTGGAACTGGAGGACATGCAGGGCTGAGCTGCGGTTTTGCTTTTGTAGCCCGGGTACGCGAAGCGCACCCGGGGTCAGGCGTGACAGGTCCCGGGTGCGCTTCGCTTACCCGGGCTACAAAGGCAAAAGCTCGCGCAGTGGGGCGGCGGATCAATCCGCCGGCGAGCCGTCCGGGTTGTGCTCGAGCATCCACAGGCCCGCCCAGAGCTTGAGATCGAGCTCATAGCCCTCGCGCTGCTTCTGCATCAGCCACGCCGGCGCCTGCGCGCGCGGGACTTCGTGCACGGTGATCTGCTCGTTGTCGACACCGCCGCCGCTGCCGACCCTGGAAAGCCCGCGCGCGCGCACGAAGGCGATGCGTTCGCTGCTCATGCCGGCCGAAGTGGGGCCGACCAGCAGCACTTCCAGGCGCTGCGCGGCCCAGCCGGTTTCCTCGATCAGCTCGCGCCCCGCGGCGGCTTCCAGCGTGTCGGTGTCGTGGTTGTCGCCGACCAGGCCGGCCGGCATTTCGATCGTCGGCGCGCCCAGCGGCACGCGGAACTGCTCGACGAACAGCAGCTTGTCCTGCGGCGTCACGGCGATGACGATCACCGCCATGCCTTCGCCGGTCGTGCGTTCCACGTATTCCCAACGGCCGCGCCGCAGCATGCGCAGCCACGGGCCTTCGTACAGGGTTTCGATGGGTTCGTTTTCGTCGTGTCCGGCGGGGTTCGCGTTCATGCGGTTCGCGTCGAGGGTGATCGCCCGATGCTATTACGGAGCCTGTGACGGAGCGAAGTCGAGCCCGGCCGACTGGTACAGCCGCCGGCGCGTCATCGGGCCGAAGCGCAGGCCATCGCACAGCGTCCCGAGGATCGCCGCGTCCGCCGCGCCGCGTGCGAAATGCAGCGAGGTCTCGCCCAGCGGCGCATCCAGCGCGATCGTCGTCAGCCGACGGCACAGCAACGCCTGGTCGCGGTGCTGGCGCAGCTTCGCGGCGGTGGACGCGGCGCCGCGAAGGCGCAGGAACGGCACTTCCTCCACCCGATCGAGCAGCGCGTCGAGCGTGCCGAAGTGCGCCAGCAGCGCGGCGGCGGTCTTGGCGCCGATGCCCGGCACGCCCGGGATGTTGTCCACCGCGTCGCCGGTCAGCGCGAGGTAGTCGGCGATCTGGTGCGCGCCCACGCCGTGGCGCTCCGGCACGCCGGCCGCGCCCCAGCGCTGGCCCTTGGCGAAGTCCCACTGCTCGTCGTGGTCGCCCAGCAGCTGCGAGAGATCCTTGTCGGCCGAGACGATCACCGAGCGGAACCCATGCGCGCGCGAGGCCGCGACGGCGCTGCCGATCAGGTCGTCGGCCTCGTACTCGCCGTGCGAGAGCACCGCCAGCCCGAGCGCCGCGCACAGCGTGCGGCAGTGGACGAACTGGCGGCGCAGCTCTTCCGGCGCCGATTCGCGATTGGCCTTGTAGGCCGGGTAGATCGCGTTGCGGAAGCACGAGTCCAGCGCTTCATCGAAGGCGATGGCGATGTGCTGCGGGCGCGCGCGGTCGAGCAGCTCCAGCAGGAACCGCGCGAAGCCGTGCACGGCGTTGGTCGGCCATCCCTCGGTGTCGTGGAACTCGTTGGGCATCGAATGCCACGCGCGGAACACGTACATGCTCGCGTCGACGAGATAGAGCGTGCCCGACGATGCGGACGCCGTGGCGACGGGCGTGCTCATGCCGGCGTCCATTCGGACAGCAGCTCGTGCGGGTCGGGGCGTTCGCGTTCGGGGGCGTCCAGCTTCGGCGTGCCGATGTGGATGTAGCCGACCACGCGCTCGTGTTCGGCCAGGCCCAGCCAGCCGGCGACTTCGGCGTCGTAGGCCAGCCAGCCGGTCAGCCAGATCGCGCCGAACCCAAGCGCCTGGGCGGCCTGGAGCAGGGCGAAGCAGACGCAGGAGGCCGTGGAGAACCGCTCGGATTCAGGAATCTTTTCGTCCGGCCCGAGCCGGGCGATGACCGCCAC
The DNA here is from genome assembly GCF_017308985.1 of Lysobacter changpingensis. Taxonomy (GTDB): domain Bacteria; phylum Pseudomonadota; class Gammaproteobacteria; order Xanthomonadales; family Xanthomonadaceae; genus Lysobacter_J; species Lysobacter_J changpingensis. The sequence goes on along the minus strand of NZ_JADWPE010000002.1, from coordinate 577,999 downwards.
CACCAGTGGGGCGTGCGAGAATCGCGTACGGTCCTTCTCGAACACCGCCTCGCTGGCCTCCGGGTCGCGCTCGCGGCTGCGGGCGGCCAGGCGCTCGCCGAAGGCGTGCCGGGCCTCGCCCCGGAAGCTCAGGAAGCGGAACGGCACGCGCTTGCCGTGGTCGGGCACGCGGACGGCCGACTGGAGCATGCGCAGGAGGGTGTCCGGGTCGGGAGCGGGCTCGCCGAGCTGCTTCGGCGGCACCGACCGGCGGGCGTCCAGACCCGCCAGGGCCTGATCGATTTGCCGGGTATCAGAAGTGTTTAGCGACATCAGTCACAATTGTCTAATGTGGGCCTGCAAGAGGTGTCGTATCTTGCCACTATGTGCCGGGGAACTGCCGGCAAGCGGCAGGTTCGGTCCTAACTTCAGCTTCAAATCTTCGCTCCGCTTCAGGATGTAACAGGGGACATCGAAGTGTCCGGCTACCCGCACGGCGTCGCTCAAGCCACGCGTACCGATCCCTTGCGCGTGCTCGAGGAAATCAAGCGTCTGTCCCTGGAGGTCCTCGGCGGCCTGCCGGGCACGCTCTATGGCCCGGTCGAGGATGCCCTGAAGGTCGCCATGCTCAAGGGCGACGGCAAGACCAACCATTATGAGGAACAGGCGGCGTTGTGGATGCTGCGCCAGCACCAGGCCACGCACGTCATGAAGTTCCGCCAGCAGATCGCGCAGGCCTTCGACGACTTCCGCGCGCTGCGCATCCGCAGCGGCGGTGACGTCCCGCTGCGCCTGCTCGACGAACAGCAGCTGGAATACGAACTGGCCAGCGGTCGCCTCAACGAATCGCTGGTGGCGCGCTTCGCGCGCCCGCTGGACACGCTGCAGGGGCGCCTGCAGACGCTCTCCGACACGATGCGCGTGCCGTCGGGGACGAACCCGATCGGCCCGGAGCGCCTGGTCACCGCGTTCTCGCAGACCCTTCAGGATGCGCAGGTACCCGACACGCTGCGCGGACGGCTGTTCCGTCATTACGAAAACGAACTGATCCGCCTGCTCGGCGATCTCTACGCGCGCGTGAACGCGCTGCTCGGCAGTTCGGGCTATGGCGCGCCGATCGCGCGTTCGCAGGAGAATTTCCGGCGGAACGAGCCCGCCCCGCCCGCACCTGGTTACGGCACCTATCCACCCCAGGACGGGTTCGGGGCACCGGAGTACGGCCCGCCGCCGGCACGTCCGTCCAGTCCGCCGATGTCGCAACAGGACATCGCGTCGATGGCGCAGGAACTGGCGCAGCTGCGCAGCCAGTTGCATGCCTGGCGCGATTCGATCTCCCGCGGCGACGTGGCCGCAGGTCCCGCCGGCATGTCCGATCGCCCGGTCATGCAGCGCCGCGAAATGCGCGTGGACGAGATCCTCAGCGTCGCCTCGCTGCTGCAGGCCGAGCCGCCGGATGCGTTCGCCCGTGCGCTGGCCGTGTCGGGCCGGCTGGGCGAGACCATTCGCGACCACCTCCAGGACGGCGCGCGCCGGTTGGGCCTCAACCCGGACCAGGCCTGCTTCAGTCCGGAAGAAGAGGACGCGATCGATCTGGTCGCGATGCTGTTCGATTCGCTGTTCCACCACAACGCGCTGCAGGATCGTGCGCGTCGCCTGTACGCGCGCCTCGTGCTGCCATACGTCAAGGTCGCGCTCACCGACAACGCCGTTTTCGTCAAGCGCGAACACCCGGCGCGCCGGCTGCTCGACGCGATCACCGAAGCCTGCGAAGGCAACGACGGCGAAACCCCGCAGGATCGCGAGCTGCTCGACCGCGCCACCGAGATCTCGCAACGCATCGTCGCCGATTACAACGAGGACCTGGCGGTGTTCGAGATGGCGCACGCCGAGCTCGACGCCCTCCTCGCGCAGCAGCGCCGTCGTTTCGAACTGCAGGAGCAGCGCGCCGCCAAGGCAACCTACGGCCGCGAGCGCCTCGGCGCCGCGCGCGCGCAGGCCGAATCGGCGCTGGAAGAGCGCCTGGCCGACTCGACGCTGACGCAGGCGGTGGCGGATTTCCTCGCCATGCCGTGGCGCCATCATCTGGTGCAGATGCTATTGCGCGAGAACACCGACCAGCGTCGCCACGCCGAAGCCATCGCGCTCGGCGATGCGCTGGTGATGGCCGATCGCCTGGCCGAGGAAGGCCGCGGTCGCGAGCTGGCCGACCAGTTGCTCGCGTTGCAGCCGGCGATCATCGAATGCCTGGCCAGTTCCGGCCTGGACGACAGCGCCGCGCAGCACGGCATGGCCGGCCTGGTGCGTGCGCTGGCGACGCCCGACACGCCGCGCCGCCAGCGCCCGGTGTCGCCGCTGGCGATGCCCGAGGACGATGCGGGCGAGGCCGAGCGCCGCCTGTGGCTGGCCGGCGGCACCGACGAGGTGCGCCACGATCCGCTGCTCGCCGACCGCATGCGCACGCTGGAAGTCGGCGACTGGCTGCGTCTGAGCAGTACCGAAGGCGAGAGCACGGCGGTGAAGGTCGCCTGGCTCAGCCCGCTCACCTCGCGCTACCTGCTGGTGAACCGTCGCGGCCTGCGCGTGCTGGTCGCCTCGGCGGAGGAACTCGCTTCGCTCGCCGGCACCGGTCGACTGACCATCGGCGCGGAGCGCACCGCCTTCGACGAGGCGATGCGTCAGGTGAAGCGGCACCTGGATCGGGCGTCGGCCACGCGCTGAGTGGATTTGCGCCGACGGTGGGTCTTTCACCGGCGTTGCGATGAAGGGGTAGCTTGCCGGCACTTCGCACGGGCACTCTTTCATCGGTGAACTGCTTGGGATGATGGTGTTCCCGGACGACGATGTTCTTTTGTAGCCCGGGCAAGCGAAGCGCACCCGGGTTGGAGAGGCGGTCGCGTTCCCGGGTGCGCATCGCTTACCGGGCTACAACATCAGCAACAACAAAATGGCTCCAGCTTTCGCTGGAATGACGGTGACGTGGTTTGCCGGTGCAGGAGTGCCCGTGCGTTGCGGGTCTGGTCCCGGCCTTCGCCGGGATGACGATGTTCTGGGATGACGGTGTTTCGGGCGGCGATGTTCCGGGACGACGATTTTCTTTTGTAGCCCGGGTAAGCGAAGCGCACCCGGGTTGGAGAGGCGGCCGCGTTCCCGGGTGCGCTTCGCTTACCCGGGCTACAACATCAGCCGCGACGCATGCGCACGCGCAACTTCCATCGCAACATCGCGACGCCTCGACCCCCGTTGCTGCGTTGCCACGTCTGATCGTCATTGCCACGCAGGCGGCCCAAGCCGACCGCCTTCGCTCGAATGACCGGCAACCCCAGCCGAACCAGCCTCGCCCTACGTCGCAGCCGCAGCCACCGCAGCCGCAACCACCCGCTCCGGCCACACCGTCTTCGCCAGCAGTTCGTCGCCCCAGTCCAGGGCCAGCCGCCCTTCGCGAGAGGCGTCGCCGGTCACGAACAGGTTCACGAAATTCAGCACGTTGCGCGCGTACATCTCGCTGGCGTGCACCGCGCCCATGCTCGCCAGGTCGAGCGGTCCGGCGACGGTCACGCCGCCGATGTCGATCGTCTCGCCCGGACGGGTGAGTTCGCAGTTGCCGCCGGTTTCCGCGGCGAGGTCGACGATGACGCTGCCCGGACGCATGCCCGCGACCATCGCGGCGGTGACGATCTTCGGCGCGGGTCGGCCCGGCACCGCGGCGGTGCAGACGATGGCGTCCACGTTCTTCAGGTGTTCGGCGAGACGGCGCTGCTGCTCGGCGCGTTCCTCGTCGGTGAGCGCGCGCGCGTAGCCGCCTTCGCCCGCGGCGCTGACGCCGAGATCGAGGAAGCGTCCGCCCAGCGATTCGATCTGCTCGCGCGTTTCCGGTCGCACGTCGAAGCCTTCGACCTGCGCGCCCAGGCGCTTGGCGGTGGCGATCGCCTGCAAACCCGCCACACCCGCGCCGACGATCAGCACCTTCGACGGCCGGATCGTGCCGGCGGCGGTGGTCAGCATCGGGAAGAAGCGCGGGGCGAGCTGCGCGGCGATCAGCACCGCCTTGTAGCCGGCCATGCCCGCCTGCGAGCTGAGCACGTCCATCGCCTGCGCACGCGTGGTGCGCGGCAGGCGTTCGAGCGGGAAGGCGATGAGGTTGCGCGCGTTAATCGCCTCGCCGCGCGCGGCATCGGCCTGCGGCGCGAGCAGGCCGACGATCGCCGCGCCCTTGCGCAGGCTCATCAGCGTCGGCGAGGAAGGCGGTTGCACGCAGAGCACGACGTCGGCTTCGCGCAGCGCATCGGCGGCGGTGTCGACCAGCTCCGCGCCGGCCTCGGCATAGGCGTCGTCGGTGAAGGCCGAACGCAGGCCAGCGCCGCGCTGCACGCGTACGCGCGCGCCGAGGGCGACGAGTTTCCTGCAGGTTTCGGGCGTCAGTGCAACGCGGCGCTCGCCGCGTGCGGTCTCGCCCGCCACGCCAATGGTGATGCCCGCCATCGTTGCTCCCCATGCCGGTTTTTCCGCATCGTAGCGGAAGGTTCCGGGATGCGGGGTGCGACCGGCTGCGGATGCGGGTCCCGGCTGTAGCCGGGAGGGGGCGGGATGCGGGAAGCCTCGGCGACGCGCGATCAATCCCGCGGCGGCGGCCCCGGCGGCATGTCGGCCGGCGCCGGGTTGGCCTGCACCCAGACCCGGCGTTCCTCCGGCGACATCGCGCGCCACTTCACCTTGAGCGCCTTGCGCTGGGGTTCGTCGAGCGTGCGCATCTTCGCGAACAGCGCGCGGGTCTGCTCGCGCTGCTCGGGACTCATGCTTTCCCAGCGCTGCATGCCATGGCGCGCGCGCTTGCGCTGTTCGGGCGTCATCTGCTGCCAGCGCTGGGCGCGTTCGAGCATGCGCGCGCGTTCGTCGGGTTGGGCGTTCCAGCGATCGCGGATCGGCGCGAGCAGGGTGTCGCGCTGCGCCGGCGTCAGCTGCTCCCATGCGGGCAGCGGATTGGCCGGGGCTGCCGGCGGATCGGCGGCCAGCACCGGCGCGCTGGCGATCAGCAGTGCGAAGGCGAGGGACGTCAGGGCGATGCGCATGTCACGGCTCCAGGGCAGGCACGGCGTCGCTGTTGGACGCGAGCCACAGGTACAGGTCGGGGTTTTCGTCGAGCGCCGCGACGGCGGTATCGGCGTCGAAGGCGATCGCGGGTTCGGTCGTCGCGACCGCCACGGCCGGCGGTGCGGCGGTGGGCACGGGCGCCTGCGACGGCCGCAACTGCAGGCCGATCGCCACCGCGAACACCGCGGCGAGGCCGCTGCCGAGCATCCAGTTGCCCGCGCCCCAACCGGCCTTGCCCCCATGGAGCCGCGCACGCGGCACGGCCGGCCGGGCAGCGGCGTTGCGGGCCACGCGCAGGCGCGCGCGGGTGGCGGAGGACACCTGCGTGACGGCCTGCGCGTGCAGCTCGCGCATGGCCTGGTCGAAGCGGTCGTCGTGGGTGGTCCCGCCGTGTGGGGTCATGGGGTCGTGCTCGCGTGTCATCGCCAATCCTCCAGTTGCCGCTGCAGCGCTTCGCGTGCGCGCGACAGATGGGTCTTCACCGCGCCTTCGCTGCATCCCATCGCCCGCGCGGTCGTGGCGACGTCGAGTTCCTCCAGCACGCGCAGCGTGAACGCCTCGCGTTGCCGGGCCGGCAGCGTGCCCAGCGCATCGGCGAGCTTGCCGTAGGCCTCGCGCCCCTCGTGGGCGCGCGAGGGATCGGGCGCGTCGTCGGCCCAGTCCAGCGCGCTGTCCTCGCGCTCCGGCGTCGGCATCAGCCAGCGCAGGCGGAAGGTGCGGCGCCGCTGCACGTCGACGATGCGGCTGCGCAGGATGCTCCAGAACAGCGGCGTCCATTCCGGCGCCGGGCGCTCGCGGTAGACGAGCATCTTCATCATCGCGTCCTGCACCGCGTCTAGCGCGTCGTCGCGATTGCGCAGGCCGAGCTCGGCGAAACGGAACGCGCGCGTGCCGATGCCGGCGAGGAATTCCTCCAGCGACGCCGGCAGCCGTTCCGGCGCGGCGTCGGGCGCCGCGCCCGGCGCGGACACTGCCTGTGCGTGTGCGTCCGCCGCGGAAGCGGACGGCGCGTCGTCTTCGGTTTCGCGGTTCACGCGTCGGAGCATACGGGGTCCGGGGCGATGCCGACGCCAGCGGTCCCGGCACGCGGGGCGATGGTCGATGCGGTCATGCGTCGCGGTCCTTCCTCGTGTCGGCCCGGGTGGCCTTGCGGGAAGGGGAACGCCCCGGCGCCGGGCCGGTTGACACGACTGGCGCCGCATTCATCCGCGGTTATGATGCCGACGACAACTGGATGGGGATGGATGATGGGCGACGGGTTCGTGGCGCTGTACATCTTCATGCTGGCGGCCATCGCCGGCCACGTGATCATCTCGCGCGTGCCGGTGATCCTGCACACGCCGCTGATGTCGGGTTCCAACTTCATCCACGGCATCGTGCTGATCGGCGCGATGGTGGTGCTCGGCCATGCCGACACCACGCTGGAGAAGGCCATCGGCTTCCTCGCCGTGCTGCTCGGCGCGGGCAACGCGGCGGGCGGTTACGTGGTGACCGAGCGGATGCTGGAGATGTTCAAGTCGAGCCGGAAGCCCGGAGGCAAGGCATGAGCGCCACGGCGAACGTGCTCGTCTGGGTCGCTTCCGCCAGCTACTTCGTCGCCGCCACGCTGTTCCTGCTGGGCCTGCAACGCATGGCCTCGCCGGTGACCGCGCGCAGCGGCATCCGCTGGGCGGGCCTGGGCATGGTGATCGCCACTGCCGCCACGTTCCTGCTCCCCGGACTGCACAACCTGCCGCTGATCGTGACCGCGCTGGTGATCGGTACCGCAGCCGCGTGGATCTCCGGCAGGAAGGTCGCCATCACCGACATGCCGCAGATGGTCGCGCTCTACAACGGCATGGGCGGCGGCTCGGCGGCGGCGATCGGCGCGGTGGAACTGCTGCGTTTCGCGTCCGTCGGGCAGGCACCGTCGCCGACGGCGCTGGTGCTGGCGGTGATCGGCGCGGCGATCGGCGCTATCTCGCTGTCGGGTTCGATCGTCGCGTGGGCCAAGCTCGACGGCCGCCTCGACAAGCGCGTCGTTTTCCCGGGACAACAGCTGTTCAACCTCGCGGTATTCGTCGCGATGCTGGTGCTCGGCGGCATCGTCGTGCATTCGCTCAGCGTGCCGGCGATCGTCGGCTTCTTCGTGCTGGCGCTCGCGCTGGGCGTGCTGATGACGCTGCCCATCGGCGGCGCCGACATGCCGGTGGTGATCTCGCTCTACAACGCGCTCACCGGTCTTGCGGTCGCATTCGAGGGCTACGTGCTGGGCAACGAGGCGCTGATCATCGCCGGCACCATGGTCGGCGCGGCGGGCACGCTGCTCACGCAGCTGATGGCCAAGGCGATGAACCGGCCGATCCGCAACGTGCTGTTCTCCAACTTCGGCGGCGGCGGGCAGGCGCAGGACGCGATCACGGGTTCGCAGAAGCCCATCGAAGCCGGCGACGTCGCGGCGATGATGGCCTACGCCGAGCGCGTGGTGATCGTGCCCGGCTACGGCATGGCCGTGGCGCAGGCGCAGCACAAGATCTGGGAACTCACGCAGAAGCTGATGGAGCGCGGGGTGAAGGTGAAGTTCGCCATCCATCCCGTCGCCGGACGCATGCCCGGTCACATGAACGTGCTGCTCGCCGAGGCCGGCGTGCCCTACGACCTCATCGCCGACATGGACGACATCAACCCGGAATTCCCCAACACCGACGTGTCGCTGGTGATCGGCGCGAACGACGTGGTGAATCCGGTGGCGAAGACCGATCCGGCCTCGCCGATCTACGGCATGCCGATCCTCGACGTCGCCAATTCGAAGAACACCATCGTGATCAAGCGCGGCAAGGGCACGGGCTTCGCCGGCATCGAGAATGCGCTGTTCTACCAGGACAACACGCGCATGCTCTACGGCGATGGGGCGGAAATGGCGAGCGCGCTGGTGAGCGAGCTGAAGACGCTCGACGGCGGCGGACACTGACGACGCCAATGTCCGCCGCTCTCCTTGCAGGAGCGGCGGACGTTGCAGGCACTATGCCGCCGCTGCGTGCGCCAGTCCGGTCACCACGCCGAGCGATGCGTCGCCGCGCACGATCCGCGCATCGGGGAATACTTCCGCCGCCAGCGCAGGCACGTACGGCGAACGCGACATGCCGCCGGTGAGATACACCACCTCGGGCGCCTGCGCGGCACCGCCCTTCGCCGCGTGCATCAGCTCGCGCAGCTGGAACAGGAACGGCCGCTGCGCGGCCTCGTGCAGGCGCGCCTGGTCGATCGTGCAACGCAGGTGGTCCTCGATGTAGTCGAGTTCCAGCGTGACGCTGGCCTGCTCGCCGAGCTCGATCTTGGCGCGCTCCACCGCGCGGTTCAGACGCACGGTGTGGCCGGATCGCTTCAGCGCATGAAGGCGCTCGCGATACGGCGATGCGACGTCGTCGAAGTTCGCGGCGCGGAAACTCGCCTGGCGCTGCAGGTCCTGCACGTGCGACGCCTCGGAGTAGCGATGCACCGGCGTCGGCGTGACCCCCTTGCCGAAGACCGGCATCACCCCGCGCAGGCTCAGTTCCAGGTCCACGTCGGTGCCGCCCACCGGCTGGCCCCACGACCCGCGGATCACCGGCACCGGTGCATCGCCGCCGACGTCGGCCAACGCCATGTCGGTCGTGCCGCCGCCGATGTCGAGGATCATCGTGCGGCGCGGACGATCGACGCTGCGGTGATAACCGTAGGCGGCCGCGGACGGTTCCTCGAGGAAGCTCACGTCCTCGAAGCCGGCGGCATTGGCGGCATCCGTCAGGATTTCCAGCGCCTGCACGCCACCGGCTTCCTTCATCGAACTGCGGAACTGCACGGGCCGGCCGAGCACCGCGGCGCGCACGTCGGTCCCGAGCTGCTCCGATGCGGTGATGCGGATGTGACGCAGGATGTGCGTGGCGATGCCGAGCAGCACGTCGCGCGCGTGCGCTTCCAGCTTGTAGCCGAGCATCGACTTGGGCGAAACGACGAGATGGCCTTCGCCGGCCGACAGGAACGCATCGACGGCCTCATCGCCGTACAGCGCGTTGCCGACGTCGGCCTTCGCTTCCATCGCCTCGCGCACCTGCGTGGCGGCCCAGTCGCGACGCACCGCGGCGACGGCCGCGCGCCAGAGCTCGTCGTCGCTGCGCCTGCGCAGGGTCGGGATCTGCGCCAGCGCCTCGGCGCGCCGGTGCGCGGGCTGGTTCATCGCGTCGCGTCGCAGCGCGTCCAGTCGCGCGATCTCGCGCGTCTGCCCGCTCTTCGCGGTGGCCGCCCACTGCCGGGCCTGTTCCTGCAGTGCGTCGGTCAGTTCGAACTGATGCACGTCCGGCAGGCGCTGCGGGAAGAACACGGTCGTGCGGAACTGCCGCGCATCGCCGAAGCGGATCAGCTGCACCTGGCCGTCCACGACCGCGCCGGCCGCCGAATAGCTGGTGCCGAAGTCGATTCCAATGCGCATGCGTCCCCGGCCCTGCTCCACGAAAGGGCGCTATTTTGAACGCAATGACGCACTGCGTGGCGCTGTTTTCGCGCGGCGACGTTCAGGTCCCGCCGCAGCGCAGGCCGTGCATCCAGCGCCGTTGCCCGTCGGCAACGGCGCTGGCCGATCGCTCATGGCGCGCAGATTTCACCGTTGACGAAGGTGTCGACGGTGCCGCCGCTCTTGTGCCCGCTGACGAAGAAATAGCCCGTCACGCCCGCGAATTCGCCGGTGCCCGACACGATCTGCTGGTACGCCGTCACCACGCCCTCGCTGCCGCGCGTCGTCGCTCCGGTTTCGCGCGCGACGATGGTGCCGCGGCCGGTGCGATATTCGAACGGTCCGCTGTAGATGATGAAGTTCGGCGAGGTCGACGGGCTCGTCTGCACCGCGCTGTCGGAATTGAAGTGCGTGGTGCCGCGCAGGCCGTGGTTGCCGTCGACTTCGCCGAGGAAGCAGCCGCTCAGGCCGGGATTGCAGCCCTGGGTGGACTGGACCTCGTCGAGGTCCGCGTGGATCTTCCTGCATTCGCCGGCGCTCGCCGGCAGGACCATCATCGCGCTCGCGGCCAGCACGGCGAGCAGGGCGGGTTTCACTACGTTCATGGCATGACTCCATGCATGTGCGGGCCGCATGCGCGCGGTGCGGCGCCGCGTGCTCCATGCGGGCGCGCGAGCGAGGGGGAAGTGCGGTCAGGTCGTGGAATCGACGAATGCGTGCGATACCGGTCTTCGCGACCATCGGCCGTCCCAGCCGCGCCGCGCGAACCACGCGCACGGCCAGCCGACGAGCGCGACGTGCGCGATCACGCTGCACACGGTCCACGACACCGGCAAGGTCGCGCTGCGCGGCGACGCCGACAGCGGCACGACCACGAAGGTCATGAACGCGTACAGCACCAGTCCGTACAGCGCGCCAAGGCGCCACGGGCGGTCGCGCAGCGCCGGGGCGTCGCGCGCAGCCCACGCATACGCCAGGCCCATCATTGCGGCGATGAGGTAATGCAGGGCGAGGCCGAGCATCGCCGTCGTCCATCCGCCGGCATACGCAGCGGTTCCGAGCGCGCCCGCCGCGACGCTCTGGAAGATGCGTTGCGATGCCACGCCATGCAGCGTCCAGAAGCCCGTGGCGTAGAGCATGTCGAGCGTCCCGGCGACCACGCCACCGAGCAGGCCCCAGCCCACGGCGCGCCGCGTCACGCCGCGCATGCATCGGTCTCCCCGCGGCGCGCCTGCGTGGCGGTCATGCCGAAGGCGTGCTTGAACGCGCGGCAGAACGCACTCTGGCTTTCGAACCCGAGCCGGTGCGTGATCGTCGCCACCGGCATGTCCGTCTCGCGCACGAGTTCCCATGCGCGCGCGTGGCGCAGCCGCGTGAAGTAATCGCTCGGCGTTTCGCCGAACACCGCACGGTGCAGGCGGATGAGGTGGCCGGGCGAGTAGTGAGCGCGCGCGGCGAGCCACGATACGTCGATGGCCGCGTCGTCGTCGGTCTCGACATGGCACTGCATCAGGTGGCGAAGATGCAGCAACCGCAGCAGCGCCTGGCGCCGATGCGCGAGCGTGCGTCCGCGACAGCGCGGCAGGCACGCGGCGACGTCGCGCTGGCGTCCGATCAATGCGGGGATCAGCGATGCCAGCGCCGCGTCGTCATCCGCGAGTCGTTCGATGGCGGCGTGCACGTCGTCGCCCGGATCGCCGCGCCACGGAAGCGGTTCTTCCTCGATGCACGTTGCGTCCGCATGCATGTTCGCGAACGCGTCGTTCCACGTCGCCGGTGCGGCGGTCAACGCGAACCAGCGTGCGTCGCGCGAGGCCTGCATGCACAGCGCGCCGGCACGCCACAGCTGCGCCTGGCCGCCGATCAGCGTCCAGCGTGCGTCCTGCGCCTGCATCGACAGGCGCCCGCGCATCGGCAGCCAGAGCGACGGCCAGGCGGGTGGAAGCTGCAGCGATCCCGCGCCGCCGCCGGCGATGAAATGCCAGCCATCGGCGGCGTGCGCATCGCCGTCGGCGGCGAACGGGCAGGGCATGACGTGTCTGTGCAACGGCATGTCGAAGGTCCAGTCGGCGCATCGCGCCATTGGCCCCACGCTAGTTGCGTTGGTGTGGCGTTTGGAGAACCAATCCGGAGGTGTGGGCAGGGGCCATTTGGACCGCGTCCGCGCCCGAAGCCGCGCTCTTGTAGCCCGGGCAAGCGAAGCGGACGGGGAGCCGTCAAGCGCGAACCGGGCGCAACCGATGGCGTTTGATTACGTTCGAAGGGGAGGGAGCCACCGCTGCGCTTGCGTCAACGCACGCCCCCATACCACCGCCGCGCCATCCACGCCGCAGGAATCCCGATCAGCACCACGTGCGCAAGCAGGCACGCGAGGTTCCAGTCCGGCAGGAAGCGCTTCGGCGGCGCCGCGGAGAACACCGGCACGAGGACGACGTGCAGGAGCACGAACCACGCCGCGCCATACAGCGCGCCCGGCAGCAGCGGACGTTCGCGCAGGACGCGGTGCTCGCGCGCGGCGGCGTGGTAGATCGCAACGATCGCCGACATCAGCACGAAGTACAGCGCCGCGCCGGCGAACGCGGTGATCGCGCCGCCGCCGAACGCCGCCTCGCGGCCCGCGATCCATGCCCACACCGATTGCAGGATCCGCGCCGGCGGGGTGCCTGACTGCGCCCACCAGGCCATCGCGAACAGCATGTCCGCGCTGGCGATGGCCAGGCCCCCGAGCGCGATCCAGGCCCACAGGGCGGGGCGCGAACGGCCCGGGTGAATGCGGGACGAGGCGAAGGGGCGGGCGGTCGCTTTCATCGGCGCTCTCCGGCGGCGGGCGAATGGCCCTATGAGGCCGCGCCGAATTGGCACTGGCAAGGGCCAATCGGGGGCGGTTGAATGGAGCCAATCGCCTTTTGGCGCTTCAGGGAGAGCGGCCATGCACCTCCAGCTCGACGGCCGCGGCCCGCTCCATGCGCAACTGACCCGGGCGCTGAAGAGCGCGGTCTTCGCCGGCCGCGTCAGCGAGGGCGCGCGGCTGCCGGCCACGCGCCAGCTCGCCCGCGAGCTCGGGCTTTCGCGCAACACTGTGCTGGCCGCGTACGAACAACTGCGCGCGGAAGGCTTCGTCGATGGCCGCGTCGGTTCGGGCAGCTACGTGACGCCTCCGCTGCAGAACGCGCGACCGCTGCACGCGGTCGATTCGCCGCTGCCGCCGCAATCGCAGTTCGCGCGGCGCGCGCGCATCGTGCACGACCACCTGCGCATTCCCGGTCGCGCGATCCCCGGCGTGCGTTACGCCTTCCAGTACGGCGTGCCGCTGGCGAACCCGGCGCTGACCAGCGCCTGGGCGCGCGAACTCGCGCATGCGGCGGCGTACACCTCGCCGAACTATCCCGCCTCGCAGGGCGTGCCCGCGTTGCGCGAGGCGGTGTGCGATTACCTCGCGCGGCGGCGCGGCATCCAGGCCGAGCCGCAGGACGTGGTGATCGTCGACGGAACGCAGCAGGCCGTCGCGCTCACCGCGCGCGTGCTGCTCGACCCCGGCGACGAGGCGCTGCTGGAGGAGCCGCACTATTCGGCGATGCGCGAGGCACTGCAGATCCACGGCGCGAAAGTGACCACGCTGGCGGTCGACGACAACGGCATGAAGGTCGGCGAACTTCCGGCCACGCCGCCCAAGCTGATCTGCGTCACGCCCTCGCACCAGTTCCCGAGCGGCGCGGTGCTGTCGCTGCCGAGGCGGCTGCAACTGCTGGATTACGCGCGACAGCACGGCAGCTGGATCCTGGAGGACGACTACGACGGCGAATTCCGCTACGACGCGCGTCCGCTCGCCGCGTTGCGCTCGCTCGACGAAGGCGATCGGGTGATCTACGTCGGCACGTTCTCCAAGGCGATGTTCCCGTCGCTGCGGCTGGGTTACCTCGTCGTGCCCGCCGGTCTGCGCGGGGATTTCGTCAATGCGAAGTGGCAGGACGACTTCGGTTCGTGCGGCATCGAACAGGCGGCGCTGGCGCGGTTCATCGTCGATGGCGGCTTCGAACGCCACCTGCGCCGCGCGTGGAAGACGCTGAAGGAGCGCCGCGACGCGCTGCTCGACGGGTTGCGCCGATGCAGTCGCGGGCGGCTGCAGATCAACGATTCGCACGCCGGCATGCACCTGCTGGTGTGGCTGGTCGATCGCAGCGCGGAAGAGGGGGAGGCGTTCATCGCGCGGGCGCGCAGCCTGGGGCTGGGGCTGTATCCGATCGCGCCGTATTACCGGTCGCCGCCGGATCGCGCGGGGCTGCTGCTGGGGTATTGCGGATTGTCGGTGGGAGAGATCGAACAGGCGGTGGCGTTGTTCGGGCAGTGCCTGGAGGAGTTCTCGTCCCCTCGCGTGCAGCCCTGCGAAAGCGGCCTCAGCGCGACAGCCACGCCGCCACCAGCAACCCCACGCCGATCCACACCGCGTCCATCGCATGGTTCGCCAGCGACACCAGGATCCACGCGTGATGCCAGCCCAGCCGCATCGCCGAATCCCATGGATCCAGCCCCAGCATCGCACCCAGCTGGGTCGCGGTGATGAACCAGTTCGAGGCGATCACGATGGCGGCGGTCGCGCCGACGCCTGCGAGCATGCGGCCCGGGCCCCGTTGCCAGCCGCCCAGGCGCAGCATCCAGGCGATGTCGAGTGCGCCGAGCACCGCCATCCAGCCCAGCTGGCGCCCCGTGTAGAGGCTCGCGAGCACCCAGACCGCGGCGAAACCGAAGGCGCCCAGCAGCAACAGCAACCACGAGAAGAACGTGGAGCGGCGGGCGGGCAGGGCGGCTGGGGTCATCGAACGCTCTAGCGACGGCAGGCCGCACAGCATAGCCGGCAAGGCCGCGAGACACCGCGCGCACCCATGGACGCCGCACGCGGCACGCTGCGTGCTGTCGCCGGACGGCCCGCGCGAAGGCGCTGCCGGTAGAATGCACGGCCTTGTGCCGGGGTCCGGCACCCCAATCTTCCCGGCATGTATTCCCGCAGCAGCGAACCCGTCCGATTCGAGCGCGATTGCGCCGTCGTCATGGTCCCCCAGGGCGAACAGGTCACCTTGCCGGCCGGCAGCGTCGGCTACATCACCCAGGGCCTGGGCGGCAGCTACACCGTCTTCGTCGAGGGCAACCTGTTCCGCGTCGCCGGCCGCGACGCCGACGCCATCGGCAAGGAACCGCCCGAACCGCTCGAACTCCCCGAGGGCGCCGACGACGACGCCGTCGAGCAGATGGTGTGGCGCCAGCTGCGCACCTGCTTCGACCCGGAGATCCCGATCAACGTCGTGGACCTGGGCCTGGTGTACGAGGCGCGCATCCTGCCGCATCCGGAAAAACCCGGCCGCCGCGTCGAGGTGCGCATGACCCTGACCGCGCCGGCGTGCGGCATGGGCGACATCCTGGTCGCCGACGTGCGCGACAAGCTGGAGATGATCCCGACCGTCGCCGAAGCCGACGTCGAACTGGTCTTCGACCCGCCGTGGAACCGCACGATGATGTCCGAGGCGGCGCGGCTGGAAACCGGGATGTTCTGAGCGCGTCGAACCGCGCCTTCACGCCATCCTCATGCTGCATCGCAAGAGCGCCCCGCATCGCGGGGCGTTCGCGTTTGTGGTGTCCACCGGGCGCATCGACCGTGTCACCGCCGCTGAACGGGGACGCCATCCACAGAACTCGACTTTGCGCTAACTGTCGCTTCGATGAACGGTGGGGCGTGGGGTAGATGTCGCGTTGAGTTGAAACGCGCCCCGGATTCCAGCCGGACGCGTGACCCCTTCCGGTACCGGGCCGGGCGGGGTGGAAGTCCCGACAGCTGCGCAGGCAGGGGTCACGGGAACAGGGGGCGGGCGACCGCCGGGACCCCGGAGTGCGTGATGCCGGGCTGTCGCAGGTTCTGCGGCACCGGGGGTGTCAGCTGGCAGCACGGCCGATCGCCTCGATGCGGCGGCCGCACAAAGGCCGGCCGCACGGCGCTCGCGCGCCGGTAGGCCGGGCTTCCCATCACGCAGTTCCAACTTCGGGGGTTCCACCAGATGTCGATGCACCAGGATGAACGTAGCCGTACCCGTCGTTTCCGCGCGCATGCGCTTTCGATCGCCACCGCCATCGCCCTGTCGTCCGCGCTCGCCGCGCCGGCGCTCGCGCAGCAGGCGCGTGTCAACCTCTCGGGGCTGGACGCCCAGGCAGGCAGCGATCGCTTCATCGTCAAGTACAGGGACGGCAGCGCGCAGCGCGCCAATGCCGCCTCGTTGCAGAGCGCGTTGAGCACCGCCGCCGCCGCGTCCGGCGGCAAGGCGCTCGGCGTGCGGCACGTGCGCCGCACCGCCACTGGCGCCGACGTCGTGCGCGCCGACCGCAAGCTCGACCGCGTCGAAGCCGAATCGCTGATGCGCCAGATCGCGGCCGATCCGGACGTCGAGTACGTCGAGCTCGACAAGCTCAACCGCGCGTACCTCACGCCCAACGACACGCGCTATTCCGAACAGTGGGGCTATTCGGGCACCTACGGCATCAAGGCCAACCAGGCGTGGGACGTGACCAACGGCGCGGGCTCGGTCGTCGCCGTGCTCGACACCGGCATCACCAGCCACAGCGATCTGTCGGCGAACGTGCTGCCGGGTTACGACTTCATCATCGACACCAGCGTGTCGAACGACGGCAACGGCCGCGACAGCGACCCGAGCGATCCGGGCGACTGGGTCAGCGCGAACCAGTGCGGCTTCTCGCACGCCGCGCAGCCGTCGAGCTGGCATGGCACGCACGTGGCCGGCACGATCGCCGCGGTCACCAACAACGCCAAGGGCGTGGCCGGCGTGGCGTACGGCGCGAAGATCGTGCCGGTGCGCGTGCTGGGCACCTGCGGTGGTTACGACTCCGACATCGCCGACGCGATCATCTGGGCCTCCGGCGGCACGGTCAGCGGGGTGCCCGCCAACGCGAACCCGGCCGAGGTGATCAACCTCAGTCTCGGCGGCAGCGGCGCGTGCGGCACGACCACGCAGAGCGCGATCAACAGCGCCGTTTCGCGCGGCACCACGCTGGTGATCGCCGCCGGCAACGACAACACCAACGTGTCGAACGCCTCGCCGGCGAACTGCAACAACGTCATCGCGGTGGCCTCCACCACCAGCACCGGCGCGCGTTCGAGCTTCTCCAACTACGGCTCGCTGATCGACATCGCGGCGCCCGGTTCGAACATCCTGTCCACGCTCAACAGCGGTTCGACCACGCCGGGTTCGGAAACCTACGCCTCGTACAACGGCACCTCGATGGCGACGCCGCACGTGGCGGGCGTGGTCGCGCTGCTGCAGTCGGTGGCGACCACGCCGAAGACGCCGGCGCAGGTGGAATCGCTCATCAAGGCGAACGTCACCGCGTTCCCGTCCACGCCGTCGCAGCAGATCGGTCCGGGCATCCTCAATGCGAAGGCCGTGGTCGACGCCGCCAACGGCACCACGCCGCCGCCGACCGGCACGCTCACCAACGGCGTACCGGTGACCGGCCTGTCGGGCAGTGCGGGCACCGAACTGCGTTACACGCTGGTCGTTCCCGCGGGCGCCACCGGGTTGAAGTTCGTCACCACCGGCGGCAGCGGCGATGCCGACCTGTACGTGAAGTTCGGCAGCGCGCCGAGCACGTCCAGCTACGACTGCCGCTCCGAAGGCAGCACCAACGCCGAGACGTGCAACATCGCCACCGCGCAGGCGGGCACCTACCACGTGCTGGTGCGCGGCTATTCGGCGTTCTCCGGGCTGAGCCTCACCGGCAGCTACACCGCCGGCGGTGGCGGCACGCAGACCTACACCAACGGCACCGACTACGCGATCGGCGACAACACCACGGTCGACAGCCCGATCACGGTGTCCGGCCGCAGCGGCAACGCGCCGACGAATGCGTCGGTGACCGTCGCCATCGTGCACACCTATCAGGGCGACCTGAAGGTGGACCTCGTCGCGCCGGACGGCAGCCTCTACAACGTGCACAACCGCAGCGGTGGCAGCGCGGACAACGTCAACAAGACGGTGACGTTCAACCTGTCGAGCGAACCGCTCAACGGCACGTGGAGGCTGCGCGTGAACGACAACGCGGGCGGCGACACCGGGTACATCAACAGCTGGTCGGTCACGTTCTGATCCGCTTCACCGGTTGATCTGTTCCAGGCATGTGCGACACCCGCTCCCGGGCTTCCGGGAGCGGGGTTGCCGCGTGGTTTCGAGCCTCTCTCCCCATGGGAGAGGGGTTGGGGGTGGAGGTGACGAAGTGTCGGGGCTCGCACTCGCATCGGCACCGCCGCGCCCGCTCGAAATCACGCGGGAAAGGACACCCATTCCACGCAGGAGAACGCATCCATGAACCGCAACGCTTCGCTTCGCGCACGGCTGCTGGTCGCGGCCGGCGCACTCGTCGTTTCCGGCGCGGCCTTCGCCGCGCAACCGCTGTTCCTCGGTCCCGCGCAGGTGCAGGCCGGATCGGCCGCCACCGCCGGCCGCCTCGCCGCGCAACCAGCCTCCGCTTCGCTGCGCGCGCTGCGCGCCAACCCGGATGCGGTCGCCGCGCAGAACGCTGAAATCGGCCTTGATCTCGGCCTGAAGAACGTCACGGCCGTGCTCGAGCAGGCGACCGCCAATCCCGACGGCAGCCTCACCTGGATCGGCCACGTGCGCGAGACCGCGAAGTTCCGCACGATGACCGCGCGTGAAGTGCGACATGACGGAAACAACTCGGTGATCCTCGTCCGGCGCGGACAGGGCGTCACCGGCAACGTGCGCGTGAACGGGCAGCTGTACCGCATCCGCCCGCTGCCCGATGGCAGCCACGCGGTGATCGAAGTCAACGAACATGCGATGCCGCCGGATCATCCCGCCGCCTTCCGCGACCTGCCGCAGATCGACATGCAGGCGCCGTCGGGAATGGTGGGCGCGCTGGCGATCGATCCGGGCCCGACCGCGACCATCCGCGTGCTCGTCGTCGCGACCAACGCGGCGGTGTCCGCGTACGGCGGCGACATGCAGGCGCTCGCGCAACTGGCGGTGGCCGAATCGAATCAGGGGTACGTCAACTCCAACGTCGGCATCAACCTGCAACTCGCCGGCTACACCAGCGTGGCCTACAGCGAAGTGGGCATGAGCACCGACCTGTCGCGTTTCCGCGGCACGTCCGACGGCTACATGGACAGCATCCACTCGCTGCGCGACAGCACCGCCGCCGACGTCGCCGTGCTGATCGGCAACGACGGCTCCGCGTGCGGCCTCGCGTCGGGCATCGGTTCCAGCGCGACGACCGCGTTCGCGACCGCTTACTGGGATTGCGCGACGGGCTATTACTCCTTCGCGCACGAGATCGGCCACCTGCAATCGGCGCGGCACGATCCCGCGACCGACCCGAGCACCTCGCCCTACGCCTACGGCCACGGTTATCGCGCGCCGAACAACGCCTGGCGCACGATCATGGCCTACGACTGCAGCGGCGGCTGCCCGCGCCTGAACTACTGGTCGAACCCCGACGTCACCTACGGCGGTGTCGCCATGGGCACGGCGGCCACCAGCCACAACCAGCGCGTGCTGGTGAACACCAAGGCGACGATCGCCGCGTTCCGTGGCGGTACCCCCGGTGGCGGCACGCAGATCTACACGAACGCGACCGACTATCCGATCAACGACAACGCCACCATCGACAGCCCGATCACCGTTTCGGGCCGCACGGGCAACGCGCCGAGCAACGCGTCGGTCAGCGTCAACATCGTGCACACGTACCGGGGCGACCTGAAGGTGGACCTCGTCGCGCCCGACGGCACGCTCTACAACATCAGCAACCGCAGTGGCGGCAGCGCCGACAACCTCGTCGGCACGTACACGAAGAACCTGACCAGCGAGCCGCTCAACGGCACGTGGAAGCTGCGCGTGAACGACAACGCCAACGCCGACACGGGCTACATCAACAGCTGGTCGATCACGTTCTGACGAACACGTCCTGATGAAGCCGGGGCCGGCGGATCGGCTCCGGCAGGCGCGGAACCCGCACGACCTCCTCCCCCTCGTGCGGAATGGAACCCCTCTCCCGCCACGCGGGGGAGGGGCTCCTGGAGGGCCGCGGTGGACATCGCCGCCGCGCGGGATTCTTTCGCATGGAAGGCGTGGCGAAGGCTCGTCGACGATCGGTGCGCGCGCATGCGCGCGTCCCGCTCTCAACGGAACCTCCAACATGTCCCTCCAATCGCACGCCACCCGGCGCGCCCGGCGCCTGTGGGCGCTTTCGTTCGCCGCGCTCGCGGCTTTGACGGGCATCCCGCCCGTCCTCGCACAGGACGCGCGGGTCCACCTGTCCGGCACCGACGTCCCCGCCGGCACCGATCGTTACATCGTCCGATACCGCGACGGCTCCGCGCCGCGGCGCGATGCCGCCGTGCTGCGCTCGACCCTGGGCGCCGCCGCGACGACCACCGGCCGCGCCACGCAACTGCAACCGCTGCGGCGCATGGCGAATGGCGCCGACGTGATCCGTGCCAGCCGCAAGCTCGATCGCGTCGAAGCCGAATCGCTGATGCGCCGCCTCGCGGCCGACCCGGATGTCGAGTACGTCGAAGTCGACAAACTCAACCACGCCCTGCTCACGCCCAACGACACGCGTTATGGCGAGCAGTGGGGTTATGCCGGCGCCTACGGCATCCGTGCGGACCAGGCATGGAATGTCGCCAGCGGCGCCGGCGTCGTGGTTGCCGTGGTCGACTCGGGCATCGTGAATCACAGCGACCTCGGTGCGAACGTGCTGCCGGGGTACGACTTCGTCAGCGATGCGTGGATGGGCAACGATGGCGACGGCCGCGATTCCGATGCACGCGATCCGGGGGACTGGGTCAGGGCAGGCGAATGCGATTACGGAAGCGCGGCGAGCAACTCGCTGTGGCATGGGACGCACGTCGCCGGCACGATCGCGGCGGTCACCCACAACGGCAAGGGCGTGGCGGGTGTCGCGTACGGCGCCAAGATCCTGCCGGTGCGCGTGCTCGGACGCTGCGGCGCCTACGACTCGGACATCGCCGACGGCGTGATCTGGGCGTCCGGCGGCGCGGTGCCCGGCGTGCCGGGCAACACGACGTCCGCCGAGGTCATCAACATCAGCCTGGGCGGACGGAGCGCATGCGGCGTCACGCTGCAGAACGCGTTCGACGTCGCTGTCGCGCGCGGCAGCACGGTCGTGGTCGCGGCCGGCAACGAGAACATCGATGCATCGCTGTCGACGCCGTCGAACTGCCGCAACGTCATCGTGGTCGGCGCCAGTACGGCCACCGGCACGCGCGCGTCCTTTTCCAACCACGGCTCGCCGGTGGACGTCGCCGCGCCGGGTGTCGGCATCCTCTCGACGCTCAACGCCGGCCAGACCTCGCCAACGACCGAGTCGTACGCCGCGCTGCACGGCACGTCCATGGCCGCGCCCCACGTCGCGGGTGTGGTCGCGCTTATGCAGTCGGTTTCGCCGATGCCGAAGACGCCGGCGCAGATCGAGGCGCTGCTGAAATCCACCGCGACGCCGTTCCCGTCGGCGCCCTCGCAGCCGATCGGCGCGGGCATCGTCAACGCGCGCGCGGCGGTGGAAGCGGTGATGCCGCCGCCGATCGTCGCGCTGGTCAACGGCGTGGCGGTCACCGGACTGTCGGGTGCGAGGCTGGGCGAACGGCTGTTCACGCTGGCCGTGCCTGCGGGTGCCACCGGACTGACGTTCGCCACCAGCGGCGGTACGGGCGACGCCGACCTGTACGTGAAGTTCGGCAGCGCGCCGACCACGACGAGCTACCAGTGCCGCTCGATCAGGTCCGGCAATGCCGAGACGTGCAGCATCGGGGTCGCGCAGGCCGGCACGTACTACGTGCTGGTGCGCGGGTACGCCGCGTACAGCGGAGCCTCGCTGGTGGGCCGCTACACGCCCGCGACGACGAGCGCGCGCAGGACCTACGCGAACGCCACGGAAGTCCCGATCCTCGACCTGCGCACGGTCGAGAGCCCGATCGTGGTGTCCGGTCGCGGCGGCAGGGCGCCCGCCAATGCGTCGGTGTCGATCGACATCGCGCACACGTATCGCGGCGACCTGAAGGTCGACCTCGTCGCCCCCGACGGCACGCCGTTCAACCTGCACAACCGCAGCGGCGGCAGCGCGGACAACCTGGTGAAGACGGTGGAACTCGACCTGTCGAACAAGCCGCTCGACGGCACGTGGCGTCTGCGCGTCTACGATGGCGCGCGAGGCGACACCGGCCGCCTGCGGCAGTGGTCGATCACGTTCTGATCGGGCGCGTTGCGGGCCGGTGTCGTGCCGGCCCGCATCGCCGATGGCTCAGGCGAGCGGCTCGAAGCGGTTCGCCGCGACGTTCTTGCGAACCTGCATCGGGTCCCAGATGCGGCCGTTCATGGCGATGTACACGCCCGCCGGCAGCGACTGCACGGCGCCAACCGCGCAGCCGACGTTGAATTCGGCGTCCGAACCGCGGAATCGCGCCGGACTCAGCGCGCCGGTCAGGACGATGGTCTTGTCCTTGAGGTTCGCCAGCACCTTGGCCGTTTCCACCATCGTGTCGGTGCCGTGCGTGAGCAGTACGTGGCGCGCAGGCTGGGCGGCGATGGTGGCGCGGATCAGCTCGCGGTCCTCGGCGGTGATGTGCAGCGAATCCTTGCGCAGGATCGGGATCACGTTGAACTGGAACGCCACGCCCAGCTCGCGGAGGATGCCGCCGATCTGCGGCTCGCCGATCTGGTAGTCCGACTTGTCGTCGAAGTAGATCTTGTCGATCGTGCCGCCGGTGGTGACGATGCAGAGCTGGTCCATCGAAAGTGCGCGCGGTGGGGATGCGCGCAATTGTAGCCCGGGTGGGCGCAGCGCACCCGGGAGATGCATCCGAAGGCCAACCCGGGTGCGCTGCGCTCACCCGGGCTACAAAAGCTATTTCGTCTTCGCGAAGCGGGCGCGCAGGCCCGGCAGGCTCGCCGAGAAGATGACGACCAGCGCCAGCACGACCTCGGCCAGGGCGAAGCCCCGTTCGGCCGGGCGCGACCAGGCCACCATCACGCCGTGGCTGAACCACGCCAGCCCCAGCACGCCGGCCCAGAACGGGGCGGTGCGCATGCGGCGCAGCACGCCCATGGCGAGCGCGAGCGGCGGGAAGGCGAACACCAGCAGTTCGGCGACGGGCGAGGATTGCGGCGCGAACCAGGCGATGAACACCGCCGCCAGCGCCAGCAGCGCGAGGACCAGTATGTGACGTGCGTTCATACGGCCACCTTCGCGACCAGCGCGGCCAGGCGGCGACCGAGGGCGCGTGCGAGCTGTGCCTCCTCCTCGGTCGGCTGCGGATCGTCGGAACCGCCGGCCACGTGAGAGGCGCCGTAGGGCGTGCCGCCGCTGCGCGTGCTGCTCAGTGCGCTTTCCGTGTACGGAATCCCCATCAGCACGCAGCCGTGGTGCAGCAGCGGCACCATCATCGTCAGCAGCGTGGATTCCTGCCCGCCGTGCATGGTCGCGGTCGAGGTGAACACCGCCGCCGGCTTGCCGACCAGCGTGCCGCTGGTCCATTCGCCGACCAGGCCATCGAGCCAGTACTTCACCGGCGCGGCCATGTTGCCGAAGCGCGTCGGACTGCCAAGCGCCAGGCCGGCGCATTCGACCAGGTCGCGCGGTTCGACGTAGGGCGCGCCGTCCTCCGGCACCGGGGGCGCCGCGGATTGCGTCACCGCCGCCACCGGCGGCACCGTGCGGATGCGCGCGGACACGCCCTCGACCTCGCCGATGCCGCGCGCGATCTGCCGCGCCAGCCGCGCCACCGAACCGCCGCGGCTGTAGTAGAGCACCAGGATCTCGGGCATTTCGTCCTCCTAAGCTGGAGGGGAAGGATAGCGGCGGAGGCTGGAAACCGCAGCGTTGCGATGTTGATGGATCTTCGAAGCCGCTGCTTCGTTGGTCCTCACCCAACCCCTTTCCCGCTGGGAGCGGGGCTCGACGATGAGAAGGGCTCAACGATTGGAGAGGGGCTCGGCGGTGGGACAGGGGCTTTGCACTGACCCCGCCGCATGCCCCCATCGGTTACCCTCCGCCGCATGGAGCCACTGGATTCCCTGTACCGCTGGAGCGAACGCGCGCGCGACCGCGCCCGGGTGGGCACGTTCTTCCGCTTCCTCGCGCGGCGCTTCCTCGAGGACAACCTGTTCCAGGCCGCCGGCGCGCTGGCGTACACGACGGTGTTCGCGCTGGTGCCGCTGTCGATGGTGGTGTTCGGCGTGCTGTCGGCGTTCCCGGTGTTCGGCGAATGGAGCGATCGCCTCAGCGACTACATCTTCTCCAACTTCGTGCCCAGCGCGGCGCGGTCGGTGGAGGCGTACCTCAAGCAGTTCTCGGCGAACGTCGGCCAGCTCACCACCGCCGGCGTGATCGCGCTGGTGGTGTCGCTGCTGATCACCCTCAACGGCGTGGAGGCGGCGTTCAACCGCATCTGGCGGGTGAAGTCGGCACGGCCGCGCATCGGCCGCTTCCTGGTGTACTGGACGGTGCTGACCCTGGGTGCGCTGATCGCCGCGGCGAGCCTGGCGATGTCGGCGAAGTTCTTCGCCATGTCGCTGTTCGAAACGCAGGCCGGTCGGACCCTGCAGACCGCGATGCTCCGGCTCACGCCGATGACGCTGGAGCTGCTCGCCTTCGCCGCGATCTACCGCGTCGTCCCGCACCGCACGATCCACTGGCGCCACGCCTTCGCCGGCGCGGCGCTGGCGGCGGTGCTGTTCGAGATGGTGAAGTGGGGCATCGGCCTGTACCTGGGCAACTTCAATTCCTATTCGAAGATCTACGGCGCCCTCGCGGTGGTGCCGATCTTCCTGCTGTGGATCTACCTGAGCTGGGTGGCGATCCTGCTGGGCGCGTCGCTGGCGTCGTCGATATCCGAGTTCCGCTACCAGCCGGTCGGCATGCGCCTGCCGCTGGGCTTCGAGATCTACGGCCTGCTGCGCCTGCTCGCGCGTTTCAACGAGGCGCGCAGGACCGGGCGCGGCCTGCACAGCGACCAGATCGAAGCGATGGAGCCGATGCTCACCGACGCGCTGGTGCAGCAGATGCTGGCGCAGCTGAACACCATCAACGTCGTGCGCCGCGCCGAGACCGGCGAATGGCTGCTCGCGCGCGACCTGGACGAGCTGTCGCTCGCCGAACTGTACGAAGCCTGCCAGCTGCGCATCCCCGTCACCGAAGCGGTGCTGCCGTGCCGGGACGATTCGCTGGGCCGCTCGGCGATCGCCGCGCTCGACGAACTCCGCCTTCCCCTGCGCGAGCTGCTCAAGCGGCGCGCCTCCTCCATCCACGCCGACGAGGTCTGACATGTCCCGCGCACCCGTGCGTTCCCTTCTTGCCGTCGCATTCGTGATGACGGCGCTCGCCGCCGGCTGCCAGAAGAAACCCGCCGACACCGACCTCGCCGAACCGCAGGCGCCCGACGAAACCGGCGCGCTGACGCTGCCGCAGACGCCGGAACATCCGGTCAGCGAGGGCGGCGCCGAAATACCGAAGCTCACCATCGCCACCGTCGACGGCAAGCAGTTCGATCTGGCCGCGCGTCGCGGCAAGTGGGTCGTGGTGAACTTCTGGGCCACGTGGTGCAAGCCGTGCCTGAAGGAGATGCCCGAGCTGTCGGCGCTGGACGCGATGCGCGAACACATCGAAGTCGTCGGCCTCGCCTACGAGGACATCACGCCGGACGACATGAAGGTGTTCCTGAAGCTGCATCCGGTGGTGTACCCGATCGCGGTGGTGGACACGTTCAATCCGCCCGCCGATTTCGCCACGCCGCGCGGCCTGCCGATGACGTACCTCATCGCGCCCGACGGCAAGGTCGCCGACAGGTTCCTCGGCCCGGTCACGGCGAAGGACATCGAATCGGCGATCGCCAAGGCCGGCGGCCCCAAGCCGTTGCAGGAACCGGCCGCGCAAGCGCCGGCGGCGCAGTCGTGAGCGCCGCGCGCTTCGTCGTCAGCGGCAAGGTGCAGGGCGTGTTCTTCCGCGCGTCCACGCGCGACCGCGCGCAGGCGCTCGGCCTGCGCGGTTTCGCGAAGAACCTGGCCGACGGCCGCGTCGAAGTGCTCGCCGCCGGCGACGATGCGGCGATCGACGAACTCGCCGCGTGGCTGCGCGAAGGCCCGCCGATGGCGCGCGTGGACGATCTGGAGCGCCTGCCGGCGCGCGAGGACGAGGCGGGGCAGGGTTTCTCGGCGGTGTGAGACATCCGCTTCACGAAGCGTAACGAACGCGCTGGACCTGGTTCGACGTTGTGACGGCGCCTTTCATCGGACCTGCCGGAGACTGGCCCGCGCGTGGACGATTTCGAGGGCGACGACATCGCTGCGCAGGTGCGCTTCCGCGACGCCGAATCGCTGGCGGCGCGCCTCGGCCTGCACTGGGCGCGCGACCGGCGCCTGGAGCCGACACCCGCGGCGCGCCGCGTCTCATGCGCGGCTGGCTGCGTACGGGCACGAGTTCAAGGGCGAGCCGCGAACGGTGTTCGCCTCGGGCCATCGCGACCTGCCGTTCCAGGCCGACGTGTCGGGCACGTGGTGGCAGTTGAACGCGGGCGGGACGCGCCAGTTCGGCGGCAACACGGCGCGGTACGCGAACCCCGGCTACCAGCGCAGTTTCGCCGGCAACCGCTTCGATGCGCGGGACGGGAAGCCGGGCGTGCGCTGGAACTGGTGAATCAGTCCTCGTCCGGCTCGACCGGCTCGATGGGTTCGATCACCGTGTAGCGCTCCTTCCTCAACTTGCGCTCCAGCGGCGGGAATTCGATGCAGTGCTCCGGCACGCGCTTGTCGGGAATGCGCGAGAGCAGGTCGCGGATCAAGGTCAGCCGGCCGCGCCGCTGGTCGTTGAAGTCCACCAGCGTCCACGGTGCGTGCTGCGTGTGGGTGGCCTTGAGCATGGCCTCGCGCGCCTTCGTGTACTCCTCGTAGCGTTCGCGCGAGGCGACGTCGATGGGCGAGAGCTTCCAGCGCTTGAGCGGGTCTTCCTGCCTTTCGGCGAAGCGTTCTTCCTGCCTGGCCTGGTCGCAGCACAGCCAGTACTTGAACAGCAGCACGCCGTCGTCGACGAGCAGCTGCTCGAACACCGGCGCCTGGCGCAGGAACGTGCGCACCTGTTCGGCGTCGGCGTAGCCCATGACCTGCTCCACGCCGGCGCGGTTGTACCAGCTGCGGTCGAACAGCGCGATCTCGCCCGCGGCCGGCAGGTGCGGCACGTAACGCTGGAAATACCACTGCGTCTGTTCGCGATCGGCCGGCTTGGGCAGCGCGACGATGCGGCACTGGCGCGGGTTGAGGTGTTCGGCGATCGCGTCGATCGCGCCGCCCTTGCCGGCGGTGTCGCGGCCTTCGAACAGCACCACCAGCCGCTTGCCGGTATCGGCGAGCCAGCGCGCCATTTCCACCAGTTCGATCTGCAGCGGTTCCAGCGCCGCCTTGTAGTCCTTGCGCTTGAGCTTGCCCATCACGATGCGCTCCGGTTGCGCGCGCGCGATGCGACCGCCTTCTTCGGCTTCGATGCGCCGCGCCGGCGCGTGCCGGCCATGCTGCGCGCGACTTCGAGCAGGGCGCCCCGCTGGCGCGTGTCGAGCGCGCGATATGCGGCGAGCAGGTCGTGTTCGCCCTGTGTGCGCGCGGGGTCGAGCGTGCTCGCCAGTTCCGCGAGCAACGCGCCGGCCGGCACGCCGAAGGCGCGTGCGAGTGCGTCGAGCTGTTCGCGTCCGGGAAGCCTGTCGCCGCGCAGCCACGCGCTCACCGTCGCCGCGCCGGCGCGCGGGATCGCGGTGGCGATGTCGGCGGCGCTCATGCCGCTGGCCTTGGCGAGCAATCGCAGGGTGGTGTCCAGCGGCATGTCTGACTCCAACGCGGGAAGGAACTGCGCCGAACCAAGGATCCGGAGACCGTGGTGACGCGCGCGTCAGCGCTCGCGCAAGCGCGGGCGCAGCGTGGCGAGGTTGCAGGGCTTCGTGCGCGAATCCAGCTGCGTGCGGATGATCTTCTCCCACGCCGTGCGGCATGCCGACGTCGAACCCGGCAATGCGAACACGAACGTGCCGTTCGCCAGCCCGGCGAAGGCGCGCGACTGCAGCGTCGAGGTGCCGATCTCCTCGAAGCTCACCGCGCGGAACAATTCGCCGAAGCCGTCCATCTGCTTGTCGAGCAGCGGCAGCAGCGCTTCGGGCGTGGAGTCGCGGCCGGTGAAGCCGGTGCCGCCGGTGACCAGCACCCCGTCCACGTTCTCGTCGGCGATCCAGCGCGAGACGACCGCGCGCAACTGGTAGCGGTCGTCCTTCAGCAGGGCGCGCTCGGTGAGGCGATGGCCGGCGTCGGTGAGCGACTGCACGAGGTAATCGCCGGAAGTGTCCTCGGCGGGCGTGCGCGTGTCGGACACGGTCAGCACGCACAGGTTGAGCGGAATGAGATCGGCGGTGGCGGTCATGGGGGGAGCGTACTCCTACGCAACAGGGGATCGCGCCATGCGTTGCACGGCGTCGGTGAAATCGCGGGCGAAGCCGGTCATGTCGAACAGGCCGCTGTCGCTGCGACGCCGTGCGAGTTCCGCACGTAGCGCACGCACCGCCGCCGGATCGCGCGCCAGTTGGATGCCGCGCGCGACGAAGGCTTCATCGGTATCGACGTTCATCCCGGCCATGCCCAGATGATGGTTCAGGCTGCCGGCGACGCGCGCGGCGAACGTGTCGCCGGGGCGCGTCAGCACGGGACAGCCGGCCCACAGCGCGTCGGAAGCGGTGGTGTGGGCGTTGTACGGTTCGGTGTCGAGGAACAGGTCGGCATGCTGCAGGCGCGCCATGTACGCGGCGTGCGGCTGCTTGGGCATGAAGACCAGGCGTTGTGGATCGACGCCGTTCGCCTGCGCCGCCGCGCGCAGCCGCGCATCGGCGTGGCCCGGGCCGGACAGCAGCCACAGCACGCTTCCCGGCGCATCGCGCAATATCGTGAACGCACGCGCCATGCTGCGCGGGTTGAGCTTGTAGCTGTTGTTGAAGCAGCACAGCACGATCGCGTCCTCGGGCAGCCCCCATTCGGCGCGCGAAGGCGGCGGCGGGATCGCGCGCGTCGTGTCGGAAGGCTGGAAGCAGCGCGGCAGGCGGACCACCTGTTCGCTGAAGGCGCTTTCCATCGATTCGGGCAGCACGAAGCCGTCGGCCAGCACGAAGTCGATCCACGGCGCGCCCGAGGTGCCGGGATACGCGAGCCAGTTCACCTGCACGCGCGCGGGCCGCATCGCCAGCACTTCCGGCGTGCCGCCGCCGCCCCAGCCGCGCAGGTCGAACAGCACGTCGATGCCGGCATCGCGAATGCGCTGCGCGACGCGCGCGTGCGGTTGCTGCGATACGTCGTGCAGCACGTGCGCCGCTGCGTGCAGGCGCGTGCGGATCGGGCTGCGATCGTCGGCGTCCAGTGCGAACAGGTGGAGGTCGAGTTCGTCGAGCGCGCGCAATCGCTCGAACATCGCCGCCGTCAGCAGGCCGGTCGGATGCGCGCCGAAGCCGTTGGACAGGAAACCCACGCGCAGGCGGCCGCGCGTGCGCGGCGGCGCGGATGGCATCGGGCGGATCTGCCGCGACAGTACGACGGCGCGAAGGCGCGCGCAGCGCAGCTGTTCGGCGGCGCTCGCGTCCTCGCTGAGGAAGGCGAACGGTTCCACCGACGCCGTGCCGTCGTTCACCGCCGCGCGCACCTGCATCGCGAGCGTGTCCAGGTCGCGCCAGTCGCACAGCTTGCGTCGCCACGCGAGCAGGTAGGCGGCGATCTGCGGTTCCTGCGGCGCCAGTGCGTGCGCGCGCGCATATGCTTCGGACGCGGCTTCGGCTTCACCGGTGTCCTCCAGCGCATGGCCGAGCCACACCGCGATGCCGGGATGGTCCGGCGCATTGTTCGCGGCCGCGCGCAGGCTGGCGACGGCGTCCTCTCGGTGTCCCTGCATCCACTGCGCGCGGCCCAGGCGCGCGAGCGCTTCCGGATGCCCCGGCCGCAGCGCCAGCGCGCGCCGCGCCGCGGTTTCGCCGGCCACCGCGTCGCCGCGATCGAGTTCGTGTTCGGCCAGCAGGATCCACGCGTATCCGTCGGCCGGATTGCGCTCCAGTGCGCGACGCAACTCGATGCGCGGATCGGCGTGGTTCATTGGCGCCCGTTCGCGAACGACAGGCCGTACCACTGCGTGTCCGCTTCTTCCCATCCGGCGGTGCGATAAAGCGCGCGTGCGGTGGCGTTGTCGCGCGTGGTTTCCAGGGTGATGCCGACGGCACCGTCGGCGCGGGCGAAATCCGTCGCGGCGTCGAGCAGCGCGCGGCCGGCGCCGATACGGCGTGCATCGGCATCGACGTAGAGGTCGTTGAGGATCCACAACCGCCCGGTGCGGACCGAAGAGAACATCGGATAGAGCTGGGTGAAGCCGACCGCGCGTTCGCCATCGCGTGCGATGAGGATGACCGATTCGCCGGCGCGCAGGCGCGCTTCGAGGAAGGCGCGGCCACGCGCTTCGTCCGAGGGCTGCGCGTAGAAGCGGCGGTAGGCGTCGAACAGCGGTACGACGTCGTCGAGGTCGTCCAGCGTGGCGCGTGCGATCGCGAGGGGCATGGGGCGGGTCCGTGCTCGGGTGCTGCGATTGTAGCTGTGCTCCCTTCGGCACACGCGCAGCGCGGTAGCGCACGGGGGCGCGAACACTTCGGCTCCGTTGTTGTCACTCAAGCCCGCCCCTCTCGCGGTGGGAGGGGGCTCAAAGCGCAGCGTCAGCCTTCCTGCGTCAAACGCGCCAGCTCGTCCGCCTGGTGCTCGTGCTGGAGGCGCGCGACGAGTTCGTCCAGGTCGCCCTGGATGACGTTGGGCAGGTCGTAAAGCGTGAGGCCTTCGACGCGGTGGTCGGTGATGCGGCCCTGCGGGAAGTTGTAGGTACGGATGCGCTGGCTGCGGTCGCCGCTGCCGACCTGCAGTTTGCGCATCGAGGCCTGCGCCGCCGCGGCCTTCGCGGCCTGCGCTTCGGCCAGCATCGCGGCCAGGCGTTTCATCGCCTTGTCGCGGTTGGCGTGCTGGCTGCGTTCGGTCTGGCTCTCGACCACTATGCCGCTGGGCACGTGGGTGATGCGGATCGCCGACTCGGTCTTGTTGACGTGCTGGCCGCCCGCGCCGCTGGAGCGGAACGTGTCCACCTTCAGGTCGGCGGGGTTGATCTCGATGGGATCGCCTTCGGCTTCCAGCGGAATGATGGCCACCGTCGCCGCCGAGGTGTGGATGCGGCCCTGCGATTCGGTTTCCGGCACGCGCTGCACGCGGTGCGTGCCGGATTCGAACTTCAGCCGGGAATACGCGCCGCGGCCTTCCACTCGCGCGATGACTTCCTTGAAGCCGCCGTGTTCGCCGGGGCTGGCCGATTCGATCTCGACCTTCCAGCCCTGCCGCTCGGCGTAGCGCGCGTACATGCGGAACAGGTCGCCGGCGAAGATGGCCGCCTCGTCGCCGCCGGTGCCGGCGCGTACTTCCAGGTACAGGTCGCCTTCGTCGCGCGGGTCCTTGGGGATCAGGTGCGCGAGCAGTTCGGCGTCCAGGCGCTCCAGGCGTTCCTGTGCGGCGGCGATTTCGTCGGCGGCGAGTTCCGCCAGTTCGGGGTCCTCGCGCATCGCCTGCGCGGCGGCGAGGTCGTCCTTCGCCTGCGCTTCGGCCTTCAGCGCGTTCGCGACCGGTTCCAGCTGGGCGAATTCGCGCGAGAAGCGGCGGAAACGGTCCGCGTCGCCGATGACGTCGGCGTCGGAGAGCAGGCGTTCGAGTTCGTCGCGGCGTTCGGCGAGTGCTTCGAGTTTGCGGCGCAGGCTGGGCGTCATGGGGCGAGCAACGAGTGTGGAGGAGTGGGAAACGGGTACAGGCGGCGACATGAAGGTCGCTAGGCTTCCCGTTTGCCGCCCTCGTCCACTCGTATCTCGTTCCTGTCCACTCGTTCCTCGCTCTGCGCGAAGAGTTTCTCCGCCGCGCGCGCGAGTTCCGCATTGCCGGTCAGTGCGGCTTCGCGCAACGCGATCGTCGGCGCGTGCAGCAGGCGGTTGGTGAGGGTGTGCGCGAGGAAGTTCAGCACGTCCTCCGGCGCCTGCCCGGCGGCGAGCTGCTGCTGCGCGCGCGCCAGCACGTCGGCCTTGGCGGCTTCGCCGTGCGCGCGCAGGCGCTTGAGCGGCTCGGTGCGCGTGCTGGCGGCCATGGTTTCGGTGAAGCGCGCGACCTGCAGTTCGACGATCGCTTCGGCTTCCGTCGCGGCTTCGCGGCGGCTGCGGCGGTTGTCCTCGATGGCGCGTTCCAGATCGTCCACCGTGTAGAGGAACACGTCCTTGAGCTCGGCCACGTCGGGTGCGATGTCGCGCGGCACGGCAAGGTCGAGCAGCAGCATCGGCCGATGCTTGCGCGTGGCAAGCGCGGCGGCGACCTGCGGGCGCTGCAGGATCGGATCGCGGCTGGCGGTGGCGGAAATCACCACGTCGGCCTCGCCGAGATGCTTGTCGATCTCGCTCAGCGGCAGCGCGAAGCCGCCGTGGCGGCTGGCGAGTTCCTGCGCATGCGCGAGCGTGCGGTTGGCGACGAGAAGACGTTTGGCGCGCGCCTGCACGAGGTGGCGCGCGGCCAGCTCGATGGTCTCGCCGGCGCCAATCATCAGCACCGTGGAGTCTTCCAGCCGGGCGAAGGATTCCTGCGCCAGGCGCACCGCGGCGGAAGCGACCGACACCGGATTGGCGCCGATGCGCGTGTCGGTGCGCGCGCGCTTGGCGGTGGTGAAGGCGTGCTGGAACAGGCGGTCGAGCTGGCTGCCGAGCGTGCCGGCGTGGCGCGCGGTGGCCCACGCGTCCTTCACCTGGCCGAGGATCTGCGGTTCGCCGAGCACGAGCGAGTCGAGGCCCGTCGCCACCCGGAACAGATGGCGCACGGCATCGGCGTCGCGATGGCGGTAGAGATAGGCGTGCAGATCGCCGACGTCGTCCGGATGCGTCGCCAGCCAGTCGGCCAGCGCCTGTCCGTCGTCGTTGGACACCGCGTAGAGCTCGGTCCGGTTGCAGGTGGAGAGCAGGGCGACTTCCTGCACCTGCGGCAGCGTCTTCAGGGCATCCAGCGCGGCCGGCACCGTATCGGCCGAGAACGCCACGCGCTCGCGCAGGCTGACCGGCGCGGTCTGGTGGTTGATGCCTAGTACGAACAAACTCATTGACGCCGGACTCTCGTTCAGGTGCTTGCGATAAGCTGCTGGCTACCCGGAGGCCGACATTCTACCGGCCCCGTCCCGTCCCGGCTTCCCTCAGGCCCGTTCGAATGCCCGCTGGCTCGCGCACGCACTGTTTCGCTCCCGTCACGTTCGCCCTCATCGCCGCGTTCGCCCTCACGCCTCTGTGGGCGGCCGAGAAGGAGCCGCCGGCACCGGCCGATCCGACCGGCGCCTCGCTGGAATCGCTGCTCGCGGGCGAATTCGCGCTGCAGTCCGGCCGTCTGGACGACGCCGCGCAGGCGTACCTGGACGCGGCGCGACAGGCAGACGACGTCGCGCTGGCCGAGCGCGCGACGCGCATCGCGCTGCTCGCCAAGGACGACAAGCGCGCCGCGCAGGCGCTGGACCTGTGGCGCGAGCAGGGCGGCGAGGGGCTGAGCCTGACCGCCGCCGAGGCCGTGCTGGCGATCCGCCGCGGCAACGAGCGCGAAGCCCGCAAGCACCTGACGGCGCTGCTGCAATCGCCGGGCGACGCCGGCTGGCGCCAGGTGCTGGGCGTGCTGTCGGGCGGGGCGCGCGATCCGAAGCAGGCGGCGCGGCTGCTGGAGAAGCTCGTCGACGGCGGGCGTATTCCCGACAAGCTGCAGGCGTGGCTGGCATTCGGCGGGCTGGCGCAGGCGCTGGAGCAGCCGGAGTTGGTCGAGCGCATCGTTGCCGAGGTCGTCGAGCGTTTCCCCGGCGAGGCGCGCGTCGGCCTGCTGCGCGCAAGCCAGCTGCGCGAGGCCGGCAAGACCGATGAGGCTCGCGAGCTGCTGGCCTCCCTCACCGGCCAGGCCGGCGACGATGCCGACCTGCGTCGCGCGATCGCCGACGAATACCACCGCCTGGGCGACTACAACGCGGCCGAGAACGTGCTCGCCAAGGGCCCGCAGGACGACCAGACCTTCGCGTTGCGCGCGGCGCTGCTCGCGCAGGCCGAGGACAAGACCGCGCTCGGCCGGCTGTACGACGAACTGCGTACGCGTTCGAGCGACCCCGATCCGCAGCGTCGCCTGCTGCTGGGGCAGATCGCCGAATTCCTCGAGCGCAACGACGAGGCGCTCGCCTGGTATCGCGGCGTGCCAGGCGGCGACCAGCGCTGGTCTGCGCGGCTGCGCGCGGCGAACGTGCTGCACGAACTCAAGCGGGGCGACGAGGCCTACAAGTCGCTGCGCGAGCTGCAGGCCGACGCGGCGGCCGACGACGAAGCGCGCCGCGATGCCTACCTGCTGGAAGCTTCCCTGCGCGACAAGGACGACGACGCCACGGGCGAAATGGAAGCGTACGCGCGCGGACTGGCGGCCTTCCCGGACGATCCGGAAATCCTCTACGCACGCGGGCTGAGCTGGGAGCGCCGCGACGACATCCCGCGCGCCGAGGCCGACCTTCGCAAGATCCTGGTCGCCGAACCCGACAACGTGGCCGCGCTAAACGCGCTGGGCTACACGCTGGCCGATCGCACCACGCGCTACCAGGAAGCGCTGCAGCTGATCGAGCGCGCGCGCACCGCCGAGCCGGACAACGCCGCGATCATCGACAGCTACGGCTGGGTGCTCTATCGCCTGGGCCGCAAGGAGGAAGCGCTGGTCGAGCTGCGCCGCGCGCTGACCTTGCAGAAGGATGCGGAAATCGCCTCGCACCTGGCGGAGGTCCTGTGGGAGCTCGGCCGCAGGGACGAGGCGCGCAAGGTTTTCGAGCAGGCGCGCAAGATCGATCCGGACAACCGTGCGCTCAAGCGCGCGCTGGAGAAGACCGGCGCATGAAGGCGATCCACGCGTTCCTCGCGCCGGCGATGCTGGCGCTGACCCTCGCGGGTTGCGTCTCGCAGCCGACGCGCGCGCCGCAGGTACCGGTCGATGCCGCGAACGCGCGGGCGCAGGACGAACGTCGCGCGGCGCTGACGGACTGGTCGCTGTCCGGGCGCATCGCAGTGTCGAACGGCAAGCAGGGCGGGAGCGGGCGCATCGACTGGCAGCAAACGGGCGATCGCTACACGATGTCGCTGGGCGCGCCGGTGACGCGGCAGAGCTGGCGCCTGAGCGGCGATGCCGGCGGCGGCCGGCTCGAAGGCATCGAAGGCGGGCCGCGCGAGGCGGCCGACGTCGAGGCCATGCTGCGCGAGACCACCGGCTGGAACATTCCCGTGCGCGCGATGGCCGATTGGGTCCGCGGCGTGGGCGCGGACGCCGGGCGCTTCGGCGAGGCGCGCGTCGTCTACGGCGAAGGCGACCGCCCGGTGCGCCTGACCCAGGCTGGCTGGACCATCGACTACACGCAGTGGCAGCCGGATGTCGCAAGCGGACCGGTCCTGCCTGCCCGCCTGACCGCGACGCAGGGCGAGGCGAAGGTCCGCCTGATCGTCGACCAGTGGACGCCCGGCGCGACGCCATGACCGGGATTGCACCGACTCCGGCGTGGACCCTCTGGCCCGCGCCGGCCAAGCTGAACCTGTTCCTGCGGATCACCGGTCGGCGCGACGACGGCTATCACCTGCTGCAGACGGTGTTCCGGATCCTCGAATGGGGCGACACCGTGCGGTTGCGGGTTCGCGATGACGGGCGGATCCGGCGGCATGGGGTCTCCGTGCCGGGGGTCGAGGAGGCCGACGACCTGACGGTGCGTGCGTCCAAACTGCTGCAATCGGCTGCGAACTGCACCCAAGGTGCCGACATCATCATCGACAAGCGGATTCCGGCAGGAGGCGGTTTCGGCGGCGGATCGTCGGACGCCGCATCGGTGCTGGTCGGGCTGGATGCGCTCTGGGGCACAGGGCTGGGCACCGACCGGCTCGCCGAGCTGGGCCTGAAACTTGGTGCCGACGTTCCCGTCTTCGTGCGCGGTGAGAACGCGTGGGCCGAGGGGGTGGGGGAGCGGCTTTCGCCGGTCGAACTGCCACCGGCCTGGTATGTCCTGGCCGACCCCGGCGTGCACGCGCCGACGGCGACTTTGTTCAAAGCCCCTGAATTGACGCGTGATGCCCCGGCCGCGACAATATCGGACTTCGTTTCGGGTGGGCCGCTCGGGAATGCGTTCGAGCCGGTATTGCGCGCGCGCGAGCCAGCCGTCGAGGCTGTCTTTGCTGCGCTGTCGCGGATCGGCTCGCCACGCCTGACCGGTTCCGGCAGCGGGTGCTTCGTCGAATTCGCCACGCGCGAAGCCGCCGAAGCGGCGCTGGCCGCATTGCCGACCGGGCTTCGCGCCTGGGTGGCGGAAGGGGCGCACGCCTCGCCGCTGCACCGTGCACTGGCGGACTGGACGAAACAGGCAACACCGGCGCCCTGACGGGCTCCACTGCAGGGGCGTCGCCAAGTGGCCCAAGGCACCGGGTTTTGATCCCGGCATCCGTAGGTTCGAATCCTACCGCCCCTGCCAACTCCATCCGGAACCACTTGCTTGAGGGATCGGGCATTCGGGATTGGGGATTCGGTTCGTCGAATCCCCAATCCCGAATCCTTGATCCTCGACCGGCCCGACCATGCAGAACGATCGCAACCTGCTGATTTTCAGCGGTAACGCCAACCGCCCGCTCGCCGATTCGGTGTGCAGGGAACTCGGCATCCGCCTGGGCAAGGCGCTGGTCGGCCGTTTCTCCGACGGCGAAGTGCAGGTGGAAATCGAGGAGAACGTGCGCCGCCAGGAAGTGTTCGTCATCCAGCCGACGAACGCCCCCACGGCGGAGAACTTCATGGAACTGCTGGTGCTGGTGGATGCGCTCAAGCGCGCCTCGGCCGCCAGCGTGACCGCGGTGGTGCCGTACTTCGGCTACGCCCGCCAGGATCGCCGCCCGCGTTCCTCGCGCGTGCCGATCACGGCGAAGGTCGCGGCGAAGATGTTCAGCGCGGTCGGTACCGATCGCGTGTTGACGGTCGACCTCCACGCCGACCAGATCCAGGGCTTCTTCGACATCCCGGTCGACAACGTGTACGCCTCGCCGCTGCTGCTCGCCGACATCTGGCGCGCGCACGGTACGGAAAACATGGTGGTGGTCTCGCCCGACGTCGGCGGTGTGGTGCGTGCGCGCGCGATCGCCAAGCGCCTGGACGACGCGGATCTGGCGATCATCGACAAGCGCCGTCCGCGCGCCAACGTCGCCACGGTGATGAACATCATCGGTGACGTCGCCGGCAAGACCTGCGTGCTCGTCGACGACATCGTCGATACCGCCGGCACGCTGTGCGCCGCGGCGAACGCGCTCAAGGCGCAGGGCGCGACCAAGGTGGTCGCGTACTGCACGCATCCGGTGCTGTCGGGCGCGGCAATGGACAACGTGACCAGGTCGCAGCTCGACGAGCTGGTGGTCACCGACACCATCCGCCTCTCCGACGCGGCGCGGGCCTGCGGCAAGATCCGCCAGCTCAGCGTCGCCGAGCTGCTGGCCGAGACGATCCGGCGCGTGGCGTTCGGCGAGTCGGTCAGTTCGCTGTACGTGGATTGAAGTTTTCCGGGAGCGGTTTCCGGTCCCGGTCCAAAGGCTCTTCTGGTCGCGGAAGAGTCACATCGCCGCCGCGAGGCGGCATAACGAAGTAAGTGAGTAAACGAAAATGTCCGAACATACCCTCAAGGCCACTGGCCGCAAGGTCGAAGGGAAGGGTGCGAGCCGCCGCCTTCGCCACGCCGCCAGCATCCCGGCCATCGTCTACGGCGGCAAGTCCGAGCCGAAGGCGATCCAGCTCGACCACGAGAAGATCTGGCTGGCCCAGCAGAACGAGTGGTTCTACTCGTCGATC
This sequence comes from Lysobacter changpingensis, assembly GCF_017308985.1. GTDB lineage: Bacteria > Pseudomonadota > Gammaproteobacteria > Xanthomonadales > Xanthomonadaceae > Lysobacter_J > Lysobacter_J changpingensis. The sequence goes on along the minus strand of NZ_JADWPE010000002.1, from coordinate 540,451 downwards.
CTGAACCTCGACATCGACGGCACCGTCGAAGCCGTGCTCCTGCGCGACATCCAGCGCCATCCGTTCAAGCAGATCATCATGCACCTGGACTTCCAGCGCGTTGATCTGAACGCCGCGCTGAAGGCGTCGGTGCCGCTGCACTTCATCGGCCAGGAAGGCTCGCCGGCCGGCAAGTCGGCCGACGTCGTGATCACGCACGAACTCAACGAAGTCACCGTCAGCTGCCTGCCGCGCGACCTGCCGGAGTTCATCGAGATCGACCTGTCGGCGCTGAAGGTCGGCGACATCGTCCACCTGTCCGACATCAAGCTGCCCAAGGGCGTCGAGCTGCCGGAACTGAAGCTGGGCAAGGAACACGACGTCGCCGTCGTGATCGCCAAGCATGGCCGCGTCGAAGCCGAAGAGTCGGCCGAGGCTCCGTCGGCCGAAGTGCCGGCCACCAAGGCCGCCAAGAAGGACGAGAAGTAATCGCGTCCCGACGACCTGCCCGCGCGGGCGGGCAGGTTGCGGCGTGACTTCACGATGGACGGTTTGCGCCTCCTCGTCGGCCTGGGAAATCCCGGTGCCGAACATCTCCGGACCCGGCACAACGCCGGGTTCTGGTTTGTGGACGCCCTCGCGTTGCGCCAGGGTGTCCGCTTCGGCCTGGAATCCAAGCTGTTCGGCGAGACCGCCAAGGTCGATATCGCCGGCCGGCCCGTGTGGCTGCTCAAGCCGGCCACGTACATGAACCTTTCCGGCAAGTCGGTCACGGCGGCGCTGCGCTACTGGAAGATCGAGCCGGAACAGATGCTGGTCGTCCACGACGAACTGGATCTCGCTCCCGGTACCGCGCGCCTGAAGTTCGACGGCGGCCACGGCGGCCAGAACGGCCTGCGCGACATCACCAGGCTGCTCGGCCACGGCAAGTACCACCGCCTCCGCATCGGCATCGGTCACCCGGGCCACAAGGACCGCGTGACGTCCTGGGTGCTTGGCAAGCCCGGCGTGGACGATGAAGCGTCGATCCTGCGCGCCATCGGCGATGCCGACGACGTGCTTCCGCTGGCGGTCGCCGGCGATTTCAACGAAGCCATGAAGCGGCTGCACACCAGCCGATGATCCGCGATTGGTGATTGTCGATTCGCAGCGAGCGCAGCGAGTCGCCAATCACGAATCCCGAATCACGGAACACCGCCATGGGCATCAAATGCGGCATCGTCGGCCTGCCGAACGTCGGCAAGTCGACCCTCTTCAACGCCCTGACCAAGGCCGGCATCGCCGCGGCCAATTTCCCGTTCTGCACGATCGAGCCGAACGTCGGCGTCGTGCCGGTGCCGGATCCGCGCCTCAATGCGCTGTCGGAGATCGTCAAGCCGCAGAAGGTCATTCCGACCGCGGTGGAGTTCGTCGACATCGCCGGCCTCGTCGCCGGTGCCGCGAGCGGCGAAGGCCTGGGCAACAAGTTCCTCGCGCACATCCGCGAAGTCGATGCGATCACGCACGTCGTGCGCTGCTTCGAGAACGACGACGTCATCCACGTCAGCAACCGCATCGATCCGATTTCCGACATCGACACGATCGACACCGAGCTCGCGCTCGCCGACCTGGAGTCGGTGGAGAAGGCCCTGCAGCGCGCCGAGCGCTCGGCCAAGACCGGCGACAAGGACGCGAAGATCCGCGTGGAAGTGCTGGGTCGCGTTCGCGCGGGTCTCGACGACGGCAAGCCGGCGCGCGCGCTGGGGCTGTCGGACGATGACAGGCTCGTGCTGCGCGATCTTTTCCTGCTCACGCTCAAGCCGGTGATGTACGTCGCCAACGTGCTCGAGGACGGCTTCGAGAACAACCCGCACCTGGACGCCGTGCGCGCCCGCGCGGTGACCGAGGGCGCCGAAGTCGTGCCGGTCTGCGCGGCGATCGAGGAAGAGCTGAGCCAGCTCGACGATGCCGACCGCGATGCGTTCCTGGCCGACCTGGGCCTGGACGAGCCCGGCCTGAACCGGGTGATCCGCGCCGCGTACAAGCTTCTGGGCCTGCAGACCTACTTCACCGCCGGCGTGAAGGAAGTCCGCGCCTGGACCGTGAAGGCCGGCGCGACCGCGCCGCAGGCCGCGGCGGTGATCCACACCGACTTCGAGAAGGGCTTCATCCGCGCCGAAACCATCGCGTTCGACGATTTCATCAAGTACAAGGGCGAATCCGGCGCGCGCGATGCCGGGCGCCTGCGCCTGGAAGGCAAGGAATATCGCGTCCAGGAAGGCGACGTGCTGCACTTCCGCTTCAACGTGTAAGGCGCTGGCCTGCCGTTCGTCGGCGGGCCTGAAGGACCGGGAAAGTGCCCCAGGGCGCATCGCGCGAAAATTGATGCGTGAAACGCGTTGACAACCCCGGATCCCAGCCCCAAAATTGCGGGCTCTTTTGGAGGGATACCCAAGCGGCCAACGGGGGCAGACTGTAAATCTGCTGGCTTACGCCTTCGGTGGTTCGAATCCACCTCCCTCCACCAGTTCCAATCCGGCCCGGCTTCAAGCAAGGTCTGGTGGATGCAAGACCCGACGGACTTACCACCTGTCGGCGCAGTACCCAAGCAGGTTTGTCCGGCGCGGGAGTAGTTCAATGGTAGAACCTCAGCCTTCCAAGCTGATGGTGCGGGTTCGATTCCCGTCTCCCGCTCCATTGATGCCGCGACAGACGAACTGCTGGAACAACCTGCTCACGTAGCTCAGTCGGTAGAGCACCTCCTTGGTAAGGAGGAGGTCGCTGGTTCGATTCCAGTCGTGAGCACCATCTTTCCGTACCACCCGTAATTCCGTCCTTAAGCGAGAGTCGACTGTCATGGCCAAGGGTAAGTTTGAGCGCACCAAGCCGCACGTGAACGTGGGCACGATCGGTCACGTCGACCACGGCAAGACCACGCTGACGGCGGCGCTGACGAAGGTGGGCGCGGAGCGTTTCGGTGGCGAGTTCAAGGCGTACGACGCGATCGACGCGGCGCCGGAAGAGAAGGCGCGCGGCATCACGATCTCGACGGCGCACGTCGAGTACGAAAGCCCGACGCGCCACTACGCGCACGTGGACTGCCCGGGCCACGCCGACTACGTGAAGAACATGATCACGGGTGCGGCGCAGATGGACGGCGCGATCCTGGTGTGCTCGGCCGCTGACGGCCCGATGCCGCAGACGCGCGAGCACATCCTGCTGTCGCGCCAGGTGGGCGTGCCGTACATCGTGGTGTTCCTGAACAAGGCCGACATGGTGGACGACGCCGAGCTGCTGGAGCTCGTCGAGATGGAAGTGCGCGAGCTGCTGACGAAGTACGAGTTCCCGGGCGACGACACCCCGATCATCAAGGGTTCGGCGCGTCTGGCGCTGGAAGGCGACCAGTCGGAAATCGGCGTGCCGGCGATCCTGAAGCTGGTGGACGCGCTGGACACGTTCATTCCGGAGCCGCAGCGTGACGTCGACAAGCCGTTCCTGATGCCGGTGGAAGACGTATTCTCGATCTCGGGCCGCGGCACCGTGGTGACCGGCCGTATCGAGCGCGGCATCATCAAGGTGGGCGACGAAATCGAAATCGTCGGCATCCGCCCGACGCAGAAGACCACGGTCACCGGCGTCGAGATGTTCCGCAAGCTGCTGGACCAGGGCCAGGCGGGCGACAACGCCGGTCTGCTGCTGCGCGGCACCAAGCGTGACGACGTGGAGCGCGGCCAGGTGCTGGCCAAGCCGGGTTCGATCACCCCGCACACCGAGTTCGAAGCCGAGGTGTACGTGCTGTCGAAGGACGAAGGCGGCCGTCACACGCCGTTCTTCAAGGGCTACCGCCCGCAGTTCTACTTCCGCACGACCGACATCACCGGCGCGGTGACGCTGCCGGAAGGCGTCGAGATGGTCATGCCGGGCGACAACATCAAGATGTCGGTCACGCTGATCAACCCGGTGGCGATGGACGAAGGCCTGCGCTTCGCGATCCGCGAAGGCGGCCGTACGGTCGGCGCCGGCGTGGTGGCGAAGATTCTGAAGTAACAAACCGGCCCTGCGCGCCTTGGCGCGCAGGGCGCTTCCGCGAGAGCGGGATCCGACGACCTGGACGCGCCCTGCGGCTAGGCGACGCCGGAATCGACAGCAGGGCGGGCTTCGGTCCGCCCTTGCCGTCTGAGAAAGCCCTACACTAGTTCCATACGCCAGTAGCTCAATTGGCAGAGCAGCGGTCTCCAAAACCGCAGGTTGGGGGTTCGAGTCCCTCCTGGCGTGCCAACCCATGCGGGTCCTCCGCAGAAGCCCGGTCAGACGTGGTCGGTCTTTCCCTCTACAGACGCGGCGCGGCTGCCGCGCGATGGATCGGATGAACAGCAAGGTCGAACAACCCGGGTCCGGTTCCGCCGGCGACATCGTCAAGTACGCACTTGCGGTGCTGCTGGTGGCCGCTGGCGTGGCTACGTACATCTACTTCGACCAGTGGGCGGGTATCGCCCGCGCGGGCGCCGTGGCCGCCGGCCTCGTGCTCGCCGCTGTCGTGTTCCTGACCAGCGCCAAGGGGCTGCAGACCCGCGAGTTCCTCTCCGAGTCGCGCTTCGAGCTGCGCAAGGTCGTCTGGCCGACCCGTCAGGAAGCGATGCGCACCACCTGGGTGGTGATCATCGCGGTGGCCGTGCTGAGCCTGATCCTGGCCGCCATGGACCTGCTCATCCAGTTCCTGGTCAAGTTGATTCTGGGGCAGTAAGCAAATGACCGAAGTGCACAAGCGCTGGTACGTCGTCCACGCCTATTCGGGCTTCGAGAAGTCCGTGGCGCAGGCGCTGCGCGACCGCATCGCCCGTGACGGCATGCAGGACAAGTTCGGCGAAGTGCTCGTCCCGACCGAGGAAGTGGTCGAGATGCGCTCGGGCCAGAAGCGCCGTTCCGAACGCAAGTTCTTCCCCGGCTACGTGCTGGTCCAGATCGCGACCCATGAAGAGGCGGGCATCCCGCGCATGGACAACGAGAGCTGGCACCTGGTCAAGGAGACCCCGAAGGTCATGGGCTTCATCGGCGGCACCGCCGATCGTCCGCTCCCGATCGCCGACCGCGAGGCCGATGCCATCCTGCAGCGCGTTCAGGAAGGCGTCGAGAAGCCCAAGCCGAAGGTCCTGTTCGAGCCCGGCGAGATGGTCCGCGTCATCGACGGCCCGTTCAACGACTTCAACGGCGTGGTCGAGGAAATCAACTACGAGAAGAGCCGCCTGCGCGTGGCGGTGCTGATCTTCGGCCGCTCGACCCCGGTCGAGCTCGAATTCGGCCAGGTCGAAAAGGCCTAAATCTCTGCTATACTTGCCGGCTCGCTGCCTCTGGCGCGGGCCGGAACACCGGCCGCCGCAGGGCGGCCGTTGCCGTGTCAGCGGCAACCCCAGGTTCAAACGTGATGTCGGGACACGTGATTTTCCCGGCGCGATGGGGAGCCTGAGGTCCAGGCGCTAGCACCCGGAGAGAAGAAATGGCTAAGAAAGTAGTCGGTTACATCAAGCTGCAGGTCAAGGCCGGCCAGGCCAACCCGTCCCCGCCGGTGGGTCCGGCGCTGGGCCAGCGCGGCCTGAACATCATGGAGTTCTGCAAGGCCTTCAACGCCGCGACCTCCAAGCTCGAGCCGGGTCTGCCGACCCCGGTCATCATCACCGCGTACTCCGACCGTACGTTCACCTTCATCACCAAGTCGACCCCGGCCACGGTGCTGCTGAAGAAGGCTGCCGGCATCACGTCCGGTTCCAAGCGCCCGAACACCGAGAAGGTCGGCAAGGTCACCCGCGCCCAGCTGGAAGCCATCGCCAAGCAGAAGGAGCCCGACCTGACGGCGGCCGACCTCGATGCGGCGGTGAAGACGATTGCGGGTTCGGCCCGCAGCATGGGCCTGGTGGTGGAGGGTTAAGACATGGCAATGAGCAAGCGCGAGAAGGCCATCAAGGCCGCAGTCGTCCCGGGTAAGGCGTACGCCATCGACGAGGCGATCAAGATCATCAAGACCGCCACCAAGGCCAAGTTCGTCGAGTCCGTCGACGTCGCCGTGCGCCTGGGCGTGGATGCGAAGAAGTCGGACCAGCAGGTCCGCGGTTCCACCGTGCTGCCCGCCGGCACCGGCAAGAGCGTCCGCGTGGCGGTGTTCGCTCCGTCCGGTGCGAAGGCCGATGAGGCCCTGGCCGCGGGTGCCGAAGCCGTCGGCATGGACGATCTGGCCGAGAAGATGATGGCCGGCGACCTGAACTACGACGTCGTCATCGCCACGCCGGACGCCATGCGCGTCGTCGGCAAGCTGGGCCAGGTGCTCGGTCCGCGTGGCCTGATGCCGAACCCGAAGGTCGGCACCGTGTCGCCGAACCCGGCCGAGGCGGTCAAGAACGCCAAGGGCGGCCAGGTGCGTTACCGCACCGACAAGGCCGGCATCATCCACTGCACCATCGGCAAGGCCTCGTTCGAAGACGCCTCGCTGAAGGACAACCTGCAGGCCCTGCTGCTCGACCTGATCAAGGCCAAGCCGGCGACGGCGAAGGGTCAGTACCTGCAGAAGATCTCGATCAGCTCGACCATGGGCCCCGGCGTGACCGTGGACCAGGCCTCGCTGACCCTGAAGTGACGCATTGGCGCGCTCGCGCATAGCGCGAGCGCCTTTGCCAATGCGTCATCCCGGCGAAGGCCGGGATCCACCAGTGCCCTCACCGCAACAGCCGCGAGGACACTGGAAGAATCAAACGTCGATGGATCCGCGCAGCGGAATCGATTGACGAAACTTTTGAGGGCGTCGCAACGACTCCGGTCCGCGCGGCAGCCGTCAAAGACCGCAGGTGCGGTCAGCGCCTACCGGCGACGGGCAGGGATGCTCGACATGGCAGGGAATCGCCGTCGGTGGAAGCGGGGCTGCTTAATCCGGACCCGTCCGGGTCGGCCTGCGTAGATGGTGCCTTCTGGAAATCTTTCTGGATTGGCCACCACCGGGATGCTTCGACATCCCCGGCGCCAGGGATCCGGTGCCGCCCAGGACCGCAAGCGGCTGGAGCCGCGAGCGGAGTTCATTTGGAGGAGTGCAATGGCTCTCAATCTGTCCCAGAAGCAAGAAGTAGTCGCCGAATTGGCGGAAGTCGCTTCGAAGGCGCACTCCCTGGTCGCTGCCGAGTACGCAGGCACCACGGTCAGCCAGATGACCGCGATGCGCAAGAAGGCTCGCGAGACCGGCGTGTTCTTGAAGGTTGTCAAGAACACCCTGGCCGCGCGCGCCGTCGAAGGTACCGAGTTCGAGTGCACGAAAGACGCGCTCGTCGGTCCGCTGCTGTATGCGTTCTCGTCGGAAGACCCCGGTGCTGCCGGGCGTCTGATCAAGGAATTCGCCAAGACCAACGACAAGCTGCAGGCGAAGGTCGTTTCCATCGACGGCAAGCTCTACCCGGGCGCGCACGTCGAAGTCCTCGCTTCCCTGCCGACCCGCGAACAGGCCCTGGCCATGCTGGCCCGCGTCCTGGCCGAGCCGGTCACCATGTTCGGCCGCGCCGTCAAGGCGGTCGCCGACAAGCAGGGTGGTGGCGAAGCAACTGCCGAGGCCGCAGCCGAGACGGCGTAACCGCCGCTCGTGTGACGCGACTGAACCGATTCGTACGTTCAAATATTTCCAGAGGTTAACAACATGTCCCTTACCAACGAACAGATCGTCGACGCCGTTGCCGGCATGACCATCAGCCAGGTCATGGACCTGGTCAAGGCGATCGAAGACAAGTTCGGCGTCTCCGCCGCCGCTCCGGTTGCCGTGGCCGCTGGCCCGGCCACTGCCGGCCCGGCCGTCGAAGAGCAGACCGAGTTCACCGTCGTCCTGAAGGATGCCGGCGCGAAGAAGGTCGACGTCATCAAGGCGGTTCGCGCCATCACGGGCCTGGGCCTGAAGGAAGCGAAGGACCTGACCGAGGCCGGCGGCATCATCAAGGAAGGCGCTTCGAAGGAAGACGCCGAGAAGTTCAAGAAGGAACTCGAGGCCGCTGGCGCGACCGTCGAGCTGAAGTAAGCAGTACCCGCGTCGCCAGCTCTTGACCGAGAGCGCAGTACCGGCGACCACCTGAAGGCTGGGGACGAAAGTCCCCGGCCTTTGGCCGTTCCAAGGGAAACGCGGATTTTCACGTTCCCGGCAACAAAGAAAACCCAACCGAGTTGGTAGTTGGAAGCAGCACTAGAGGGCGTGCGGGTGCCGGCAATACCCGCGGCTTCCAACTGACAGTTCATTCCCCTGAAGGGGTCGCGATTCGAGACAACGGAAACGCCGCAAGCGAAACACGTCAGTCCGGTTGGAATGACATGGCACGCAGGCACCCGTTTCCCTTCTCGATCCGAACCTTCGATCCAGAGAAAACCGAGGCGGCAGCTCATCATGACCACGGCTTCCACGACGAATTATTCGTTCACCGAAAAGAAGCGCATCCGCAAGGACTTCGGCAAGCGCAAGTCGATCCTTGAAGTGCCCTTCCTGCTGGCCATCCAGGTCGATTCCTACCGCGAGTTCCTGCAGGAACACACCGATCCGGCCAAGCGTGCCGATCGCGGCCTCCATGCCGCGCTGAAGTCGGTGTTCCCGATCGTCAGCTACAGCGGCAACGCCGCGCTGGAATATGTCGGCTACAAGCTCGGCGAACCCCCGTTCGACGAGCGCGAGTGCCGCAACCGCGGCCTCTCCTACGGCGCGCCGCTGCGCGTGACCGTGCGCCTGGTGATCTACGACCGCGAGTCGTCGACCAAGGCCATCAAGTACGTGAAGGAGCAGGAGGTCTACATGGGCGAGATCCCGCTCATGACCGAGAACGGCACCTTCATCGTCAACGGCACCGAGCGCGTCATCGTCTCGCAGCTGCACCGTTCGCCGGGCGTGTTCTTCGACCACGACCGCGGCAAGACGCACAGCTCGGGCAAGCTGCTGTACAGCGCCCGCATCATTCCGTATCGCGGCTCGTGGCTGGACTTCGAGTTCGACCCGAAGGACGCGCTGTTCACCCGTATCGACCGTCGCCGCAAGTTGCCGGTGACCGTGCTGCTGCGTGCGCTCGGTTACAACAACGAAGAAATGCTGCGCGAGTTCTTCGAGATCAACACGTTCCACGTCGATCCGAGCGAAGGCGTGCAGCTGGAGCTCGTGCCGGAGCGCCTGCGCGGCGAAACGCTGAACTTCGACCTGTCCGATGGCGAGAAGGTCATCGTCGAAGCCGGCCGCCGCATCACCGCGCGCCACGTCAAGCAGCTGGAGCAGTCGGGCATCTCCGCCCTGGCCGTGCCGGACGAATACCTCGTCGGCCGCATCCTGGCGCATGACGTCGTCGACACGAAGTCCGGCGAACTGCTGGCCATCGCCAACGACGAGATCACCGAAGACCATCTGGCCGCGTTCCGCAAGGCCGGCATCGAGTCGGTCGGCACGTTGTGGGTGAACGACCTGGATCGCGGTGCGTACCTCTCGCACACCCTGCGTATCGACGCGACCAAGACGCAGCTGGAAGCGCTGGTCGAGATCTACCGCATGATGCGTCCGGGCGAGCCGCCGACCAAGGACGCCGCGCAGAACCTGTTCCACAACCTGTTCTTCACCTTCGAGCGCTACGACCTGTCGGCCGTGGGTCGCATGAAGTTCAACCGTCGCCTCGGCCGCAAGGAAACCGAGGGCGCGTCGGTGCTGTACGACGCCAAGTACTTCGCCGAGCGCAAGGACGAAGAGTCCGTGCGCCTGCGCGGCGAGTGCGGCCAGACGTCGGACATCCTCGACGTCATCCGCGTGCTGACCGAGATCCGCAACGGTCGCGGCACCGTCGACGACATCGATCACCTGGGCAACCGTCGCGTGCGTTCGGTCGGCGAAATGGCCGAGAACGTGTTCCGCGTCGGCCTGGTCCGCGTCGAGCGCGCCGTGAAGGAGCGCCTGTCGATGGCCGAGTCCGAAGGCCTGACGCCGCAGGAACTCATCAACGCCAAGCCGGTGGCCGCCGCGATCAAGGAGTTCTTCGGCTCCTCGCAGCTGTCGCAGTTCATGGACCAGAACAACCCGCTGTCGGAAGTCACGCACAAGCGTCGCGTGTCGGCCCTCGGTCCGGGCGGCCTGACCCGTGAGCGCGCCGGCTTCGAAGTGCGCGACGTGCACCCGACCCATTACGGTCGCGTCTGCACCATCGAGACGCCGGAAGGCCCGAACATCGGCCTGATCAATTCGCTGGCCGTGTTCGCGCGCACCAACAAGTACGGCTTCCTCGAGACGCCGTACCGCAAGGTCGTGGACGGTCGCGTGACCGATGCCGTCGAGTACCTGTCGGCGATCGAGGAGAACGAGTACGTCATCGCCCAGGCCAACGCGCCGCAGGACGAGAAGGGCCACATCACCGCCCAGTTCGTCGCGTGCCGTTACCAGGGCGAGTCGATGCTGCGTCCGCCGAGCGAGATCCACTTCATGGACGTCTCGCCGATGCAGACCGTGTCGGTCGCGGCGGCGCTGGTTCCGTTCCTGGAGCACGACGACGCCAACCGCGCACTGATGGGCGCGAACATGCAGCGCCAGGCCGTGCCGACGCTGCGTGCGCAGAAGCCGCTGGTCGGCACCGGCATCGAGCGCGCCGTGGCGCGCGACTCGGGCGTGACGGTGAACGCGCGTCGCGGTGGCGTGATCGAGCAGATCGACGCCGGCCGCATCGTGGTGAAGGTGAACGAGTCGGAGATCGTCGGTGAGACCGACGCCGGCGTCGACATCTACACGCTGATCAAGTACACGCGTTCGAACCAGAACACCTGCATCAACCAGCGTCCGCTGGTGAACGTGGGCGACGTGGTCGCGCGCGGCGACGTGCTGGCCGACGGTCCGTCGACCGACATCGGCGAGCTCGCGCTGGGCCAGAACATGCTGGTCGCGTTCATGCCGTGGAACGGCTACAACTTCGAAGACTCGATCCTGCTCTCCGAGCGTGTGGTCGAGCAGGATCGCTACACCACGATCCACATCGAAGAGCTGACCTGCGTCGCGCGCGACACCAAGCTGGGTCCGGAGGAAATCTCCGCAGACATCCCGAACGTCTCCGAGCAGGCGCTGAACCGCCTCGACGAGTCGGGCGTGGTGTACATCGGCGCCGAGGTGCGCGCGGGCGACATCCTCGTCGGCAAGGTCACGCCGAAGGGCGAGAGCCAGCTGACGCCGGAAGAAAAGCTGCTGCGCGCGATCTTCGGCGAGAAGGCGTCCGACGTTAAGGACAGCTCGCTGCGCGTGCCGCCGGGCATGGACGGCACCGTCATCGACGTGCAGGTCTTCACCCGCGACGGCATCGAGAAGGACAAGCGCGCCCGCCAGATCGAGGAATCGGAAATCCGTCGCGTCAAGAAGGACTTCGACGATCAGTACCGCATCCTCGAAGCCGCGATCTACGACCGATTGAAGTCCCAGCTGGTCGGCAAGACCGCCAACGGCGGCGGCGGCCTGAAGAAGGGCGATACCGTCACCTCGCTGGTGCTCGATGGCCTGGCGAAGAAGGACTGGTTCACCCTGCGCATGAAGGACGATGACGCCGTCGAGGCGATCGAGCGCGCGCAGAAGCAGATCGAAGTGCACAAGGCGGAGTTCGAGAAGCGCTTCGCCGACAAGCGCGGCAAGATCACCCAGGGCGACGACCTCGCTCCGGGCGTGCTGAAGATGGTGAAGGTGTTCCTCGCGGTGAAGCGCCGCATCCAGCCGGGCGACAAGATGGCCGGCCGTCACGGCAACAAGGGTGTCGTGTCGACCATCGTGCCGGTGCAGGACATGCCGTACGCGGCCGACGGCCAGACCGTCGACATCGTCCTGAACCCGCTGGGCGTGCCGTCGCGTATGAACATCGGCCAGATCCTGGAAGTGCATCTGGGCTGGGCCGCCAAGGGCCTGGGCCAGAAGATCCAGCGCATGCTGGAAGCACAGCAGGCGATCGGCGAGCTGCGCAAGTTCCTCAACGAGATCTACAACCACGACAACTCGGTCGTGGGTGAGCGCGTCGACCTGACGCAGTTCACCGATGAGGAGCTGCTGCGTCTGGCGAAGAACCTCACCGATGGCGTGCCGATGGCGACGCCGGTGTTCGACGGTGCGGCCGAGTCGGAGATCAAGCGCATGCTGGAGCTGGCGGACCTTCCGTCCAGCGGCCAGACCGAACTGTTCGACGGTCGTACCGGCGAAGCGTTCGAGCGCAAGGTCACCGTCGGCTACATGCACATGCTGAAGCTGAACCACCTGGTCGACGACAAGATGCACGCGCGTTCGACCGGTCCGTACTCGCTCGTCACCCAGCAGCCGCTGGGCGGCAAGGCGCAGTTCGGCGGCCAGCGTTTCGGCGAAATGGAAGTCTGGGCGCTGGAAGCCTACGGCGCGGCCTACACCCTGCAGGAAATGCTGACGGTGAAGTCCGACGACGTGCAGGGCCGCAACCAGATGTACAAGAACATCGTCGACGGCGAGTACGAGATGGTGGCCGGCATGCCGGAGTCCTTCAACGTCCTGGTGAAGGAAATCCGCTCGCTCGCGATCAACATGGAGCTGGAAGAGAACTGATCGGGTTGCGGGAAGCGCCGCGGAACGCGCGCTTCCCGCTGCATTGACTCAGCGATTTACGGCCCATCGACGAATTCCTCCGATTGGAGAAAAACATGAAAGACCTGCTCAACCTCTTCAACCAGCAGCGCGCGGCGATCGACTTCGACGCCATCAAGATCGCGCTGGCCTCGCCGGACCTGATCCGTTCCTGGTCCTACGGCGAAGTGAAGAAGCCGGAAACCATCAACTACCGCACCTTCAAGCCCGAGCGCGACGGCCTGTTCTGCGCCGCGATCTTCGGTCCGATCAAGGACTACGAGTGCCTGTGCGGCAAGTACAAGCGCATGAAGCACCGTGGCGTGGTGTGCGAGAAGTGCGGCACGGAAGTGACGCTGGCCAAGGTGCGCCGCGAGCGCATGGGCCACATCGACCTGGCCTCGCCGGTCGCGCACATCTGGTTCCTGAAGTCGCTTCCGTCCCGCATCGGCCTGATGCTGGACATGACGCTGCGCGACATCGAACGCATCCTGTACTTCGAAGCCTACGTGGTGACGGAGCCGGGCCTGACCGCGCTGGAGCGCGGCACGCTGCTCACCGAAGAGCAGTTCCTGCAGGCGCGCCAGGAGCACGGCGACGACTTCGAGGCGTCGATGGGCGCCGAGGCCGTCTATGAGCTGCTGCGCACGATCGATCTGCAGTCGGAAATGGTCACGCTGAAGGAAGAGATCGCCGCGACCAACAGCGAGACCAAGCTCAAGCGCCTCACCAAGCGCATCAAGCTGGTCGAAGCCTTCCTCGAATCCGGCAACCGTCCGGAGTGGATGGTCATGACCGTGCTGCCGGTGCTGCCGCCGGACCTGCGTCCGCTGGTGCCGCTGGACGGTGGCCGCTTCGCGACCTCCGACCTCAATGACCTGTACCGCCGCGTCATCAACCGCAACAACCGCCTGCGTCGCCTGCTCGAACTCAACGCGCCCGACATCATCGTGCGCAACGAGAAGCGCATGCTGCAGGAGTCGGTCGACGCGCTGATGGACAACGGCCGTCGCGGCCGTGCCATCACCGGCACCAACAAGCGCCCGCTCAAGTCGCTCGCCGACATGATCAAGGGCAAGCAGGGCCGCTTCCGCCAGAACCTGCTCGGCAAGCGCGTGGACTACTCGGGCCGTTCGGTCATCGTGGTCGGTCCGACCCTGCGCCTGCACGAGTGCGGCCTGCCGAAGAAGATGGCGCTGGAGCTGTTCAAGCCCTTCATCTTCGCCAAGCTGCAGCGCCGTGGCCTCGCCACGACGATCAAGGCCGCCAAGAAGCTCGTCGAGCGCGAAGAGGCCGAGGTGTGGGACATCCTCGAAGAGGTGATCCGCGAGCATCCGGTCCTGCTGAACCGCGCGCCGACGCTGCACCGCCTGGGCATCCAGGCGTTCGAGCCGGTGCTGATCGAAGGCAAGGCGATCCAGCTGCATCCGCTGGTCTGCACCGCGTTCAACGCCGACTTCGACGGTGACCAGATGGCCGTCCACGTGCCGCTCTCGCTGGAAGCCCAGCTGGAAGCGCGTGCGCTGATGATGGCGTCGAACAACATCCTGTCGCCGGCGAACGGCGAGCCGATCATCGTGCCGTCGCAGGACGTCGTGCTCGGCCTGTACTACATGACCCGCGCCCTGGAAAACAAGGCGGGCGAGGGCATGGCGTTCGCCAACGTCGCCGAAGTCAAGCGCGCCTACGACAACCGCGTCGTGCAGCTGCACGCCAAGTGCAAGGTGCGCATCACCGAGACGGTGAGGAACGAGGACGGCACCACCGAGCAGAAGACCTCGATCGTCGACACGACCGTGGGTCGCGCCCTGCTGCGTGAAATCCTGCCGGAAGGCCTGCCGTTCGCGCTGGCCAACGTCGAGCTGACCAAGAAGAACATCAGCCGCCTGATCAACTCGTGCTACCGCATGCTCGGCCTGAAGGACACGGTCGTGTTCGCCGACAAGCTGATGTACACCGGCTTCGGCTACGCAACGCGTGCCGGCGTGTCGATCGGCATCGACGACATGCTCATCCCGGTCGAGAAGAAGGGCATCCTGGACGAGGCGGAAGCCGAAGTCCTGGAAATCCAGGAGCAGTACCAGTCGGGTCTGGTCACCGCCGGCGAGCGCTACAACAAGGTCGTCGACATCTGGTCGCGCACGAACGAGCGCGTGGCCAAGGCGATGATGGACGCGATCGGCACCGAGAAGGTGCAGAACGCGAAGGGCGAGACCATCGACCAGAAGTCGATGAACTCGATCTACATCATGGCCGACTCCGGCGCGCGTGGTTCGCAGGCGCAGATCCGTCAGCTGGCCGGCATGCGCGGCCTGATGGCCAAGCCGGACGGCTCGATCATCGAGACGCCGATCACCGCGAACTTCCGCGAAGGCCTGAACGTCCTCCAGTACTTCATCTCGACCCACGGTGCCCGTAAGGGTCTGGCCGATACCGCGCTGAAGACGGCGAACTCGGGTTACCTGACCCGCCGCCTCGTCGACGTGGCGCAGGACGTGGTGATCACCGAGACCGATTGCGGCACGTTCGAAGGTCTCACCATGACCCCGATCGTCGAAGGCGGCGACGTGGTCGAACCGCTGCGCGACCGCGTGCTCGGTCGCGTCGTGGCCGAGGACGTGTTCCTGCCGGGCAACGACGAGGAACCGATCGTCACGCGCAACACCCTGCTCGACGAAGCCTGGGTGCAGAAGCTCGAGGACGCCAGCGTCCAGTCGATCAAGGTGCGTTCGACCATCACCTGCTCCAGCTCGTTCGGCGTGTGCTCGCACTGCTACGGTCGCGACCTGGGTCGCGGTCACCTGGTCAACCACGGCGAAGCGGTCGGCGTCGTCGCCGCGCAGTCGATCGGCGAGCCGGGTACGCAGCTGACGATGCGTACGTTCCACATCGGTGGTGCGGCGTCGCGTGCTGCGGCCATCGACAACGTGACCGTCAAGACCACCGGTACGATCAAGTTCAACAACCTCAAGCACGTCGAGCACGCCAGCGGCAGCCTGGTGGCGGTCTCGCGTTCGGGCGAACTGTCGGTGCTCGACGGCCACGGCCGCGAGCGCGAGCGCTACAAGCTGCCGTACGGCGCCACCGTCACCGTGAAGGACGGCGCGGAGATCAAGGCCGGCCAGACGGTCGCCAACTGGGATCCGCATAACCACCCGATCGTGTCGGAAGTGGCGGGCTTCGTGCGCTTCATCGACTTCGTCGACGGCGTCACCGTCATCGAGAAGACCGACGAACTGACCGGCCTGGCCTCGCGCGAGATCACCGATCCGAAGCGTCGCGGCTCGCAGGGCAAGGACCTGCGTCCGATCGTCCGCATCGTCGACAAGAACGGCAAGGACCTGACCATCCCGGGTACCGACCTGCCGGCGCAGTACCTGCTGCCGCCGCGCTCGATCGTGAACCTGCAGGACGGCGCGCCGGTGGGCGTGGGCGACGTGGTCGCCAAGATCCCGCAGGAAGCGTCGAAGACCCGCGACATCACCGGTGGTCTGCCGCGCGTGGCCGACTTGTTCGAAGCCCGCAAGCCGAAGGATCCGGCGGTGCTGGCGGAGCGTTCGGGCATCGTGTCGTTCGGCAAGGACACCAAGGGCAAGCAGCGCCTGATCATCAAGGACACCGACGGAAACGAGCACGAAGAGCTCATCCCGAAGTACCGCCAGATCATCGTGTTCGAAGGCGAGCACGTCGAGAAGGGCGAGACCGTGGTGGACGGCGAGCCGAGCCCGCAGGACATCCTGCGCCTGCTGGGGGTCGAGCCGCTGGCCGTGTACCTGACCAAGGAAATCCAGGACGTCTACCGCCTGCAGGGCGTGAAGATCAACGACAAGCACATCGAGGTGATCGTTCGCCAGATGCTGCGCAAGGTCGAGATCATCGACCAGGGCGACAGCAAGTTCCTCAATGGCGAGCAGGTCGAGCGCCAGCGCGTGATCGAGGAGAACGCGCGCCTGGCGGGTCGCAACGAGATCGTGGCGAAGTTCGAGCCGGTGCTGCTCGGCATCACCAAGGCCTCGCTGGCGACCGAGTCGTTCATCTCGGCGGCTTCCTTCCAGGAAACCACCCGCGTGCTGACCGAGGCCGCCGTGCGCGGTACCCGCGACAGCCTGCGCGGCCTGAAGGAGAACGTGATCGTGGGTCGCCTGATCCCGGCCGGTACCGGTCTGGCGTACCACACCCAGCGCCGTCGCGGCGCCACGGGCCTGACGGAATCGGAGCTGGAAGCGCTGTCCACCCCGGTGGCGAGCGCCGAGCCGGCGACCGAGACCGCCGACGTCCAGGGCGAGGAGTCCAGCGCCTCGTAAGGGGCGCCACGCCGGGCGGGTTTCCACCCGCCCGGTTTGCCGGTACAATCCCGGGCGTTTTCGCGAACCTTCGTGGTTCGCCCAGATCACGAAATGAGGTCGCACGGAATGCGCCTCGTGTTCGGCCCAGGACGGGCGGGATCGCAGTGAAGCCCCAGCCGTGCGCCATCCATGATGGCCGGGCAGGGCATCCGGTTTAGTCCGCGTTGACGGTAACGTCGAACGCGGGCTATACTTTTTCGTCTCGGTATGCCGGGTTCCTCCGGCGTGCCGTTCGTTTTTTCCACGTAGGCCCGACGGCCTTCCTCAAAGAGTTCCAGATGGCGACGATCAATCAGCTGGTCCGCAAGCCGCGGCAGGCGACCACCTACAAGAGCGCCTCGCCGGCGCTGGCGAACTGCCCGCAGCGTCGTGGCGTTTGCACCCGTGTGTACACCACCACCCCGAAGAAGCCGAACTCGGCGCTGCGCAAGGTGGCCAAGGTGCGCCTGACCAACGGTTACGAGGTCATCTCGTACATCGGTGGCGAAGGCCACAACCTGCAGGAGCACTCGGTGGTGCTGATCCGCGGCGGCCGTGTGAAGGACCTGCCGGGCGTGCGTTACCACACCGTGCGTGGTTCGCTCGACGCCGCCGGCGTCGCCAAGCGTCGCCAGGCCCGCTCCAAGTACGGCGCCAAGCGTCCGAAGTCCTGATCCGTTCGGTCGCTCCAACGGCCTTTCGTACAAGAATCACAGAATAGGTACGCACCATGTCGCGTAAAGGTTCCACCCCCCAGCGTTCGGTCCTGCCGGACCCCAAGCACGGCAGCGAGACGATCGCCCGTTTCATCAACATGGTCATGCAGAGTGGCAAGAAGTCGGTCGCCGAGAAGATCGTCTACGGCGCGATGGATGTCATCGGCGAGAAGAACCCCAACGCCCTCGAACTCGTCGAGAAGGCGCTGGGCAACGTGGCTCCGGCGGTCGAAGTGAAGTCGCGTCGCGTCGGCGGCGCCACCTACCAGGTGCCGGTCGAAGTGCGCGCCTCGCGCCGCATGGCGCTGGCGATGCGTTGGCTGATCGAGTCGGCCCGCAAGCGCGGTGAAAACACGATGCCGCGCAAGCTCGCGGCGGAACTGCTGGACGCCTCGGAAAACCGTGGCGGCGCCATCAAGAAGCGCGAAGAAACCCACCGCATGGCGGAAGCGAACAAGGCGTTCGCTCACTACCGCTGGTGATCTGAGCGAGGCGGCCCCATATCGGGGTCGCCGGCCCCGGCAGCCCGCTGAGCTGCCGCGGCGGCAAGAGAGCCGCCATGCGAACCGGACGCCGGCCCAGTGCCGGCATCTGGCCATCTGGAATTCCAAAATTTACGAGAGGGTCCCGTGGCTCGCACCACTCCCATCGAGCGTTACCGCAACTTCGGCATCATGGCCCACATCGATGCCGGCAAGACCACCACGTCGGAACGCATCCTGTTCTACACCGGCGTCAGCCACAAGATCGGCGAAGTGCACGAAGGTGCCGCGACGATGGACTGGATGGAGCAGGAGCAGGAGCGCGGCATCACCATCACGTCGGCCGCGACGACCGCGTTCTGGACCGGCATGGACAAGTCCCTGCCGCAGCACCGCTTCAACATCATCGACACCCCAGGCCACGTCGACTTCACCATCGAGGTGGAGCGTTCGCTGCGCGTGCTCGACGGCGCGGTGTTCGTCCTGTGCGCCGTCGGTGGCGTGCAGCCGCAGTCCGAGACCGTGTGGCGCCAGGCCAACAAGTACTCGGTGCCGCGCATGGCGTTCGTCAACAAGATGGACCGCACCGGTGCCAACTTCGACAAGGTCGTCGAACAGCTGAAGTCCCGCCTGGGCGCGTACGCCGTGCCGATGCAGGTGCCGGTCGGCGCTGAAGACGGCTTCGAGGGCGTGATCGACCTGCTCAAGATGAAGGCCATCCACTGGGATGTCGCCTCGCAGGGCACGAAGTTCGAGTACCGCGACATTCCGGCCGATCTGCAGGCGAAGTCCGAGGCTGCGCGCAGCTTCATGGTCGAAGCCGCGGCCGAAGCGAACGAAGCGCTGATGGACAAGTACCTGTCCGAAGGCGAGCTGTCGGAGGCCGAGATCATCGCCGGCCTGCGCGAGCGCACCCTGCGCGTGGAAATCGTGCCGGTGTTCTGCGGCTCGGCGTTCAAGAACAAGGGCGTGCAGGCCATGCTCGACGGCGTGATCAACCTGCTGCCGTCGCCGGCCGATCGTCCGCCGGTGCAGGGCATCGACGAGAACGAAAAGGAAGACAGCCGCAAGGCGTCGGATTCCGAGCCGTTCTCCGCGCTCGCGTTCAAGATCATGACCGACCCGTTCGTCGGCGCGCTGACGTTCTTCCGCGTCTACTCGGGCGTGCTCAACTCCGGCGACCAGGTGTTCAACCCGGTCAAGTCGAAGAAGGAGCGCATCGGCCGCATCCTGCAGATGCACGCCAACCAGCGTGACGAAATCAAGGAAGTCCGCGCGGGCGACATCGCTGCCGCCGTGGGCCTGAAGGACGTGACCACCGGCGACACGCTGTGCGCCGCCGACCACGTCATCACGCTCGAGCGCATGACCTTCCCGGAACCCGTCATCTCGATGGCGGTCGAGCCGAAGACGAAGTCGGACCAGGAAAAGATGGGCATGGCCCTGTCGCGTCTCGCGCAGGAAGATCCCTCCTTCCGCGTCCGTACCGACGAGGAATCCGGCCAGACCATCATCGCCGGCATGGGCGAGCTGCACCTGGACATCATCGTCGACCGCATGCGTCGCGAGTTCAACGTGGAAGCGAACGTCGGCAAGCCGCAGGTGGCCTACCGCGAAACGATCCGCAAGTCGGACGTGAAGTCGGACTACAAGCACGCCAAGCAGTCGGGCGGTAAGGGTCAGTACGGTCACGTCGTGATCGAGCTGTCGCCGATGACCGAAGCCGATCGCGCCAATCCGGACGTCGAGAACGATTTCCTGTTCATCAACGACATCACCGGTGGCGTGATCCCGAAGGAATTCATCCCGGCGGTCGAGAAGGGCCTGCGTGAGACGATCACCAGCGGTCCGCTCGCCGGCTTCCCGGTGGTGAACGTCAAGGTCAAGCTCGTCTTCGGTTCGTACCACGACGTCGACTCGTCGGAGATGGCGTTCAAGCTCGCCTCGTCGATGGCCTTCAAGGAGGGCTTCCGCAAGGCCGATCCGGTCCTGCTGGAGCCGATGATGAAGGTCGAGATCGTGACGCCGGAAGAGTACGTCGGCGACGTCATGGGCGATGTGAGCCGCCGCCGTGGCCTGCTGTCCGGTCAGGACGACAGCCCGTCGGGCAAGGTCATCAACGCGATGGTGCCGCTGGGCGAAATGTTCGGCTACGCGACGTCGCTGCGTTCGATGTCGCAGGGCCGCGCGACCTTCACGATGGAGTTCGACCACTACGCCGAAGCCCCGGCCAACATCGCCGACGCGGTGATGAAGAAGGGCGGCTGATAGCTGAGTCCGCGGGTGCCGGCCCCCGCCGGCACCCTGTTATGCCAGATCAACTAGCAACAACTTTTTTTAGAGAGAGATAGCCATGGCCAAGGGTAAGTTTGAGCGCACCAAGCCGCACGTGAACGTGGGCACGATCGGTCACGTCGACCACGGCAAGACCACGCTGACGGCGGCGCTGACGAAGGTGGGCGCGGAGCGTTTCGGTGGCGAGTTCAAGGCGTACGACGCGATCGACGCGGCGCCGGAAGAGAAGGCGCGCGGCATCACGATCTCGACGGCGCACGTCGAGTACGAAAGCCCGACGCGCCACTACGCGCACGTGGACTGCCCGGGCCACGCCGACTACGTGAAGAACATGATCACGGGTGCGGCGCAGATGGACGGCGCGATCCTGGTGTGCTCGGCCGCTGACGGCCCGATGCCGCAGACGCGCGAGCACATCCTGCTGTCGCGCCAGGTGGGCGTGCCGTACATCGTGGTGTTCCTGAACAAGGCCGACATGGTGGACGACGCCGAGCTGCTGGAGCTCGTCGAGATGGAAGTGCGCGAGCTGCTGACGAAGTACGAGTTCCCGGGCGACGACACCCCGATCATCAAGGGTTCGGCGCGTCTGGCGCTGGAAGGCGACCAGTCGGAAATCGGCGTGCCGGCGATCCTGAAGCTGGTGGACGCGCTGGACACGTTCATTCCGGAGCCGCAGCGTGACGTCGACAAGCCGTTCCTGATGCCGGTGGAAGACGTATTCTCGATCTCGGGCCGCGGCACCGTGGTGACCGGCCGTATCGAGCGCGGCATCATCAAGGTGGGCGACGAAATCGAAATCGTCGGCATCCGTCCGACGCAGAAGACCACGGTCACGGGCGTGGAGATGTTCCGCAAGCTGCTGGACCAGGGCCAGGCGGGCGACAACGCCGGTCTGCTGCTGCGCGGCACCAAGCGTGACGACGTGGAGCGCGGCCAGGTGCTGGCCAAGCCGGGTTCGATCACCCCGCACACCGAGTTCGAAGCCGAGGTGTACGTGCTGTCGAAGGACGAGGGTGGCCGTCACACGCCGTTCTTCAAGGGCTACCGCCCGCAGTTCTACTTCCGCACCACCGACATCACCGGCGCGGTGACGCTGCCGGAAGGCGTCGAGATGGTCATGCCGGGCGACAACATCAAGATGTCGGTCACGCTGATCAACCCGGTCGCGATGGACGAAGGCCTGCGCTTCGCGATCCGCGAAGGCGGCCGCACCGTCGGCGCCGGCGTCGTGGCGAAGATCCTGAAGTGATGAACGAAGCCCGGCGCCTCGCGCGCCGGGCTTTGTCTTGCCGGACCCGGTGCTTGCGCAGGCTGTGGATATCCGGTTAGAATGCACGACCACTGCGGCAGATCCCTCGGGAACCGCCGCAACCAGCGAAATGAGGTGCAGGAAGCGCCTCGTGTTCGCCAGACAGGGACATGTCGCACGGCGCGCTCCGTACGTTCCGGGCCTTCGGGCTTCCAAGGAACGCTAAACGGGGCTCTTCGTGCGTTCTACTCCGTCTGGGCGGGCCGGGTGACCGGTCTGCCTTGTTTTTTGAGGCATGGAAGCTCCGGGGCGAGGGTGCAGCTCCGGGGTGTTTGCATTTTTTCAGGGGTACGGCACACCCAGAGGCCGGCCCGTCGCTCTTTTAACCAAGGAATTCCGTCATGGCGGACCAAAAGATCCGAATCCGGCTCAAAGCGTACGATCATCGCCTGATCGACCGCTCGGCCAGCGAGATCGTCGAGACGGCTAAGCGCACCGGTGCCCAGGTCAAGGGCCCGATTCCGCTGCCGACCAAGATCGAGCGCTACACCATTCTCGTGTCGCCGCACGCCGACAAGGACGCGCGCGACCAGTACGAGACCCGCACGCACAAGCGCGTGCTCGACATCGTCGATCCGAACGACAAGACCGTGGACGCGCTGATGAAGCTCGAACTCGCGGCTGGCGTCGACGTCCAGATCAAGCTGACCTGAGGCTCCCACCATGACCGCGAAGAAGTATTCGTTGGGCATCGTCGGTCGCAAGGCCGGCATGAGCCGTTTCTTCACTGAAGACGGCAAGTCGGTTCCGGTGACGCTGATCGAAGCGACCCCGAACCGAATCACCCAGATCAAGACCGACGACACCGACGGCTACAGCGCCGTGCAGGTCACCGTCGGCGTGCGCCGCGCCGCGCTCGTCAACAAGCCGGAAGCCGGTCACCTCGCCAAGGCGAAGGTCGAAGCCGGTCGTGGCCTGTGGGAGCTGCGCGTGGAAGCCGACCAGATCGGTGGCTTTGAAGTGGGCGGCGAGATCAAGGCCGACATCTTCAGCGCCGGCCAGCTGGTCGACGTCCAGGGCGTCACGAAGGGCAAGGGCTTCCAGGGCACGATCAAGCGCTGGAACTTCACGATGGGCGACGCGACGCACGGTAACTCGCTGTCGCATCGTTCGCCGGGCTCCATCGGCCAGCGCCAGACGCCGGGCCGCGTGTTCCCGGGCAAGAAGATGGCCGGTCACATGGGCGCGGAAACCCAGACCACGCAGCGCCTTGAAGTGGTGAAGGTCGACGCCGAGCGCGGCCTGATCGCCATCAAGGGTGCCGTGCCGGGTGCGCCGGGTGGCGACGTCATCGTGCGTCCCTCGAGCAAGGCATAAGGAGAGATGACGATGGAACTCGCCATCACCAACAGCAGCAAGACTGTGTCGGTTTCCGACGCGATCTTCGGCCGCGAATTCAGCGAAGACCTGGTCCACCAGGTGGTCGTTGCCTATCGCAACGCCGGTCGCGCGGGCACCAAGGCGCAGAAGACCCGTTCTGAAGTCAACGGTACGACCAAGAAGTCGAAGAAGCAGAAGGGCGGCGGTGCGCGTCATGGCGCGCTGACGGCTCCGATCTTCGTCGGCGGCGGCGTGACCTTCGCGGCCAAGCCGCGCAGCTTCGCGCAGAAGGTCAACCGCAAGATGTACCGCGCCGCGATCGCCGCGATCCTGTCCGAGCTGAACCGCCAGGGCCGCATCAAGGTCGTCGAGTCGTTCGATCTGGACGCCCCGAAGACCGCCGGTCTGGTTTCCAAGCTCAAGGGCCTGGAAGTCGGCAAGCGTCCGCTGATCGTCACCGAAGATGCCACCGAGAACCTGTACCTCTCGGCGCGCAACCTGCCGTACGTCGAAGTGCGTGACGTCCAGGGCCTGGATCCGGTCGCCCTCGTCGGCGCCGACTCGGTCGTGGTCACCGCCGACGCGGTCAAGAAGATCGAGGAGTGGCTGGCATGAACGAGGCCAAGCTCTACAACATCATCCGTGCGCCGCGCGTGTCCGAAAAGACCGCCCGTCTGCAGGAAGTTTCCAACCAGTACGTCTTCGAAGTCGCGACGGACGCTACCAAGGCAGACATCAAGGTCGCCGTGGAAAAGCTGTTCGAAGTGAAGGTTGAAGCGGTCAACGTCGTGAACGTCAAGGGCAAGAACAAGTCCTTCCGTTTTCGCGCCGGTAGCCGCGGCAGCTGGCGCAAGGCGTACGTGACGCTGGCCGAAGGCCAGTCGATCGACGTGATGGCCAAGGCCTGAGGAAAGACCCATGGCATTGATGACTTTCAAGCCCACCTCCGCCGGCCGCCGCAGCGCGGTTCGCGTGGTGACCCCGGGCCTGCACAAGGGCGCCCCGCACGCGGCGCTCGTCGAGAAGCAGGGCAAGACCGGCGGTCGTAACCACCACGGCCGCATCACCACCCGTCACATCGGTGGTGGTCACAAGCAGCACTACCGCATCATCGACTTCAAGCGCGACAAGGAAGGCATCCCCGCCCGCGTCGAACGCATCGAGTACGACCCGAACCGCACCGCGCACATCGCGCTGCTGTGCTACGTCGACGGTGAGCGCCGTTACATCATCGCCCCGAAGGGCCTGAAGGATGGCGACCAGGTGATCGCGGGCCGTGACGCCCCGATCCGCGTCGGCAACACGCTGCCGCTGACCAACATTCCGGTCGGTACGACGGTTTGCTGCGTCGAAATGAAGCCGGGCAAGGGCGCCCAGCTGGCCCGCGCGGCCGGCGCCAGCGCCTACCTGGTCGCTCGCGAGCAGGGCTACGCCACGCTGC
The DNA here is from genome assembly GCF_017308985.1 of Lysobacter changpingensis. GTDB lineage: Bacteria > Pseudomonadota > Gammaproteobacteria > Xanthomonadales > Xanthomonadaceae > Lysobacter_J > Lysobacter_J changpingensis. The sequence continues at coordinate 516,019 of NZ_JADWPE010000002.1, read as the reverse complement.
GTCTTCGCTCCGGCGAAATGCGCAAGGTGCCGGCCGAGTGCCGCGCCACGATCGGCGAAGTCGGCAACGACGAGCACAACCTGGAGAAGCTGGGCAAGGCCGGTGCAGCGCGTTGGCGCGGCATCAAGCCGACCGTCCGCGGTGCGGCCATGAACCCGGTCGACCACCCGCACGGCGGTGGTGAGGCCAAGGCCGGCCAGGGTAACCCGCATCCGGTCACCCCGTGGGGTGTGCCGACCAAGGGTTACAAGACCCGCAAGAACAAGCGCACCCAGCAGTTCATCGTGCGCGATCGCAGGAGCTAATCGGCCATGGCACGTTCACTGAAGAAAGGCCCGTTCGTCGACCACCACCTGATCAAGAAGGTGGAGACCGCGGGCAACAACAAGAAGCCGATCAAGACCTGGTCGCGTCGTTCGATGATCCTGCCGGAGATGGTGGGTTTCACCATCGCCGTGCACAACGGCAAGAACCACATCCCGGTGCTGGTCAACGAGAACATGGTTGGCCACAAGCTTGGCGAGTTCGCCCTGACCCGTACGTTCAAGGGTCACGGCGGCGACAAGAAGTCGGGCAAGTAAGGAGATGACCATGGAAGCGAAAGCCATCCTGCGCACCGCGCGCATCTCCCCGCAGAAGGCCCGCCTGGTCGCCGACCAGGTGCGTGGTCTGTCGGCCGAGCGCGCCGTCAACCTGCTGAAGTTCTCGGACAAGAAGGCTGCCCACCTGATCAAGAAGGTGGTGGAGTCCGCGATTGCCAACGCCGAGAACAACCAGGGCGCCGACATCGACGAGCTCAAGGTCAAGACCATCATGGTGGACGAGGGTCCCGCACTGAAGCGCTTCATGGCGCGTGCGAAGGGCCGCGGCACCCGCATCCTCAAGCGCACCAGCCACATCACTGTGGTTGTGGGCGCGGGCAAGTAAGGCGGAGTCAGACAATGGGTCATAAAGTTCATCCCACCGGCATCCGCCTGGGCATCGCCAAGGATTGGAACTCCAAGTGGTTTGCCAACAAGAAGCAGTACGCCGACTTCCTGGCGGCGGACCTGAAGGTCCGTGATCTGCTTCGCAAAAAGCTGGCGCAGGCCGGCATCTCGAAGATCTTCATCGAGCGTCCGGCGAACAACGCCCGCGTGACGATCCACACCGCCCGTCCGGGCGTGGTGATCGGCAAGCGCGGCGAGGACATCGAGAAGCTGCGCAAGGAAGTCAGCGACGTGATGGGCGTTCCGGCGCACATCAATGTCACCGAGGTCCGCAAGCCGGAACTCGACGCGCAGCTGGTCGCCGAGTCGATCGCGCAGCAGCTCGAGCGCCGCATCATGTTCCGTCGCGCGATGAAGCGCGCCGTGGGCAATGCGATGCGCCTGGGTGCCCTGGGCATCAAGGTCAACGTCGCCGGCCGCCTGAACGGCGCCGAGATCGCGCGTTCGGAGTGGTACCGCGAAGGTCGCGTGCCGCTGCACACGCTGCGTGCCGACATCGACTACGGCTTCGCTGAAGCCAAGACGACGTACGGCATCATCGGCATCAAGGTCTGGATCTACAAGGGCGAGGTGTTCGACTTCTCGCAGGTGGGCCAGGAGAAGCAGGAAGAAGCGCCGCGTGCAGAGCGCAGCGAGCGTCCGGCCCGTCCGGCGCGCGCCAACCGCGAGGCGAGGGACTAAGCCATGTTGCAACCCAAGCGAACCAAGTACCGCAAGGTACACAAGGGCCGCAATGAAGGCCTGAGCTGGAACGGCAATGCCGTCAGCTTCGGCGAGTACGGCCTGAAGGCGACGGCGCACGGTCAGCTGACCGCGCGCCAGATCGAGGCCGCGCGTCGTTCCATCAGCCGCTACGTGAAGCGCGGCGGCAAGATGTGGATCCGCGTGTTCCCCGACAAGCCGATCACCAAGAAGCCGATCGAAGTCCGAATGGGCTCCGGTAAGGGCAACGTCGAGTACTGGGTCGCCCAGATCCAGCCCGGTCGCATGATTTACGAGATCGAAGGCGTGGCAGAGGACGTGGCGCGTGAAGCGTTCCGTCTGGCCGCCGCCAAGCTCTCGGTGACCACCACTTTCGTTACCCGGACGGTGCGCTAATGGACCTCAAGCAACTGCGAGAGAAGTCGGCCGACGAACTGAAGGCCCATCTGGCCGAGCTGCACAAGGAGACGTTCTCCCTGCGCATGCAGAAGGCCACCGGCCAGCTCGCCAAGACCCACGACGTCCGCCGCGTGCGCCGCGAGATCGCTCGCGTCAACACGCTGCTCGGCGAGAAGAAGTAAGGACCCGCCATGACCGACAACAATACAGAGAAGGCTGTCCGCACGGTTGAAGGCCGGGTTGTCAGCAACAAGATGGACAAGACCGTCACCGTGCTCGTCGAGCGCCAGGTCAAGCACGCGCTGTACGGCAAGTACATCCGCCGCTCGACCAAGCTCCACGCCCACGACGCCGACAACGCCTGCAAGGAAGGCGATGTCGTGCGGGTGAAGGAAATTGCGCCGATGTCGAAGACCAAGAACTGGAGCGTGGTTGAGATCGTCAGCCGCGCGGCCGAATAAGAGGAGGCTGAGTCATGATCCAGATGCAGAGCTACCTCGATGTGGCTGACAACTCCGGTGCCAAGGAAGTGATGTGCATCAAGGTGCTGGGCGGCTCGAAGCGCCGTTACGCCGGCATCGGCGACATCATCAAGGTCACCGTCAAGGACGCGATCCCGCGTGGCAAGGTCAAGAAGGGCGACGTCTACGACGCCGTTGTCGTGCGCACCCGCAAGGGCGTGCGTCGACCGGACGGTTCGCTGATCCGCTTCGACGGCAATGCCGCCGTGCTCCTGAACAACAAGCAGGAACCGATCGGTACCCGCATCTTCGGGCCTGTGACCCGCGAGCTGCGTACCGAGAAGTTCATGAAGATCGTCTCGCTCGCTCCTGAAGTGCTCTGAGCGGAGGAATTGATATGAACCGTATCCGCAAGGGCGATCAGGTGATCGTCACCACCGGCAAGGACAAGGGCAAGAAGGGCGAAGTGGTGCGCGTGCTCGGCGAGAAGGTCGTCGTGTCGAACATCAACGTCGTCAAGCGCCACACCAAGCCGAATCCGCAGGCTGGCCAGCCGGGCGGCGTGGTCGAGCGCGAAGCGCCGATCCACATTTCCAACGTGATGCTGTTCAACCCGGCCACTGGCAAGGGTGAGCGCGTCGGTTTCAAGGTGCTGGAGGATGGACGCAAACTGCGTGTGTTCCGCTCCAGCGGTGAGGCGGTTGACGCCTGAGGAATGCTCAAATGACCACCCGTCTCGAAAAGTTCTACAAGGACGAAGTCGTCCCGGCCCTGACCAAGAAGTTCGGTTACACGAACCCGATGGAAGTGCCGCGCCTGTCAAAGATCACGATCAACATGGGCGTTGGCGAAGCCGCCACGAACAAGAAGATCCTGGAGAACGCGGTCGCCGACCTGACCAAGATCTCGGGCCAGAAGCCGATCGTGACCAAGTCCCGCGTGTCGGTGGCTTCGTTCAAGATCCGCGACGGCTGGCCGATCGGCTGCAAGGTGACGCTGCGTCGCGCCCACATGTTCGAGTTCCTGGACCGTCTGATCAACATCTCGCTGCCGCGCGTGCGTGACTTCCGCGGCGTGTCGGGGCGTTCGTTCGATGGCCGTGGCAACTACAACATGGGCGTCAAGGAACAGATCATCTTCCCGGAAATCGACTTCGACGCCGTCGACGCGATCCGCGGCATGGACATCGCGATCACCACGACCGCGAAGACCGACGCCGAGGCGAAGGCCCTGCTGGAAGCGTTCCGCTTCCCGTTCCGCAACTAACTCGAGGATTGAACAATGGCTAAGACCTCCATGGTCAACCGCGAGATCAAGCGGGCGAAGCTGGCCAAGCAGCACGGCGCCAAGCGCGAGGCGCTGAAGAAGATCATCTCCAGCCAGACGGCCTCGTACGAGGACAAGCTGGAAGCGGCCACCAAGCTGCAGAAGCTGCCGCGCGACTCCTCGCCGAGCCGCCAGCGCAACCGCTGCGAGCTGTCGGGCCGTCCGCGTGGCGTGTACCGCAAGTTCGGCCTCGGCCGCAACATGCTGCGCAAGGCCACCATGAACGGTGACGTTCCGGGCCTGCGCAAGGCCAGCTGGTAAGACAGGGCGCCGGCAAGTCTGCTAGACTTGCCGGCTCGCTCGCGTCATGCCCCGACCGACAGGGCGGGGCGCCTGCCGGGAACTTTCCCGATCAAGCAGGCACTACAACTGAATTCGCAATCCCGCGGATATCGGTGCTACTCATAGGTGCATATTCATGAGCATGACTGATCCCATCGCCGACATGCTGGTCCGCATCAAGAATGCGGCGGCTGTCCGGAAGCAGACGGTGAAGATGCCGTCGTCGAAGGTCAAGGTGGCCATCGCCAAGGTGCTGCAGGACGAGGGCTACATCCTCGGTTCGCGCGTGACCGAAGCCGGCGCCGGCAAGTCCGAACTCGAAATCTCGCTGAAGTACTACGAAGGCAAGCCGGTGATCGAGCGCCTCGAGCGCTACTCCCGTTCGGGCCTGCGCCAGTACCGCGGCAAGGCCAATCTGCCGAAGGTCCTGGGCGGCCTCGGTATCGCCATCATCTCCACCTCGAAGGGCATCATGACCGATGCGCAGGCGCGCCAGCAGGGCGTCGGCGGTGAGGTCCTGTGCTTCGTGGCCTAAGGGAGGAATAGACATGTCCCGAGTTGCCAAGAAGCCGGTCGCCCTCCCGAAGGGTGTCGAACTCAACATCCAGGCCGAATCGATCAGCGCCAAGGGCCCGAAGGGAACCCTGAGCGTCGCGAAGCCGGCCGGTATCAACGTCAATGTCGACAACGGCACGGCCACGTTCTCCACCGAGGACGCCGCCCTGATCCCGCTGGCCGGCACGCTGCGCGCCATCCTGTCCAACATGGTCAAGGGCGTTTCCGAAGGCTTCGAGCGCAAGCTCGAGCTGGTGGGCGTCGGTTACCGTGCCTCGATGCAGGGCAAGGACCTGAACCTGGCGCTGGGTTTCTCGCACCCGGTGCTGCTGCAGGCTCCGGCCGGCATCACCATCGCCACGCCGTCGCAGACCGAAATCGTCGTCGCCGGCGCAGACAAGCAGGCGGTCGGTGAGTTCGCCGCCAAGATCCGCGCTGTCCGTCCGCCGGAGCCCTACAAGGGCAAGGGCGTGAAGTACGCCGGCGAAGTCATCATCCGCAAGGAAGCCAAGAAGGCCTAACCGGGTCTTCAGCTTTCGGAGATACGCACATGAACAAGAACACCGCCCGTCTGCGCCGCGCCAAGTCGACCCGCGCGCACATCCGCGAACTCGGCGTGCCGCGCCTGTCGGTGCTGCGCACCGGCCAGCACCTGTACGCCCAGGTCTTCACCTCCGACGGCTCCAAGGTCCTGGCTTCGGCCTCGACCGTGCAGTCCGACGTCAAGGAAGGCCTGAAGAACGGCAAGAACGCCGACGCCGCCGCCAAGGTCGGTCGCATCATCGCCGAGAAGGCGAAGGCCGCCGGTATCGAGAAGGTCGCCTTCGACCGCTCGGGCTACCGTTACCACGGTCGCATCAAGGCGCTCGCCGACGCCGCCCGCGAGGGTGGCCTGCAGTTCTGATGCCTTGAAGGCGTGGGGATTCGTCCCCACGCCTGGGTTTTCGCCCGCCGGCATGGGGAATGCCGGGCGCGACCACGGATTTCCGCGATCGCGAAGCACCCGCAACACACCACAACGATAAGCGGCGAAGCCGCAAATCCCTCAACTACCGAGCTATCGAAATGGCAGAAGAACAACGTGCACCGCGGGGTCGTGATCGCGACCGCAACCGCGAAGAGATCGACGACGGCATGATCGAGAAGCTGATCGCGGTCAACCGCGTCAGCAAGACCGTCAAGGGCGGTCGCCAGTTCACCTTCACCGCGCTGACGGTGGTGGGCGACGGCAACGGCAAGGTCGGCTTCGGTTACGGCAAGGCGCGCGAAGTGCCGGTCGCGATCCAGAAGTCGATGGAATACGCTCGCAAGTCGATGGCAAACGTCGACCTGAACAATGGCACTCTGTGGCACTCGGTGAAGGCCGGCCACGGCGCAGCCCGCGTGTTCATGCAGCCTGCTTCCGAAGGTACCGGCGTCATCGCTGGTGGCGCGATGCGCGCCGTCCTGGAAGCCGTCGGCGTGAAGAACGTGCTGGCCAAGGCCGTCGGTTCGCGTAACCCGATCAACCTGGTCCGCGCCACGCTGAAGGGCCTGACCGACATGCATTCGCCGGCCAAGATCGCCGCGAAGCGTGGCAAGAAGGTGGAGGACCTGATCAATGGCTAAGAACGAAGCTGTCGCCGGCGGCACCGTCAAGGTGCGCCTGGTCAAGGGTCTGCGTGGCACCCAGTCGCGTCACCGTCTGTCGGTGCGTGCGCTGGGCCTGAACAAGCTCAACGACGTGCGTGAACTGAAGGACAGCCCGCAGGTGCGTGGCCTGATCAATCAGCTGCACTACCTCGTCCGAGTCGAGGAGTAATCAACATGCGTCTCAACACTCTGCAGCCCGCCGACGGCGCCCGTACCGAGCGTACCCGCGTCGGTCGCGGTATCGGTTCCGGCCTGGGCAAGACCGCCGGTCGCGGTCACAAGGGCTCGTTCGCGCGCTCGGGTAAGGGCAAGATCAAGGCCGGCTTCGAAGGCGGTCAGATGCCGATGCAGCGCCGTCTGCCGAAGATCGGCTTCCGTTCGAAGCTCGCCAGGGACACGGCCGAAGTGCTGCTGTACCAGCTGGACAAGCTGCCGGCCGGTGACGTCGATTTCGCCGCCCTGAAGGCCGCCAAGCTGGTGCCGAGCACCGCGAAGCAGGCCAAGATCGTGGTGAAGGGCGAGCTGACCAAGAAGTTCGTGCTCAAGGGCGTGGCCGCTACGGCCGGCGCGAAGGCCGCGATTGAAGCGGCCGGCGGCAAGGTCGAGGAGTAATCGACGGATGGCGCGCAGCGGTAGCAACGCGGTAGCCGGCCTCGGTGGCGGACTCGGTAAGTTCACCGAGCTCCGCCAGCGCCTGCTGTTCGTGGTCGGTGCCCTGATCGTCTACCGCATCGGCTGCTACATCCCGGTGCCGGGCGTCAATCCGGAAGCCATGCTCCGGCTGATGGAAACCCAGAAGGGCACCATCGTGGACATGTTCAACATGTTCTCCGGTGGCGCCCTCCATCGCTTCAGCCTGTTCGCGCTGAACGTGATGCCGTACATCTCGGCGTCGATCATCGTGCAGTTGCTGGTGCAGATCGTGCCCAGTCTGAAGGCCATCCAGAAGGAAGGCGAGTCGGGCCGGCGCAAGATCAACCAGTGGTCGCGCATGGGTGCGATCCCGTTGGCCGTGTTCCAGGCCTGGGGTATCGCCACTGCGCTTCAGGCCGGTGGCGCGAGCCAGGGCATCGCGGTGGTCTACAACCCGGGTCCGGGCTTCATCCTGACCGCGGTGATCGCGCTGACGGCGGGCACCATGTTCCTGATGTGGCTGGGCGAACAGGTGACGGAGCGCGGCATCGGCAACGGCGTCTCGCTGATCATCTTCGCGGGCATCGTGGCAGGCCTGCCGGCAGCCGTGTTCGGCATGTTCGAGCAGATCCGCAACGGCGACATGAGCGCGCTCGTGGCCATCGTCGTGGTGGCGATCGTCCTGGGCTTCACGTACTTCGTGGTGTTCGTCGAGCGGGGCCAGCGCCGGATCACGGTGAACTACGCCCGTCGTCAGGGCGGCCGTAGCGCGTACATGAACCAGTCGTCGTTCCTGCCGCTGAAGCTCAACATGTCGGGCGTGATCCCGGCCATCTTCGCCTCGAGCATCGTGATGTTCCCGGCGACGGCGGCCAACTGGTTCAGCCAGGGCAATTCGGGGTCGTTCCTGCATCGTGTCAGCCAGTGGCTGAACCCGGGCGAGCCGCTCCACATGATCCTGTACGCCGGGCTCATCGCTGGTTTTGCGTTCTTCTACACCGCGCTGGTGTTCAACTCGCAGGAAACCGCCGACAATCTGAAGAAGTCGGGCGCGCTGATTCCGGGCATCCGTCCGGGCAAGGCGACGGCTGACTACATCGACGGCGTCCTCACCCGCCTCACGGCGGCCGGCGCGGCTTATCTGGTGCTGGTGTGCCTCCTGCCGGAGGTCATGCGCACCGAACTGGGCACCTCGTTCTACTTCGGCGGCACCTCGCTGCTGATCGTGGTCGTGGTGGTCATGGATTTCATCGCCCAGATCCAGGCTCATCTGATGTCGCATCAGTACGAGAGCCTGCTGAAGAAGGCGAACTTGAAGGGCGGCTCGCGCGGCGGTCTCGCGCGCGGGTGATCCCGGACCTTTCGCGCGCCAGAGTAGCGCGCGGGGCCGGGCAGGGCAGTTCAACGCCTTGTCCGACCAGTCCGGTTTCGTCGCCGGAGCATGGGCACACTCCCCATGCCGGGCACTGCCGCGTCCCCCGGGATGCGGCAGGGCTTCCTATTAACCCGAGACCTTGTTAAAATTTCCAGTTCACTCCGCCGGGATTAATCCGTCCTGGCCGCCAAACCAGTTGGAGATCGCGTTATGGCGCGTATTGCGGGCGTCAATCTGCCTGCCCAGAAGCATGTCTGGGTCGGGCTGCAAAGCATCTACGGCATCGGCCGTACCCGTTCGAAGAAGGTCTGTGAAGCCGCTGGCGTCACCTCGACCACCAAAATCCGTGACCTGTCCGAGCCGGAAGTCGAGCGCCTGCGCGCCGAGGTCGGCAAGTACGTGGTCGAGGGCGACCTCCGCCGCGAGATCGGCATCGCGATCAAGCGCCTGATGGACCTGGGTTGCTACCGCGGCCTGCGTCATCGCCGCGGTCTGCCGCTGCGTGGCCAGCGCACCCGTACCAATGCCCGTACCCGCAAGGGTCCGCGCAAGGCCATCAAGAAGTAAGGACTTAGACCATGGCTAAGCCGGCTGCTACCAAGACCAAGAAGAAGATCAAGCGTGTCGTCACCGACGGCATCGCCCACGTCCACGCTTCTTTCAACAACACCATCGTCACGATCACCGACCGCCAGGGCAATGCGCTGTCGTGGGCGACCTCGGGCGGCGCGGGTTTCCGCGGCTCGCGCAAGTCGACCCCGTTCGCTGCCCAGGTCGCCGCCGAGAAGGCCGGTCGTGCCGCGCTGGACTACGGCGTCAAGTCGCTGGAAGTCCGCATCAAGGGCCCGGGTCCGGGCCGCGAATCCGCCGTTCGTTCGCTGAACAACGTCGGGTACAAGATCATCAACATCATCGACGTGACGCCGATCCCGCACAACGGGTGCCGTCCGCCGAAGAAGCGTCGCGTCTGAGGAGCTGAAAGAACATGGCTCGTTATATTGGTCCCACCTGTAAGCTCGCCCGTCGCGAAGGCGCTGACCTTGGCCTGAAGTCGTCGGCTCGCGCCCTCGACTCCAAGTGCAAGCTCGAGCAGAAGCCCGGCCAGCACGGTCCGACCGCCCGCAAGGGCAAGCTGTCCGACTACGCCACCCAGCTGCGCGAGAAGCAGAAGGTCAAGCGTATCTACGGCCTGCTGGAGCGTCAGTTCCGCAACTACTACAAGAAGGCCTCGACCAAGAAGGGCAACACGGGTGAAAACCTGCTGCAGCTCCTCGAGACCCGCCTGGACAACGTCGTTTACCGCATGGGCTTCGCGGTGACCCGTCCGGCCGCCCGCCAGCTGGTTTCGCACCGCGGCGTCACGGTCAACGGCAAGCCGGTCAATCTGCCGTCGTACCAGGTCAAGGCTGGCGACGCGATCGCGCTGGCCGAGCGCGCCCAGAAGCAGCTGCGCGTGCAGGAATCCCTGACCGTCGCATCGCAGATGGACCTCTCGCCGTCGTGGGTCGAAGTCGACAGCAAGAAGTTCTCTGGCGTGTTCAAGGCCGTTCCGGATCGTGCCGACCTGCCGGCCGACATCAACGAAGCGCTGATCGTCGAGCTGTACTCGAAGTAATCCCAGGAGACGCCAACACATGACGGTTACCGCAAACCAGGTGCTGCGCCCGCGCGGCCCCCAGATCGAGCGCCTTACGGGCAACCGTGCCAAGGTCGTGATCGAACCGCTGGAGCGTGGCTACGGCCATACGCTCGGCAATGCGCTGCGCCGTGTGCTGCTGTCGTCGATTCCGGGCTTCGCAATCACGGAAGTCGAGATCGATGGCGTGCTGCACGAGTACACCACGGTCGAAGGCCTGCAGGAAGACGTGCTTGAGGTTCTGCTGAACCTCAAGGACGTGGCGATCCGCATGCACACCGGCGAGTCGGCGACGCTGTCGCTGGCGAAGCAGGGCCCGGGCATCGTCACCGCTGGCGACATCAAGACGGACCACAACGTCGAGATCCTCAACACGGATCATGTGATCGCGCACCTGACCAAGGACACCGCGCTCAACATGCGTCTGAAGATCGAGCGCGGTTTCGGCTACCAGCCGGCGGCCGCGCGTCGTCGTCCGGATGAGGAAACCCGCGCCATCGGTCGCCTGATGCTGGACGCCAGCTTCTCGCCGGTCCGCCGCGTCGCGTATGCCGTGGAAGCGGCCCGCGTCGAGCAGCGCACCGACCTGGACAAGCTGGTCCTGGACATCGAGACCAACGGCACGATCGACGCCGAGGAAGCCGTCCGCACCGCGGCCGACATCCTGACCGACCAGCTGTCGGTGTTCGGCGATTTCACCCACCGCGATCGCGGTGCGGCGAAGCCGGCCACCAGCGGCATCGACCCGATCCTGCTGCGCCCGATCGACGACCTCGAACTGACCGTGCGTTCGGCCAACTGCCTCAAGGCCGAGAGCATCTACTACGTCGGCGATCTGATCCAGAAGACCGAAGTGGAGCTGCTCAAGACCCCGAACCTCGGCAAGAAGTCGCTTACCGAGATCAAGGAAGTCCTCGCCCAGCGTGGTCTTTCGCTCGGCATGAAGCTCGAGAACTGGCCGCCGGCAGGCATCGCCTCCCACGGCATGATGGGGTGAACGGCCCGCGCTTTGCCGATGCCCACCGGCATCGGCTGCGGGCGCGAACGACCGGGCAGGATGCCCGGGCAGGACTCTCCGGAGCCCACCACCTTTCGCCAGGGATGGCAGCAGCAAAGTTCAAAGCGCGGCGCTTTTGATCCGATCAAAGCGCCGCGTCCTGCCGACAGGGCCCAAGCCCTGCGGCATAGCCGGCAACGGAGCGCCGGTTCGGACCATCCGCAGTCCAGGTAACAGCGCCACGAAGGCGACAGCGAACTCCAGCGTTTCAACATTCAACAGGAATCACAGTCATGCGCCACCAGAAAGCCGGCCGTAAGTTCAGCCGTACCAGCGCCCATCGCGATGCCATGTTCACCAACATGGCGGCCTCGCTGATCAAGCACGGCCTCATCCGCACCACCCTGCCCAAGGCGAAGGAACTTCGCCGCGTCGCCGAGCCGCTCATCACGCTGGCCAAGGTCGACGGCGTCGCCAACCGCCGCCTCGCCTTCTCGCGCCTGCGCGACAAGGAAGCCGTGGGCACGCTGTTCACCACGCTGGGTCCGCGCTACCAGGCGCGTCCGGGTGGCTACGTGCGCATCCTCAAGTGCGGCTTCCGCGCTGGCGACAACGCGCCGATGGCCTACGTCGAACTCGTCGATCGTCCGGAAGCCGCCGCGGAGTAATCCGAAGGCTGCCGGTAGCCCAGGCTGCCGACGGAAGATCCAGCAGAACCCCGGCGAGAGCCGGGGTTTTTTGCTTTTGCGACTCGCGCACGAGCGCCGATAGGGGACGAGCGGTCGGTGCGCGGGAGCGTCGCCGCCGTTGTAGCCCGGGTAAGCGAAGCGCACCTGGGTTCGCCACGCCGCTGCATCGCGCCTATGCATCCGCCCATTCCGCGACGGGATATGCGCGCAGTCGAACGCCACCCGCACGTACGACGGCCCCGGCCAATCAAACGTCCGCGCGCCGAACCGTGCACCGCCGGCGACCAGCCGTGCGATCGCCGCCCATTCGCCGTGCAATCGAACACGCAGGCCGGTTAAGCTCTCCCGCCATGACGACCCTCCTGCGCGGCTCGTTCCGCCTCCAGTTCTTCCTCGGCTTCCTCGCGTGCGCAGGGCTGCTCGCTTATGCGATCTACCTGCAGCTGCACGACGGGCTGGAGCCGTGCAACCTGTGCATCTTCCAGCGCGTGGCGTTCGCCGCGCTGGGGATCGTATTCCTGATCGGCGCACTGCACGGCCCGAAGCGCCCGGCCGGACGCAAGTCCTACGGCATCGCCGCGTTGCTCGCGGCGCTCGCCGGCATCGCGGTGGCCGGCCGCCATGTGTGGGTGCAGATGCAGCCGCCGGGCGTGGCCTCGTGCGGCGCGCCGCTGTCGTTCATGCGCGAGACCATGTCGACGTGGGACGTCGTGCGCAAGGTGATGACGGCGACCGGCAACTGCGGCGACGTCGACTGGACCTTCGCCGGGCTGTCGATGCCCTGGTGGAGCCTGATCTGGTTCGTCGCCCTCGCGCTGTGGGCCGGTTACGCGGCCTTCCGTCGCGCCTGAGCGCGTTCCTTACCGTATCCCGGACCCGAAGAAGGGCGGCCCGGCTCGGTTGCCGCTGTAACGGTTGCAGCGCGCCGGACGAGCGCCCATAGTGGTTCGCCGCATCGCAGCATCGTGTCATGCCCACGTCCGACCGCACCCTCCGCGCCGTGAACCTGCCCGCCGACTGGTCGCCCCAGTCCTGGCGCAACCGCACCGCGATGCAGTTGCCGCAGTATCCCGACGCCGCAGCGCTCGACAGCGCGCTCGCCGAACTGCGTACTCTGCCGCCGCTGGTGACCTCGTGGGAGATCCTCTCCCTCAAGCAGCAGCTCGCCGAAGCGCAGGAAGGCAAGCGCTTCCTGCTGCAGGGCGGCGATTGCGCGGAGACGTTCTCCGGCTGCACCTCCGACGTCATCTCCAACCGGCTGAAGGTGCTGCTGCAGATGAGCCTGGTGCTCGTGCACGGCCTGCGCAAGCCCGTGGTGCGCGTGGGGCGCTTCGCCGGCCAGTACGCAAAGCCGCGTTCGGCCGATACCGAGACCATCGGCGATGTCACGCTGCCCAGCTACCGCGGCGACATGGTCAACGCGCCGGAGTTCACGAAGGACGCGCGCACGCCCGATCCGCGCCGCATGATCAAGGCGCACGCGCGTTCGGCGATGACGATGAACTTCGTTCGTGCGCTGATCGACGGCGGTTTCGCCGACCTGCATCACCCCGAATACTGGAACCTGAGCTGGGTCGGCCATTCGCCGCTCGCCGACGAATACCGCCGCATGGTCAACGCGATCGGCGATGCGGTGCGCTTCATGGAAACGCTGTCGGGTAGCGAGGTGCACAACCTCAACCGCGTCGACTTCTACACCTCGCACGAAGCGCTGCTGCTGCCGTACGAGGAATCGCTCACGCGCCAGGTGCCGCGCCACTGGGGCTGGTTCAACCTGAGCACGCACTACCCGTGGATCGGCATGCGCACCGCGCAGGTCGACGGCGCGCATGCGGAATACTTCCGCGGCATCCGTAACCCGATCGCGCTGAAGGTCGGCCCGTCGGTCACGCCGGACCAGTTGCTGCGCACGATCGACCTGCTCAATCCGGAAGACGAGCCGGGCCGCCTGACCTTCATCCACCGCATGGGCGCGACCGGCATCGCCGAGAAGCTGCCGGCGCTGCTCGACGCCGTGCGCCGCGACGGACGCCGCGTGTTGTGGGTCTGCGATCCGATGCATGGCAACACGGAAAGCACGAGCAACGGCTACAAGACGCGCCGTTTCCGCAACATCCGCAGCGAGCTGGAGCAGGCGTTCGAACTGCATGCCGCCGCCGGCACGCGCCTGGGCGGCGTGCACCTGGAACTCACCGGCGAGGACGTCACCGAATGCCTCGGCGGTGCGCGCGAACTCACCGAGAGCGATCTGGAACGCGCCTACAAGTCCACGGTCGATCCGCGCCTGAACTACGAGCAGGCGCTGGAAATCGCCATGCTGATCGTGCGCAAGCAGGCGCAGATCGCGGCGCCCGCGTAACCCTCGCGCTCATCGCGCTGCTTGACGGCCCCTCCGCGAACGGGGCGGCCGTCTGCTTGGCGGCCGCGTCAGCCCTTCGTCGTTTGCAGCGGAGCCGTCGCGAGGAACTGCGGCGCCTTGCGCGCCTTCGTCTTCTGCTCGAACGCGTACGCCAGCTCGATCAGGCGCGGTTCGCTCCACGCCGGGCCCATGAAGACGATGCCCATCGGCAGCCCGAAGTAATCGCCCATCGGCACGGTGATGCTCGGCGTGCCGGCGACCGCGGCGGCGCCGTAGCCTTCGCCGAGGAAGTGGTCGCCGTTGACCGGATCGATCAGCCACGCCGGCGAGGTCGCCGGCGCCACGATCGCGTCGAGCGACGACGCCGACAGCACCGCCTCGAGCCCTTCCGCACCCGCGAGACGCCGCGCCTTGCTGCGCGCGTCGATGTAGGCCATCTCGTCCAGCGTGCCCTTCGCCTGCGCGCGTTCGAACAGCTCCTGCGCGAAGAACGGCATCTCGGTCTTCGTGTTGCGGCGGTTGTATTCGATCAGCGCCGCCAGCGAGTTCACCGGCGCGCCGCTGCGCGACAGATAGCCGTTCAAGCCGTGCTTGAACTCGTAGAGCAGCACGTCCATCTCCGCGTCGTTCCACTGATCGGCGGTGGGCAGCTCGACGTCGACGATTTGCACGCCGGCCTGGCGCATCGCGTCCAGGCTGCGTTCCAGTGCCGCGTCGGCCGCGGGATGGAAGCCCATCGCCTTGCGCAGCACGCCGATGCGCGCGCCGCGAAGGCCGTCGCGGTTGAGGCGCGCGTGGTAGTCGAAGATCGCGCGGCCCGTGCTTTCGGCCGTCGCCGCGTCGTTGTCGTCGCGGCCGACCATCGCCGACAGCAGGATCGCCGCATCGGCGACGCTGCGTGCCATCGGGCCGGCGGTGTCCTGGCTGTGCGAGATCGGGATGATGCCGCTGCGGCTCACCAGACCCACGGTCGGCTTGATGCCCACCAGCCCCGCGACCGAGGACGGGCAGACGATGCTGCCGTCCGTTTCGGTGCCGATCGCCGCGGCGGCGAGGTTCGCGGCCACCGCCGTGCCGCTGCCGGAGCTGGATCCGCACGGCGAGCGGTCGAGCGCGTACGGATTGCGCGTCTGCCCGCCGCGCGCACTCCAGCCGGAGGTCGAACGCGTGGAGCGGAAGTTCGCCCATTCGCTGAGGTTCGTCTTGCCCAGGATCACCGCGCCGGCGTCGCGCAGGCGTGCGACCACGAACGCGTCGGTGCGCGGATGGTGCGAGGCCAGCGCCAGCGAGCCAGCGGAATTCGCCATCGGCGTGGCGTCGATGTTGTCCTTCAGCAGGACCGGTATGCCGTGCAGCGGCCCACGCACGCGGCCGGCCCTGCGCTCGGCATCGAGCGCGTCGGCTTCCTTCAGGGCGGCCGGATTGAGCTCGATGACGGCGTTGAGCGTGGGCCCGGCGTCGTCGAGCGCGGCGATGCGGTCGAGATAGGCCTGCGTCAGCGCGTGGCTGGTGAGTTCGCCGCGGCCCATGCGGGCCTGCAGTTCGTCGATGCCGACCTCGGCGAAGGCGAAGCCATCGCGCGGCGCCGAGGCGGGCGACGTCGTCGCGGCAGCGGCGGGCCTGGCGGCGTGCGCGGTGCCCGGCGCGTCGGTGCGTTGGCAGGCGGGCAACAGGGCGAGCAGCGTCGCCAGCGGCAACGTCTTGACGATCAAAGAGCGCATTGCGATTCCCCGGTCGCAGGTGGCTGACCGGAGGATACGTCATTCAGGTTCGCGCGCGCGGCCTAGTGGTGGCGCTTGAAGATGTCGCGTGCCAGCACTGCGACGACGATCAAGTTGAGCGCCAGCACGCCGACCGACATCCAACCCGGATGGCGGAACAGCGCATAGACGTCGAGGGGCAGGTAGATCGCCGCGCTGATGCAGCCCAGCCACGAGGCCCAGACCTTCACCCGCCACAGGCCCCAGGCTTCGACCATGCGCAGCACCCCGTAGGCGAAGATGAGCGCCGCGGCGAGATGCACGCTGTCGGGATTGATGGCGCTGGAGAGCCACGCCAGCGCGCCGTGTTCGGTGCTGATCTGGAATCGCAGCGTCAGCTCGTGCAGCCAGCGCAGCAGCGGCTCCGGGCCCAGCAGTTCCAGCCCGAAGGCCGCCGCGAAGGCCAGCAGGCCCTTGGCGGCTTCGAAAATCGCGATGAGATGCAGGCCCGGATGCGCTTGCGGATCCGGGTCGTAGTGGGCGTCGCTCATGGCCTGGTCAGACATGGCGACGCCCCGTTGGTTCACGCCGCACGCGAGGCGCGCTTGCGGTCGTTCTCGGTACGCAGCTTCTTGCGCAGGCGGATCGCCTTCGGCGTGACTTCGACCAGTTCGTCGTCGTCGATGAATTCCAGCGCCTGTTCCAGCGAGAACTTGATCGGCGGGATCAGGCCTTCGTCGTCGTCCTTGCCGGCGGCGCGGAAGTTGGTCAGCTGCTTGCCGCGCAGGGCGTTGACGGTGAGGTCGTTGTCCTTGGCGTTGATGCCGACGATCTGGCCTTCGTAGATCTCCTCGCCCGGCTCGATGAACAGACGACCGCGTTCCTGCATCGCCGCCTGCGCATACGCCGGCGACGGGCCGGTGCCGTTGGAGATCAGCACGCCGTTGATGCGCTGGCCGATCGCGCCCTCGGTCTTCGGGCCGTAGTGGTCGAAGACGTGGAACAACAGGCCGGTGCCGGCGGTGAGGGTGCGGAACTCGGTCTGGAAGCCGATCAGGCCGCGCGCCGGGATGATGTAGTCCAGGCGCACGCGGCCCTTGCCATCGGGTTCCATGTTCTGCAGCAGCGCCTTGCGCTCGCCCAGGCGACCCATGACGCCGCCCTGGAACTGTTCTTCCATGTCGACGACCAGCGACTCGTACGGCTCCTGCATCACGCCGTCGATTTCCTTGATGATCACTTCCGGACGCGACACGGCCAGCTCGTAGCCTTCGCGGCGCATGTTCTCGATCAGGATCGACAGGTGCAGCTCGCCGCGGCCGGAGACCTTGAACTTGTCGGCGTCCTGCGTGTCCTCGACCTTCAGCGCGACGTTGTGCTGCGTCTCGCGGGTGAGGCGGTCGCGCAACTGGCGCGAGGTGAGGAACTTGCCGCCGCTGCGGTCCTTCACGCCGGCGAACGGCGAGTCGTTGACCTGGAAGGTCATCGAGATGGTCGGCTCATCGACCGTCAGCACAGGCAGCTGTTCGACCGCGGACGGATCGCACAGCGTGTCGGAAATGCCCAGGCTTTCGATGCCCGAGAAGGCGATGATGTCGCCGGCCTGCGCCTCGCCGACTTCCACCCGCTCCAGGCCCATGAAGCCCAGCACCTGCAGCACCTTGGCGTTGCGGGTCTTGCCGTCCGGCGCGATCACCGTGACCTGCTGGTTCGTCTTGACCTTGCCGCGCTGGATGCGGCCCACGCCGATGATGCCGACGTAGTTGTTGTAGTCCAGCGACGTGACGCGCATCTGGAACGGGCCGTCCGGATCGACCGGCGGCGCCGGCACGTGCTCGCAGATCGCCTCGAACAGCGGGGTCATGTCGCCGCCGCGCACGTCCTCGGTCATGCCGGCGTAGCCCTGCAGGCCCGAGGCGTAGACGGTGGTGAAGTCGAGCTGCTCGTCGTTCGCGCCGAGGCGGTCGAACAGGTCGAAGGTCTGGTCCAGCACCCAGCTCGGGCGCGCGCCCGGGCGGTCGACCTTGTTGACCACGACGATCGGCTTGAAGCCCATCGCGAACGCCTTCTGCGTCACGAAGCGCGTCTGCGGCATCGGGCCGTCCATCGCGTCGACCAGGATCAGCACCGAGTCCACCATCGACAGCACGCGCTCGACCTCGCCGCCGAAGTCGGCGTGTCCCGGGGTGTCGACGATGTTGATGCGCCAGGTTTCGCCCGTCTTCGGGTTGGTCCAGCGGATCGCGGTGTTCTTCGACAGGATCGTGATGCCACGTTCCTTTTCGATGTCGTTGCTGTCCATCACGCGGTCCGGGACGACGGCGCGCTCGTTCAGGGTGCCGGACTGCTTGAGCAGCTGGTCGACGAGCGTGGTCTTGCCATGGTCGACGTGGGCGACGATGGCGATGTTGCGCAGGCGTTCTACGGACTGGGAAGCGGACATGGGAAGAGGGCGCCGGTCGGCGCTCAATTTGGAAAAGGAAGCCTGACAGTATACCTGGATTGTGACCGCACCGGCCTGTTCATCTGAACGGCGTCGCTTCCCCCTTGTGCGGGCTCCGCGCCGCCGCCATGTGGGCCCACGAATGCGGGAATCCTTCCCCCAGCTGTCCAACGTCCAGGAGAGACGGTTATGAGCCTCATCGCCACCTTCGACACCGAGCGCGGCCCGATCCGCGTGGAACTGGCCGCCGACAAGGCGCCCCTGACCGTCGCCAACTTCGTGAATCTGGCCCAGCGGGGCTTCTACGACGGGCTGAACTTCCACCGCGTCATCAACGACTTCATGATCCAGGGCGGCTGCCCGCAGGGCACCGGCACCGGCGGCCCGGGCTACCGCTTCGAGGACGAAACCCGTACGGGGCTCAGCCATGAGCGCGGCGTGCTGTCGATGGCGAACGCCGGCCCGGGCACCAACGGCAGCCAGTTCTTCATCACCCACGTCCCGTGCCCCTGGCTGGACGGCAAGCACACCGTGTTCGGCAAGGTGATCGAGGGCCAGGAGATCGTCGACAGCGTGAAGCAGGGCGACACGATCAAGTCGGTGAAGATCGAGGGCGACACCGCGGGCGTGCTGGCGGCGAAGGCCGATCGCGTCGCGGAGTGGAACAAGACGCTCGACGCGAACGCTCGTCCGTAATCGCGCGATGCTTGAGCCCCTCTCCCACCGGGAGAGGGGTTGGGGTGAGGGTCGGGACGAGCAATGCGCTGCTGATCGCGATGATCTCGGACGAATGCTTCGGGCCCGTCCCGGCGTTCGGCGGCAGGACGGTTTCTGCTCCGCCACGTAAAGCCCGAGGAACGCCCGCCCGGCTTGCCCAGGCGGGCGTTTTCGCATCGGCCGCCGGCAGGCACGCCGCCCCCGCGTGTTAACATCCGAAGGCTCGATGGCCGACGTTCGCGGCGTGTTCCAGGCGGACTGATCCAGCCGCGAGCCACACCCCACATCCGACTCCCACGAGGTTCCGCGATGCCCCAGCTTGCCCGGCGCATCGGTCGCGCCAAGCCCAGCGCGATCATGCAGGTTGCCGAGAAGGCCAAGCGGCTCAAGGCCGAAGGCCGCGACATCATCAGCTTCTCGATCGGTGTTCCCAACTTCCTGCCCGGCGAGCACGTCTACGCCGCCGCACGCGAGGCGCTGTCGAAAGACAGTGGCCAGTACGGCAGCAACCGCGGTCCCGACGCGCTGCTGGACGCCTTCGTCGAGCACATGGCGAAGATTGGCCTGACCGGCTACGGCCGCGTCAACTGCGCCACCGGCATCGGCGCCAAGCACGTCATCTACAATCTCGCCGAAGCGCTGCTCGACGAAGGCGACACGATCGCGTTCCCGACGCCGTACTGGACCAGCTACCTCGACATCGCCGAAATCGTCGGCGCGAAGATCGACCTGCTGCCGTGCCCGCCGGAACAGGACTACAAGCTCAAGCCCGCGCAGCTCGACGCCGCGCTCGCGAAGAAGCCGAAGGTCTTCCTGTTCAACAACCCGTCCAATCCGACGGGCATGGTGTACACGAAGGAAGAAATCGACGCGCTGGCCAACGTCGTGGCGAAGTATCCGGACACGTGGATCATCACCGACGACATCTACAACCGCATGGTGTTCGACGGCATCGGCTACCACAACTTCGTGCATTCGCGCCCGGAGCTGAAGGACCGCGTGATCTTCCTGGACTCGCTGTCCAAGACCTACGGCATGCCGGGTTGGCGCGTGGGTTTCATGGCCGGTCCGGAAGTCGTCGCGCAGGCGCTGGTGACGATGAACTCCAACCACATCACCAACGTGCCGGAAATCGTCAATGCCGCGGCCGTCGCCGCGCTCAACGGCCCGCAGGACGTCCCGACGCAGAAGTGCGCCGAGTTCCAGGCCAAGCGCGACCAGGTGATGGACGTGATGAACGCGATCCCGGGCGTCGTCTGCCCGCGTCCGCAGGGCGCGTTCTACGTGTTCCCCGACATCAGCGTCGCCTTCGGCAAGACGCACGGCCCCAGCGGCATCAAGATCAACAACGACGTCGACGTCTGCAACGCGCTGCTGGAAACCAAGGGCGTCGCCTGCGTGCCGGGCTCGGCGTTCGGCGAGCCGCGCGCGCTGCGCATCAGCTACACCTGCCCGACGCCGCAGCTCGCTCCAGGCCTGCAGCGTTTCCAGGAATTCTTCGCTGAATTGCAGTGATTCGTGATGGGTGATTCGTGATTCGCGAAAGCGGGTCACGCATCACCGTCCTCACTGCTCTTGCGAATCACCAATCCCCGATCACGAATCACGATCACGAATCACGGAGTCACCCATGAAAACCCCCGTCCGCGTTGCCGTCACCGGTGCTGCCGGCCAGATCGGCTACTCGCTGCTGTTCCGTATCGCGTCCGGCGAAATGCTCGGCAAGGACCAGCCCGTCATCCTGCAGATGCTCGAGCTGCCGATGGAGAAGGCCCAGGCCGCGCTCAAGGGCGTGATGATGGAGCTGGAAGACTGCGCGTTCCCGCTGCTGGTCGGCATGGTCGGCACCGATGATGCCGAAGTCGCGTTCAAGGACGCCGACATCGCCCTGCTCGTCGGCGCGCGTCCGCGCGGCCCGGGCATGGAGCGCAAGGACCTGCTGCTCGAGAACGCCAAGATCTTCACCGCCCAGGGCGCCGCGCTGAACAAGGTCGCCTCGCGCAACGTGAAGGTGCTCGTCGTCGGCAACCCGGCCAACACGAATGCCTACATCGCCATGAAGTCGGCGCCGGACCTGCCGGCGAAGAACTTCACCGCGATGCTGCGTCTGGACCACAACCGCGCGCTGTCGCAGCTGGCGAACAAGGCCGGCGTCGCGGTGGGCGACATCGAGAAGCTCGTCGTGTGGGGCAACCACAGCCCGACGATGTACCCGGACTACCGCTTCGCCACCGTCAACGGCCAGTCGCTGAAGGACAAGATCAACGACGCCGACTGGAACGCGAACGAGTTCATCCCGAAGGTCGGCAAGCGCGGTGCGGCGATCATCGAAGCGCGCGGCCTGTCGTCGGCCGCCTCGGCCGCCAACGCCGCCATCGACCACGTGCGCGACTGGGTGCTGGGCAGCAACGGCAAGTGGGTGACGATGGGCATTCCGTCCGACGGCAGCTACGGCATTCCGAAGGACGTGATGTTCGGCTTCGCCGTGACCACGCAGAACGGCGAGTACACGATGGTCCGCGACCTGCCGATCGACGATTTCAGCCAGAAGGCGATCGACAAGACGCTGGCCGAGCTGGAAGAAGAGCGTTCGGGCGTGGCGCATCTGCTGGGCTGATGCGGTTCCCGCGTTGAATGCGAACGGGGCGGCCAATGGTCGCCCCGTTTGTTTTTGCGGCGCGTGTTGCCGCGCACGCACCAGGCCGCGCCGCATCCGCAGTAAGCAGGTGCGGCGCGCCTCGCGTCAGAACTGCACCTGTCCCCGCAACTCCACCGCATCGCTCGCCGAATACGCGGAACGCTTTTCGTCGAGCACATGCACGTAGTTCGCCTGGAACTTGAAGTGCGAGGTGAGATACCAGTTCGCGCCGAACGTCAGGTCGCGCTGCCGGCCGCCGGCCAGGCCCGCGTCGTCCAGATCGAGGTCGCCGTAGCGCGCCAGCAGTTCCACCGCGCCGTAGCCGTGCGCAGGCTTCACGTTGCCGACGTTGCCGTTCGAGTACGGGCGCGATTCGCCGGTCACGACCCAGCTGCCCGTCAGATAGCCGCCCTGCGCCGTGTAATCGCGCAGTCCGTCGGCACGGTTGGAGGTGCCGCGCAGGTATTCGCCCTGCAGCGACCACGGGCCGTCGATCCACAGGCCTTCCAGGCCGCTGCGGACGATGCGGTCGGTCGGGCCGAGCTTGCCCGAATCGACCAGCCGCACGTCGGTGAGACCCGCCTCGGGACGCGCACGGAAGCGTGAATCGGGGCCGTGGTGGATATCGCGCCCATCGGTGCTGCCGTGCGGATTCTCCACCGATGCCGACACGCCCAGGTGCAGCGTGCGACCTTCACCGTGCACCGGCAGCCAGTACGCGCGACCGGCGGCGGTCGTGCCCGGGTTGTCGCCGTGCAGATCCTGACCGAAGAAATACGCCGCGCTGACGCCGTAGTCCGGACGCGCGAGCGACCATTCCACGCCGGTGCGGCGGCCTTCGTACACGGCCTGCGTGGCGGACGCGGTTTCCATCAGGCTGGTCGCGCGCGCGGCGGTGTTCGCCTCCAAGCCCACCGGCGTCTTGAAATAGCCCACGCGCACGCGGCCGACGTCCGCGCCGAACAACGCCCTGGTTTCGACGCGAAGCGCGACGTCCAGCCAACTGTCGTTGTAGAAATCCATGCCGACGGTGAAGTCGTACACGTCCTTCTTCTTCACGAACAGGGCAAGCTCGCGACGGCGCACCGCGTCGTCGTCGTGCAGCGTGGTGGCGGGCGTGCCGTAACCGCGATCGCCGGAGAAATCGTTGAGGTCGTAGGCGAAGCTGCCGGTGAGGCCGACGTCGGTGCCGTCGGCGAAAACGCGGTGCGTGGGCCACTGGTCGAAGTCGGCGGCGGAGGCGGCAAAGGGCAGCAGGCCGCCGAGTGCGGCGGCCAGGAACGCATGTTTCATGGGGGATGGGACCGTGGGGTGGGAGGGACTCAGTCGGCAGCGGTACGCACGGCCTGCTGCGGTGCGAGCGGGAACGAGCCGGGGTGCCGCAGCTCCTGCTGGAGGCGGACGCGGTCGAGGTCGTTCTCCCAGCGCGCGACGACGATCGTCGCCACGCCGTTGCCGATGATGTTGGTGAGCGCGCGCGCCTCGCTCATGAAACGGTCGATGCCCAGGATCAGTGCGAGCCCCGCGACCGGTACCGACGGCACCACCGCCAGCGTCGCGGCGAGCGTGATGAAGCCCGCGCCGGTCACGCCCGAAGCGCCCTTGGACGTCAGCATCGCCACCGCGAGCAGGGTGATTTCCTGCGTGAGCGTCAGTTCGATGCCCAGCGCCTGCGCGACGAAGATCGCCGCCATCGTCAGGTAGATGTTGGTGCCGTCGAGGTTGAACGAGTAACCGCTGGGAATCACCAGGCCCACGACCGAACGCGCACAGCCCAGGCGTTCCAGCTTCTGCATCAGCGGCACCAGCGCCGACTCCGACGAGGACGTGCCCAGCACCAGCAGCAGTTCGTCGCGGATGTAGCGGATGAAACGCAGGATGCTGAAACCAGTGAGGCGCGCGATCAGCCCCAGCACGACCAGCACGAACAGCGCGCAGGTGAGGTAGAAACTGCCCATCAGCAGTGCCAGCGGGCCGAGCGAATCCACGCCGTACTTGCCGATGGTGAAGGCCATCGCCGCGCCCGCGCCGATCGGCGCGAGCTTCATGATCGTCGCCATCATTCCGAAGAACGCCTTGGAGATCGTGTCGAACAGCTCGACCACGCGCGCGCCGGATTTGCCCATGTGCATCAGCGCGAAGCCGAACAGCACCGCCAGCAGCAGCACCTGCAGCAGGTCGCCGCTGCCGGTGAAGGCGTCGGTGAAGGTCTTGGGGATGATGTGCAGCAGGAATTCGGTGGTGCTTTGTTCCTTCGCCGCATCGACGTACTTGGCGACGGCGCCCGCATCCAGCGTGGCCGGGTCGACGTGGAATCCGGCGCCCGGCTTGATCGTGTTCACCACGATCAGGCCGATGACCAGCGCGATGGTCGAGACCACTTCGAAATAGGCGATCGCCTTCACGCCGACGCGCCCGACCTTCTTCACGTCGGACACGCCGGCGATGCCCAGCACCACGGTGAGGAAGATGATCGGCGCGATCAGCATCTTGATCAGCGCGATGAACGCGTCGCCGAGCGGCTTCAGCTTGACGGCGGTGTCGGGAAGGAAATGGCCCAGCGTGCCGCCGATCACGACGGCGGCCAGGACCCAGAGATAGAAGCGGGAAGGGGAAGACTTCATGGGCGATGCGATGGCATGGAGCGGGAACGCCCGCGCTGGCGGACGTCCGGGTGTCGGGGGAAACGCGGTCCCGATCCCCGGGGCCGCGATGCCCGACACAATGCGGCCCGCGGTGCCGGCAGGAGCAGGGCGAAAATTCCGCATTGCCCACGTGCGCCGTTGCTGCATCGCGCCAGGCGCTTTGCCGGATCGGTGCGCCGCGCCGGCCAGAATCAACCGCTTACGCGCGCGCCCGTGCCGATCGCCGCCCGTTCGACCATCGTCGTAACGAATGCTCACGCCGCCCGGACTAGCCTGAAACGCATCGCCGCCGGAGGGCCATCCATGCGCTACGAAGAGTTCTACCGCCGCTCGATCGAACAGCCCGAGGAGTTCTGGGGCGAGCAGGCGAGGGCGATCCACTGGAACAAGCCGCCGGAAAAGATCCTGGATTACTCCAATCCGCCGTTCCGCAAGTGGTTCGCCGGCGGCGAGACCAATCTCTGCCACAACGCGGTCGATCGCCATTTGCACGAACGCGCCGACCAGCTCGCGCTCGTCGCGATTTCGACCGAAACCAATGCCACCCGCGAGATCACCTATCGCGAGCTGCATCGCGAAGTGAACACCTTCGCCGCCGCGATCCGTTCGCTCGGCGTCGGGCGCGGCGATCGCGTCGTCATCTACATGCCGAACATGGCCGAGGCGGTGTTCGCGATGCTCGCCTGCGCGCGGATCGGCGCGGTGCATTCGGTGGTGTTCGGCGGATTCGCCGCGCACAACCTCGCGCTGCGCATCGACGATGCCACGCCGCAGCTGCTGATCTGCGCCGACGCCGGCATGCGCGGCGGCAAGGTGATTCCGTACAAGCCGCTGGTCGATGCCGCATGCGATGCCGCGAAATCGCCGCCGCCGAAGGTGCTGATCGTCGAGCGCGGCCTCGATCCGCAGCACGCGATGGTCGACGGCCGCGACGTGCACTACGCGCCACTGCGCGAGCGGTTCGACGGCGCGGAAGTCGACGTCGAATGGCTCGAATCGAACGAGCCGAGCTATCTGCTCTACACCTCCGGCACGACCGGGAAACCCAAGGGCGTGCAGCGCGACGTCGGCGGCTACGCGGTGGCGCTCGCGCTGTCGATGTGGTCGATCTACGACGTGCGCGCGGGGCAGGTGATGTTTTCCACGTCCGACGTCGGCTGGGCGGTCGGACATTCGTACAACGTGTACGGGCCGCTGATCGCCGGCGCCACATCGGTGCTGTACGAAGGATTGCCGACGAATCCCGATCCCGGCATCTGGTGGCGCATCTGCGAGCAGTACGGCGTGCGCACGATGTTCTCCTCGCCCACCGGCATCCGCGTGCTGAAGAAGCAGGACGCGTCGTTCCTGAAGAAGCACGACCTGTCCGCGCTGCAGTGGCTGTTCCTCGCCGGCGAACCGCTGGACGAACCGACCGCGCAATGGATCACCGACGGCATCGGCAAGACCATCGTCGACAACTATTGGCAGACCGAAACCGGCTGGCCGGTGCTGTCGCTGATGCCGGGACTCGACCTGAAACCGGTGAAGTTCGGCTCGCCCGGTTTGCCGACGCCGGGCTACAAACTGCGCGTGATCGACGACGTCACGGGCGACGACGTGCCCGCCGGAACCAAGGGCGTGCTGGTGATCGAACCGCCGCTGCCGCCGGGCTGCCTGACGACGGTGTGGAAGGACGACGCGCGTTTCCTCTCGAGCTACTTCAGCCATTTCAAACAGCTCGTCTACAGCTCGCTGGACTGGGCGATCCGCGACGAGGACGGCTACACCTTCATCCTCGGTCGCACGGACGACGTCATCAACGTGGCGGGCCATCGCCTGGGCACGCGCGAGATCGAGGAGTCGTGTTCGACGCATCCCAGCGTCGCCGAAGCGGCGGTGATCGGCGTTCGCGACGAACTGAAAGGGCAGGTTCCGGTGGTGTTCGCCACGCTCAAGCGGCAGGATGAATCGGCGAGCGATGCGGCGATCGGGATGCAGCAGCGCGTGGTGGAACAACTCGGTGGCGTCGCGAAGCCGGCGCGCGTGTATGTCGTGAACGCGTTGCCGAAGACGCGGTCGGGCAAGCTGCTGCGGCGTTCGCTGCAGGCGTTGGCGGAAAGCCGCGATCCAGGCGATCTGTCGACGCTGGACGATCCCGGTGCGCTGGAGGAAGTGAAGCGCGCGCTGGAGCGCGGGCCCGACGCGGAACGTTGACTCGCATCATTCCTGCGCGGGCGTCACCCCGGCGTAGCGGGCGCGCGGGCGGATCAGTCCGCCCTGCGCCTGCTGTTCCAGCGCGTGCGCGAGCCAGCCGGCGAGGCGGCCGGCGGCGAACATCACCAGCGCCGGCGTCGCCGGCAATGCGTGCGCGTGGCAGATCGCCGCGAGCATGAAGTCGATGTTCGGACGCTGGCCGCTGATTTCCTCGGTCGCGGTGACCAGCGCGTTCAACGCGTCCATCTTCGCCGCATCGGGCGCGCAACGGCGCAGTCGCGACAGCAGCTCGGCGGCGCGCGGATCGCCGTGCGGATACAGCGCGTGGCGGAACCCCGGCAGGTCGTCGCCGCGCTGCCAGCGCGCCGCGATCGCCTCGCGCGGAGATTCCGATTGCAGCGCCTCGCCGATCAGCGCGTACGCACGCGCGGTCGCGCCGCCATGCCGCGGTCCCGACAGCGCGGCCAGGCCGCTGCAGACCGTCGCGTGCAGATGCGCGCCGGTCGATGCGACCACGCGCGCGGCGAAGGCCGACACGTTGAGCTCGTGGTCGGCGCACAGCACGAGCGCCGCGCGCACCAGATCCTCGAACGCCGCATCGCGCGGCATCCATGCATGCGCGAGCAGCGCATGCACCGGTGCCGAGGCCGGCGCTCCGGCGACCAGCAGCGCCGCGTTCTGGCGCAGCAGCGTGGCCGCGACGCGATGGCGCGTTCGCGTGGCCGCGTTGAGGGAGTGGCGTTCTTCCAGCGCGAGCAGCGGGAACGCCGCCATCGTGCGTTCCAGCGGAGGAAGCGACGCATCGCTGGCGATCGCCGCCACCGTGGCCGGCCACGCGGCCGGAAGGGGTGCGTCGAACGGATCGTCATCGCCACAGTCCCACAGCAGACGCGCGGTGTCCTCCAGCGTGGCGCCGCCGCGCACGAGCGCGATCGCCGACCGCCCGCGGTAATACGGGCCCTCGTCGGGATGGATCAGCGAGATCCGCGTCTCCAGCACGGGCAGGCCGCGATCCAGGCTCTGCGCTGCCCCGCGCGCCTCGCCGCGGCCGGCGCGCTGGCGCTGGGCCAGGCGCTCGACGTCCTGCCGCAGGTACAAGCGGCTCCGATGGTCGGGCCCGGGGCGGGATTCGAGCAGGCCGCGGCTGACGTAGGCGTACAGCGTCGCCGGGCTGATGCCGAGCAGGCGGCAGGTTTCGCGGGCGGAAAGCAGGTCCTGGGTCGGCGGCATGGCGGTGACATATTGATTGGGTCGATCAAGATTGATCAACCAATGCGATGGTGCCAGATTGACGGCCGCCGCACACAGGAGCCCCGCATGACCACCGCCTCCGCCGGCGCGCGTTTCCGCGCCGCCCTTGCCGCCGAAAAGCCCCTGCAGGTCATCGGCGCCATCAACGCCAACCACGCGCTGCTCGCCCAGCGTGCGGGGTATCGCGCGATCTATCTGTCCGGCGGCGGCGTCGCGGCCGGTTCGCTCGGCCTGCCGGACCTGGGCATTTCCGGGCTGGAAGACGTGCTGATCGACGTTCGCCGCATCACCGACGTCTGCGAATTGCCGCTGCTGGTCGACATCGACACCGGCTTCGGCCCCAGCGCGTTCAACATCGAGCGCACGGTGAAGTCGCTGATCAAGGCCGGCGCCGCCGCCTGCCACATCGAGGACCAGGTCGGCGCGAAGCGCTGCGGCCATCGTCCCGGCAAGGAAATCGTGTCGCAGGGCGAGATGGTCGATCGCGTCAAGGCCGCCGCCGATGCGAAGACCGACCCGGAGTTCTTCCTCATCGCGCGCACCGACGCCATCGCGGTGGACGGCGTGGACGCGGCGATCGAGCGCGCCATCGCCTGCGTCGAAGCCGGCGCCGACGGCATCTTCGCCGAGGCCGCGTACGACCTGGACACCTACCGCCGCTTCGTCGATGCGGTGAAGGTGCCGGTGCTGGCGAACATCACCGAGTTCGGCAAGACGCCGCTGTTCACCCGCGACGAGCTGGCCTCGGCGGGCGTCGCGATCCAGCTGTTCCCGCTGTCGGCGTTCCGTGCGATGAACAAGGCCGCCGAGAACGTCTACACCGCGATCCGTCGCGACGGCCACCAGAAGGCCGTCGTGGACACGATGCAGACGCGCGATGAGCTTTACGATCGCATCGGTTACCACGATTTCGAGAACAAGCTCGACGCGCTGTTCGCAAGCAGGAAATAAAGGTCGGCCGACGGAGCGTACAGGGCCTTCCCATGGAGTCCCCCTGTCCCCATCTCCGCCGGCGCGTCCGTCGCCCTTCGACCGTGGCGGGCGCGATCCGGCCCACCACGGTCGGCTGCGACCCCCGTCGCAGGCTGGCTTTGATCGAATAATCCCGCTGTCGCCCCTTCACGCTCACCCTTCGATCCAGACAACGTCGCACCCCGGGCCGACCGGTCACCCCGCGTCGGACCACGCACGAGGAGAAACCCGATGACCGAGACCACACAGGTCCTGCCCAAGGCCAAGAAATCCGTCGCGCTCAGCGGCACCGCCGCGGGCAACACCGCGCTGTGCACCGTCGGCCGCAGCGGCAACGACCTGCACTACCGCGGCTACGACATCCACGACCTGGCGACGAAGTCGACCTTCGAGGAAGTCGCGCACCTGCTCGTGCACGGCGCGTTGCCGACCGCGTCGCAGCTGAAGCAGTACAAGGCCAAGCTCAAGCGCCTGCGCGGGCTGCCGGCGATCGTGTCCGAAGCGCTGGAACTGGTTCCCGCCAACGCGCATCCGATGGACGTGCTGCGCACCGGTTGCTCGGTGCTGGGCACGGTGCTGCCCGAGCGCGAAGGCCATCCGGCGTCCGAAGCGCGCGACATCGCCGACAAGCTCATCGCCAGCTTCGGTTCGATGCTGCTGTACTGGTGGCACTTCACGCGTAATGGCCGTCGCATCGACGTGGAAACCGACGACGATTCCGTCGCCGCGCATTTCCTGCACCTGCTGCATGGCGAGGAGCCCTCGCAGCTGCATGCCGACTCGCTCGACAAGTCGCTGATCCTCTACGCCGAGCACGAGTTCAACGCATCGACGTTCACCGCACGCGTGATCGCCGGTACCGGTTCGGACCTGCATTCGTGCATCACCGGCGCGATCGGCGCGCTGCGCGGCCCCAAGCACGGCGGCGCGAACGAAGTGGCGATGGACATCATCGCGCGCTACGGTTCGGCCGATGAGGCGGAGGCCGACATCCGCGCGCGCATGGATCGCAAGGAAATCATCATCGGCTTCGGCCACCCGGTGTACACCATCGGCGATCCGCGCAACCCGATCATCAAGGAACTCTCGCGCAAGCTGTGCATCGATGGCGGCAACAAGACGCTGTTCGACGTGTCCGAGCGCATCGAGAACCTGATGATGGACACCAAGAAGATGTTCCCGAACCTCGACTGGTACAGCGCGTCGGCCTATCACATGATGGGCATCCCGACGCCGATGTTCACGCCGCTGTTCGTCATCGCGCGCACCACCGGCTGGAGCGCGCACGTGATCGAGCAGCGCGAGGACGGCAAGATCATCCGTCCGAGCGCGAACTACACCGGGCCGGAAGATCGCGAGTACGTGGCGATCGACAAGCGCTGACCGGCGCTTCGTTCGAGATGGAAAGGGCCGCGCATTGCGCGGCCTTTTTCCTGGGAAGGTCTGTGGCGGGGAACGCGGACGTCGCAGGGCAGGGCAGGCCGCCCGGCATCGGCGGCGTCGAACATTGAACGGGTGCCGAGCGCGGCGCGTCCAACCGTGGCATAGTCGGCCGGCTTTCGCAGCCAATGGTCCGGGGGGAACCATGCGCGACGACGAAGTGCCGAACAAGACCGATGCCGGTCGCGACGAGATCCAGAGCCGCACGCTGAAGCTGCCGAACGGGTTGCGGTCGATCCTGCTGATGGTGGACGGGCAACGCAACGGGGCGCAGCTGCGTGGCGTGGCGGTCGGCCTGAAGGCGCCGGACGACGCCCTGCAGCAGCTCCAGGCGATGGGCCTGATCGCCGTGCCGCAGAGCCTGGCCGCCGCCGCTGCCGCGACGATCCGCGAAGCCGCGCGCCCGGCGTCGGCAAACGAACCGGCTCCCGTGGCGCCCGCGCCCGTCTCCGGGCCGTCTGCCGCGAACGGCTATTCCGCGCTCTACACGCTGATGTCCGACACCGTGCGCGAGCACCTCGGGCTGCGCGGCTATTTCCTGCAGCTCAAGGTCGAACGCTGCACCGACGTGGGCGAACTGATCGCGCTGCTGCCGGACTTCAGCACCGCGCTGGGCAAGGCGCGCGACACCGATTTCGCCGCGGAGATGGAGCGCCGCTTCCGCGCGCTCGCGCAGGCCTGAGGCGCGGCGGGGTGCCAACGACACGAAGGCGGCCGGAGCCGCCTTCGTGCGTTCGTGGCGTGGCTTCGCGCGTTACGCCAGCCCTTCGATCTGCAACGCCTTCTGCACCGCCGGGTCGGCCTCCATGCGGGCCTTGAACGCGGCCAGGTGGTCCAGGCCCGTCAGATCGATGCCCACGCCCCGCGCCCAGCGCAGGGTGATGTAGAGGTAGGGATCGGCGTAGCTGCGGAAGCCGGCGAGCCACTGCCGGCCGGCGAGCTGGCGGTCGGCGACCTCGAACAGCGAACGCACGCGGGCGCGGGCGGCGTGCTTCACGGCTTCGTACTGGCTCTCGTCGCCGATGAAGTTGCCCGGCCCGAACAGCGGCTTGAACGCCGGGTGCAGGTCGGAATTGACGAAGGCCAGCCAGCGGGACGCCTCGGCGCGCTGGCGCGCGCTGCCGTCGCCGGCGAGGCCGGCTTCGGGGAAGGAGTCGGCGATGTAGCCCATGATCGCGGCGTTCTGGGTCAGCACGAAGTCGCCGTCCACGATCGCCGGCACCGCGCCGGTGGGATTGATCGCCAGGTACGCCGGCGCCTTCATCGAGTCCTTGTCGAGGATCTCCAGCTGGAAGGGCTGGCCCGTCCACTGCAGCGCGATGTGGTCGGCGGTCGAGCACGCGCCGGGCTTGGTGTAGAGCTTCATGCGGGATCCCTTCAAGGAAAGCGAATCCCGACACTATGGCCGACGCGCGGGCCGCGGCTCAACGCCGTGGAATGCAACAGATCATTGCCATGAATGCGCCCGGACGGGCCATGCCGCCGGGCGGAGGCGCCGCGCGCCTACGAACGCCGCGGCTTCAACGACTGCACCTTATAGAAGGTGTGGTCGCCGATCGTCGCCACCTGGTACGCCGTGCGCCAGGACGGACTGGCGATCGCGTGTGCGGCGAAGTGGCTGGCGCCGGGGACGATCTCCTTGCGCTCGCCGGGCGGCAGCGCCCAGTTGCGCTCGGCGTCGAGGGCGATGCCGACGGCCTCGGCCCAGGCATCGGTGTTGCTCAGCCGCGTGCCCGGCGACACCAGGGTCGGGGCGAACTGCTTGCGTGCGGTGACCACGTCGCAGACGGTGTTGCCCCACAGGCCGCTGTCGCGGCGACGCAGGGCGACCTCGGCGACCGCCTTCTGGCCGCGGACCGACTGGTCGCGCGCTTCCAGGTAGACGGTGGTGCTCAGGCACAGCGAGTCGGCGGTTTGTGGCGGAAGCACGGAGGCCAGCCACAGGATCCAAGCCAGTTTCATCTAATCGGACTCCTTGCTCCGTTGCGCCGGGCCGCTTGGAGTCCGCTTCCCAAGGGGAAGGGGCCGCCGCGCGAACCGGCATGGCGTACTGGGGAGGGCAGCGCACTCTGCGGCGCGCTTTTGCCCATTCACCAAAGCCGCGCGGAAGGGTGGGGTGCGCGGGCGGTGAGGGTCGCCACCAAGGGGGGTGGCCGAAAAAAGTTGGCGCACGGTAGCGGCGCGAAGATAAATGCCTCGTGAACAAAGGGGGCTTGACCGGGCCTCCCGGTTCCGGCTGGAAATCCGCCGGCCCGATCGCAACTCGTTGTATGCAAACGGGATTGGGTTGCCGGCCCCGGTCACCGGAACGCCGAACGCCTGTTCAGGAAGCTGCCGGTCGGGTCGGCGCACGCCCCAAACCAGGCCTCCCGATCGACTGCGCGACACCCCTGCAGCCCTTGCCCCGCAAGGGCTGCGCAATTCGCTACAGGATGGCCGCGAGGCGGCTTCCCTGGGCGATGGCGCGCTTCGCGTCGAGCTCCGCCGCGACATCCGCGCCGCCGATCACATGCACCACGGCGCCCTGCGCCACGAGCTCCTCCGCCAGCGGTTTGAAGGGCTCCTGACCCGCGCAGACCACCACATGGTCGACCGCCAGCACCTGTTCGCTGCCGTCCACGCGCACGTGGAAGCCCTCGTCGTCCACGCCGAGGTATTCGACGCCGCCGAGCATCCGCACCTTCTTCGCCTTGAGCGTGGCGCGGTGGATCCAGCCGGTCGTCTTGCCGAGCCGGGCGCCGGGTCGGCCGGGGCTGCGCTGCAGTAGCCAGACCTCGCGCGCGGGCGCTTCGGGCTTCGGCGCGGCCAGGCCGCCGCGGTTGCCGTCGTAGGCCAGGTCGACGCCCCATTCGGCGCGCCAGCGGGCCGGGTCCAGCGCGGCGCTGGGCCCGTGCTCGACCAGGAATTCCGCCACGTCGAAGCCGATGCCGCCCGCGCCGACGATCGCCACCTTCCGTCCCGGCACGACGCGACCGCCCAGCACATCGAGGTAACTGACGACCTTCGGGTGGTCAGCGCCGGGGAAATCCACCTCGCGCGGGCGGATGCCGCTGGCGAGCACCACCGCGTCGAAGCCCGCCAGCGTCGCGGCCTCGGCGTAGGTGCCCAGGCGGACGTCCACGCCGGTCTGCTCCAGCCGGCGGCCGAAGTAGCGCAGCGTTTCGTGGAACTCCTCCTTGCCCGGGATCCGCTTGGCGAGGTTGAACTGCCCGCCGATCTCCCCCGACGCTTCGAACAGGGTCACCCGGTGCCCGCGTTCGGCCGCGACCGTCGCCGCGGCCAGCCCGGCCGGGCCGGCGCCGACCACGGCGATGCGCTTCGGGTTCGAGGTCGGCACGTAATTCAGTTCGGTCTCGGCGCAGGCGCGCGGGTTGACCAGGCAGCTCGCGGTCCTGTTCTCGAACACGTGGTCCAGACACGCCTGGTTGCACGCGATACACGTATTGATGTCGAGCGCGCGCCGCTCGCGCGCCTTGTTCACCCACTGCGGGTCGGCCAGCAGCGGTCGCGCCATCGAGACCATGTCGGCCTCGCCGCGGGCGAGCACGCCCTCGGCCACCTCGGGCATGTTGATGCGGTTGGTCGTCACCAGCGGCACGCCGACGTGCGGCTTCAGGCGCGCGGTGATCCCGGTGAACGCCGCACGCGGTACCGACGTGGCGATCGTCGGCACCCGCGCCTCGTGCCAGCCGATGCCGGTGTTGATCAGCGTCACGCCGGCCGCTTCGATCGCCTTCGCCTGCTGCACGACCTCGTCCCACGCCAGGCCGTCGTCGACCAGGTCCAGCATCGAAAGCCGGTAGACGATGATGAAATCCGGCCCGCAGGCCTCTCGGATGCGGCGAACGATCTCCACCGCGAAGCGCATGCGCTTGCCGGCATCGCCACCCCACGCGTCGTGACGTTTATTGGTGCGCGGTGCGGTGAACTGGTTGAGCAGGTAGCCCTCCGAGCCCATGACTTCGACACCGTCGTAGCCGGCCTCGCGCGCCATCGTCGCGCTGCGCACGAAGGCGCGGATCTGCCGCTCGACGCCACCGGCCGAGAGCGCGCGCGGCGTGAACGGGTTGATCGGCGCCTTGAGCCGGCTCGGCGCGACCTGCAACGGGCTGTAGCCGTAGCGGCCGGCGTGGAGGATCTGCAGGCAGATGCGCCCGCCGTGCGCATGCACCGCGCCGGTGACCTGCCGGTGGCGCCGCACTTCCCACGGAAAGCGCATCGTCCCGCCGAACGGCTTGAGCCAGCCGGCGAGATTCGGCGAGAACCCGCCGGTGACGATCAGCCCGACGCCGCCGGCCGCGCGCTCGGCGAAGTAGGCGGCGAGCTTCGGGAAGTCGGCCGCCTTGTCCTCCAGCCCCGTGTGCATCGATCCCATCAGCACGCGGTTGGGCAGGGTGCAGAAGCCCAGGTCCAGCGGCGCGAACAGGTGCGGGTAGAGCGGGTGGGGCTCGTGCGGCGCGGCGGGGGCGAAGCTCAGGGGGCTGGCGACCGTCATCGGCGGATGTCGTCGATATGTACGCTGGCGTACGGAAGCGGGCACGATGCCGGGAAAGCCGGTGGCGTTCAAGCAGGGGGCGCCCACCGCCCACGCCCAAAAGGCCCCGGCGCGCAAGGGTTGTCTCCCGCCCGCCCCTCGCCGAACATGGCCCACCCGTAGTTTCCGGTCCTGTATGGACGACGCTTCCGCACCCCTGCAGGACTACCTCCGCGCCGGCATCGTCGCGGCCGACCTGCCCGACCTGCATCCGCTCCTGTCCGCCCGCGACCTCCTGCGCGCCTTCTCGACCCTGTTCCACGGTGGCGAGGAGAGCGTGATGGTGCGCCTGCTGGTGCTGCGCGCCATCGGCGAGCGCGGCGCCGCGCCGGACTGGAGCCCGCAGGAGCTGCGCGACCACTTCGCCTACCTGGACCCGGTGAAGTTCGACACCGTGCTGGGCCGCCTGCGCGAGAACGACCTGCTGCGCTGGGACAACGACACGCAGCGCTACCGCATCAGCCCGGTTGGGCGCCAGGCGCTGTCGTCGATCGGCCTGCTGCTGCAGTTCAACCGCGAGGGCGACGAGCTGGCCTACGTCACCGCGCAGCTCGCCGCCGGCCAGGCCGTCGGGCGCGTGCGCGGCGACGACCTGCAGCACCTGCTGTCGCGCCTCAACGAATACCGCGAGGATTTCGACCAGGCCGTGCTCAGCGGCTCGGAGCACCGCATCCAGCGCGCCGCCGGCACGCTGCAGCAGGTGTGGCAGTGGGTCGAGAAGGGCACGGCGATCGTCAAGGAGATCGCCGCCGACGAGGAACTCGACGCCGCCACGCACCGCGTCGCGCAGCAGATCGGCCGCGCGCAGAGTTCGATGCTGCGGCAGGCGTCGGTGTTCCAGCGTGCGCTGAACCAGCTCGACCGCCATCGCGTACACATCGGCGCGAGCGGTCTGTCGTCCACCGACGTCAACCGCTTCCTGCGCGGCATGGACACCGACGCGCTCGCCGCGCTGGCGGACGATGCGCTCGCGCGCGTGGTCGCGCCGGCTTTCATGCTGGCGCCCATCGCACTGGACATCGCCGAATACGAGCTGGTCGAACGCGAGCGCGAGGCGCAGGAAGACGCCTCGCTGCCGCCCGCGCAGGACGCGCCCGACGACACGCAGGCGCCGGTGGCCGAGAACGACTACGCGCACGCGGAGCAATGGTTGTCGCAGCTGACCTCGCTCGAACGCGATGCCGACACGGCGCTGTCCGACTGGGTACCGCAGGACGGCTTCGCGGTCAGCGCGTACCGGCTGTCGCTGCTCGGCCTGATCGGCGACCCCGGCGCGGAAAACCGCAACGGCGTCAGCGCATCGATTGCCCAGCTGCCGCTGCGCTGGAAGGTCGGCACGCAGTTCGAGCAGGTCAACCGCGCGGGCGTGGCGTACATGAGCCGGGCGTGGCTGACGGGGAAGGACGACGCGGCGTACGAGGCCGACTCGGTGAACCACGGCGACGACGAATGCGATGCAGGTAGCGAAGCCGACACGCATGCCGCTCCGAAACCTTCCAGGAAACCGTCATCCCGGCGAAAGCCGGGACCCAGGCCCGTAGCGTCCGACGACGCCGTGCCTGCTTCCGACGCTGCCAGCCTGGATCCCGGCCTTCGCCGGGATGACGGGGCAAGCGAGGCAACGGCGAAACAACCAAAGCGGAAGAAAAAGTCCGCCGCAACAACGGAAACCCCATGAGCGACCCCACCGCCACCCTCATCGCCCGCCTGCTCGCCGAGCGCTGGTTGCCGCGCGACGACTCCGCGGTGCGTCAGGTCCTGGTCGACGCGGAACTGCGCGACGACCTCGACCGCCGCCTCGCCGGCGTCGGCCTGCGCCTGCTCGAACATCCCTACGCCGCTCACGTCGCCGTCGGCGTGGCGCGCGCGCAGGAGAACGACGTGTTCGGCAGTGCCCGCGCGTGGGCCGCGAGCAACCTGCAGCTGGATCGCGACGCGCTCGCGCTGCTGGTCGTGCTGTGGTCGCTGCTGGTGCTGCCCAAGCGCCAGCGCCAGATCGCGCGGCAGGAAAGCGAACGCCAGCAGGACCAGGAGCAGATGTTCGCCGAACTCAAACCGGTGCCGGTGGGCCAGGACATGGTCGAACCGATCAACGAACGCACGCTGGTGGCCGACTTCGGCGACAAGCTCGGCGGCAAGTTCCGCATCAACCTCTCGCTCGGCGCGCTGCAGCGACACGGCTTCATCGTGCGCCGCAAGGAACGCATCGCCGAAGGCCCGCTGCTCGACCTCGCATTCGATTACGAACGCATCGCCAGCCGCGTGATGGATGGCGCGCTGTCGTTCGTCGTCGAACAGGCGCGCGCGACGCAGGCGGCCAACGCCGACAGCCTCGACGACGATGCGTACGACGCACCGCTCGACGACGACCTCCACGAAAGCAGCGACACCACCGAAGAGGCGCAGGCCGATGTTTGAGTTCCGCAGCCTGGAAGTCGTGCACTGGGATTACTGGCAGCGTTTCCAGCTGCCGCTCGATGCCTCTGTCATCACCGTCGTCGGGCCGAACGGTTCGGGCAAGACAACGCTGCTCGACGCGCTGCGCACGCTGCTCGCCATCGAGGACCGCGAAACCGCGCGCGACTACAAGACCTACCTGCGCCACAACGGCAAAGGCCAGGCGTGGCTGCGCGCGGTGGTGAGCAATCGCCCCGATCGCCGCGGCGGTCGTCCGTTCTTCCCGATCAAGGACGAGACCGTCACGCTCGCATGCCGCATCCGCAAGCGCGGCGGCGACTGGTCGCGCGATTACCAGATCCTTGCCGGCGACGTGCCGGTCGAACAGATCGAAACCGGCGGCGAATGGCTCGGCGTGCGCGATTACCGCGTGCGGCTTGCCGGCGCCGGCCTCACGCGCGCGATCTGCCGGGTGCTCACGCTGGAGCAGGGCGCCACGGACAAGCTCTGCCAGCTTTCGCCGCGCGAACTGCTCCAACTGGTGTTCGACGTGTTCGAGGACAAGGCGGTGCTGGACGACTACCAGCGCGCCAAGAGCGAACAGCTCGACGTCGAGAAGGAAATCGAACAACTGCGCCACGGGTTGGGCGAGCTGCATTTCAAGCTCGAATCGGCCCGCGTGGACGTGCGTTCGTTCGAGGAAGGCCAGGCGCTGCGAAACCAGCGCCAGCGACTGCAGGCGGAGATCGCGCCGAAGATCGAACTGGCCGATTTGCGCGCCACGCTGGAAGGCGCGCGTCCGCGCCTGACCGGCCTGCGTCGCGCGCTGCGCGAACGCGAGCGCGTGTTCGATAGCCTTCGGACGCGCGAAGCCAACGCCGTCGGTCAACGTGACGAACTGCGCGCGGCGATCGAACGCGCCCGCGCCGATGTGCGCGCATGCGAAACCGAATTCACCGCCGCGCGCGATCACGCACGCGATGCCGAGATGCTGGTGCGCCGTCGCGACGAACTCGCGCGCGTGCAGGCGCAGCGCGGTGCGGTGGACGTGGAAGCGCTCAGCCGCCGCGTGGAAGAAGGCCGCCGCCGTCAGGCCGAACTGAAGCTGGAAGCCGAGCGCGATCGCCAGCGCACCGGCGAAATCGCCGCGCAGGTCGCGGCGCTCAGCGGTGGCGGCCGCATCGTCGAGCCGTTCGAGCGCGATTTCCGCACCACGCTCGACAACGCGGGCATCGAACACCGCGTGCTCACCGAACTGGTCGACATCGTCGATCCGAAGTGGTCGGTCGCCGTCGAAGCCGTGCTGGCGCCGTATCGCCACCTCATCGTGCTGGAGAATCCGCGCGACGAAGGTGCGGCGTGGAAGCTCGGCGAGAAGATGCAGTACCGCCACTTCGTCGTGTCCACGCGCACGCCGGTGGAGAAGGCGACGAAGGGCTCGCTGCTGGAAGTGGTGAAGTTCTCGGCCGAGCCGCCGTCGTGGCTGCCCAAGCAACTGGACAAGATCCAGCGCGTGGAGGACATCGAGGACGGCCGTCGCCTGCCGAAGGGGCAGGACTGGATCACGCTGAAGGGCTACCTGCGCGAACATCGCGGCGGTCGCCACATCGGCGGCGGTGCGCCGCACTTCGGCAGCGGCGCTCGGCAGGCGCGCCTGGATGAGCTGCGCGCCGAACAGGTCAAGATCCAGCAGCGTACGCACGCCCGCGAAGACGAATTGAGCGAACTAGGCAGGCGCGTCGACGCCGAACAGAGGCGATTGCTTGGCTTGGATGCCGGGCAGGAGCTGGTGACGCGCGCGGCGGAGTTCGCCGATGCCGCCGAACGCCTTCCTGCGCTGGCCGAAGCGGCGCAGCAAGCGGGCCTCGCATTGTCCGACGCGCGCGCGAAGCTCGACGGGCTGGAAGCCGAAGACAAGGCCCAAAGCATCGCCGGTGCTACGCGCGCCGGCGAGATCCGTTCCCTCGACAATGAAGTGCGCGAGCGTGCCCAGCAGATCGCGCATGAACGTCAACAACTGGTGCAGCGCATTGTCGAGTTCCGCCGCAAACGCGCGCTGATGCCTGCCGCGTGGCGGACCACCGATGCCCTACGCCTGGTGCGAGAGGAGTACGAAAGCGTCGGTGCTGTGCGGCGCGAGCTGGAACGCCTTGACGAGCGCCTACAACGTGGTGGCTACATCGAGGACGATGGGTGCATCGCGCTGCGCGACAAGTTCGCCGCCGACCATGATGGCCTTGAATCGACCATCGGCAAGCGCGAGGCGCACCTGCAGCGCGCGCGCCGCATCACCGAGGAAGCGCGCGGCGCGTACATCAACGTGCTGCGCGCGACGGTGCGCCGTTACAAGAAGAACCTCGCCGCGCTGGGTGAACTAGCCGGCATCGGCGTCGATGTCGACATGCCGGAGCTGGTGAACGAGGACGCAGCGCTCGCGCAGGCAGGGCTGACGGTAAAGTTCGACTTCGACCGCAAGGGCTGGATCGGGCTCGACGACGGCGAAGCGTCTGGTGGCCAGCAGGTGATGAAGTCGTTGTTGCTGCTCGTCGGCCTGCTGCGCGACGACGATCAGCCGGGCGGTTTCGTCTTCATCGACGAACCCTTCGCGCATCTAGATGTGTTCAACATCGAGAAGGTCGGTCGCTTCCTTCGCTCGACCGATGCACAGTACATCCTGACTACGCCGATCACGCATAACTTAAACGTGTTCGAGCCTTCAGATCTCGTCTTGGCGACCAGTAAGCGTCGCGGCGGCAATGTGTGGGCCGAACCGGTTGCGGTGCTCAAGCGCGATAGAAGCGGGGAGGTTGTAGCAGCGTGAGCACAATAGATGGGTGGTCTGCGCCGGATGGACGGGGGATACGATCCCATGCTTTGCAAAGCGCTCGGATATCGGAGCGCCGTCGTCTACGGCGAAGTTTCGCAAGCGGACACCAAATTGTCGTCGATGCGTGGTCAAAGGAGCAAAGAGAACTAGCGTTGGCTTGGTTGCGGTTACGGACAGGAAAGCAGGGAACCCTTACCTGGAAGGCGATGTCCCAGAAGGCGGGCGAGCAACGATGGGCTGAGGCGCGAAGGCTGTTACAAGCATTGCTTGAAGAGGGATGGGTCGAGCTATGTGAGCAGATAAGGAAGGGGGAGTGGTTACCTCAGCACGTGAGATGGCTGCGTCGCGAGGTGTTGGAGGCCGCTCTCGGCATGCCAAATCTGTTAGACATAGGAACAGGCGTCCAGCGGCTGCGCACGCTCGGCTTCGCGGACTCACGCTTGATCGCACTTGCCGATAGCGTGTCGGGGCTGCGGCCGGATTTGCAACTGCGGCGCATGCACCTGCTCCATAAGCTGGATGCATGGTTGGCATCAGACCAAGTCGGTACGCGCCGACAGTTTGCATTGGCTGCTCGTAATGACACTAAAGGGATAACCGAAGCTGAGTGGAAATGGCTGGACGAGTCACTTGGTTTGGAAACATTGGGCATCGAGGCTCACACGCCGGGCCTCTGGTTGCGTGCGCCAATACGACTTTCATGTGCTGACGGTATTCTGGATCTGCGAGCTGTGCCGGACGCGATCGCAATCACTCCGGCTACCTTCGCGGCCGCCAAGATTGAAGGCTCCATGGGTTGCTGGCGTGTGGTGGAGAATCGAACAAGTTTTGAACAGGCAGCGCGTGCGCATGGTGCTAAAGAAGGCGTGTTGTGGCTGCCCGGATTTGCTCCAAAGTGGTGGAGAGCGATAGTTTCCAATCTCTTGAAAGTGGCGCCAGCGCCACTGTGGATCTCCTGCGACCCTGATCCCGCTGGCATTCGCATCGCCCTATCTGTCGCTGAACTCTGGGAAGAGCATGGCTTGCAATGGCAGCCTTGGAGAATGAGTTCTACTGACTTGCTTTCTTTGTCGGCGCACAGGCCTTTGAATGATTACGATCGGGCCGAGATCCTGCGGATTTCAGACCACCCATCGCATACGATTTTCGCTGGCCTGATATGCGCTCTAACAGAGCGCGGTAAAGGAGAGCAGGAAGGATTAGATCTGGGGCTTTGAATCACATTGGATCGTTGATGTAGTCCGGGTGCTGGTGCACGTCCTTCTTAACCTTGTGTGTGTGTTCTTGCCTGGAGCAAAGAATCCCGTGAATGTGCGGGCTGGAACTCGACTCAGATAGAGGGTTGGGTTCACCACCCCGACACCACCAGCTTCCCGATCGTAGTCCCCGATTCCAGCCGGCGATGCGCCTCGCGCAGGTTCCCGGCGTTGATCGGCGACAGCGTGTCGCGCTGCGTGCCGCGCAGTTCGCCCGCGTCGATCAGCTGCGCCACGCGCGCCAGGATGCGGCCCTGTTCGTCCATGTCCGGCGTCTGGAAGCGCGGGCGGCCGAACATCATTTCCCAGTGGATGCCGATGCACTTGAACTTGTACGGGTCGCCCAGTCGCACCGGCTCCTTCGGCTCGACGATCAAACCGACATGGCCCTGCGGCGCGAGGATCTCGCCGAGCTCCTCCCAGTAACGATTCGTGTCGTACAGATTCAGCGCCGCATCGACCGTTTCAAAACCCAGCGCCTTCAACTGCGCATGCAGCGGCTTGCGATGGTCGATGACGTGATGCGCGCCGAGTTCGCGACACCACGCGATGGTGTCTTCGCGCGACGCCGTGGCGATCACGGTGAAGCCTGCACGGCGCGCGATCTGGATCGCGATCGAACCCACGCCACCGGCACCAGCGATGATCAGCAGCGACTTGCCCTTGCCGCCGTGCTCGGAATCGAACGGCATGCGCTGGAACAGCAGTTCCCACGCCGTGAGCGCAGTCAGCGGCAGCGCGGCAGCCTGCGCGGCATCGAGCGTCTTGGGCGCATGCGCGACGATGCGCGAATCCACCAGCTGCAGCTGCGCGTTGCTGCCCGGGCGCGTGATGTCGCCGGCGTAGTACACGCGGTCGCCGGGCTTGAATTCGGTGGCCTTGTCGCCGATGGCTTCGACGATGCCGGCCGCGTCATAGCCGAGCACCTTCGGCTGTTCTTCGACCTGCGGCTTGGGCGAACGCACTTTCGTGTCGACGGGGTTCACCGATACCGCTTCGACGCGCACGAGCAGATCGAAACCGGTCGGTGCGGGCGGGTCGGGAAGTTCGACGTCGAGCAGCGACTGCGGATCGTCGATGGGGAGATAGCGGGTGAGGGCGACGGCTTTCATGTGAGGTTTCTCGTTGTCCGAATGTCGCCTCCTCCTGCGCGCAGAGGGAGGGTGGGAAGGGTCTTGCGGCGACGTCAGCGCCGGGCTCGCGCGATGCGGCTTCGCGACCCAGCCCTCCCCTGCGAGCAGGGGAGGGAGCATCACGGGGGTGTTTCGATCACACCGGCGACGGATTGCGCTCGAACGTGCGCTGGTGCCAGTACGGATAGGCCGGCGTCACGGCGCTGGCTTCGTCGAGCACGGCCACCTGTTCGGGCGTGAGGTTCCAGCCGACCGCGCCGAGGTTCTGCTTCAGCTGTTCCTCGTTGCGCGCGCCGATGACGATGGTCGAAACGGTCGGGCGCTGCAGCAGCCAGTTGAGCGCGATCTGCGGCACCGTCTTGCCGGTTTCGGCGGCGATCGCATCGAGCACATCGACCACGCGATACAGCAGTTCCTCGTCGACCGGCGGGCCGAAATCCGAACTGCCCGGCAGGCGGCTCACTTCCGGACGCGGCTGGTTGCGACGGATCTTGCCGGTGAGGCGCCCCCAGCCAAGCGGGCTCCAGATCACGCCGCCCACGCCCTGGTCGAGGCCGAGCGGCATCTGCTCCCATTCGTAATCGCGACCGATCAGCGAGTAATACGCCTGGTTGGCGACATAGCGCGTCCAGCCGTAGCGATCGGCGGTGGCGAGCGACTTCATCAGGTGCCAGCCGGAGAAGTTCGACACACCGAGGTAACGGATCTTGCCCGCGCGCACGAGATCGTCGAGCGTGCGCAGCGTTTCCTCCACCGGCGTCTTCGCATCGAAGCCGTGCAGCTGGAACAGGTCGATGTAGTCGGTGCCCAGGCGCTTGAGCTGCGCGTCGATCGTGCGCAGCAGATGGAAGCGCGACGAACCGACGGCGTTGGGATCGTTCTCGTCGAAGCGGAACGTCGCCTTGGTCGAGATCAGCACCTTGTCGCGGCGGCCCTTGATGGCCTCGCCGAGGATGCTTTCGGCCATGCCGCCGGAATACACGTCGGCGCTGTCGAACAGGTTGAGGCCGGCATCGAGGCAGATGTCGATCAGTCGCGACGCTTCGGCGACATCGGTATTGCCCCACGAACCGAACAACTGCCCTTTGCCGCCGAACGTGCCGGTGCCGAAGCTCAGTGCGGGAACGCGGAAGCCGGAATTGCCGAGATAACGAAAGTCCATCGTGGAATCCTCTTGGAGCCTCTTCCGCGCGCGGAAGAGGGTGGGGGTGAGGGGAGGAAGCGGCGGCGTTCGAGCGTGCCACCGCCGTTGATGCGTTTCAGTGAACCCGGGTGCGTCAGGCCGCTTCGGCGGCGCAGTCGCGCGGCAGGGCCTCGGTGCGCGCGGCGCGACGCTCGATCCGCACGCTCCACAGTGCGACGAGCAGGCCGGCGGCGGTGACCAGCGCGGCGGCCCAGGTGATCGCGGCAAGTCCCGGGCCACGTTCGATCACCATGCCGCCGAGCCACGCGCCGGTCGCATTGCCGAGATTGAACGCGGCGATGTTGAAGCTCGACGCGAGGTTCTGCCCGGCACCCTCGGCGAAACCTAGCACGCGCAGTTGCAGCGGTGAGACGGTGGCGAACGCGGCGATGCCGAGCAGGCCGACGAA
The DNA here is from genome assembly GCF_017308985.1 of Lysobacter changpingensis. Lineage (GTDB taxonomy): Bacteria > Pseudomonadota > Gammaproteobacteria > Xanthomonadales > Xanthomonadaceae > Lysobacter_J > Lysobacter_J changpingensis. Next base: position 472,243 of record NZ_JADWPE010000002.1, on the reverse strand, counting down.
GGCGACCATCAGCACCGGGCTGTGCAGCACGAAGCTCATCACCGCCAGCACGACGGCCAGCGCGAACAGCGTGCCGAGCAGCGCGGGCGTCGCCCGGTGGTCGGCGAGTCGGCCGCCGAGCAGGTTGCCCACGACCATGCCGCCGCCGAACACCAGCAGGATCGGCGACACCGCAGCGTCGGAGAAACCGGTGAGCGACGTCAGCAGCGGCTGCACGTAGGTGATCACCACGAACACGCCGGCGAAGCCAAGCATCGTCATCAGCAGGCCGAGCAGCACCTGCGGACGCGCGATCGTCGCCAGTTCCTCGCGCAGCGGCGCGGGCTCGCTGGTGTCGCGGCTGCGCGGCACCAGCAGCGCGATCACCGCCAGCGACACGACGCCGACCAGGCCCATCGCCCAGAACGTCGAACGCCAGCCGAAATGCAGGCCGAGCCACGCGCCAACCGGCATGCCCAGCAGCGTCGCGAGCGTCAGTCCGGAGAACATGATCGAGATGGCGGACGCCTTGCGTTCGGCCGGCACCAAGCCGGTGGCGACCACCGCGCCGACACCGAAGAACGTGCCGTGCGTGAGCGAGGTGACGACGCGGGCGATCATCAGCGTCGTGTAGTCCGGCGCGAGCGCGCAGGCGAGATTGCCGACGGTGTAGATGCCCATCAGCGCGAGCAGCACCGCCTTGCGCGGCATGCGGCGCGTGAGCAGCGTGAGGATCGGCGCGCCGGCGAACACGCCCAGCGCGTAGCCGGACACGAGCATGCCGGCGGCGGCGATCGAGACATGGAGGTCCGCGGCGACCTGCAGCAGCAGGCCCATGATCACGAACTCGGCGCAGCCGATGCCGAAGGAGCCGGCGGTCAGCGCGTACAGCGCCAGCGGCATGCGGCCGGGCGCGGTGCCGGCAGCGGGAGAAGCGGGAAGGGGAGTGGCCATGGGGCGTGCTTTCGAAGGGAAGCGCGCAGGCTAGGCCCTTGCATCTTGTCGGGAAACCGGCAGGATCGCTAAGGAGTTTCAATGAAGCATTGATAATCCACGAATCCCGAATCCCGAATCCCGATTCCCGATTCCCGATTCCCGATTCCCGAATCCCGATTCCCGATTCCCGATTCCCGAATCCCGAATCCCGATTCCCGATTCCCGATTCCCGATTCCCGAATCCCGATTCCCGAATCCCGAATCCCGAATCCCGAATCCCGATTCCCGATTCCCGATTCCCGAATCCCGAATCCCGAATCCCGAATCCCGAATCCCGATTCCCGATTCCCGAATCCCGAATCCCGAATCCCAAATCCCGAATCCCGAATCCCGAATCCCGATTCCCGAATCCCGAATCCCGAATCCCGAATCCCGATTCCCGAATCCCGATTCCCGATTCCCGATTCCCGAATCCCGAATCCCGAATCCCGAATCCCGAATCCCGAATCCCGAATCCCGAATCCCGAATCCCGAGCCAGACCAATGGACCGCATAGGCGACCTCACCCTGTTCCTCCGCGTGCTCGACCTCGGCTCGATCAGCGCAGCCGCGCGCAGCCTCGATCTGTCGGTCGCGGTGGCGAGCCAGCGCCTCAAGCGGCTGGAGCGCGACCTCGGCGTGCGCCTGCTCCACCGCACCACGCGCCGCCTGCACGCCACGCCCGAAGGCGCCGCGCTTGCGGAGCAGGGGCGGCCGCTGGTGGAAGACCTGGAGGCGCTCACCGGCGGTCTGCGGCAGGCCGCCGCGGAAATCAGCGGCACGTTGCGCGTCACCGCGTCGGCGTCGTTCGGGCGCCAGTACCTGTCGCCGCTGCTGCCCGAGTTCCTCGCGCTGCATCCGCGCGTGAAGCTCAGCATCAACCTCACCGACCAGATGGTCGATCTGGTCAGCGCCGGCGTCGACCTGGCGATCCGCATCGGCGCGCTCGACGACTCCTCGCTGGTCGCGCGCAAGCTCGCGGTGAACCGGCGCGTGGTGTGCGCCTCGCCTGACTACCTGCGTCGCCACGGCACGCCGCGCACGCCGCAGGATCTGGTCGAACACGAATGCGTGCTGCTGGTCGGCAGCCAGGGGCGGCAGGACGTATGGCGTTTCGGCGATGGCTCTGGCGGAGAGATCGTGGTGCGCGTGCGCGGTCGCATGGAGACGAATTACGGCGAACTCGTGCGCGATGGTGCGGTCGCGGGAATGGGCATCGCCATCCATTCGAACTGGCACGCCAGCCGCGACCTGCGCGAAGGCCGCCTGGTGCAGGTGCTGCAGGATTACCCGATCGCCGAAAGCGGCATCTACGCGGTGATGCCGCAGCGGCGCCTGGTGCCGCCACGCGTGCGGGCGTTCGTGGATTTCCTGGCGGAGAAGTTTGCGGACCCGCCTTGGGAAATGGATTCGCGTACTTGAGTTCTGAAGTCCCTATCCATCGGAAGAGGGGTCGAGGGGGAACGAAGGGCCAACGGCAAACACACGGTGCAGTGATGCACCTGTGGTTCAAAGCTTCTGTAGCCCGGGTAAGCGAAGCGCACCCGGGGAAGCTGCCGCGCCTCAATCCCGGGTGCGCTTCGCTTACCCGGGCTACAAGAGCTACAAGAGCTACAAGAGCTACAAGAGCTACAAGAGCTACAAGAGCTACAAGAGCTACAAGAGCTACAAGAGCCCGGGCCGGGCAGTTCAGTCGAACGCGAACGCATCCAATGCGAGCGACCCGAACTCGTACGAGCGATGCAAGGTCCGCACGTTCGCCATCGCACCACCGGCGCCCAGCGCCACGAATAGCGGCATCAGGTGCTCCACGGTCGGGTGCGCGCGTCGCGCATGCGGCGCGCGCGCGTGCCAGTCGATCAACGCGTCGACGTCGTTCGCCTCCAGCTTCGCACGCATCCACTGTGCGAACTCGTCGGCCCACGGCGCGATCGGCGCGTCGGCGTGGCTCCAGTCCAGTTCGCCCAGGTTGTGCACGAAACCGCCCGAGCCGATCACCAGCACGCCTTCGTCGCGCAGCGGCGCGAGCGCGCGGCCGATCGCCACGTGCTGTGCCGCATCGCCGTGCGGCATCACCGACAGCGGCACCACCGGGATGTCGGGCTGCGGATACATGCGCCGCAAGGGGACCCACACCCCGTGGTCGAGCCCGTGGTCCTCGCGCACGCGCGCGGGCAGTCCCGCCTCCGCCAGGTGCTTCGCGATCGCCTCCGCGAGGTCCGGCGAACCCGGCGCCGGATAGCGCAGTTCGTACAGCGCCGGCGGGAAGCCGCCGAAGTCGTGCACGGTCCGCGGTTGCGCGGCGCCGCCGACGAGCGGCGTTTCGCTGGCGAAATGCGCCGACGCAACGACGATCGCCTTCGGCCATGGCAACTCGCGGCCCAGGGTGTCGAGGAAGCGACCGGCGGGGGAATCCTGCACGGCCAGCATCGGCGAGCCGTGGGAGAGGAACAGGCTGGGGAGTCGGATGGGAACGTCCATTCCATGAAACTTGAGCCTGACAGGGCAATTTTCCAAGCACGGGCGCCGGTCCGGTGCGTTCCGCCCGTCGCGCTTCGCCCCGGGCTTTTCACGGCCGGCGTGCGAAGGGTGCACCAACATGGCGGTTTTCACGCATGGAACCGCGCGCATGAGCCACGCCCAGGTCCGCTCCGCCGTCCGTCCGCCGCCGGACGCGCCGATGACGCAGGTCGCCGATTACGTCCTCGATCCCGGCGTCGGTTCGCGCGAAGCCTTCGAGACCGCGCGCTTCATGCTGCTCGACTCGCTCGCCTGCGCCGCGCTGGCGATGGACCACGAGGAATGCCGCAAGCACCTGGGCCCGCTCGTGCCCGGCGCGGAGCTGCCCGGCGGCGCACGCGTGCCGTACACCGCGTACGAACTCGATCCCGCGCAGGCGGCCTACAACATCGGCACGCAGATCCGCTGGCTCGACTTCAACGACACCTGGCTCGCTGCCGAATGGGGCCATCCGTCGGACAACCTCGGCACGATCCTCGCGATCGCCGATTACCTCGGACAGCAGGCGATCGCGCAGGGCAGGGCGCCGATGACGCTGCGCGAGGTGCTCGGCTGGGCGATCAAGGCGCACGAGATCCAGGGCTGCTATGCGCTGAAGAACGCGTTCAATCGCGTCGGTCTCGATCACGTGATCCTGGTGCGCCTCGCATCGACCGCCGTCGCGACGGCGATGTTCGGCGGCAGCCGCGAACAGGTCGTCACCGCGATCTCGCACAGCTGGATCGACAACGGCGCACTGCGCACGTACCGACACGCGCCCAACACCGGACCGCGCAAGAGCTGGGCCGCGGGCGATGCGTGCCGGCGCGCGGTGATCCATGCGCTCAACGCGATCAAGGGCGTGGTGGGTTATCCGAGCGCACTCACCGCGCCCACGTGGGGTTTCTACGACGTCGCTTTCGATGGCAAGCCGTTCGAGTTCGAACGCGACTTCGGCAGCTACGTGATGGAAAACGTGCTGTTCAAGATCAGCTTCCCCGCCGAGTTCCATGCGCAGACCGCGGTGGAATGCGCGATGCAGCTGCATCGGCTGGTCGCTCCGAAGCTGGAGCACGACGGCGTTGAATCGGTCGAACGGATCGTCATCGAGACCCAGCAGGCGGCGCTGCGCATCATCGACAAGACCGGCCCGCTGGCCAACTACGCCGACCGCGACCACTGCATCCAGTACATGGTGGCCGTCCCGCTGCTCTTCGGCCGTTTGACCGCGCAGGACTACACCGACGCCGTGGCGATCGATCCCCGGATCGATGCGCTGCGCGCGCGGACGACGGTGGTGGAAAACCCCCGTTTCACCCAGGAGTACTTCGATCCCGACAAACGGTATATCGGCAATTCGGTCCAGGTGTTCTTCAAGGACGGTGCGTCGACGCCGAAGGTTTCGATCGACTTTCCGATCGGCCACCGACGCCGGCGCGCGGAAGGCATGCCCGTGCTGATGCGCAAGTTCGAACACGCGGTCGCTTCGAAACTCCCTGAAATGCAGGCACGCACGTTGACGACGCTCGCTTCCTCGCCGGGCGGATTCGATGCGGTGCCCATCACGCAGTTCATGTCGTTGTTCAGGAAATGAACCCCCGCGTAGCAATGAAAACGCAGGCGGGAACTCCTGCGTTTGTTAGTTCACCGTTAACACCGCTTTCACATAGGCAAACTTAACCTCCGCGTCGATGGCGTCGTTAGGGCGGCCGTCCTCCATGGAACGGGAGGACCACGCAGGCGCTGTTCCCGTTTCTCAGATCAAGGAGCTGGATACATGAATAAGAAACTCCTCTGCGCCGCCCTGCTGGGTGGTCTGAGCCTGGCCCAGGTCGCCAATGCCCAGGTCGCCGATGACCGCTGGTACCTCACCGGTTCGGCCGGCATGAACATCCAGGACAACGATCGCGGCACACGCAACGCGCCGTTCGGCGCGCTCGGCGTGGGCAAGTTCCTCAACGACAACTGGTCGCTCGACGGCGAGCTGAATTACCAGAACCCCAACTTCGACGACAATCAGGACCTCAACTGGTCGCAGTACGGCATCTCGTTCGATGCGCGCCGCTTCTTCAATGCGGAAGGCCGCAACTGGGCGCCGTACATCCTGATGGGCCTGGGTTACCAGGAATCGGAAGAGGAGTTCGACCGGTTCCCCGATCCGAACTCGCCCGGCGAGCGCAAGGAAGGCAACGTCGCCGCGAAGGTCGGCGTTGGCATCCAGAGCGCGCTGGCCGGCAAGCGCGCGGCGATCCGCACCGAACTGGCCTACCGCGCCGACTTCGACGACGGTGCGCCGGACGTGGGCGCCGAAGCGCTGCGCGACGAGAGCTGGTACGGCGACCTGCTGGCCTCGGTCGGCGTCGTGATCCCGCTGGGCGCCCCGGTCGTCCCGCCGCCGCCGGCTCCGGCCGCGCCGAGCTGCGCCGACCTCGACGACGACGGCGACGGCGTCAACAACTGCGACGACAAGTGCCCGGATTCGCAGGCCGGCCAGACCATCGGTCCGGACGGCTGCCCGGTCCCGGTGTCGATCGACCTGAAGGGCGTGAACTTCGACTTCGACAAGGCGACGCTGCGTCCCGACGCGGTTTCGATCCTGTCGGAAGCGACCGAGATCCTGAAGCGCTATCCGGAGCTGCGCGTCGAAGTCGCCGGCCACACCGACCAGTGCGGCAGCGACGAGTACAACCAGAAGCTGTCCGAGCGTCGCGCAACGGCCGTGTACGACTACCTGACCAGCAACGGCGTGGATGCCTCGCGCCTGCAGGGTCCGATCGGCTACGGCGAGAGCCGTCCGCTGGAGGACAAGGGTCAGAAGTTCCCGGAGTGCAAGAGCGAGATCAACCGCCGTACCGAGCTGAACGTCCAGAACTAAGGACCGGCCGGTACGCGGGAGACGCCCGCGGTACCAAGACGAAGCCCGGCGATCGCCGGGCTTCGTTTATTTACCGGACATTCTTTGCAAAGAACGTTAACTAGTATTAACAATCGTCTTGACGGGTGTATCATTCCCGCGTCAGTGACCCGCGGTGCTGACCCTCGCTGGTCCCCGTTCAGGTCCTGCCGGGTGTGCGCCGCCTGCAGTAATGACGTGTTTTCCCCCAACCGCTTCCTTACTGATCCAAGGAGTGACAGATGAAGATCCGTTTGTTGAGCACTGCGCTGCTGGCTGGTCTGGCGTTCGCCCAGGTCGCCGGTGCGCAGGAATTCGATGACCGTTGGTACCTGACCGGCTCGGCCGGCATGAACATCCAGGACAACGATCGCGGCACCCGCAATGCCCCGTTCGCGGGCCTGGGCGTCGGCCGTTTCCTGAACCAGAACTGGTCGCTCGATGGTGAGCTGAACTACCAGAACCCGAACAACGACGCGAACCAGGACCTGAACTGGAGCCAGTACGGCGTCTCGCTCGACCTGCGTCGTCACTTCACGGCCGAAGGCCGCGACTGGGCGCCGTACCTGCTGATGGGCCTGGGCTACCAGCGCTCGGAAGAAGAGTTCGATGCGTTCCCGAGCACCAACTCGCCGGGCGAGCGTGAGGAAGGCAACCTGGCCGCCAAGATCGGCGTCGGCGTGCAGAGCGCGCTGGCCAACAAGCGCGTCGCCATCCGCACCGAGCTGGCCTACCGCGCCGACTTCGACGACGGCAGCGTCTCGGCCCCGAGCGAAGACTGGTTCGGCGACGTGCTGGCTTCGGTCGGCGTCGTGATCCCGCTGGGCGCCCCGGTCGTCCCGCCGCCGCCGGCTCCGGCCGCGCCGAGCTGCGCCGACCTCGACGACGACGGCGACGGCGTCAACAACTGCGACGACAAGTGCCCGGATTCGCAGGCCGGCCAGACCATCGGTCCGGACGGCTGCCCGGTGCCGGTCTCGATCGACCTCAAGGGCGTGAACTTCGACTTCGACAAGGCGACGCTGCGTCCCGACGCGGTTTCGATCCTGTCGGAAGCGACCGAGATCCTGAAGCGCTATCCGGAACTGCGCGTCGAAGTCGCCGGTCACACCGACCAGTGCGGCAGCGATGCGTACAACCAGAAGCTGTCGGAGCGTCGCGCCACGGCCGTGTACGACTACCTGACCACCAACGGCGTGGATGCCTCGCGCCTGCAGGGTCCGATCGGCTACGGCGAGAGCCGTCCGCTGGAAGACAAGGGCCAGAAGATGCCCGAGTGCAAGAGCGAGCTCAACCGCCGTACCGAGCTGAACGTCCAGAACTGAGGACACAGCCAGGTACGCGGGTAGTTCCGCGGTACTTCGAAGCCCGGCCTCGTGCCGGGCTTTTTTTTGAGCGCGTTTTTCGTACGCCTTCGAAGAACTCCAGCGAGAACCTTTCTCGGATACGTGCAGCTAACGACTTCTTATCATTCCTGCGCTTCGTGAATGCGTACCGCGGCGACACCGCGAGCGGCGGCCTTCATGAGAACCCGTTGCTTTCCAAACTGCTGCAAGGAGTGAACCTTGAAGAAGATGCATCTGCTCGGCTCGGCCATCCTGGCCGGCCTGACGTTCGCCCAGGTGGCCAACGCGCAAGTTTCCGACGACCGCTGGTACCTGGCCGGTTCGGCCGGCATGAACATCCAGGACAACGACCGCGGCACACGCAATGCGCCGTTCGGCACGCTGGGCGTCGGCAAGTTCCTCAACGAGAACTGGTCGCTCGACGGCGAACTGAACTACCAGAACCCGAATTTCGACGGCAACCAGGACATGAACTGGTCGCAGTACGGCGTCTCGCTCGACGCGCGCCGCTACTTCAACGCCGAAGGCCGCGACTGGGCGCCGTACCTGCTGATGGGCCTGGGCTACCAGCGTTCGGAAGAAGAGTTCCTCGGCGCCGGCGTGCCGGCTCCGCTGCTGGATCGTGAGGAAGGCAACCTGGCCGCGAAGGTCGGCGTCGGCCTGCAGAGCGCCCTGGCGGGCAAGCGCGCCGCGATCCGCACCGAAATCGCCTACCGCGCCGACTTCGACGACGGCAGCGTCCACGTGGGCGACAAGGAAGACTGGTTCGGCGACGTGCTGGCTTCGGTCGGCGTCGTGATCCCGCTGGGGGCGCCGGCCGCAACTGCCGTGCCTCCGCCGGTCGTCACCCCCGGTTGCGAAGATCGCGACGACGACGGCGACGGCGTCAACAACTGCGAGGACAAGTGCCCGAGCTCGGTCGCCGGCCAGACCATCGGTCCGGACGGTTGCGCGGTGAACGTGTCGATCGACCTGCGCGGCGTGAACTTCAACTTCGACAAGGCGACGCTGCGTCCGGACGCGGTTTCGATCCTGGCCGAAGCCGCCGAGATCCTGAAGCGTCACCCGGAACTGCGCGTCGAAGTCGCCGGCCACACCGACCAGTGCGGCAAGGACGGCTACAACCAGAAGCTGTCCGAGCGCCGCGCACGCGCCGTGTACGAGTACCTGACCGCGCAGGGCGTCGATGCCTCGCGTCTGGCCGGACCGAACGGCTACGGCGAGAGCCGTCCGCTGGAAGACAAGGGCCAGTCGTTCCCGGCGTGCAAGAGCGAAACCAATCGCCGCACCGAGTTGAACGTCCAGAACTGACGGACGTGCGATCCGCGCGGTCCGTTCCGCGCGATCCCTTCGAAGCCCGGCCTCGCGTCGGGCTTCGTCGTTTTCGCGGGCGACGATCCAGCCGGCCGATGCGCCACGCATTCACGGCCGCTCGCACGTCCGGCGGCGTACACTGCGCACGCCCGATTGAAGGAGAACGGCCATGCGCGCGCTGATCGCCCTGTCCTGCCTGCTGCTTGCCGGCGTCGCCCAGGCGCAGGGCGCGCAATGCGGTTCGATGACGCCGCCGAAGGCGCTGCCGATCCGTCCGACCCTCGTCGCGCCGATCGCCCCGGAACTGGTCGCGCCCAGCCACCAGCTCGGCGCGCCCACCGGCGTGCTGTCGCAGGCGTTCGATGAATCCCTCGCGGTCGACCAGGTGCTGTTCCGGCTGCGCGTGGAAGGCTGCCAGGTCGCCAAGGCGCTGCCGGCGGCTGGCTCGGTGACGCCGGCCGATCCGAACGACCCGGCCGCGTACAAGCCGAAGACGCAGTTCGACAACACGCCGTGGCGCTTCAACATGAACCAGAACGGCAAGCGCATGACCGCCGAGGAATTCGATGCATGGATGAAGGCCAAAGGCGTGCGCGTGGTGAAGGGCAAGACGGTCGTCACGCCGCCGGCCGCAACCGAAGCGCCGAAGACCGAACCCGAGAACAAGTGACGCCGCGCGCGCCCCGCGCGCCGGCGAGAGGCGGATCGCAGCACGGACGCGGGCACGCGTCGACCGCGCCGCGCCACGGGCTCGCACGCGTGCTGTCGAAGCAGGGCCTGTGCTCGCGCACCGAAGCGGCGCGCTGGATCCACGCTGGACGCGTCGAAGTGGACGGCCGCGTGGTTCGCGATCCCGAGTTCCCGATCCTGCGCGATGGCGGCCAGCGCATCGTCGTCGACGGCCGCGCGATCGACGTCGCGCCGCGCGTGTACCTGATGCTCAACAAGCCACGTGGGCTGGTGACGACGACGCAGGACGAACGCGGACGCGACACGGTGTACCGCTGTTTCGACGGCGCAGGCCTGCCGTGGCTCGCGCCGGTGGGACGGCTCGACAAGGCCAGCGAAGGGTTGCTGCTGTTCAGCAACGATCCCGCGTGGGCCGCGCGCATCACCGATCCCGACACCGGTCCACTGAAGACCTACCACGTGCAGATCGACACCGTGCCGGACGCGCACGTGCTCGCGTCGCTCGTCGAAGGCGTGGAGGCCGATGGCGAACGTTTGCGTGCCGCCTCCGCGACACTGCTGCGCAGCGGCGAGCGCAACGCATGGCTGGAGATCGTCCTCGACGAAGGCCGCAACCGGCAGATCCGCCGATTGCTCGCCGCCGTCGACATCGCCGTGCTCCGGCTCGTGCGTGTGGCGATCGGTCCGCTCGCGCTCGGCGAATTGCAAAAAGGGCAGTGGCGCGAGCTCGACGCCACCGAAGCCGAAGCGCTATTCAGCAACGTGCATGTGCAGCCGCGGTGACGCCGCTTGTCGCGGCAATGCAGGAATGTGGGGGAAATCACTGTTTTTCCGACGATTCTGCTTGCGTTGCCCCCCTGTGTCGGGCCTAAACTTCCGCGAACTTCGTCGTGGGGAAAACCGGAAATGAACAAGGCAATGGTGGCGGTTTCGCTGCTCCTGGTGAGCGCCGCGGCGTCGGCGCACAGCGGTTCGCAGCTGAAGGTGGACGGCGTGCGCGCGCAGGGTTCGGAGCATTCGCTGGTGCGTTTCGATGCGGCGCACACGGTCGCGTTCGCAGGCAAGAAGAAGCCGGCCGCGAAGGCCAAGGCGGAAGCGCCCAAGGCCGAGCCGGCCAAGGAAGAGACCGCCAACCTCGATCCGAACACGTACAAGCCGAAGACCCAGTTCGACAACACGCCGTACCGCTTCAACATGCACCAGAACGGCAAGAAGATGACGGCCGACGAATTCGATGCCTGGATGAAGTCGCGCGGCTTCCGCGTGGCGAAGGGCAACGGCGGCGGCGCTGCGGCGGCCGGTGCCGCTCCGGCGGGTAAGGAAGTCGCGGCGGAAGCGAAGGGCAAGTAAGCACCGCGCGCCAACCGGCTCGCAGGCACAAAGAAAAAGGCCGGTCATCGACCGGCCTTTTTCGTTTCCCGCGACGTGCGCGAAGGCTCAACCCTTCAGCACGCCCAGTTCGCGACCGATCTTCACGAAGGCCGCGATCGCGCGATCCAGATGTTCGCGCGTGTGCGCCGCAGACATCTGCGTGCGGATGCGCGCCTGCCCCTGCGGCACGACCGGGAAGAAGAAACCGATCGCGTAGATGCCCTCTTCGAGCAGGCGCGCGGCGAACTTCTGCGCCAGCGGCGCGTCGTACAGCATCACCGGCGCGATCGGATGCACGCCCGGCTTGATGTCGAAACCGGCCTTCGTCATCTGCTCGCGGAAGTACGCGGTGTTCTCCGCCAGCCGCTCGCGCAGCTCGCCCGCGGACGAGAGCATCTCGAACGCCTTGATGCCTGCCGCCACGACGTGCGGCGGCAGCGAGTTCGAGAACAGGTACGGACGCGAACGCTGGCGCAGCAGTTCGATCACTTCGCGCTTTGCCGTCGTGAAACCGCCGAGCGCGCCGCCCATCGCCTTGCCGAGCGTGCCGGTGAAGATGTCGATCTTCTCCATCACGCCCTTCACCTCGGCCGAGCCGCGGCCGTTCGCGCCGAGGAAACCGGTCGCGTGGCATTCGTCGATGTGCACCAGCGCGCCGTACTGCTTCGCCAGACGCGTGATTTCGTCGAGCGGCGCGATGAAGCCGTCCATCGAGAACACGCCATCGGTGGTGATCATGATCGTGCGCGCGCCGTCGGCCTTGGCCTGCTGGAGCTGCTTTTCCAGATCGGCCATGTCGCAGTTGGCGTAGCGGTAGCGCTTGGCCTTGCACAGGCGCACGCCGTCGATGATCGAAGCGTGGTTGAGCGCGTCGGAGATGATCGCGTCCTTCTCGTCCAGCAGCGGCTCGAAGAGGCCGCCATTGGCGTCGAAGCAGGCGGCGTAGAGGATGGTGTCCTCCGTGCCGAAGAAGTCGGCGATCGTCTTCTCCAGTTGCTTGTGCAGGTCCTGCGTGCCGCAGATGAAGCGCACCGACGCCATGCCGAAGCCGTGCGTGTCCAGCGCGTCCTTCGCGGCGGCGATGACGTCCGGATGATCGGCCAGGCCCAGGTAGTTGTTGGCGCAGAAGTTCAGCACCGTGCGGCCGTCGGCGAGCGTGATCTCCGCCGACTGCTTTGATGTGATGATGCGCTCGGACTTGAACAGGCCGGCGTCGCGGATTTCCTCGAGCGTGCGCTCGTAGCGTTCGGTCAGGCTCATGTGCGCTCCGGTCAGTTCCAGCTCAGCACGACCTTGCCGGCCTTGCCCGCTTCCATCAGGTCGAAGCCCTTCTGGAAATCCTCGACGGGAAGCTGGTGCGTGAGCACCTTGCCGAGCGGGAAGCCGCTGAGCACCAGCTGCGTCATCTTGTACCAGGTCTCGTACATCTTCCGGCCGTAGATGCCGTGGATGGTGAGGCCCTTGAAGATGATCTTGTCCCAGTCGGCGCCCGCGCCCTTGGGCATGATGCCGAGCATCGCGATCTTGCCGCCGTGGTACATGCAATCGAGCATGTCGTTGAACGCGCGCGGATTGCCGCTCATCTCCAGGCCGACGTCGAAGCCTTCCATGTGCAGGTCGGCCATCACGTCCTTCAGCGACGTATTGGCGACGTTGACGACGCGCGTGGCGCCCATGTCGGCGGCGAGCTTCAGGCGGAAGTCGTTGACGTCGGTGACCACCACGTTGCGCGCACCGATGTGCTTGCAGATGCCGGCGGCGATGATGCCGATGGGGCCAGCGCCGGTGATCAGCACGTCCTCGCCGACGACGTCGAATTCCAGCGCGCAATGCGCGGCGTTGCCGTAGGGATCGAAGAACGCGGCGAGTTCGGACGGGATCTGGTCCGGGATCGGCCACAGGTTGCTGGCCGGCATCACGATGTATTCGGCGAACGCGCCGTTGCGGTTCACGCCGATGCCGGTGGTGTTCGGGCACAGGTGCTGGCGGCCAGCGCGGCAGTTGCGGCAGTGGCCGCAGACGATGTGGCCTTCGGCCGAGACGCGCTGGCCGACGGTGTAGCCGGTCACGCCCGGGCCGAGCTCGACCACGCGGCCGACGAACTCATGGCCGATCACCAGGCCCGGCTTGATCGTGCGCTGGCTCCATTCGTCCCACAGGTAGATGTGCAGGTCGGTGCCGCAGATCGCGGTCTTCTCCAGCTTGATCAGCACCTCGTTCGGGCCGGGCGAGGGGATCGGCACCTCTTCCATCCAGATGCCCTTGCCGGCTTCGCGCTTGACCAGCGCCTTCATCGTTTGCGTCATGTGGGATTCGTCCGCGGAGTGGCGGTAAAGAAGGGCGAATTATACGCGCCGGCCCGGCCTTGACCGGGCGCGCCGTTTGCCGCAGGCGGGCGCCTTCGCCTATCGTCGCCCGCTTCCCCGAGCCGCGAAGACCCCGTCCATACCATGCGCCGCCGTCTGTTGAGCCTGTCCGTTTCGATCCCGCTGGCCCTTGGGCTGGCACCCGCCGGCGCCCGCGCCGACGAAGGCATGTGGATGCCCTCCCAGCTGCCGGACATCGCCGCGCAGCTCAAGGCGGCCGGTTTCAAGGGCGACGCCCGCGACCTGGCCGAACTGGCGAAGCCGCCGATGAACGCGGTGGTGAAGGTCGGCGGCGCCAGCGGCGCGTTCGTCTCGAAGGATGGCCTGGTGCTGACCAACCACCACGTCGCGTTCGGCGTGATCCAGTACAACTCCAGGCCCGGGCGCGACCTGATCCAGGACGGCTACATCGCCGCCGACCGCGCCGCCGAACTTCCGGCCAATCCCGATTACCGCGTGCTGGTGACCACCGGCTTCGACCGCATCACCGACCGCATCCTCGAAGGCGCGCGCGGCAAGCAGGGCCGCGCCTATTTCGATGCGGTGGACGCGGCGAGCAAGGCCGCCGTCGCCGAGTGCGAACGCGAGCCCGGCACGCGTTGCAGCGTCGCCAATATGTACTACGGCACCGATTTCTACCTGGTGCGCCAGTTCGAACTGCGCGACGTGCGCCTGGTCTACGCGCCGCCGAACGCCATCGGCAACTACGGCGGCGAGATCGACAATTTCATGTGGCCGCGCCACGCCGGCGATTTCACCCTGCTGCGCGCGTACGTCGGCCGCGACGGCAAGCCCGCCGACTACGCGCCCGACAACGTGCCCTACGTGCCGCCGGCGCACCTGCAGGTGTCCACGCGAAACGTGAAGGAAGGCGACTTCGCGATGCTCGCCGGGTATCCGGGCGTGACGTTCCGCCATCGCATGGCGTCGGAATTCGCCAACCAGATCGATTGGCAGCTGCCCTCGCGCGTCGCGCTGTACCAGACCATGATCGACGTGGTCGAAGGCACCGCGGCGAAGGACGAAGCCGCGCGCGTGGCCTACGCCTCGCAGGTGCGCGGCTTCAAGAACACGCTCAAGCGCGCGCAGGGCGAACTCGACGGCCTGCGTCGCAGCGACGCCACGCGCGTGCGCCGCGAGGACGAGGCGGCGATGTTCGCCTGGCTCGCCAGGCAGCCCGGTGCCGCCGCGACGCGCGCCGACATCGCCGCCGCGCAGGCGGTGCTCGACAAAACCGTGGCCACGCGCGAACGCGACCAGCTGGTCGGCCTGATCCAGTCGCAGACACAGCTGCTGCGCGCGGCGCTCACCGTCCAGCGTCTCGCGAACGAACGCACCAAGCCCGATGCGCAGCGCGAGAGCGGCTACCAGCAGCGCGACGAAGTGCTCATCACCGGCCAGCTGAAGCAGGCGCAGCGCCGCTATGCGCCGCAGGTCGAAAAGGCGCTGCTCACCGAGCTGCTCACGCAGTACCAGGCATTGCCGCCCGCACAGCACGTGCCCGAATTCGACGCGGTGTTCGGCACGACGCCGGCGCAGCTGAAGCAGAAGCTCGATGCGATGTACGCCGGTACGCAGCTGGGCGATGAAGCCCGGCGTCTGGCCGCCATGCAGGCCGATCGCGCGACGCTCGCCGCATCGAAGGACACGCTGCTGCAAGCCGCCGCCACGCTGCTGCCCGCACTGCTGCGGCTGGACGACGAAGCCAAGACCAGCGCCGGCGAGCTGCTGCGCCTGCGTCCGGCGTACATGCGCGCGCTGATCGCCTACCGCAAGTCGCAGGGCCGCGCGGTGTACCCGGATGCGAATTCCACCCTGCGCGTGAGCTACGGCCGCATCAGCGCGATGGATCCGCGCGACGGCGTGCATTACCGGCCGCTCACCACCGTGCAGGGCATCGTCGAGAAGCACACCGGCGAGGATCCGTTCGACGCGCCGAGGCCGCTGCTCGATGCGATCTCGAGAGGCGATTTCGGCAGCACCGCCGAGCCGAGCCTGGGCACGCAGACGGTCAACCTGCTCACCAACCTGGACACCACCGGCGGCAATTCCGGCTCGCCCGTGCTCGATGCGGAAGGCAAGCTCATCGGTCTGAACTTCGACAGCAACTGGGAAGCGGTCAGCGCGAGCTGGATGTACGACCCGCGCTTCAAGCGCGCGATCCACGTCGATGCGCGCTACCTGCGCTGGCTGCTGGCGAAGGTGTATCCGGCGCCGCATCTGCTGGAGGAGATGAACCTGCCGGCGGAGTGATCCGCCGGCGTTCCGCGGCGCCCGTTGCACCATGAACGGGCGCACGCCTTGCACGATCCGGCGCTGTGCGCCGCAGCATGGCGGCGCCGCGCGAACGCAGGCTAGACTCGGCCGCTCACCTTGAGCGAGGAGTTGCGCATGCGTCATATGGGGTTGGCGACGGCGGTGTCCTGTGCGTTGGTCGTGGCCGCGGGCATGGCCCATGCCGGCGAGGGCATGTGGGTGCCGCAGCAGTTGCCGGAGATCGCGGGGCCGCTGAAGAAGGCGGGCCTGAAGCTCAACCCCTCGCAGCTGGCCAACCTCACCGGCGATCCGATGGCCGCGGTGGTCTCGCTCGGCGGATGCACGGCGAGCTTCGTCTCGCCGCAGGGCTTGGTGGTCACCAACCACCACTGCGCGTACGGCGCGATCCAGCTCAATTCCACGCCCGAGAAGAACCTGATGCAGGACGGCTTCAACGCCGCCACGCAGGCGCAGGAAGTCTCCGCCGGTCCGAACGCGCGCATCTACGCGCTCGACACGATCCAGGACGTGACGAAGCAGGTGAAGGACGCGATCGCCTCGGCGCCCGATGCGCTCGGGCGCACGAACGCGCTGGAGACGATCGAGAAGCAGCTCGTCGCCTCGTGCGAACGCGAAGCGGGTTTTCGCTGCCGCCTGTACAGCTTCTCCGGTGGCAACGAATACCGCCTGTTCCGCAACCTCGAGATCAAGGACGTGCGTCTGGTCTACGCGCCTCCGGGCAGCGTCGGCAACTACGGCGGCGAAGTGGACAACTGGATGTGGCCGCGCCACACCGGCGATTTCGCGTTCTATCGCGCCTATGTCGGCAAGGATGGAAGGCCCGCGGCGTACTCCACGGACAACGTGCCGTACCAGCCGAAGCATCACCTGCAACTCGCCGACAAACCGCTGCGCGAACGCGACTTCGTGATGGTCGCGGGCTATCCCGGCCGCACCGCGCGCTACGCGCTCGCCGAGGAATTCGACGAGACCGCGAACTGGACGTATCCGACCATCGGCGAGCATTACAAGAAGCTGGTCGCGCTCGTGCAGCGCGAAGGCAGCCGGAATCCCGACATCGCGGTGCGTTACGCCAGCACGATTCGCGGCTGGCAGAACACGATGAAGAATTACGACGGCCAGCTGGCGGGCTTCGAACGCATCGGCGCGGCGGAGAAGAAGCAGGCCGAGGAAGCGGCGGTGCTCGACTGGCTGCGCTCGGAAGGTGCGGAGGGCGAGGCGGCGCTCGCCGCGCACGCCAAGCTCGTCGCGCTGGACGAAGCCGCGCGCACGCATCGCGAACGCGACCTCGTGTTCGGCCAGCTGCGCAGCACCGGCACGCTCGGCGCGGCGACGCAGCTGTACCGCTTCGCGCTGGAACGCGCCAAGCCCGACGCGCAGCGCGAGCAGGGCTACCAGGAACGCGATCGCCCGACGATCGAAGGTGCGATGCGCCAGATGGAACGTCGCTACGTGCCGGCGATGGATCGCGAACTGCAGGCGTACTGGCTGCGCGAATACCTCAAGCTTTCCGATTCGCAGCGGGTGCCAGCGCTCGAAAAGTGGCTCGGCGGACGCGACGAGAAGGCGATCCAGGCCGCACTCGACAAGCTCGCCAAGACCAGGCTCGGCAGCACCGAACAGCGCGTGTCGCTGATGGGGGCCGACAAGGCCGCGTTCGAGAAGAGCAGGGATCCGGCGGTGCAGTTCGCCGTGGCGATCATGCCGACCGTGCTGCGGCTGGAACAGGAAGGCAAGGCGCGCGCGGGCGATGCGCTCGTCGCGCGTCCGGTGTACCTGCAGGCGGTGGCCGACTACAAGAAGAGCAAGGGCCAGTTCGTGTATCCCGACGCGAACTCGTCGCTGCGCATCACCTTCGGCAACGTCATGGGCTACACGAAGACCGACGGCACGAAGCAGGTGCCGTTCACGCGCCTGGAGGAAGTGGCGGCGAAGGCCACCGGCGAGGCGCCGTTCAATGCGCCGCAACCGCTACTGGATGCGATCGCCGCGAAGAATTACGGCGGCCTCGCCGATCGCAAGCTCAAGACGGTGCCGGTGAATTTCCTGTCGGACCTCGACATCACGGGCGGCAATTCGGGCTCGCCCGTGCTTGATGCGCGCGGCAGGCTCGTGGGCCTCGCGTTCGACGGCAACTGGGAATCGGTGAGCAGCAACTGGGTGTTCGATCCGGCGATGACCCGCATGATCGCGGTCGACCAGCGCTATATGCGCTGGATCATGCAGGAGGTCTTCCCGGCGCCGCAGCTGCTGGAAGAGATGGGCGTGCCGGAGAAGGCGGGGAAGTAGCGGCGCGGAAACCCGCTGGCGATCGAAGCTCTTGCAGCCCGGGTAAGCCAAGCGCACCCGGGGTCCTGTCACGCTCACCCGGGTGCGCTTGGCTTACCCGGGCTACAAAGGCGTGGCGGACTCAACCTTCCGCGATCTCGTAATCGAACGTATAGAAGTGCTTGCCCTCGACGATGTCGATCTGCATCCGTCCGCGCAGGCCTTCCAGTTCGCCCGTCGCCGAATCCGGCACCACCGTCAGCGACAGCGTCGGCGCGCCGCGATCCAGCGTGCCGTTGTGCTGGGTGAGGAAGGCGCCGCGCAGTCCGTCGAGCGTGCCGTCGATGCGTTCGACCGCGACGTAGGCCGCCGAGCCGTCGACCTGCGTGCCGACCGCGAGCATGTGCACGATGCCGGTCGCGTCCAGCGCGCCATGGAACTGCTTGTCGAAGCGGAAATGCCCCGCGACCGCGCCGCCGCCCAGATCGAAACCGCCTTCCGGCGTGCGCTTCACGTCGAACTCTCCCTTGACCTGTGCCATCGCCGTGCCTCCTGTGGTGAAGCGCGCATGGTCCCGCAGCGGCGCGGCGGTTGCCAGTGCAACCGTTGTGCGAGGCGCCGCTTTTGCTAGGCTGGCCCATTCGGCGCGACGCCTCCGTCGGCCGCCCCACACGGACCCGATCATGCGCATCCTGCTTGCACGCCACGGCGAAACGCCCTGGAACGCCGAAGGCCGTTACCAGGGCCAGGAAGACATTCCGCTGTCCGACGTCGGCATCGCGCAGGCGCGCGCGCTGGGCGAACGCCTGCGTGAAGTGCCGATCACGCGCGCGGTCGCCTCGCCGCTGGGTCGCGCGCGGCAGACGGCGGAATTCGCGCTCGGCGATCGCGACCTGCCGCTGACGCTCGATCCGGGCCTGATGGAAATCGCGCACGGCACGTGGGAAGGCCTGCTTGCCACCGAGATCCGCGAGCGCGATCCCGACCGCCTGCAAGCCTGGCGCGACACGCCGCACGAGGTGCTGATGCCGGAAGGCGAATCGCTGCAGCACGTCTTCGAACGTGCGTGGCCCGCGTTCGCGCGCGCGACCGAAGGCCTCGGCGCGAGCGACACGTTGCTGGTCGTCGCGCACGACGCGGTGAACCGCGTACTGCTGTGCCACGTGCTCGGCATTCCGCTCTCGCGCCTGTGGACCTTCCGCCAGGCCCCGACGACGATCAACCTGCTCGAAGGCCCCGACGTTGATCATCTGGAAGTGGTGCGGCTGAACGACTGCAGCCATCACACGGCGTTCTTTGGCGAGGCGGTGCATCGGGCGTTGTGAGAAGGGCGGCGGTAGCGCGGCCGTTGTAGCCCGGGTAAGCGAAGCGCACCCGGGGGCGGGGCTCGCCGGACGTGCGCAACCCGGGTGCGGCCTTCGACCTTACCCGGGCTACAGAAGCTACAACGGCGGGTCCCCGGCGATAATGCGCGGATGACCACCCGCACGCTCGCCGACTGGCTCCAGTACATCGAACGCATCCACCCCAGGTCCATCGACATGGGGCTCGACCGCATCCGCGTCGTCGCGCAGGCGCTGAAGCTCGGCAAACCGGGCAGGGCGGTGATCACCGTCGGCGGGACGAACGGCAAGGGCTCGACCGTCGCCTTCATCGAGTCGATCGCGCGCGCGGCGGGGTGGAAGGTCGGTGCGTACACGTCGCCGCACCTGCTCGCGTACAACGAACGCGTGCGCATCGACGGCGCCGACGCATCCGACGACGCGCTGATCGAAGCCTTCGAAGCGATCGAGGCCGCGCGCGGCGACACGCAACTGACCTACTTCGAATACGGAACGCTCGCCGCGTTGTGGCTGTTCGAACGCGCGAAGCTCGATCTGGCGATCCTCGAAGTTGGCCTCGGCGGACGGCTGGACGCGACCAACCTGATCGACGCGGACGTCGCGGTGATCACCACGGTGGACCTGGATCACCAGGACTACCTCGGCGACGAGCGCGAAGCCATCGGCGCGGAAAAGGTCGGCATCGCACGCGCATGGAAGCCGCTGGTGCTGGGCGACGACGATCCGCCGTCGAGCGTGCTGGGCCATGCGTATCGCATCGGCGCGCCGACGTGGCGCATCGCCAACGATTTCTTCTTCAAGCCGTTGCCGCCCATGCTGGACGCCGACGGCAACGCGCAGCCCGGGCGCTGGCAGTGGCGCGAGATCGGCAAGCGGCTCGAACTGCCCATGCCGCGGCTCGCCGCGCCGGTGCAATTGCGCAACGCGACGGTCGCCATCGCGGCGCTGCGCGCGCTGAAGAATCGGCCGAAGCCGCTGCCGCGCGAGGCCTACGGCGACGGCATCGCCAACGCGCACATCGGCGGGCGGCTGCAGCGGTTCGAACGCGATGGCGTGGAGATCCTCGTGGACGTCGGCCACAACCCGCAGGCCGCGCGCGCGCTCGCCGACTGGCTCCGCGCCGCGCCCGCGCGGGGTCGCATGATCGCCGTGTACGCCGCGCTGTCCGACAAGGACGCCACCGGCGTGGTGGAGGCGCTGGCGCCCCGCGTCGACGAGTGGCACCTGGCCGGGCTCGCCGATGCGGGGCCGCGCGGCGCCGACGTCGATGCGCTCGCCGCGCGCCTGGCCGGTACCGCCGCGGCGAACGGCGCGAGGCACGCGGACGTCGCGCAGGCGCTCGACGCGGCGCGAGCCGGGGCGGAGGCGGGTGATCGCGTGCTGGTGTTCGGCTCCTTCCACACCGCCGCGACCGCGCTGGCGTCGCTCGCCCGCGACTGAACGTGACCGCCGCCGCGCCGGTCCCGGCGGGTCGCGAGGGTATAATTCGCGCGGCAATCCGCCTGCGGTAAACGAGAACCGATGGAACCTGCCCTGAAACAGCGCGTCATCGGTGCGGTCGTGTTGATCGCACTGGCGGTGATCTTCCTGCCGATGCTGATCAAGGGGCCGGCGCCCGAAAGCGGGGCGTCCAATGTCCCGCTCGAACTGCCCAACGCGCCCGGCGGCGACTTCGAGACCCGCGAACTGCCGCTGGTGAGCCCCGGCCAGGCGCCGGCCGGCGGTGCCGTCGGCATGAACGCCGATGCCGGTGAAGACGCCGGCGACACGCTCCCGACCGTCGACACCACCGCGACCGCGCCCGCGCCGACCCAGGATGCGATGCCGGCCGCCACCGGCGGCGGCAACTACGCCGTGAGCTTCGGCAGCTACGCCTCGGCGGCCGACGCCGACCGCGTGATCAAGGCGCTGCTGGGCGCGCAGCTGCCCGCCTACCAGGAACCCGTCCCCGGCAACGGTCGCACGCTGCACCGGGTGCGCATCGGGCCGTTCGCCACCCAGGCGCAGGCCGAGGGCGCGCGCCTGCAGTCCGGTCGCGTACGCAGCGATGTCGGCGCGAAGGTCGTCGTGCTGGACGCCGAGGCCGCCGAGCCCGTCGCCAGCGCGTCGCAGCCCGCTCCCGCCCGGACGGCGCCGGTGTCCGCGCCGGTCCCGCTGTCGGAGGCTTCGGCGGCCGCTCCGCGCCCGTCGACGTCGGCCCCCTCGCCGCTGCCGGCGGAACCCGCCAGGCCCGCGGCCAGCAAACCCGTTGAGAAGCCCATCGCGAAGGTCGAAAAGCCCGCCGGGACGCCGGCCCCCGCGCGCCCGAGCGCGCCCGGTGTGGGCTTTGCCGTCCAGCTGGGCGCCTTCGGCAGCGCCGCGGATGCCGACAAGCTGCGTGATCGCGCGCGTGCGTCGGGGTTCAGCGCGTTCGTCGAGCAGGTCCGCACCGACAAGGGCGTGCTGAACCGCGTTCGCGTCGGGCCGGTGGCCAGCCGCGGCGAAGCCGACCAGCTCAGGGCGCAGGTCGCGGCGAAGCTGGGCGTGAGCGGCATTGTCCGCCCGCACCCCTGACCCCATCTCGGCGGTGAGCTGACGCATGGGCGCGATCGACTGGGTGCTGCTGGCGGTGGTCGCGGTATCGGCGCTGTTCGGGCTGATGCGCGGCTTCGTCGGCGTGCTCGCCTCGCTCATCGCGTGGTTGCTGGCGGGCTGGGCGGCGTTCCATTTCGGCGCCGACGTCGGGCTGATCCTGTCGGGCGACGGCGACATCGGCCCGGGCGAGCTCTTCGGCGGTTACGCGTTGTGCTTCATCGGCGTGCTGGTCGTGGTCGGCCTGGTCGGCTGGCTGGTGCGCAAGCTGGTGCAGTCGGTCGGGCTGTCCGGGCTCGACCGCATGCTCGGCCTGGTGCTCGGCATCGCGCGCGGGGCGTTCGTCGCCTGCGTGCTGGTGCTGCTGGCCGGCCTCACCGCGATGCCGCGCGAGCCGGAATGGCAGCGCTCGCAGGTGGTGCCGGTGTTCGTGCCGGGTGCGCGGTGGATGCGCGCGTGGCTGCCCGAATGGGCCGCCGAACACGTCGACCTGGACGGTCATGCGCCGGCGGATTCCGGCGGACTTCCCCCGGCGGTGACGCCGGAGACCACGCCGGCCCTGCCGGCGCCGGTCAGCGAGGCCTGACGGCCGCGCACCAAACAACTTCACAGCAGGACTCATCATCATGTGCGGCATTCTCGGTATCGTCGGCCACAACGACGTCGCGGCGCAGCTCTACGACGGCCTGACGGTGCTGCAGCATCGCGGCCAGGACGCCGCCGGCATCGCCACGGCGAACGGCAGCAAGCTGCGCGTGCACAAGGGCAACGGGCTGGTCAGCGACGTGTTCGACGAGAACTCGATGTCGCTGCTGGAAGGTCGCGTCGGCATCGCGCACTGCCGCTATCCCACCGCGGGCAGCGAAGGCTCCGACGAGGCGCAGCCGTTCTACGTGAACTCGCCGTTCGGCATCGCGCTGGCGCACAACGGCAACCTGATCAACACCGACACGCTGCGTCGCGAGGTGTTCGAACAGGATCGCCGCAACGTCAACACCGAATCCGATTCCGAAGTGCTGCTCAACGTGTTCGCGCACGAGCTGGACGCGACCAAGGCGCTGAACCCCGACGCCGCGTTCCGCGCGATCGAAGGCGTGCACCGTCGCTGCGTCGGCGGTTTCGCCGTGGTCGCGACGGTGCTGGGCCTGGGGCTGGTGGCGTTCCGCGATCCCAACGGCATCCGTCCGCTGGTGCTGGGCAAGCGAAACAGCGGCGGGCAGGACGAATATGCCGTGGCGTCGGAATCGGTCGCGCTCGACCTGCTCGGTTTCGAACGCGTGCGCGACGTGCGCCCCGGCGAGGGCATCGTCGTCACGCCGCGCGGCGAGCTGTTCACGCGCCAGTGCGCCGAGCCTCGCGAGCACACGCCGTGCATCTTCGAATACGTGTACTTCGCGCGTCCGGATTCGATGATGGACGAGGTCTCGGTGCACAAGGCGCGCATGCGCATGGGCCAGAAGCTCGGCGAGAAGATCCTGCGCCTGCGTCCGGACCACGACATCGACACGGTCATCCCGATTCCCGACACCTCGCGCGATGCGGCACTGGAAATCGCCAACGTCATCGGCGTGAAGTACCGCGAGGGCTTCATCAAGAACCGCTACGTCGGCCGCACCTTCATCATGCCGGGGCAGGGTGAGCGCGCGAAGTCGGTGCGCCGCAAGCTCAATCCGATCCCGCTGGAATTCCGCAACCGCGTCGTGCTGCTGGTCGACGACTCGATCGTGCGCGGCACGACGTCGAAGCAGATCGTGCAGATGGCGCGCGACGCCGGTGCGCGGAAGGTGTATCTCGCCTCCGCCGCGCCCGCCGTGCGCTATCCGAATGTGTACGGCATCGACATGCCGTCGGCCGAGGAGCTCGTCGCGCACGGCCGCACGGACGACGAAGTCGAGAAGCTGCTCGGCGTGGACTGGCTGATCTACCAGGACCTGTCGGACCTGGAAGAAGCCGTGTCCGGCCCGAAACAGCGCATCAGCCACTTCGATTCGTCCT
The DNA here is from genome assembly GCF_017308985.1 of Lysobacter changpingensis. GTDB lineage: Bacteria > Pseudomonadota > Gammaproteobacteria > Xanthomonadales > Xanthomonadaceae > Lysobacter_J > Lysobacter_J changpingensis. Next base: position 448,356 of record NZ_JADWPE010000002.1, on the reverse strand, counting down.
GCTTCAACGGCGAATACGTCACCGGCATCGAGCCGGGTTATTTCGAGCGCATCCAGCAGCTGCGTTCGGACGAGGCGAAGAAGACGCGGAGGGCGTGAGGTGCGCGAACTGCAGCGGGCGATGATTCCGGACGACGAAAACGGCGAAGTCCTGCGCCGCATGCTCGACGACGGCGACGACCTCACGCTGGAACGGCCGATCGAGTTCTTCCACGTTTTCGACGACGAATCGCAGGCGGAGGCGTTCGCGGCAGCCGCGGCGGAGAAGCCGTTCGTGTCGGTGGACGAACCCGAGGTCGACGAGGAAGACGTGTGGCAGGTGTGCGTGGTGCGCATCATGGCGCCGTCGCATGCGGCCATCACCGCGATGGAGCGCGAATTCGCCGATCTGGCCGGAACCTTCGGCGGATTCGCCGACGGCTGGGGCTGCTCGCCGGCCGATCCCGCCGCGCACTGACGCCATGACGTCGCTGTTCGACGCCGCGCGCGCCTGCCTCGATGCGGCGTCGCCGGACGCGAAGGTCGCGGCGACGTTCGCAGCCGCCGAAGCGTTCTCGCGCGGAGAACTCACGATTCCCGGCGATGCGCCGGAACCGGAGGCGATCCGCATGCCGGGCCGCCCCGGGCGTCCGCTGCTCGTGCATCCGCGCGATCTTCCCCGGCGCGGCTTCGGCAGCAACGAAGGACGCGCGGCGTTCATCCACGCCATCGCGCACATCGAGTTCAACGCGATCGACCTGGCGTGGGACGCGGCGTACCGCTTTCGCGGCCTGCCGCATGATTTCTATGCCGACTGGGTAAGCGTCGCGAACGACGAGGCGCGGCACTTCACGATGCTGCGTGCGCGGCTGCGCGAGTTCGGCCACGACTACGGTGATTTCGACGCGCACAACGGCCTGTGGGAAATGGCCGAGAAAACCGCGCACGACGGCCTGGCGCGCATGGCGCTGGTGCCGCGCGTGCTGGAAGCGCGCGGCTTGGACGTTACTCCGGGCATGATCGTGAAGCTGCGCGCGATGGGCGACGAAGCGACGGTCGCGATCCTCGAAGTCATCCTGCGCGAGGAAGTGGCGCACGTCGCCGCGGGTTCGCGCTGGTTCCGCTGGTATTGCGAACGCGCGGGCGTGGATCCGGTGCCGCGCTTCCGCGAATTGCTGGCCGAGTACGCGCGCGCGGTGTTGTACGGGCCGTTCAATCATGAAGCGCGCAGTGCGGCGGGCTTCGGGCCTGAGGAACTGGAAGCGTTGGAGAAGCTGGCGGGCTGATGCGGCGGCTGGTTGCCGGGCTGATCCCGGCGAAGACGTCACGTCATCCCGCCCTTTACCGGGACGACGCTGTCAGGGCGACAAACCTGTCACTGCATCGCCAACCCGCATAACTCGAACCCTTTCCGGCTCACCCGCAGCACGGACCCGTGGTCGTACCAGTCGCCGAGCACGATGCGCTCGCACGGGCGACCTTCGATCATCAGCTCATGCACCGCCGGGCGATGCGTGTGGCCGTGGATGATGCGCGACAGTCCATAACGGCCGAACGTGCTTTCCACCGTCGCCGGCGAGACGTCGGTGATGGTTTCCATCGTGCCCTGCTGCTTCAGCCCGCTCTGGTGCGCGCGGCTCGCGGCGCGGGCCTGTTGCGCGAAGGCGACGCGCGCCGCCAGCGGCTGCGCGAGGAACTGCGCCTGCCACTGCGGATTACGGGTCTGCGCGCGGAACTGCTGGTAGGCGAGATCGTCGGTGCACAGCGTGTCGCCGTGCATGATCAGCGTCGGCTCGCCGTAGAGCATCACCACCGACGGGTCCGGCAGGATTCGCATGCCGGCGCGTTGCGCGAAGTCCTCGCCAAGCAGGAAATCACGGTTGCCGCGGATGAAATGCACCGGCACGCCGGAGGCCTGCAGTTCGTGCAGTTCGCGCGCGACGAAGGCGCCGGTTTCGGACGGGTCGTCGTCGCCGACCCACGCCTCGAACAGATCGCCCAGGATGTACAGCGCGTCGGCGCCGTAGGCTTCGGAGCGGAGGAAACGGCCGAACAGTTCGGTAATCTGCGGACGCTCGGCGTCGAGGTGGACGTCGGAGATGAACAAGGTCGTCATGCCGCGATTCTAGGGCCTGCCGCCGGAGCCCGTCCCGTGACCGCCGGCATCCGGCCCCGGCGGGCCGGCTCCGGTTAAAATCGCCGCTTTCCGCCGCACGAACGCCCCATGACCAGCCGCACCCGCTTCGCCCCCAGTCCCACCGGCTACCTGCACATCGGCGGCGCCCGCACCGCGCTGTACTGCTGGCTGGAAGCGCGTCGCCACGGCGGGCAGTTCGTCCTGCGCATCGAGGACACCGATCGCGAGCGCAGCACGCAGGCGGCGATCGACGCCATCCTCGAGGCGATGGCGTGGCTCGGCCTGGATTACGACGAAGGCCCGATCTACCAGACGCAGCGCCTGGAGCGTTACCGCGAGGTCGCCGAGCAGATGGTCGCGGCCGGCACCGCGTACTACGCATACGAAACCAAGGAAGAACTGGAGGCCATGCGCGAGAAGGCGATGGCCGCCGGCGACAAGCCGCGCTACAACGGCGCGTATCGCGATCGCAACGAAGGCTTCCGCGACGATCCCAACCGCGTCATCCGCTTCAAGAACCCGCAGGACGGGACCGTCGTGTGGGAAGACAAGGTGAAGGGCCGCATCGAGATCGCCAACAGCGAACTCGACGACCTGGTGATCTTCCGCTCCGATGGCTATCCGACCTACAACTTCGCCGTGGTCGTCGACGACATCGACATGCGCATCACCGACGTGGTGCGCGGCGACGACCACGTCAACAACACGCCGCGCCAGATCAACATCTATCGCGCGCTGGGCGCCACGGTGCCGCATTTCGCGCACCTGCCGATGATCCTGGACGAGCAGGGCGCCAAGCTGTCCAAGCGCACCGGCGCGGCCGACGTCATGCAGTACCGCGAGATGGGCTACCTGCCGCACGCGCTGCTCAACTACCTCGTGCGCCTGGGCTGGTCGCATGGCGACCAGGAGATCTTCTCCATCGCGGAGATGACCTCGCTGTTCGACCTGAAGGACGTGAACGCCAAGGCCTCGCGCCTGGATCCGGCCAAGCTCGGGTGGCTCAACCAGCAATACCTGAAGAACGACGCGCCGGCCGACGTCGCCACGCATCTGGAATGGCACCTGCGCGCCGCCGGTTACGACCTTGCGAAGGGCCCCGCAGCCGGCGACCTCGTCGTCGCGCTGCGCGACCGCGTGCAGACGCTGAAGGAGATGGCCGAGCGCTCGGCCGTGTGGTTCCAGCCGCTCACGCAGTACGACGATGCAGCCGTCGCCAAGCACCTGACCGCTGCCGCGCGCGCGCCGCTGGCCGACGCGCGCGAGCGTCTGGCCGCGCTGGGCGCGTGGAGCGCCGATGCCGTCTCCGGCGCGCTGCATGCGACCGCCGAGGCGCTGGGCATCGGCATGGGCAAGGTCGCCCAGCCGATGCGCGTGGCGATCACCGGCACGCAGGTCTCGCCGGACATCTCGCACACCGTCTACCTGGCAGGGCAGGACGAAGCCCTGGCGCGCATCGACGCGGCCCTTGCAAAAGTGCCGGCCGGGGCCTAAATCCTCGGTATCCCGAGCGGGAACGCGCCCATGAGCCACCATCACGCCTGCACCGACCCGACCCACCACGTCCACGACGGCGACGCCTTCGTGCACGAGGTCGAGCGCGCGTGCGAGGCCCGCGGCCTGCGCCTGACTCCGATCCGCGCGCACGCGTTGCGCCTGATCGCCGATGCCGGCCGCCCGGTGAAGGCCTACGAGCTGCTCGACCAGATGAAGGCCACGCACGACGCCGCGGCGCCGCCGACGGTGTATCGCGCGCTGGATTTCCTGCTCGAACACGGCTTCATCCACAAGCTCGCCTCGATCAACGCCTTCGTCGGTTGCCACCACCCGGGCGCGGCGCAGCATGCGGTGCCGTTCCTGATCTGCGACCGCTGCCAGTCGGCGACGGAGCTGGAGGACGAGCGCATCGTGGAAACGCTGGACCGTCGCGCGCGCGAACTGGGCTTCACGCCGCAGGCGCAGACGCTGGAAGTGCATGGCGTGTGCGCGGCGTGCGCGCGCGCCGAGGCCTGAGTCGCCGGGAGCGCAAAGCGCCCCTAGATCACCCGACGCTGCGCCGCCGTGGCTGCATTGCCCGTGTTCGGCGTGCCGGTCGGTTCGATCAGCATCAGGTGCGCTTCCTCGACGGCGACCGGACGATGCTCGACGCCGCGCGGCACGACGAACAGCTCGCCCGGGCCGAGCTCGACGTGGCGGTCGCGCAGTTCGATGCGCACGCGGCCGTGCAGCACCAGGAAGAGATCGTCGGTGTCCGCGTGCGAGTGCCACACGAACTCGCCCTTCACCTTCACCACCATGATGTCGTGGCCGTTGAAGGTCGCGACGGTGCGCGGCCGCCAGTGTTCGTCGAACGTGGCGAGCTTCGCCTCCAGGTCGATCGCGCCTTCATCGCGTCTGTCTTCGTCATGCATGCTCACGTGGCCTCCGGTTGCGGCGCGGGGGCGCGCATCGTCATCGGCGCGGCCTCGCGGATGGGCAGGTTCGCGGCGGCGGCGATCAGCGCCAGTGCCATGTCGGCGTACCACATCCAGCTGTAATCGCCGAAGCGCTCCAGCACCAGTCCGCCGACCCACGCGCCGAAGAAGCCGCCGAGCTGGTGCGACAACAACGTCAACCCGAACAGCGTGCCGAGATAACGCGCGCCGAACAGCTTGCCGACCAGGCCCGCCGTCGGCGGGACCGTCGCCAGCCAGGTCAGGCCCAGGCCGGCGGAGAACAGGAAGAACGTCAGTGGCGTCGGCGGCGAGACGAGGTAGATCGCGATCAGCAACGCGCGACTGGCGTACATCGCGGCGAGCAGGGTCTTCATGCGGAAGCGCTGGCCGAGCCAGCCCGCCGCGAGGCTGCCGCCGACGTTGAACAGCCCGATCAGCGCGAGCGACACGGCCGAGACGCTCGCCGGCAGGCCGCACAACGCGATCTCGCCCGGCAGGTGCGTGACTAGGAACGCGATGTGCACGCCGCAGGTGAAGAAGCCCAGGTGCAGCATCCAGTAACTGCGATCGCGCGCGGCGATGCGCAGCTGTTCGCGCAACGAAATGCCGGGCGCCGCCGCGCGCGCGACGTGCACCGCATCGCCCGCGCGGCGACGCAGCGGCCATGCGAGCGGCAAGGTCGCCAGCGCCGAGACGGCGAGCGTCCACATCGCCGCGGCCCATCCGGCGGCGCTGATCACCGCCTGCACCAGTGGCGCGAACAGGAACTGGCCGAACGATCCGCCGGCGTTGATCACGCCCGCCGCCATCGAGCGTTTTTCCGCCGGCATGTGCTGGGCGGTGGCGCCGATCAGGATGGAAAAACTGCCCGCGCCCGCGCCGGCCGCGCTGAGCACGCCCAAGGTGAGCAGCAGTCCCCATTCCGATGCGAGCGCGGGCGCCAGCACCATGCCCGCGGCCAGCAGCACGCCGCCGGCGACGAGCACGCGACCGGGGCCGCGCTGGTCGGCGATCGCGCCGAACACCGGCTGCACCGCGCCCCAGACGAACTGTCCGATCGCCAGCGCGAAACTGATCTGCGCGACGGTCAGGCCCGTGCTGCGGCCGATCGGCGCAACGAACAGGCCCATCGATTGCCGCACGCCCATGGTGATCATCAGCATCGCCGTGGCGGCGAGCACCAGCGGCCAGTAACGCATGGCGTGCGGCGCGGCGTGGGACGTGTTCATTCGGCTTCCATCCGCGCCATCGCGCGATCGAGGTGGGAGTGCAGCGCCGCGACGGCGGTGGCGCCGAGACGCGTGTCGATTTCGTCCTGCGCCCTGCGCCACAGCGGCTGGGCGCGTTCCAGCAGACGTTTTCCGGCCGGTTTGACGCGCACCAGCTTCGCGCGCGCGTCCTCGCCGCTGCTGGCCAGGTCGATCCAGCCGGCGGCGATCAGCGGCTTGAGATCGCGGCTGAGCGTGGTGCGGTCCATGCCGATCTCGCGCGCCAGTGCGCCGACCGTCTGCGGCGTGCGCGCGGCGCGGCGCAGGATCGAATACTGGTTGAGATTGATGCCGGCCGCGGCGAGCTCGCGGTCGTAGCGCTGCGTCACCAGGCGCGAGAGTTTGCGCAGGCGGAAGCAGGTGCACAGGCTGGGGGGCGGGGGGGAAGCTTCTGGCATAAGCGTGTATATACACCTATTCCGGCAAAAGAAAAGCGCCGCGGGTGAGGCGGCGCTGTTCAGGCTCGATCGCGAGGCTGTGGTACGCCCGCTCACGTCATCAGAAGAACGCCCGGACCCCGAAGCCCACGCCACGGCCCGGCAGCGGCGCCACGTCCTTGAGGAAGGAGGTGTGCACGCGCGCTTCCTCGTCGAGCAGGTTGCTGCCGTCGAGGAACACTTCCCACGCATTGCCCGCCGGCGTGTCCCTGTGCCATGCGATGTGCGCGTCGACCAGCGTATAGCCCGGGGTTTCCGTCTCGTACGCGGCGACATCGTCCTGGCGTGCGTAACGCACGGCACCGAGCGAGGCGCGCCAGTCGCCGAGTTCCCACCGCACCTCGCCGCCCACGCGATGCGGCGCGATGCGCGGCAGGTTGCCGCCGCGCGCGAGCTGCGCCGTGTAATCGTGCGAGTGGTCGCCATGCGGCACGGCGAACGCGACCTCGCGCGTGCCGCTGCCGGTGAGCTCGCCGCGCACCATGTCGCCGAACACGCGCAGGTTCCAGCTGCCGCTCGCGTTGTCGGCGAAGTTCCAGTCCACTTCCGCTTCGGCGCCGTTGAACCGCGCATCGTCCTGCGTCCACAGGCGCACCGGGCTGCCGTCCTCCACCACGCCGGTGTCGGCGAGATAGATGAAGTCGTCGTACTTCACGTGATAGATCGACGCGCTCGCCTTGAACGGGCCGCCATGCCAGTGCAGGCCGATCTCCGCGCGGTTGGCGGTTTCCTCGTCCATCGTCGGCGTGCCGAGTTCGATGCTGCTGGTCGCCACGTGCAGGCCGTTGGAATACAGCTCCTCCGCGGTCGGCGCTCGCTGCGCGCGATCCAGGCCGAAGGAGAGGTGGAAGGCCTCGTTGATGTCCCACTTGAACGCCGCCGACAGGCTCGTCGTGTGGAAATCGCGATCCGGACCGATCGCCTCCGCTTCGTTCACGTCGATCTTGTTGCGATCCACGCGTGCGCCCAGTTCGGTCTTCACCGGGCCGAAGTTGCGTTCGCCGAGCCAGAACACGCCCGCATCGTTGCCCTTGGACGGCGGCACGAAGGCTTCCTCGCCGATCGCCTCGAAGTCGCGCTGGGCCCATTGGGCGCCGATCGCGCCATCCCAGCCGAACAGCGGCTTGTGCACGAGTTCCACGCGCGCCTCGGTGCTGGTGTTGTCGAAGACGGTGCCGGTTTCCTCGCCTTCGTATTCGGTGTGCGTGTATTCGGTGCGCGCGACCTTGGCGCGCAGGGACTTGAACGCGCCCAGGTCGTCCAGCCCGCCACGCACTTCGTAGCGATGCTGGGTCATGCCGATGGTGACCGGGCCTTCCTCTTCGTGCGCTTCTTCCTCTTCGCCTTCGTGCTCGTGGTCTTCCTCGTGCTCGTGTTCGTGCGCGCCGGCCGGCACGCCGTAGCGGGTGTCGAACAGGCTCGCGCCGACGCCGATGAAGCCGCGTTCGCCGATCCAGCTCACGCCCAGCGCGCCGGCGTCGGTGCGCACGAAGCTGTTGGGCAGCGTGCCCTTTTCCGACGGATCGGGCGTTTCGCCTTCTTCTTCCATCAGGCGGCGGCTTTCGGGATAGCCGGGGATGTCGTAGTCGCCGGTCTCGCGATGCAGGCCGTCGATGTGGAACACGACGTTGCCCGAGGCCGACGTGCCGTCCATGCGGAACATGCCGGTGCGTTCGTCGTTGACGGTGTTGCCGCGCAGTTCGGCGCGGCCCTGCAGCGGTTCGTCGGTGACGGCTTCGGGAATGCGGCCGTCGACCACGTTCACCGCGCCGCCGATCGCGCCGCTGCCGTAGAGCAGGGTGGCGGGGCCCTTGAGGACTTCGATCTGGTCGGCGAGGAAGGGTTCGATGCTGACCGCGTGGTCGACGCTGACCGTGGACACGTCGCCGGAGCCCAGGCCGTCGCTCAGCACCTGCACGCGGGCGCCGTCGAAGCCGCGCACGATCGGACGGCCGACGCCGGGGCCGAAGTAGGACGACTGCACGCCGGGGAGTTTTCCGACGGTCTCGCCGAGGGAATTCGCCTTGACCTCATCGAGCCTGGCGCCGGCCAGTATCTCGACGGGGCGGACCAGATCCTCGGCCGTGCCGACCAGCGGGGTGGCTTTGACTTCGACGCCGGCCAGATCCTTGGGCTGGTGGGCATGGTCCTGGTCGTCGGCCTGGGCGGCCAGGGGGAGGGCGGCGGCGAGGGCGAGGGCGAGCGGGAGGCGATTCAGCAGGCGCTTTGACATCGGTCGGGTTAAAGTAGGTGGCTCGAGTTGCGCAATGTTATATTATAACGAAGTCGGATCCACCCCCTCCCAGAAGTCACGTTCGCGCATGTCTTCCAACCGCCCCCGCAGCCTGCTCGACCGGATCGGCGCCACCGGCTCGCTGCTGTGCGCGATCCACTGCGCGCTGTTGCCGCTGGTGATCGCCGTGCTGCCGTCGCTGGGCGTCGCGGCGTGGCTGGGCGACGGCTTCGAGGGGGGTTTCGTGCTGTTCGCCACGGGGCTGGGCCTGTTCAGCATGATCGGCGGCTATCGCCGGCATCGCGCCGTGCAGGCCCTCTCGCTGATGGTTCCGGGCCTGGCGGTGCTGTGGTTCGGCGTGCTGTACACGCCGCTGCACCACAGCGTGATTCCGCATGCGATCGCGATGACCTTCGGCGGCACCCTCGTCGGGCTGGCCCATCTGGCGAACCTGCGGCTCAGCCATGGGCACGTGCACGACGCCAGTTGCGCGCACTAGCGCGTCGATCGGACGCCGCGCGTCCGATCGATCCCGAAACGTGCCGCGCGAGTTTCCGGGCCCGCCGGGCGCCCCTTGCCAGGGAGGCTCGTCTCCAGACGACGAGAGGGTGCGGCGCCCGTGCTAGACTTCGCGACCTCGCGCGAACGCGATTCTCGTAACCCCCGCACTCCGGTGCGGATCCGGACAGTTTCAGGAGCACAACATGGGCAAGGGCGACCGCAAGACCGCCAAGGGCAAGCGCTACAACTCCAGCTACGGCAACGCCCGCGGCAAGGCCACGACCAAGGCCGCCGGCACCGCCGCCGCGCCGGTCGCGAAGAAGGCGACCAAGACCGTGGCCAAGGCCCCGGCCGCCAAGAAGGTCGCGGTGAAGAAGGCCGCCACCAAGGAGTAAGCGCCCCGGCGCTCCTCCGAATGCAGAAAGCCCCGCTCCGGCGGGGCTTTTGTTTTGGCTTGTTGCTCCCTCCCCTGCGAATGCAGGGGAGGGCTGGGGAGGGATGAAGTGTCCGCGCCGAGCGCTCCGCCGCAGGATGGGTTCTGCTGACCTTGGGCACGCGTCAGTGGCTTACGAAAGCGGGTCGCCCGGATATTGCGCCTTACTGAAAGGAGATGGACTCGAACCTCAGCCCTTCGCCGCCTTCTCCACCTCGCCCCACACCCGCAACAGGTTGCCGCCCAGGATCTTGCGGATGTCCGCATCCGAATATCCGCGCTTTTGCAGGCCTTCCACCAGGTTCGGGTAGTCGGCGACCGAGCGCAGCTCCACCGGCAGGTTGCCGCTGACGCCATCGAAATCCGAACCGATGCCGACGTGGTCCGCGCCAAGCAGCTTCACCGCGTGGTCGATCTGGTCCAGCACCGCATCGATGTGCACGACCGGCACCGGGTGCTCATCCTTCCACTGCTTCTCGAACGCATCCTTCGACTTCACCGGCTTGCCGGCCGCGGCGAGCTTCTCGTTTTCCTCGTCGAACGCCGCGGACGCCGCGAAATATGCCTGCATGTCGGCCGCCGCCTTCGCGCTCACGAAGCCGGTGCCGAACACCAGCTGCACCACGCCGCCTTCCTTCGCCACCGCCAGCGCGAGTTCGTCGCTGATGTTTCGCTCGAAGCCCGGGGTGAAGTGGCGCATGCCGGAATGGCTGGCGATCACCGGCACGTCGGTCACGCGCAGCACGTCGCGGATGGCGTCGTCGGAAATATGCGAGACGTCGACCATGATGCCCAGACGGTTCATCTCGGCGACGACCTGCTCGCCGAACGGACTCAGCCCGCCCCACTTCTTCTTCATCGCATAGGACGAATCGGCGATGCGGTTGTTCTCGCTGTGGGCGAGGGTGACGTAACGCACGCCGCGCGCGTGGAAGTCCGCGAGCCTGGACAGGTCGTCGCCGATCGGCGCGCCGTTCTCCATGCCCGGCGTCAGCAGCACGCGACCGCCCTTGCGCAGCTTCTCGACATCGCCCGGCGAGCGCAGGATCGCGAACTTGTCCGGATGCCGCGCGACCATCGCCTCGACGGCGTCGAGCTGCGTGTTCGCGGTCTGCCACGCCGTGCCGGCGGCGTCCTCCTCGGGCGAGGTGTAGATCGACATGAAGGCCACGTCGAGTCCGCCTTCACGCGCGCGCGGGTAGTCGAACTCCTTCTTCGGCGCGGCCACGCCGAGGTCGTCCCAGTGCGAGAGCAGCTCGCCCGGCGCGTCGATGTGCGTGTCGACGATGATCGCGTCCTGCGCGAGTCGGCGCGCCGCATCGTTCGCGGCGGATGCGGAGGTGACGGCCATCGACAGCGACAGGCCCAGAACGGCGTAACGCAAGCGCATGCTTTCTCCCCTTGGCAGGTGTTCGTTCGATCAGATGACGCGATGGCCGCCGGCGTGCACCGCCTGGGCGAGGCGACCGCCGAGCCAGTAGCACAGTTCGGCCGGATGCTGGATGTTCCACAACACGAAGTCGGCGCGCGCGCCCACGCGCAGCACGCCGCGATCGTGCAGGCCCAATGCGCGCGCGGCGTTGATCGTCGCGCCGCGCAGCGCTTCTTCCGGCGTGAGGCGGAAATGCGTGCACGCCAGCTGCATCGCGTGGCGCAGCGATTGCAGCGGCGAGGTGCCGGGGTTGCAGTCGGTGGCGACCGCCATCGGCACGCCGTGCGTGCGGAACGCCTCCAGCGGTGGCAGCTTCGTTTCGCGCAGCACATGGAACGCGCCCGGCAACAGCACCGCGACGGTGCCGCGACGCGCCATCTCGCGCACGCTGTCCTGGCTGGTGTGTTCGACGTGATCGGCCGAAAGGCCGTCGAACGCCGCCGCCAGCGCGCCGCCGCCCAGGTCGCTGAGCTGGTCGGCGTGCAGCTTCACCGGCAATCCGAGCGCGCGCGCGGCTTCGAACATCCGCCGCGTCTGCTCCGGAGTGAAACCGATGCCTTCGCAGAACGCGTCCACCGCATCGACCAGGCCTTCGGCGTGCAGGCGCGGCAGCCATTCGATCGCCGCGGCGATGTAGTCGTCGGCGCGACCGGCGTACTCCGGCGGCAGCGCATGGGCGGCGAGGTACGTGGCGCGCACGCCGATGCCGAGCTGCTCCAGCCGGCGCGCCACGCGCAGCATCTTGCGTTCGTTGTCGAAGTCCAGGCCGTAGCCGGACTTGATCTCCAGCGTCGTCGCGCCATCGGCGATGAGCGCGTGCGCGCGCGGCAGCGACTGGCGCAGCAGTTCGCCTTCGTCGGCCATGCGCGTGGCGCGCACGGTCGACAGGATGCCGCCGCCGGAACGCGCGATCTCCTCGTAGCTGGCGCCGAGCAGGCGCAGCTCGAACTCGCGCGCGCGGTCGCCGGCGAAGACCAGGTGCGTGTGGCAGTCGACCAGGCCGGGCGTGATCCAGCCCTTGGTCTCGATCACTTCGCGTGCCAGCCGTTGCGGCGCGTCGGGCAGGCCCGAACGCGGGCCGACGTAGGCGAGCACGCCGTCCTTCCACGCCAGCGCGCCCTCCAGGATGTCGGCATAGCCGTCCGGCGCATCGAGGGTGGCGAGGGAGGCGCCGAGGATCAGTCCATCCCAGGCCGGATGCGCGTTGGAGGTCATGGGGTCCGATTCTAGCCGTGGCCCGGCGTCCGCGGGGCCATCGCCACGGCCGTCCCTGCGGGCGACAATGCGGGCCATGAAGACCCTCGACGCCGCGATGCTCTGGACCCCCGAAGGCTGGCGTTCCGACGCCGGCTTCGACATCGACGACCACGGCCGCATCCGCGCGCGGGTGGCCGCCGAACCGACCGGCAGTTCCAGCTGGGTCGTGCCGGGCGTGGCGAACCTGCATTCGCATGCGTTCCAGCGCGCCATGGCGGGCATGGCGGAGCGGCAGACGAACGCCGCCGATTCGTTCTGGACCTGGCGCGAGACCATGTACCGCTTCGCCGCGCGCTTCACGCCGGAGCTGCTGCAGGCGGTGGCGACGCAGCTCTACGCGGAGATGCTGGAAGCCGGCTACACCACGGTGTGCGAATTCCACTACCTGCACCACGCGCCGGACGGCCGCGCCTACGACGATCCGGCCGCGATGTCGCGTGCCTTGATCGCCGCCGCGCGCGAGGCCGGCATCCGCCTGACGCTGTTGCCCGTGCTTTACATGACCGGCGGTTTCGACGGCCGCGCTCTGGGCGAACGCCAGCGCCGCTTCGGCCACGACCTCGACGCCTACCTGCGCCTGATCGACACGCTGTGCGAGGACGCCGGTCCGATGCTGCACGTCGGCTGCGCGCTGCACAGCCTGCGCGCCGTTCCGCCGGATGCGATGCGCGCGGTGCTCGACGCGTTGCCGCCGTCGATGCCGGTGCACATCCACATCGCCGAGCAGGTCGGCGAGGTGCAGGACTGCCTGGCGCTGCGCAATGCGCGGCCGGTCGAATGGCTGCTCGCGAACGCGGACGTCGATGCGCGCTGGACGCTGGTGCACGCGACCCACCTCACGCCCGCGGAAACGCAGGGCATCGCACGCAGCGGCGCCACGGTGGCGATCTGCCCGACGACGGAAGCCAACCTCGGCGACGGCCTGTTCCCGCTGCGCGATTACCTCGATGCGGGCGGACGCTGGGGCATCGGTTCGGATTCGCACATCTCCGTCTCGCCCGTGGAGGAGTTGCGTTGGCTCGAATACGGCCAGCGCCTGGCCACGCGCCATCGCAACATCGCCGTGCGCGCGGATTCGCCGAGCGTCGGCGAGACGCTGCTGCGCGATGTCGCGCGCAGTGCGCGGCATTCCAGCGGCCATGCGATCGGCGCATTCGCGCCGGACGAATACGCCGATGCGGTGGTGCTGGACACGGATGCGCCGGCGCTGTTCGGCCTGGCGCCGGAGGATGCGATCGATCGCTGGATCTTCAGCGGGAATCGTCCGCTGGTGCGCGACGTGTACGTGGGCGGGCGGCGCGTGGCGGAAGGCGGGCAGCACCGGCAGCGTGGTGAGATCGCGCTGCGGTATCGCGCGGCGATGGCGGAGTTGATGCGCGACTGACGCGATGGCATCCACGCCTTTGTAGCCCGGGTAAGCGAAGCGCACCCGGGTTGACGCATCCGCGATGATTACGTGTCCCCGGGTGCGCTTCGCTTACCCGGGCTACAGGAGCTACAGGAGCCCGTTCGCAGCGAGATTCAGCCGAACAGATCCACCGTCGCCGGCAACGCGCCTTCCATCCGCAACAGGAACACCTTCGTCGGCAATCCACCGCCGAAACCGGTCAGGCTGCCGTCGCTGCCGATCACGCGATGGCAGGGCAGCACCAGCGGCAACGGATTGCGGCCGTTCGCCGCACCCACCGCGCGCATCGCCGACGGCTTGCCGACGCGCTGCGCGAGTTGCGCGTAGCTGATCGTCTCGCCGTACGGAATCGTCGCGAGCGTGCGCCACACGTCCAACTGGAACGTCGTCCCGCGTGGCGCGAGCGGCAGTTCGAAGTCGCGCCGTCCGCCTTCGAAATACTCGTGCAGCTGCGCGGCCGTTTCGCGGATGACCTCGCATTCGCGCGGCTCCCACGAGTCGCAATGCGACATCGGATGGCGCGGGTTCTGGAATTCGATCTGGTGCAGGCCATCGTCGCTGGCGGCGAGCAGCAGCGGGCCGACCGGGCTGGGCATATGCGCGTAGCGGATCATGCGGTCGCATCCACGACGCCGCCGCGCACGGCGCCGCGCTTCGCCCGTGCGGGTTTCTCCGCACGCATCGCGGGCGCAGGCACCGAATCGCGCCAGAGATGGATCACCGCATAACCGCGCCACGGCCGCCACTGTTCCGCACGCGCCGCCAGCGCCTTCGCGGTCATGCGCGTGCCATCTGCGGGCAAGGCCTTCTGCAGCACCAGGTCCTCGACGGGGAACGCGTCCGGATGCCCCAGCGCACGCAGCGCGATGTACTGCGCCGTCCACGGCCCGATGCCGGGCAGCGAGACCCATCGCGACACGAAATCCTCCAGTGTGCGCTCGGCGCGGAAATCCACGCGGCCTTCGAGCAGCGCCCGCGCCACGCCGCGCACGGTCTGCGCGCGCGAACGGATCAGGCCGATGGATTCCAGCTCGGCATCGACCAGCGCCTCGGGCGTCGGGAACAGGTGCGCGAGGCCCTCCGCGAACGGTTGCGGCAACGCCTGTCCGTATTTCTGCGCGAGGCGCGAGGCGAGCGTGCGCGCCGCGGCGACGCTGACCTGCTGGCCGATGATCGCGCGCACGGCGATCTCGAAGCCGTCCCAGCCGCTGGGCAGGCGCAATCCGGGACGCTGCGCCAGCAGCGGCGCCAGTCTCGCATCGCCCGAGAGCGTCTCGGCGATCGCCTGCGGATCGGCGTCCAGGTCGAACATGCGGCGCAGGCGCTGGACGATCTCCAGCAATCGCGACGATGCGGGCCCGTGCAGTTCGAGTTTCAGGGCGTGCTCGCCGCCCGGCCATGCGCTCACGCGCAGCCAGCCGGGGCGTTCGATCGGACCGATCACGCGCGCGTAGCTGCGATCGTCCACGACCTCCACGCCGGGCAGCGCACGGCCGCGCAGGAAATCCAGCATCGCGGCGAAGTCGTACGGCGGCCGGTAACCGAGCCGCAGCGTGAGCACGTCGCCGGCGTCGCTCGCCTCGCGCCGGCTCTTGCGCAGATCGCGCGGCGCCATCCGGTAGGCGGTGCGGAATGCGTCGTTGAAGCGGCGCAGGCTGGCGAAGCCGGACGCGAGCGCGACCTGCGTGATCGGCAGGTCGGTTTCGGTCAGCAACTGCTTGGCGAACAGCAACCGGCGCGTGCCATGCACGCCCATCGGCGCGACGCCGACGCGTTCGACGAACAGGCGGCGCAGCTGGCGCTCGCCGACGCCCACGCGCTGCGCCAGCGCCGCCAGCGGCTGTTCGGCCAGCGCGCCGTCGTCGATTAGCTTCAACGCGCGCGCCAGGGCCGCGTCGCCGCGCCGCCAGCTGCCGTCGTCGGGCGAAAGCTCCGGCCGGCAGCGCAGGCACGGGCGATATCCGGCGGCTTCGGCCGCCGCGGCGTGGCGGAAATACACCACGCGCTTGGCGGTCGTCGCCGGGCAGACCGGACGGCAGTAGATGCGCGTGCTGAGCACGGCGGTGAAGAACAGCCCGTCGAAGCGCGGATCGCGCGTGCGGCGGGCCTGTTCGCACACCTGGAAGGCGGGCAGGGCGTCGGCGTGGATGTGGTCGGAGGCGGGCATGGGGTCAGGCTAGCACCGTCGGGCGGGGCGAACTGGCCGGATTCGGACATGCACGTGGACGGCTCCGGCCCCGCAAATCCGGCCCGCCCAAATTCAGATGCATCTGATTCCGGCGCGCCGGTCGCGCTACCCAGAATGCGGGCCTCTTCGAACAGGCCATAACCATGACAGCTCTGATTGACCGCATCGGTAAAACCTACGATGAAGTGCCATACACCTCCGCCGCCTTCGCCGGCAGCGCGCCGGAGCACCTGCGCGCGGTGGCGCACCTGTTCGGACTGGAGGCGCCCGTGCCCGGTCGCGCGCGCGTGCTCGAACTGGGCTGCGCGGCCGGCGGCAACCTGATCCCGTTCGCGGTGCGTCACCCGGAGGCCGACGTGGTCGGCATCGACCTCTCGCCGGTGCAGATCGACGCCGGTCGCCACATCGTCGAAGCGATGGGCCTGTCGAACGTCCGCCTGATCCAGGGGAGCCTCGCCGACCTCGATCCGGCGCTGGGCAGGTTCGACTACATCGTCTGCCACGGCGTCTACAGCTGGGTGCCGGACGACGTGCGCGCGGCGATCCTGCGCGTGTGCAACGAGTTCCTCGCGCCTGACGGCATCGCGTACGTCAGCTACAACACGTATCCGGGCTGGAAGGCGAAGGAGATCGTGCGCGACGCGATGCTGCTGCGCGGCGGCGATCGCGCCAGCGCGCAGGAACAGCTGGCCTACGCGCGCGGGATGATCGAGTTCCTGCACGAGCAGGCGGCGCAGGGCAGCGTGCTGTCCACCGTCATGAAGGAACACATCGACATGATCCGGGGCGGCGAGGACTTCTACCTCAGCCACGAGTACCTGGAGCTGTGCAACGCGCCCTGCTATTTCCGCGATTTCGTGGCCGGTGCGCGCGCGCAGGGGCTGGAATACCTCGGCGATGCGACGATCGCCTCGATGTTCGCCAGCAACTACGGCGTCTCCGCGGCACCGGCGCTGCTGGCCGAATGCGGCGGCGACCAGGTCGTGCTGGAACAGCTGATGGATTTCCTGCAGAACCGCACGTTCCGCCAGACCCTGCTGGTGCATGCCGACCGCGCCGCGCGGATCCGCTACCAGCTCGATCCCGAACGCACCGTCCGCCTGCACGTCGCCGGCCGCTACGTGCGCGACGAGGCCGACGCCAACGGCGCCGACCGCTGGACCTACATCGGCGGCGCCACCGTCACCACGTCTTCGCCGGTGACGCGCGCGGTGATCGAACGCCTCAACGCCGCATGGCCGGCGACCGTGCCGGTGGCCGAACTGCTGGCCGATTTCACGATGGAAGACGCCGCCCGCGCGCTCGACCTGGTCACCAACCTTCTCATCGGCAATGCCGTGCGTTTCCGCAGCGAACCGGTGGTGGCGGGCGCGTTGTCCGGGCGCCCGTTCGCGCGTGCGCCGCTCCGTGCGCTGGCCGCGGCCGGTGCGCAGCCGATGGCGCTGTTCAACGAATGGCACCAGTCGGTGCAACCGGGCCCGCTCGAACGCTTCGTGTTGCCGCTGCTGGACGGCAACGTCGACGTCGAGGCGATGGTGGGCGCCGTGCTGCAGGCGGTGGCGCAGGACGGGCTCGCCGTCATGCGCGATGGCCAGCCGCTGGAGGATGCCGATGAAGTCGCCGCGTCGGTGCGCAGGCAGGTGGATGCGGCGCTGGAGTCGCTGAAGCTCAACGCCATGCTGGCGACGCCGCCGGCGCAGGCGGCCGAGGTCGCGAAGCCGGCCGCGAAGGCCGCGACGAAACCGGCCGCGAAGAGCGTCGAGAAGGAAGCGGCGAAGCCCGCCAAACCGGCGGCGAAGGCCAAGCCGCCGAAGGCCGAAGCCTCGGCCGAAAAGCCGGCGAAGCCGCGCGGTAAGTAAACCACTGGCGACGTCCACGCGGCCCATCGCCGCGTGGACGCGCACTCAGCGCCCGCGCAACGCGGGCAGCAGCGGCGCGACGTCGCCGTCGTTCGGCGCGGCTTCGATATCGAGCAGTCGCGCCAGCAGCGGGTACACGTCCACGTTGTCGAACGCCGGCAGCCGCGTGCCCGGCACGAACGACGGCCCGCGTGCGACGAACAGCGCACGCATCGACGGCAGCGCCGGATCGTAGCCGTGCGAACCGCGCGTCGCCTCCGGCGAACGCCTGGCGAGTTTCTGCGGATACAGCGCGTCCCAGCCTTCGTGCATCTGGCACACGATCGGCGGTATGCGCGGGTTCGTCCCGTAATGCCAGCGCGCCGGCAATTCCTCGCGCCTGTAGCAATCGTAGTGCGCGTGAGCGCCAAGCAGCCGTGCTTCGGCCTCGCGCTCGCGGCCGGGCAGCGGTTGCACGCCGATCGACTGGCCATCCGACACCACCGTCGCGATCGACGGCGCGATCATCTGCTCCACGCCGATCGCGCGACCCGGACCGACCTTCGCCATGCCGTGGTCGGAAACGACGACCAGGTCCGTCCAGTCCAGCAGCCCGCGTGCGTCCAGCCCGTCGCGCAGCCGGCCGATCACCGCATCGAGTTCGCCGAGCGTGCGGCGCACCTGCGGCGAGTCGGGGCCGTGGTCGTGGCCGGCCTTGTCGAGCTGTTCGAAATACACCGTGACCAGGCGCGGGCGCTGCGCGGGCGGCGCGTCGAGCCAGACGAGTACGTCGTCGATGCGGCGCGCCGGCGACACCGTGTCGTTGTAGGCGACCCACTGGCTCGGACGGATGCCGCCGATCGGCGCGCTGCTGCCCGGCCACGCCCAGCTCGCGCTGCGCACGCCCTGTTTCTCGGCGGTGACCCAGATCGGTTCGCCGCCCCACCAGCGGCTGTCGTCCACGGCGCTGCGGTCGGCCACCGCGAAATCGCCGATGTCCGCATCGCTCATGCGGTTGTGGATCACGCCATGCCGGTCGGGGCGCAGGCCGGTCGCCAGCGTGTAGTGGTTCGGGAAGGTGAGCGAGGGGTACGACGGGTTCATCCACTCCGCCCGCACGCCTTCGTCGGCGAGGCGCACGAGATTCGGCGTGGCGTCCTTCGACAGGTAATCGGCGCGGAACGCGTCGATGGAAACCAGCACCACGGTGCGCGGCGCCGCTTGAGCGGGGCGCGGAGCGTGGGCGCTGCAGGCGGACAGGACGAAACAGGCGGCGACGGCCGCGGCACGAAGGAAAGGCATCCGCCGATGATAGCGAGCGTGTGTTGCGGCATGACTTTAGTCGCTGGCGCCGCCGCGCCGCCTTGCCAATAGTGGCCGCAATCCAGTGGCCGCAAGCCGGCGACGTCCGCCGGCACCGGAGCCCGCCATGCGCCAGCCTGCCGTGATCCGCCTGTCCGCCGCCGTGTCGCTCGCCGTGTCCGCCGCGGCATTCGCGCAGACCGCGCCGAAGCCCGAGCCGGCGCGCATGAGTTCCGCCGAATGCGAGGTCTGGGCGCGCGAGCTGAGCTTCGCGCAATCGGTCGCCGATCACGACGCGGCGGCGTTCGCTTCGCACATCGACGCCAACGCCGCGTTCGGCGCGAGCCAGGCGCAGCCCACGCGCGGGCGCGAGGCGATCGCCAGGCGCTGGGCCGGCATCGTCGAAGGCAAGCGGTTCAGGCTGTCGTGGTATCCGACCCGGACCACGATCGGCGCGGCCGGCGGGGACGGCGTCGCGAACGTGGCCTGGTCGAGCGGCCCGTCGCTGTTCGAGGACCTGGACCCGAAGACGACGCAGCGTTTCCGCATCGGCGCCTTCCATTCGGTCTGGCACCGGGGTGCCGACGGCGTCTGGCGCGTGCTGTTCGACGACGGCATCGACCCGCGTCCGGCCACGGAGGCCGAGGCGACGGCTTTCCGCGAGGGCCGCCAGGTCGCGTGCCCACAAGCCTGACGATGGCCTAAATCCGGTCGTTTCCGCTCACTTTCCGCTTGGGATGGTGGGCGTATGGTGGAGGTACGGCGATGACGCCGTTCCATGCCAGGTGACGTCATGAACTCCAGCAACCGCAATCGCAGCCCGGCGATCGCCGCGCTCGCGGTCGTGCTCGGCATGTGCGCCTTCGGTGCGACCGCGCAGACGGCGGTCGACGCCCAGGCCCAGGCCCAGGTGCAGGCGGCCCCCACGCAGGTCGACGCGGCCGTGTCGGCCGACGCGCAGGCCGCATCCGACCCGCCCGCGAAGGAGCGCAACTCCAACGTCGGCTGCGTCAAGAACACCGGCACCAACATCCGCCCGCGCGATCCGAAGACCGGCAAGGCGTTGTGCATCGGCCCGGGCCGCAGCTACAGCCGCGAGCAGATCGACCGCACCGGCGAGACCGACCTGGCCGACGCGCTGCGCCGACTCGACCCGTCGGTGCGCTGATCGCATGAAGCGTTCGATGCGCGCATGGCGATCCGTGCCGGCGCTCGCGCTGGCGCTGGCCGTCGTGCCGGCGCTGGCGCAGCAGCCGCCGGTCAACACGCTGCAACCGCCGCCGCGCATGGCGCCGATCTCGCCGTCCTCGCAGCCGCGTTTGCCGCGCGGGGTGGACAGCTCGCGCGACACCTCGTTGCAGACCTTGAACCGCCAGCTCGATGCGTCGAGCCGCCGCGTGCAGGTAGACACACTGCGCAGCCAGATCGACCGCCAGGACCGCCTGATGGAAGCCGACCGCGCGCAGACCGACGCCCGCCGCGCCGCCGCGGCGACGCCCGCCGACTCGGCGCGCATCCTGCAGGATTACCAGGCCCGCCGCGCCACGCACGAAGCCTGGCGCGCGGGCAAGGAAGCGCAGGCACAGCGGCTGGAAACGATCGAGATCCCGCCTCCGCCGCCGGTGAACGAGCTGAAGCCGGCGATCGAGCCGCGGCGTTGAGTTCCCGCGTGCGAGTGGAGGGGCGGAAGGTGGGGCATCCGTCATCCCGGCGAAGGCCGGGATCCGGCCCGTAACCCCCGGGCACTCCCGCTGGGGCAAATCACCTCACCGTCGTTCCAGCTTTGGGGACCGCGTGTCAGCCTGGATCCCGGCCTTCGCCGGAATGACGGATGCCACGACAACGATCGGGCGTCCCTGCATCGCCGCCGCACACGTCACTCACCCCACCAACCCCCGCAACAACCGCTGCAACGACGCCTCGTAATACCGGCGAAACGCAACCTCGTCGAAGTTGAACCGCCCCGCGCGATACAGCGCGATCAGTCCGTGCGTGTGCGCCCACAGCGTCACCGCCACGTCCCACACGTCGTCCTCGCGCAGCACGCCCGCGCGCATCGCGTCCTCCACCGCATCGGCGACCACGTTCAGCGTGGGCGAACGGCGCGCGTGGAAATCCTCGGGAAAACGCCGTGCATCCGTGCGCGCGGTGGAGAACGCGTGATCGAACAGGTGCGGATGCGCGAGTGCGTAATCCAGATAGATCCGCTGCACCGCGAGCAGGCGTTCGAGCACGTCGCCGCCGCGCGCACGCGCATGCCAGTGCCGGGCGATCGCATCGAAGCTGTCGTCGCCGATGCGCTTGAGCAGCGCCTCGCGATTGGGAAAATGCCGATAGATCGCCATCGGCGTCACGCCGACCGCCGTCGCCACCCGCCGCATGCTCACGCCCGCCGCGCCCTCGCGTTCGAACAGCGTGCGCGCGGCGCGCAGGATGCGATCGGCGGTGTGCTCGGACGGGGTGCGGCGACGGCTCATGTGTACAGCGTATACAAAACGGTCGCGGCAGACGGGAATTCGCCCCGGATCGCCGCCCCGCAGGCCCGACGGCGCTTCCGGCCGCAAGGCGCGGCGCGATAATTCCGGAGCCTGTTCCGCGCGTCGCGATCGCGACGCCCAGCCGACGGAGTTGTCCGATGTCGACCCGCAAAGATCCTTCCCGCGTCATCCGTGCCCCGCGTGGCACCGAGAAATCCTGCAAGTCGTGGCTCACCGAGGCCGCGTACCGGATGATCCAGAACAACCTCGACGCCGAAGTCGCCGAAAGCCCGACGGACCTCGTCGTGTACGGCGGCATCGGCCGTGCCGCGCGCGACTGGGAAAGCTTCGACGCGATCCTTGAATCGCTGCGCGAACTCGACGACAACGAAACGCTGCTCGTGCAGTCCGGCAAGCCCGTCGGCATCTTCCCGACGCATCCCGATGCACCGCGCGTGCTGCTCGCCAACTCGAACCTCGTGCCGCACTGGGCGACGTGGGAACACTTCAACGAGCTCGATAAAAAGGGCCTGATGATGTACGGCCAGATGACGGCCGGATCGTGGATCTACATCGGTTCGCAGGGCATCGTGCAGGGCACGTACGAAACCTTCGTCGAGATGGGCCGCCAGCATTACGGCGGGAACCTCACCGGCAAGTGGATCCTCACCGCGGGCCTGGGCGGCATGGGCGGCGCGCAGCCGCTGGCCGCGTCGCTGGCCGGTGCGTGCTCGCTCAACATCGAATGCCAGCAGAGCCGCATCGACATGCGCCTGCGCACGCGCTACGTCGACGAACAGGCGACCGACCTCGACGACGCGCTCGCGCGCATCGAGAAGTACACGGAAAGCGGCGAGGCGAAGTCGATCGCGCTGCTCGGCAATGCGGCGGAAATCCTGCCGGAACTCGTGCGTCGCGGCGTGCGCCCGGATGCGGTCACCGACCAGACCTCCGCGCACGATCCGGTGCACGGCTACCTGCCGATCGGCTGGACGGTCGAGCAGTGGCAGCGCATGCAGACCGAGGATCCGGCGCGGGTGCGCGACGCGGCGAAGAAGTCGATGCGCGTGCACGTCGAGGCGATGCTCGCCTTCGAGGACATGGGCATTCCCGTGTTCGACTACGGCAACAACATCCGCCAGATGGCGAAGGACGAAGGCTGCCAGAACGCCTTCGATTTCCCGGGTTTCGTGCCGGCGTACGTGCGCCCGCTGTTCTGCCGCGGCGTCGGTCCGTTCCGCTGGGTCGCGCTGAGCGGCGATCCGGAGGACATCTACAGGACGGACGCGAAGGTGAAGGAGCTCATTCCGGATGATGCGCACCTGCACCGCTGGCTCGACATGGCGAAGGAGCGCATCAGCTTCCAGGGCCTGCCCGCGCGCATCTGCTGGGTCGGCCTGGGCCTGCGCCACAAGCTGGGCCTGGCGTTCAACGAGATGGTGCGCAATGGCGAGCTGAAGGCGCCGGTCGTCATCGGCCGCGATCACCTCGACAGCGGCAGCGTCGCTTCGCCGAACCGCGAAACCGAAGCGATGCGCGACGGTTCCGATGCCGTGTCCGACTGGCCGCTGCTCAACGCGATGCTCAACGTCGCCGGCGGCGCGACGTGGGTGTCGCTGCATCACGGCGGCGGCGTCGGCATGGGCTATTCGCAGCATTCCGGCGTGGTGATCGTGTGCGATGGCAGCGAGGAAGCCGACAGGCGCATCGCGCGCGTGTTGTGGAACGATCCGGGCACCGGCGTGATGCGTCATGCCGATGCGGGCTACGACATCGCGAAGCAGTGCGCGAAGGAGCAGGGATTGAAGCTGCCGATGGTGTGATCGTCGGCGAGCTGTGGCCCTGATGCGACGAACGGCCCGGGAAACCGGGCCGTTCGCGTTCTTGAGGGCGCTAACATCGGGCGTCCATCGGTACGGAGGTCCGCGCCATGCATCGCAGGGAATTCCTCGGCACCGTGGCGGCATCGGCGTTCGCGATGGCATTGCCGGCGTGCAGCGGTCGCGGTGCAGCGGGTGGCGGCGCCACGGTGATGACGGTGCGCGGACCGATCGACGCCGATGCGATGGGCGTGACGCTCGCGCACGAACACCTCTACGCCGACCTGCGCCCCCATGCCGAACAGGCCGCAACGCCTTTGCCGCCTGACGCGAATGCCGTCGTCGCGACGTTGCTGCCGCACCTTCGCGCACTGCGCGAGGCGGGCTGTCGCACGCTGGTCGATTGCACGGCGACCACGCTGGGTCGCGATGCCGCCTTGATCCGGCGTCTTTCCGAAGCGAGCGGATTGCACATGCTGACCGTCACCGGCGCCTATCTCGCCGCCGGCGGTCGTTTCATTCCGCCCTATGCGATGCGCGAAACCGATGCGCAACTCGCCTCGCGCTGGACCCGCGAATGGCGCGAGGGCATCGACGGCACCGGCGTGCGTCCAGGACTGATCAAACTAGGCATCGAGAACGACCCGCTCGCCGAACTCGATCGCAAGGTCCTGCGCGCAGCGGCACGCACGCACCTGGAAACCGGGCTGGTGATTGCCGCCCACACCGGTCCGTGGGGCGAGGTGGAGCCCGGTCGCAACGCGCGATGCGCCTTCGCCCAGCTTGAAACGCTGGACGCCGCCGGGCTCGCTCCGTCGGCCTGGATCTGGGTGCATGCGCAGAACGAGGTCATGGGGGAGCACCACGTGCAGGCGGCGAGGCGCGGGGCGTGGGTATCGTTCGACGGCTTCCGCCCCGGTCAGGAAAGCCAATACCTCTCAATGCTCGGGCGCATGCGCGAGGCCGGGCTGCTCGAACACGTACTGATTTCGCAGGACGCCGGCTGGTACAACGCGGGCCAGCCGGGCGGCGGCGAGTTCAAGCCTTACGATCCGCTGTTCACCGTGCTGGTGCCGGCACTGCGCGGCGCCGGATTCGACGAGGACGCGATCGCGACCCTGCTGGTCCGCAATCCGGCGCGTGCCTTCGCCATCGGCGTGCGGAAACGGGCGTGATGTGCCGCAGTGCGCATCACGAAGATTCATGCGGATGTCGATCGGGAGCGGCCCCGTTCGTCGTTTAACATCTCCGCACACGAGAATGGACGCCCCGATGAGCACCGAACCGCAGTCCCCCACGGCCGCGATGCCGGCCGATGCCACGCATTCCCTCTGGTCCGAACTCCGCGACGCGATCCGCGGCACCAACGCCGACTACACGAAGATCCCGCTGCGCCGCGCGGTGTTCCTGCTCGCGGTGCCGATGGTGCTGGAGCTGGTGCTCGAATCGACCTTCGCGGTCGTCGACATCTGGTTCGTCGCGAAACTCGGGCCTTCGGCGGTGGCGACGGTCGGTCTGACCGAAACCTACCTCTTCTTGCTGTATTCCATCGCGATGGGCCTGGCGATGTCGGTCACGGCGATCGTCGCGCGGCGCATCGGCGAGAACCGGCGCGAGGACGCGGCGATCAGCGCGGTGCAGGCGATCCTCATCGCGTTGCTGGTGTCGGTGCCGTTCGCGGTGGTCGGCATCGTGTGGGCGAAGGACCTGCTGCGCCTGATGGGCGCCGATGCGTGGAGCATCGAGCACGGGTATCGCTACACGCAGTGGATGCTCGGCGGCAACGCGATCATCATGCTGCTGTTCGTGATCAACGCGATCTTTCGCGGCGCCGGCGATGCGGCGATCGCGATGCGCGTGCTGTGGCTGGCGAACGGATTGAACATCGTGCTGTGCCCGCTGCTGATCTTCGGCTTCGGGCCGGT
This sequence comes from Lysobacter changpingensis, assembly GCF_017308985.1. Taxonomy (GTDB): domain Bacteria; phylum Pseudomonadota; class Gammaproteobacteria; order Xanthomonadales; family Xanthomonadaceae; genus Lysobacter_J; species Lysobacter_J changpingensis. The sequence continues at coordinate 423,287 of NZ_JADWPE010000002.1, read as the reverse complement.
GCCGGCGCTGGGCATCGAAGGCGCGGCGATCGCGACCAACATCGGCCGCGGCGCCGGCGTCGCGCTGCAGCTGTACGTGCTGTTCCATGGCGGCAAGCACATCCGCGTGGCGTGGTCGCAGATCGCGGTACAGGGCGCGGTGCTTTGGAACATCGTGCGCACCTCGCTGGGCGGCATCGGCCAGATGATCGTGTCGATGACCTCGTGGATCTTCCTGATGCGCATCCTGTCGAGCATGGGCAGCGAGGCGGTGGCCGGCGCGACCATCGCCATCCGCATCATGATGTTCACGCTGATGCCGGCGTGGGGCATGTCGAACGCGGCGGCGACGCTGGTCGGCCAGAACCTCGGCGCGCAGCAGCCCGAACGCGCGGAAGCGGCGGTGTGGCGCATCGGCTGGTACAACATGGCCTTCACGATGGCGATCTCGGTGGTGTTCTTCTTCTTCCACCACGATCTCATCGCGCTGTTCACCAGCGACGCCAAAGTGATCGATGTCGGCGGCGAATGGCTGCAGATCCTGTCGTACTCGTACTTCGTCTACGGCTGGTGGATGGTGTCGGTGCAGGCGTTCAACGGCGCGGGCGATACGGTGACGCCGACCAAGATCAACGTGGTGTTCTTCTGGCTGATCCAGATCCCCCTGGCGTACGCGCTGGCGGTGTCGATGGGCTGGCAGGAACTGGGCGTGTTCTGGGCGGTATTCGTGTCCGAAACCTCGGTGGGCCTGTTCACGCTGTGGCTGTTCTCGCGCGGAACGTGGAAGACGGTCAAGGTGTAACGGCATGACGAGCGACGACGTGCTCGACAACCCGATCTGGGAAGCGCTGCGCAGCCGGCATCGCGATCTCGCGCTCGCGCGCGGCGAAGTGGCGCGTTACCCCGCGCAGGTCGCGCCGTTCCTCGGCGTGCCGCGCGAAGGCCTGGACGTGTCCGATGCGCTGGCGGCGCTGATCGAGCCGGGCGAGACGACGCTCGTGCTCGACCGGATGCCGCGGGTGCCGCCGGGCTTCGAGGCGAAGAAGCTTGCGATGCTGGCGCAGATGGTGTGCACGCAGCCGGTGGAACGTGTCGATGGGCCGGAGATCGTCGAGCTCGACGAATCGCACCGGCAGGACGTGCTGGCGCTGACCGCGCTCGTGTACCCGCATTACTTCCGCCCGTACACGATGCGGCTGGGACGGTACTTCGGCATCTACCAGGAAGGACGACTGGCCGCGATCATCGGCGAACGCATGGGCATGGATGGCTGGCAGGAAATCAGCGCGGTGTGCACGCATCCGGATTTCCTCGGCCGCGGTTACGCGCGCCAGCTGCTGGCGATGCTGGGCAACGACAACCTCGCGCGCGGGCGAACGCCTTTCCTGCACGTCGCGCACGAGAACTCGCGCGCGAAGGAGTTGTACCTGCGTTGCGGTTACACGTTGCGGCGCGACATCGCGTTCTTCTCGCTGCGGCGCGGGGATTGACGCATCGCGGACGGTGTCACGCGTCTGTCACGAAATTGCAGCATCGTGGCGCGATCGAAGCCCGGGATCCGCCGATGAAGTTCACGCTCCTGTCCGCCCTGGCGCTGGCCTTCGCGACGCTGTCGCCGGGCGCGTTCGCGCAGTCGTCCTACGTCGGCATCGAGGAGCGATTGACGCCGGAGCAGCTGCGGTCGGTGGGGCTCACCAGCGAGCAGATCGAACAGCTCGATCGCATGCTGCGCAAGGCGCACGAGCGGCAGGGGGCTTCGGCGGTTGCGAATGCGTCGGTGCCTTCGGTGGCGAACGACGCCGGCGCCTCGCGTCGCGACGATGACGGCCGCGACGAGACCACGCTCATCGGCTTCAGCGACAAGCCCATCGAGAGCCGGCTGAAGGGTTCCGTGAGCGGATGGGAACCCGGCACCGTGTTCGAACTGGAAAACGGGCAGCGCTGGAAGGTGCTCAAGGGCGCGCTGAAACTGTCCGCGACGCTGGAGTCGCCCGAGATCGTCGTCGTGCCGGGCATCGCCGGGCGCTGGTTCCTCCAGGTGGTCGAGGAGTTGCCGAAGGCGCGGGTGTATCGCATCGATTGATGCATGGGTACCTGAAACACACGCCTTTGTAGCCCGGGTAAGGCGAAGCCGCACCCGGGGCGCGTTCCGGCAGTGAGCCTCACGAGCGGGTTTTCCCTTCCGCTGGCGGCAACGACTGCAGATACGTCCACACCGCGCGCAGCTCCACCTCCTGCATCGCACTGTAGGACTTCCACGGCATCATGCGGTGCAGATGGCGACCATCGGGGCGCTGGCCGGTGCGCATCAGGCGCATGAAATCGGCTTCGTTCCACGCCTGCAATCCGTTCGCATGCGGGGTGAGGTTGGCCGACGGTGGCGTGCCGGGTTCGAGCACGAAACCGCCCGCGAAGTCGTTGCCGTGGCAGCCGGTGCACACCTGCGCCACGTACTTTCCGTAAGCGACGCTCACCATCGCCGGTGGCGCGCGGCGTTCGCGCGGCGTGTGGTCGACGCGTTCGGCCGGCACCAGCGGGAATTTCCCGAACATGTAGAGCACGCGCCCGAGCGGACGCACCTGCGTGAGCCCCGGATCCGCGTCCACCGCCGGCAGCGTGCGCAGGTAGGCGAGGATCGACGCGATGTCGTGGTCGTCCATGTCGGTGTAGTCGCCGGTGGGCATGATCATCAGCGGCGTGCCGTCGGGACGCACGCCATGGCGGATCGCCGCGGCGAGGCGGTCGTCGGTCCAGGCTTCGTCGCGAACGCTGCGCGTGAGGTTGCTCGGCACGATGCGCACCACGTGCGGCGCATCGACCAGCAGCTTTCCCGCGCCGTCGGCACCGTGGCAGTCGGCGCAGCCACGCGTCGCGTAGAGATGGCGGCCGTGTTCGAGCGAGGCGGACCCCATCGCGTCGGCGATCGGCGGGTCCTGCACGGCCCAGGTGCGCGACAACGCGCGTTCGCTCAGCGCCCAGGCGGTGGCGAACACGCCGCCCACCAGCACCGCAATCACTACCACGCTCCACCCCAGCCATTTCGCGACACGCCGCATTGCCCTGCACTCCGGTGATGTGAACACCGGATACGGGAAGCGGACGCGGGGGAGGACATCGCGGGCCGGGCAGACCGGGTGAATGCGTGTTTCCGGGGCGCAAGCGGAACGACATCCGCCCCGACCACGGCCGCACCGACGAACGGAGCCGCCCCGCCGATCACCGAATCGTGAATCCCGCAGCCCTTCACGGACCGCCACGCCGGCCTCTGACACGCTGTCGGCCGCCCGCAGGCGCGCCGCTCCGGCGTGTCGCGAAGGTCCGGGAGCGTACGCATGGAGCTCGCACGACTGGCAGTGACCGGCGTCCTGGCCGCGATGCTCGCGGCCTGCGGCGGCGGTGGGGGATCCGACGACAACGAACAGATTCCCGGCGCGCCGACGGACGATCCGCCGACCTTCACCTCGGCCGCCGCGGCGACCGTGCCGGAAGGCACCGCGGGCGTCTTCTACACGGCGACGGCGAACGACCCCGAAGGCAGGCCCGTGTCGTATTCGCTGGGCGGCGGCGCGGACCAGGCGCGCTTCATCCTCAGCGCGGCCGGCGCGCTGCAGTTCCTCTCGCCGCCGGATTTCGAGGCGCCCACCGACGCCAATGCCGACAACGTCTACCTCGTCTCGATCACCGCGAGCGACGGCGCCAGGACGGCCACGCTTCCGTTGAGCGTCACCGTCACCGACGTCACCGGCGCGCAGCTGCGCGTGCGGCGCGTGGTGTCGGGCATGGACTTCCCGACCTTCCTCGCCCCCGTGCCGGACGCGACCGGCCGCGTGTTCGTGGTCGAACGCGCCGGGCGCATCCGCATCCTCACGCCGGCCACGGGTGCGATCGCGGCGACGCCCTTCCTCGACCTGACCGGGCAGGTGTCCACCGATGGCGAGCGCGGCCTGCTCGGCTTCGCGACGGCGCCGGACTTCGCCACCAGCGGACGCTTCTACGTTTACCTGACGGTGCTCGATGGCACGATCGAACTGCGCCGCTACGACACGCTGTCGAACAATCGCGACCAGGCCGACGCCGCCAGCGGCGACACGATCCTTCGCATCGCGCACCCGCGCAGCAACCACAACGGCGGCTGGATCGGCTACGGTCCGGACGGGATGCTCTACGTCGGCGTGGGCGATGGCGGCGGCGAAGGCGATCCCGACAACAACGCACAGGACCGCGCGTCGCTGCTCGGCAAGATGCTGCGCATCGACCCGGCGACCGATGACTTCCCGAGCGATCCCGCGCGCGATTACGCGATTCCCGACGGCAATCCCTTCACCGCGCCGGATGCGCCGGAAGTGTGGGCGTACGGATTGCGCAATCCGTTCCGCAACAGTTTCGATCCGCTCACCGGCCACCTGTACATCGGCGACGTGGGGCAGGGCGCGGTGGAGGAGATCGACCTGGCGCGCTCGGGCGAAGCCGGGGTCAATTTCGGCTGGCCGATCATGGAAGGCACGCAGCCGTTCCGCGGCGGTTCCACCACCGGGCTCACCGCGCCGATCGCCGAATACCTGCACGGCAGCGGTCCGCGCGAGGGCGACTCGGTCACCGGCGGCGTGGTGTATCGCGGGCCGCTGGAATCGCTGCGCGGCGAGTACCTGTTCGGCGATTTCGTGCAGCCGAACCTGTGGTCGATCCAGACCGGCGTGATCCAGCAGGGCACGACGATTCCGTCCTCGCGCTTCCAGCTGCGCAACGCGGATTTCGCGCCGGACGCGGGCGTGATCGACAACGTCGTCGCCTTCGGCACGGACTCGGCGAACAACGTGTACATCGTCGATTTCGACGGCGAGATCTTCGTGATCGAACCAGTGCCGGGCACGGGCGGCGTGTTGTCGGTATCGCAACCGGCACCGGCGGCGACGTCGCAACCGGAGCCCGCGATGTCGCGCGAGCAGATGGTGCGCCGCGCGCGCGAGGCGCTGCTCGAAAGCCTGCGACGGCGCTGACAGGGTCACGATTGCGCCCCTCGCGAGCGGGCAGGCCCGCAACGTCGTGTCGAAGAGACCTGACCGTGCGGCACATCCGCCCGCGCCCGCCACCCACTACCATCGCGTGACTTACCACGGCAGGAGGCAGGTCATGCGGATGGCAGGCGGTTGGGGCAGTGCGGCGGTGTTGGGGCTGGCGGTGGCGATGCCCGCCATCGCGGCGGAAGGAATGGCGAACGACGAGGTCATGGCGATGGCCGACGAAATGGTCGCGCTGTCGCTCCAGTACGATCCCACGCCGGCGTATTACGAGATCCTCCCGCTCAAGCGCCACGACTACCTGCCGCGCAATTCGGCCGCCGACCACGCGCGGCTGGACGAACGCGAGGACGCGTTGTGGACGCGGTTGCAGGCGGTGGATCGCGATGAACTCGACGATCGCGGCGCGCAGCTCGCCTACGCGCAGCTGCGCGAGATCCTCGAAACCAACCGCGCGCTGCGCATCTGTCGGGCCGAGCAGTGGAACGTGAACCACATGTTCGGCTGGCACACCGCGTTCACCGATCTGGCCGACCGCCAGCCCGTCGCCACCGCCGACGAACGCCAGCAGGCGCTGGCGCGCTGGCGCACGCTGCCGGCGTACGTCGATCACGAGATCGCCAACCTGCGCGCCGGCATCAAGGGCGGCTACACCGCGCCCAAGGCGGTGGTGGCGCGCGTGGTGAAGCAGCTCGACGGCATGGTGGATCTGGAACCGCGCAAGTCGCCGTATTTCGCGCCGGGCGAAAAGGCGAAGGACGAGGCGTTCGCGAAGGCGTTCGAGGTGGTCGTCGCGCAGCAGGTCCAGCCCGCGCTGCGTCGCTATCGCGATTTCCTGGTGAACGAATACCAGGGCGCGGCGCGCGAGACGATCGCCCTGTCCGCGTTGCCCGATGGAGCGCAGTGCTACCAGGCGATGCTGCGGTCGTACACGACGCTCGACCGTTCGCCGCGCGCCGTGTACGAACTGGGGCAGCGCACCGTTGCCGACAATCTCGCCTACGTGCAGACGCTGAGCCGGGAGATGTTCGGCACCACGGAACTGGACGCCATCGTCAGGCGCGTGGACGAAGCGCCGGACAACCGCTTCGCCTCGGCGGACGATCAGCTGCGATTCTCGCGCGGCCTGCTCGAATCGGCGCGCGCGAAGAGCGCGAAGTATTTCGCGACGATGCCCGTGCAGCCGGCCGTCGTCGAACCGCTCAAACCCGAGCAGCGCGGCACCGGCGTGAGCTCGCATTACGAGCCCGATCCGGACGACCGCAAGCCGGGCGTGTATCGCATCAACCTGGATCATCCGGACGCGGATCGTCGCGGCGCGGCGGAAATCACCCTCGTGCACGAAACCTGGCCGGGGCATCACCTGCAACTCGCGCTGGCGCGCGGCCTGGGCAAGCGCCATCCGCTGTCGGCGCTGGCGTTCAATTCGGCCTATGCCGAGGGCTGGGCGCGCTATTCCGAGGCGCTGAGCGAGGAAGCCGGCATCTACACCACGCCCTACGCGCGGATCACCCGTCGCCTGTGGCCGGCGCGCGGCATGGTGGTGGATCCGGGCATCCACGTGTTCGGCTGGACGCGCGAGCAGGCGGTGAAGTTCATGGCCGAGAGCGGCCGGTTCCCGCCGGAAACCTCCGCGGACATGGTCGATCGCATCGCCGCGATGCCGGGACAGCTCACGGCCTACGATTCGGGCGGGCTGGAGATCGTCGCGCTGCGCAGGGAAGCGGAAGCGGCGCTGGGCGATCGCTTCGACCTCAGGCAGTTCCACGAGCGCGTGCTCGGCGACGGCGTGGTGCCGCTGGCGTTCCTGCGCGAGCGCGTGCAGGCGTGGATCGCGGAACGCGAGGCCGCATCGAGCGGGAAGTGACGTCGTGACGAGGATGCGGGAGCGTTGAGGGAACGGCGCTCCCGCGCTGCACGCGCCGGTGCGGAACCGCTTCGCCGATCTGCCGACGCCGGAGAGAATCGCGTGCGGCATTGATGAATGCGCGCGATGAGCCCGCTTCGTCGGGCATCGTGGGCCCGCGCCGCGCGCGGTCCGCGCAGAGTCAGCACGCACGCCGTAAGCTGTGGTTTCGTCTTTCGCGGTACGCCCGTTCAGGCGCACGCCGCCCCAGCTTCGAGTCTTTTCCCGCATGTCCCTCCGTGCCGTCGCCCTGCTGTCGCTCTGCCTCGCCACCATCGCCTGCCAGCGTCCGTCCGAACCGGTGACGCACGGCATGGTGATCGAGGAGAACGTCGGCCCGCAGGACGGCGGCGCGATCAGCACCGCGCCGGTGAAGGTGGTGCCGGTCGAGCCGGAAACCCGCCAGCGGATCCTGCGACCGCGTGCGGCGGCGCGCCCTGAACCCGTGGCCGAGCCGCGCAAGCGCTGGGATGGGCCGCTCGAGCTGACCGCCGGCGCGGCGTCGATCAGTTGCGAGCTCGATTACGCGCAGCAGGGCGATGGCGAGGTGCTGGCGAAGTTCGACCGCGAGGGCCTGGAGGCCGCGCTGAAGCCGTGCGAGGACGCCGGCGTGGCGCGCCTTCGCTACAAGGGCAAGATCACCGGCGAATTCGGCACCCTGGTGGAGCGCGTCACCGACGTCGCCGACGAACTGGACATCCACAAGCGCGTGCTCGACATCGACTCGGCCGGCGGCCAGGTCGAGGACGCGATCCAGGTGGGCGATTTCATCGCCGAATCGCGCTGGACGATCTGGGTGCGCGAAGGCGCGATCTGCCACAGCGCCTGCGTGTTCATCCTCGGCGCGGGCGACACGCGGATGATCGCGGGGCAGGTGGGCATCCACCGCATCATCCGCATGAGTTCCACGGCGACCACGCGCGCGCAGCTCAACGCCGAACTGCGCGTGGTCTACGACCGCGTGCGCGAGTACCTGGAGCGCAACGGCGCGGCGACCGCCGTGGCCGACCTGATGATGGCGGTGCCGAACCGCAGCCTGCGCCTGCTCACGACCGAGGAACTGGAGCTCTACGGCCTGGACGGCGTGAACCCGGCGCAGGACGACCTCGACCGGCTGCGCCTGATGCGCAAGTGCGGCGAGGATTTCGTCAGCCGCCGCGATTCGTTCGTGCGCGCGTTCGACAAGCGCTGCAAGACGCCGGACACCGATCTGGATGCGCTGAACGACTGCGGATTGAAGCTGCGCACGGATTACGGCTTCCCCGACAAGGCGTGCCCGGCGGAAAGCCCGCTATCGGAATTCGACCGGGATACCGCGGCACTGGAACCGCCGAAGGGCGCTGCGCGGAGCGTGTCGAAGGCGGGCGAGGGGAAGCGGGACGGGGATAGCTGAGGGGTGTTGCGGCGCGGTCACTTCCTCGCCGGTGGCTTATCTGTCAGCGGAGTGCCCGTGCGTTGCGGGCCTGGATCCCGGCTTTCGCCGGGATGACGATCCCGTCGGGACGACGGTGTTCTCGGACGGCGATGTTCTTCGTAGCCCGGGTAAGCCAAGCGCACCCGGGTTTGAGAGTCGAGCCCGCCACCGGACTACAACGACAACAACATCACCCCCGGAACTTCCCGGGCTCCGGCAAGCCCACCGGCACGCCGTGGTCGTCGCAGTCGCCGACCTTGCACAGCTCCTCGCGCAACGCAGGCATCGACTGCAGGAGGAAGTGGAAGATCGTGTTCTGTTCGACGCTGCCGCGCACCGCTTCGCTGCCCGGACCGCGCGCCCAGATGCCGACGTCGTCGCCGCCGTGCGTTTCGCTCCCGGTGGGCACCAGTGCTTCCTGCAGGTAATCGGGGTCCTGGGTGTCGACGTTGCGGAGGTCCGGGCGGCCGTGCTTCGGGATCTGCACACCGCTGGGCGAGTGCAGGAAACGCTTCGGGCCTTCCGGCTGCTGCGCGCCGCCGCCGACGTAACCGGGGCCATTGCTGTAGCTGAGCGTGGTGTACGGCAGGCCGAGCTGGTCGAGTGCGTACTCGCCGAAGCCGCCGTCCTCGCCGCTGCTGCCGCGCACCTTGTCCAGGATCGGATTGCCGCGCGTGGGATAGCCGACGAAGCTCAGCGTGTGCGAGTGGTCGGCGGTGACCAGGATCAGCGTGTCCTGCGCCGAGGTCGCATCCACCGCGGCCTGCACCGCTTCGCTCAGCGCGATGGTGTCGGTGAGCGCGCGGTAGGCGTTGCCGTAGTGGTGGGCATGGTCGATGCGACCGCCTTCGACCAGCAGCACGAAGCCCTTGTCGTTCTGCCGCAGGCGGGCGATGGCGGCGCGCGTCATCTCGGCCAGCGTCGGCTCGCCCGCGCCATCGCGCGGACGATCGGCGGAGAACTGCATGTGGTCGGGTTCGAACAGGCCCAGCAGCGGGCCGCTGGACGGCGCATCGATCAGCTGCTGCGCGTTCCACACATAGGTGCCGCCGGGATGGCGCTGTTTCCACTGCGCGATGAGGTCGCGGCCGTCGAGGCGTTCGCCGACCTTGTCGTCGTACTCGGGATCGCGTTCGGACACCGGCATGAAGTTCTTGCGACCGCCGCCCATCAACACGTCGGGACCGTGGCCGAACGGCGTTTCCACCAACTGGCGCGCAATGTCGACGCAGCCGGCGGCACGCGCCTGGTCGCTCAGTTCGGTGTCGTTTTCCCAGTTGCGCTCGGAGGAATGGGTGAACGTCGCGCCCGGCGTCGCGTGGGTCACGCGCGTGGTGGTGACCACGCCGGTGGCGAAGCCGCGGCTGGCCGCGATCTCCCACAGCGTGAGCGTCGGCGCGGCCTGCGCGCCGGCGCAGTCGCCGCGCCGCGGCTGCTGGGCGACGCTGAGAACGCCCGCGCGCGTCTTCACGCCGGTGGCCATCGCACTCATCGTGCCGGCCGAGTCGGGCGTCTGCGAATCGGTGTTGTAGGTCCGGCTCAACGCCGTGGCCGGGAAATTTTCCCAGCTCAGGCGATTCTCCTCGCCCGGGCCGCCCTTGCGCTGGCCGTCGAGGATGCGCGCGGCGGCGACGGTCGTCAGGCTCATGCCGTCGCCGACAAACAGGATCACGTTCTTCGCGCGTCCGCCCATCGCGCCGCGCCGGGCGGCCTGCGCGGCGCCGTCGCGGAACCACCACTGCGGGGTCTCGTCGGCCGGATGGCGGATCGACGGGACGTCGACGTCCACTGCGTTGGGCTTTGCCGGATCGGTCGTCGTGCCGCCGGTGGCGCAGGCGGTGGCGAGCAGGGTGGTGGCGAAGGCGAGGGCGGCGTGCTTCAAGCGGATCTGGGACAGTCGGTGCATCGAGGGGCGTCGTGGAAAGGCGAACCGCAATTATGGGCCGCGTTATTGCAGCCACGGGACACCGGCGTTGCATTCGCGGGGTCGTCACCCCCTTCGGGGTCCGCTATCGTGCCAAGCCGACAGTTTGGGTAAAGAGGTCCGGATGAAGCTGGTCACCGCCTGGTTGCGAATCCCGTTCTGGCAGCGCGTGCTGGCGGGCTTCGTATTGGGCGCGCTGGCGGGCTGGGCCTTCGGCCACTCCGCCGAAACCTGGTTCGGGCCGCTGGGCACGATCTACGTCACGCTCATCAAGATGATCGCCGTGCCGCTGGTCTTCTTCGCGGTGATGAACGCCATCGGCAGCCTGCACGGGCAGAAATCGGTCGCGGCGCTCGGCGGACGCACGTTCGTGTGGTTCGCGATCACCGCCGCGCTGGCGGTCGGCGTCGGCCTGCTCATCGGCTGGCTGCTGCAGCCCGGGCACGGCGTGAGCGGCCTGACCATGGCCGCCGATTACACCGTGCGCGTGGTGCCGTCGCCGAAGGACGTGCTGCTCGACGTCATTCCGACCAACCCGTTCAAGGCGTTGAGCGAAGGCAAGATCCTGCAGGTGATCGTGTTCGCCGGGCTGGTCGGTTTCGCGCTGGTGAAGCTGGGCGAACGCGTCTCCGGCCTGCGCAAGCTGGTCGGCGAAGCCAGCGACACGATGGTGCAGGTCACGCGCTTCGTGCTGGAAATGACGCCGCTGGGCACCTTCGGCCTGATCGCCTCGCTGGTGGGCGCGTACGGATTCGAGAAGCTGCTGCCGCTGGGCACGTTCGTGTTCGCGCTGTACCTGGCGTGCGCGATCCACATCGTGTTCGTCTACGGCAGCCTGATCGCGCTGCACGGGCTCAATCCGCTGAAGTTCTTCCGCGGCGCGGCGCCGGGCATGCAGGTGGCGTTCGTCGCCTCGTCGAGTTTCGCGGCGATGCCGGCGGCGATCCGCTCGGTCACGCACAACCTCGGCGTCGACAAGGACTACGCGGCGTTCGCCGTGCCGCTGGGCGCGAGCATCAAGATGGACGGCTGCGGCGCGATCTATCCCGCGCTGACGTCGATGTTCGTCGCGCAGTACTTCGGCCTGCACCTGGAGCCGGGGCAATACGCGACGATCCTCATCGCCTCGGTGCTCGGCAGTTTCGGCACGGCGGGCGTGCCGGGCACGGCGATCGTGATGGTGACGCTGGTGCTCTCCGCCGCGGGATTGCCGCTGGAAGGCATCGGTTATCTCGTCGCGATCGACCGCGTGCTCGACATGATGCGCACGATGACGAACGTGACGGGCCAGATGGTCGTGCCGGTGATCGTGGCGAAGGAATCCGGCCTGCTCGACCGCGACGTGTACGAAGCCGCATCCAGCAACCTCGGCGTGGCCGCGGGCGAGAAGGCCGAGGTCCACGCGACGCGGGACACCGCCTGATGGACGCCGCCCGGGTCGAACTGGTCGAACTGGTCGAACGTTTCCCGGGCGCTGCGGACTACTGCCGCCTGCGCGCGGAGGCCGGCATGGCGCCGCGCACGCTCGAAGCGGCGCGACGCGGGCTGCCGAACACGCTGTACGGCGTGAGCCTGCTGCTCGACGGGCAGGTGGTCGGCATGGGCCGCGTGATCGGCGACGACGGCTGCTTCTTCATCGTGGTCGACATCGCGGTGACGCCGGCGCTGCAGGGGCAGGGCCTGGGCAAGCGGATCATGACCGCGCTCGATGGCTGGCTCCGCGCCAACGCGCCGCCCTCGGCGGTGGTCTCGCTGGTGGCCGATGGCGACGCGAAGCACCTTTACGCCAGATTCGGCTTTGTCGAAACCACCCCGTTTTCGGTAAACATGGAGTACCAGGCCGGATAGCCCGGCCGCGCCTTCACGGAGGAAGCCCATGCGTCACCGCTGCTGGATCCTGTCCACCCTGCTGCTCGCCGGATGCGCGACGCAGGCGCCCATCGCGAACGACGGGGCCACGCGTTCCGGCCAGGTCGGCATGAACGAGATCAGCGCGCTGATTCCCCAGCCCTCGCGCATGGAGCTGGCGGACAACGAATCCTTCCTGATGCCGATCGAGGACGACGCGAACCCGATGCCGGCGTATCCCGAAACGTTGCTCGCGCGGCGCCTGCCGCTGCAGGCGGTGTGCGTGCGCGTCGGCGTGGATCGCGACGGCGGCGTGCTGTCGTCCGCGCCGGCCATCGCGCCGCCGAATTGCCCGGAACCCGCGGACCCGGCGTTCTTCGAGGCGGTGCGCGGCGCGGTGGCCGGCTGGCGCTACGATCCCGCGCTGCGCTGCGTGTTCCCCGATGCGAAGACGAAGGACGACACCGTGGGCAGCTGCGGCGGTTACACGGAGATCCGCGAGGCGGTGACGCTCACCTACCGCTTCATGTTCGAGCAGAAGGACGGGCGCGGCAGCGTGCGGATGGCGAAGTAGCGATCACACCCGCGAGTACGACCACGACACCATGCGCCCGTCGCGGTACGGCATCACGCCGTGGAACGCGCGCGGGTCGTCGTCGAACACCAGCGGCAGGAAGTTGCGGTCGCCTTCCCACATCGGCAGTTCGTCGAGCTTTTCGATCGGCACCCATTCCAGCGTGCCTTCCGGATTGCTCGAATGCGGCGTGCCCCGATAACGCGTGACCACGAAGACGAAGCCGAGCCAGTCCTCGCCGTGCTTGCCGAAGCCCGGCCAGCTGATCGTGCCGCGCAGCTGCATCGCCTCGCATTCGATGCCGGCTTCCTCCAGGATCTCGCGCCGCATGCCGGCGACGACGTCCTCGTCGGCTTCGAGCTTGCCGCCCAACCCGTTGTATTTGCCGAGCTGGTGGTCGTCGGGCCGCGCGTTGCGATGGACCATCAGCACTTGGCGGCCGTCGGGCGAGAGCACGTAGCCGAGCGTGGCGACGATGGGCGTGTACGGCATCAGCGTGCGCCCTTGCCGGCGGCGGCCTGTTGTTCCTTCAGCGTCCTGTCGAACGCGGCCTGCGCGCGGTCGGCGTAGGCGCGGCAGGTGAGCGTCGTCGGCGTGGTCGATTCGCCGAGCTTCCAGCCCGACGCATCCGGATGCGGCGTCAGCAGCAGGTCGCACGGAAGCGTGCGCACTTCGGCGAACGCGCGGCGGTAATCGTCGACGATGCGCGGCTGGCGCGGATTGCCGACGAGTTTGTAGCCCGGTGCGCTCAGGCTGTCGACGTAGGCGATGCGCAGCGGCTTGCCGGCCTTCGCGTCGGTCCAGGTCCAGCTCAGGCTTCCCGGCGTGTGGCCGGGCGTGAAGTGCGCGGTGAATGCGACGCCGCCGAGTTCGACCACCTCGCCATCCATCACGATGCGATCGGCATGCACCGGCGGGAACAGCATGCCGTCGCCGAAATGCAGGTCGTCGAAACCGCCACGTTCAAGCAGTGCGGCCGATTCGGCGTTCGTCGCGACCCGCGCGCCGGTCGCGCGCCTGATCGCGGCGATCGGGCCGGCGTGATCGATGTGCGCGTGGCTGTGCAGGATCAGCTTGAGGTCCGACGGCGCGACGCCGAGATCGCGCATGTGCGCGAGCAGCATGTCGGCCGCTTCCGGCAGGCCGCCGTCGATCAGCACGGCGCCGGCATCGGTCTTCACCAGCACCGCACTCAGGCCTTCGGTGCCGATGTACCAGCTGCGATCGCCCAACGCGAACGGCGCGATGGGACGGCGCCAGGCGTCGGGGGATTCGTACGCGCGCGCCTTCGGCAGCAACGGTTCGGCAGCGTGCAGCGGCAGGGAGGACAACGCGGTCAGCAGGACACAAAGCGCGGTGGGCAGGCGCATGGCGAAGTCGAAGCGTGGGAAGCGCACAGTGTAAGCGCCCGCGTCGCGCGGACGATCACGCCGGGCGCGGCGGCGCGCGTCAGGACACGCGCGGCAATGTCGAACGCCGGTACACCAGCCGCACCGCGAGCAGCGCCGCCGGAATCGGCAACAGCAGGCCGGCCACCGCGAGCCAGGTCGGATGCGGCACCTTCATGATCATGCCCACCACGCCGGACATCACCACCAGCGCGACCAGCAGCGCGGCGGCGGTCTGATGCCGCGCGAGCTTCGCGCCCGCCAGCGCGCCGACGAAGGTGCCCAGCACCCACGCGATCAGCACCAGCAGCTTCGCGCCGAACGGCATTGCCGCGACGAACGCGGCGAAGGCGGCTTCGTTGGCCGGATCGGTGGGATCCAGTCCGGTCGGCGGCGGCCACGCGCGATGTCCGAGCGCCTCGACCGCCGCGATCACCGCGATCGCGACCACCACGCCGACCAGCATCCCAAGGATCGTGCGTCCCATCGCGCTGCCTCCCTCGAAGCCGGCGCGCGGGCGCCGGCGGTGCGGCGAGGATCGCGCGCGCGCGTTGCCGCCGCAAGCGCGCGCCGGCCGCGCATAATCGAACGCCTTGGTATCGATGCCACACGGAGCCCGCGATGACCGATTCACCGCCCCGCCTGCTCGCTTTCGCCGGCAGCCTGCGCCAGGGCTCCTACAACCGGCGCCTGGTCCACGTGCTGGCCGAAGGCGCGCGCTCCGCGGGTGCGCAGGTCACGCTGATCGAACTGCGCGATTACCCGCTGCCGGTCTACGACGGCGACATCGAAGCCGACGGCATGCCCGCGCCCGTGCGCGAACTGCAGGCGCTGATGGCGAACCACGACGGCCTGCTCATCAGCACGCCCGAGTACAACGGCTCGATGCCGGCGCTGGTGAAGAACACGCTGGACTGGATCTCGCGACCGCTCGAGTCCGGCCGTTCCGGCGTGACGCTGTTCCAGGACAAGGTGGCGGGCATCGTGTCCGCCTCGCCCGGCCCGCTGGGCGGATTGCGTTCGCTGCTGGTGCTGCGCGACGCGCTTGCGAAACTCGGCCTGCTGGTCGTGCCGCAGCAGGTCGCGGTGGGGCAGGCGGCCGACAAGCTGACCGACTACGGCGTCCTCAACGACGACCGCCTGCGCACGGGCGTGCACGGCGTGGGCGCGGCGGTGGTGCGCCACCTGGGCGTGATGAACCGGATGGACGATCGGAAAGGAGCGACGGCATGAGCGGACGTCAGCGCGAACTCAACCTGCGGTTCCTCGCCGAACCGACCGACGTGAACTACGGCGGCAAGGTCCACGGCGGCATGGTGATGAAGTGGATCGACCAGGCCGGCTACGCGGCGGCGGTCGGCTGGAGCGGCACCTACAGCGTGACGGTCGCCGTTGGCGGCATCCGCTTCGTCGCGCCGATCCGCATCTCCGACCTGGTGACCGTGCACACCAAGCTGGTCCACACCGGCACCACGAGCATGCACTTCGCCGTCGACGTGAAGGCGCGTGATCCGATGGAAGGCCCCGAGCAGGAGCGGCTGTGCACGCACTGCATCATCGTCTTCGTCGCGCTGGACGCGGTGGAGGGCAAGCCCACGCCGGTACCGCCGTGGACGCCGGTGAACGAGGACGACAAGCGCCTGGCCGAGTACGCGCTCAAGGTGATGGACCTGAGCAAGGGCATCGAGCAGACCGTCGAACGCCTCGCCGCGGTGAACGAAGGCGCCTGAGCCCCGCTGTCGTAGCCCGGGCAAGCGAAGCGCACCGGGGATTGACCTTCAGCCGCGCTTGAACCCGCACCGGTCCATCCAGGACGAGGTCCACCTCCAAACAAAAAAGGCCGCCAACGGCGGCCTTTCCTTCACGCGCTTGCCGACGGATCAGATCCCGTCGATACGGCGCGCTTCCATGAACTTCTGGCTCCAGTAGCCCGTCTCCAGGCTGGACACCTGCACGTCCTTGCCACGGCTGGGCGCGTGGACGAAGCGGCCTTCGCCGACGTAGATGCCGACGTGGTCGACGCGGCCACGGCGGCCGAAGAACACCAGGTCGCCGGCGCTGAGCTTGGCGCGATCGGAGACCAGTTCGCCGGTCTTGGCCATCTCGCGCGAGACGCGCGGCAGTTCGATGCCCAGGGCGTTGCGGAACACGTAACCGACCAGGCCGCTGCAGTCGAAGCCCTTGTTCGGATCGCTGCCGCCCCAGCGATACGGCGTGCCCAGCAGGGCCATCGCGCGCTGCAGGACGGTCTTGATCTTGCTCTGCTCCTCGGCCGGCAGGTGCGCCACCGGATCGGCGGCAGCGGCGGCCGGTGCGACCACGCGGTTCATGTCGGTGGCGAGCAGCAGCGCGCGGTCGGACAGGCTCATCGCCTCCGTCAGCGTGTGGCGTGCGACCGGGGCCGGGGCGTCGGCGGAATCGCCGGCCAGCGAGGACGACGGCATCTGCTGCGCGAAGGCGGGAGCGGCCATCAGGGCCAGCGCGGCGGCGATCGCGAACCGGATCGAGGTCCGGTGTCGGCAGGTCGGGGCGGCGGTGGCGCCAATGGTCGGAAGGGACATCACGCAGTCATCACGCAAAAGAATCGCGGGGATGATGCCTGCGTGAGCGACGAATGTCGTTCGAATTTCGTAAGTTTTTCGTTATCTGAACTCGCCGCCTGTCACAAATCGTGCCAACGGGTTCACCCGACCTTCACCGCAGGATCCGTTTGGCCCCGGTGTAGTGGTCGCGCCAGTAGCTGCCGTCGAGGTGATCCAGGCGCACCGTCCCGCCGGTGCTCGGGGCATGCACGAAGCGGCCTTCGCCGACGTAGATGCCCACGTGGGTCACGGTTCCGCTCTGGCCGAAGAACACCAGGTCGCCCGCGGCGAGGCGCTCGGGCACGATCCTGGGACCCTGGTACGCGGCGAGGTCGCGCGAGGTCCGGGGCAGGCTCAGCGACAGCATGTCGCGGTAGACGTAATTGACCAGCCCGCTGCAGTCGAAGCCGCCCTCGGGGGTGTTGCCGCCGTAGCGATAGGGCGTGCCGACCAGGCTGATCGCCCGCATCAGCACGGCGTTCGCCGCCGCCGGATCGGCCGGCTCGACCACCGGCCAGGCGCGCTGCTTCGGCGGTGCCTGGCGCACGGTTTCGCGACCGCCGCCGCAGCCGGCGAGCGCCGCCGCGAGGCCGATCGCGAGAAAGAGGCGGAGGCCGCGCGCTGGCGCGGGAATGAGCTTGCCGGGATAATGCCGAGCTTTCGTCACGGCCGGTACTTTGGCCGTTCATGTCGCCGACGGCAAGCCTGCCGCCGCATCCGCGCCGCCGCCGTCGCGGCCACCAGCCGAGTTCCAGTCCTATGAAGATCGAGAAAGACCGCGTCGTCCGTTTCCATTACACCGTCTCCGAAGTCGGCCAGGAGCCGCTGGAAACCTCCGAGGGCCGCGATCCGCTGGCGATCCTGATCGGCCACGGCAACATCATCCCGGGCCTGGAGAAAGCGATGGATGGGCGCGAGGCCGGCGAAAAGTTCGAAGTGGACGTCCCCGCCGCCGAAGCCTACGGCGAGCGTCGCGAAGGCCTGACCCAGCGCGTGCCGAAGAAGCACTTCAAGGGCGCCCGCCTGGAGCCGGGCATGCAGGCCGTGCTGCCGACCAACTTCGGTCCGCGCGCCGTCACCATCCAGAAGGTCGGCATGAGCGTGGTCGACGTCGACCTGAACCACCCGATGGCCGGCAAGGACCTGCACTTCGCCATCGAGCTCGTCGACGTGCGTGAAGCCACGCCGGAAGAAATCGAGCACGGCCACGTGCACGGCGACGGCGGTCACCACCACTGATCCGCGCTTCGATCGATCCGGAAGGCCCGCGCAAGCGGGCCTTTCTTTTTCGGACGAAGGTGACGCACCGGCGGACGCGGCCGGTTCCGATCCACGCGTGCGGCGTTCTCCGACCGCGTGCTTGCCGTCTTTCGCAGGATCGCCGACGCACCGCATGCTCTAATCGTTCAGCGGCAAACGGGGGAGACCGATGCAGGGGAAGGACGGATGCTGACCATGCGATCCGGCGAAGACGCGCGACCGGCCGTGCCGGTCGCCGCCGGCGAGCGTCTGGTGTCGCTGGACGTGTTGCGCGGACTCGCGCTGCTGGGCATCGGCCTGATGAACGTGGAGTACTTCGGCCGCCCGTTGCGCGACATGGGGCAGGGACTCGAACCGGGGCAGGCGCCGTTCGACCACGCGCTTTCGTGGCTGGTGTACGTGTTCGTGCAGGGCAAGTTCTGGATACTGTTCTCGCTGCTGTTCGGCATGGGGTTCGCGCTGATGGACGAACGCGCGCGGGCCGCCGACACCGACTTCCGGACGCTGCACCTGCGCCGGGCGACGGGGCTGCTGGTGATCGGGCTCGCGCACGCGCTGCTGGTCTGGGCGGGCGACATCCTCGTCCCGTACGCGCTGGGTGCGTTCGTGCTGCTGTGGTTCCGCGATGCCGCGCCCGAACGGCAGGGGGCCTGGGGCGCGGCGCTCTACGGACTGCCCGCGCTGGCGATGGTCCTGATGGGCGCGTTGTGGATGTGGGTCGATCCGGCGTCGGTCGCGGATACCGGCAACGTCACCGATACGGCGCGGCGTGCGCTGGAGGAATCCCGTCGCGCCGGAGAGATCGCCGCGTATACGACCGGCTCTTGGCCGGACGCCGTGCGGGAGCGTGCGCGTTTCCTGGTCGGCAACCTGGACGAGACGCTCGTGTTCGAGGTCTTCGCCATCGGCGTGTTCCTGCTGGGCGCATGGCTGCTGCGCAGCGGGGCGATCGCCGAGCCCGCCGCGCACGCCGGTCTGCATCGCGCACTGCGGTTCGTCGCGTTGCCGGCCGGCGTGGCGCTCGCGTTGGCGAGCGCGTCGGTCGCGGTCCAGTTCGACCTGGAGGCCAATGCCGGCCGCGCGCTGCTCGCGATGTCGCTGATGCTGGTCGCCTCGCCGCTCATGAGCCTGGGCTATCTGTCGTGGACGCTGCGCGCGCTGCACACGCGCACGGGGGCGCGCCTGCTGGGAGCGCTCGCGCCGGCCGGCCGCATGGCGCTGACGAACTACCTGCTGCAGTCGCTGGTCGGCACATGGGTGTTCTACGGCTACGGCCTGGGGCGGTGGGGGCAGGTGCCGCGTCGCTGGCAGTTGCTGGGCATGGTGGCGCTGTTTCTCGTGCAGGTCGTCGCGAGCCGGGCCTGGCTGGCCCGGTTCCGCTTCGGTCCGGTGGAATGGCTCTGGCGGGCTTGCACGTATGGGCATCTTCCGCCCATGCGGACCGCGACGGCCCGGAGCCCCTAAACTCATGCCCATGGAACAGCGCGAAGATGTGGTGATCGTCGGCGCCGGCGTGATCGGTCTGGCCAGCGCCCTGGCTCTTCTGGAGAGCGGACGAAGCGTCCGCGTGATCGACGCCGGCCGCGTCGGCGGCGGCAGTTCGCACGGCAATTGCGGCACCATCACGCCCAGCCACGCACCGCCGCTGGCCGCGCCCGGCGTCGTCCTGCGCGCGCTGCGCTGGATGCTCACGCCCGACGCGCCGCTGTACGTCGCACCGCGTTTCGATCCCGCGCTCTGGTCGTGGCTGCTGCGCTTCGCGGTCCGCTGCAACGACCGCGACTGGCGCAGCAGTGCGCGTGCCAAGTCCGCCATCCTCAACGACTCGCGCGATCGCCTGGCCGACTGGGTACGCGATTACGGCCTGGCCTGCGAATTCGCCCATTCCGGCGAGGATTACGTCTTCCGCGATCCGCACGAGTTCGAGCATTTCCAGGACGAAGTCGGATTCCTGCGCGAGCTGGGCGTGCGCGTGGACGTGGTGGACGGCCCGACATACGAACTGATGGAGCCGGCGCTGAAGCCCGGCGTCGCCGGCGCGATCCGCTTCGATGGCGATGCGGTGCTGCGACCCGACCGCTACGTCGGCGAACTCGCGCGCGTGGTGCGGGCGCGCGGCGGCACCATCGTCGAACACTGCGCGTTCACCGGCGTGCGCGAGGACGGCGACGGCGTGCGCGTGTCCACCTCGCAGGGCGAGCTGGCGGCCCGCGAGATGGTGATGGCGCTGGGCGCGTGGTCGCCGAAGCTCGCCGATGCGATCGGCGCACCGGCGTTGAAAGGCGCGATCCAGCCCGGCAAGGGCTACTCGATCACGTACTCCACGCCCTCGCGCGTGCCGCGCCGGCCGCTGGTGCTGCGCGAGCGCCAGGTCTGCGTGACCGCGTGGGAAAGTGGCTACCGGCTGGGCAGCACCATGGAATTCAGCGGCTACGACGACACGCTCAATCCGCGCCGCCTGGCCGCGCTGGAGCGCGGCGCGAGCGAATACCTGCACGAGCCCTACGGCGCGCAGAAGCAGGAGCAATGGTTCGGCTGGCGGCCGATGAGCTGCGACGACGTGCCGATCATCGGCCGCGTGCCCGGCAACGACCGCATCGTCGTCGCCACCGGTCACGGCATGATGGGCGTGAGCATGAGCGCGGCGACCGGCCAGCTCGTCGCCGACCTCGTCATCGGGCGCCGGCCGGACATCGATCCGGCGCCTTACGCGCTCGAGCGCTTTTCGTGAGCGCGCACGCATGAGCCTTCGCACATGAACATCGACGCGACCGGTTTCGACCTGATCGTCATCGGCGGCGGCTCCGGCGGCCTCGCCGGTGCGTTCCGCGCGGCCGGGCATGGCGCGCGCGTCGCGCTGCTGGAACCGCACCTGCTGGGCGGCACCTGCGTGAACGTGGGCTGCGTGCCGAAGAAGGCGATGTGGCTCGCGGCGGACGTCGCCGGCCGGCTCCGGCTGGCGCAGACGCTCGGCTTCGACATCCCGCCGGCGACCCTCGACTGGCCGGAGTTCATCGTCCATCGCGAGCGCTACATCGCCAACATCCACGCCAGCTACCGTCGTCGGCTCGACGAGGCCGGCATCATGGTCGTGCCGAGCTTCGCCCACTTCGTCGACGCGCAGACGGTCGAATGCGAGAACGGCACGCGGTTGCGCGCACCCCGCATCCTGATCGCCACGGGCGGTCGGCCGCATCGTCCCGCCATCCCGGGGGCCGAATGGGGCGCGGTGTCGGACGATTTCTTCCAGTGGCGCGCCGCGCCCGGACGCGTGGCGATCGTCGGCGGTGGCTACGTCGCGGTCGAACTGGCCGGCCTGCTGCAGGCGCTGGGCAGTCGCGTCGAGCTGTTCGTGCGCGGTGATCGCCTGCTCAACGGCTTCGATCACGAACTGGCACTGCAACTGGGCGAGGACTACCGGCAGTCGGGCATCCACCTGCATTTCGGTCATTCCGTCGCGGCGCTGGAAGACGACGGCAAGCGCGTACGCTGCGACGACGGATCGCTCAGCGGGCCGTTCGACGCGGTGCTGTTCGCCACCGGCCGCAAGCCCAACAGCGAGCGCCTCCAACTCGACCGCGCGGGCGTGGCCACCGACGTCGGTGGCCACGTCGCCGTGGACGTGCGGCACGCGACCAACGTCGAGGGCATCTTCGCGGTGGGCGACATCACGCCCGATCCGCCGCTCACGCCCGTCGCCATCGCCGCCGCGCGCCGGCTGATGGACCGCCTGTACGGCGGCGCGACCGCGTTGCTGGATCCGCGCGACATCCCGACCGTGGTGTTCTCGCACCCGCCGATCGGGCAGGTCGGGCTGACCGAACGCGAGGCGCGCGAAGTGCATGGCGATGCGGTGCAGGTCTATCGCGCGGGATTCCGCCCGATGCTCGCCGCGCTCGCCGACATTCCGCAGCGCAGCCTGTTCAAGCTGGTGTGCGTGGGCGACGAGCGCCGCGTCGTCGGCATCCACCTGCTCGGCGAAGCGGCCGACGAGATCCTCCAGGGCTTCGCCGTCGCGCTCAAGCGCGGCATCACCCTGGACCACCTGCGCGACACCGTCGCCATCCATCCGACCAGCGCCGAGGAAGTGGTGCTGATGCGCTGAGCGCGCGCACCGAGACCCTACGATGAACGTTTCGCACGACACCGACGTCTTCACCCTGCATCGCGGCACCGCGCCGCTGCTGGTGAGCCTGCCGCACGACGGCAGCCACATTCCCGAGGAACTGGCCGCGCGCATGGTGCCGGCGGCACGTCGCGCGCCCGACACCGACTGGCACGTCTCGGTGCTGTACGACTTCGCGCGCGAACTGGGCGCGTCGATCATCGTGCCGCGCCACTCGCGCTACGTGGTCGACCTGAACCGCCCGCCGGACGACACCTCGCTCTATCCTGGCCAGAACACCACCGGCCTGTGCCCGGCGGTGCAGTTCACCGGCGAACCGGTCTACCTGGACGGGCAGGCCCCGGACGAGGCGGAAGTGGCGCAGCGCGTCGAACGTTACTGGCGCCCGTACCACGAGGCGCTGGCCGGCGAGATCGAACGCATCCGCGCCCTGCACGGTCGCGTCGTGCTGTGGGAAGGTCATTCGATCCGCGGCAGCGACCTGCCGTTCCTGTTCGAAGGCCGCCTGCCGGACCTCAACCTCGGCACGTCCGGCGGCGCGAGCTGTTCGCCCGCTCTGCAGCAGCGACTTGAAGCCGTGCTGGCGGGGCAGATCGACTTCGACCATGTCGTGAACGGCCGCTTCAAGGGCGGCTACATCACGCGCCATTACGCTGATGTGGCGCGCGGCATTGAAGCGGTGCAACTGGAAGTCAGCCAGCGCAACTACATGGACGAGGACAGCTTCGCGTACGACGCCGGCAAGGCGGCGGTATTGCAGGCGGTGATCCGCAACCTGCTGCTGGCGACGCTTTCGCGCTGAGGCAGACGCCGCGGACTTGGAACGGGCGACGCATGCTGCGTCGCGTGGGGAGATGCCGCTCGGCCGGGTTCCCTGGCGCCTGATCTCGTGACGTCACCGCGCAGCCAGGCATCCATCCGGAACGCCCCGCCGCCTGCGCGGCGGGGCGTTTGGGCTCACCGCATCCGCAACGCGCGCACGCGGTTCATGAGGCCGCCCGGCGGGCCGGAGCACAGGTACACCGTGCGGCTGCCGGAGATCACGATGTAGCCGGCGCCGGGCGTGCGCCAGACGTCCTTGCGCTGCGCGGTGTCGACCGCCCACACCCAACTCGTGCCGCCCGTGTTGTCCTGTGTGCCGAAGAACACCATGCCTTGCGTCGCCACGACGTTCCCGAGGGTGTTCTTCTGGGTGGCGTACTCCGCCGGCGGGCTCCACGACCACAGCACCTGTCCGTTGCGTTCGTCGATCGCATCGAGCGTCAGCGAATAGCCTCCGCGAAGCGCGTAGATCACGCCGTCCGCGACGGCGAAGAACTGGTTGTAGTTGGAGGTGGTGGTCCATTCCCAACTGCGGTCGGCGATGCTGAAGCTCGACAGGCGTGCACCGTAACCGTCGCGGTACGAGCGCGCGATCAGATTGCCCCGCCCACCGAGCACCACCGCACCCGATCCCGGAAGCGGCGTTCCGTCTGCCGACGGGTCGAAGATGCTGGCGACGTGGGCGCCAGTCCTGCGATCCAGCATCTCGATCGTCTGCCCGGCCGGGTAATACACGTACGTATCGTCGATCGTCGGGGTGGCCGACAGCAGGCCCACGCGCGGCATCGCCCAGTCGCGCACGCCGGTTTCGGCGTTGGCGGCGTGGAGTTCGTCGCCGTTGTAGCCCGCGAAGAAGTACATGGTGCCGTCGCGACGCGAGGGAGCCAGCGTGGTCGCGAGCGGCTGCGTCGTCTCGGCGTAGGTGAAGGCCACTGCGCCCGTTTTGCCGTCGAGTGCGGTGATCAGCTCGTTGCCGCCCACCTTGGCGAGGTAGACCAGTTTCCCGTTGCTGCCGGGCGCGACCCCGTGCAATTCGTCCGAAATCGGACGGTTCCAGCGCGAGGTGCCATCGGCTTCATCGAACTGGACGACCGTGGAGCCGCGCTGGCTGCCATCGCTCATGGTGTTGCCGCTGATGACCAGCAGCGAGCCGCTCGTGGTGGTCGGACGAGCGATGTAGCTCTCAACGGCCGAGGGCGCCATCGGCGCCGTCCATTCCCACGCCAGCTTCAATCGCGCCGGATCGATCCGGGTGGGCACGTAACTGGTGTGCGAGGCATCGCGCATCAGCGTTTCCCACTCGCCGAGCGATGTGATCTCGATGCGGTAATCGACCTGGACCGGCGTGCCATACGTCTGCGAGCAGGCTGTGTCGGCGCACGCGGTGATCTGCAGCCGGTCGGCGTGCATTCCCGCGATCAGGTCGTTCCGGATCGCGAGCTCGTAGCGGAAGGTGCCGTTCGTTGGCGCCGGTTTCACGCCGGGCGCGTTGAAGGCGTCACCGAGGTCGACCACCTTCAGGTGCACCGGCGCGCCGGCGGCGCCGTCGCTCGCCTTCCACGTGCCTTCCAGGATCGCCGTCGCCGTTTCCCCGACGGTGGCGGTCGCGGTGACCGGCCCCCTGGGCGTGATCGTCACCGTGCCGCTCGGGCCCGGCGCCGGCGGCGGGGTCGACGAGCCTCCGTCGTCTCCGCTGTCGCTGCCACCCCCGCCACCACAGCCGGCCAGCGCGAAGCCGACCAGTACCGCGGCCAGAATCCCTGCGTGTCTCGAAGCCACGACTCCCCCTTGTGTCCATGAGTTTTCGCGCCGGCGTCGTGCTCGGCGCGTTGTTGCCCGGGGCTCCCCAGCCCCGTCTACCGCATCAGACTTCCAGCGTCGCCAGGTCGCCCTTGGTTTCGAGCCACTGCTTGCGATCGCCCGCGCGCTTCTTGGCGAGCAGCATGTCCATCAGCGAATGCGTCTGCGTGTCGTCGTCGACAGTGAGCTGCACCAGCCGGCGCGTGTCCGGATGGATCGTCGATTCGCGCAGCTGCGAGGGGTTCATCTCGCCCAGGCCCTTGAAGCGGGTGACGTTGACCTGGCCGCTCATGCCCTTCTTGCGGTCGCCCTTCTCGCGCTCGATCTTCTCCAGCAGGATGCGCTTTTCCTCTTCGTCCAGCGCGTAGAACACGTGCTTGCCCACGTCGACGCGGAACAGCGGCGGCATCGCGACGAACACGTGCCCGGCCGCGACCAGCGACGGGAAATGCTTGAGGAACAACGCGCTGAGCAGCGTGGCGATGTGCAGGCCGTCGGAGTCCGCGTCGGCCAGGATGATCACCTTGCCGTAGCGCAGGCCCGACAAATCGTCCTTGCCCGGATCGCAACCGATCGCGACGGCGAGGTCGTGCACTTCCTGCGAGGCGAGCACGCTGCCGGAGGCGACTTCCCAGGTGTTCAGGATCTTGCCGCGCAACGGAAGAATGGCCTGGAAATCCTTGTCGCGGGCCTGGCGCGCGCTGCCGCCCGCCGAGTCGCCTTCGACCAGGAACAACTCGGTGCGCGAGAGGTCCTGGCTGGAGCAGTCGGCCAGCTTGCCCGGCAGCGCGGGGCCCTGCGTGATCTTCTTGCGGACGACCTGCTTTTCGGTCTTCAAACGCGCTGCGGCGCGCTCGATCGCCAGCTGCGCGATCTTCTCGCCCAGTTCGACGTGCTGGTTGAGCCACAGCGAGAACGCATCGTGCGCGGCGCCTTCGACGAACGCGGCGGCCTGGCGCGACGACAGGCGTTCCTTGGTCTGCCCGCTGAACTGCGGGTCGGTCATCTTGATGCTGAGCACGAAGGCGACGCGGTCCCACACGTCTTCCGGCGCGAGCTTCACCCCGCGCGGCAGCAGGTTGCGGAAGTCGCAGAACTCGCGCAGCGCATCGGTGAAGCCGGTGCGCAGGCCGTTGACGTGCGTGCCGTGCTGCGCGGTCGGGATGAGGTTGACGTAGCTTTCCTGCACCAGCTCGCCTTCCACGACCCACGCCACCGCCCAATCCGCGGTCTCGGTGTCCTTGGTCAGCTTGCCGACGAAGAGTTCGGGCGGGAGCAGTTCGCGTTCGGCGAGTTCGCCCCGCAGGTAATCGCGCAGGCCGTCCTCGTAGTACCACTCGTTGCGCTCGTCGGTCGCTTCGTCGAACAGCTTCACCGTGAGGCCCGGGCACAGCACGGCCTTGGCGCGCAGCAGGTGGCGCAGCGCGCGCGCGTTGAACCTGGGCGTGTCGAAGTACTTCGCGTCCGGCCAGAAATGCACGCGCGTGCCGGTGTTCTTCTTGCCGACGCTGCCGACGACTTCCAGGGGCGTGGCGCGGTCGCCATCCTTGAACGTCATGCGGTATTCGTTGCCGTCGCGCTTGATGCGCACTTCCACGTGCTTCGACAGCGCGTTGACCACGCTCACGCCGACGCCGTGCAGGCCGCCGGAGAAGGTGTAGTTCTTGTTGCTGAACTTGCCGCCCGCGTGCAGGCGGGTGAGGATCAGCTCGACGCCGGGGATCTTCTCCTCCGGGTGGATGTCCACCGGCATGCCGCGGCCGTCGTCGGACACCGAGCAGCTGCCGTCGCTGTGCAGCGTCACCTCGATGGTGCGCGCGTGGCCGGCCAGCGCCTCGTCGACGGCGTTGTCGATGACTTCCTGCGCCAGGTGGTTCGGGCGCGCGGTGTCGGTGTACATGCCGGGGCGGCGCTTGACGGGGTCAAGGCCGGAAAGGACTTCGATGTCTGCGGCGTTGTAACGGGAACTCATTCTTCGACGACTTCTTCGACGACGTGCAAGGCGGAGCGGGGATGGTCGGTGGCCCGGGCCGGAAATTCAACACGGCGTGTAATGCCGGCAGGGTCGGTCAGCATCGCCGGCGTCCGTCACGCCGGGTGAGACGCGCCTGGGCGCCCCTTGTGTTGGCGCGGCGGCCACCCCACATCGGGTCCGGCGCCCCCGTTCAGTGCAGGCTCGGCGCCGCGAGGGTAGGGTGCCCGCCAGCGTCGCGGGCCCGCCCGCTGCGCCGTTTCTCTCCCCCTGGAGGTCGTACCGATGAACATCCGCAAGCTCGTCCTTCCCGCCGTGATCGCCGCCGCGCTGGCGACGCCCGCCTTCGCCCAGCAACAGCCGCCGCAGGCCGACAAGGCGAAGAGCGCGCAGTCGCAGGAGCCGCGCGGCAAGGCCGGGCAGAAGGCCGACGCGCCCAAGTCCGACACCGGCAAGTCCGGCAAGGACCGCAAGCCCGATCCGACCCGCGAGCCGGAGGAAGAGGACGATCGCTGAGAAGATCGCGAGCCGTTCGCGTCCGTTTGCAGGAAGAACAACGCCCCGCCTCGTGCGGGGCGTTTTCGTTGGCGGCTCCGCGACGCGACGACGGATACGCTTTTCGCGGCGCCATCGTGCCGCCGGCCGGCCATCGTGAACGCCGCCCGGCTCGCCCTGGCCGGGCCGAGCCGGTAAACTACGGCTTTCCAGCGGCAGTAAAACCATGACTCCCCTGATTTTCGTCACCGGCGGCGTGGTGTCCTCGCTTGGCAAGGGCATTGCGGCAGCCTCGCTGGCGGCTGTCCTCGAAGCGCGCGGCCTGCGCGTGACGATGATGAAGCTAGACCCCTACATCAACGTCGACCCGGGCACCATGAGCCCATTCCAGCACGGCGAGGTGTACGTCACCGACGACGGCGCCGAGACCGACCTGGACCTGGGCCACTACGAGCGCTACCTGCGCACGCGCCTGTCCCGCAAGAACTCCATCACCACCGGCCGGATCTACGACAACGTGATCCGCAAGGAACGCCGCGGCGATTACCTAGGCGGCACGGTGCAGGTGATCCCGCACATCACCGACGAGATCAAGCGCTGCATCGTGGAGGCCACCGACGGCTTCGACGTGGGCCTGGTCGAGATCGGCGGCACGGTGGGCGACATCGAGTCGCTGCCGTTCCTGGAGGCCATCCGCCAGATCCGCTCCGAGCGCGGTCCGGACGGGGCCATCTTCATGCACCTCACCCTGGTGCCGTGGATCGCCGCTGCCGGCGAGCTGAAGACCAAGCCCACGCAGCACTCGGTGAAGGAACTGCGTTCGATCGGCATCCAGCCCGACATCCTGCTGTGCCGCAGCGAGCAGCCGCTGCCCGACAGTGAGCGCCGCAAGATCGCGCTGTTCACCAACGTCCCCGAACGTGCGGTCATCTCGGCCGTCGACCTGGACAACATCTACAAGATGCCGCGCCGCTTCCACGAGGAAGGACTGGACGCGATCGTGCTCGACCGCCTGCGCATCGAGGCCGGCCCGGCCGACCTGTCGCAGTGGGACGAGGTCGTCGATGCCAGCGAGCATCCGGTGGATACCGTCACTATCGCCGTCGTCGGCAAGTACGTCGACCACCAGGACGCGTACAAGTCCGTCGGCGAGGCGCTCAAGCACGGCGGCCTGCGCCAGCGCACGCGCGTGAAGCTGAAGTGGCTGGAATCGTCCGACATCGAGCAGCAGGGCGTGGACGTACTCAAGGACGTCGACGGCATCCTGGTGCCGGGCGGCTTCGGCGATCGCGGCTTCGAGGGCAAGGTGCTCACCGCGAAGTTCGCGCGCGAGACGGGCCTTCCGTACTTCGGCATCTGCTACGGCATGCAGGCGGCGGTGGTCGATTACGCGCGCCACGTCGCGGGCCTGCCCGGCGCCAACAGCACCGAGAACGACAAGGCCAGCCCGCATCCGGTGATCGGCCTGATCACCGAATGGCGCACCTCGTCGGGCGAGATCGAACGCCGCAGCGAGGAGAGCGACCTGGGCGGCACGATGCGCCTGGGCCTGCAGGAGCAGCGCCTCAAGCCCGGCACGCTGTCGCGCGAGATGTACGGCCGCGACGTCGTCGCCGAGCGCCATCGCCATCGCTACGAATTCAACAACCGCTACCGCACGCAGCTGGAAGACGCCGGCCTGACCATCAGCGCCAAGTCGATGGACGACCTGCTGGTGGAGATGGTCGAACTGCCGCGCGACATGCATCCCTGGTTCCTGGCCTGCCAGGCGCACCCGGAATTCCTGTCGACCCCGCGCGACGGCCATCCGCTGTTCGTCGGCTTCATCCGCGCCGCGCGCGAGCGCAAGGCGCAGGCGGGCGGGCGGTTGCTGAAGGAAGCGACGGCTTGATGTTTTTCTCCTTCCCCTTCAAGGGGAGGGCGGGGGGAGGGGAGGGTGCTTCCCTCCCCGCCGGAAACGCGACAAGCAACACCCTCTCCACCCAACCCTCCCCTTGAAGGGGAGGGCCAAGAGCGAAGAAGCGAATGAACCTCTGCGGATTCGAAGTCGGCCTCGACCAACCCTTCTTCCTGATCGCCGGTCCGTGCGTGATCGAGTCGATGCAGCTGCAGCTCGACACCGCCGGCAAGCTGAAGGAAATCACCTCCGAGCTCGGCATCAACTTCATCTTCAAGTCGAGCTTCGACAAGGCCAACCGCACCTCGGGCACGAGTTTCCGCGGCCCGGGCCTGGAGGAAGGCCTGAAGGTGCTGGCCGAAGTGAAGCGCCAGATCGGCGTGCCGGTGCTGACCGACGTGCACGAGTACACGCCGATGCAGGAGGTCGCCTCCGTCGTCGACGTGCTGCAGACGCCGGCCTTCCTGTGCCGACAGACCGATTTCATCCAGAACGTGGCCCGCGCCGGCAAGCCGGTGAACATCAAGAAGGGCCAGTTCCTCTCCCCGTGGGAGATGAAGCACGTCACCGACAAGGCCAAAGCCACCGGCAACACGCAGATCATGGCCTGCGAGCGCGGCGTGTCGTTCGGCTACAACAACCTGGTGAGCGACATGCGCTCGCTGAGCGTGATGCGCGACACCGGCTGTCCGGTGGTGTTCGACGCCACGCATTCGGTGCAGCTGCCCGGCGGCGCCGGCGGCAAGAGCGGCGGCCAGCGCGAGTTCGTGCCGGTGCTGGCGCGCGCGGCAATCGCGGTCGGTATCGACGGCATCTTCATGGAAACCCATCCGGTGCCGGACGAAGCGTTGTCCGACGGCCCCAACGCCTGGCCGCTGCCGAAGATGCGCGCGCTGCTGGAGACGCTGATGGAGCTGGACCGCATCACCAAGAAGAACGGCTTCCTCGAATCGAGCGTCTGATGCTCCGCTCCCTCCGCTGCGCGCAGGGGCGGGTTGGGGAGGGGTGAGAGCCGCTTCGCGGCGAGCTCGGCGCTTGTGCGCCTCACGCCCCCTCCCGACCTCCGCTGCAAGCAGGGGAGGAGCAGAGCATCCAGTTCTGCTTTAATCCGTGTCCAAACCGCTTTCGCCCCTACGACGAAACCCATGACGACCATTGCCAAGATCCACGCCCGCGAGATCCTCGACAGCCGCGGCAATCCGACCCTCGAAGCCGAGGTCACCCTGGTCGACGGCAGCTTCGGCCGCGCCGCCGTTCCCTCGGGCGCCTCGACCGGCACCAAGGAGGCCGTGGAATTGCGCGACGGCGACAAGACCCGCTACCTCGGCAAGGGCGTGCGCAAGGCCGTGGAGAACGTCAACACGACGATAGCGAAAGCGCTGGAAGGCTTCGACGCCGCCGACCAGGCGGGCCTGGATCGCCGCATGATCGACCTGGACGGCACGGAGAACAAAGGCCGCCTCGGCGCGAACGCGCTGCTGGGCGTGTCGCTTGCCAACGCCCACGCAGTGGCGGCGTCGAAGAAGCTGCCGTTGTGGAAGTACCTCGCCGGCAACCGCGAGGCCGTGCTGCCGGTGCCGATGATGAACATCATCAACGGCGGCGCGCACGCCGATAACAACGTTGACCTGCAGGAATTCATGATCCTGCCGGTCGGCGTGGACAGCTTCGCCGAGGCGCTACGTGCCGGCACCGAGGTGTTCCACGCGCTCAAGTCGGTGCTCAAGGGCCGCGGCCTGAGCACCGCCGTCGGCGACGAGGGCGGCTTCGCGCCGGACCTGCGTTCGAACGAGGAAGCGCTGGAAACCATCCTGGAAGCCATCGGTAAGGCCGGCTACAAGGCGGGCGAGGACATCCTGCTCGGCCTGGACGTCGCCTCCAGCGAGTTCTTCGACAACGGCAAGTACAACCTCACCGGCGAAGGCAAGCGCCTGACCAGCGAGCAGTTCGTCGACTTCCTCGCCAACTGGGCCGCGCAGTACCCGATCGTCACCATCGAGGACGGCATGGCCGAGCACGACTGGGCCGGCTGGAAGCAGCTCACCGACAAGATCGGCAAGAAGGTGCAACTGGTCGGCGACGACCTATTCGTGACCAACCCGAAGATCTTCAAGGAAGGCATCGACCAGGGCGTGGCGAACGCCATCCTCATCAAGATCAACCAGATCGGCACGCTGACCGAGACGCTGGAAGCCATCGCGATGGCCGACGCGAACCGCTACGCGGCGATCGTCTCGCACCGTTCGGGCGAGACCGAGGACACGACGATTTCCGACATCGCCGTGGCCACGACCGCCACGCAGATCAAGACCGGCTCGCTGTGCCGCAGCGACCGCGTCGCCAAGTACAACCAGCTGCTGCGCATCGAGGAAGCGCTCGGTTCGGCCGCGAAGTACGCCGGCCGCGACGCCTTCGTTTCCCTCAAGCGCTAAGGCACGGGGCACGCGCGCATGCGCTGGTTGCGACTGCTGCTGGTGCTGCTCGCCGGATTGCTGGCGTTCCTGCAGTACCGCCTCTGGGTAGGCGAGGGCGGCAGCCGCTCCGTCGCCCGCCTGGACCGGCAGGTGCAGCAGCAGACGCGCGAAAACGCCGGCCTGCAGCAGCGCAACGACGCACTCGCGGCCGAGGTCGAGGACCTCAAGTCCGGCGAAGCGGCCGTCGAGGAACGCGCGCGCAGCGAGCTGGGCATGATCAAGCCCGGCGAGACGTTCTACCGCGTGGTCGAGCCGGAAGGTTCGACCGCGCCGGCCACCGACACGCCGCCTGCCGAAGACGCGCAGGCCCCCGCGCCGTGACACCGCGCATCTGGGCGGTGTTGCCCGCCGCCGGCCGCGGCACACGATTCGGCGGCGAGGTTCCCAAGCAATACCTCGAAGCGGCCGGCAAGCCGCTGATCGCGCACGCGCTCGACGCGCTGCTCTCCCATCCGCGCATCGACGGCGCGATGGTCGCGCTGGCGGCCGACGATCCGCGCTGGCCGGGTTGGACTTCGCGCCAGGGCAAGCCGCTGCTGCGCTGCACCGGCGGCGGCGAACGCGCCGATTCGGTGCTCGCCGCGCTGCACGCGTTGCCGACCGATGTTGGCGACGATGCCTTGATCCTCGTGCACGATGCCGCGCGTCCGAACCTGCGTGGCGCCGATCTCGACCGTCTCATCGACATCGCCAGCGCGCACGCCGACGGCGCGATCCTCGGCGCGCCGGTGCGCGACACCCTCAAGCGCGCCGACGCGGACGCGCGCATCGTCGCGACCGAACCGCGTTCGGCGCTGTGGCGCGCGTTCACGCCGCAGGCGTTCCGCCGCGGCGCGCTTACCGCCGCGCTGGAACGCGCCCGCGCCGCCGGCATCGTCGTCACCGACGAAGCGATGGCGATGGAGCGCATGGGCGTGCATCCGGCGCTGGTCGAAGGCCGCGAGGACAACCTGAAGGTGACCACGCCGGCGGATCTCGCGCTGGCGGAGTAT
The DNA here is from genome assembly GCF_017308985.1 of Lysobacter changpingensis. Taxonomy (GTDB): domain Bacteria; phylum Pseudomonadota; class Gammaproteobacteria; order Xanthomonadales; family Xanthomonadaceae; genus Lysobacter_J; species Lysobacter_J changpingensis. The sequence continues at coordinate 390,816 of NZ_JADWPE010000002.1, read as the reverse complement.
CTTCTCGCGCGAGGCAGTGCGGGCTGACGCGTTCGTCCTTCGCGGACGCATCGTCTTCGCCCGATTTTTCTCATGCGCGCCCTGCGCGCGAACGTTCGAAAGGCAACTTCATGAACATCCGCATCGGCCAGGGCTACGACGTGCACGCGTTCGGCGACGGCGACCACGTCGTGCTTGGCGGCGTGCGCGTGCCGCACGATCGCGGCGTGCTCGCGCATTCCGACGGCGACGTCGTGATCCACGCACTGTGCGATGCGATCCTCGGCGCGCTCGCGCTGGGCGACATCGGCAAGCACTTCCCGCCCAGCGATCCGCAGTGGAAGGGCGCCGACAGCCGCGCCTTCCTGCGTCATTGCGATGCGCTCGCACGCGAACGCGGCTGGCAACTCGGCAATGCGGACGTGACCGTGGTGTGTGAGCGTCCAAAAGTCGGTCCGCATGCGACGGCGATGCGCGAGGCGATCGCGCAGGAACTGGGCGTGGACGTGGACGCGATCAGCGTCAAGGCGACGACCAGCGAGCAGCTCGGTTTCACCGGGCGCGGCGAAGGCATTGCGGCGATGGCGGTGTGCCTGCTGGTGAAGCCGTGAACGAGCCCGCCCTGGCCCGCGCGCATGGCGACGCCGTGCTGTCGGCGAACATGCGCGCCACGCCGGAGGATTTCGCCGTCGAGGAACTGCCGGGCTTCGAAGCCTCCGGCGCCGGCGAGCACCTGCTGCTCACCGTCGAGAAGCGCGGCATGAACACCGCGTTCGCCGCGAAGCGCATCGCGCAGTGGGCGGGCGTGGGCGAGGTCGCGATCGGCTACGCGGGTTTGAAGGACCGCCATGCGGTCACGCGTCAGCGCTTCAGCGTGCACCTGCCGAAGAAGGTTGCGCCGGACCTGTCCACGCTGGATTTCGCCGAAGGCGAGGAGCGCCTCACCGTCGTCGAACACGCCTGGCACGCGAAGAAGCTGCCGCGCGGCGCGCTCGCCGGCAACCGCTTCGTGCTGACGCTGCGCGCCGTGAACGGCGATCGGGGCGCGATCGAACAGCGCCTGCAGGCGATCTGCGAACGCGGCGTTCCCAACTATTTCGGCGAACAGCGCTTCGGCCGCGACGGCGACAACGTCGCCAACGCGCGCGCGATGTTCGCCGGCCGCCGCGTGCGGCGCGAGCAGCGCACGTTGCTGGTGTCGGCCGCGCGCTCGGAACTGTTCAACCGCGTGCTCGACGCGCGCGTGCGTCGCGGTTGCTGGGATTCGCCGCTCGAAGGCGAGGTGTGGATGCTCGACGGCAGCCGCAGCGTGTTCGGGCCGGAGCCGTTCGACGAGGCACTCGCGCAGCGGCTCGCGTCGTTTGACATCCATCCCACCGGCCCGCTGTGGGGACGCGGCGAACCGCGCACGACAGGCGAGGCGGCGCAGCTGGAAAGCGACGTGCTGTCCGACGGGGAAGCACTCGCGTTGCGCGCGGGACTGGAGTCGGAAGGCTTGCGGCAGGAGCGCCGCGCGTTGCGCCTGAAGCCTGTCGACCTTGCGTGGTCGTGGCGTGAAAGCGATGTCCTCGAACTCGCGTTCGCGCTGCCGCCGGGAGCGTACGCGACGGTCGTGCTCGCCGAACTGGGCGACGTGCGTGCGGTCGGTCGCGTCGGCTGAGCACGCTCGCAGGCGACTCACGACCGTTCGTCGGAAAGGATCGGCCGGCACTGGCCCCTTGTGGGCGCCGGCGTATAAGCCGGAATTGCAGCGTCGCAACGCGCTGCCGCCACGCCGCATGGCGTCGCGGAAAACGTCATGGAGATGTCGTCATGAACGCATCGCTTCGCATGATTGTGTTGCTGTCCGTCGTGGGCCTGTCGGCCTGCGCAGGCATGGAGGCCAGGTCCACCTACAGCCCGGAACCGCGCTCGCCGACCATCATGGACGCCGACGAGGAATACATCGCGTACGTCGAACGCGTCGCGCGTCGTCGTGGACTGGAAGTGGTCTGGGTGAACGTGCCGCGCGTGTCGGCTGAACAGGTCGAGCAGACCGCCGGAGAGCCCAAGTAAACCCTGCCGACGCCCTGCGTCGGCGCTCCGCTCAGGAGCGCAGGCGACGGGGCGCGAGCAGCACCAGCACCGCACCGGTGCCGCCCTGCGCCGGCGGCGCGGAGTGGAACGCCAGCACGTCCGCGCGATGCCGCAGCATGCGGTCCACCAGGTTCTTCAGCACCGGCTGCCCGCCCGATGCGATCGAGGCGGCGCCGTGCAGGCCCTTTCCGTGCACGATCCGCACGCAGCCCACGCCGTGCTGGCGGGCATCGTGCAGGAAGGCGCGCACCAGTTGTTCGGCCTCGCGCGTGTCCGCGCCGTGCAGGTCGAGTTCCTCCTGCACCGCGATTTCGCCGCGCTTGAGCTTCTGCAGCAGGCGCGGCGTCACTTCGTCGCGCCGGTAGCTCAGCGCATCGCCGGCTTCCAGCAGGCTGTCCTCCAGCGCATGGCGGAACTGCTCGCGCGCGTGCGCCTCGTCGCGTTCGGCCATGCGCGCGCGCGGGCGCGGCTTCGGCGCGGATGGCGGCGGCGCCGCGGTGTCGCGCATGGGCCGCACCGGTCCGATCGCGGAGCGGAACAGCTCGGCGTCGTCTTCGTCATCGTCGCGTCGTTCGGACATGCGACAAGCCTAGCGTCGCGAGTCCGTTCCGCAACCGGGTAACGCCACGTTCGCAAGCCGTGCACGCCGTCCCCGGGCGCGCGGGCGGCATCGGCTATCATGGGCCTTCGCGCGGCGCGGGCCCGACCCGCGCCGGCGCCGTGTTCCGGCAAGCACCAAAGGCATTCACAAGGGAGTCCATGCGAGTACTGGTGAGCAACGACGACGGCGTCGACGCGCCCGGCATCCGCGTCCTGGCCGATGGCCTGCGCGCGGCGGGGCACGAAGTCCTGGTGGTGGCGCCCGACCGCGACCGTTCCGGCGCCAGCAATTCGCTCACCCTGGACGCGCCGGTGCGCGTGCAGCAGCTCGACGACTCGACCTGGCGCGTGTTCGGCACGCCGACCGACTGCGTGCACGTGGCCATCACGGGGATGCTCGAGGTCGAACCGGACATCGTCGTCTCCGGCATCAACAACACCGCCAATCTCGGCGACGACGTGATCTATTCCGGCACCGTCGCCGCGGCGATGGAAGGCCGCTTCCTCGGCCTGCCGGCGGTGGCGATGTCGCTGCAGACGGTCGATCACACCGGCCGGCACTACGAGACCGCGGCGCGCGCGGCGGCGGAGATCATCGCCCGCCTGCGCGTAGATCCGCTGCCGGCCGACACCATCCTCAACGTGAACGTGCCCGACATCCCGTGGGATGAAGTGCGCGGCTTCGAGGTCACCCGCCTGGGCAACCGCCATCGCGCCGAGGCCTGCATCCCGCAGCAGGATCCGCGCGGGCGGCAGTGGTGGTGGATCGGTCCCGCCGGCGCCGAACAGGATGCCGGTCCCGGCACCGATTTCCACGCGCTGCGCACCGGGCATATTTCGATCACGCCGATCCAGGTGGACCTCACGCGCTACCACGCGCTCGACCAGGTCGCCAGCTGGGTCGACGGGCTGGCGACGTCGCTCGGCCATCGCGCGTCGCGCAAGCCGGAGCAGGCGGCATGACCCTGCGCATGCGCCTGCAACCCGAGGCGATCGGCTCGGGCATGACCTCGCAGCGCGTGCGCGACCGCCTGGTCGATCGCCTGCGCGACAACGGCATCCGCGACGAACGCGTGCTCAACGCGATCCGTACCGTGCCGCGCCACCTGTTCGTCGACGAGGCGCTCGCCACGCGCGCCTACGAGGACACCGCGTTGCCGATCGGCCACGGCCAGACCATCTCGCAACCGTGGGTGGTGGCGAAGATGACCGAGGCGCTGCTCGAATCCGAACCGAAGAAAGTGCTGGAAATCGGCACCGGCTCGGGCTACCAGGCCGCGGTGCTGGCGGCACTCGGCCTGGAAGTGCACACGGTCGAACGCATCGGCGAACTGCTGCGCACCGCGCGCAAGCGCTTCCGCCAGCTCGGCATGAATGTTCGCAGCAAGCACGACGACGGCCGCATCGGCTGGCCGGAGAACGGTCCCTTCGACGCGATCATCGTCACCGCCGCCGCACCCGCGCTGGTCGATGCGCTGACCGACCAGCTCGCGCCGAACGGCACGCTGATCGCCCCCGTCGGCGGCGCCGGATCGCAATCGCTGCTGAAGCTGCACAAGGACGCGGACGGAAATGTCACGCAGCAGACGCTCGCGCCGGTAGTCTTCGTGCCGCTGCTGTCGGGCATGGTCGATTGACCGCCGCGCAGCGCCCACACCGCACAACCTGAAGGACAGAGGCCCGCGTTGAAGATCTTCGGACCGTTGTACGAGCGCACCATCGGCTGGGCGCGTCACCGCCGCGCGCCCGCCTTCCTCACCGGGTTGAGCTTTGCCGAAGCGGTCGTGTTTCCGGTTCCGCCGGAAGTGATGCTGGCGCCCATGTGCCTGGCGCAGCCCAAGCGCGGGTTCTGGTTCGCGACGCTGAGCCTCCTGGGCTCCCTCGCCGGCGCGGTGGTGGGCTACGCGCTGGGCCACTTCGCCTACGAACTGGTCAAGCCGCTGCTCGCCGCGCTGGGCTGGATGGAGCGCATCGACGCGCAGGTGCAGCAGTTGCGCGAGATCGCCGCCCATTCGCCGTGGCAGGCGTTCTGGCTGCTGGTTCTCGCAGGGTTCACGCCGATTCCGCTGAAGATATTCACCTGGGCGTCGGGCATCGTCGGCGTGCCGTTGGTACCGTTCCTGGCCAGCATGTTCATCGGCCGCGGCAAGCGCGTGTACCTGGTCGCGCTGGCCATCCGCCTGGGTGGCGTGCGCGCCGAGGCGGCGCTGCGACGCTACATCGAGCCGATCGGCTGGATCGCCTCGGTGCTCCTCGTGGCGGCGATCGGCTGGCTGGTATGGAAGGCCCAATTTGGATGAGAGCGGGTCGGATGAGAGGACGCATGACCGGAACATGGCGATTTGATGGGGCGCGACTCGATGCGGCGCGACCGGATGCCGGCCGAAGGGCCGCGCGATTCGCTGCCGCTGCCGCCATCGCGGCCTCCGTCCTCCTGCTGGGCGGCTGCTGGAGCACCAAGGTCTACCGCGAGCCGGGCGCTTCGTCGCAGGCACCTTCGAAGGTCCGTCCGGGCGCCAGCACCACGGTCCGCCGCGGCGACACGCTGTTCGCGATCGCCTCGCGCAACAACGTCCGGCTGCAGGACCTCGCGGCATGGAACGGCATCGATCCGCCGTACACGATCTACCCCGGCCAGAAGCTGCGCCTGTACCCGGCGGGGAAGGGCGGCAGCACGGCGTCCACGCGTCCCGCAAGCAGTCCGGGCAAACCCGCGACGCCCGCCGCCCCCGCGCCGAAACCCGCCGCGCCTGCCGCGAGCGACATCAAGTGGCGCTGGCCAGCGGACGGTGAGCTGATCGGCCGCTACGTCGCGGGCGAACCGACCAAGCAGGGCATCGACATCGCCGGCGCCAGCGGCGCGCCGGTGCGCGCGGCGGCGGACGGCGTCGTCGTGTATTCCGGCTCGGGCCTGGTCGGCTACGGTGAGCTGATCATCATCAAGCACAACGAGCAGTGGCTTTCCGCCTACGGGCATAACCGCAACCGCCTGGTCAACGAAGGCCAGCTGGTGCGCTCGGGCCAGCAGATCGCGGAAATGGGCCGCAGCGGCGCGCCGCGCGAGATGCTGCACTTCGAGGTGCGCTACAACGGCAAGCCGGTCGATCCGCTGACGTACCTGCCGAAGCGATGAGCGCGACGTCCGCGCGATGCGGACGTGCTGGACGTGGCGCGGATCCGGCGCGGCACGCGTGGCGGTGGATGCTGCTGGTGTCGGCGGCGATGCTTGCCGGTTGCGCCACGCATGCGCCGCGCGAAGCGACGCCCGCGCTGGAGATCGTCACGTTGAACCTCTGGCACGACCGCGAGGACTGGCCGCATCGCCAGTCAATGATCGAAGCCGAACTGCGCCGCCTTTCGCCGGACGCGATCGTGCTGCAGGAAGTACTGCAGGACGACGGCCTTCCGAACCAGGCGCGAACGCTGGCGGAGCGGCTGGGCTATCACGCGTTCTTCGTGTCGGTCGATGCGACCGACCGCACGCGCCGTTACGGCAATGCCATTCTCACGCGCGAACCGGCGACGCAGCGCGGCTTCCGCAGGTTGCAGCCGCACGAGGCGTACCGCATTGCCGGCTGGGTGCGCGCGACGGTGCACGGCCGCGAAGTGAACCTTTATGTCGTGCATCTGGATTTCGAGGATCGCAGCGGCGTGACGCGTGGGCGGCAGATCGCGGATCTGCTTTCGTTCGTCGAAGCCACGCGCGGCGATGCGCCGGTGGTGATCGCCGGCGACTTCAACGTCGTGGCGGATGCACCGGAGATGGCGCCGCTACGCGCGGCGTTCGTCGATGCGTACGCGGCGGCGCATGCGGGCGAGCCGGTCGACACCCTCGCGCACGCCACGCTGAACCCGCGCTTCAATCCGCCGGCGCGGATCGACCGCATCCATGTCGGAAAGGGCGCCTTCGCGACACCGGAATCCACGCGCATCCTCGCCGCGCCCGACGCGGACGGCCGCTGGGCATCGGATCATTACGGCGTGTGGGCGCGGCTTCCGTTCCTGCCGCGCGAAGGCGACTAGCCCGGCAGCACGAACGCGGCGACCACGCGGCGGCCTTCGCCGGCCAGCACGTTGAACGTGCGCGCGGCGGCGGCGTTGGTCATCGTTTCCAGCCCGACCCCGGCACGCAGGCAGTGCGCGAGCACCGCCGCCGGCGGGAACACCTGCGTGGCGCCGCTGCCTAGCAGCACGACTTCCGGTTCCAGCGCGAGCACCGCGTCGAGATCCTGCGGCGTCATCGACTTCACCTCGCGCACCGGCCAGTGTTCGACCAGTTGGCTCGGCGCGAGCACGAAACTCGCGGACAGGCGACGTTCGTTCACCAGCGCGGATTCGCCGTCGGCGGCGCGCAGGAAGAATTCGTGGTCGGGGTGTTCGAGGTTGAGCTGCATGAGCGGCGGGATCGGGGATGCGGGACTGGAGATTCGCAGAAGCGCCGCGAGCGTCGCGGGAGATGGCCGTTAAGAATCCCGAATCCCGGAAGCGCTCAGGCCCGCGGCAGCACGATCTGGCGCTTGTCCCGGCTCGGGCGGTACAGCACGGCCGTGTGGCCGATGCGCTGCACCAGCGCGGCGCCCGTGCGCTGGGCGATCTCGCCGATCATCGCGTCGCGGGCGTCGCGGTCCTCGGCGCCGACCTTCACCTTGATCAGCTCATGGTGTTCCAGCGCCAGGTCGATCTCCGCCACCAGCGCGTCGGTGATGCCCTTGCCGCCCACCTGCAGCATCGCCTTCAGGTCGTGGGCCTGGCCGCGCAGGAAGCGGGTCTGGGCGGCGGTCAGGACGGTCTGCATCGGGGTACGGAAAACCTCTGGGGGGCGCGCAGGGTATCATGACCACCCCCACGCCCACCTCGACGCCGGCCGATGGCGAGCCGCAGCAAATCCAGCCAACGCTGGCTCAAGGAACACTTTTCCGACCCCTTCGTGAAGAAGGCCAAGGCCGAGGGCCTGCGTTCGCGCGCGGCCTACAAGCTGGAGGAACTGGTCGAACGCGACCGCCTGCTCAAGCCGGGCATGGTCGTGGTGGACCTGGGCGCCGCCCCGGGCGGCTGGTCCCAGTGGGTCCGGCAGGAGCTCGATCGCCTCGATCCGGCGCGTCCGGGCCGGGTCATCGCCCTGGACATCCTCGACATGCCGTCGCTCGCCGGCGTCGAATTCCTTCATGGGGATTTCAGGGAAGATGAGGTCCTATCCCGCCTGGTAGCGGCGCTGAACGGACAGCAGGTGGACCTTGTCCTGTCGGACATGGCCCCCAATAAGAGTGGCGTGGACGCGGTCGACATGCCCCGGGCGATGTACCTCTCGGAGCTGGCGATGGACTTCGCCGACCGGCACCTGCGCACCGGGGGCAACTTCCTGATCAAGTTGTTCCAGGGGGTCGGCTTCGACGAGTACGTGAAGGAGCTGCGCCGGCGTTACGACCGGGTCGTGATCCGCAAGCCCGAGGCCTCGCGCAAGCGGTCGCCCGAGGTCTACGCGCTGGCACAGGGCAAGCGCGCGGTAATGAAGTAAGGTTCGAAAGGTTGTACGGCGACGCGCCCGGGACGGGTGCGCGCCACCCCCGCTGCAATGCGCCAAGGGCGCCAGGTAGGAACTGAATGAACGATTTGGCCAAGAATCTGCTGCTCTGGGTGATCGTCGCCGTCGTGCTGATGGTGGTCTTCCAGGCATTCGGGCCGCGCGCGGGAGTTGCCGAAACGCTCCAGTACGACCAGTTCGTCCACCAGGTCCAGCAGGACCGGGTGAAGGAAGTGAAGATCGCCGACGACGGCGCCACCATCACCGGTGAGCGCAACGACGGCTCGAAGTTCACGACCTACAAGCCCAAGGACGACAAGGACCTGATCAACGACCTGATCAACCACAAGGTCGCCATCGACCAGCAGCCGCCGCAGAGCGGCCCGTCGATCCTCTACATCATCATCAACGTCCTGCCCTGGTTGCTGTTCATCGGCATCTGGGTCTATTTCATGCGCCAGATGCAGCAGGGCGGCAGCAAGGGTGCGATGAGCTTCGGCCGTTCGCGCGCCAAGCTGCAGGGCGAGGACCAGGTCAAGGTCACGCTGGCCGACGTCGCCGGCTGCGACGAGGCGAAGGAGGAAGTCGGCGAACTGGTCGAATTCCTGCGCGATCCCTCCAAGTTCCAGAAGCTGGGCGGCAAGATTCCGCGCGGCGTGCTGATGGTCGGCCCGCCGGGCACCGGCAAGACGCTGCTTGCGCGCGCCATCGCGGGCGAGGCGAAGGTGCCGTTCTTCAGCATCTCCGGTTCGGATTTCGTCGAGATGTTCGTCGGCGTCGGCGCCAGCCGCGTGCGCGACATGTTCGACCAGGCCAAGAAGCACGCGCCCTGCATCATCTTCATCGACGAGATCGACGCTGTGGGCCGCCATCGTGGCGCGGGCCTGGGCGGCGGTCACGACGAGCGCGAGCAGACGCTCAACCAGCTGCTGGTCGAGATGGACGGCTTCGAGGGCGGCGAGGGCGTGATCGTGATCGCCGCGACCAACCGTCCGGACGTGCTCGATCCGGCGCTGCTGCGTCCGGGTCGTTTCGACCGACAGGTCGTGGTCGGCCTGCCGGACGTGAAGGGCCGCGAGCAGATCCTGCGCGTGCACATGCGCAAGCTGCCGCTGCACGACGACGTCGATCCGATGACGATCGCGCGCGGCACGCCGGGCTTCTCCGGCGCGGACCTGGCGAACCTGTGCAACGAGGCGGCGCTGTTCGCCGCGCGCGAGAACGCCAAGGACGTGCGCATGGAGCACTTCGACCGTGCGCGCGACAAGATCCTGATGGGTGCCGAGCGTCGTTCGATGGCGATGAGCGAGGACGAGAAGAAGCTCACCGCCTACCACGAGGCGGGCCACGCCATCGTCGGCCGCATCGTTCCGGAGCACGACCCGGTCTACAAGGTCACCATCATCCCGCGCGGTCGCGCGCTGGGCGTGACGATGTACCTGCCGGAAGGCGACAAGTACAGCTACAACAAGACCGCGATCGAATCGCAGCTCTGCTCGCTGTACGGTGGCCGCGTCGCCGAGGAGCTGATCTTCGGTGCCGACAAGGTCACCACCGGTGCGTCCAACGACATCGAGCGCGCCACCAAGATGGCCCGAAACATGGTCACCAAGTGGGGCCTGTCGGACGAACTGGGTCCGATCGCCTACGGCGAGGAAGAGGACGAGGTGTTCCTGGGCCGTTCGGTCACGCAGCACAAGAACGTGTCGAACGAGACCGCGCGCAAGATCGACGAAGTGGTGCGCGGCATCCTCGACAAGGCCTACGGCCGCACCACGCAGATCCTCAAGGACAACCTCGACAAGCTACACATGATGGCCGACGCGCTGTTGCAGTACGAAACCATCGACGCGCACCAGATCGACGACATCATGGCCGGCCGCCGTCCGGGCCCGCCGGCCGACTGGTCGAAGTCCGGCAAGACGCCGAAGGACGACGGCGAGCGCCCGGGCACGATCGGCGGCCCTGCGGCGCAGACCTGATCCGCAGCCATCGCGAAGTCGTTCGAAGAGCCGGCCTTGCGCCGGCTCTTTTCTTGGTCGGGACGACGCGGCTCTTGCAGCCCGGGTAAGCGCAGCGCACCCGGGGACCTGGTCATTCACCCGGGCGTGCCGCGCTTACCCGCGCTACAACAACAAGGCGCGAGACCGGCGCCGCCGACCTCGCATCGCGCGGAGCCGTAAGATCACACCTTCCCCGCGACGACAGCCCGCCATGTTCGACACCACGCCCATCCTCGACTGCAACGGCCGTCCCCTCGCGCTGGATCGCGCGCGCGTCATGGGCATCGTCAACGTCACGCCGGACTCGTTCTCCGACGGCGGCGCGCACGACACGTTCGAGGCCGCGGTGGCGCACGGCCTGAAGCTGGCCGAGGAGGGCGCGGACATCCTCGACATCGGCGGCGAATCCACGCGGCCCGGGGCGGCCGACGTACCGGTCGAGGAAGAACTGCGTCGCACGATTCCGGTGATCGAACGTCTGGCGAAGGAAACCTCGCTGCCGATCAGCATCGACACCTCGAAACCCGAAGTGATGCGCGCCGCCGTGCAGGCCGGCGCGGGCCTGGTCAACGACGTCTACGCATTGCGCCGCGAAGGCGCGCTCGACACGGCCGCCGCGCTCGGCGTGCCGGTCGTGCTGATGCACATGCAGGGCGAACCGCGATCGATGCAGGAGGCGCCGCACTACGACGATGTCGTCGCCGACGTGCACCGCTTCCTCGCCGAGCGCATCTTCGCCGCGGAAATGGCCGGCATCGCGAAGAAGAAGATCGTCGTCGATCCGGGTTTCGGCTTCGGCAAGAACACGCAGCACAACCTCGCCTTGCTCGCGCAGCTGGAGCGTTTTGCCGAACTCGGCGTTCCGGTGCTCGCGGGACTTTCGCGCAAGCGCACGATCGGCGAGATCACCGGACGCAACGAGCCGCGCGACCGCGCGACCGGTTCCGTCGCCGCGCACCTGATCGCCGCGCAACGCGGCGCGAAGCTGCTGCGCGTGCACGACGTGGCCGCCACCGTCGACGCGCTGAAGGTGTGGAACGCGATCGCCTCGCAGGCGATGCCGCGCGCGAAGCCGGCGCCGTCGATGCCGAAGTGGCCCGACGACGATTGACATCGCGACATCGCCGCGTGGCGATTTTTTGATCAAACATGCCGCGCGCCTTGTGGCGCAAGGGCTGCGACGCGATACGCACACCGCTGTCCGCATGCTTGTCCACAGCTTGTGTGGATACCGCGCGTTTCGATGCCCGAATCGCCCTCCCCGTCAAGCGATTCGAGTGGTCAATTTCTAGCCAGATCCCGGAAACGCTTGCGCTGCAAGGCTTGCGGCATCGTCTCCACAACGATGTCCGCATGCTTGTCCACAAGCGGTGTGGATATCGAAATGCATCGTGCGCGAATGCGATGCGGCGCGATGCCGAAATGGACGCGCAAGTCAAACGTTTCCTGCGGTCAGTTTTTCGCCAAACCCCTTGCGGTGCTTGCACCGCAAGGGGTGCAGCCACGTCTCCACATCGATGTCCGCAGGCTTGTCCACAGGCGATGTGGATAGTTGCGATTGTGGCGTCGGGACCTGTTCCCGGAGCATGGGGCGGTGATGCCGAAACGGACGCCGTCGTCAAGAAGAATGTGTGGTGATTTTTTGTCCAAACCTGCGGCAAGCCCCGTGACTGCGAGCGATGCGGGGACTCTCCACACCGCTGTCCGCAGGCTTGTCCACAGGCGGTGTGGATAGCCGCGGCGGGCTGGCCAAAATTTCGCCATTCACCCGGGAACGCTTGCGACGTCTGGGCTGCGGCGTCTTATCAACAGCCTTGCCCCAGTGGTTCTCCACACCTTGTGTGGAAAGCGGCGAGTTTCGCGCGCGGTGCCGCTGTGCGAGGCTACGCCCCCGAGTTGCCGCCTCCGACATGCCCGCCGACACGCGCCCCATCGCGATTGCCCTGATGGGCCCGACCGCCTCGGGCAAGACCGCGCTCGCGCTCGACTGGGCCGAACGCTTCGGCGGCGAGATCGTCAGCGTCGATTCCGCGCTCGTGTACAAGCGGCTCGACATCGGTTCGGCCAAGCCGACGCTGGCGGAGCAGGCGCGCGTGCCGCACCACCTGATCGACCTGCGCGAGCCGTGGCAGCCGTACTCGGCGGCGGAGTTCGCGCAGGACGCGCGCCGTGCGGTGGACGACATCCTCACGCGCGGGCGCCTGCCGATCCTCGCCGGCGGCACCGGCCTGTATTTCCATGCGCTGCTGCGCGGCCTCTCGCCGATGCCCGAGGCCGACGCCCGCGTGCGGGCGCAGCTGGAAGCCGAGGCGCAACGCCACGGCTGGACGGCGCTGCATGCCGAACTGGCCGGCATCGACCCGGAGGCCGCCGCGCGCATCCACGCCACCGACGCGCAGCGCATCCAGCGGGCGCTGGAGGTGTTCCGCCTCTCCGGCCGCACCATCAGCGACTGGCGCCGCGAGCCGCCACCGCCGCGCCTGCCGGTGCGGGTGCTCAGGCTGATCCTGGCGCCGGCCGATCGCGCGACGCTGCACGAGCGCATCGCGCGGCGGTTCGACCTGATGCTGGCGGATGGCTTCCTGGACGAAGTCCGTGCGCTGCGGGCGATTCCGCAGCTGCGCGACCATCCGGCGCCGCTCGACCTGCCGGCCCTGCGCGCGGTGGGGTACCGGCAGGCGTGGGAGCACCTGGAGGGCGATACCGAGGCCGCGGAGTTCCGCGATCGCGGCGTGTACGCCACCCGGCAGCTCGCCAAGCGCCAGCTCACCTGGCTGCGCGGGGAACTCGACGCGCTCTGGTTCGACCCACTGGTCCAGCGCGACGCGCTGGAGGCGGTGCTGTCGGCCTTCATGCGACCGCCCGGCGGACCGGCCGGGCGTTGAATCCGGTGCGCGTGCACCGTGGCGGGTTTGCGCTACCATCGGGCGGTCGCCGCTGTGGGGACGGACCGGCGATGCGCCCCCGTCTGACGCCGGGCTGCAACACCACTGATAACTAGAACGAGTTGGGGAACAACATGTCCAAAGGACAGTCTTTGCAGGATCCTTTCCTGAACGCGCTCAGGCGCGAACGCGTGCCGGTGTCGGTCTACCTGGTCAACGGCATCAAGCTGCAGGGCACGATCGAGTCCTTCGACCAGTTCGTCGTCCTCCTGCGCAACACCGTCAGCCAGATGGTCTACAAGCACGCGATTTCCACCGTGGTGCCGGCGCGCAACGTGCGCGTGGGGCCGGGCGGCGGCTACGTCCAGTCGTCCGAATCCGGCGCCGAGGGTGCCGACGATGCCGAGTAAGGCCCCGCGACCGGCCGGGTCGCACCCGGCCGGCGGCGCGATGACCTGCGGCCCTTGTGCCGCCGCGGGTCGGCGCCCATCTTGTCTTCCTGCCCCCGTACAGGTCGACCTGGTTTGTTCGAACGATCCCGCAAAGGCGAGCACGCCCTCCTGATCCAACCCCATGCCGGCGGTCCGCCGGACGAGGGATTGCTGGAGGAGTTCGCCGATCTCGCCCGTTCCGCGGGCGCGACGGTCGCCGCGGTGCTCACCGCGCGCATCGACCGCCCCAACGCCGCCATGCTCATCGGCAGCGGCAAGCTGGAAGAGGTGAAGGCCGCGGCCGATGCGACCGGCGCCGACCTCATCCTCGTCAACCATCCGCTGTCGCCCGGCCAGGAACGCAACCTCGAACGCGCGCTTCAGCGCCGCGTGGTCGACCGCACCGGTCTGATCCTGGACATCTTCGCCCAGCGCGCCCACAGCCATGACGGCAAGCTGCAGGTCGAACTGGCCCAGCTCAAGCACATGGCCACGCGACTGGTGCGCGGCTGGACCCACCTTGAGCGCCAGCGCGGCGGTTCCATCGGCTTGCGCGGTCCCGGCGAAACCCAGCTGGAAACCGACCGCCGCCTGCTGCAGAAGCGCCTGGAGCAGCTGCAGAAGCGGCTGGAGAAGGTCGAAGTCCAGCGCACCCAGATGCGTCGCGCGCGCGTGCGCAGCGAACTGCCGCGCGTGGCGCTGGTGGGCTACACCAACGCCGGCAAGTCGACCCTGTTCAACGCGCTGACCGGCGCGGAAGCCTATGCCGCGGACCAGCTGTTCGCGACGCTGGACCCGACGGTGCGGCGCATCGAGCTGTCCGGCGGCGGCGTGGTGCTGGCCGACACCGTCGGTTTCGTGCGCGATCTTCCGCACGAACTGGTCGCCGCGTTCCGTTCGACCCTGGCCGAGGCGCGCGAGGCCGACCTGCTGCTGCATGTCGTCGATGCCGCCGATCCGCTGCGCGACGAACGCATCGCGCAGGTCGACGAAGTGCTCAAGGACATCGGCGCGGGCGATCTGCCGCAGGTGCTGGTGTTCAACAAGATCGACCGGCTCGGCAACGACGGCGAGGCGGTCGCGCCGCGCATCGACCGCCCGGCCGAAGGGCGCTTGCGCGTATGGCTGTCGGCGCGCGACGGCTCGGGCCTGGACCTGCTGCGTCAGGCGCTCGCCGAAGCGCTGGAGCTGCGCCACGTCGTCGGCGAAGTGCGCCTGCCGCCGCAGGCGGCGAAGCTGCGCGCGCGCCTGCACGACCTGGGCGCGGTGCGTGGCGAGGAGCACGACGAACACGGCTGGCGCATCCGCGTCGACCTGCCGCTGGCCGACGCGCAACGCCTGTTCGTGCAGGCGCACGGCGAGGCGCTGCGTCCGCTGTTGCCCGAGCAGGAAGACGAGGACGCGGCCTGGGCGAGTTAGGCGCTTCGGCCGCCTTGCTTGAGGCACATCGCACCCCCACCTAGAATCGACGCACGTCCGCGCGGCTGAATGCGGACGCGGATCCTTCCTTTGGAGCAGGCATGGCCTGGAACACCCCTGGCAGTGACAATTCCGGCGGTTCGAACGGACGAAACCCCCGCCGCAGGCCCGGCGGGCGCGGCCTCGACGCGCTGCTCGATCCGCTGCGCGGCATCTTCGGCGGCGGTGGCGGCAGCGGCGGCATCCTGCGCTGGGTCGGCATCGTCTTCGCGCTGTGGCTGGCCTTCAACTGCTTCGTGCTGGTGACCGAACAGGAACGCGGCGTGGTCCTGCGCTTCGGCCAGTTCTCGCGCGTGCTGCAGCCGGGCCCGCATTTCAAGATGCCCTGGCCGATCGAGCGCGTGACCAAGGTCAACGCGACCCAGAGCAACGCCTACAGCGACACCGTGCCGGTGTTCACGCGCGATGCGAACATCGTGAACGTCGACATCAACGTGCAGTACCGCATCGGCGATCCGCAGATGTACCTGTTCGGTTCGCGCGATGCCGACCGCGTGCTGAAGGAAGCCGCGCAGAGCGCCGTGCGCGAGCAGGTCGGCCGTTCCGATCTCGACACCGTGCTCAACGCGCGCGCCGAACTCACCACCACCGTGCGCGAGCGGCTGCAGTCCTCGCTGCAGGCCTATCGCACCGGCCTGGTGGTCACCGAACTGAACCTGCCCAACGCGCGTCCGCCGGACGAGGTGAAGGACGCGTTCGACGAAGTGCAGCGCGCCGCGTCCGACAAGACCACGCAGATCAACCAGGCCCAGGCCTACGCGAAGCAGATCGTGCCGGAAGCCCGAGGCGAGGCCGCGCGCGTGCGCGCCGGCGCCGAGGGTTACAAGACCGCGACGGTCGCGCGCGCGCAGGGCGATGCCGCCCGCTTCTCGCTGATGGTCGACCAGTACAAGGCCGCGCCGGACGTCACGCGCAAGCGCCTGTGGCTGGACACGGTGCAGGACGTGCTGTCCGACAACCGCACGATCGTCGGTGCCGATTCCCGCCAGATCCTGTACGTGCCGATCGGCGAGCGCCGCACGCCGGCGCCGGCACCGAATTCGCCGCTGCTCACGCCCGACCTGCTCGCGCCTCCGGCCAGCACGGAACCCGTCGAGACGCCCCGACCCGCTCGTTCGCCCCGGCCGTCCGGCCGTGAGGAGGTGACGCGATGAAATTCTCCCTGTGGATCGCCGCCGTCGTCGCGGCCCTGTTCGCGCTGCTCGGTTCGGTGTTCGTGGTGAGGGAAGGGCACAGCGCGATCGTGCTCAACCTCGGCCGCGTGGTGCGCACCGACATCGGCCCGGGCCTGCACTTCAAGTGGCCGCTGGTCGAAAGCGCGCGCGTGTTCGACCGCCGCCTGCAGGTGCTCGACGCCGAACCGGAGCGCTACCTCACCTACGACAAGCAGAACGTCAGCGTCGACTTCTTCGCGCTGGGCCGCATCCAGGACATGCGCACGTTCTACCGAGCCACCGGCGGCGACGAGACCACCGCGGTCGAGCGTCTGGCGCCGATCATCCGCGACTCGCTGCGCAACGAGATCAACTCGCGCACGCTGCAGCAGGTGGTGTCGGGCGACCGCACGTCGGTGATCGGCCGCCAGCTCGACGCGATCAACCAGGGCGCGCAGACGCTGGGCGTGAAGATCGTCGACATCCGCATCAAGCGTATCGACCTGCCGCAGGACAGCAACGTCGTCGGCTCGGTCTACAACCAGATGCGCAGCCAGCGCCTGCAGGTCGCCAGCCAGCTGCGCGCCGAAGGCCTGGAGCAGGCGCAGGCGATCCGCGCCAAGGCCGATCGCGACAAGGCGGTGATCGTCGCCGAGGCCGAGCGCGACGCGCAGAAGCTGCGTGGCGAAGGCGATGCCGAGGCCACGCGCCTGTTCGCCGAGGCGGCGAACAAGGATCCGGGCTTCTTCGCGTTCCAGCGCAGCCTGGATGCGTACCGCAAGTCGTTCGCCAATGGCGACGGCGTGATCGTGCTGAGCAAGGACGACCCGTTCCTGCAGTACCTGCGTTCGGATCGCTGACCGCCCGCATGCTGGAACAACTGGTGTCGGCCCTGTGCCTGGTCGCGGTGCTGGAGGGCCTGTTCCTCTTCGCCGCGCCGCGCGGCTGGAAGCGCGCCGCCGAGCAGCTCCACGCCCTGCCGGACCGGCAGCTGCGCGTGGTCGGCGGGGTGGTGGTCGGGATCGGACTGCTCTCGCTGTGGCTGGTTCGCGGTTGAGTCACGCCCGGAGCGTGCCGATCGAGGCCATTGGACGTTGATCGCGGCCTGGGCCGGCCAGGGTGAAGGCCGGCCATCGCGGCGGGGTGGTCCCGCCGACCCAAAACCCGGATAATGCACAAAAGCCGGACGGGGCCCAGCGCCCCGCCGGCTTTCTTGCTGTTTGCGGGCCCCATCCGGAGTCCCCGCGAGCGGCCCGGCCGTGCGGCCATCCAAAGCAACGGAGTCAGGAGCTTCGAAATGGGTCAGTCAGTCGTCGTTCTCGGTGCCCAATGGGGCGATGAAGGCAAGGGCAAGATCGTCGATCTGCTCACGCAGGACATCGGGGCGGTGGTGCGTTTCCAGGGCGGCCACAATGCCGGCCACACGCTGGTCATCGGCGGCAAGAAGACCGTCCTGCACCTGATTCCTTCCGGCATCCTGCGCGAAGGCGCGCTGTGCCTGATCGGCAACGGCGTCGTGCTGTCGCCGGCGGCGCTGCAGAAGGAAATCGCCGAGCTGGAAGCCAACGGCGTGGAGGTCCGCTCGCGCCTGAAGATCAGCCCGGCCACGCCGCTGATCATGCCGTACCACATCGCGCTGGATCAGGCCCGCGAGAAGGCCGCCGGCGGCAAGGCCATCGGCACCACCGGCCGCGGCATCGGCCCGGCGTACGAGGACAAGGTCGCGCGTCGCGGCATCCGCGTGGCCGACCTGCATTACCCGCAGCAACTGGCCGACAAGCTGCGCGCGACCATGGACTACCACAACTTCGTGCTGACCAAGTACCTGGGCGTGGACGCGGTCGACTTCCAGCAGACGCTGGACGAAGCGCTGGCCTTCGGCGAATACGTCGAGCCGATGAAGTCCGACGTCGCCGGCATCCTCCACGAGCTGCGCAAGCAGGGCCAGAAGGTGCTGTTCGAAGGCGCGCAGGGCTCGCTGCTCGACATCGACCACGGCACCTATCCGTACGTGACCTCCTCCAACACCACCGTCGGCGGCGCGTATGCCGGCACCGGCGTGGGCGCGGACGCGATCGACTACGTGCTCGGGATCGCCAAGGCTTACGCCACGCGCGTCGGCGGCGGTCCGTTCCCGACCGAACTGGACGACGACATCGGCCAGGGCCTGCGCGATCGCGGCCAGGAATACGGCGCCACCACCGGTCGTCCGCGTCGCTGTGGCTGGATGGACATCGTCGCGCTGCGTCGCGCGGTGGCCGTCAACGGCATCACCGGCCTGTGCATCACCAAGCTCGACGTGCTCGACGGCATGGAGAAGCTGAAGATCTGCATCGCCTACGAATACCGCGGCAAGCGCACCGAGTACGCGCCGCTCGATGCGGCGGGCTGGGAAGAGTGCACGCCGGTGTACCTGGAATTCCCGGGCTGGGAAGAGAGCACGCACGGCATCACCGAGTGGGACAAGCTGCCGCCCGCCGCACGTGCCTACCTGCGCGCGCTGGAGGAACTGGCCGGCTGCCCGATCGCCATCGTCAGCACCGGTCCGGACCGCGACGCCACGATGGTGCTGCAGGATCCGTTCGCCTGATACGCAGTTTCAACGTCTAAGGAAAAGGCCCCGCACCGCGGGGCCTTTTCGCTTCCGTCCCCTCGGCGAGGCGTGAAGAGGACGTCGGATCAGCGCCCTTGACCGTTCATGCCGCGCTCGATGATCTCCAGGATCGTGGCCAACGGCACGCCGAACGAGCCCGCGCGGCCCGCATCGAAGGCCTGCTTCCATTCCCGGTAACCTTGCTGGAAGATCGGGTCGATCGGTCGCGTGCCTTCCAGCGCCGTGGTGCTCTGTTCGAGCACGTCGCGCGTGACCGGCACGTGCATCAGTTTGTCCATGATTCCGCCCGGCAGGCGCGGATTACGTACACGCACGCCGTAGACGGTCGCGTGGAAGATCTGGCCGCCGAGCGGATGCTCGTCGATGCGGTTGATCAGCAGCTTCGGCGTCTCGACGAGCGAGCGGCCAGTGCAGCGCCAGAGCTGGCCGACGGCGAAGTCCGGGGTGGGGGCAGGCGTGTTCATGCAGGCACGTCGTGCGGAAAGGAGGCGATCATGATGCCTCGCGCTCCCGTCGCGCGAACGTGCCGAAGCGGTCGCTTCGACGTGTCACGCTGCCGCGGCGAATGCGTGGGTGCCCTGCGTGCGGAACACCGACACCGCGCCGCCCAGCTGCGCCGCCTGGTCGACCATCGACTTCGCCGTCGCCGAAGCTTCCTCCACCAGCGCGGCGTTCTGCTGCGTCGCCTCGTCCATGTGGACGACGGTGCGGCTGACCTGCTCGATGCCGGCGGCCTGTTCCTGCGAGGCCGCGGCGATTTCGGTCACCAGTCCGGTCACGCGCTGCACCGACTCGACGATGCGCTGCATCGTGCCGCCGGCCTGCGACACCAGCGCCGAACCGGTCGTCACCTGGCTCACCGAATCCTCGATGAGGCCCTTGATCTCCTTCGCCGCGCTCGCCGAACGCTGCGCGAGCGCGCGCACTTCACCGGCGACCACCGCGAAGCCGCGGCCCTGTTCTCCCGCGCGCGCCGCTTCCACGGCCGCATTGAGCGCGAGGATGTTCGTCTGGAAGGCGATGCCGTCGATCACGCCGATGATTTCGGCGATGCGGCGCGACGACTTCTCGATGCCTTCCATCGTCGCGACGACGTCGCCGACGACGCGGCCACCGTCGCGCGCCACGTCGGCCGCTTCGCCGGCCTGCTGGCTGGCCTCGCGCGCGCTCTGCGCATTCTGGCGCACGGTGGTGGTCAGTTCCTCCATAGACGCCGCGGTTTCCTCCAGGCTCGCCGCCTGCTGTTCGGTGCGCTGCGCCAGGTCGTTGTTGCCGGCGGAAATTTCGGCGGCGGCGCCGTTGATCGCGCGCGTCACCTCGACGATGCCGCCGACGATTTCCAGCAGCCGTTCGACGGTCGCGTTCGCGTCGTTGCGCATCGTCGCGAACACGCCGTGGTGTTCGCCCTGCATGCGCGCGGTGAGGTCGCCGTCGGCGATCGCGCGCAGCAACGTCGAGAGCTGCTGCAGGTTGCCGTGGGTGCCGGCCATCAGGCGGTTGAGGCCCGCTACCATGTCGCGGAAATCGTGCTGGAACGCCGCTTCGTCGCCGCGCGTGGCGAAATCGCCTTCGGCCGCGCAGGCCACCAGGCGGCGGATTTCCGCGTTGATCGCGCCGAGGTTGCGCTTGGAGGCGGCCATCGCGCGCGTGATCGAAGCCTTTTCGCCCGGTAGTTCGTCCATGTCGACCGACAGGTCACCCACCGCGTAGCGCTGCATCACGCCGAGCATGCGTTCGATCAACGACACCTGCGCGCCGACGAGCGCGTTGGTGTCCTCGACCATGCGGCCGTAGGCGCCAGGGAAACGCGCGGCATCCATGCGGAAGCCCATTTCGCCGGCGTCGTGGCGCGCGGCCATGTCGGCCTGCGCGGCGGAGACCGCGGTCAGCGTGCCGGTGACGTCGAGCATCGCGCGGGCGAGGGTGCCGATCTCGTCGCGCGTGGTCACCGAGAGACGCGAATCCAGTTCGCCGCGCGACACCGCCTGCGCGGCGAGCGCGACCTGCACGATGGGCTGCACGATCGAGCGGCGCACCCACCAGGCGATGGCGATCACCAGCGCCAGCGCGGCGAGCACGGTGAGCGCGGCGGCGACGACCAGCCCGCGACGGGCGTCCTGCGAGGTCTTCAACACCGCCGCGTCGGCGAGCGTCTTGGTGCGATCGATCAGCGACTCCAGGACGCGCGTGGGCTCGCGATCCATGCCTTGCACCGCGGCGTCGCCGACGTGCGTGTCGTAACCGGATTCGGCGAACGCCTCCAGCGCGTCGAGGTAATTCGCCTGCAACGCCGCGTGCTGCTGCACGAACTCGCGGGCGATCTTCGCCGCGTCCGGATCGTCGATGCCGTCGGCCAGCTGGGTCGCGAGCGTCTGCACCTGCGCGCCGTTGTCCTTGAAGGCCTTTAGGTGTTTTTCCAGCATCGCCGGGTCATTGCCGCGGATCAGCACGTTCTTCCATTCCTGCACCTGCGCGCGGAACTCGCGGCCGACGCGTTCGGCGTCGGCGGCGCGCTGCACCTGTGGCGGCACTTCGGTGGACAGGCTGAGCCACGCGGAGGCGAGACCGCCGAGCGCGCAGAAGAGGATGACGGTGAGGCCGAGCGCGAGCGCGCCCAGCAGCTTGGTTTGCACGCTGGTCGAACGTGAGGTGGACATGGGAGTTCCGGAGGCCAAGGGACGCGGGACCTCCGTTCCCCGCGATGCTTCTATCGGCGCGGAATGTTGCGTCTTGAGGCGTGTGCGCTGTTCAGTTCGCGCGGCAAGCGCGCGTCGCGGTACGGCCTGTCAGGCCACGCCCGACAGCCGGAGCCAAGCGACTTTTTCCCGACCGTTATTTGACCCGGCGCATCACCGCGCCGTCCGCGGCGCGCGACCCTGCCGGCAGTCCATCAGGTGGAGAGTGCCGTGATCGAGTTCAGCGACGCCGATCTGATCATCGGCGGCGACGTACGGGTGACGAATCCGCGCCGCGACCAGTTCGGCCAGACCGGCCAGGTGATGAGCATCCATGCCGACACGCACCCGACGATGATCGAGGTGTGCTTCGACGGCGATGCGCACTTCTTCGAGTGGGCGGATCTGGTTCTGGCCTGAGCGCGTCACCGCGCCTCAGAACAGCATGTCGATCCAACCCGCAGCCGCCGTCGCAAGGCTTCCCGACAGCACGCCGAACACGGTGATCGCCACCGCGCCCGCTGCCCAGGCGACGGCCATCAGCCAGCCGTCGCGCTCCAGCAGCGCGAAGGCGAACAGCAGCAGCAACGCGCCGAACAGGTAGTTGGTGAACGGAATCGGCAGCGAAAGCAGCAGTCCGAGCAGCACCAGCAGCGCGCCGGTGAAGAAGTCCGCCAGGCGATGGTCGAGCAGCACCGGCAGGCGCGGTTTCACGACCTTCTCCAGCCGGGTCAGCCACGGCGCGAGCAGGTCGCGGAAGCGCTTCATCGCGTGGCGATGCGGCCCGCGCCGGGCGAGGAACTTCGGCAGCCACGGCTGGCGCAGTCCGATCAGCAACTGCAGTCCGATCAGGATCACCAGCGGTCCGCTGATCGCACCGCCGACGCCGGGAATCGGAATGAACGCCGGAATGGTCGAGACGAACAGCAGCATCCCGAACGAACGGTCGCCCAGGCCGTGCAGCACGTCGCCCATGCGCAGCTGTTCGTCGGGATCGCCCGCCGCGAACACGTCCAGCAGCAGGCGCGTTCCCGCCTCGCGGGGCTTGTCGCGGTCGTGGTCAGCCGGAGGTGGCGTCATCCGTCACCGGCTCCGGCTCGGGCCGCCTGTACAGCAGCAGTTTGTCGATGCGCGGACCGTCCAGGTCCACGACTTCCACGCGCCACTGCGCCCAGTCGAAATGCTCGCCGACGTAGGGAATGCGGCCGAAATGCGCGATGACCATGCCGGCGGCGGTATGGAAGTCGTGCTCGTCCTCGTCGGGCAGGCGCCCGCCGCCGATGAGTTCGCGCAGGTCTTCCACCGGCAGCGAGCCGTCGATCAGGAACGAGCCGTCCGCGCGCTCCACCACCGGCGCATGGCTGTCGTCCTCGGCCTCGCCGAGCACACCGCCGATGGCGTGCACGCGGCCGACGATGGCATCCATCAGGTCGGCGACGGTGACCATGCCGGTGACGTCGCCGTATTCGTCAACCACCAGCGCGAGCGATTGCTGCTCCTCGCGGAAGATCTCCAGCAGCTTCATCGCATGCGTGGATTCGGACACGAACAGCGGCTCGCGCAGTTCCTTGAACAGGTCCGGCGCCTTCTCGTCGAGGCGGTCGAGGAGCGACTTCACCTCCAGGATGCCCAGCACCTCGCTGTCGTTCTCGCGGTAGACCGGATAACGCGAGAACGGCGTCTCGCGCATGGTCGCCAGGTTCTCGGCGAACTCCACCGCCGCATCCAGCCAGGTGATGCGCGTGCGCGGGGTCATCAGGCTGTCGGCGGTGCGGTCGCCCAGCCCGAGCACGCGGTTCATCATCTTGCGCTCGTCGGCGTCGATCACGCCCTGCTCGTGGCCTTCGCTCACCAGCAGGCGGATTTCCTCTTCGCTGATGGCGCTGCGGGCGTCGTCCTTCACGCCCAGCAGGCGCAGGAAGAAGCGGTTGATCATGCCCAGCATGGCGACGATCGGCCGCGCGATGCGCGACAGCCAGTACAGAGGGATCGACACCGTGCACGCGATGCGTTCGGACGCGGTGAGCGCCAGGCGCTTGGGGATCAGCTCGCCGAAGATGACCTGCGCGGCGGTGATCAGGCCCACGGCGGTGCCGATGCCGATGCCGCGCGCGTATTCGCGGGCGTTGGGCAGCACGCCTTCCAGCCAGCCGGCGATCGCCAGGCCGATCGCTTCGCCGCCGAACAGGCCGGTCAGCACGCCGATCAGCGTGATGCCCACCTGCACGGTGGACAGCAGGTTGTCGGGGTGCTCGGCCAGCTCCAGCGCGACCTGCGCGCCGCGGCTGGACTCGGCCATCTGCTTGAGCTTGATCTTGCGCGAGGTCATCAGCGCCATCTCCGACATCGCGAAGAAGGCGTTGAGGAAGATCAGGGCAATGACGATCAATAGTTCCAGCATGCGCTCAGTCCGTCAGGATGGCAGGCTGGGGTGCAGGGGCCGTGAGGGCATGCGAAGGCGGGGGCGGGCGGCCTTTCCGGGTCGTCGTCCATTGCGTGGAGGCAGGGTGAAATGGGGGATCAGGCCTCAGGATGGTAGCAGCCCGACCGAAATCAACCCGTACCGGGCGCGCGACTTCGTCGCCAAACCGTCATAATTCGCCCCGCAGACCCACCGAGCCGGGCGTTCCGGCAACACGAGGCCCCCTCCGCATGTTCTCCCTGCAAACGATCTTCGGCCAAGGCAACCAGTTCTACACGCTGCTGGAGGAGGCCGCCGTCGCCGCCCACGACAGCACCAAGGCCCTGCACGCCATGCTCAAGGCCGCCGATCGCCAGCCCGCGCTGGACGCCTTCAAGCTGGCCCGCCAGCGCGAACGCGAGGCGTCCGACAAGATCAGCCACGAGCTGGTCAACAGCTTCATCACGCCGATCGAGCGCGAGGACATCGAGGCCCTGGCCTCGGCGCTGTACAAGATTCCCAAGCAGGTCGAGAAGTTCGCCGACCGCTATTCCCTGGCCACGCGCCACCTGGAGCACATCGACTTCGCGCCGCGCGCGGCGATGCTCGAGCAGGCGTCGGCGGTGGTGGTGAAGATGGTGCACGAGCTGCGCAACCTGAAGCTGGAGCCGATGAAGGCGCTCAACGACCAGCTGCGGGCGATCGAGAACGAAGCCGACCGCCTGATGCTCGAGCTGTACCGCGACATCTACTCCGGCCAGCTCGACAACCTGCAGATGTTCCTGCTCAAGGAGTTCTTCGAGATCCTGGAGAAGGCCATCGACCGTTGCCGCGAAGCCGGCGTGGTCGCCTACGAAATCGTGTTGAAGAACTCGTAAGGGGCCGGGCCGATGCTGACCCTGGTCCTGGTCGTGGTGTTCGCGGCGCTCGCGTTCGAGTACATCAACGGCTTCCACGACACCGCCAACTCGATCGCCACGGTGGTGGCGACCAAGGTGCTCTCGCCGATGCAGGCGGTGATGCTCGCGGCGACCACCAACCTGCTTGGCGCCCTGTGGGGCACCGCGGTGGCCAAGACGATCGCCTCGGGCCTGCTCGACACCGGCGTGGTCGAAGTCACCTCGCAGCTGATCCTGTGCGCGCTGCTGGGCGCGATCGTGTGGAACCTGATCACGTGGTGGAAGGGCCTGCCGTCCTCGTCCTCGCACGCGCTGATCGGCGGCCTGTGCGGCGCGGCCGTGGCCGCGGCGAGCAACAACTTCCATTCGGTGATCTGGTCCAAGCCCACCGAGCCCCTCTACAAGAGCGCCGGCGTGCTGTGGAAGGTGATCGTGCCGATGGTGTCCTCGCCGCTGCTGGGCTTCGCGGCGGGCTTCCTGGTGATGGGCATCCTGTTCGCGATCATCTCCTTCATGGCGCGCAGCGGCGGCGTGCTGGCGCGCATGGCGCGTCCGCGCTGGGTCAACGCGTTCTTCGGCAAGGCGCAGTTGGCCTCCGCGGCCGGCATGGGCTTCGCGCACGGCATGAACGACGCGCAGAAGACCATGGGCATCATCGCGCTGGCGCTGGTCGGCGCGCAGTCGGCCGGCACGCTGGACAACCTGCCGTCGTGGCTGGCGTTCCTGCATCCCTCGCCGGCGGCGCTGGAGAACAACGACATCGACCTGTGGATCAAACTCACCTGCGCGATCGTGATGGCCGCCGGTACCGCCGCGGGCGGCTGGCGCATCATCAAGACGCTGGGCCACAAGCTGGTGAAGCTGCATCCGATCAACGGCTTCGCGGCCGAAACCAGCGCGGCCTCGGTGATCATGGCCGCCTCGACGCTGGGCATCCCGGTCTCGACCACGCACAACATCTCCTCGGCGATCATGGGCGTTGGCACGGCCAAGCGCTTCAACGCGATCAAGTGGACGGTCGTGGAGAAGATGATCTGGGCGTGGATCCTCACGATCCCGGCGGCCGGCGGCATCGCCTACGCGTTCTTCGAGCTGTTCCGGTTCTTCGGCTGGGCTTGAGTAGCCGGGATTCGTGATTCGGGATTCGTGATTCGCAGGATCACAAGCAAAAGCAAAGGCCCGCCGATCGGCGGGCCTTCTTGTTTCCACGACTTTTCGTATCCCGAATCCCGAATCAGAACAGATCACCACCCGCCGACAGCATCCGTTCCATCCGGTCGCCCAGCCCGCCGATCTCCAGCACGAGGCGGTCGATTTCGGCCGGATCGAGCCCGTCGTACGGACGGTTCTCGCACAGCTGCAGGTGCGGCACGCCGTCGAGGTCGCCGATCGCGAGGTAGCCCACGCGGCTTTGCCAATTGAAGATGAGCGCCCGTTTCGCGTCCAGGCCGGTGATCGGCGACACCGCGGTGCTCACGCGCAGGTAGGGGCGGCCGTCGTCGTCGTCCAGTTCGGACAGGAAGATCGCCTGGTGGCGGGTGCCGTGTTCGAGCGACAGTTCGATGCACAGCACATCGACGTCGTGGTCGGTCAGGCGGAATTTCGCGGCCTGCAGATGGCGGCGGATAGAGTCGAAGTTGCGCACGGGCGGCTCCTTCCGGGGGAGACCGGTATGCTACCGCGATGAGCAAGCCCGCTGCCGACGACGCACATGGACGGATTCTCGCCGCGATCCGGGCGATCCCGGCGGGCGAGGTCGCAGGCTACGGAGAGGTCGCCCGTCGCGCGGGCCTGCCGGGTCGGGCCCGCCTGGTCGCGCGCCTGCTCGGCCAGAACGACGACCCGCGCCTGCCGTGGCATCGCGTGCTGCGTTCGGATGGCCGCATCGCCTTCCCGGAGGGCTCGCGCGGCTTCCGCGAACAGAGCCAGCGGCTGCGCGCCGAAGGCGTGCATGTGGAAGCCGGCCGCGTGAAGGGCCAGCGCGCCGCGGCGACGCTGGACGAGCAGATGTGGGGCATGCCGATGTCGCCGCCCGACGCGCGCAAGCGCCGAGCTTCCACGCCGAAGTCCGCGGGAGCCGCGCGCAAGCCGCCCGCCAGGGGCGCGGCACGGCGCGGCGCCGGCCGCTGACCGGTCGCGCCCGACGGTCCAGGGCGCGGTGCGTGTATCGCGCGCGAACGCAGTCGCCCGTCGCGGCGGCTACCATGTAGCGCACTTGAAGGAGTCGCGATGTTCTCCAACCTTCCCCCCGTCACCAAGGCCCTGCTGATCGCGAACGGACTCGTGTTCGTGCTGCAGCTGATCATCGGTGACGTCGCACTCGCGCAGTTCATGCTCTGGCCGCCGAACAGCGATGCCGACCTGTACGGCGTCGGCTTCATGCCGTGGCAGCTGGTCACCTACGGCTTCATGCATGGCGGTTTCGCGCACCTGTTGTTCAACATGCTCGCGCTGGCGATGTTCGGCGCGCCGCTGGAACACGTCTGGGGCGACCGCCGTTACCTCACGTACTACCTGGTGTGCATTGTCGGCGCGGCGCTGTGCCAGCTGGCGGTGGGCATGTGGACGGTGTCGCAGGGCTCGGCGGCGTACCCCACGGTCGGTGCGTCCGGCGGCATCTTCGGCCTGCTGCTCGCCTACGGCATGCTGTTCCCGAACCAGCGCGTGATGCTGCTGATCCCGCCGATCCCGATGAAGGCGCGCACGCTGGTGATCGTCTACGGCGCGATCGAGCTGCTGCTGGGCGTCACCAACACGATGCCGGGCGTGGCGCATTTCGCGCATCTGGGCGGCATGCTGTTCGGCTGGTTGCTGATCCGTTACTGGCGCGGGCAGCCGCCGTTCCGGCGCAAGGGCGGGCCGCCGCGGATGCGGGTGGTGAGGTGATTTGATTGGGATGGGTGGGATGTTGCTGTTGCTCGTCATCCTGGCTTTCGCCGGGATGACGGATTTGCTCGGAAAGACGATGCCGCTCTTGTAGCCCGGGCAAGCGAACGCATCCGGGTTGAAGAGGCGACCGCGTCCCGGGTGCGCTTCGCTTACGCGGGCTACAACGTCAACATCGACCGCCCGCGATCCGCAGGCTCACGGAAACAGCCGTATCTGCTGGTCCGCCGCGAGCTGCATCGCATTGCCCGCCTTGCACGCATTCGCTTCGCCGAACGACGCCTGGTTCCGCAGCGGTCCATTGGTGCGCCATTGCCCCGGCGCATGCACGCTCGTGGCGGCGCGCTGGCGTGCGATGTCCTCGGTCATGCGCTGCGGCCACAGCGAGGCCCAGCCCTTGTAGAACGATTGCTGCGCCGGCTTCGCGGCAGCCGGTTCGGCCGCGCGGAAGGCGGACCACGCCAGTTCGACGCCGGCGAGATCGGCGATGTTCTCGTCCGCCGTCTGCGAACCGTTGACCTTCACGCCTTTCAGTTCCGGATAGTCGAAGGCGGAATACTGCGTCGCGACGCTCCGGCTCAGCCCGTCCCACGCGGTCGTTTCGGTCGGCGTCCACCAGTCGCGCAGTTCCTGCTTCGCATCGACGTAACGCCCGCGATTGTCGAAGCCGTGGCTGAGTTCGTGCCCGACCAGCGCGCCGTACGAACCGTACAGCCACGCGGCATCCTTGGTCGTGTCGAACACCGGCGGCTGCAGCATCGCGGCGGTCACGATCAGGCGGTTCTGCGTGATGTCGTAGGCCAGCGACGGATCCTGCGGCAGCACGTCCCAGCGGCGGTCGGCGTTGCCGCGGCCGATGCGTTTCATTTCCTCGCGATGGCGCCACGTCGAGGCGATCAGCATGTTGCTGCCGAAGCTGCCGCGACCCATCGGCTGCACGGTGTAGTCGAGATCGCGGTTCGGCGTGCCGACCTCGATCTTGACCTTCTCCAGCTTCGCCTTGGCTTCCGCCTTCGCCGCCGCGCTGAAACGCGTATCGCGATCGAGCGCCTGTCCCAGCGCGTCGCGCACCTGCGCGGCGATGTCCTCGGCGCGTTTGTCGGTCGCGGGCGAGTAATGGCGCGCGGCGTACTCGTGGCCGACCATCGGGCCGGCCGCCAGCGTGATCGCATCCAGCACCTGCTGCGGCCGCGACGGCGGCGCGGCAAGGCCGCGCAGCACACGGCCACGGAATTCGAACTCCGCGTCGCGGAAGGACTTCGCCAGATACGGCGCCATCGCATCGCCCACGCGCCAGCGCAGGTACGCCTTCCACTGCGCGGGCTTGAGGCCGCCGATGAGCGTGTCGAGCTGCGCGAACAACTGCGGGTTCGCCATCGAAACGCGATCGTCGGCGACGGCCTGCACCTTGAGGAAATCGCCCAGCTGCAGGCGTTTGTACTGCTTGGCGAGCGTCTTCGTCTCGACCGGCGCGTAGTTCGCGCGCGGATCGCGCAGGTCCACCAGCGGTTTTGACGCACGCGCAATGCGCGCTTCCAGGTCGAGCACCGCCTGCGCATCGGTCTTGATCTGCGCTTCCGGCGTGCCGGTCAGCGCGAGGATCTTCTCGATGTAATTGCGATAACGCCCCATCAGCGCCTGCGTATCCGCATCGTTGCGCGTGTAGTACGCCGGATCGGGCAGGCCCAGGCCGCCCTGCGCGAAATAGCCGATATGGCGGTCGAAATCCTGCAGGTCCACGTCCGCGCCGAAGTTGAACACCACCGGGATGCCCACCTGGTGCAACGCGGCGATCGACGGCGGGATGTCCTTCGCATTCTTTATCGCGTCGATGCGCGAGATCAGTGGCGCGACCGGCTGCGCGCCATCGCGCTCGACCGCCGCTTCGTCCAGGCCGCTCGCCCAGAAATCGCCAAGCAGTTTCTGCACGTTGTTCTGCGGCGACCTGGATGCTGCATCGAGCAGGTCGAGCTGCTGCTGGCGCGAGCGCGCGGTGAGCTGCTCCAGCGCGGACGTCGAACCCGACGCGGGCGGCGTCGTGTTGGCGCGCAGCCAGTCGGCGTTGGCACTGGCGTAGAAATCGCTGCACGCGGTCGGGGCGGCCGGCGCCTTGGATCGGGCGCGCTTCTTCTGCGCCTCGGCATGGGGCACGGCGATCAGGCAGGCGATCAGCGCACAGGCGAGCGGACGCAGGTTCATGACGGTACGGTTCATGGCGGCTCCGGACCTGGGGGGCAGGGTGGCCGGAGTCTAGCAACGCCGACGTGAGGATCCGCGCTCACGGCGATGGGCCAAGGCCAAAGAAAGAAGGCCCGGGGAAACCCGGGCCTTCGGCGGCCGACGACGAGAGCGGCCGTGTCCTGCGGTGTCGCTAGCGGATTACCAGATCACCACCTGCTTGTCGCCTTCGCGCACCATCGGCTGGCCCGGCTTGCACTCGAACGCCGCGGCGAACGCCGGCATGTTCGACGGCGCACCGATCGCGCGGAAGTTGGCCGGCGCGTGCGGGTCGGTCTTCAGGCGGACCTGCAGTTCTTCCGGCTTGAAGTTGCGGCGCCACACGGTGCCCCAGTTGAGGAAGAAGCGCTGGTCGCGGGTCAGGCCGTCGGTCTTCGGGTCTTCCTTGCCTTCGGTCGCCTTCTTCATCGCGTCGTAGGCCGTCGCCAGGCCGCCGAGGTCGGCGATGTTCTCGCCCAGCGTCAGCTTGCCGTTGACGTGCGCGCCCGGCTGCGCCTCGTAGCCGTTGAACTGCTGCACCAGCTTGTCGGTGCGGCCGGTGAAGCCCTTCGCGTCGGCATCGGTCCACCAGTTCTCGAAGTTGCCCGAGGCACCGAAGCGGCTGCCCTGGTCGTCGTAGCCGTGCGTCATCTCGTGGCCGATGACCGCACCGATGCCGCCGTAGTTGGTGGCGTCGTCGGCGTTCGGATCGAAGAACGGCGGCTGCAGGATGGCGGCCGGGAAGACGATCTCGTTCTGCAGCGGGTTGTAGTAGGCGTTCACCATCTGCGGCGGCATGCCCCATTCGGTGCGGTCGACCGGCTTGCCGATCTTGCCCAGGTTCCACTTGTAGTTGAACTCGTTGGCCGCCAGCACGTTGCCGATGTAGCTGTCGCGGCTGGTCTCAAGGCCGGTCCAGTCGCGCCACTTGTCCGGGTAGCCGATCTTCGGCGTGAAGGCGGCCCACTTCTCCATCGCCTTCTTCTTGGTGTCGTCGGACATCCAGGCGAGGTTCTCGATGCGCGTCTTGAGCGAGGCGGAGAGGTTCTTCACCAGCTCCTCCATGCGCGCCTTCGATTCGGCCGGGAAGGCGACCTTCACGTACATCTGGCCCATCGCTTCGCCGGCTTCGCTCTCGATCGTGTCGAGCACGCGCTTGCCGCGTTCCTTCAGCTCGGACTGGCCGCGCAGGGTCTTGTTGTAGAAGTTGAAGTTCTCCTGCACGAAGGCGTCAGACAGGAACGGCGAGGCGCTGTCCACGGTGTGGAAGCGCAGGTAGCTCTGCCACTGCTGGGCCGGCACTTCGGCCAGCATCTTGCTGACTTCGGCGTGGAATTCGGGGATCGACAGCGAGAACATCGCCGGCACCGCGACGCCCTGCGATTCGAAGAACTTCGTCCACGGGAAGTTCGGCGCGAGCTTGTCGGCGTCGGCCGGGCTGACCGGGTGGTAGTACAGCGAGACGTCGCGCGAGAGTTCCTCGCTCGACTTGGACACCTTCGCCAGGCGGGTTTCGAACGCGATCACGTCCTGCGCCTGCCTGGCGGCATCGGTGGCCGGCACGCCCGACAGTTCGAGCACCTTGGCGACGTGCGCCTGGTAGGCATCGAGCTTCTCCTTGTTGTCGGCCTTCGTGTAGTACTCCTTGTCCGGCAGGCCCAGGCCGCCCTGCGAGGCGTAGGCGATGTTGTTCCTGGAGTCCTTGAAGTCCGCTTCGGCGCCGAAGCCGAACAGGTAGTTCTCGCCCTTGGCGGCGCTGGTGCGGATGTAGTCGGCGATCTTCTCCGGGGTGTCGAGCGCGGCGATCGCGTCGAGCTTGCCCTGGATCGGCTTGATGCCCTGTTCGTTGATCTTCGCCGCGTCCATGCCGGTGGCCCAGAAGTCGCCGACGATCTTCTCCACTCCCTTGGCGCCGGTGTCGGCGGCGGCCTGCTCGGCGAGCTGGCGCTGGATGGCGGTGGAGCGCTCATCGAGCATCTCGAACGCGCCCCACGAGGTGCGGTCGCCCGGGATCGCGTTGGCCGCCAGCCACTTGCCGTTGACGTAGCCGCCGAAGTCGTCGCACGCGTTCTTGGAGGTGTCCAGGTCGGCGACGGTGAAGCGGTTCACGCCCGGGAGCTTGCTCTCGTCGAGCTTGTACGCGGTTTCGGCCGGCTTGGCGGCGTCGGCGGCCGGCGCGGCGTCTTCCTTCTTGCCGCACGCGGTCAGCGCGGCGGCGACGGCCAGGGACAGGACGAGGACTTGGGGTTTCTTGAGGCTCACGTAAGGGCTCCAGCCGGAAGGCGTATGGGAGTTGGGACAACCCCGGACGGGGCATCGGGCGACATTAGACCCGATTGTCCCAACCCGAGGGTGTCGAAGGTCACGTTGACGGGGCCGGCAGCAACTCCCGTTCGGGACCGGTTGGCCCGGAACGGCAAAGTCGGGCGCGGGGGCCGCGCGGCGCGGCCTCGCGGCGCACGGGCCCGCGCTGCAACCGCCCGGCCGCTGGGGGTATCCCTTGCGCAAGGTCGGAGCGATCGCCAGGCTCCGCCGATCAAAAAGGGGACCGCATGAACAAATTTCTCATGACACTGCTGCTGGCCGTGAGCGCCTTCGCCGCGAACGCACAGACCTGCAAGGACACCGCCGCCTACGAGCCGGCACGGAAGATCATCGCGGACCTGGGCCGCATCGAGACACCGAACGGCGTGCAGGAGTCCTACAAGGTCCACCTCAACGGCATCGACCAGTGGGTGAACGTGCGCGGCCAGGATCGCGCCAATCCGGTCGTCCTGTTCGTGCACGGCGGGCCGGCCTCGCCGCTGACGCCGACGCTGTGGCAGTTCCAGCGTCCACTGGAGGAGTACTTCACGATGGTGACGTACGACCAGCGCGGCGCCGGCAGGACCTTCGTCGCCAACGACGCAGCGAAGGTCGCCGACACCATCCACATTCCCAACTTCGTCGACGACGTCATCGCGATGGCCGAAGACGTCCGCACGCGCTACGGCAAGCGCAAGCTGATCCTGATGGGCCACAGCTGGGGCACGATCATCGCGATGCAGGCGGCGCTCAAGCGGCCGGATCTCTTCCACGCGTACATCGGCATCGGCCAGGTCATCAACGTGCGCGAGAACGAACGCATCAGCTTCGATTTCGCGATGGCGACGGCGAAGACGAAGGGCAACGCCGAGGCGGTGCGCGAGATGGAAGCGATCGCGCCGTATCCCGGCAACACGCCGATCACGCGCGAACGCATCATCGCCGCGCGCAAGTGGGCGCAGCATTACGGTGGACTCACCGCGTATCGCGACGAATCCACGTACTTCTACCGCGCGCCGCTGCTGTCGCCCGAATACACCGACGCCGAACGCTGCGCCGTGGACGGCGGCAACGTGTTCACGCTGGGGCGCATCCTGCCGGAGTTCCTCGAGGTGGACATGTCGGGCGTGCGCGAATTCCCGATCCCGGTGCTGATGTTCATGGGCCGCCACGACTACACCACGCCGTCCGAGCCGACCGACGCGTGGCTCGGGCAGGTGAAGGCGCCGTACAAGCAGGGCGTGTGGTTCGAGCACGCCTCGCACATGGTGCCGTGGGAAGAGCCCGGCAAGCTGCTGGTGAGCCTCGTGCAGTACGTGCGTCCGCTCGCGGCGGAGCCATCGGACGTCACGGCGAAGTAACGCCGCATCGCGTCTGCTTTGCGCCGATGGCTTACGCGCGTACCTACACTGCCGATGAACCCGCCCGCGCCGACGTGGACGCGTGGGCGGGCATCTCGGTGCTGGAATTCGGCACGAACTGGTGCGGCTTCTGCACCGGCGCGCAGCCGGCGATCGAAGCGGTGCTGGCGCCGCGCGACGACGTGCGCCATGTGAAGGTCGAGGACGGCCCCGGTCGGCCACTCGGTCGCTCCTATCGCATCAAACTCTGGCCGACGCTGGTCGTGCTGCGCGACGGCGAGGAGGTCGCGCGCGTCGTGCGGCCTTCGAATGCGGAAGAAGTCAGGCAGGCGTTGGCGGCAGTCGGCTGAATAATCCGCCTTGGTAGCCCGGGTAAGAGAAGCCGCACCCGGGGAACGCTTCCGTCACGTCACCCCGGGTGCGCTGTGCTTACCCGGGCTACCAAAGCGTCTGCTTTGACGTGGCGTAACCGTCGCGCGCCGGAAAATGGCGCATGGCCGACAAATCCGCTCGAAAACGCCCAGCATCCCGCCGCACGAACACGAGCGGCCCGCACGGCGTTTCGCGCATCACGGGCCTGACGATCGACAGCTACAACCTCGCGATTCCCGATCCCGACGGCGAGGGGTTCCTCGGCGATCGCGCGAGCCAGACCGCGTTCCGGCAGGTGCTCGACACCGTGCGCAAGGTGCACGCGACCGGCAAGGATCCGTTCGGCCGCGCACGCAGCGACGAGCTGTCGAAGAAGGACATCGACCTGGTGCTGGTGGGAGGCGACGCCGACGCCTCGCACGTGACGCACCTTGCAGTGGAGGAGTTCTCGCGCAGGCTCGTGCACGTCGTGCAGTGCTTCCGAGCGCAGCCGTCGTGGCAGGACGTGAAGCGCATCGTGCTCGGCGGCGGCCTTCCGGAAAGCCAGTTCGGCCAGCTCGCGATCCGTCGCGCGCAGCGCATGCTGCGGAGCGCGCGCAGCGGCGTGGAGCTGCACGTGATCAGCCACGATCCCGACGAAGCCGGCCTGATCGGCTGGACGCAGCTGCTGCCGGCGCGTTTCCGCCGTTTCGATGCGTTCCTCGCGGTGGATGTCGGCGGCACGAACATCCGCTGCGGCATCGTCGAGCCGCGCCGGGATGCGTCCGACGACGGCGCGAAGGCGCGCGTGATCGAAAGCATGCAGTGGCGCCACGCCGAGGACGACCCCGAACGCGGCGAAGCGATCGCGCGCCTGTCGGCGATGCTCAACGGACTGTCGGCGTTCTCGCGCACGCTCGGGCTGCGGCTGGCGCCGTTCGTCGGCATCGCGTGTCCGGGGCTGATCGAGGCGGACGGCAGCATCCCGCAGGGCGCGCAGAACCTGCCGGGCGACTGGGAGGCGCCATTCCACCTGCCGGACGAACTGGCCAGGCGGCTCGATCGCGTTGCGGGGCGCGCGATCACGGTGGCGATGCACAACGATGCGGTCGTGCAGGGTTTGAGCGAACGCCCGCGCATGCGCAACGCGGAGCGGTGGGGCGTGCTCACGATCGGCACCGGCCTGGGCAACGCAAGTTTCACCAACCTGGGCGGATGACGCGCCGTCACGCGCGTATCACGCGAAACTCCACATCGGAATCACGCCGGCTCGCCAAGACTTCCGTCGTCATCCAACTCGGAGCGCACGATGGACAGCACCGTCGCCAATGCCGCCTATGGCGCCAATACGTTCCTGTGGTTCTGCATCTTCGCCTTCGGCCTGATCCTGTCGATCCTGTGGATCCTGGTGCCGTTCGCGGTGTTCGGCATCAAGGGTCTGCTGCGACGCATCGCGCGCAGCCTGGAAGTCATCGAGAAGCAGAACGTCGACCTGCTCGCCGCATGGCGCGACACGCCGCGCGATTACGGCCGCGCGGGCGAAAGCGTCGTCTATCGCGACGTGCGCCCGGATGGCACGGTGGTGCGCGAGGAGCGCGTCGTTCCGCCGCGGTAAGCGGAACTGGAAGGCAGGAACGGGAAGAGACAGGAACGAGAAACGAGTAATGCCTCATCGACGCGTTTCCCGCTCCTCTCCACTCGTTTCTGCGCCGCCTCCACTCCCCACGTCCCCGGCTTCCTGCTAGCGTGCGCGCACGAGGAGGAATCCCATGCGCGTCCATTTCCACGGTGCGGCCGGCGAAGTCACCGGTTCCCTGCATGAAGTCGAGGCGGCGGGTCGTCGCGTGCTGCTCGATTGCGGGATGATCCAGGGCAGTCCGGAAGCCGAACGCCGCAACACCGATCCGTTCCCGTTCGAGCCCGCATCGCTCGACGCGCTCGTCGTCAGCCACGCGCACATCGACCACATCGGCCGCGTGCCGCTGCTGGTCCGACGCGGATTCCGTTCGCCGATCTATGCGCAGCAGGCCACCGCCGACCTGATGCCGGTGATGCTGATGGATGCCGCGTCGATCTCGGAAAGCGATGCCGAACGCCACAACCGCTACCGCCGCGCGGGCGAGCCCGAGGCGCAGCCGCTGTTCACGCGCGAGGACGTGGCGGCGGCGCTCGACCTCGTGCGTCCGCTGCCCTACGACACGCGCACGGCGATCCTGCCGGGCGTGGAGATCGCGTTCCGCGAAGCGGGCCACATCCTGGGTTCGTCCAGCGTGGAGCTGTGGGCCGATGACCGAAAGCTGGTGTTCTCGGGCGACCTCGGGCCGAAGGGGACGCCGATCCTGCGCGATCCGGCCAGCATCGACCGCGCCGACCTGGTGATGATGGAATCCACGTACGGCGACCGCCTGCATCGCGATCGCGCCGAGACGATCCGCGAACTCGGCGAGATTCTCGATGCCGCATGGCGCGGCGGCGGCAACGTGCTGATTCCCGCCTTCGCGGTGGGCCGCAGCCAGGAACTGCTGTACTGGTTCGCGCGGCATTGGGACGAATGGCACCTGTCGCGCTGGCGCATCTTCCTCGACAGCCCGATGGCGGCGAAAGTGGTGTCGATCTACGACCGCCACGCCGACCTGTTCGACGAGGACGCGCAACGGGTCTGGCGCGACAAGCCCAATCCGTTCCGCCTGCCGAACCTGCATTTCACGCAGACGCGCGAGGAATCGATGGCGATCAACCGCATCGAACGCGGCGCGATAGTGATCGCCGGCTCGGGCATGGCGAATGCGGGGCGCATCCTGCACCACTTCCGTCACCGGCTGGACCGGAAGCAGACGCACGTGGTGTTCGTCGGCTACCAGGCCGAAGGCACGCTCGGGCGGCGCCTGGTCGACGGTGCGAAGTGGGTGCGCATCCACGGCCACGACGTGCGCGTGAACGCGCAGCGCCACACCGTGGGCGGCCTGTCGGCGCATACCGACCAGCGCGGCCTGATGGCGTGGTACGGCGGGATCGGCGGCAGCGATGGCGCCGCGCATCCACCCCTCGCGCTGGTGCACGGCGAGGATCGCGCACGCGAGGCGCTGGCCGGCGAGATCGGCGAAAGCTTCGGCGTGCAGGCGGTGCTGGCGCGGCCTGGGCTTGTGCTGGATGCCTAGACGCGGGAAACGAGCGGAGAGAAGCGAGAGGCTAGTAAAGGCCGCTTGGCTCCTGCTCGTTTCTCACTCCTCCTCACTCGTTCCTGCCGTGCGTCGCTTCGGCCGTTTCCGCCGACAACGGCGTAGCCGCATGGCGCGGTCGCGTGAACGGCGTCGGCGTCGGGCCCGGCGCGAGGTTGCCGATGAGCAGCCGCGTCCCCGCCGTCAGGCCTTCGGACAACTCCAGCTGCACGCGTTCGGCATCGCGGCGGCGGACGTCCTCGACGATCTCCAGCGCCTCGTCCTTCGGCACGCCGAGCTGGCACAGCGCGTGGTGGCCGAACTTCATCGCCGATTCGAAGGTCTCGCGCACCTGCACGTCGACGCCGGCGTTGATCAGCTCCAGCGAATGCTCGCGATCGAACGAACGCACCAGCAGCTTCGCCTGCGCGAACTCGGACTTCGCCAGTTCGACGATGCGGTTGGCGGCGTGCTTGTTGTCGATGCACACGGCGATCACCTGCGCATCGTGCGCGCCGGACGCGCGCAGCACGTCCAGCCGCGTGCCGTCGCCGTAGTAGATCTTGAAGCCGAACGTGCCGGCGCTGCGGATCATTTCCACGTCGTTGTCGATGATCGTCACGTCCACGCCGCGCGCGAGCAGCGACTGGCTCACGACCTGGCCGAAGCGGCCGAAGCCGATCATCAGCACGTTGCCGGACAGGCCTTCGGCGACGTCGAGGTCGTCGGTTTTTTCCATCGCGCGCTTGAGCCACGGACGCACCGACAACACCACCAGCGGCGTCAGCGCCATCGACAGCACGACGATCGCGGTGAGGTTGGCGTTCTGCGCGGCGGCGATCAC
Organism: Lysobacter changpingensis; assembly: GCF_017308985.1. GTDB lineage: Bacteria > Pseudomonadota > Gammaproteobacteria > Xanthomonadales > Xanthomonadaceae > Lysobacter_J > Lysobacter_J changpingensis. The sequence goes on along the minus strand of NZ_JADWPE010000002.1, from coordinate 352,978 downwards.
GCCGCTCGCGGCGGCCGTGGAATACAGCACGAAGGCGAATTCGCCGCCCTGCGCCATCAGGGTGGCGCGGTCGAGCGCTTCGCGGTGGCTGGACTCGGTCAGGCGCGCGACGGCGTAGATGCACAGCGCCTTGACCAGCATCATCGCCAGCACCGCACCGAGGATCGGCAGCCAGTTCGCGGCCACCACCGACAGGTCCAATGCCATGCCCACGCCGAGGAAGAACAGGCCGAGCAGCAGGCCGCGGAACGGTTCGACGTCGGCTTCGAGTTGATGGCGGAACGTCGATTCGGACAGCAGCACACCCGCGAGGAACGCGCCCATCGCCATCGACAATCCGCCCAGCTGCATCAGCAGTGCCGATCCGAGCACGACCAGCAACGCGGCGGCGGTCATCACCTCGCGCGCCCGCGCGGCGGCGAGCAGGCGGAAGAGGGGATTGAGCAACCAGATGCCCGCGGCGACCAGCGCGACCAGCACGCCGGCGGCGATGCCGATCGACGCCCAGCGTGACGCGGTGCTGCTCGCCTCGCCCGGCGCGAGCAGCGCCACCAGCACCAGCAGCGGCACGATCAGCAGGTCCTCGAACAGCAGCACCGAGACGATCTTCTGGCCGTGGGGCAGGGCGGTGTCCCCGCGTTCGGACAGCAGCTGCATGACGATCGCGGTGGAGGTCAGCACGAAACCCATCGCACCGATGAATGCGACGACCGGCTCGTAGCCGAACAGCAGGCCGACGCCGGTCAGCGCCGCGGTGCAGGCGGCGATCTGCAGCGTGCCCAGGCCGAAGATCTGCCGGCGCAGGCTCCACAGGTGCGAGGGGCGCATTTCCAGGCCGATCACGAACAGGAACATCACCACGCCCAGTTCGGCCACATGCAGGATCGCCTGCGGGTCGGAGAACCAGCCCAGCCCGAACGGCCCGATCGCCAGGCCGGCGGCCAGATAGCCCAGCACCGATCCCAGGCCCAAGCGCCTGAACACCGGCACCGCCACCACCGCCGCGCCGAGCAGCGCGACCACCTTGACCAGATCGTTCGATCCCGCATCCGCCATTTCCGTCCCCAATCGCATGAACCGCACCGGCCGACAAAGCCTACACGGCTGGCAAGAACGGACGGTTTCGCGTAGAGTCCGCCCCGTTCAGCGCACGGCTGCCTCCCCGCAAGGGTACGTTTCCCAGGTATGCCCGCCGTGGACCGCAGTCCGGTCCGAGCCAACGGCTTCTATCCCGCACGTCTTTCGTAGCGCAGACACGGCCCGGATCGTCCGGTCGCCGTCCAATCAGATCGCCGCCGGCGCGGTTCGAGGGAACGCCGGGGCCATCACGCGACATGACTTCGTCGCCGCCTTTCCGTGGCGGTGCGACGCGATGGCGCGCGACAAGGAGCAACACCCGCATGACGTTCGAAACTCTCGGGCTTTCGCCCGCGCTGCTGCGCGCCCTGGCGGAGCAGAACTACACCACCCCGACCCCGATCCAGGCGCAGGCCATCCCGCTGGCGCTGGCCGGCCACGATCTGCTGGGCGGCGCCCAGACCGGCACCGGCAAGACCGCTGCGTTCGGCCTGCCGCTGCTGCACCGCCTTTCGAAGCAGACCGCGCCGAACGGTTACCGCCGCCCGCGCGCGCTGGTGCTCGTGCCCACGCGCGAACTGGCCGTGCAGGTCGGCGACAACCTGCGTTCGTACGCGAAGCACCTGCGCATGAACGTCAGCGTCATCTTCGGCGGCGCCGGCATGGGCCCGCAGGTCGAGATGTTCCGCCGTGGCATCGACGTGCTCGTCGCCACGCCGGGCCGCCTGATCGACCATCTCGATCGCGGCACCGCGAAGCTCGACGCCGTCGAGCTGCTGGTGCTCGACGAAGCCGACCGCATGCTCGACATGGGCTTCCTGCCGGCGATGAAGCGCATCCTCGGCAAGCTGCCGCGCGATCGCCAGACGATGATGTTCTCGGCCACCTTCGAAGCGCAGCTCAAGGCGCTGGCGGTGGAATTCATGCGCGAGCCGAAGCAGGTGCAGGTGGCCGCGCAGAACACCATCGCGCAGACCATCAGCCATCGCGTGCACGTGGTCGATGCCGGTCGCAAGCGCGATCTGCTGGTGAGCGTGCTGAGCTCGCGCCATACGGACCAGGCGATCGTGTTCGGCCGCACCAAGCACGGCTGCAACCGCCTGGCCGAACAGCTGGAAGAAGCCGGCCTCGCCGCGGTCGCCATCCACGGCAACAAGAGCCAGGCGCAGCGGCAGAAGGCGCTCAACGCGTTCAAGGCCGGCAAGGCCCGCGTGCTGGTCGCCACCGACGTCGCCGCGCGCGGCCTCGACATCCCGAACCTGCCGCTGGTGATCAACTTCGAGCTGCCGATGGTGGCCGAGGACTACGTGCACCGCATCGGCCGTACGGGCCGTAACGGCGCCAGCGGCGAAGCGCTGTCGCTGGTCGCGCCGGAAGAGGGCGGCCTGTTGCGCCAGGTGCAGCGCATGTTGAAGGCCGACGTGGAGATGGTGGAAGTGGAAGGCTTCGCGCCGAGCCGTCCGATCCAGCTCAACGCGCCGCTGCCGAATCCGCGCCAGAAGGCACCGGCCCGCCGTCCCACGAACCGTCCGCACGGCAAGCCGGCGCAGCGCCACGCGCATGCCGGTCCGAAGCAGCATCGCGGCGGCGGTCAGGGTCGCGGTTCGCGCAGCGGCGTCGCCAACGGCTGACGTTCGACATCGCACGGTTCGGCACCTGCGTCGACATCAGCTCCAGAACGAAGCCCCGGCCCAGCCGGGGCTTTCGTCTTTTCAGGCGGGCCAGTTCAGCACGGCCTTCAGCGTGGCGTGTTCGATCGGCGCCGAGGTGTGCTCGTGCACGACCTTCCAACCATCGCCGTGCTGTTGCAGGACCACGGTCATCCGGTTCGACAGCGAGCGCAGGATCGCGCCATCGGCTGACTGTGCGCTGTAGGTCACCGTCGCATGCCCACAGGTCATCGCGTCGCCGACGATGGATTCGACGTCGTCGAACGTCACCCGCACGCGTTCGTCGCCCAGCGATCCGAACCAGCCTTCCGCCATGCGTCGCCATGCCGCGATGCCCCGCAGCGACCACTCGCCCCACATGTCGAACACGTGGACGTCCTGGTCGTACAACGCGGCGAACGCATCGACATCCCGCGCGAACACCGCGTCGCGGTAGCCGTCGAGCATCTGGACGAACGGATCGTTCATGGCGGTTCCCGGAATCAGGTCTGCGGAGGATCGGAATCGAGCACCTGCACGGGCGCGCCGCCGGTCGTCTCCGGGCGCACGCGCGCGTCGGTGACCAGCATGACGACGCCCGGCGTCAGCAGCGGCAGCACGGCGGCGACGAAATCGTGCGGGATCACCACGCGGTCGATCGTCTCCGGCCCGAGCAGGCGACCGGCGTCCGGCCCGCTGCCGGGAATGCCGATGGTGCTCCAGTTGGGCATCCGCGTGCCGGGCAGCAGCGGATTGTCGCCGTCGATGAAACCGTCCTTGACGATGTAGGCGCGCGTGCCCAGCGGCTGGCCGGGATTGCGCACCAGCACGCGCGAGCGGCCGATCTCGATGCCGTTGCGGAACACGATGATCTCCCCGTCCGCCGCGCTGAGCAGGATCGACACCGGCCCTTCGGTCGAAAGCTCCGGCCGCCAGCGGTACTTCTGCCCGGCCTCCAGCGGTGGGATCGCGGCTTCGGCGCCAGTGTGGGGATCGATCGGGATCAGCGCGCCCGGATGCGTCATGTCCTCCGGCGATCTGCCTTCCTGCGAGACCACCACGACCATGCCCATGTTCGACGAATCGAACAGCAGGCGCGCGAATTCCGACGGAAGGTGCACGCAGCCGTGAGACTCGGGATATCCGGGCAGGCCGCCCGCGTGAAGCGCCACGCCATCCCAGGTGAGCCGCTGCATGTAGGGCATGGGCGCGGCGTTGTACTTGTTGGAGCGGTGGTCCTTGTCCTTCTGCAGGATCGTGAAGACGCCGGTCGGCGTCTCGTAGCCCTTGCGCCCCGTGCTGACGGTCGTGACGCCGATGGGCAGACCGTTGCGATAGACTACGGCGCGTTGCTCGGTCAGGCTCACGATCACCGCCAGAGGTCCCGCGCGGTTGTCCCCGCCCCAGATCCACTCCCCGGGCTTGAGCTGCGACGGCGGCGTATTCGCCGGACTGGATTGGCGGGCTCCCCAGACGGGGACCGCGGCATCGGCGATGCCGCACAGCAACGACAGCGACAGCGTCAACAGGAGGCGGGTCATTGCGGAATCCATTCTCAGGGTCCGATCCAGCCTAGCCTGAAGAGAAGCCGCCCCGCCATCGGGCGAGTGAGGTTTTTTCAGACGGTTCTCATTCTGCGGGACGAGACCGGCCGCCAAGATTCCACACATGACGCAGGGCTTGTGGGCTCTGTCTTCCAGTGGCTTTCAATCGAGGCGCATCATCATGAACAACCTGCACAATCCGGCCGAGGTGGTCCCACAGTTGTGGAAGACCCGCTACGGCGTCATGAATTCCGTGCCCGGTCGCTGCCCTGCCTCGCGCTCGCTCGCGCAGTACGGGGAGTGGATCGAACAGGAACTCGACCAGCTCAGCGAAATCGTCGCCGACGACCAGCACGTGCTCGAATTCGGCAGCGAATACGGCGCGCACGCGCTGTGGTTCGCGCGCGCCGTGGGCGATCGCGGCAAGGTGCACGTGATCGAACCGCGCCGCATGGTGATGCAGCAGCTGTGCGCCAACGTGGCCCTCAACGGCCTGCAGAACGTGCACACGCATCCGATGTGGCTGGGCCGCAGCAGCGGCATGGTCGAACTCGGGTCGGTGCTGCCGGGTCTGGAAAGCGCGACCGAGCGCAAGGAGCGCGTGCCGGTGCGCACGCTCGACGACCTCGACCTGGAAGCGCTGCACCTGGTCAAGATCAACTACCCCGGCGAAACGATGCCGGTGCTGGAGGGCGCCGCCGGCACCATCCGTCGCCTGCGTCCGAACCTGTACTTCCGCATGGGCGAACAGGACGTCGCGGAAGAGGAAGTGCGTCGCGTGAAGGACCTGGGCTATCGCGTCTGGTCGCACCTGCCGTACCTGTACTCGCGCAACAACCAGGTCGGCAATGCCAACAACATCTTCCCCGGCCGCGTGTACCAGAACGTGATCGCGACGCCGCAGGAAGGTGGAGTCGCCTTCGACCGGCTGATCGAGCTCTGATCTCGCGCGCGGCGTCGGGACGGGCGGGCATCATGAACCGGGAGAGCAGGCGCGCGACCGGTGCCGCGCGCGGACGCATCCTCCGCTGGCGGTTGTCGGCCGTGGCGGTCGTGCTGCTCGCCGCGTGCGCGCGCTGGCCGATGCCGCTGCCGGGCGTGTCGCCGGCCGATGCAGCGCCGCAGCTGGTTGCGAAGTCCCGGGTGCCGCATGCGCCGGGCGTTGCCGCCCCGACGTCGGTTGCCTCAACGCAGGTCGATCACACCGACGGTTTGCGCTCGTCCGGTGCTGCGCGTGGACGCGGCGGCGTCGGCGATGGCGTCGCGTCGAAGCGGGGCGTCCCTGTTGGCGCACCGGATGCGCGGTCCGCGAATACCGCCGTGGGCGCAGGCGCGTCGGCGGCGCCGCCGGGTGCCGCGGATGCCGTGGACACTGCGGGCGTCGCTGGCGTCGCTGGCGATGAGATGGACCGCTCGTCGGCGGCCGTCGCCGGGCGGGACGAAGCGATGGGAGCCGAAGCGGGATCCTTCGCGTCGGGCGGAGCCGAGCGGCCACCGGTCGCCGAAGTCCAGGAAGTCCAGGTGTCATCCGCCGGGCAACGGGCGTTGTCCCGGCCGGTCGCGGCGTCGGTCTTCGGCGCGGGCGCGATCGCATCCGGGCGTCCCACCAAGGAGGAGATCGACGCGCGCGCCGCATGGTGGCTGGCCGGCATCGCCGCAGTGCTGCTGCTGTTATTCACCGTGGGCCGGCGCAAGCGCCGACCGCAGAGGGTCATCAAGATGAACACGCATCGAGCCGAACCGGTCGGGCCGCTGCCGCCGGCATCGCCCCAGCGCCTGTGCGCCAGCGAGAAGCCGCAGGTTCGCATGTTCTCCGCGTACGAGATCTACGCGCCCACGCACGCCCTGCATCGCGCGCCGTGGGAGGCGCCGGTGACGATGGACGGCGGTTTCGCGCATCGTTACCAGCTCGGCGATGAGGTCGGGGATGGGCTGTTGTTCGTTCCCGAGTCCGAATTCGAATCCGGCTTCGAAGCGGGCCGTGACTTCGGATTGAGTCCTGCAGCGTTCCTGCCGCACGGGGCCGATCCGGCGTCGCTGGCGATGGCGCCGCAGTTCCACGGCGATGGCGTGCCCGTGAATGCCTCCGGAGAGGCGGAAACACTTGCGGAAGCGCAGGTCACGAGCGAAGGCGCTGCGATGGCGCCGGTGTTCCCGGTCGAACCCGTGGTGCCGATCGCAGCGACGCCCCACGACGATGGTGGCGCCAGGGGAACGTCCGTGTTGCCGATACGACACCTGGTGACCGAAGGGTCGTCCAACGCCGAGTCGCCCCCGCCTCACGCCGAAATCCTGCCGAACGCCGGCGCGCCGCTGCTTCCGGCCGAAGCCGCCATCGCCGCACTGGGCGCGATCGCCGGCACCCACCGCGAAGCGACGGTCACCAATGCATCGTCGCCGCCGGTGGTCATGCAGCCGACCGGTGTGGCGATGCTGCATCCCGCCGAAATGGGGCTCTCCCCGAACATGGCGAGCGCGCCTTCCGTCGAAACGCGCGCCGCCGCGCCTGCCAGCGAACCGGTACCGGTCGCGACGACCGAACCGCGCCGGGAACAGCCCCCGGTCGCGAGCAGGCATGACGCGATCGCACACGCCCGCAAGCTCGTCGAAGCCGGTGCGTACGCCGAAGCGCTGACGCACCTGGACGAGGCGATGCACTCCGCGCGCCCGCCGGTCGAGGTCTGGGTGCTGGCGGCGCTGTGCTGGTGGCAGATCGCGCGCGCGGACGGTGGTCCGAAAGCCTACGCCAACGCGGCCGAGGCCATGGAACGCCTGCTCGAACGCGATCCCTCGCAGGAAGACATCTGGTACCGCGCGGGCAGCTGCCGCCTGCTGCAGGCGGCGGGCGAACGCGGCGCGGCACAACGCGCCACGCTGGATCTCGCCATCGCCGCGCTGCGCCGTGCGGCCATGGAAGGCGGGCAGGCCGATCCGCTGCGCGGCACGACGCTGGGCGATGCACTGTTCGAACGTGCCCTTGCCGCAACCGACGAAGACACCGCGTCGCGCGCAAAGCGCATGGCCGAAGCCGTGCACGTGCTGCGCGATGCCGCCCGCGTCGCTCGCGATCCTGCTTCGATGGCGGCGTGGAAGCTGCAACAGGCATTGCAGGCGCAGGCGCGCTTGTTGTCGAACACGCAGGCATCGAAGGTGCGCCTGGATGCCGACGCCGTGCTCGCCGCCGGCGTGGATGCCGCCAGCGAGCAGGACCGACCGGCGTGGTACGCGGCGAAGGTCGAGAACGAACTCGCGCACGCCGAACTCGCCGAAGGCGCGACGCGCACGCTGCACCTGCGCACGTTCCGCGAAAGCTATCGCGACGTGCTGACCGGTCCCGATGCGGCACCGGAACTGCTGCTCAGCTGGCTGGAACTGCTGGCGCTGGAAACCGCGCACCTGCGCGGCGACGCCGCGCGCTCGCGCTTCGATGAAGGCGAGGCGATCCTGAAACGCCTGGACGACCTGTTGCCCGGCAACACGCACGTCGCGATGGCGCGCTCGCGGATGCTGCGGCGTCGTGCCGCGCAGTCCAACGCGGTGTCGCGTCCTGCCGCGCTGGGCGATGCGATCGCCGGCCTCCTGCCGCTGGTCGAACGCGGCGATGCCCCGCAGTTGCGGATCGAAGCCGCCGAGTTGCTGCTCGAACGTGCCGCATCCCTGCCGACGGCGCAGGCCGGCGACGAATACGCGCGTGCCGAGTCGATGGCGTCCGGACTGCTGCAGCACCCCGCGTTCTCGCTGGCGGCGCTGCGCTGCGTGATGCAGGCGCGGCTGGGCCAGTCGTCGGCTGCGGTCGATCCTGCGTTGTATCGTCGCCTTGAAGAACTCGCGGGCAACGACGCCCGTTCGCGCGGGCTGCTGGCGCAGGCCGCACTGCGCAATGGCGCACCGCGTGATGCGTGCGTGCATTGCGAAGCGGCGGCGCGTTCGGGCGCGCGCCTCGACCAGGCGCTGGTGCAGTTGTGGGATCAGGCGAGCCGCCAGTGGAGCGCGACGCTTCACAGCCAGAAGGATCCGGCGTGGCTCGCCAACCGCCAGAGCCTGCGTTCGGCGAGTTGAGCCGACGCAGGCCGGTCGGCCCGCTCGTTTGCGCAGTCGGGCGCGTTCGTTTGATCGGAACGCGCCATCAACCAACCGGCGCCAACGGCAGCCGGTCGATCACCCAGAAGCGGACGTTCCCGCAGCGGGTTCGCGTGCGAGTGCCTTGCGAGCCGCCGGGCACTTGAGCAGCGCCGAACGCGACAGCCACGCCTGGTCGGGGTAGTACGAGAAAACGAACTGGCCGTCCTTGAGCAGGTCGATCATCGGCCGCGCGACCGCGCTTCGTACCGCCGGGCATCCCCAGCTTCGCCCCAGACGACCCATGCGCTGGCCCTGCGACGGATCGACGTAAGGCGCGCCGTGCATGACGATCGCGCGCGCTTCGGCGGCATCGTTCACGCCGGGCTCCAGCCCACGCATGCGCAGCGAGTAGCCGTTCCTGCCGACGTAGGTATCGGCCGTGACGAACAGGCCCAGGCTCGACTGATGGCTGCCATCACGATTGGAGAACCGCGTCGCCATGTTCTCGCCGGAACCCTGCCCATGCGCGACGACTTCCTCGTACAGCAGCCGGCCCGCGGCAAGATCGAACACCCACAGCCGTGGCATCAGCGACGGCCGGCTGTAATCGATGACAGCCAGGCGCTTCGCATCCGTACCGACACCGCTGGCCTGCGCGCACTCCATCGCCGCGACGGCCATGCCGAGCACCTGTGGATTTGCCGCGGGAGCGAGGCGCGCCAGCCAGCGTCCTCCGGCATCAGGCACGGAGGACGCGTGCGAAGGCGTCGATATGGCGACGGCGCGCGACCGGGCAGGTCGGTCCGCCTGCACCACCGCGGGGACGGAGAGCATCAGGGCGGCGACGGTGGCGATGCGCAGGACGGCGGACATGGCGGCTTCGGAAGTGCGGGGCCGGATCGGCGATCCGGCGGGGCACCCGATGCGGGCAGCCGCCCAGGCGCAGAGACCTTCCGAATATAGGGCGCGCGGCATCCGAAACAACCCGGAAGGGGGGCGTCGCCCCGGGCACGTTCAGCTCAGACCCTATGCGCGGGGGCCGTGCGGATCGGCCCCGCTCGTTCCGCTGCACCTCCGTGCCGGACGCATTCCGCAGCTTCGATGCTCTCCTTGCGCACGCTCTGTTCGAATGCCTCGCATCCGATGGCAAGCATGTAGAGAAGGGACAAAACCCGTGCGAGCTTCACCGAACGACTCCGACAAGAAACGTCCCCGGTCGACGGCCTGCGCCGCATCGCGAACGCGCATCGCAAGCGTTGCACAACGGGTCTACTGCCGACATCGACCAACGACGACGTGGGCGTGATGCGCCGTCGCGAGCAACGCCACGCGCGGGAAGCCCAGTCGTGAGGTCAACGCCGTCGCGCACACGAAATGAAGCTCGGCAAAAGGAAAGGCCGGGTCCGCAAGGACCCGGCCTTTCGATGCTGCGTCGAGGATTCGAACTCAGCCCTTCTTCGACGCGATCCAGCGATCGATCTTCTGCTCCAGCACCGCCAGCGGTACGGCGCCGTCCTTCAGCACTTCGGCGTGGAACTCGCGCACGTCGAACTTGCCGCCCAGTTCCTTCTCAGCCTTCGCGCGCAGTTCCTTGATCTTCAACTCGCCGATCTTGTACGCCAGCGCCTGGCCCGGCCACGCGATGTAACGCTCGGCTTCGGCCACGGCCGTGGTGTCGCTGACGGCCGAGTTTTCCTTCATGTACGAAATGACCTGATCGCGCGTCCAGCCCTTGCTGTGCAGGCCGGTGTCGGTGACCAGGCGGATCGCGCGCCACAGCTCGTTCTGCAGGTAGCCGAAGTACGAGTACGGATCGGTGTACACGCCCAGGTCCTTGCCGAGCGATTCGGCGTACAGGCCCCAGCCTTCGGCGAACGCGCTCTGGATGCTCCAGCGACGGAATGCCGGCAGGTCCTTCAGCTCGATCTGCGTGGCGATCTGGAAGTGATGGCCCGGAATGGCTTCATGCAGGTACAGGTCTTCCGCGTCCCAGATCTTGCGCGAGGGCAGGTCGTAGGTGTTCACGTAGAAGATGCCCGGGCGCGTGCCGTCCTCGCTCGGCGGGTAGTACTGGCCGCCGGCCGCGGACTTCTCGCGGAACGGTTCCACCGGACGGATTTCGAACGGCGACTTCGGAATCAGCGAGAACTGCGTCGGGATCTTCTCGTTGATCTTCGCTTCCAGGCCGCGGTAGTACTTGAGCAGTTCTTCCTGGCTCTTGAACTCGAACTTCTTGTCGGTCTGCACGTACTTGAAGAAGTCCTGCAGCGAGCCCTTGAAGCCCACGTCCGTCATCACCTTCTGCATCTCGCCATGGATGCGCGCGACTTCGTCCAGGCCGATCTGGTGGATCTGCGCCGGCGTGAGGTCGGTGGTGGTGCTCTGCTTGGCGTTGAAGGCGTACCACGCCTGGCCGTTGGGCAGCTTGTCCAGGCCGAAGGTATCGCGCGTCTTGGCCAGGTATTCGTCGTTGATGAAGGCGCGCAGCTTCCTGTACGCGGGCATCAGCTGGTCGGCGATCATCGTGCGGTAGGCGTCCGTCAGACGCTTTCTGTCGGCGTCGCTGAACTCCTTGGGCATGTTGGTGATCGGGCCCCAGAACAGCGTGTCCTCGGGCTTGTCCTTGATCAGCGCGTCCAGCTGCGGGACGACCTTCTCCATCAGCACGCGCGGCTGCGCGACGCCAGCGGCGATGCCCTGCTTCATGTTGGCGATCTCGGTGTCGAACAGCACCGGGATGCGCGCGCCGCGCTTGAGCCAGTTGTCGTAGTCCTGCACGGTCTTGAACGGCTGCGCGCCGCCGCCCGAACCGAACTGCACGGCGAGGCTCGCGGTGCTGTCCATCTGGTTCACCGGCACCATCCAGCCCGGGAACTGGAAGGATTCGATCTGGTCCTTCGCGTCCTTGGTGAAGATCTCGTAGTTCAGCAGGTCCTGCCCGGCCAGGCCTTCGGAGCCGATGGCCTCGGCCTTCGCCAGCCAGTCCTGCAGGAACTTCTTCGACTCGTCGCGATACTGCTGCGAGCCGAAGTCGGGCAGTTCGGCGTTGTAGCGCGTGTCGCCGGTGTAGGTCGCCAGCACCGGGTTGTGCTTCAGGTACGCCTCCCAGAAATCGGCGTAGAGCTTGTTCAGCTGGTCGGCCTTGGCCTGCGCGGTCTGCGCGGCGGCGGGCTTGTCGGTCGCGGCGGTGTCGGTGGCGGGCTTGGAGCAGCCGGCAACCGCGGCGGAGACGGCGAGGGCGAGCAACAGCGGGCGGAGCTTCATGCGGTTCTCCTGGTGGATGGTGTGCGTCTGGCCGATGGAGCGGGCACGTGGCGGAGCGTACGGCGGGCGGGCGATGGGAGCAAAGATCGCATTGCCTCCAGGCTCCTGTAGCCCGGGTAAGCGAAGCGCACCCGGGGAAGCGCCCCGGATGCGGCCTTCGGCCTTGTCCGGGCTACAAAAGCGCGACGAAGTGGACGAACCTCAGCCTTGCTTCTCCCCGATCCAACGATCGATCTTGCGCTCCAGGATCTCCAGCGGCACCGACCCGTCCTTCAGCACTTCGGCATGGAATTCGCGCACGTCGAACTTCGGGCCCAATGCCTTCTCGGCCTTCGCGCGCACCTGCTTGATCTTCAGCTCGCCCATCTTGTATGCCAGCGCCTGGCCCGGAATCGCCATGTAGCGCTCGGCTTCGGCGGTGGACTGCGTTTCGCTCTCGGCCGAGTTGTCGAGCATGTACTTGATGACCTGTTCGCGCGTCCAGCCCTTGCTGTGCAGGCCGGTGTCGACGACCAGGCGGATCGCGCGCCACAGCTCGTTCTGCAGGTAACCGAAGTAGTTGTACGGATCGGTATACACGCCCAGGTCCTTGCCGAGTGATTCGGCGTACAGGCCCCAGCCTTCGCTGAAGGCGATCTCGCTGCCGAAGCGGCGGAACTTCGGCAGGCCCGTCAGCTCCTGCTGCAGCGCGAGCTGGAAGTGATGGCCCGGAATCGCTTCATGCAGGTACAGGTCTTCGGCGTCCCACGTCTTGCGCGTCGGCAGGTCGTAGGTGTTGACGTAGAAGATGCCCGGGCGCGAACCGTCCTGGCTCGGACGCATGTACGAACCGCCCGCGGCGGACTGCGCGCGGAACGGTTCCACCGGACGGATCTCGAACGCCGCCTTCGGGATCAGCGAGAACTGCTCGGGGATCCTGCGGTTGATCTTCTCTTCCAGCCCACGGTAGTGCGCCAGCAGCGCGGGCTCGTCGGCGAAGGAGAAACGCGGGTCGGTCTGCATGAACTTGAAGAAGTCCTGCATCGAGCCCTTGAAACCGACCTGCTTCATCACGCCCTCGATCTGGCCGTGGATGCGCTTCACCTCGTCCAGTCCGATCTGGTGGATCTGCGCCGGCGTCAGGTCGGTGGTCGTCGAATTGCGCGCGTTGAACGCATACCACGCCGCGCCGTTCGGCAGCGCGTCCAGGCCCGACGTCGTGCGCGTCTTCGGCAGGTATTCGTTGGCGACGAAATCGCGGAGTTCGCGATACGACGGCATCAACTGCGTTTCGATCACCTGCCGGTACTGCGTGGTGAGGCGTTGCTTGTCCGCATCGCTGAAGCCGGCCGGGAAGTTCTTGATCGGCCCCCAGAACAGCGTGTCCTCGGCCTTGTCCTTGATCAGCGCGTCCAGCTGCGGGATCACCTTCACCATCAGCGCGCGCGGCTGCACGACGCCGTTGTCCATGCCTTCGCGCGAATTGGCGATGGCCTGGTCGAAGATCGCCGGCGCCTGCGCGGCGCGCTTGAGCCAGTTGTCGTAATCGGCGACGGTCTTGAACGGCTGTGCGCCGGTGCCCGAGCCCAGCTGCACGAACGTCGAGGCGAAGTTGTAGAACTGGTTGATCGGCTGCTGCCAGGTCGGGAATTTCTCCGCTTCCAGCGAATCTTCGCGATCGCGCACGAAGATCTCGTAGCTCAGCAGATCCTGCCCGCTCAGGCCGTCGCTGCCGACGTCCTTCACCTGCTTGAGCCAGCGCGTGTTGAAATCGTGCATCCGCTGGCGGTACTGCGCCGAAAGCGTGTTCGGCAGCTGGTCGTTGTAGCGGTTGTCGCCCTGGAACGTCGCCTGCAGCGGATTGAGCTTGAGCAGCTCTTCCCAGTACTGCTCGTACATCCGGTTCAGGCGCGCGGCTTTCGCATCCTGGACTGCATCAGCGGCGACGGGCGCCTGCGCGAACGCAGCGGAGGGCAGGGCGGTGGCGGCGCCGAGGACCAGGGCAATGGCGAGCGGAAGGTGGAGGATCGGACGCGCAGGGTGCGGCATGGGAAAAATCCGGGTTGACGGGCGACCCCGAAGGCTCGCCCGCCCACCCGGGGGCGGCATGGGCCGAAGGTCATGCGCGGGGCGTCAGTCGTCCAGCTTTGGCAGGCGCAGTGGCGTGACGTAGAAATCGCTCGGCTGGCCGATGTCGCGGGCATAGAACAGCAGGCCCCGGTCCCACAGCACGGTCGGATGGAACTCGTCCCATTCGGTGTTCACGCAGGGGCCGAGGTTCCGCGCCGGCGTGAACGTTCCGTCGCGCAGGCGGCTGACGTGCAGATCGCCGAAACCGTAGCCCAGGTCCGGCAGCGGGTCGCCGGGGAAATCCAGACGCGTGAACACCAGCGTGCGTCCGTCGGGCGAGATCTCCGGATTGAACTCCCAGCGCTCGGCGCTGTTGACGCCGTCGCCGAGCGGCTCCGCCGGCGCATGGAGGCCGTTGGCGAGGCGGCGCGCGCGATAGATGTTCCATTCGCCGCTGCGGTCGCTGCCGAAGTACAGGTTGCCGTGACGATCGGTGCTGGCGTACAGCTCATCGCCCGCGCTGTTCACCGCCGCGCCCAGGTACATCGGCTGGCTCCAGCCGCGACGTGTGCGTTCGACCTTCCACAGGTCCATCCGGCCGCCGCTGTTGTCGGGCGACGGGCGTTCGGAGGAGAACACGATCGTGCGCCCGTCCGGCGAGACGTGCGGGTCCATGTCGCTGTGGATGCCGGAGAACGGGGCGACTTCCGGTTCGCCCCAGCCCCATGGCGACCATCGCGCGGTGAGGATCGTCGCCTGCTCGCGGGTGCCCGGCCACCAGCCGGCGGTCGTGGACCAGTATGCGCGCAGCCGGTTCGGGGCGAAGCTCAGCCGCCATTCCCAGCGATCGGTGGAAATCGTCCCTTCGGCGTACTTGCGAACGGGCGGGCAGCGATCCCCGCCGTCGCCCGCGTGAACGGGGAGGGCGATGCAGGCGAGCAGGGCGAAGACCAGGGCGGACGTGCGCGAATGCGGTGTGCGTTGCGGCATGACGGACTCCTTCGTCGGGGATGGCGGGGCGACTGTGCCGCGTCCGCGCGATGCGATGCGCACATGCGGGACGAACCCGCCGGATCGCGGGACGAACGCGCCGCCTGCGATTGCAAGCGCCCCCGCGCGGGTCTAGCTTCGCTGTCCATGCGCATCCGATCGCCCCTGCTCGTGCTGCTGGTGACGGCCTGGTGGACCTTGAACGCCCTGGTGTGGTCCGGCCAGGTGCTGAACATGCGCGAGGCGACGGGGCAGGCGCTCGATGTGGCGCAGGTCCTGCGGCTCGAACTGGCGAGCGCGTGGTTGTGGATTCCGATCACGTTCGGCCTGTTCTGGTGCGTCCGGCGCTGGCCGATCGAATGGCCGGGCGCGCGCGGACGCATCGCGAAGGCGCTGTTCGTGCATGCGCTGGCGGTCGCGCTGGTGATCGTCGCGCGTGCGCTGGCGGTGGTCGCGCTGAACGGCTTCATCGGCTGGTACGCGACGCTGCCGTCGTTCGGCGCGGTGCTGGCGACCAGCGCGCTCAACAACCTGTTGATGTCGTGGATGATCGTCGGCATCGCGCACGCGCTGGTGTACGCCGAGCGCGCGCGGCATCGCGAACGGCAGGCGATCGAGCTGGAATCGCGCCTCGCGCAGGCGCGGCTGGGAGCGCTGTCGGCGCAGCTCAACCCCCATTTCCTGTTCAACGCGCTCAATTCGATCGCCGAGATGATCCACCGCGACGCCGAAGTCGCCGACCGCATGCTGGTCGACCTCGGCGCGTTGCTGCGCCACAGCCTGGGCGCGTCGCAGCAACAGGAAGTCGCACTGCGCGAGGAGCTGGTCGCGCTCGACCACTACCTCGGCATCGAGAAACTCCGCCTGGGCGAACGGCTGCGGATCGAATGGGGCATCGATTCGGCCTCGCTCGATGCACGCGTGCCGCACCTGGTGCTGCAGCCGCTGGTCGAGAACGCGATCCGGCACGCGATCGCCACGCGAACCACGCCAGGCGCGCTGTCGGTGCGCGCCGAGCGCAATGCCGATCGCCTGATCCTCGAAGTCCGCGACGACGGCGGTGCGCATCCGACGCCGCACGGCGCGGGCATCGGTCTGCGCAACACGCGTGCGCGGCTGGCCTGCCTGTACGGCGCCGACCATCTGCTGGAGATCGTCGCGCTGGTCGCCGGCGGAACGCTGGTGCGGCTGGATCTTCCCTATCGCGCGGCGGGTGTCGCGCCATGACCGCACGCCTGCGCGCCATCGTGGCCGACGACGAAGCGATGTCGCGCGCGCGGCTGTGCCGGCTGCTCGGCCAGATGACCGACGTGGACGTCGTCGCCGAATGCGCCGATGGCGACGCGGCGGTCGCGTCGATCCGCCGGCTGCGACCGGATGTCGCATTCCTCGACGTGCGCATGCCGGCCCTGCACGGATTCGGCGTGATCGAGGCGCTGCCGGCGGACGTGCGGCCCCGCGTGGTGTTCGTCACCGCGCACGCCGAACACGCGCTGCGCGCCTTCGACGCGGACGCCGCGGATTACCTGCTCAAACCTTTCTCTGCCGAACGCCTGCGCGCGGCGCTGGCACGGGTGCGGCGCGCGCTGGGCGATGCGTTGCCGAGCGGGATCGACGCCTCACGCGTGCAGGCGTTCGCGGGAACGCCGACGGAGCGGCCCACGCAATGCGTCGAACGCATCGCGGTGCCGGTGGGCGCGCGCCTGCAGATGCTGAACGTGGACGAGATCGACTGCGTGCTGGCGCAATCGAACTACGTCGAACTGTGCGTCGGTCCGCAGCGTTATCGCCTGCGCGAA
Source organism: Lysobacter changpingensis (assembly GCF_017308985.1). Taxonomy (GTDB): domain Bacteria; phylum Pseudomonadota; class Gammaproteobacteria; order Xanthomonadales; family Xanthomonadaceae; genus Lysobacter_J; species Lysobacter_J changpingensis. Next base: position 336,544 of record NZ_JADWPE010000002.1, on the reverse strand, counting down.
ACGCTCACCGCGCTGGAAACGCGCCTGGACCCGCGCAGTTTCGTGCGCGTGCACCGCTCGCGGTTGGTGCGCCTGCAGGCGATCCGCGACGTCGAGGTGCTCGGCGGCGGCCGCTACCTGCTGCGCCTGCACGGCGGCCTGCGCGTGGGCACCGGCACGCGCTATCGCGAACGCGTGCGAGGCATGCTGGGCCTGTGCTCGACGCCGTGACCCTCAGGCCGCGGCCTGTTCGCGCAGCTCCCGCGCACGCGCTTCCCCGAGGTAATGCGTGATGCCCGCGCGCACCAGGTAGATCAGCGGGATCAACGCGATCGCCGCGAGCATCTTGTACGCGTAGTTCACCGTGCTCACCGCGAGGAACAGCGAGGTCGGCCACTTCTGCGGCCCCAGCACGAAGGCGATGTAGAGCACGACGAAGCTGTCCACCAGCTGCGAAACGGCGGTCGAACCGGTCGCGCGCAGCCACACGTGCTTCTCGCCGGTGACGCTGCGGATGCGGTGGAACACCGCCACGTCGATCAGCTGCCCGATGATGAAGGCGACCAGCGAGCCGGCGATCGTCCACATGCCCTGGCCGAACACCGCCGCGAACGCCGCCTGGTAATCGGCCACGCCCTGCGCCTGCGCGGCCTTCACCCACCAGTCCGCCGGTGCGATCGCGATGGCCGCGAAGGCGAACAGGAAGCCGTACACGATCAGCACGGCGGCGAGCCACGAGATCATCCGCACGCCGCGCCGGCCGAAGAATTCGTTGATGACGTCGGTCATCAGGAACACCACCGGCCACAGCAGCGTACCCGCGGTGAAGCTCAGCGAACCGGTCTGGCCGAACAGGTTCCAGTGCAGCGGCGCGATGCCGAGGGTTTCCTCAAGCGCGAAGATCTTCACGCCGATGAACTCCGCCAGTACCGCGTTCACGCAGAAGAACGCGCTGAGCACGATGAACAACCGCAGCGCGCGGTCGTCGATGGTGCGAGCGGGCATGGGGGCGATGGACGGCGACGCGGCTTCGTTCACGGTGCGCTTCTCCCCTTCGGCGCGGACGCGGTGGTGCGGATCAGGAATGGCGGATCACGGACGGTCGTCTCCGACCGGCGGCGGCGAGAACGGAATGCTCTCCGGCGACACCGCGCCGCCGGAAATGATGAAGCTCATCGCCTGGTCGACGCTCCAGTCGGTCGGCGTGATCTTCTCCACCGGCACGATTTCCAGGTAGCCCGACGTCGGATTCGGCGTGGTCGGCACGTACACGGCAGCGAGTTCGCGGCCGGTGCCGTGTTCGCGGATCACGCGCGTGACGAAGCCGATGGACTTCATCTCCCTGTGCGGAAAATCCACCAGCACCACGCGCTGCGTGCCGTCGGGCTTGGTCTGCAGGATGTCGAGGAGCTGCCGCGCGCTGGAATACACGATGCTCGCCAGCGGAATGCGCTGGATCAACGCCTCGAACCAGCGCAGCAGGCGCTGGCCGATCACGCGGCGCGCCATCATGCCGGAGAACAGGATCACGGCGACCGTCGCCAGCAACGCCAGCACGGTGCGCACCCATGGTTCGTCGAGCCAGCCCAGCTGGCGATAGCTGTCCGCCAGGTTCTGCAGCACCGGGCCGATCAGCGGCGCGCTGATGTCCGACAGCAGCACGAACACGAACTTGACCACGACCCACGTCAGCCAGATCGGCAACAGGGTCAGGAGGCCGGTGAGGAAGAGCTTCTGCAGGCTCGGCTTGGGCGCCGCGGGCCGTGGCGCGACGGCGGGCGATTCGGGGGCATTGGGCATGGCGCGGATTGTAGAACCGAACGGGCGCGCAATCGCGGCCCATGCGCCGTGGAAGCGCGATGGACCTCAGCGCTCGCGGACGAGGCGGAACCCCACGTCGTCGTAGCCGCGCGAAGCGGCCAGCGTGCGCTGGTCCTCGCGGTTGCGCCACGAGCTGCCGGCGACCTGCCGCTGCTGGCAGTTCTGGCCGCAGTCGCGCAGCCACAGCGACACCGTGCGACCGTCGATCTCGACAGGCGACTGGCCGATTTCCTCGGCGCTGGGCAGGCGATAACGGCGGCCGGTCTGCGCGCTGTACCACCGCGCGTACGCCTGCGCATCCTCCAGCGAGATGCACACCACCGGGTCGTTGTCGGCCTGCTTGAAGCCGGGCTGCTGCCAGTCGCGCGGATCGAGCACGCGCAGCAGCGAGGCGCGTTCGCGGCACAGCGCCGGCTCGCGGCCATTGGCGGCGGCGAAGCGCGCGTACTCGCGACGGCTCACCGGGCGTGGCGTCAGCGCGACGCTGACCTTCGCGCTGCTCTGCGAAGTGGTGTCGAGCGTCGCGCCGCGCGCGAGGCCCTTCGGCATCGCCTTGGCCTGCGCGAGAAGGCGGGCGTCGAACTTGTTGCGCGGCAGGTCCAGCTGATGGGCCAGCGCGGTAAGGCGCTGCACGTCGGCGCCGTCGCGGCGCTTCACGGCCAGTTGCAGGCGCGCTTCCACCGCGTCGCCGGTGGCCTCGCGCAGTTTCTGCTGCGCGGGCGAATTCGCGGTGCCGGTCTGCTGGCCGAGCGCGATCGCGCGCGAATGCAGGTCGCGTGCGCGTTCGTCCTTGCCATCCTTCACCGCGCGCACGATGTGCTCGGAGAACGCGCCGGTGAGCTGGTCGATGGCCTTGGCGACGTCCGGATGCGTGCTGTCGGTGTGCCAGGCGAGCAGCACGCTGTCGAAGGCGTTGGCGTCCTGCGGTTCGGTCAGGCGGCCACGTGCGATCTGCTGGCGCGCGTCTTCCAGCGCGTGCTGCAGCGGCGCCTCGGGCAGTGGCTGCAACATCGCGGCGGTCGGATCGACCGACGGCGTCGCTTCCGGCGCGGTCGCCATCGGCACGGCCGGCACGGGCGCGGGCGTGCCGTCATCGTCGCGATTGAAACTGAAGGCGAGCACCACCAGCGTCACCGCGGTCACGCCGACGCTCGCCCACACCGGCATCGCCCAGCGCTGTGCGGGGCGCAGGCGCCGCACGGCTTCCAGCGCGGGCGTCCACGGCTTGCGCTGCTGCACCGCGCGGATCGCGTCGGCCATCTGCGCGGCGTCCTGGAAGCGGTGGGCCGCCTGCTTCGACAACGCGCGATTCATGAAGCGCTGCCAGTGGCGCAAAGGGTGCGGCAGCTTCGGAATCGGATCCTGCGCGTGCATCACCGCCATCGACAGCGCGTCGGCGGCTTCGAACGGCAGGCGCCCGGTGAGCATTTCCCACAGCAGCACGCCCATGCTGTAAAGATCGGCGCGGCCGTCGACGTCCTCGCCGCGCGCCTGTTCGGGTGCCATGTACGCGGTGCTGCCCACCGCCAGTCCGGCCGTGGTCACGCGCGGACCGAAGCCGCGGCGCAGCGCGATGCCGAAGTCGGCCAGCAGCACGCGTTCGCTTTCGTCGAACAGCACGTTCTCGGCCTTCACGTCGCGATGCACGACGCCGCGCGCGTGGGCGTATTCCAGCGCCGACAGCAGCGTCAGCGCGATCTCGATCGCGCGCGGCTCGTCGCGGCTCAGGTCGCGCTGGCCGAGATGGCCGCGCGGCAGGTACGGCATCGCGTAGTAGGGCAGGCCGTCGAAGGTGCGGCCGACTTCGAAGATGCCGACGATGTTGGGGTGTTCCAGGCGCGCGATCGTGCGCACTTCGTTCTCGAAGCGGCGACGGCTGACTTCGTCCGCGAGTGCGACAGGCAGCATGACCTTGATCGCCACCTCGCGCGCGAGCGCAAGCTGGTGACCCAGGTACACGGTCGACATGCCGCCGTGGTTGATCACCTTGTGCAGGCGATAACCGGCGATCTCCGGCAATGGCGATGCGTTGTCGTTGTTGCTTGCAGAACCGGACATCGCGGCCCCCTGTCGCGAAGCAGGAGCATACGCCGTGAGAGGGGAAAGCTCACGACGTGCCCATCACAACAACGATGTGCGCACAATCGTTGGTTCAGCGTGATGACGCGTTGTGTCAGTTTTTGCCGGAATTGGCTTGTTTTGGGCCGTGTTCACGGCCATCGGCCACGCTCAATCGCCGTTGCCGTTGTCGCGATGCGCCGGCTTTCGACGCACGTACAGCTGCTTGCGCACGCGCGCGACGACCTCGCCCTGCGCGTCGGTGACATCGGTGTCGAACCAGCGCAGCGCCTTCCCGCCGTTGGCGGTCGCGGCGCGAAGTTCGTCGAGGACGTCCCCGCCCAGGCGGAAGTCGGCGTGCACCGTGCCGCGGCCGGGCTTGACGAACTCGATCGCGCCGGCCTTGTCCCACACCCAGTACTCGCGACCCAGCGACTGCATCGCCAGGAGCATCCAGAACGGATCGGTCATCGCGAATAGGCTGCCGCCGAAGTGCGTGCCGACGTAGTTGCGGTTCCAGGGCCGCATGCGCAGTTCGACGTGCGCGTGGCGGTAGTCGTCGGAAATCGTGGTGACGTGGATGCCGCTGAAGAGGAACGGCGGCCAGAGGTTCAGGCCGCGGCGCAGGACGCTGGCTTTCATGCGGTGGGGCGTGCGTGAGGGATGCACAGCCTGCCATACGGATGCGTATTGATCCAGGCCGGCGCTCCCTCTCCTGCGAATGCAGGGGAGGGTTGGGGGGGGAGAGAGCGACGTAGACGCCGGATACGACGTGGTGGCGAGCCCTGGTGGCCCGGGTAAGCGAAGCGCACCCGGAGGAGCGGCGCGACGTCCCCGGGTGCGCTTCGCTTGCCCGGGCTACAAGAGCATCAATGCCGAATCCCGAAAATCAGAACAACAACGACGACATCTTCCGCCGATACCGCCCCACCAGGTCCTGGTCCTCGACCACGCGGAAGGCGTCGATCAGCGTCTTGCGCGGCAGGCCGTCCTCGTAGGTCTTGTCGCGGCGAAGCATCTCCAGGAACTGCTCCAGCCCCGCTTCGGCGTCGCCATCCACCAGCTTCAGCGCGCCGAGCAGGTGACGGGCGCGCAAGTCGTCCGGGTTGCTGGCGATGGCCGCCTCGAGCACCTCCGCCGGCGGCGCATCCTTCAGCAGCGCCGCGAAGCCCAGCCGCGAGCGGGCGCGGACCGAGCGGTCGTCGGTGGCGAGGTTCGCCGGAAGCGCGTCGAGCAGTTGCTCGGCTTCCTGCGCCGCGCCGATGCGCAGCAGGGCGAGGGCGAGGTCCAGGCGCAGTTCGGCGTTGTCCGGCGCGGCTTCGGATTCGTGGCGCAGGCGCACGACCTCGGCGTGCGGATCGAGCGGCGCGGTAGCGGCTTCCGGCACCTCTTCGATGGCTTCGGCCGGCTGGATGCCGTGATGCGTCAGGAATTCACGCAGCTGGCCCTCGGGCAGCGCACCGGGGAAACCGTCCACCAGCTGCCCGTCCTTCACCAGGAACACGGTCGGGATCGAGCGGACCTGGAAGGCGCCGGCTAGCTGCGGCTCCTTGTCCACGTCGACCTTCGCCAAGCGGAACGCGCCGTGGTAGTCGGCGGCGAGCTTCTCCAGGATCGGGCCCAGCGTCTTGCACGGCCCGCACCATTCGGCCCAGAAGTCCACCAGCACCGGCGTCTGCAGCGATTTCTGCAGGACTTCGGTCTCGAAGTTGTCGGCCGTGGCGTCGAAGACGTGGGCGTTGGCGGTGGCGTCGGAAATCGTCATTCGGATGGCTCGCGGGGCTCGTTCGGCGATGCTGGGGAGATGGGGGCGGCGCGCGCGCCTGCCAAGCGGGCGCAGAGCGGGTCGTCACGCTAGCATGCCGGGATGAACCGTCCGTTCCCGTCGCGCCTCGCCGCGTTCGATCGCCATGCCGGCTGGCTGGCCGCCGCATGCTGCGTGCTCGCGGCGCTGGGTTTCGGCGCGGCGCTGCCGGAGTTCTCGCACGCGCTGCATCCGCTCGGATTGCTGGGAGCGGCCGGCGTTCCAGGTGCGGCGCCATTCAACGTGCTGGGCTTCGTGGTGCCGGGGCTGCTGGCGGCGTGGGTGTTCGTGCGCGTGCGCGGGCGGTTGCCGGTGGGCGCCGAGCGGTGGGCGGGCATCGGCTGCTGGATGCTGGCGCTCTCGGCGCTGGCGTTCGCGGCGCAGGGCGTGTGGCGGCTGGATCCGTCGGACCTGGATGGCCCAATCAGCCAGCGTCACGCCACGATGTGGCTGCTGTGGTGGCTGGCGTTCGCAGCCGGTGCGCTGATGCTGGGGCTCGGCCTGTTGCGGGACCGGGCATGGCGGAATGGGGCGATCGCGTTCGTCGTCGCAGGCGCGATCGCGGTGTTGTTGAACGTCTTCCCGGTAATCGCCGGGCCGATCGCGCAGCGCGTGGTGCTGCTGGCATGGCTGGCGTGCGTGGTGGTCGCTTCGCGTTGCGGCGGAATCATCCGCATCGCGTGATCGCGATCCGCACGGCGCCTTTGTAGCCCGGGTAAGGCGTAGCCGCACCCGGGAGGCCCTTGCCGGCGGCTCCCGGGTGCGCCTCGCTTGCCCGGGCTACAAGGGCATGACGCATCAGGCCTCCGGTGCGCGGTACACCGTGCCGTCCTTCATCACGAAGTCGACCTTCATCACCTGCTGGATGTCCTCCAGCGGATTGCCCGGCACCGCGACGATGTCGGCGCGCTTGCCCGCTTCGATCACGCCCTGGTCGTCGGCGCCGAGCACCTCGGCGGCGCGGATGGTCGCGGCCTGGAAGGCCACCGGAGCGGGGATTCCCGCCTCGACCATGTAGATGAACTCGCGCGCGTTGTCGCCGTGCGGGCCCACGCCCATGTCGGTGCCGAAGGCGATCTTCACGCCGTTCCTGTAGGCCTTGCCGGCGGTTTCCTGGATCAGCGCGCCGATGCGCTGCGCCTTCGGGCGCACGACGTCGGGGAAGTAGCCGTCGATCTTCGCCTTGTCGGCGACGAAGCGGCCGGCATAGATCGTCGGCACGTACCAGGTGCCGTGCTGTTTCATGAGCTTCATGACGTCGTCGCTCATGTACGTGCCGTGCTCGATCGTCGTCACGCCGCCGAGCACCGCGCGCTTCATGCCTTCCTCGCCGTGCGCATGCGCGGCGACGCGGTAGCCGTAGTCCTTCGCGGTGTCGACGATCGCCTTTACCTCGTCGACGGTGAACTGCGGCGCGTCGCCGGATTTCGCGTACGACAGCACGCCGCCGGTCGCGGTGATCTTGATGACGTCGCTGCCTTCCTTGTAGCGCTGGCGCACGGCCTGGCGCGCGTCGTCGATGGAGTTGATGACACCTTCGGTCGGACCCGGCGGGCCGATCAGGTGCGAGAGCGCGTCGTTGTAGCCGTTGGTGGGATCGGCGTGGCCGCCGGTCGTCGCGATGGACTTGCCCGCCGCCCAGATGCGCGGGCCGGACACCAGGCCCTGGTTGATCGCGTCGCGCAGGTGTGGGCTGACTTCGCCGCCGAGGTCGCGCACGCTGGTGAAGCCGGCCATCAGCGTCTTCTTCGCGTAATCGACCGAACGGAAGGCGTAATCGACATCGTCGAGGCGGAAGCCTTCGGAATAGCTCTGCGGGCTCGACTGGCTGCCCAGGTGCACGTGCAGGTCGGTCCAGCCGGGCATGCAGGTGTGGCCGCCCAGGTCCACGCGCGTGGCGCCGGCGACGTCCGCACCGGTGCCACCGATGACCTGTTCGATCTTCCCCTGGCGCACGATCAGCGTCGCGGGACCGGTGAGCCTGCCCGTGCGGGCGTCGAACACCTGTCCGCACTGCAGCGCCTGGGTCGCATCCTTCGCGGGCGTGGCGGTCTGGGCATCGGCATGGACCGGAAGGCTGGCGATGGCGGCCAGCAGGGCAAGATTGAGCGGCTTGAACACGTACGACTCCCCGAATGGTTCGGATCCCCTGGAGGGCCGATTGAAGCACACGTCGCCCGGGCCGAAGGGCGACCGGTGACGCAGCTTTCGCGTCGGACCGGCCGCTGCGGCGCGCTCGCATGGCGGCCCTTGCTGCGCTGCGGTAGGCTTGACGGTCTTTCCCCACGCCTTCCGAACGCCGTGTCCGCCGAAGCCGCAAACGAAACCCGTCCCTACGACCCGCAGGCCATCGAGGGTGATGCGCAGCGCTTCTGGGAGGGCACGCGCGCCTTCGAGGTGAACGAAGCGTCGGACAAGCCCAAGTACTACTGCCTGTCGATGCTGCCGTACCCGTCGGGCGCGCTGCACATGGGCCACGTGCGCAACTACACGATCGGCGACGTCATCAGCCGCTACAAGCGCATGACCGGGCACAACGTCCTGCAGCCGATGGGCTGGGACGCCTTCGGCCTACCGGCGGAAAACGCCGCGATCAAGAACAAGACGGCGCCGGCCAAGTGGACCTACGCCAACATCGCGCACATGAAGGCGCAGCTGCAGCAGATGGGCTACGCGATCGACTGGTCGCGCGAGTTCGCCACCTGCCAGCCGTCGTACTACGTGCACGAGCAGCGCATGTTCGTGCGCCTGATGAAGCAGGGCCTGGCGTACCGCAAGAATTCGGTCGTGAACTGGGATCCGGTCGACCAGACCGTGCTCGCCAACGAGCAGGTGATCGACGGCCGCGGCTGGCGCACCGGCGCGCTGGTGGAAAAGCGCGAGATCCCGCAGTGGTTCCTCAAGATCACCGACTACGCGCAGGAACTGCTCGACGGTCTGGACGCGCTGCCCGGCTGGCCGGATGCGGTCAAGACGATGCAGCGCAACTGGATCGGCCGCAGCGAAGGCCTGGAAATCCGCTTCGACGTGGTCGACGGCGACGGCAACGCGCTCGAGCCTCTGCACGTGTTCACCACGCGCCCGGACACGCTGATGGGCGTGACGTTCGTGTCGATCGCCGGCGAGCATCCGCTCGCACGTCTGGCCGCGCAAAAGGATGCCGAACTCGCCGCGTTCCTCGACGACCTGAAGAAGGGCGGCGTCACCGAGGCCGAACTTGAAACGCAGGAAAAGCGCGGCCGCTACACCGGCCTGAGCGCGATCCACCCGATTACCGGCGAGAAGATGCCGGTCTACGTCGCCAACTTCGTGCTGATGAACTACGGCACCGGCGCGGTGATGGCGGTGCCGGGCCATGACGAACGCGACTGGGAATTCGCGCGCAAGTATTCGCTGCCGGTGCGCATGGTGATCGTGCCGCCGGAAGTGCGCGACGCGGTGAACGAGATCGCCGGCGACCTCGCCAAGCACGAGGACGCGATGAGCAGCGCGCTCGGCGAAGGCGCATCGGCCGACGTGTACGGCACGACGGCCGCGGTGCAGGTCGTGAAGGAATTCGAACGTCGCATCCAGGAAGAGGGCGCGTACACCGAACGCGGCTGGCTGGTGAATTCGGGCGAATTCGACGGCATGGATTTCCAGCAGGCGCTGGACGCGTTCGCCACGCGTTTCGAAGCCGACGGTCGCGGCCAGCGTCGCGTGAACTACCGCCTGCGCGACTGGGGCGTGAGCCGCCAGCGCTACTGGGGCTGCCCGATTCCCGTCATCCTGTGCGCCAAGTGCGGCGACGTCCCGGTGCCGGAAGACCAGCTGCCGGTCGTGCTGCCGGAAGACGTCGCGTTCTCCGGCGTCACCTCGCCGATCAAGTCCGACCCCGAGTGGCGCAAGACCACCTGCCCGCAGTGCGGTGGCGCGGCCGAGCGCGAAACCGACACCTTCGACACCTTCATGGAGTCGAGCTGGTACTACGCGCGCTACACCTCGCCGGGCGCGCAGCAGCAGGTCGACGAACGCGCGAAGTACTGGACGCCGGTGGACCAGTACATCGGCGGCATCGAGCACGCGATCCTGCACCTGCTGTATTTCCGCTTCTACCACAAGCTCATGCGCGACCAGGGCCTGGTCAACAGCGACGAGCCGGCGACGAACCTGCTGACGCAGGGCATGGTCATCGCCGAAACCTTCTATCGCGATCACGAAGACGGCTCGAAGGACTGGATCAACCCCGCCGATGTCGAGGTCATCCGCGACGAACGCGGCCGCATCACCGGCGCGACGCTGAAGGCCGACGGCAAGCCCGTCGTCATCGGCGGCACGGAAAAGATGTCGAAGTCGAAGAACAACGGCGTCGATCCGCAGCTGATGGTCAGCAAGTACGGCGCGGACACGGTGCGCCTGTTCTCGATGTTCGCCGCGCCGCCGGAGCAGTCGCTGGAGTGGAACGAAGCCGGTGTCGAAGGCATGGCGCGTTTCCTCCGCCGCTTCTGGCGCGAAGTGGTCACGCACGTGTCGCAGCCGGATCACCCGGATATCGCCACGCTGCTCGCCGGCGGCGTGCAGCTGGATGCCGCGCAGAAGACGCTGCGTCGCCAGCTGCACGAGACGATCCAGAAGGTCGGCGACGACTACGGCCGCCGCCACAGCTTCAACACCGCGATCGCCGCGCTGATGGAGCTGCTCAACCACGTGTCGAAGTTCGACGACATGAGCGATGCCGGCCGCGCCGTGCGCCACGAGGCGCTGCAAGCGATGGTGCTCCTGCTCAATCCGGTGACGCCGCACGTCTGCCACGCGCTGTGGCAGGCGCTGGGTCACGCGGAAACGCTGCTGGAGGACGTGCCGTTCCCGGTTGCCGATCCCGCCGCGCTCACGCGCGACGCGGTGACGCTGGCGGTGCAGGTCAACGGCAAGCTGCGCGGCACGATCGAGGTGCCGGTGAACCTGGACAAGGCCGAAGTCGAGCGCCTCGCGCTGGCCGAACCGAACGTCGCCAAGTTCATGGAAGGGCTGTCGGTACGGAAGGTGATCGTGGTGCCTGGGAAGATCGTCAACGTCGTCGCGGGCTGACCGCGTGCGGCGAGGCGCCGTCTCCCCCTCACCGTCTCCCCCTCACCGTCATCCCCTCACCGTCATCCCCTCACCGTCATCCCGGCGAAGGCCGGGATCCAGGCCCGTACCGCACGTGCACCGCTGCTTTTGTAGCCCGGGTAAGCGAAGCGCACCCGGGGGCTGTCACGCTCACCCGGGTGCGCTTCGCTTACCCGGGCTACAAGGGCGGCCGTTGCTGTCCACGCGGGATGCGCTCAGCGCATCGGCCGGGTCGCGTGCGCTCTGTCCGACCCATGTGTCTGTCGTGCCCATGTGAATGAATGAAACCGCCCCTCCGCGGCTTGCCCGCGCTGGCGGCGTCCTCCAGACTTCCCGCATGACCCTTCGCACCCTGCTCAAGCGCGCCATCCCCGTCGCCCTCGCGCTGACCCTGACGGCCTGCGGCTTCCATCTGCGCAGCGCGCTCGTCCTGCCGCCAGACCTCGGCCCGGTCCGCGTCGTGTCCGTCGATCGCTACAGCCCGCTCGCCGAGTCGCTCGCGCAGGCGCTGACCCGCGCCGGCGCCGTGCCGGCCACCGAGGAAACGACCGATGCCACCGTGCTCGACCTGATCGCCGAGCGCTGGGGCGACCGCCCGATCAGCCTCGACGAACTCGGCCGCGCGCAGGAGTACTCGCTGCGCTACGCGGTCACCTTCGAACTGCGTCGACCCGATGGGAGCGCGATCGTGCCGCGCCAGACCATCGAACTGGCACGCGATTACGTGTCCAACCCGGTGCAGGCCATCGGCACCGAAGGCGAGCGCGAGATCCTGCAGGGCGAGATGCGCCGCGAGATGGTCGCCTCGGTGCTGCGCCGCCTCGACGCGGTCGCGCGTCGCGCCACCGAGCAGGCCGCCACCCAGGCCGATCAGGCCGTCGCGCCGGGAGCGGAAGCAGCGCCCGACGATCCGACTGCAACGCCGGCCGAGCTGACGCCGCCGCCGACCTCGGACACCACCACGCCCTGATGGAACTGCGTCCGGAGCAACTCGTCGCCCAGCTCGGCCTGGATCGGCCCGAGCCCGCATCGTTGCATCCGGCCTACCTGATCGCCGGCCCCGAACCGCTGCGCGTGCTCGAAGCGGCCGACGCCGTGCGCGCCGCGGCGCGTCGTGCCGGCATCGCCGAACGCGAAGTGTTCGAGGCCGAAGGCAACCAGCGCGAACCGGACTGGAACGCGATGTCCGCCAGCTTCCGCGCCCCGAGCCTGTTCGCCAGCCGGCGCCTGGTCGAGCTGCGCCTGCCCAGCGGCAAGCCGGGCAAGGAAGGCGCGGAGGTGATCGCCGATTTCTGCGCCGACCCGCCGTCCGACGTGACCCTGCTCATCACCGCCGGCGAGTGGAGCAAGCAGCACGGCGGCAAGTGGAGCGAGGCGATCGGCCGGATCGGCCAGATCGCCATCGCGTGGCAGATCAAGCCGCATGAACTGCCCGACTGGATCGAGCGTCGCCTGCGCGCGCGCGGACTGCGTGCGGACTTCGATGCCGTGCAGAGCCTGGCCGAGCGCGTGGAAGGCAACCTGCTCGCCGCCGCGCAGGAAATCGACAAGCTCGCCTTGCTGTCCGATGGGCAATCGCTCGATCGCGATCGCATGGCCGAACTCGTCGCCGATGCGGCGCGGTTCGACGTGTTCCGCCTGGTCGATGCGGCGATGAACGGGCAGGGCGCCCAGGTCTCGCGCATGCTCGCCGGATTGCGCGCCGAAGGCGAAGCCGTGCCGGGCCTGCTCGGCATGATCGTGATGGAACTGCAGCGCGCCGCCTCGCTGGCGCGCGTGCAGGCGCGCGGCGGCAATCTTTCGGCCGAGTTCAAGGCCCAGCGGATCTGGGATTCCAAGCAGCCGATGTACAAGCGCGCGCTGGCGCGCCATGCGTCGCCGCGCTGGGACGCGTTCGTCGCCGAAGCCGGACGCGTGGACCGCATCGCCAAGGGGCGCGTGCGCTACGGCGAAGAACCGGCGGACGCGTGGCTGGCGCTGGAACGCCTGCTGCTCGCCGTCGCCGAACCGCGCGCGACGCGGCTGCTCGCCGGCTGACGCGCGGGCGGCGCATGGCACTGCGCATCCATTACGGCGGCACCTTCGACCCGGTGCACGCGGGACATCTGTCGGTTGCGCGCGAGGTGCGCGATGCGCTGCAGGCGCAGGTGTTCTTCGTGCCGGCCGCCGATCCGCCGCACAAGGACGCCACGCATGCCGACGCCGACGCGCGTGCGCGCATGCTCGACCTTGCCATCGCGGGCGAGCCCGGGCTCAAGGTCGATCGCCGCGAACTGCATCGCGCAGGCCCGTCCTATACCGTCGACACGTTGCGCGAACTGCGCGCCGAAGCCGGCCGCGACGTGCCGCTGGTGTGGATGATCGGCGGCGATTCGCTGCTGCAACTGCACACCTGGCACCGGTGGCGCGAGCTGTTCCAGCTGGCGCACGTACTGGCGGTGGCGCGTCCGGGATCGCACCTGGAGCCGGTCGCGGTGGCGGCGCTGGCCCCGGAGGTGGAGGCGGAGATCGGGCCACGACGTCGCGCTCCGGCCGACCTGAACAGCAGCGCGGCGGGCGGGCTGGCGATTTTCCCGCTGCAGCGTGAACGCCCGGAGTCGTCCACGGAGCTGCGCCGGCGCATCGCCACCGGAGAATCGTGGGAGGACGGCGTCGCACCGGCCGTCGCCGAATACATCCGCCGCCATGGCCTGTACGGCGTCCGGGGCGTCACGCCGGCTTCGTTATAATCCCCGGGCACCGCAATCCCCCAGAGAGTCCCCGCCCCTTGAGTACCGAAGCGCAAGTCATCAAGACCCGCCTGCCCAACCCGCCGCCGCCGGTGGATGCCCTGCTGAAAACCGTGCATGCGGCCGTGGAGGAACTCAAGGCGCGCGACGTCACCGAAATCGACGTACGCGGCAAGAGCAGCGTCACCGACTACATGGTCATCGCTTCGGGCACCTCGACCCGTCACGTGAAGTCGATCGCCGACGAAGTCGTCAAGTTCGCCAAGAACCTCGACGTCCAGCCGCTGGGCGTGGAAGGCGAGCGCGAGGCCGAATGGGTGCTGGTCGACCTGGGCGACGTGGTCGTCCACGTCATGCTGCCGCGCGTGCGCGAGTTCTACGCCCTGGAGCGCCTGTGGACGGTGGGCGACCAGCCGCCGGAAGCGGATGAGGACGATGAGGTCGAAACGGACGCGGAAGAGCGGTTCTAGTTCGCTGCCTCTCTTACGTCGGCCGCGTTTGGTCGCGGTTGAAACGATGCGGATTCTGGACGGCGCCTTCGGGCGCCGTCTGCGTTCTGGTGGATGTTTGAGTAACGCGCGGGCACTCCCTCATCGGTGACCAATTTCACCGTCGATGACGGTGTCGTCGCGGCGACGATGTTCTCGGACGACGATGCTCTCTTGTAGCCCGGGTAAGCGAAGCGCACCCGGGGAGGGAGGCGACCGCGCTCCCGGGTGCGCTTCGCTTACCCGGGCTACAAGGGCAACGACCACAACAACCTGTCTTGCAGTTTTCGCTGGAATGATGGTGGCTGTTTTATCGGTAGCGGAGTGCCCGTAGCGCCACGCGCTCCCATCAGCCCGCGCAACTTCACTTCTCGAAGCAGCACGCAGGCGAAGACCGCAACGCCAAAGCGGCGCGCGTCACCGGCATGGAGAAGAGCGGCCCGCCCCTGCAGGCCGCTCCAACCGCCTCACAGATGCCCACGCTCCCACGGCCCCGTGATCGCGAACGTGATTCCCGGCGTCTGGATGTTCACGAACAGCGTCCGGCTCCACGGATCCCAGCACGCGCCGCAGAACTCGCTTTCGCGGTAGTCGCCTTCGGCGATCGTCTTGTCCGCGTTGGCGATCTGCGTGGACGTCAGCTCGATGTTGTTCTTGCAGAAGTAGAACGACTCGCCGCGTCGCGTCAGCCCGATCAGGCGCGCGCCCGGGCCGTATTCGTCCGGGCTCTCGCCGCCGTCCTCGCACAGCAGCACGCCGCCGCGCGCGCTCACGGTGATGTTGTCGGGATTGTGCGCGGCCAACTGGTTGCCGCTGACGAACAACGCGCGGATGCGCTGCGTGAGCAGGTCGAGCACCCACACCGCGCCGTTGCCGCGGCCACGGCGGCCCTGATCGTCCACGCCGGTGCTGGTGTCGACGATGAACATCTTCCCGTAGCTGTGCCAGATGCCTTCGCCGCGGCTCATGCGCAGCGCGCCATCGGCCCACGCCTGGGCGAACGGGCCGCTGAGCGTTTCGCCCGCGGAGATGTCGGGAAAGCCCGCCGGAGCCGCGATGGTGTCGAGGTCGGGATCGGCGATGTCGATCCATTCCAGCGCGTATTCGTCGCCGATCTTCGCCACCGTGAGGTCCGCGTTGCGCCTGCCGCGCACGCGCGCGGCCTGCAGGCGACCGCCGTGTTCGAGCGAGCCGTAGCGGCCGGCGCGATCGTTCGGGATGAAGCGGTACAGGCCGGCCTTGTTCCGGTCGTCCTCGGTCAGGTAAACGATGCCGGTGCGCGGATCGACCGCGACCGCCTCATGGCTGAAGCGTCCCAGTCCGACCAGCGGACGCCCGCTGGTGCGTTCCGCGTCGGCATGCACTTCGAACACGTAACCGTGCTTGCGGCCGGTGCTGGACGCGTCGTCGGTCTTGATCTCCTCGCAGCTCAGCCACGTGCCCCACGGCGTCGGGCCGC
This sequence comes from Lysobacter changpingensis, assembly GCF_017308985.1. GTDB lineage: Bacteria > Pseudomonadota > Gammaproteobacteria > Xanthomonadales > Xanthomonadaceae > Lysobacter_J > Lysobacter_J changpingensis. Next base: position 321,118 of record NZ_JADWPE010000002.1, on the reverse strand, counting down.
CGGCGCAGTTGACCAGCGTGCCGCCGAGGCTGGCCTCGATGCTGTGCCAGTCGCCGTTGCGATGGATCAGCGTGGTGGTGCCGCCGCCCGCGCGCTGGCCGCCGCCGATGTCGCCGGTGTCGTACATGCCCGGCGCGTTGATCGGCGTGGCGCCGCCGCGCTCGTGGTTGCGGATGAGCACGAGCTCGTGCCCGTGGCCACGGCCCGGATGACGATCGAACCTGCCGCGGCCGGGCTTGCGCACGGCGACCACGGCCATGCCGTCGTGGCGGTCGGGGCAGGGCTGGCCGTCGCTCATCACGTCGCCCGACCAGCCGAAGGAGCGATAGCTGAAGCCGCGCGGCAACTGCAGCAGCGGCAGGCCCGTGCTGCGATCGGCGACCGGCGCGAGCGGGCCGTAGCGGCTGGGGATCGGGGCCAGGCGGGTCGGATCGCCACCGGCGAGCGCCTGGCGCGTGTAGAGCGCGCCAAGGCTGCCGATGGCGCCGACCGCCATCGCGGCGGCGCTGCCTTTGAGGACCTGGCGGCGGGAGGAACCGAATGCGTCCATCTGCGTCTCCTGCGGGGCTGGGGGAAGCCCGAATGCTGGGAGCGCGGCATGGCCGTTCGATGACACCTGCGCGTCAGCGCGCCGGATCGTGACCGTGCGCGGTTACCATCTCACCGATGGAAGCGAAACGATGAAAGCCAAGCTCATCGCCGTGGGCGAACGCGCGCCGCGCTGGGTCGCCGAAGGTTTCGGCGAGTACCAGAAGCGCCTGTCGCACTGGCTGCCGCTGGAACTGGTCGAGGTCGAACCCGGCCTGCGCGGAAAGGGTCGCGATGCCGCACGCGCCATGCAGGACGAAGGCGCGCGCGTGATCGCCGCGCTGCCGAAGAACGCGCTGGTGGTGACGCTCGACGGACGCGGCAAGCCTTGGTCGTCCGAACAGCTGGCGCAGCGCCTCGAACACTGGCGCGCGCAGGGGCGCGACCTGGCGTTCCTCATCGGCGGACCCGAAGGCCACGCACCGGACGTGATCGCGCGCGGCGACGAGTCCTGGTCGCTCGGCCCGCTCACGCTTCCGCACATGCTGGTGCGGCTGGTCGCCGCGGAGCAGTTGTATCGCGCGGCGGCGTTGCTGGCCAATCATCCGTATCACCGGGCGTGATGCCGCTTCGGTTCTGAAGCGAATCCCGCCGGGCCTCCGGCTTCGCCTGCATGACGGAGTGAAGCGGACGTTCGCGATGGGAGCGCATGCGTGATGCGTTGAAGCCCGACAAAAAGCCACCCCGATCGCTCGGGGTGGCTTCGATGCCGCGATGACGCGACGGCTTACCAGCGATAGTTCAGCCCAAGCTGGCCGGTGACATCGTGGTAGTCGCCTGCGCCGTACGCGAGGCCGAGGTTGCCCCAACCCGTCCAGCCGCTGCCGAGCTGCGTCTGCAGGCCGAGCTTGGCTTCGTAGCGGTCGCGCGGCAGTTGCAGTTCGAGCGTGGTGGTGTTGAACGCCATGCGGTTGCGGTCGTCGTCGTGCCACCAGTTCAACGTGACGAACGGCTGCACGAGGTTGCGCTGCGCACTGGCCGCATGCCCGTAGAACCGCACGCCCAAACGCGTGGTCAGGCCACCGGCATCCACGTCGTCGATCAGCGTGCCGTTCTCCTCGCGGTGCTGCGACATGGTGTAGTCGGTGAAGATCGCCTGCGCCTGCGGCTCCACGAAGAAGCGCGTGCTGTCGCCGTCGTTCAGCGCGAACGCGTAACCGGCTTCGATCGAGCCCGCCCAGGTCGACGAGTCGTAACGCTCCGACGCGAGGTAATCGCCCTGCACCTTGTTGTCGTAGCGGCCGTACTGCAGCCAGCCGTCGAGGTACAAGCCGGTGGTCGTATTCGCGTTCGCGAACCACGTGCCGTACAGGCCCAGGTTGTAGCCGACGACCTTGCCCTTGGCGCGCCAGGGCAGCGGGTTCGACGTCACGTCGGTGTTCGCGCGACCGGTGCCGCCCATCAGGCCGACATGGAAGCGGCGGTCACCGGTCCCGCGTGCGATCTCGCCGCCGATCTGCAGCACCGAGGTATCGGTGCCGGCATCGAGCTGGCCTTCGCCCGTGACGCCGTCCATCTGGTTGCGCACCACGCGCACCCACGCCGCCGACGTGCGCCCGTCGTCGCCAGGCGCGCCGAGGTTCGGCTCGCCCATGCGATCGTGCATGGAGTGCTCGAACATGCCCACGGCCGCGGCCTGGTTGGCAAGGTAGGCGGCGGGTTCGGGGCGGTAGAGCGGGGCGGTCGGGACGACGGGGGCGACCGGCGCGGGACCGGGAGCCGGATCGTTGGTATCGGTCGGATCGGGCGTTACCGGCGTCGGGACCACCGGAGTCGGAACGACCTGCACCTCGGAGCGCAGGTACCAGTCGCCGTCGGTCGGCGTCGCGACACCGCCCTTGTAGAGGAGGTACTCGTACGCGCCGGCGGTCGCACGCTTCGCGAGCGCAAAGGTGCCGTTCGATGCACCATCGACCTGCACGACCTGGATGCCATTCGACGTCTGCGCGCCGGCGCCGCCCACGTTATTGACGGTGACGGCAGTGGCCCCTTCGGTATCGCCGTGGACGATGAGCTTGTCGGTGGCGGACGCGTCTCCGCCGAGGGCGGTGTTCAGCACCAGGCGACCGCCGTCGCCCACGTAATCGCCGGTGACTTCCAGCGTCTTGAAGCCCGCGCCTGCCGGTGCGGCGAACCCGATGGTGCCGCCATTGCGCATGGAAGCGACCACCGAGTTGCCGGTCAGCGTCCACAGGCTCGTCGAATCGATGGTGGCGTGGCCCGCGTTCGTCGCCGTGCCCGTGAGCGCCGAGCCGTTCGACAGATTGAAGTCCAGCGTTGCGGAAGGACCGGCGATCAGATCGCCTGCCGTCCGTACGTTGTCCATGTTCAGGGTAAGGGCCGCATCCGGGTTGACCTGCGCGAGCACGCCGTTGTCGCTGGTGATCTTCACGCCGTTGGAGAGCGTCACCGAGCCCTTGCCCGACACCACGCCGATCGTGGCTTCGGCCGAATGCAGGCGGCCGCCATCGACGGTGATGGTGGCGGGGGCATCGAGCGGTGCCGGCGGAGCTTCGTAGCCGAGGGCGTTGCGACCCGCCTCGACGGTCGTGTTCGTCAGCCGCGCGGTGGCGCCGCCGTTGATCGCGACACCGGCGCCATGGGCACTGACGAGCGTGGAATCGGTTGCTTCGAACGTGCCGCCGGGTGCGTTGGCCGCGGTGGTGATGGCCATGGCAGCGTGGCTGTAGGGCGTGCTGCCGGTGCTCTCGATTCGCGAACCATTGCTTACGCGGACGGTGCCTCCCGACACGGCGGTGGCGCCGGCCGCATCGGCGCCCGACACCTTCACGTTCACGTTATCGCCTTCCACCAGGCTGTTCTGACGAACTGCGCTGAGACCATCCGCCGCTTCGCCGCTGGTGGTCACACTGCTGTTGCGGATGCGCACTTCGCCGCCGGTGTTCGCGGTCGCACCGTCTGCCAGCGGGCCATCGGTGACGATGGTGGCGCCGTCGACGTCGATGCGGCTTCCAGCACCAAAGGCCGAGACCGCCATCGATTGCTCGCCATGCGTGGTGACGGTGACATCGTTCGCCGTCACCGTGGCGCCGAGGTAGGCGTCCAGGCCGTTGGCTGTCTTTCCTGCGGTAGTGATGCTGCCGCCGGTGATCGCGACGCGGCTGTCAGGGTCGACAGCACCGATGCCGTATGCGAGCTCACCCTGCGTCGCGATGTTGGTGTTGTCGAGGGTTGCCGAGCCCGCGTCGTAAACGTACACGCCATAGGCGTCGTCCTTGCTCGTCTCGAGCGTCAGGTCCGTGCCGTTCACGACCGCCTTCCCGCCGACCTGCACGGCGTCTGCGAGTACGCCCGAAGTCGTGATCTTCGTCCCGGTCAAGGTCACCTGCGCCGAGTCCGTCGAGTGGACGCCGTCGGAATGGTCGCCGCTGGTGGCAATGCTCCCACCCTGGAAGTCGACCTTGCCGGATTGCGTGGCATACACGCCATACGCGGTTTCTCCCGAGGTCGAAACGGTGGTTCCGTCAGCCTCGATGCTACCGCCCTCGAACGCACGGAGACCGTCCGCATCGGCGTTACTGGTGGAAAGGGTCGCGTCATCGAGTACGACGGTGCCTTCGTCACGCGCAAGGACGCCGACCGCGCTTGCGCCCTCGGTCGCGATCGTGGTTCCGGACGCCGTGATCCGGCTGCCGCCGCCTTCAGACCACAGGCCATTCGCGTAGCTGCCATAGGTGTGCGCGTTGGCGCCCTCGAGCGCCACCTGTCCACCGGACTGGGCGACGGCGACGGCGTTGGGCGCCTCGAGCGTACCGCTCCCGAACGCCTCGATGGCGACGCCGTTCGCATCGATGCGGCTGCCTTCGCCTGCGGCGTGCAGGACCGCGGCGTAGTTGCTGCCGTTCGACTCGATGGAGCCCCCGTTGATCGTGACGCGGCCTGAGTCGACGCTCGACACGACCGCCTGTCCGTTGCCGCTGCCCACGATTGTCGTGTCCTGGGTCGTGATCAGGCTGCCGGCTCCCGACGCCACAAGAGCGGTTCCCTGCGAGCTGCGTACCGTGCCGCCTTCGACCAGCACGCTGCCGCCCAGCGCCACAATGGACGCCGTACCGGTGTTGGTGGTCGTGACCCTGGTGTCGCGAAGCTTCAGCGATCCGCCATCTGCGGCGATCGCACCAAAGCTGGATGGGCCGCTCGCGACGATTTGGGAGTCGCTCAGTTCGATGGTGCTTCCATCATCTGCCACCACGACGGTAGCGGTGTTCTCGCCACCGGAGCGCGCGACGACATCGCTGCCGGTGATCTTGCCGCCGGACAATGCGAGCACCGCGACGCCAGCGTCCTCGGCCTCGATCCCGGTATCGAACGTCTTGCCGTCGGCATTGGCGGCCGGTTCGCCAATAACGATCAGTTGTTCCGCATAAGCGACGGAAGGCGCGCCGACAGCGATGGCCAGATGCAACGCGAGAGCGAGAGGCCGCTGCCTCAGGGGATGAAGCTTCATTGACACTTCCTGGTGAGTTAGGACGAGAGGTGCACGCCCCAACACGGGAAGCCAGGCGTGCGCGATGGACGTCGTGCCGACGTCCGGTCGCGCAGTCTGAAAGTCGTCGGAATGCTGCGAAATAAGAAAAGATCAGCGAGAAAGATTCATGAGTAAGGATTTTCTGACAGCGGTTCTGCGGCCTTTCCGATGCAGTTTCTACAGCGTGAACACCACCGGCAGCCGCCCCAGTGCCTCCACCGCACGTCCGTCCCGCATCGCCGGCACGAAGGTCCACTTCGACAACACGGTGCGACGTGCCGCCTGGTCGAGCATGCGATGGCCGCTGCTGCGCACGATGCGCACATCGAGTGCACGGCCGTCGGTGCCGACGAGGATTTCCAGCTCGACCGTGCCGCTCAGGCCAGCGCGCATCGCTTCGGCGGGATAGGGCGGCGGCGGTGCGCGCAATGCCTGCAGTTGCGCGATGGGCGAAGTCGTCGCAGGTTCGATCGTGGCGGGTCCTTCATCGACAACGTTCGCGGGCGCCTCGATCGCCATGTCGCCCGGCTGCGCATCGACCACCGGTTGTTCGAGTTGCGCGACGACGGGCCGCGTCTGCGGCGAGGGGCGCGTCACCGGCGTCGGTGGCCTGCGCGTGATCTCGACGCGTTCCGGCGGTGGCGGATCGACCGGACGGATCTTCGGCAACTGGATGATCGTGATCGCTTCGTGCGGTGTGGCGGGCGCGTCGGGCGCGCGCTGCGAGAGCGGCACCAGCAGCGCGAGCAGCAACGCGCCGTTGATCAGCAGCGTGCCGGTGTTCGCGGCGATGCGTCCGCCGTCGATGGACTCATGGGCAGCGGAAGGAAGGTGGATCGCGTGTGCCATGGCGGAACCTCCTGGGGTGTGCCATGGCGTCGAACGCGCGGAGGCGTCCGTCGGGGTTCCGCGTGTGTATCGACGCAAAAAAAATGGACCCGCCGAGGCGGGTCCATTCGTGAGGCGCGATGTGTGCCGCTCAGTCCGGCGTCGGTCGCTCGCTCAGGTCGTCGTTGCCGCCGCCCTCATCCGGGTTCGGCTTCTCGCGACGCTTCGGGTAATGCGCGTCGTCGCGATCGCGCGGCTCGGTCTCGGCGTAGCCGGGATTGCGGCCGGATTTCGGATCGGCAGCGGGCGGAGCGTTTTTTCCGGACGCGTTTCTTCGCAGCGGGGACATCGTCAGTTTCCGAGTTCGAACACGACGTCGAGATTGACCGAAAGGACGTTTTCGCCGGGTGAGATCGGCGTGGACTCGGCGCGATCCATCGCCTTCATCGCCATCATCGGCATCGGACGCGGCGGGGCGAAGCTGCCGCCCTCGCTGATGCTGACGATGCGGCGCACCTTCCTGCCCAGCGTCTTGGCGTACATCTCGGCGCGGGCCTGGGCCTTTTCGACCGCCGCACGGCGGGCTTCGTCGTAGGCGGCTTCCTTCTTGGCGTCGTCCAGGTCGAAGGTCGGGCCGTTGATCTGGTTGGCGCCGGTGGCGACCAGCGCATCCATGATCTTCCCGAGCTTGGCGATGTCGCGCACGGTGATGTTGACGTTGTTGATCGCCTGGTAGCCGGTGATCGTCGGCGGCTGGTTCTCGCCGTACTTGTACTGCGGGTTGAGGTTGACGCCGCTGGTCTGCACGTCGCGCTCGGCGATGCCGGCGGCCTTGATCGCCGCGACGACCTTCGCCATCTGCTCGGCGTTGGCGCGCATGGCGGCGTTGGCGTCGGCGGCCTGCGTGACCACGCCGGTGGACAGCGTGGCGATGTCGGGCGCGCGGCGGGCCTCGGCCTGGGCGGACACGTTGAGCAGCGTGCCTTCGGTGGCTACGTAGGGCGTGGTCTGGGCGGGGCTCACGGCGGGGACGGCTCCGAGGGCGAGGACGGCGGCAAGGACGAGCGGACGCAGGGAGAGGCGGGACAGCTGGGGCATGACAACTCCTTGGGTTGGAAGGGCCGTCTGCGTGACGGACCCTAGGGTCTGGACGATCCGGTGAACGATTCGTGAGCTTCGTCGGGGTTGCAGATGATGCCCCACCCTGTGCCCCAGTCAGCGCGGGTTATGCTTCGCCGATGCTGTATCTCGCCTCCAAATCCCCTCGTCGTCGTGAACTGCTGGGCCGGCTCCTGTCCGGCCGGCCGGGTGCCGAATTCGGCCTGCTCGACATCGACATCCCCGAACATCCGCAGCCCGGCGAGCCCGCCGAGGACTACGTGCGCCGCGTCGCGCGCGAAAAGGCAGGCGCCGGCCTGCTGCGGGTGATGTCCAACCCGTCGGCCGTCGTGCTCGGCTCCGACACCGAGGTCGTGCTCGACGGCGAGGTCTTCGGAAAACCCGTCGACGACGCCGATGCCGCATCGATGCTGCGCCGGTTGTCCGGCCGCACGCACGAGGTCGTCTCGGCCGTGTACGTGGTCTCGGCCTCGCGCGAACTGCACGCCGTGTCGCGTTCGGAGGTCACCTTCGCCGAACTCACGCCGGCACGGATCGACGCCTACGTCGCCAGCGGCGAGCCGCACGGGCGTGCCGGCGCGTATGCGATCCAGGGCCTGGCCGAAGCCTTCACCGTGCGGCTGTCGGGCAGCTATTCGGGTGTGATGGGCCTGCCGCTGTACGAGACGGCCACGCTGCTGCGCGAATTCGGGGTCATCGAGTGAGCGAAGAGATCCTCGTCAACGTCACCCCGCGCGAGACGCGCGTCGCCGTCGTCGAGAACGGCATGCTGCAGGAACTGCACATCGAACGCGGCTGGCGTCGCGGCGTGGTGGGCAACATCTACAAGGGCAAGGTGCAGCGCGTCATGCCCGGCATGCAGGCGGCGTTCGTCGACATCGGGCTGGAACGCGCGGCGTTCCTGCACGCGGCCGACATCGTCAAGCCCGTGCCCGTCGCCGAAGGCGAGAACGCCGGCGAGGAAGCCCCGCTGCCGCCCGCGCCGACGCGGCCCATCGCCGAACTGCTGCGCGAAGGCCAGGAAATCGTCGTGCAGGTGGTGAAGGACCCCATCGGCAGCAAGGGCGCGCGGCTCACCACGCAGCTGAGCATTCCCTCGCGGTACCTGGTGCTTCTGCCGCGCACGCGCGTGGTCGGCGTGTCGGCGCGCATCGAGGACGAAGCCGAGCGCGCGCGCCTGAAGAACCACATCACCTCGCTCTCGCCCTCGGGGGAAACCCACGGCTACATCGTGCGCACCAACGCCGAGGGCCAGCCGGAGGAGCAGCTCGCCGAGGACGTCGCGTACCTGGGCCGCGTGTGGGGGCTGATCGAAGAACGCGCCCGCAGCGCGAAAGTCGGCGAGCGCGTGTACGAGGATCTCAACCTCCCGCTGCGCGCGGTGCGCGACCTGATGCGCAAGGACGTGGAGAAGGTGCGCGTGGATTCGCGCGAGACCTGCGAGCGCCTGCGCGTGTTCGCCGCGCAGTACATGCCGGGGCTGGACGAGAAGATCGAGCACTACACCGGTGCGCGTCCGATCTTCGACCTGTACGGCGTCGAGGACGAAATCCAGCGTGCCCTCGACAAGGAAGTGCCGCTGAAATCCGGCGGCTACCTGGTGATCGACCAGACCGAGGCGATGACGACGGTGGACATCAACACCGGTTCGTTCCTCGGCCAGCGCAACCTCGAGGAGACGGTGTACCGCACCAACCTCGAAGCCGCGCAGTCGGTCGCGCGCCAGCTGCGCCTGCGCAACCTGGGCGGCATCATCATCATCGACTTCATCGACATGACCGACGCCGAGCACAAGCGGCAGGTGCTGCGTCAGCTGGAGAAGTCGCTCGCGCGCGACCACGCCAAGACCACGGTGTACGACTTCTCGCCGCTGGGCCTGGTGGAGATGACGCGCAAGCGCACCACCGAGAGCCTGGAGCGCCAGCTGTGCGAGCCATGCCACGAATGCGGCGGTCGCGGCACGCTGAAGACGCCGGAAACGGTGACGTACGAGATCTTCCGCGACATCGTCCGCCAGGTGCGCCAGTTCGACGCGCAGCGGCTGATGGTGATCGCGTCGTCCAAGGTGGTCGCGCGCATCACCGACGAGGAGTCGGCGGCGGTGGCCGAGCTGGAGGAATTCCTGGGCAAGTCGATCCGCTTCCAGGCGGACGACCAGTACGCGCAGGAGCAGTTCGATGTCGTGCTGCTCTGAGCGGAACGGTAACGGCGAGGCGGGAGAGGACGGTCCAGTAACGCTGCGTTGGCGCGGCCGGTCGGACAATGGCGGGCGCCATCCGTCCCGCCGTGCGATGTCCCGCCGCCCGTGCGCGTCCGCATCGCCGGATCGCGCGGCCGGGGCGTTCCCCGGTTCCCGCCCTCGCACCCGCATCCCGCGCCATCTGGAAAGCCGCTGATCCCATGCCCACCCCGCTGCGTCGCCGCATGCGCATGGCCCGTCGTGGACTGGGCTATCTGGTCGCGCTGTCGCTGGTGCTCATCGCGCTGGTGCTGGCCGTGGCCAGCCAGGTGTTGCCGCTGGCCGAGAGCAATCCGCAGCGCGTCGCCGCCTGGCTGAGCGAGCGCGCCGGGCGACCGGTCGCGTTCGATCGCGTGGAAACCGCCTGGACCCGTCGCGGCCCGCTGTTGCGCCTGGACAACCTGCGCGTGGGCGCCGGGGATCGGGCCTTCACGATCGGCGACACGGAAATGCTCGTGTCCGTCTACGCCGGCCTGCTGCCGGGGCATGCGTTTTCCGAACTGCGCCTGCGCGGGCTCGACCTGACCCTCGAACGCGCCGGCGACGGTCGCTGGCAGGTGCGCGGCCTGCCCGGACAGGCGCAGCCGCAGCAGGCCGATCCGTTCGCCGCGCTGGAAGGGCTGGGCGAACTGCAGGTCATCGACGGCAAGATCACCGTGATCGCGCCGAGCCTGGGCATCGACGCGCACGTGCCGCGCATCAACCTGCGCCTGCGCGTGGACGGTCCGCGCGTGCGTGCCGGCGTGCGTGCGTGGCCGAGCGTGAACGTGCCCGGCGCCGCGTCCTCGCCGCTGGACACGGTGCTCGACTTCGATCGCGTGAAGGGCGACGGCCGCGCCTATATCGGCGCACGCCGCGCGGATCTGGCCGCGTGGGCGCCGCTGCTGCAGATCGCCGGCGTCGGCAGCGAATCCGGCGAAGGCCGCGCCGAAGCCTGGGCCGACCTGCGCGACCACCGCATCACGCAGGTGATCGCCGACGTCGCGCTCGATCGCGTCGGCCTGCGCGGCGCGCCGCTCGCCGGCGGCGCGGTCCCGCGCGTGCAGTTCGCGCGCGTAGCGGCGCTCGCGCGCTGGCGCACGATCGACGGCGGCTGGCGCGTGGACGCGAAGACCCTGCGCATCGAAACCGGCAAGGACGCGCAGAAGCTCGACGGCCTCGTCGTTGCCGGCGGCACGCGCTACGCGCTGCTGGCCGACCGCATCGACGCCGGCCCGCTGCTCACCGCCGCCTCGCTCAGCGACCGTCTCGCGCCGGGCCTGCGCGTGTGGCTGCACAACACCCGTCCGCGCGCTTCGCTGCGGGAGGTCGAAGTCACCGGCGTGCGCGGCGGTGCGCTGCGCGCGCAGGCACACATCGATGCGTTCGGTTTCGATGCGGTCGGCAATTCGCCCGGCCTGAACGGACTGGCCGGGCAATTCCTCGGCGATGCGGACGGCTTCGCGCTCCAGTTCGATCCCGCCTCGCCGATGCGCTTCGACTGGCCGCGCGGTTTCGGCATGTCGCATGCGGTGACGCTGCAGGGTTCGGTCGGCGGCTGGCGCGAAGGAGAGGGCTGGCGCATCGGCACGTCCTCGCTGGCGGTGAAGGGCCAGGGCTTCGGCGTGCACGCGCGCGGCGGGCTGTGGTGGCAGGGCGACGGCTCGCGTCCGCGCATCGACCTGGCCGCCGACATCGACGAAGCGCAGGTGCCGGTCGCGAAGGGCTTCTGGATCCGCCACGTGATGGCGCCGAAAGTCGTGGCATGGCTCGACAACGCGCTGCTCGGCGGGCGCCTGCACGACGGCCGCGCGGTGGTGTCGGGCGATCTGGATGACTGGCCCTTCCGCGACCGCAACGGTCTTTTCGAAGCGAGCGCGAAACTCGACGGCGCCGTCATCAAGTTCCAGCCCGACTGGCCGGCAGTGGAAGGCTTGAACGCCGATGTCGCCTTCGTCGCCGACGGCTTCACCGTGCAGGGGCAGGGGCGTCTTGCGGGCGTCGCGATCCCGCAGATCCGCGCGGGCATCGACCACTACAAGGGCGGCGCGCTGACCGTGCAGGCGCAGGGCAATGCCGATGCGGCGCAGCTGCTGAACCTGCTGCGACACAGCCCGTTGCAGAAGGAACATGCCGACACGTTGAAGAACGTCGTCGCCAGCGGGCCGGCCAAGGTCGGCTTCGACATGGAGATGCCGCTGCGGCCGAACCAGGTCACGAAGATCGCCGGCACCGTGCAGCTCGACCGGGCGAAACTCGCCGATCCGCGCTGGAAACTCGCGTTCGAACAGGTCAGCGGCAAGGCCGAATACGCACGCGGCGGCTTCCGCGCCGATGGCCTGAAGGTGCTGCACGAAGGCCAGCCCGGCGCGCTGTCGCTGCGCGCGGGCAACGAGTTCGTGCGCGACAAGGGCAACGTGTTCGAAGCCGGGCTCGATGCGCAGATGTCGGCGAAGGAACTGCTCGACCGCGCGCCGGAAATGGCATGGCTGAAGCCGCATGTCGACGGACGTTCGGCGTGGACGGTCGGCATCGCGATCCCGAAAGCCGCGCCGGGCCGGACCGCGCCGACGCTTCTGCAACTTCAGTCCAACCTGGTCGGCACCGCGCTCACGCTGCCCGAGCCGCTGGAAAAGCCGGCCGGCGAATCGCTCGCGACGTCGGTCGAAACCCCGTTGCCGATGGGCAGCGGCGACATCCGCGTGAACCTCGGCAACGTGATCGCGGTGCGCGCGCGCACGGCGACCGACGCGGCCGGCAAGAGCCAGACCGGCGTGCGACTCGCGCTCGGCACCAACCGCGTCGACGACGTGCCGCCCGCGCACGGGCTGGTCGCGACCGGGCGCGCGGCGCAGCTGGACGCGATCGACTGGATCGCGCTGCTGGAAGGCGGCGGCAGTGGCGGCGACGGCCTCTCGCTGCAACGCATCGACGTCACCGCCCAGAAGTTGAACCTGCTCGGCGGCGTGTTTCCCGACACGCATCTGGTCGTCGTGCCGGCCGCGAACGGCGCCACCGCCGTGCAGGCCGAAGGCGCCGCGTTGCAGGGCGCGGTGCTGGTTCCCGCGGGCGAGGGCGCGACCATCGCCGGGCGTTTCGACCGCATGTACTGGCGCGCGCCGAAGCGGGCCACGCCGGGTGCCGCATCGCGGGCGTCGCCCGTCGCGGCGCCCGCGGACGATGCGTTCAACCCGGCGAAGATCCCGCCGCTGACCATCGACATCGCCGACCTGCACGTGTCCGACGCCCGCCTGGGCGAAGCGAAGCTGCGCACCCGACCGACCGCGACCGGCATGCGCATCGAACAGGTGCAGATGCGCGCGCAGAAGCAGCGCATCGACGCGAGCGGCGACTGGGACGGCCGCGGTGCGTCCGCGCGCACGCAGCTGGACGTGAAGATCGACAGCCAGGACCTGGGCAGCCTGCTCGCCGGCTTCGGCATGGGCCAGCAGCTTGGCGGCGGCACCGGCACGATGCATTTCGCCGCCGGCTGGGCGGGAAGTCCGGCGGCGTTCAACGTCGCCTCGCTCGACGGCAGCCTGGAGGCCGACATCCGCGACGGTCGCCTGCTCGAAGTCGAACCCGGCGCCGGACGCGTGCTCGGCCTGCTCAGCCTCGCCCAGCTGCCGCGCCGGCTGATGCTGGATTTCCGCGACTTCTTCAACAAGGGCTTCGCCTTCAACCGCGCCGGCGGCAAGGTGAACTTCGCCGGCGGCATGGCGCGCAGCGACAACCTCTCCATCGACGGGCCGGCCGCGTCCATCGGCATCCGCGGCACCGCGAACCTGCGCGCGCAGACGTTCGACCAGACCATCGAGGTGCGCCCGAAGGCCGCGAACCTGCTCACCGTCGCCGGCGCGCTGGCGGCTGGCCCGGTGGGCGCGGCGATCGGCGCGGCGGCGAATGCGGTGCTGCAGAAGCCGATCGGCGAGATGGCCTCGCGCACGTACCGCGTGACCGGGCCGTGGAAGGAGCCGAAGGTCGAGGTGGTGAGCGGGCAATCCGGCCAGGCGAAGGCCGAGGAACCGCCGCCGGAAACGTGAGGTCCGGCCGCCGGAACTCGCCTGAATCCCGCCCCGGCCGTGCCGCGCGAGCCGTTGCGTTCGCCCGTTGTGCCACCATCTCCTTCCTGATCATCCCCCATCGCCGCCGGGGATTTCCCCGGCTGGATACGCAGTGCCATTGCCGGCCGCATGCCCGCTGCCGGCCGGCGTTCCACTCCAGAGAGCCCGCATGACCCTTCCCATCCAGATCGCCGAAAACCGCCTGTTGTTGCCCGCCGGCCTCGATGCGGGCGGCCTCGAACGCACCTTCGGCACGCTGCTCGGCCCGGGCGTGGATTTCGGCGATCTGTATTTCCAGCACGCGCGCCGCGAGAGCTGGACGGTCGAGGACGGCATCGTCAAGGACGGCGCGCATTCGATCGAGCAGGGCGTCGGCGTGCGTGCGATCAGCGGCGAGAAGACCGGCTTCGCGTATTCGGACGAAATCAACACGCAGGCGCTGCTGACCGCGGCGAAATCCGCGCGCGCCATCGCGCGCGACGGTTCGGTGCAGGCGCCGCATTCGCTGGTGCGCGGCGGCGGTCGCGAGCTGTACGTGCCGGAAGACCCCATCGACGGCTACGCGAACGAAGCCAAGGTCGAAGCGCTGCGTCGCGTCGACCGCATGCTGCGCGCCGCCGATCCGCGCGTGAAGCAGGTGATGGTGTCGCTCTCCGGCGGCGTCGACACGATCCTGGTCGCGCGCAGCGACGGCGTGCTCGCCGCCGACGTGCGCCCGCTGGTGCGCCTGAACGTGCAGGTGATCGTCGAACACAACGGCCGTCGCGAAAGCGGCTACGCCGGCGGCGGCGGGCGTTACAGCTATTCCGAACTGCTCGACGGCGACAAGCCGGAAACGCTCGCGCGCGAAGCGCTGCGCCAGGCGCTGGTGAACCTGGAGGCGATCGATGCGCCGGCCGGCGTGATGCCGGTGGTGCTCGGCAACGGCTGGACCGGCGTGCTGCTGCACGAAGCCGTCGGCCACGGCCTGGAAGGCGACTTCAATCGAAAGGGCACCTCGACCTACGCCGGCCGCCTCGGCCAGCGCGTGGCATCGCCGGGTGTGACCATCGTCGACGATGGCACGTTGCCGGGACGTCGTGGTTCGCTCAACGTCGACGACGAAGGCACGCGGACCAACTGCACCACGCTGATCGAGGACGGCGTGCTCGTGGGTTACATGCAGGACACGCTCAACGCGCGCCTGATGGGCATGGCGCCCACCGGCAACGGTCGTCGCGAATCGTTCGCGCATTTGCCGATGCCGCGCATGACCAACACCTACATGCTCGCCGGGCAGGACGACCCGCAGGACATGATCCGCTCGGTGAAGAAGGGCCTGTACGCGGTGAATTTCGGCGGCGGCCAGGTCGACATCACCAACGGCAAGTACGTGTTCTCGGCGACCGAGGCCTACCTGATCGAGGACGGCAGGATCACCGCGCCGGTGAAGGGCGCCACGCTGATCGGCAACGGCCCGGAAACCATGCAGCGCGTGAAGATGATCGGCCACGACCTCGCGCTGGACGAAGGCGTCGGCGTGTGCGGCAAGGACGGCCAGAGCGTGCCGGTCGGCGTGGGCCAGCCGTCGCTGCTGATCGACCAGTTGACGGTGGGCGGGACGCAGGCGTGAGCCTGCGGACACCGGGAGCGTCGAATATCCGAGCGTTTGTGGCCCGGGTAAGCGCGGCGCACCCGGGTGCTTTCCGCCGCTCGCCGTGCATCGTTCGAGCAATGCGTTCCCCGGATGCGCTGCGCTTATCCGGGCTGCAAGGGCAGGCCTCAGCGCGCGTCGTCGAACGTCTCGTCCGCACCCTCGAGGTCGTCGTCCCCCGACGCGCCGCCCACGATCAGTTCGCGCAGCGCCCGGTACAGCTCTCGGAACGCGCGCGGCGGCTTGTTCTTCCGGCGTTCGTCCAGCGCGCTGCGCACCAGTGCGCGCAGGTGCTGGCGATCGGCGGTGGGATGTTCGTCGAGCAGCTGCGCCAGCGCCGCGTCGCCATCGGCGAGCAGGCGCTCGCGCCAGGCTTCCACGCGATGCATCGCCGCGACTTCGCGCCGCGCCGCTTCGCCGCTTTCGTCCAGCGCGTCGCGGATCGCTTCGAGCACCTCGTCGTCCTCGCGGCGCATCTGCTTGGCCAGGTACGCCAGCTGGCGCTTGTGCGCGATGTGCGAGGTGATGCGCCTGCATTCGCGGATGTGCGGCAGCAGCGATTCGGGCACCGGCAGTTTCGCCAGCTGCGCCTCGGTCAACGCGACCAGCTTTTCGCCCAGCGCCAGCACTTCCAGCGCGTCGCGCCGGTTCTGGCTCCGGCTGGGGCTGAAGAACTCGCCGGTTTCCTCGTCTCTACCGCGCATGGCGCACCTGCCGCAAACAAAAGATCGGACGCGGATTTTCGCGGATGCCCGCGCATAAAGCACGTTTGAACCGCCATCCCGCTCCCGCATTATCCGCATTCATCCGTATGGATCCGCGTCAAGAAAGCATTCCCAAGGAACGACAGTGAGCCAGATCGCCGCCCCGAACCTCCCCGCCTACGCCGCCTCCCTTGGCGACAGCCACGCGCGCCTGGACGCGCTGGCGGACCTCTCGCAACGCCTGCTCGAGCGCGCCCGCGCGCGCGGCGCCACGCAGGCCGAGGTGTCGTGCTCGGAGGAGTCGGGCCTCAACGTCAACGTCCGCATGGGCGAGGTGGAGACCGTCGAGTCCACTCGCGACCGCGGCATCTCCGTCACCGTCTATTTCGGCCAGCGCAAGGGCAGCGCGAGCACCGCCGACCTGCGCGAGGAAAGCCTCGACGCCACGGTCGAGCAGGCCTGCGCGATCGCCCGCCACACCGAGGACGATGCCGCCGCCGGTCTCGCCGAGGCCGCACTGATGGCGACGGACCTGCGCGAATTCGACTCCTGGCATCCGTGGCCGATCGACGCCGACCGTGCGCTGGACCTCGCGCTGGCCTGCGAACAGGCGGGCCGCGATTCGGATTCGCGCATCGGCAACTCCGACGGCGCCTCGCTCGGCACCGGCGAAAGCATCAGCGTCTACGCCAATTCGCACGGTTTCATCGGCCGCGAGCGCAGCACCCAGCACAGCCTGGGCTGCGCGCTGATCGCCGGCCGTGGCGACGCGATGCAGCGCGACGGCTGGTACAGCATCGGCCTGTCGGCCGACGACCTGGAGCCGGCCGCGAGCATCGGCCGCAAGGCCGCCGCGCGTGCGGCTTCGCGCCTGGCGCCGCGGCAGATTCCGACCGGAGACTACCCGGTGCTGTATTCGGCCGAGATGGCGCGTTCGCTGATCGGCCATCTGCTCGGCGCGGTGTCCGGCGGCGCGCTGTACCGCCGCGCGAGCTTCCTCGTCGACAGCGCCGGGCAGACGCTGTTCCCGGACTGGTTCGGCATCGAGGAACTGCCGTTCCTGCCGCGCGGCTTCCGTTCCGCGTCGTTCGACGCCGAAGGCGTGGCCACGCGCGAATCGCCGCTGGTGAAGGACGGCGTGCTGCAGCGGTACATCCTGGGCAGCTATTCCGCGCGCAAGCTCGGACTGCAGACCACCGCCAACGCCGGCGGCGTGCACAACCTGCAGGTCGCCGCGAACGCCGGCGACTTCGAGTCGATGCTGCGCGGCATGGGTCGCGGCCTGCTGGTCACCGAGCTGATGGGGCAGGGCGTCAACAACGTCACCGGCGATTATTCGCGCGGCGCGGCGGGGTTCTGGATCGAGGGCGGCCAGATCCAGTACCCGGTCGACGGCATCACCGTCGCCGGCAATCTCCGGTCGATGTTCGCGGCGATCGAGGCGGTCGGCACCGACGTGGACCCGCGTTCGCACGTGCGTACCGGCTCGATCCTGATCGGCCGCATGACCGTGGCGGGCGAGTCCGAATCGGACGATTGATCGGTTTGGTGCTGTTGCGCAGGTTTGCTTGACCTGCTCGACGGCTCGGCGGAAAGTGGCCTGGTCCATTCAGGAAACCCCTGGGAGCCAGGCCATGAGCGAGAACCCGATCGACCCGAGCCAGTCCTCCGCACCCCCGCCGCCGCCGGGCCATCCGAGCGGCGTGGCCGCCGACCAGCGCCAGTGGGCCATGTTCGCGCACCTGTCGGCGATCGCCGGCGCGGTCCTGACCTCCGGCGTCGGCGGCTGGGGCACGTTCCTCGGCCCGCTGATCATCTGGCTGGTCAAGAAGGACACGATGCCCTTCGTCGACGATCAGGCGAAGGAAGCGCTGAACTTCAACATCACCGTGGCGATCGTGTTCTTCGCGCTGTGGGTGCTGGTGTTCGTGACGCTGGGCATCGGATTGCTGATCGCGATCCCGGCGTGGTTCGTCATCGGCATCGCGTGGCTGGTGTTCACGATCATCGCCGCGATCAAGGCGAACGATGGGGTGACGTACCGGTATCCGTTCGCGCTGCGGCTGGTGAAGTAGCGCCCGCCTTGAGGTCTTCGCGATGCAGGACGCCCGCTCTTTGAGCGGGCGTTTTGTCTTGGGTAACCACGGGCACTCCATTGACGGTTCCCCGGCTCACCGTCATTCCAGCGAAAGCCGGAAGCCATTTTGCTGTTGCTGTTGCCCGTCATCCAGGCCTTCGACGGGATGGCGGTGAACGTGGTTCACCGATGCGGGAGTGCCCGTGCGTTACGTGGCCTGGATCCCCGTCGTCGGGATGACGATCTTCTCCGGAAGGCGATGCTTGCTCTTGTGGCCGGGTAAGCGAAGCGCACCCGGGTTTGGAGAAGGGGTCGCGCCCCGGGTGCGCTTCGCTTACCCGGCCTACAACAGCAACGGCGACGCCGTCAGCAGCACCAACGCGGACGCCATCGCTGCCGCCGCAACGCAAGCGCAGCAGACCTCAACGATCCCGTTCGATCGCCATCCGCCCCAGCGCCGCCAGCGCATTCGTGCGTTCCCCGAACGAAGACAGCGCTTCATCCATCCCGCGACGCAGCTCTTCCAGCCGCGCACGCGACGCGTCCAGGCCGATCAGCGCCGGGAACGTCGCCTTGTCCTGCGCGACGTCCTTGCCGGCGGTCTTGCCAAGGGTGGCGCTGTCGCCTTCGATGTCGAGGATGTCATCGCGCACCTGGAAGGCCAGGCCGAGCGCCGCCGCATAGCGGTCGAGGGCATCGAGTTCATCGGCGCGAGCGCCGCCGCACAGCGCGCCCATGCGCACCGCCGCGCGGATCAGTGCACCGGTCTTGAGCGAATGCAGGCGCTCCAGCGCCTGCACCGACAGCGAACCGCCGTTCCCCGTCGCGGCAAGATCCAGCGCCTGGCCGCCGCACATGCCGGCAGCGCCGGACGCCGTCGCCAGCGTGCGCAGCAGTTCCACGCGCGTGGTCGCGGCGACGTCCGCATCGGCGAGCACTTCGAAGGCCAGCGATTGCAGCGCATCGCCGGCGAGCACCGCCGTGGCTTCGTCGAAGGCGATGTGCACCGTCGGCTGGCCGCGGCGCAGCGCGTCGTCGTCCATCGCGGGCAGGTCGTCGTGCACCAGCGAATAGGCGTGGATCAGCTCGACCGCCACCGCCGGCGCGTCCAGCACGTCGGCGTCCGCGCCGAGTGCGGAACCGGCCGCGTACACCAGCAGCGGGCGCATGCGCTTGCCGCCGAGCAGCACCGCATGCCGCATCGCCGCGTGCAGGCGTTGCGGCGGCGAATGCGGGTCGGGGAGGGCGCGTTGCAGCGCGGCGTCGGCGCGTTCGCGCCAGCGCGCGAGGTCAGACATCGCCGCGGTTCGACGAGCCGGCATCCTGCGGCGGGGGCGCGGAGAACGGTTCTCCGGACGCCGGATTCTGCGGATCGCTGAGCAGGCGCACGCGCAGTTCGGCTTCCTCCAGCGCGCTCTGGCAGCGGCGGTACAGGCCGACGCCGCGTTCGTACGCGGCCAGCGAGTCTTCCAGGCTCATCTCGCCGTGTTCCATCTTCTCGACCAGCTGCTCGAGCGCGTCCAGGGACTGCTCGAAATCGCTGACGGGCGAGGTGGACGGCGTGTCGTCTTGGGCGGGTGTGCGTGCCATGCGGGAAGTGTGCGACCCGCCCCGGCGAGGGTCAATTGCCGGCCACGGCGGTTGCGGCGTGCGTCGCGTCTTCGCGGCGCCAGGTGAGCCGCGCGCCGCGTTCGCGCAGCCAGATGTCGAAACGGGCCGAATGGACGAGGTCGCCGGCGGCGAGCAGTTCGCCGTCCGGATCGCCCAGCAGCGGCAGGCGCTCCCGCTCCCACGGCGGCACGCCGAGCTCCTGCAGCACGTGCTTGAGCGCGTGCGAATGCGTGCGGCCGGGGCGCACCAGCCGTTCGCCGCCCTGGCGGGTGTGCACC
Source organism: Lysobacter changpingensis (assembly GCF_017308985.1). Taxonomy (GTDB): domain Bacteria; phylum Pseudomonadota; class Gammaproteobacteria; order Xanthomonadales; family Xanthomonadaceae; genus Lysobacter_J; species Lysobacter_J changpingensis. The sequence goes on along the minus strand of NZ_JADWPE010000002.1, from coordinate 301,509 downwards.
CGCAGCGGGGTGTCGAATCCGGTCGCCCCTTCCAGCATCAGCACGTCGCCGCCGGGAAGCGCGAGCGGCGCGCGTCCGTCCCATTCGATCTGCCACTCCTCCGGCAGCGGCGGACGTGCCACGTCGGCATGCAGCAGGTCGCGCCACGCGCGCAGCACGGCGCCATGCCAGTGGAAGACGGGATCGGCATCGTCGCGTGCGGCGAGGATCTCGCGTTCGACGCGTTCGATACCGTTGCCCGGCAACGGAGGCAGGGCGAGCGTGTCGATCCACCGACGCAGCACGCGCGCACGCCGCGCCGGTGGCAGCGCGAGCAGGCGCGTGCGCGAGAGGCAGTGCGGATCGGCGGTGGCTGCGTCGGCGAACGCCTGCGCATCGCCGTCGTCGAGCAGCGCGTCGGCCTGCCCGCACAGCATCGCCGAACGCGCCAGCGCATCGGAGGCGTGCGGCCAGCGTTCGCGCAGCAGGGGCATCACCCGTTGACGCAGGAAATTGCGATCGAACGCGGTGTCGGCGTTGCTGGGATCGTCGATCCACGAGAGCGCATGCGCCCGTGCGTACGCGAGCAGCGCGTCGCGGTCGACCTCGAGCAGTGGTCGCCACAGATGCCCGGGCCCGAACGCACGCCAGCGTCGCATCGCCGCGAGCCCGTCCGGCCCGGACGCGCGAAGGGCGCGCAGCAGGAAGGTTTCGGCCTGATCGTCGCGATGGTGCGCCAGCACCAGCACTTCACCCGGCGCGAGCGCGCGTGCGAACGCGTCGTGGCGCGCCGCGCGCGCGGCGGCTTCCGGGCCGTCGCCGCGCATCGCGACGTTCACGCGGATGACCGTGAGCCGAACGCCAAGCGCTTCGCAGGTGCGCTCGCAATGAGCGGTCCAGCGGTCGGCGTCGGCGTGCAGGCCGTGGTGGACGTGGATCGCGCGCAGCCGGTCCAGCGCCCCGGTGCCCGCCAGCAGATGCAGCAGCACCGTGGAATCGAGGCCGCCGCTGTAACCCACGCAGACGGGCGCCGCCGGGCGGTCGTGCAGGGCGGTGGCGAGCGGGGCGGGCATCGCGCGATGGTGCCACGGTCGTGGAATGCAGCAACCCATCGATGGGGGCTGCATCGCCCGCGTCGCGGACGCACCATTCCTCCATCCCCCGCATTGGTCTTCACAGGAGTTGCCCGTGTCCCGGCTTTTCACCCCGTTCGAGCAGCGCTCGCTCACCCTGCGCAATCGCCTGGTGGTGGCGCCGATGTGCCAGTACTCCGCGGTGGACGGCGTGCCCAACGACTGGCACCTGGTGCACCTGGGCAGCCGCGCGGTGGGCGGCGCGGGCGCGATCATCGCCGAGGCCAGCGCGGTCTCGGCCGAAGGGCGCATTTCCCCGGCCGACACCGGCCTGTGGAACGACCGCCAGGCCGAGGCCTGGTCGCGCATCGCGCGCTTCGTCGCGTGCCAGGGCACGGTGCCGGGCATCCAGCTGGCGCACGCCGGGCGCAAGGCAAGCGTCGCGCCGCCGTGGCTGGGCGGCATCGGGGTCACGCCGGACGACGGCGGCTGGACGCCGGTCGCGCCGAGCGCGGTGGCCTTCAGCGAAACCTCACCGCATCCGCGCGCGCTGGAAACCAGCGAGCTGCGCAACGTCGTCGACGATTTCGCCTGTGCGGCGTGGCGCGCGCAGGCAGCGGGATTCCAGATCGCCGAGATCCATGCGGCGCACGGCTATCTGCTGCACCAGTTCCTGTCGCCGTTGTCGAACCATCGCACCGACGAGTACGGCGGTTCGTTCGAGAACCGCACGCGCCTGCTGCTGGAAGTGATCGACGCCGTGCGCAAGGTGTGGCCGGAGCGCCTGCCGCTGTGGCTGCGCGTGTCGGCGACGGACTGGATCGAGGGCGGCTGGGATATCGAGGAAAGCGTCGAACTGGCGCGCCTCGTGAAGCAGCGCGGCATCGACCTGATCGACGTGTCCACCGGCGGCGTCGCGCTGGGCGGGAAGATTCCGCTGCATCCGGGCTACCAGGTGCCGTTCGCGTCGCGCATCCGGCGTGAGGCGGGCATCGCGACGGGGGCGGTCGGGTTGATCACGAAGTCGGATCACGCCGAAGCGATCGTCGAGGAAGGTGACTCGGACGTCGTGCTCATCGCACGCGAGCTTTTGCGCGATCCGTATTTCCCGCGGCGTGCGGCGAAGGAGCTGTCCGGCGAGCTGCATGGGCCGGAGCAGTATTTGCGGGCCTGGTGAAGCGCGCGCCGGCAGCTTGCTTGATCCGAAAGCTGCTTTCGTAGCCCGGGTAAGCGAAGCGCACCCGGGGACGGTCACGTCCAACCCGGGTGCGCTGCGCTTACCCGGGCTACCACAACAGCCAGCCTTACGCCGCCTCGTACGCCCCGTAACTGCGCAGCCGCTGATAGCGGCGTTCCAGCAGTTCGTCGACCGGCAGCGGCGCCAGCGCGTCGAGTTCGTTGAGCAGCACGGCCTTCAGGCGCGTGGCCATCTGCTTCGGGTTGCGATGCGCACCGCCGATGGGCTCGCGCACGATCTTGTCGATCAGGCCCAGGCCGAGCAGGCGCTTGGCGGTGAGGCCGAGTTGTTCGGCCGCATCCTTCGCCTTGGCCGCGTCCTTCCACAGGATCGACGCGCAGCCTTCCGGCGAGATCACCGAATACGTGCTGTATTCCAGCATCAGCGTGCGATCGCCCACGCCGATCGCGAGCGCGCCGCCGGAGCCGCCTTCGCCGATCACGGTGCAGATCACCGGGACCTTCAGCTCGCTCATCTCCAGCAGGTTGCGGGCGATGGCCTCGGACTGGCCGCGCTCCTCCGCGCCCACGCCCGGGTACGCGCCGGGCGTGTCGATGAAGGTCAGCAGCGGCAGGCGGAAACGTTCGGCCAGCTTCATCAGGCGCAGCGCCTTGCGGTAGCCCTCGGGGCGCGGCATGCCGAAATTGCGCTTGATCTTGCTCTTGGTGTCGCGGCCCTTCTGGTGGCCGATGATCACCACGCTGCGGCCGTTGATACGGCCCAGGCCGCCGACGATGGCGGCGTCGTCGGAATAGGCGCGATCGCCGGCGAGTTCCTGGAACTCGTCGCACATCACGCGGATGTAGTCGTTGGTGTACGGGCGCGCCGGGTGGCGGGCCAACTGCGAGACCTGCCACGGGGACAGGTCGCGGAAGATCTGCGCGGTGCGGATGCGCAGCTTGTCCTGCAGCGCGTGCACTTCGGCATCCACGTCCACGGCCGGGCCATTGCTGGCGTGGCGCAGTTCCTGGATCTTGGCTTCCAGGTCGGCGATGGGCTGCTCGAAGTCGAGGTAGTTCGGATTCATGCTCGGGCCGGTGGCCGGAAAGTGGGACAGTCTAGCCGAGGCCGGGTGACCGTACCGAGAGGTGTGTTGCTGGTATGGAGTTCCGGGAGAAGCCGACCGCTGCCCACTGAAAACGACTTCATGGACCGGCCCCGCCACCCGCGTGCTTGAATCCGGGCTGGGCATCGGAGGGGAGAGGGGATGAAGGCCACGCATTGGGCGCTCGTCGCCGCACTGCTATTCGCGGTCGCCGGGCCGGCCGCCGCCGCCGGCTGGCGCCACCTGGGCGATGCCGACAGGGTCGAGCGCCGCCCCGACGGCGTCGTCGTCCACAGCGGCACCGCGCGGCTGGAGGTGAGGGTCCATGCCGGCGGCGTGTTCCGCGTCCGCCTCGCCCCGGACGGCACGTTCGACGCCGATCCCTCCTGGGCCGTCGTGCAGGGTGCCGAGCCCGTGCGCGTGCGGATCGACGAAACCCGCGCCGCCGTCCGCGTCGTCGGCGATGGCGTCGCCGCGATCGTGCAGCGTTCGCCGCTGCGGGTGGATTTCGTCGATGGCAACGGCCGCACTCTCCTCGCCGACGAAGCGTCGCTGCCGCTGGCCTGGCTGCCCGGCGAACACGGCACGCGCGTGCGCGTGTGGAAATCGATGCCGGAGGACGAGCATTACTACGGCCTGGGCGACAAGGCCGGGCCGCTCGACCGTCGCGGCCGCGCGTTCGCGATGTGGAATCGCGATGCGTATTCGTGGCAGGGCCATACCGATCCGCTGTACAAATCGATCCCGTTCTTCATCGGCCTGCGCGGCGGCATCGCGTATGGCGTGTTCTTCGACAACACGCATCGCAGCAGCTTCGATTTTGGCACGGAATCCGACGGCGTGCTGTCCTTCGGCGCGGAAGGCGGTGCGCTCGATTACTACTTCATCGCCGGCCCGCAGCCGGCGCAGGTGATCGAACGCTACACCGCGCTGACCGGCCGCACGCCGTTGCCGCCGTTGTGGTCGCTGGGGTTCCAGCAGTCGCGCTACAGCTACAACCCGGAAGCGAAGGTGCGCGAAATCGCGAAGCAGTTGCGCGAACATCGCATTCCGGCGGACGCGATCTACCTCGATATCGACTACCAGAAAGGCTACGCGCCGTTCACCGTCGATCGCGCGCAGTTCCCCGGGTTCGAGCGGATGATCGCCGACCTGCGTGGCGAAGGGCTGCGCACGGTGCTCATCACCGACCTGCACATCAAGCACGATCCGGGCAACGGCTACGCGGCGTTCGATTCGGGACTGCGCGCGGACGCGTTCATCCGCAATCCCGACGGCTCGCTGTACGTCGGCGAAGTGTGGCCGGGCGACGCGGTGTTCCCGGACTTCACGCTGTCGCGCGTGCGCGGCTGGTGGGGCGGGCTGTATCGCGATTTTGCGGCGATGGGCGCCGCCGGCTACTGGAACGACATGAACGAGCCGGCGGTGTTCGACGGTCCCGGCGGCACGATGCCGCTGGATACGCCGCATCGCATGGACGACGGCACGACGCGCGAGCATCGCGAGATCCACAACGTCTACGGCATGTTGAATGCGCGTGCCACCTACGAAGGGTTGCTGGAACTGCAGCCGGCGCGGCGGCCGTTCGTGCTCACGCGCGCGGCCTATGCGGGCGCGCAGCGTTACGCGGCGACGTGGACCGGCGACAACACCGCGAGCTGGCACCACCTCGCGCAGAGCACGCCGAACCTGCTGAGCCTGGGGTTGTCGGGCATGGCGCTGGCTGGCGACGACGTCGGCGGCTTCATCGGCTCGCCGCCGCCGGACCTGCTGACGCGATGGTTCCAGCTGGGCGCGTTCAACCCGGTGTTCCGGAATCACGCCGCCACCGACACGCGCCCGCACGAAGCATGGGTCGACGGCCCGCAACACGAAGTGCTGAGGCGCGAGGCGATCGAGCTTCGTTACCGCCTGATGCCGTATCTCTACACCGCGGCCGAGGAGAACGCGCGCACCGGCATGCCGATCATGCGGCCGGTGTTCCTGCGTTATCCGCAGGCGGAGGCGTTCTACAGCAACGATCGCGATTTCCTGTTCGGCGGCGATCTGTTCGTCGCGCCGGTGGTGGACGAACGGCTGGATGCGCATGCGGTGTCGTTGCCGCCGGGTGCGTGGTATGCGTTCGGAACCTCGCAGCGATTCGTCGCTTCGAAGGAGCCGGTGAGGATCGATCCGCGCCCGTCGCGCACGCCACTGTATGCGCGTGCCGGCGCGATCGTGCCCATGCAGGCGCTGGTGCAGCATACGGGCGAGGTGCCGGCGGGGCCGCTGGAATTGCAGGTGTATCTGCCGGAGGCGGGTTCGGAGGAGTGCCGGGGCGCGTTGTACCAGGACGATGGCGAGACGTTCGGGTATCGCGACGGGAAGTTCCTTCGCGTGACCTATGCGTGCTCGGCCGAGGCGGCGGTCGCGTCGGTGAGCGCGCAGGTCGCGCATGACGGATTCACGCCCTGGTGGAGTGCGACGCGCGTGACGATGTTCGGCGTGCCGCAGCGGCCGTCTGCCGTGCGCGTGGATGGGAGGGCGATCGCGGGGTGGAAGCACGACGCGTCGGCGAAGACGGTCACGCTGGAAGTGCGGGGTGGGGTGCGCGATTGGACGGTCGAGGTTCTGCGCTGAGCGGTTGCGACGTCCGGCGAAGGCCACGTACACGAGCTGCGAAGCTTCATCGAGCGCACGCGGCCACATCGTTGCATCGCGTGTCCCGACCCCAACCCCTCTCCCGAGGGAGAGGGGCTCAATATCGGGTGCTCAAGCGTTCCGGCAAAACCACGCGTTCCCGCTAGCGATCAATTCGCCCAAGGCTTGGAAAGCGCCAGCTTCACCGCCCGCACCCCCGGCGTCGCGCGCAGGCGCGAGGGTAACTCCGCGTCGGCGCGGATCGACTGCGTGCCGTTGAGGTCGAGCGAGCCGGCGGCGCCGCGGCGCACCAGCAAATCCATCCGGATCGGCGTCGAGCCCGGGCGGAACGACGACAACAGCGCGTCCACGCGCTGCATCGTGCCCGGTTCGCGCAGGTCCAGGCGCAGCATCAGCCGTTGCGCGTGCTTCTCGCAGATCTGCTCGAAACTCCAGCAACGCGACGCGCGCAGTGCGAAGCCGCCGCTGAAGCTGTCCTCGCGCAGGCCGCCCTGGATCACCAGCAGGCGATCGCGCACCAGCAGCTGAGCGTACTCGCTGTAACTTTCATTGAAGAACGCGCATTCCAGACGACCGCGACCGTCCTCGATCTGCACGAACATCTGGCTGTCGCCCTTCTTGCGCAGGCCGACGACGAGTCCGGCGACGATCGTCTCGACTTCCTGGCGCCAGCCGCCGCGTTGTTCGGGGCGGTTTTCCCAGATCTTCTCCAGTGCGCTCAGGTCGTTGCCGATCAGCCCGCGCACTTCCTCGCGATACGGGTCGAACGGATGGCCGCTGAGATAATGGCCGAGCGTTTCGCGCTCGCCGTGCAGGATCTGCGTCAGCGGCCACTCGTCGGTTTCGGGCAGGTCCAGGTGCAGCGCGGGCGCGGCGGTTTCGAAACCGCCGAACAGCGACACCTGTCCGGCTTCGCGTTCCTTCGCGAGTTGGTCGGTCGCCTTCAGCACTTCCGGCAGCTGCAGCATGATGCTCGCGCGGTTCTTGCCGAGCTTGTCGAGCGCGCCCGCCTGCGTCAGCGCTTCCAGCGCACGACGATTGAGCTTGCCGCTGTCCACGCGCTTGCAGAAATCCAGCAGGTCGGCGAATTCGCCGGCGCGGCGCGCCTCGACGATCGCCTCGCACGCGCCGCGGCCGACGCCCTTCACCGCGCCCAGGCCGTAGCGGATCGTGGCGGCGTCCTTCGCCTCGAACATGTACGCCGACGCGTCCACGTCCGGCGGCAGCACGTTCAGGCCCATCACGCGGCATTCGTCGAGGAAGCTGGTGACCTTCTCGGTGTTGTCCATGTCGGACGACAGCACCGCGGCCATGAATTCGGCCGGGTAGTGCACCTTCAACCATGCGGTCTGGTAGGCGACCAGCGCGTACGCCGCCGAGTGCGACTTGTTGAAGCCGTACTCGGCGAACTTCTCCATCAGGTCGAAGATCGGCGAGGAGGTCTTCGGATCGATGCCGCGCTCCTTGCAGCCGGCCTCGAACTTGGCGCGCTCCTTCGCCATCTCCTCGGGCTTCTTCTTGCCCATCGCGCGACGCAGCATGTCGGCGCCGCCGAGCGTGTAGCCCGCCAGCACCTGCGCGATCTGCATCACCTGTTCCTGGTACACGATGACGCCGTAGGTCGGCGACAGCACCGGTTCCAGCAACGGATGCGGGTAGGTGACCTCGGTATGCCCGTGCTTGCGATCGACCCATTCGCGATCCATCCCCGAGCCCAGCGGGCCGGGGCGGAAGAGCGCGGCGAGCGCGATGATGTCCTCGAACGTGTCGGGCCTGGCGCGCTTGAGCAGTTCGCGCATGCCGCGCGATTCGAACTGGAACACCGCCACCGTGTCGCCGCGCGCGAACAGCTCGTAGCTCAGCTTGTCGTCGAGCGGCAGCGCGGTGATGTCGAACTGCGGCGTGGCGACGTTCTTGAACGTGTGGTTCATCGCCGGGCCGGCGTCGATGCCCTTCGCCGCGGCATCGGCCAGGCGCTTGTTGATCGCCTTCACCGCCCAGTCGATGATCGTCAGCGTGCGCAGGCCGAGGAAGTCGAACTTCACCAGGCCGACCGCTTCGACGTCGTCCTTGTCGAACTGCGTCACCGGGTTGCGACCGCGGCCCTCGCCGTCGTGTTCGGCGAACAGCGGGCAGAAGTCGGACAACGGGCTCGGCGCGATCACCACGCCGCCGGCGTGCTTGCCGGCGTTGCGCGTGAGGTCTTCCAGGCTGCGTGCCAGGTCCAACAGGTCGCGCACGTCTTCTTCGGCGTGGTAGCGCTGGATCAGGTCGGCCGAAGCGAGCGTGTTGTCGGACTTCGCCGCATCCGATTCGCCCAGCGCGTCGTCGAGCGAAATGCCGAGCGTGTTCGGGATCAGCTTGGCGATGCCGTCGACGAAGCCGTACGGGTGGCCGAGCACGCGGCCGGAGTCGCGCACCACCGCCTTCGCGGCCATGGTGCCGTAGGTGATGATCTGCGAGACGCGATCGCGCCCGTACTTGCGCGCGACGTAGTCGATGACTTCATCGCGCCGGTCCATGCAGAAGTCGATGTCGAAGTCGGGCATCGACACGCGTTCGGGGTTGAGGAACCGCTCGAACAGCAGGTCGTACGGCAGCGGGTCCAGGTCGGTGATGCCCAGCGCCCACGCGACCAGTGAACCGGCACCCGAACCACGGCCCGGACCGACCGGGATGTCGTGGTCCTTCGCCCAGTTGATGAAGTCCGCCACGATCAGGAAGTAGCCGGGGAACCCCATCTTGATGATGACGTCCAGCTCGATTTCCAGGCGCGCGTCGTAATCCTCGCGCGACTTGCCGGGCGCGAGCGGGTTCTTCTCCAGGCGCCGGGCGAGGCCGTCGCGCGCGCTGCCACGCAGCCAGCTCTCGATGGTGTGCTCGCTCGGCACCGGGAAGGCGGGCAGCGCGTATTCGCCGAGCTTCATCTCGACGTTGCAGCGCATCGCCAGCGAGAACGCGTTGTCGATCGCGTCGGGCACGTCGTGGAAGAGCGCCTGCATGTCCTGCGAGGACTTCAGGAACTGCTCGGCGCTGTAGTCCTTCGGCCGCTTGGGATCGTCGAGCACGCGGCCCGACGCGATGCACACGCGCGCTTCGTGCGCGTCGAAGCCTTCGGCGTCGATGAAGCGCACATCGTTGCTGGCGACGACCGGCATCGAGCGCGCGACGGCGGCGTGCAGCGCGAACGCGTTGAACGCGTCCTCGCCATCGCGGCCGGTGCGGGTGAGTTCCAGGTGCAGTCGTTCGCCGAACACGCCGCGCCAGTCCATCAGCCAGGCTTCGGCGAGTTCGTGGCGGTTGCCGATCGCGAGGCGTCCGGCAAGGCTCTGCCGTCCGGCCAGCGCGAACAGGCCGCCGTTGTCCTCGCGCAGCCATTCCGGGCGAAGCGCGACGCCATCGGTGCGATGGCCCTCCATCCACGCGCGCGTCAGCAGGCGCGAGAGCGTGAGGTAGCCGGCGCGATCGCGGCACAGCAGCGTCATGCGCGAGGCGGCTTCGTTGCCGTCGGCGAGGCCGACATCGGCGCCGATGATCGGCTTGATGCCGGCGCCTTCGGCGGCCTTGTAGAACTTGACCGCGGCGAAGAGGTTGTCGAGATCGGTCAGCGCGACCGCGGGCTGCGAAAGCGCGACGCAGCGCTTCACCAGCTCGCCGATCCGGATCGTCGAGTCGGCGAGCGAGTATTCGCTGTGGAGATGGAGGTGGACGAAGGGGACTGCGGACATGCTGACGGCAGGTTATCAGCACCGGCGCGTGCTGCGCAGACTTGCATTTGCGCGGGACCGGGGACCCGGGACGGGGACCGGGAACAATCAGGAGCGCCGCGCGCTTTTCGCCTTTCCACGAGTCCCGGGTTCCCGGTCCCCGGTCCGGCTTCATGAAACCCTGAACAACCCCCGCGGCAGATTCCACGGCGCGTAATGCTGCTCGCGCACCCACATCGCGTGCTGCCACAGCGCGACCTCGTCCAGGCGTTCGCGGACCCAGGCGGCGCGGCGTTCGTCGGCGCGGCCGGCGGGGTGGTGGGCGTAGCGGTAGGCGGTGAAGTCGCGGTAGTCCTCGGCTTCCTCGGCGAAGGCCGGCCAGGCCAGTTCGATCAGCAGCACGTCGTCGAGTTGGCCCAGCACCGGGATGCGGTCGGCGATCAGGTCGTCCTCGCGGTCGATGTACGCCAGCAGCTTGCCGATGCGCGCATGCGCGGCTTCGTCGGCGTCCCAGTCCTCGTCCTCGAGCAGGGCGCGCAGTTCCTGCACGCTCTGGAGGCGACTTTCGATCACCTCGCGCGCCTGTTCGGTCGGAAGCTTCAGCAGCCAGGCGGCGAGCTGCTGGAGACGGTCGGCGTTCACGCGCGGGGCGTCGGCGTGGATCTCGTGCAGGAGCTGGTCGAACTGGACGACGGCGGCGTCGGAAAGCGGAATCGCGCCGGCGTTCTCGCGCGCGCCCATGCCGCTGTACATGTGGTCGAAGGGCAGCGGCTGCGCGGTGGGAGTGGGATGGAACATGCGCATGGCACACCTCGCTCGCCGGCCAGGGCCGGACCCGCGCCGCGGCCGGCGACGTCGCGCGGGCCGTCCCGCCGCAGGGAAGGCGGGATGCAGGGCAATGATGCGCCTGATGGTGCGGTGCGGGGAACGGTGGTTTTCGCTTGATGTGCGTGTTTATCCGGGTGAATCCGTCTGATGCGTGGTGCGCAAGTGGTTGCCATCCATGGCGCGACGATGTGGGCTTCGGAAAGCCCCGCCCGGCCATCCATGGCCGGGCGTTCAGCGGGTCACGCGGCGGTGCGTCGCAGGCGACCTGCTTCACTCAATGCACCCGGAAGATCGGCGCCGCGACCGGCAGGAAGCTGGTTTCGCGGATGCGCTTCTCGTACTGGGCGAGCACGGCTTCCTCATAGCGGACCTCTTCCCAGTCGGCGCGCGAGAAGGCGAACGCCGACGGCGTGCGGTCGCGCCGGTGCGCCTGGTGGCTGCGCACGCGGACGTAGTCGAGGTAGTCGTCCACTTCCGCGGCCAGCTTCGGCCAGGCCGTCTCGACCACGATCGCGTCGTCCAGCCGGCCGACCTGCGGCAGCCAGTCGGGGATCAGGTCGTCGCGGCTGCGCGCGTAGCCGACGATGGCGGCGGCGGTATCGACCGCATCGTTCGCCGGCTGCCAGCGGCGATCGGCCAGGAGCTGCTCGACCGCGGCGATCCAGCGCAGGCGCTGGCGGATGCACGGCGGGGCCGCGTCGGTCCGGCCGGGGCGGGACAGTTCGCGACCGGCGGAGGCGAGCTGGTCGGTCTCCAGCGCGTGGCCACCGACGCGGGCCAGCAAGGTGTTGAAGCGATCCACTTCGGCCGGGCTGAGCTGGAAACCGTTGATCGAGCGGCGGCGGGTCGGGCCGTCGAACGGCGTCAGCAGGATCTTCGGGAGCGGGTTGGCGGTGGAGAACAGGGCGTTCATGGCGGGACTCCGGGGGAGGGTGGCACCGTTTTTTCCGGTGCGGGGTCAGGTTCCACCCCCGCCTCCCATGAGTCATGATGGCCGTGCACGCCTTTGCGCATCGTCCGCTCCGGATGATGAGGGAACCATGAGGTTTTCCCGATGACCCCCCACGGGAACGCAGGCCACGGCGGGCCGAACGGCGAACGGTATCGATTCGGCGACATCCTCGTCGATGCGGCCGCGCACACCCTGTCCCGCGCCGGCGCGCCGCAGACGGTCGAACCCAAGGCGTTCTCGGTGCTGCTGATCCTGTTGCGCCACGCCGGCGAACTGGTCGGCCGCGACGACCTGCTCGATCAGGTCTGGGGCCATCGCCACGTCACGCCGGGGGTGCTGACGCGGGTGATCGCGCAGCTGCGCCACGCCCTGGGCGATGACTCCCAGCACCCGCGCTACATCCAGACCCAGCACGCGCTGGGCTACCGCTTCATCGGCGACCTGCACGAGTCCGTCGCGCCCGTTCCAGCGGCCGAGCCGGAGGAGCACGAGGAGGTCGCCGTGCTCCGTCACGCGATGCCCGAGGCGGCGGCCGTCGCCGCCAACGAAGCGATCGCGCCGTTCGCCGCGCCCGTTCCGACCGCCGGCGCCGACTTCACCACCCGCCGCAAGACCTCCGACCAGCGACGCTGGTGGCTGGCTGTCGCCGCGTTGCTCGCGATCGCCGCCGCCGGCTACTGGTTCGGCCAGCGCGATACGGGCGTGCTGGCGCCCTCCGCCGCTTCGGTCGCGGTGCTGCCGTTCGCCAGCCTGGGCGAGCGGCAGGGCGGGGACTACTTCGCCGAGGGCCTGGGCGTGGAGATGATCGACGCCCTGGCCGGCGTGCCGGGGCTGAAGGTGGTGGCCGCGCCGAGTCCGGGCGGCCGGGGCGAGGTCGACGTGAAGCGACTCGGCGCGCAGCTCGGCGTGGCGACGGTGCTGGGCGCCAGCGTGCGCCGCGAGGGCTCGCGCGTGCGGATCAGCGCGCGTTTGTCCGATGCGCGCACGGGTTTCACGTTGTGGGCCCATAGTTACGATCGGGAAACCGGCGACGTGTTCGCACTGCAGAGCGACATCGCGAACGAAGTGGTGCAGGCGCTAGTCGGCGTGCTGCCGGCGGGCGAGATCGAGGCCGCGCGCCAGTCGTTGGCACGGCGTTTGACGCCGACCCGCAACGTCGCCGCCTACGACGCCTACCTCAAGGGCGAGCAGCGCATGCGCGAGCAGGCCGGCGGCGATGCGCGCGGCGCCGACAGCGCGATCAACTTCTACCGCGGCGCGCTGGCGATCGACCCGGGCTTCGCGCGCGCGCAGGCGGGCATCTGCCAGGCGGAAATCACCCGGTTCGAGGATGCGCGCGACAGCGCCGCGTTCGCGCGCGCGCAGTCCGCGTGTGAGCAGGCGTCGAAGATGGACCCCTCGCTGCGCGAGGTCAGCCTGGCGATGGGCGACCTCTACCGCACGCAGGGCAACGCGAAGGAAGCCATCGGCTACTACGAGCGCGCGGTGTCCGATCCGGCGCTGCGCGTGCACGCGTACCTGGGCCTGGCCGCGGTCGCGAGCACGCAGGGCCACGGCAAGCAGGCGATGGCGTACTTCGAACGCGCGCGCCAATGGGCGCCGCGCGATCCAAGGGTCGCGCAGAAGCGCGGCTACCACCTGATGGTCAACGGCGACCTGGCCGGCGCGATCGCGTCCTATCGCGAAGCGCTGGAATACGCGCCCGACAACCCGGACCTGTGGTCGAGCCTGGGCGGCCTGTACGCGATCAGCGGCGAGGCGCAGCAAGCGAGCCGGGCGTACGAACGTTCGCTGGAAATCAAACCGAGCTACGAGGCGCTGAACAACCTGGGTTCGCTGAAGTTCGAACAGGGCGCCTACGAGCAGGCCGCCGCGCTGTTCCGCCACGCGAGCGAGATCGATCCCGGCGACTTCCGCACCTGGGGCAATCTGGGCGATGCGCTGACCGCCAGCGGCAGCACGGCCGCGCAGACGCGCGCGCAGTACGAGCAGGCCGCGACGCTGGGCCGGCGCTATCTCGAACTCAAGTCCGACGACGCACAGAGCCTGGCGCTGGTGGCGTGGTACGCGGCCAATCTCGACCGCGCGGGCGAGGCGCGCGCGCTGCTGGGCAAGGCCGAATCGCTGGGAACCGAACGCGGCGAGGTCGCGCTGCTCGGCGCGCAGACGATGGCGCGTTTGGGCGATCCGGCCGCCGCACGCCGGCACATCGATTTCGCACGGAAGCACGGCATTCCGCAGCAGCGCATCGAGGCGTTGCCGCTGCTGCGATCGCTGACCGCGACGGTGGAGCCGTCATCCGAACGCGAACCCGGCGCGGCGCGGTAGCCGTCCGTCGATCCCCGCCCGTTCCCCCCGGGCGCCATCCCCAAGGAGAAGAACAATGAAAACGATCCCGTCAGCGCTGGCGGTCGCCGCCGTCGCTGCGCTCACGTTCGCGGCAGGGTGCAGCACCAGCTCGGCCATGCAGGCGTCCGTCAGCCCCGCCGCGCTGCCCGCGGACGACGGCGTGCTGTGTCCGGACCAGAAAGAGGGCAAGGGCGGCCCGACGGTCTACGTCGACGTGAAATACGCGGCCGACGGCACGCCTTCGGCCGAGCCGAACAAGTGCTTCATCGACAGCGGCACGATCGTGGTGTGGCGCGATCCACCGGACCGGACGACGATGTTCAATCTCGTCTTCAGCGAGAGGAGAACGGGAAGGAAGATCGCCAACCTGAGGTCGGCGAAGGCGACCACCCGCTACAAGCTCTCCAGCGAGATCACCGGCAATCCGGGCGACGAGATCAAGTACGGCATCCAGGCCAACGGCAAGACCGTCGATCCGGCCGTGATCATCAAGTAACCGCGCGTCAGGTAAGCGCGGCCAGCGGCAGTTCGTCGACGGTCGGCGGCGCGGCCTCGCCGCGGCAGGCCGCCTGCACCGGCGCGAAGCTGCGCCGGTGTTCCGGGCAGGGGCCGTGCTCGCGCAGCGCCGACAGGTGCACGGGCGTGCTGTAGCCCTTGTGCTGGTCGAAGCCGTACAGCGGGAAGCGCGCGTGCAGCGACTGCATGTAGCGGTCGCGCGCGACCTTGGCGAGGATCGACGCGGCCATGATCGAACGATCGCGCGCGTCGCCGTTCACCCACGCCTCGGCGGCGCACGGCAGGCCGCGCGGCAGCGCGTTGCCGTCGATGCGCACGACGTCGACGCGATGGTGCAGGCACGCGATGGAGCGGCTCATGCCGGCCATCGTCGCGTGGTAGATGTTGAGGCGGTCGATTTCCTCATGCGTGACGAACTCGATGTGCCAGGCGAGCGCGCGCTCGATGATGCGCTCGTACAGCACTTCGCGACGCTGCGCGGTGAGTTGCTTGGAATCGTCCAGCCCGTTGATCGGCGTGCGTCCCGGCGCGAAGACCACCGCCGCCACGACCACCGGCCCCGCGAGCGGGCCGCGTCCGGCTTCGTCCACGCCCGCCACGCGCAGCGTCGCGCCGTCGCGTGCGGCGAGTCCCAGTGCCATCTGCGGACCCGGCTGCGAGACGTCGTCATGCGACATGGCGCGCTCCGATCAGTTCGGCGACCGCATCGGCGGCGCGCGCGGACGCGTCCTGCCGCAGTTGTTCGTGCAGTTCGCGGAAACGCGGTTCGAGCGCGGCGCCGGCGGCGGGATCGCGCAGGAACGGCGCGATCGCGGCGACGAGCTTGTCCGGCGTGCAGTCGTGCTGCATCAGCTCGGGCACGAGCGGCTCGC
Organism: Lysobacter changpingensis; assembly: GCF_017308985.1. Classification (GTDB taxonomy): domain Bacteria; phylum Pseudomonadota; class Gammaproteobacteria; order Xanthomonadales; family Xanthomonadaceae; genus Lysobacter_J; species Lysobacter_J changpingensis. Next base: position 286,311 of record NZ_JADWPE010000002.1, on the reverse strand, counting down.
CCGCGAGCACGTTCGGCAGCGAGTAGTGGTCGACCTTCAACAGGCCGAGCCCCTTCACCAGCGAATAGGTCAGCGGCGCGACCTTGTAGGCGACGACCATCGGCCGCTTGGCGAGCATGGCTTCCAGCGTGGCCGTGCCGGAGGCGAGCAGGATCGCGTCGCTGGCGATCATCAACGTGCGCGCCTGGCCGTCCAGCACCTGCAGCGATGCGCTCAGCGAGAGGCTGTCCGGATGCGCCGCCAGCACGCGCTGGAAGGCCGCGCGCGCATGCTCGTTCGCCATCGGCACCACGACCTGCAGCGCCGGATCCTGCGCGAGCAATTGCGAGGCGGCGGAAAGGAAATCGGGGCCGAGCCGCTCGATCTCGCCCACCCGCGAACCCGGCAGGAGCGCGAGCAAGGGGCGTGCCGCATCGAGGCCGAGCCGATGGCGGGCGGCGTCACGGTCGGGTTCCAGCGGCATCTCGTCGGCGAGCGGATGGCCGACGAAACGCGCGTCCACGCCGTGGCGTGCGTAGATCGCCGGTTCCATCGGGAACAGGCACAGCACGCGGTCGGCGGAGCGGCCGATCTTCCCGGCACGCTTCTCGCGCCACGCCCACACCGACGGACTCACGTAATGCACGGTGCGCAGGTCGCGTTCGCGCAGCCAGCGTTCGACGCCAAGGTTGAAGTCGGGGGCGTCGATGCCGATGAACACATCCGGTTTCCACGCCAGCAGGCGTTCGCGGAACTCGCGGCGCAGGCGCAGCAGGCGCGGCAGGTGGCGCAGCACTTCGGCCAGGCCCATCACCGCCAGTTCGGAGGCGTCGAACCAGCTGTCGAATCCGGCCGCGCGCATCTGGTCGCCGCCGATCCCCGCGAATTCGGCGTCGGGGAAGCGCTCGCGCAGTTCGGCGATCAGGCCCGCGCCGAGCAGATCGCCCGACGCTTCGCCCGCGCACAGGGCGATGCGGACGGGGCGGTCGACGGGAGCGGGAGATTCGGAGCGGTTCAAGGCGTTCGGACGATGGTGCGCGGCGGCGCCGCGATCACGTCGGGATGATAGCGGCTGTGGGCGCGATTGGCCTGAAGCGGCGTCGCGAACGAAGTCAGCCCCGGTAGCCCGGGTAAGCGGAGCGCACCCGGGACACGATCACTCCTCCAACCCGGATGCGCTTCGCTTATCCGGGCTACGAAACCGATCAGCGCAACAGCGGACGCTCGCTGCCCTCGATGAACGCCAGGAACGTCCGCGCGTCCTCGCTGCCCTGCGCCAGTTCCGCCAGCTTCGCCCGCGCGTCGTCCAGCGAACCGCCGGACATGTACACGGCGCGGTACGCGCGCTTGATCGCGCTGATGCGGTCGGCATCGAAACCGCGACGCTTCAGGCCTTCGCTGTTGATGCCGCGCGGCCGGCCGTAGCCGTCCTGCGCGACCATCAGGAACGGCGGCACGTCGCCGTTCACCAGCGCGCCCATGCCGACGAACGCATGCGCGCCGATGCGGCAGAACTGGTGCACGCCGGCGAAGCCGGACAGGATCACGTGGTCGCCGATGGTGACGTGGCCGGCGAGCGTGGCGTTGTTCGAGAACACGCAGTGGTTGCCGACCATGCAGTCGTGCGCGACGTGCGTGTAGGCGAGGAACCAGTTCTCGTGGCCGATGCGCGTGACGCCGCCGCCGGTGCCGGTGCCGCGGTTGATCGTGGTGAATTCGCGGAACAGGTTGCGGTCGCCGATTTCCAGCTCCACGCGTTCGCCACGGAATTTCTTGTCCTGCGGCTCGCCGCCGATCGCGCAGTGGCCGATGAAGCGGTTCTCGCGGCCGATGCGGGTCGGGCCGTGCACGCTGCAATGCGGGCCGAAGGTGGTGCCGTCGCCGACCTCGACCTCCGCGCCGATGTAGCAGAACGCGCCGACTTCCACGCCGTCGCCCAGGCGGGCACCGGCTTCGACGACGGCGCTGGGATGGATGCGCGGCGCGGTCATGGCCTCAGCCCTTCGCTTCGGCGCAGACGACTTCCGCGCAGGCGACCTGCTCGCCGTTGACGCTCGCGATGCCGGTGTAGATGGCGACGTTGCGGATCACGCGCTTGATCGACACTTCCAGGTCGAGGCGATCGCCCGGCACGACCATCTTGGAGAACTTCGCGTTGTCGATCTTCACCAGGTAGAACAGCCGGCCATCGGCGGTGGCGTTGTTCGACAGCTGCGTGAGCACGCCGCCGGCCTGCGCGAGCGCCTCGACCACCAGCACGCCCGGCATCACCGGGTGGCCGGGGAAATGGCCCTGGAAGAAGGGCTCGTTGCAGGTGACGTTCTTGTACGCCAGCACGCGCTTGTGCGGCTCGAACTCGACCACGCGATCCACCAGCAGGAACGGATAGCGGTGCGGCAGCAGCTTCTGGATCTCGGTGACGTCGAGCGGGAGTTGCACGTTGTGGCTCATGGAAAATCCTGGCAAGCGCATCCCGCGCGTAAGGGCCGCGCCTCGTGCGCGGCGTGTCCGGTGCCGGCGTCGGCCGGCCTTCGTGAAGACCGAATCGTACCGCGACTGGTGCGCCGACGCCCGGACTGCCGGGTACGGTCAGTCGGTTCCGCCGCGTCCGACGCGGCGGGCGAGGGCGTCGAGCTGCTTGAAGCGCGCGGCGTTCTTGCGCCAGCTGCGGTTGTCCATCAGCGGCGTGCCGGAGGAGTATTCGCCCGGCTCGCGGATCGAACTGGTGACCAGGCTCATCGCCGTGACGACGACCTTGTCGCAGATTTCCAGGTGGCCGACCACGCCGGCGCTGCCGCCGATGAGGCAGTAGCGGCCGATGCGCGCGCTGCCGGCCACGGCCGCGCAGCCGGCGATGGCCGTGTGCGCGCCGATGAAGACGTTGTGGCCGATCTGGATCTGGTTGTCGAGGCGGACGTCCTCTTCGAGCACGGTGTCCTCGATCGCGCCGCGGTCGATGCAGGTGTTGGCGCCGATCTCGCAGTCGTCGCCGATCACCACGCCGCCCAGCTGCGGCACGTTGAGCCAGCGTCCGGCTTCCATCGCCAGGCCGAAGCCCGCGGCGCCGAGCACCGCGCCGGGATGGATCACCACACGCTTCCCCAGCCGCACGCGTGCGACGAGCGTGACGCGTGCGATGAGTTCGCTGCCGGCACCGACGACGCAGTCCTCGCCGATCACGCTGCCGGGCCCGACGATCGCGCCGGCCTCCACGCGGCTGCGCGCGCCGATGCTGGCGAAGGGGCCCACGTGCGCGGACGGATCGACGCTCGCGGAGGCATCGATGACGGCCGACGGATGCACGCCGGCGTCGCGCACCGGGCGCGTTTCGAACAGGGCGGAGATCTTCGCGAACGCGGCGTAGGGATCGCGCGCGATCAGCGCGGTGCGATCAAGGCCGGCCGCGTCGTCCTCGCGCATGACCACGACGCCGGCCTGGCTCTGCGCCAGCTGGCCGCGGTACTTCGGATTGGCGAGGAACGCCAGCTGCGAGGCGCCGGCGCGCGCGAGCGTGCCGACACCGTCGACGCGGCGCGCGCCATCGCCGTGGAGGCGCAGGCCGAAGCGCTGCGCCAGTTCGTCTGCCGTGTACGCGACGGACGCCATCGGCGGCGCCGTCAGAACGTACCGCCGAAGGTGAACTGCAGGCGCTCCAGCTCGTCGCCTTCGCGCAGCAACGCGCCGTTCGGGGCGTACTCGGTCTCCTGCTTCTTGATCGGGAACGCGTAGCTGATCGAGATCGGTCCCATCGGCGAACGCCACATCAGCGCGATACCCGTCGACATGCGCAGCTCCCCGGCGTCGAAGGCGTCGTAGTCCTTGTAGACGTTGCCGACGTCGAAGAACGCGGAGACGCGCGCGGCCGGCGTGTCGAGCAGGGTCGGGAAGTACATTTCCAGCGAGCCCACGGTCTTGAACGCGCCGCCGATCGGCTGCTGGTAGTTCGGGTTGCCGGCCGGCGAGTCGCGCGGACCCAGCGTGTTGTCGGTGAAGCCGCGCACCGAGCGCACGCCACCGGCGTAGAAGTTCTCGAAGAACGGCAGGCCCGTCGCGGTGATCGTCCGGATGAAGTCGTCGTCGCCTTCCACGCAGCTGTAGTTGCCCGGCGTCCTGCAGAGATTGCGGGTCTTGTCGTTGCCGTAGCTGTCGCCGTAGCCCAGTTCGGCGCGCGTGTTGAGCACGAAGTGGCGCGACAGCGGCCAGAACTTGGAGATGTTGTAGTTGAGCTTGTAGTACTCGGCGGTCGAGCCGGGCAGCGTGGTTTCCAGCCACACGCGCTGCTGCATGCCGCGCGTCGGGGTCAGGTAGCTGTCCAGCGAGTTGCGGCCCCAGCCCACTTCCGCGCGCCAGGCGTGGAAGGTCTGCTGGTCCATCGCGAGGATGTAGTCGACGATGCTCTGCGGCGTGGATCCCGGGAAGACCAGGATCTCGTTGGTGTCGATGCCGAGCATCGCGGTGACCGTGTCGGTCTCGGTGATCGGCAGGCCGAACACCGCCTGCGCGGCGCCGCTGTTGGTCGAGTACTGGGCGGTGTTGAAGTCGGAGTAGTCGAGTTCGCGCCACCACAGGTTGTAGCCCAGCGACAGCCCGTTGTCCGTGAAGTACGGATTGCGGAACGAGAAGTCGTAGCGCTGCATGTAGTCGTTGCGCTGCGCCTGCACCGACACCTGGTTGCCGCTGCCCAGGAAGTTGGACTGCGACAGCTGGATCTGCGCGGTGAGGCCCGACAGCTGCGAGAAGCCCAGGCCGAACACGAAGCTGCCCGAGGTGGTTTCCTTGAGGTTGTAGACCACGTCGACCTGGTCGTTGGTGCCCGGCACCGGCACGGTCTCGACGTCGACGGTCTCGAAGTAGCCCAGCTGCTGCAGGCGGATCTTCGAGCGGTCGATCGCGGCCTGCGAGTACCACGAACCTTCGAACTGGCGCATCTCGCGACGGATCACTTCATCGCTGGTGCGGCTGTTGCCCTTGTAGGTGATGCGGCGCACGTTGACGCGCGGGCCCGGCACGACCTGCATGTTGATGCCGACGGTCTTGTCCTCGCGGTTGACGTCCGGGATCGGATTGACCTGCGCGAACGCGTAACCGACGTTGCTGAGCGTGTTGATGATCGCGTCGGAGCTGATCTCCAGCAGGCGGCGCGAGAAGATCTGGTCGGGCTTCACCAGCACCAGGCGCTCGATCTGCTCCTTCGGCAGGACCGTGTCGCCGGTGACCTGCACGCTGGCGATCTTGTACTGCTCGCCTTCGGTCACGCCGGCGGTGATGAACATGTCCTGGCGGTCCGGGCTGATCGCGACCTGCGTGGAGTCCACGCTGAAGTCGACGTAGCCGCGGTCCAGGTACCAGGAGTTGAGCTTTTCCAGGTCGCCGGAGAGCTTCTCGCGCGAGTACTGGTCGTCGCGGCGGTACCAGCTCAGCCAGTTGTGCTCCTTCGACTCCCAGGTGTCGAGGATGTCCTCGTCGCCGAACTTCTCGTTGCCGATCAGGTTGACGTGGCGGATCTTGGCCGCCTTGCCTTCCTTCACCGCGATGGTGATGTCGACGCGGTTGCGGTCCAGTCGCGAGACCGTCGGATTGATCTCGACGTTGTACTTGCCGCGGTTGTTGTACTGGCGCGTCAGTTCCTGCGTCACGCGGTCGAGCGCGAGGCGGTCGAAGGTGTCGCCTTCGGACAGGCCGGCTTCCTTGAGGCCCTTGAGCAGGTCCTCGGTCTTGATGTCCTTGTTGCCGGTCAGGGTGAGCTTGTTGATCGCCGGACGCTCGGTGACGGTGACGACGAGGATGTCGTCCTGGCGGCCGATGTTCACGTCCTCGAAGAAGCCCGTCCGGTACAACGCGCGGATCGCATCGCCGACGCGCGAGGCGTCGATGGTGTCGCCGCGCTCGATCGGCAGGTAGGTGAACACCGTACCGGCGGCGATGCGCTGCAGGCCGTCCACGCGGATGTCGCGAACGGTGAAGGAACCGATCGCCGTGGTCTGCGGCGAGCCTGCGAGCGCGAACGGATCGGCCGACTGCGCCAGCGCGGGCAGGGCGGTCGTGCCCATCGCCGCGATCAGGGCGAGGGCGAGCAGGCGGCGGGTCGGCGTTGGCGTCATTGATACGTCCGGTTGGGGGTCGTGGAGGCCCGGGTCCGGGCGTCGGGTCGAGGCGGAAGCGAGTCTGCGCAAGCAGGTGTCCGGCATCAGCGCACCAGGTTGTTCATGATGTCGTTGTAGAACGCCAGGCCCATCAGGCCGGCGATCAGCGCCAGGCCCACGTACTGCCCGGCGGCCATCGCTCGTTCGCTGACCGGGCTGCCTTTGACCAGCTCGATAAGGTAATACAGCAGGTGACCGCCGTCCAAGATCGGGATCGGCAGCAGGTTCAGGATGCCCAGGCTGAGCGAGAGCATCGCGAGCATCTGCAGGAACCACGCCGTGCCGTGCTGGGCCGACATGTTCGCTGCGCGCGCGATGGTGATCGGGCCGGCGACGGTGTTCTGCACCGACACGCGGCCGGTGAAGGCGCGGCCGATCATTGCGAACAATTCGTGCGCCTGGTGGACACTTTCGCGGAACGCGGCCGGGACCGCGGCGACGGGGCCGTAGCGCAGCACCGCGTCCTTGGCCGGTTCCGGCGGGCGCGCCGCGCCCACGCCGAGGCCCCAGTATTCCTGCCCGGTCTCCGGCTGCTTCATGCGCTGCGGGGTGATCTCCAGCGCGAGGCGGTCGCCCTTGCGCTCCACCTCGATCATCGCCGGGCCGTTGCGCGCGCCGAGCGTCTGCACGCGCGGGCCGATGTCGTCCCACGCGGCGATCGGCTGGCCGTCGATGGCGGTGATGCGGTCGCCTTCGGCGAGCACGCCCCAGGCGGGCGTCTGCGGCACGACGCGTCCCACGAGCGCCGGCACCAGCATGTGGCGCGGCGTCAGGCCGATGACCTCCACCGCGCGCCGCTCGTCGAACGTGGCGGGCAGGTCGGACAGGGGCAACTGGCGCGTGGCCTCGTCGCCGGCGGCGGTACGCACGCGGACCTTCGTGTCGGCGTGGTCGAGCGCGGCGGGGATCAGCGCCAGCACCGCCTCGCTCCAGGTCGGCGTGTCGCGTTCGCCCACGGCGAGGATCGTGTCGCCCTGGCGCAGGCCGGCGGAGGCGGCGATGCCCGTGGCGTGGCCGACGACCGGCGCGTAGTCGGCGCGGCCGACCACGAACATCGCCCAGAACAGCGCCACGCACAGGATCAGGTTCGCGATCGGGCCGGCGATGACGATCGCAATGCGCTTCCACACCGATTGCCGGTTGAACGCCTGCGCAAGCAGCGCGGCCGGCACGGTGGACTCGCGCTCGTCGAGCATCTTGACGTAGCCGCCGAGCGGGATCGCGGCGATCACGTACTCGGTTCCGTCCTTGCCGCGGCGCATCCACAGCGGCTTGCCGAAGCCGACCGAGAAGCGCAGCACCTTGACCCCGCAGCGGCGCGCCACCCAGTAATGGCCGAACTCGTGGAACGTGACCAGCACGCCGAGGGCGACGATCAACCACCAGATGGAGCCGAGGAACTCACTCATGACGATGCGGGCTCAGGCGGGCGGTGATCATGCACGGGCGGCGACGGCCTGCGCGGCGTGGCGTCGTGCCTGGGCATCGGCATCGCGCAGGGCCGCCAGCGACGTCGCCGGGGTGGAAGGAAGCGCGGCGAGGGTGTCCTCGACCAGCGCGGGTATCGCTAGGAAACCGATGCGGCGCTGAAGAAACGCTGAAACCGCGACTTCGTTGGCGGCGTTCAGGACGGCCGGCGCGGTGCCGCCCGCCGACAACGCCTCGAACGCCAGGCGAAGGCAGGGGAAGGCGTCCAGGTCCGGCGGTTCGAAATCGAGCCGGCCGTGCGCCAGCATGTCCAGCCCGGACACGCCGGACTCGATGCGTTCGGGCCAGCCGAAGCCCACGGCGATCGCCGTGCGCATGTCCGGCAGGCCGAGCTGGGCGAGGGTGGAACCGTCGACGAATTCCACCAGCGAATGCACCAGACTCTGCGGATGCACCAGCACCTGGATGCGGCCGCCGTCGACGCCGAACAGGTGGTGCGCCTCGATGACCTCCAGGCCCTTGTTCATCAGCGTGGCCGAATCGACCGAGATCTTCGGCCCCATCGACCACTTCGGATGGGCGACGGCCTGCTCGGGCGTCACATCGCCCAGCGTCTCGCGACGGCGACCGCGGAACGGCCCGCCCGAAGCGGTGAGCAGGATGCGTCGCAGGCCCGCGTGCGCGTGCGCGTCGGGCAGGCACTGGAAGATCGCGTTGTGCTCGCTGTCCACCGGCACGATGGTCGCGCCGCCGGCGTGCGCGGCCTGCATCAGCAGTTCGCCGGCGAGCACGAGGGATTCCTTGTTCGCCAGCAGGATGCGCTTGCCCGCGCGCGCGGCCGCGAGCGTGGACGGCAGCCCGGCCGCGCCGACGATGGCCGCGACCACGATGTCGCAGGCATCCCCGGCGACGAGCTGCTGCAGCACGTCGTCGCCGCAATGCGGCTGCGTCGGCAGTTCCGCATCGCGCAGGCCGTCGCGCAGCGCGGCGAAGCAGGCCTCGTCGGCGATCACGGCGTGCTCGGGACGATGGCGGCGGCACAGTTCGACCAGCGCGCCTGCATTGCTGCCGGCGGCCAGCACCGTGGCGCGCAGGCGCTGCGGATGGCGCGCGATCACGTCCAGCGCGGACGTGCCGATCGAGCCGGTGGCTCCAAGGACGGCGACGCGACGCATGTCAGTTCACGCTCATGTGCAGGGCACGTTTCATCGCAGGCCGATCATCAGAAACCGAACATGGCCTTGCCCACGGCGAACACCGGCAACGCCGCGAGCACGCCGTCGATGCGGTCCAGGATGCCGCCGTGGCCGGGGATCAGGTTGCCCGAGTCCTTCACGCCGGCGTGCCGCTTGAGCAGGCTCTCGAACAGGTCGCCGATCACCGAGAACAGCACCGCCACCAGCGCCACCAGCGCGACGGCTGGCAGCTGGTTCGGCGAAGCGCCGGCGATCAGCGCGAACGCGATGCCCACCGCGATGCCGGCGACCACGCCGCCGAGCAGTCCTTCCAGTGTCTTGTTCGGGCTGATCCGCGGCGCGAGTTTGCGGTCGCCGAACAGCTTGCCGCCGAGCTTGCGGCCGGCGAAGTAGGCGCCGCTGTCGGCGGCCCAGACGATCGCCAGCGCGGTGAGCAGCCAGCGGTGGCCGGCGGGTTCGCTGGCGTGGATCCAGGCCAGCGCGCACCACGCGGGAATCACGCTCAGCGCGCCGGCGGCGAGCTTGAAGACACGCGCGTAGGTGTCGTGGTCGCTGGCGAACCCGTACCGCCCCAGCCACGCGAGCGCGAGGAGCCACCACACCACGCCGATCACGCAGGCGAGCTGGAACAGCACCATGCTGTAGCCGGTGCTCGAACGCGACGCCCACACGATGGCGACCATCACCGCCAGGTTGGCCACCAGCAGCACGGTGCGGGCGAGGGTGTCGTCGATCTCGGCCAGGTCGAACCACTCCCACAGTCCGGCCAGGAACAGCACCGCCGCCACCGCGACCATCCAGGGGGTGGGCAGCAGCAGGATCGCGGCGATCGCGACCGGCGCCATCACCAGTGCGGCGAGCAGGCGGGTTCGGGTCATTCGGAAATCTCGTTGGTCGGGGCCGGCGCGACCTGCGCGCCAGTGAGGCCGAAGCGGCGCTGGCGGCCGGAATAGTCGTCCAGGGCGCGTTGCAGTGTGGCCGCATCCAATTCGGGCCACAACAGGTCCGTGAACCACAGCTCGGTGTATGCCAGCTGCCAGAGCAGGAAGTTGCTGACGCGCGTCTCGCCGCCGGTGCGGATGAACAGATCCGGCGGCGGGAGTTCGGCCAGCGACATGCGCGAGGCGAGCGCGCGTTCGTCGATCTCGTCCGGATCCAGGTGGCCGGCGGCGACGTCGCGCGCGAGCGAGCGCGCGGCCTGTGCGATGTCCCAGCGACCGCCGTAGCTGGCGGCGATGGTCAGGTGCAGGCGAGTGTTGGCGCGCGTGCGGTCCTCGGCGGCGCCCATCTGGTTGCGGATCGCTTCGCTGAAGCGTTCGCGTTCGCCGATGAAGCGCACGCGCACGCCGCGACGGTCGAGTTCGTCGACCTCGCGCTCCAGCGCGCCGAGGAACAGCTTCATCAACGCGCCGACCTCATCCTCGGGGCGGCCCCAGTTCTCGCTGGAGAACGCGAACAGGGTGAGCGCCTCGATGCCGCGTTCGAGGCAGAAGTCGATGCACACGTTGACCGCGCGCGCGCCGGCGCGGTGGCCGATCGCGCGCGGGCGACGACGACGCTCCGCCCAGCGGCCATTGCCGTCCATGATGACGGCGAGGTGGCGCGGGACGCGTGCGTCTGCGGTGGCGGGTTCGGATGACATGGCGCGACGGGGTCTGACCCGTCAGACGGCCATGAGTTCCTGCTCTTTGGCCTTGACCACTTCGTCGACGTCCTTGATCGCCGCGTCGGTGATCTTCTGGATCTCGGTCTCGGCGCGGGCGACGTCGTCCTCGGTCACCTGCTTTTCCTTCAGCAGTTCCTTGACCTGGTGGTTCGCGTCGCGACGGATGTTGCGGATCGCCACCTTGGCGTTCTCGCTTTCCGAGTGCACGAGCTTGGACAGTTCCTTGCGGCGCTCTTCGGTCAGCGCGGGCAGGTTGAGGCGGATGACGGTGCCGGCGGTGTTCGGGGTCAGGCCCAGGTCGGAGGCGAGGATCGCCTTCTCGACCGCGCCGACCATCTGCTTCTCCCACGGGGTGATGGTCAGCGAGCGCGCGTCGGAGACGGCGACCGTGGCGACCTGCGAGAGCGGCATGTCGGAACCGTAGTAGTTCACCTTGAGGTGGTCGACCAGCGCGGTGGAAGCGCGCCCGGTGCGGATCTTGATCAGATCGTGGCGAAACGCTTCGACGCTCTTGGCCATGCGGGTCTGTGCGTCTTTCTTGATGTCGTTGAGCATCGCCGGCTCCGGTCCTGTTGCGGTAATCGCGGGATTATATAGGCAGGGCGCGCGTCCCCGCCCGGGGCGGGGGCCGGGCGCCGGGAGCGTAGCGTTCAGACCCGCCTAGTGGGCGTGACGGTGGCCGTCGTGGTCATGATCGTGGTCGTGGCCGCCGTGCGGCGCGCGATCGTGGCGATCGTGTTCGCAGGCGCGGCCCAGTTCGACCTGCAGGGTCGGATGGTTGATGCCGAAACGCTGGTCGAGCTCGCGGTTCAGCCGGTCGATGAAGGCGTCGTGGTCGCCGCCGTCGGACGCCGTGGTCGGACGCACGAGGTGCGCGGTCATGGCGATCTCGCCCGCGCCCAGCGACCAGATATGCAGGTGATGCACGGCCTGCACGCCGGGCTGGGACGCGAGGAAAGCCTGCACGTCGGCCTGGCGGATGCTCGGCGGCACGGCGTCCATGGCGGCATTGAACGCATCGCGCAGCAGGCCGAAGGCGCCGACCGCGACCACCACGCTGATCAGCAGCGCGATCGCCGGATCCAGCCATTCCCACCCCAGCCACCACATGCCCATGCCGGCGAGCACCGCGGCCAGCGAGACGGCGGCGTCGGCGATCAGGTGCAGGAACGCGCCGCGCCGGTTGAGGTCGTGCTCATGGCCCTCGCGCACCAGCCAGGCCGCGCCGAGGTTCACGACGATGCCGACGGCCGCGACGACCATCACCGGCAGCGCGGGGATTTCCGGCGGCGCATCGAAACGGCGCACCGCTTCCCACATCAGCGCGCCGGAGAAGCCCACCAGCAGCAGCGCGTTGGCGAGCGGCGAAAGCAGCGTCGCGCGGCGCCAGCCGTAGGTGTGGCGATCGGTCGGCGCGCGCCGGGCGAGCACCGCCGCGCCCCAGGCCAGGCCAAGGCCGAGCACGTCGCCGAGGTTGTGCAGCGCATCGGACAGCAGCGCCAGCGAATTGGTCGCGAAGCCGTAGCCCGCTTCGAGCGCGGTGTAGGCGAGATTGATCAGCGTGACCGCGGCGAAGGCGCGCGTGCTGCTGGCGTGGTGGTGGTGATGTCCGTGGCCCATGCGGCGGATGGTGGCATGGGCGTTGTGGCGGACGCTATTACGCAAAGCGAGGAACGAGTGGCGAGGAACGGGAAAACAGTGGGACACGCCGGCCTGGAGCGGGCCTGACCCCCCGTTCTTTCGTTCCTTTTCCCTCGTTCCTCAGCCGTTACGTCCTTGCACCAGCGTTCCGATGTGCTCGCCGCGCAGGATCTTCAGCAACTGGCCCGGCTGGCCCATGTCGAAGATGCGCAGCGGCAGGTCGCTGTCGCGGCACAGGGCGAAGGCGGCGGTGTCCATCACCTGCAGGTCGCGGGCGATGACCTCGTCGTAGCTGAGCTTCTCGAAACGCACCGCATCGGCGTGCTTCTTCGGGTCCTTGTCGTACACGCCGTCGACCTTGGTCGCCTTCAGCAGCAGGTCCGCGCCGATCTCGATCGCACGCAGCGCCGCGCCCGAATCGGTGGTGAAGAACGGGTTGCCCGTGCCGGCGGCGAAGATCGCGATGCGGCCCTTTTCCAGGTGTCGGATGGCGCGGCGGCGGATGTAGTCCTCGCACACGTCGTTGATCTTGATCGCGCTCATCACCCGGCACTTGGCGCCGAGCTTCTCCAGCGCGTCCTGCATGGCGAGCGCGTTGATGACCGTGGCGAGCATGCCCATCTGGTCGCCGGTCACCCGGTCCATGCCGCCGGCGGCCAGGCCGGCGCCGCGGAAGATGTTGCCGCCGCCGATCACCAGGGCGACCTCGGCCCCGGCCTGCTGCGCCTCGATCACCTCGCGGGCGAGGCGGCCGATCATCTTCGGGTCGATCCCGTAATCCTCGTCCCCCATGAGCGCCTCGCCGGAAAGTTTGAGCAGGACACGGCGATAGGCGAGCTGGGACATGGGGGCCTCGGAAGAGAGTGGGCAAACGGCGGAATTGTACGGGATCGGGGGTGAGGCCCGCAGGCGCGGCGACGGGACGCGCCCGGACCCGATCGAGAGGCGGTAATGCAATCGCAACGTACGGGCAAGTGCGTTTTTGACCGGATGGCCATTGTGAACTTTGCTGACTTTGCCTTCAGATCTTTCCAGATCCGCCGGTTATGGCTCGATTAAGACAATTTCACGTCGCGTGGATTGAACGGGCGGGATGCCGAAAGTCATATTCGGCTCGCCTTCGGGGGGAAGGCACCCAACTCCATTAGGGGATCCAAAACGTGGCAAGAACAACGATGAATCGTGCGCTGCGACGCAGCGCGCTGACGGTAGCGCTTGGCCTTTGTTTTGCGACGAATGTTCACGCCCAGTCGAACACGGCCGGTGCCGTGTTCGGCCAGGCAGCGGCCGGCGACACCGTGGTGGTCGAGAGTCCTTCGACCGGCTTCAAACGCGAGATCCGCGTCGGCAACGACGGCTCGTATCGCGCTTCCGCACTGCCGACCGGCAGCTACCGCGTCACCCTGCAGCGTGCCGACGGCACGACCTCGGTACGCGAGAACGTCACCGTCAACGTCGGCACCGGCACCTCGGTGAACTTCGCGGCGGCCGCCGCGGGGGCGACCACGCTGGACGCGGTGCAGGTCACCGCCGCGGCGATGGTGAACCCGATCGACGTGTCCTCGGTGGAGTCCACCACGATCCTGACGGCCGAGCAGATCGCCAAGATCCCGGTGCCGCGCGACGTCACCAGCGTCGCGCTGCTGGCGCCGGGCACGGTGAAGGGCGATGCGGCCTTCGGCAACCTGGCGTCGTTCGGCGGCGCGTCGGTGGCCGAGAACGCCTACTTCGTCAACGGCTTCAACATCACCAACTCGTTCAAGGGCCTGAACTTCGCCACGATCCCCTTCGAGGCGATCGGCGAGCAGCAGATCAAGACCGGCGGCTACGGCGCCGAGTTCGGCCGCGCACTGGGCGGCGTGGTCAACCTGATCACCAAGCGCGGCACCAACGAGTTCCACGCCGGCGGCAACATCTTCTACACCGCCAGCAGCCTGCGTGCGACCGGGCGCGACATCTATTCGCCCGACGGCCAGCTGATCTCCGACAACTCGCGCGACCGCGACCCGACCGAGACCATCGTCTCCGCGTGGGCCAGCGGCGCACTGGTGAAGGACACGCTGTTCGGCTACGCGCTGGTGCAGTACGGCCGCGAGAGCGGCCAGCGCAGCTTCGGCAACAACCTCAGCGTCGCCAACGACAGCACGACCTCCAAGAACCCGAACTGGCTGGTCAAGCTGGACTGGAACATCAACGACTTCAACCTGCTCGAATTCACCGCGTTCTCCGACAAGGAGGAATCCGAGCGCGACGTCTACGCCAACCCGCAGGGCGTGAGCGAGCGCCAGAACTTCCTGGGCACCGTCCACGACGAGACCGGCGGCGACAACTACGTCCTGAAGTACACCGGCTATCTCACCGATACCTTCACGCTCAGCGCGCTGTACGGCATGGGCGAATACAAGCGCAACAACTACGCGGTGAACGCCGACGGCCAGCGCCTGGTGTACGACGGCCAGGTGAGCCCGGACAACGCCACCGGCATCATCGGCGCCGCAGGCTGCCCGGTGGTGACCGACGGCCGTCCGGACGCGGTCGCCGGCCTGATCCCGGCGTACACGAGTTCGTGCGCCTTCCTCACCGGTTCGTCCGACACCGCGCGCAACCTCGGCCTGGCCGACGCGCGCGACAAGCGCGAGCAGTTCCGCATCGACGCCGAATGGCAGTTGGGCTCGCATCTGCTGCGCTTCGGCTACGACACCGACACGTTCAAGTCGCGCGACGGCGAGGCGAGCGAGGGCGGCGTCGCGTGGCGCTACGTCACCCGTCGCGGCGAGGACATGGTGCGTCGCCGCGTGTTCCAGACCGGTGCGGACGTCGAGGTCGAATCCGAGGCGTTCTACATCGAGGACAGCTGGAGCATCACCGACAACTTCATCGCCTACGTCGGCCTGCGCTGGGACAGCTTCGAGAACAAGAACGGCGAGGGCCAGACCTACGTCAAGCAGGACGACCAGTTCGGCCCGCGCCTGGGTTTCTCGTGGGACGTCAACGGCGATTCGTCGCTGAAGATCTTCGGTAACGCCGGCCGCTACGCGCTGCCGATCGCCGCCAACGTGGCGGTGCGCGGCTCCAGCCCGTCGCTGTACAGCCAGGAATACCTGCACTACGACGGCGTCGATCCGGTGACCGGCGCACCGATCAACCCGACCGCCACGGGCGACGCGCGCGACGAACTGTCGTACCTCAACAACGAGTTCGGCACCGCGAAGGACCCGCGCACGATCGCGTCCAACAACCTGGACCCGCAGTACCAGGACGAATACATCCTGGGTTTCCAGAAGGCGCTGACCGACAACTTCTCCGGCGGCGTGCGCGCGATCTACCGCGAGCTCAAGCGCGGCATCGACGACCACTGCGATTACCGCGTGTTCGAGGAGTGGGCGTCCGACAACGGCTACGCGATCGACTCCTACAACCCGGCGTTCACCTACTGCCACATCTACAACCCGGGCAGCGACCTGGACGTGCAGATCGACATCGACGCCGACGGCACGCTGGAGCACGTGGTGATCCCCGCCGACAAGCTCGGCCCGAAGGCCAAGCGCACCTACACGGCGGTGGAACTGTTCGCCGAGGGCCAGCTGACCGACAAGTTCTTCCTGCAGGGTTCCTACACCTGGTCGAAGAACAAGGGCAACGCGGAAGGCGGCGTGAAGTCCGACATCGGCCAGGATGACACCGGCGTCACCCAGGACTTCGACTACCCCGAGCTGATGGTCGGCGCCGACGGCTACCTGCCGAACGACCGCCGCCACACGCTGAAGCTGTTCGGCAACTACGAGTTCAGCGACCAGTGGTCGATGGGTGCGAACTTCCTGTTCCAGAGCGGTCGCCCGATCAACTGCTTCGGCGTGTACGCCGATGATCCCACCGGCTATGGCGCGAGCTACTTCTCTTGCGATACCGGCCCGGTGGATCCGGAGACGGGCAGCAACGGCACGACGATCGTGCGCCGCGGCTCGGCCGGCCGCACGCCGGACATCTGGAACGTCGACCTGAACGTGGCCTACCGGCCGTCGTTCGCCGAGGGCCGCCTGGCGTTCAAGATGGACGTGTTCAACGTGTTCAACCGGCAGAAGGCGCTGGCGGTGGACGAGTTCGGCGAGGACAGCACGGGCAATCCGCTGTTCGGCATCACCTACCTGACGCCGACCGTGTACCAGGCGCCGCGCGCGGTGCGTTTCATGGTGCAGTACGACTGGTGACAACCGCAGCACGCCGTGGCCGTCCCGTGCGGAAGCACGGGGCGGTCGCGGCCTTCCGGATGAAATGGACCAGAACATAGATTCGTTGCTGGAACGCGCCGAAGGCCTCGCCGCCACGCGCGATTTCGCCCACGCCCGGCAGGCGTTGCAGGCCGCCGAAACGCTCGCGCCGGACGATGCGCGGGCGCCGTTGCAGTTGTCCTATGTCGAATCGCTGGATGGCCGATACCGCGCCGCGCGCGAGGCCGCGCTCCGCGCGCATGCGCTGCGCCCGCGCGGCGACGCCGTCGTGCAGGAACTCGTGCGCCGGCTGCGCACGTTCAACGAAGCCGGCGCGCTTCGCGAATGCATGCAGCGTCTTCCGCCGTTGCGTGAAGTGAGCATCCCGCTGCTGCTGACCTTCGCCGCGCAGCTGAGCTACCTCAATCGCCAGGAAGAAGCGCTGGCGCTGCTCGACGAGGCGTATCGAGGCGATCCCGATTACCCGCCGACGCTGGCCTCGCGCGGCCAGGTGCTCACGTATCTCGGACGGTTCGACGAGGCCGAAGCGGACCTCATGCGCTGCGTGCGGCGCGCGCCGGAACTGGCCTCGGCATGGTGGTCGCTGTCGCGCCTGCGCAGGCAGACGCCGGAGTCCAACCACGTCGATGCGATCCGCACGCAGCTTTCGCGACCGGGCCGCCGCGCGGAAGATGTCGCGCTGCTCGCCTTCGCGCTGCACAAGGAATTCGACGACCTCGGCGACGTGCCGGCCGCGTGGCAGGCGCTGGAGCTGGGCTGCCGTGCGAAGCGGTCGACGCTGCGTTACGCGGCGTCCGAAACGCGTGCGGTGGTCGACGCGCTGTTCGCAGCGCCGACGCCCGCCGTCGCGGAACGCGATGCCGAAGGCCCCACGCCGATCTTCATCGTCGGCATGCATCGCTCCGGCACCACGCTGCTGGAGCAACTGCTCGCCGGACATCCCGGCGTCGCCGCGCTGGGCGAGCTGTACGACTTCACCTCGCGCATGCGCGAGGCGACCGATCGCCACTGTCGCGGCGTGATCGACACGACCGTCGTCGTGCGCGCGGGAGCGGTCGATTTCGCGCAGGTCGGGCGCGGTTATCTCGACGGCGTCGCGTGGCGGCTGGAGGGCGCAACCGCCTTCACCGACAAGCTGCCCACCAATTTCTTCCACGTTGGACACATCTGCCGCGCGCTGCCGCACGCGAAGATCCTGCACATGCGGCGCGACCCGATGGAGACGTGCTTCTCCAACCTGCGCGAGCTGTTCTCCGACGCGAATCCGCATTCCTACGGGCAGCACGAACTGGGCGATTACCACGCGCAGTACCGGCGGCTGATGGCGCACTGGCACGCGCGGTTCCCGGGCCGCGTGCTCGACGTGGACTACGCCGGGCTCACCACGCACCCGGATGTCGAAATGCGCCGGGTCGCGGCGTTCTGCGAGCTGGAGTTCACGCCGGCGATGCTGGACCCGCGCGGGCGGGATCGCGGCGTCGCGACGGCGAGCGCGGTTCAGGTCCGTGAAGGCGTGCGCGCCCGCGCCGAGCCCAAGTGGCGCCGGTACGCGTCCTGGCTGGAGCCGCTGCGAACCGCGTTGCAGTCCTGAACGGACGCCGGCCGCGCCGGGTGGGGTAGGGCCGGCCGCCTGCGTTGATGAGGCATGGACGGACGCTCGTACCACGCGCTCGCGACGGATGCCGTCGGCCCCTTGGCCGGCGAGGGCTCCGCATGGGCCGTGCGCGCGTGCTACAAATTCGCATTGCAGCAAGCGCAGTCCGGTGTTTGCGGCTCGGTTTCGGAGGACGAAACCGGCCTGGAGTGGGGCGATCCGGACCGCGTCGAGCTCGATGCCGCCCCCGCAGGAGCCCCCGGTCCCTACCATGCGTTCGAATCGTTTTCGGCCTTCGGGCTGGCCCTGCCCACGGGCGAGGCGATCGGCATGACCCCCTCGGGCGCGACGACCCACGCCAGCCCGCCGGACGAGGACGTGCCGCCCGCCGTGGGCGAGGGCGCGGACGGCTTCGACCGGTTCCTGCGCGAGCACCGGCCGATGCTCGTCGCCTGGCTCAGTCGACGCATCGGCGAGGACGACGCGCAGGACGTGGCGCAGGAAGCGCTCGTGCGCCTGATGCGCTACCGCGAGCAGCCGGTCGAACAGCTGCGCCCGCTGATGTACCGCATCGCCATCAACGTGATCCACGATCGCGGCCGGCGCGATTCGACGCGGCAGGTGTTCGCGCACGTCAGCCTCGACCAGGATTTCGTCGGCCTGCCGTCGCTGGAGCCCAGCCACGAGACGCGCATCGGGCACGAACAGGAGCTGGCGCTGGTGCGCGCGACGATCCTGCAGCTGCCCGACCGCTGCCGCCAGGTGTACCTGCTCAACCGCATCGAGGGCCTGAGTTACAGCCAGATCGCGCAGCACTGCGGGATCTCGGTGAAGGCCGTCGAAAAGCACATCGGAAAGGCGCTGTCGCTGCTTCGTTCGAAGCTCCGCGACGAGGGCGCCGATCGCGAGGAACGCACATGAACACACGGACGTCGCAACCCGCCGACGGCCAGGCCGAAGCATGGATGGCGCGCCTGATGGCGCCCGACTGCACGCCGGCCGACCGCGCGGCCTTCGAGGACTGGCTGGCGCAATCGCCGCGGCACATCGAGGCCTGGCTGGAGGTCGAACGCGTGCAGGCGCTGTCGGCGCAGCTGCAGTCGGACGAGATGGTCCGCGCCGCCGCCCGTGCGGTGCGCCGCGCGCCGGCGATCACCGCACGGCGCGCGTGGATCCCGGCCGCCGCCGCCGCGATGCTGGTCGTCGCCGTGGCCGCGATCTGGTGGCGCTACGAGCCTGAATCCACCGTGGTTCCGCAGCATTACGCCACCGCGATGGGCGAGCAGAGCGAAGTCACGCTGGCCGACGGCACCGTCGTGCTGCTCGATACCGGCACGCAGCTCACCGCGATGTTCGATTCGCGCGAACGTCTCGTCGAACTGGCGAAGGGCCGCGCGCAGTTCGTCGTCGGGCACGACGAGCAGCGGCCGTTCCGGGTGAAGGCCGGGCCGAGCACCGTGCGCGACATCGGCACGACGTTCCAGGTCGCGCACCGCGACGGCGCGGTGGACGTGGGCCTGCTCGAAGGCCGCGTCGACGTGAGCGCGAAGGGCGATCGCAACGTCGCCACGCTCTCGCCGGGCGAGCAGGTGCGCGTGGACGCCAACGGCCGCATCGGCCCGAAGGCGCCGCTCGACGTGACGGGCGCGCGCGCCTGGCCGCAGGGCGACCTGGTGTTCAGGGAGCGTCGTCTCGACGAGTTGCTGATCGAAATGAACCGCTATTCGAAGCAGCAGGTGCGCCTGGCCGATCCCGCTCTGGGCGGTCTGGTGGTCAGCGGCGTGTTCCACGCCGGCGACCAGGACGCGCTGGTCGCGGTGCTCGAACGAGGCTGGTCGCTGCGCGCGGAACGTCGCGGCGCGGACGAGATCGTGCTGCATCGGCGCGATCGCTGAGCGGTCGGCCGCGCGTCGCATCTTTCCCGCGCGAAACCACAGATCCGGCAAGGTATGGCGCCGGATCGTTAAGCAAACGTTGCGTGGCGGAGCCGCGCTCTCGTATCGTGTGAGCAACTTTCACGTTGACTCGCGCAAGCAACAATGGCCAGGAAGTTCCGACTCGCCCTCGCCATTGCCGGTGCGCTTTCGCTCGCCTGCGCCGCCGCACCGGCGCTCGCCGCCGAATCCGCTTCATCGGCCGTGCGCTTCGTCATCCCGGCGGGCACGCTCGACCACGCATTGCAGACGCTCGCCACGCAGGGCCGCGTGCAGCTGATGTATGCGCCGGGTCTCGTCGCACAGCGGCGTTCGTCCGGCATGCAGGCGGACCTGCCGCCCGCGCGCGCGCTCGAAATACTGCTGCGCGACAGCGGCCTGCAGGCGGTGCAGGTCACGCCCAACACGTTCCTGATCGAACGCGCGCCCACGCCCGACATCGCGCCGCCCACGCCCGTGGTTTCGCGCGAGCCGGTCGAACTGGCGACGGTGGAAGTCACCGGCACGCACATCCCGCGCGCGTCCATCGACGTGGTGACGCCGGCGCCGCTCACGCGCATCAGCCGTGCGCAGATCGAGGCCAGCGGCTACCAGACGGTGTTCGAACTGCTGAGCTACCAGCCCGGCATGATCAGCCACCACCCGGTGGACGTGGCGACCGATGGCGGCTTCAACTCGCAGCAGCCGTTCGCCGCCGCGGCGACGACCAGCCTGTACGGACTGGGTCCGCGCGCGACGCTGATCCTGATCGACGGCCGGCGCGTGGCGAACTACGGCCTCGCGTCGGCGGACCTGGGCGGACTCACCGATCTCAACGGCATTCCGCTGACGATGGTCGACCGCATCGAAGTGATGCGCGGCGGTGCGTCGGCCATCTACGGCGCCGATGCGATGGCCGGCGTCATCAACATCATCCTGCGCAAGGAACAGCAGGGCGCCGAGGTGACCGCGCGCTACGGGCTGTCGGAGCAGGGCGATGCGGAGCAGCGCCGGCTGTCGCTCAGCTACGGCCAGGCGACCAGGAACGACGGCAATTTCTTCCTCGGCGCCGACTATTTCCATCGCGACGCGCTGCAGGGCGACGCGCGCGACTGGCGCACCGCGGACCAGAGCCGCATGGGGTTGACCGATCGCCGCATCCCGCTGGGGTACTTCAGCCTGATCGACCTGACGATCGTGCAGCCGGCCTGCCCGGATGCGGTGCGCGATGCCGAAGGCGGGTGCTTCCTCGACGTGCCGCAGTACCTCACGCTGCAACCTGAAATGGAAAGCGGCGCGGTCTACGCGCGCCTGCGCCAGCCGTTGGGCGGCACGCTGGAGTTCGATGGCTCGTTGCGCCTGGGCCAGGTGCAGCAGCGGCTGCAGGGCGCGCCGCTGTACGGATCGATCCGGTTGCCGGCGGTGCATCCGGACAATCCGTTTCCGCCCGAGACGCCGGTGCAGCTGGACTACGCGTTCTTCGACGTCGGGCCGATCCGCAGCCGCAGCAGTTCGCAAAGCGCCGACCTCGACCTCGGCCTGTCCGGCCTGTGGGGCGACTGGGAATGGCGCGCGGGCGCGTCGCATCATCGCAACCGCGTCGACAACCAGATCGACGGCCTCATCAGCACCGCGGCGTTGTCGCAGGCGCTGGCGGATTTCAGCTATCGCTTCAACTCGCCGGACAATCCGCCCGAGGTGATCCGCGCGATGTCGCCCCGGATAGAAGTGGAGGGCGACGCGCGTTTCGACCAGGTCACCTTCGCCACCAACGGCGCGTGGTTCACGCTGCCGGGCGGGCAGGCGCAGGTCGCGCTGGGCGTGGAGTGGTCGCGCGATGCGCTGCGCAACGCGCCGGACCAGCGCATGCTCGACGGCGACGTGGCACTGGGCGCGCAGAAGAGCCGGCTCGACGATCATCGGACCAGCTCGGCGTTCTATGCCGAGATGAGCCTGCCCATCACGACCTGGCTGCATGCCGATGCCGCGTGGCGCATCGATCATCGGCAGGGATATGGCAGCGAAACCTCGCCGATGTTCGGCCTGAAGTGGATGCCGCTGGATACGTTGACGGTGCGTGCGACCTCGGCGACCGGTTATCGCGCTCCGTCGCTGTTCGAACTGCGCCGCCCGAGCATCGGCGGCGGCACGTTCGAGGTGGTCGAAGCCACGCCTGCGCTGGCGCCCTGCGCCGTGCCGGTCAGTTTCATGGGCGTGGATTACTGCCTCGTCACGCATGGCGCGATCGAGAATCCCGACGTGCAGCCGGAAACCTCGCGCAGCCAGACGCTGGGACTGGTGTGGGCGCCGACGGCGTCGTTCGACGTCAGCCTCGACCGCTTCCGCATCCGCCGCCGCAACGAGATCGTCACCACCGATGCGTTGTCCGATCCGGAGTCATTCCCGCTGTCCTGGCAACGCGACGCCCAGGGTGGGCTGATCGCGATCAACGACTACTTCACCAACGTCGGTCGCACGCAGGCCGAAGGCTGGGAACTGCAGTCCGAGTACCGCCTCGACACTGCCGGCGCCGGACGTTTCACCTTCCGCCTCGCCGCGAGCTATCTGTCGTCGCTGGAGCGGCAGGCGAGTCCGGATGCGCCGGTGCTCGATTACGCCGGCCACGGCTCGCCGAAACGCTCGGTGCTGGCGGGGATCGAATGGCTGTACGGCGACTGGATCTCCACGCTCAACGTGCACCAGCTCGGCCCGGTGGAGATCGCATCGCCCGGCCGCCCCTGTCCGGCCCCGAACGCGGAGGCGGGGAAATGCCGTACCCCGGCTTCGACGACGGCGGATGTGTACCTGGCGTACGTCGGTTTCGAACACTGGCGCCTGTCGCTGAACATCGACAACGTCACCGACCGCGAACCGCGCAACTACGACCCGTTGAAGGGCGGCTACGACATCGCCTACGACGACCCGCGCGGGCGCTATTACCTGGTGAGTGCGACGTACCGGTTCTGAGGCGGGGACGTACGTCGCTCGCCGTTCCATTCGTCATTCCCCGCCGGCGCGGGGCCAAGCGCTTGTAGCTCTTGTAGCCCGGGTGCGCTTCGCTTGCCCGGACTGCAACAGCTGGGCGCTTCGGCTTTCTCGCGCGCTGACCCTCCGCTGCCCCAACCCCTCCGCACTCCCTCCGGTCGCCGATGGGAGAAGGGCTTGGGAAGCCCGCCCATGACGAGCCCCGAAAAAATATGTCCGCCGGGGGTAGGGGGGAGGCGCCCCGGCCCCGTTATGGAGGTCGTAACGGGATCAGGACGACGGATACGGATGTCTCCGCGCCATGGATGGCGCACTTTTTCGGCGGTCCATCCGGGCAGCCACGTTTCATGCGTACCAGGAGGGTGCGTACCTGGCGGGAACCACGGGACTCGCCTGCGGATCGAAGCGGACCCTGCCGCGGAGATCCCTTCTGGAGAAGCCCCGGACGGCTTCTCCAGACCTTCCCCCGCGGCGCGCTCCTCTCTCCCCTCGCGCCGCAGAAAAGGAAAAGGCCGCGATCGCTCGCGGCCTTTTCTCTGTCCGAAGGGACCGGAGGCTTTACGCCAGGCCGGCCTGCTTCATGACTTCGGCGGCGTAGTCTTCCACCACCTTCTCGATGCCTTCGCCGACGGCCAGGCGCTGCATGCCGACCACTTCGGCGCCGGCGGCCTTCAGGACCTGCTCGACGGTCTGGTTGGTGTCCAGCACGTACGGCTGGCCGTACAGCGTGACCTCGTTGACGATCTTGGCGATCTTGCCGCTGATGATCTTCTCGAGGATGTCGGCCGGCTTGGCCTTGTCCTTGTCGGACATCTTGGCCAGCTCGATTTCCTTTTCCTTCGCCACGAAGTCGGCCGGGACGTCCGACGCCTTGATGTGCGGCGGGTTCATCGCGGCGACGTGCATCGCCAGGCCGCGGGCCAGGTCGGCGTCGCCACCCTTGACCTCGACCAGCACGCCGATCTTGCCGCCGTGCACGTAGGCCGCGACGTTGTTGTTGCCGTCGACCAGGGCGAGGCGACGCACCTGGATGTTCTCGCCGAGCTTGGCGATCGCGGCGGCGCGGGCTTCCTCGACCGTTTCGCCCGAAGCGAGCTTGGCGGCCTTGACGCCTTCGACGTCGGTCGCGCCGGAGCTCAGCGCGGCGTTGGCGACGGCGTTGGCGAAGGCGAGGAAGTTCTCGTCCTTGGCGACGAAGTCGGTCTCGGAGTTGATCTCGACCAGCACGGCCTTGCCGCCGTTCTGGGCGACGGCGATGCGGCCTTCGGCGGCGACGCGGTCGGCCTTCTTGTCGGCCTTGGCCAGGCCCGACTTGCGCAGCCACTCGGCCGCGGCGTCGATGTCGCCGTTGTTCTCGGTGAGCGCCTTCTTGCACTCCATCATGCCGGCGCCGGTGCGCTCGCGCAGTTCCTTGACCAGGGAAGCGGTGATTTCTGCCATGGGGGTACCTCTATGGTGTAGGGCGGGTCGCGACCCGCCTTTTGCGATTCCGGACATCGCGGCGGGACCTGGCCCGCGCGACGCAGAAACTTCGGACGTGGCCGCGCAGCTTGGCGCGGCCACATGACGCGGTCCTTACTCGGCCGCTTCGGCCTTCTTGCCGGCGGCCTTCTTGGCCGGGGCGCGGCGCGGAGCCTTGCCTTCCTCGCCCTCGGCGGCTTCGGCGAAGTCTTCCTCGCGAACCGACGCGGCCGACGGAGCGGCGGCCTTGCCTTCCAGCACGGCGTCGGCGGCGGCACGGGCGTACAGCTGCACGGCGCGGATGGCGTCGTCGTTGCCCGGGATGGCGTAGTCGACCAGGGCCGGGTCGTAGTTGGTGTCGACGACGGCGATGACCGGGATGCCGAGCTTCTTGGCTTCCTTGATCGCGATGTCTTCGTGGCCGATGTCGATCACGAACAGCGCGTCGGGCAGGCGGTTCATGTCCTTGATGCCGCCCAGCGAGGCTTCCAGCTTCTCGCGCTCACGGCGCAGGCCCAGCACTTCGTGCTTGACCAGCTTCTGGAAGGTGCCGTCGGTCTCGGCCGCTTCCAGCTCCTTCAGGCGCTGCACCGACTGCTTCACCGTGCGGAAGTTGGTCAGCGTGCCGCCCAGCCAGCGCTGGGTCATGTACGGCATGCCGCAACGCTCGGCCTCTTCCTTGATCGCCTCGCGCGCGCTGCGCTTGGTGCCGATGAACAGGATCATGCCGCGCTTCTGGGCGACGCCCGAGATGAAGTTCATCGCGTCGTTGAACAGCGGAACGGTCTTCTCGAGGTTGATGATGTGGATCTTGCCGCGCGCGCCGAAGATGTACGGACCCATCTTCGGGTTCCAGTAGCGGGTCTGGTGGCCGAAGTGGACGCCGGCTTCGAGCATCTGGCGCATGGTGATCTGGGGCATTGCTTTGACTCCAGGCAGTGGAACCGGCCGCCCGCGTGAACAAAGCACGGTGTGAAGGGCGGTGCCGCCGGCAGGGCCGGGGGCAGGGGTTCCGGGGTTGGGCCTCCCCGCAGCGTTCGTGGCCGAACCAGACGTCCTGGTGGACGTCCGGCACCCCGGCACGACGTGTGGCTGCGGGTGTGTATTCGCCTGCGTTCCGGACGGGGCCGGTGCGCTCTCGCCCTGGCGTGGGCGGTCAGGATCGGACGGAGCCGGTCGCTGAGCCGCGGGATTGTAGCCGTAACAGTGCGTTACGGGCAACTTCGGGCGTCGGGAAAGCCTGAACGGACCGCGGATGGGCCATAATGCCGCCATGCCCATCACCATCAAGACCCCCGAAGAGATCGAGAAGATGCGCGTCGCCGGCCGCCTGGCCGCCGAGGTGCTCCAGGTCGTCGCCCCGCACGTCAAGGCGGGCGTGACCACCGAGGAACTGGACCGCATCTGCCACGATCACATCGTCAACGTGCAGAAGGCGATCCCGGCCAACGTCGGCTACAAGGGATTCCCCAAGACCGTCTGCACCTCGGTCAACAATGTCATCTGCCACGGCATCCCGAGCGAGGCCAAGGTCCTGAAGGACGGCGACATCGTCAACATCGACGTCACCGTCATCAAGGACGGCTGGCACGGCGACACCAGCCGCATGTACGTCGTCGGCACGCCGTCGGTCATGGCGAAGCGCCTGGTCGACGTGACCCGCGAGGCGATGTTCCGAGGCATCCGCACGGTGAAGCCGGGCGCGACCCTGGGCGACATCGGCGCGGCGATCCAGCAGTACGCCGAAGCCGAGCGCTTCAGCGTGGTGCGCGAATACTGCGGCCATGGCATCGGGCGGATCTACCACGAGGATCCGCAGGTCCTGCATTACGGCCGCAACGGCGAAGGGCTCGTGCTCAAGCCGGGCATGACTTTCACCATCGAGCCGATGATCAACGAGGGCACGCGCTACACCAAGCTGCTGCCCGACGGCTGGACCGTGGTCACCAAGGACCGCAAGTTGTCCGCGCAGTGGGAGCACACCGTCGCGGTGACCGAGAACGGCGTGGAGATCCTCACCCGCGTGCCGGGTGACGACAACGACCTATGAGCGACCGCTCCGCCGCCGTCGATGAGCCTTCGGCGGCGCAGGGCAGTGCCGACCCGGCCGCGGCGATCCGCGCGGCCCTCGCCACGGTGGACGCCGGCCTCGCCAAGGCCTTCGACGGGGACCCCAACGCCGACATCGACCGCCTGCTCGCCGCGCGTGCAGGCGCGATGGATGCGCAGGTGCGCGCCGCGTGGAAGGCGTGCCTTCCGGACGACGCCCCGCTGGCGTTGTTCGCCGTCGGCGGCTACGGCCGCGCCGAACTGTTCCCGCAATCCGACGTCGACCTGCTCGTGCTCGCCGAACCCGACGCGCAGGCCGCGCACGCCGAAGCGCTGTCGCGTTTCGTCGCGCTGCTGTGGGACGGCGGCGTGCCGGTCGGCCATGCGGTGCGCTCGCCGGTGCAGTGCACGGAAGCGGCGGCCGACATCACCGTGCTCACCGCGATGCTGGAAGCGCGTCCGCTGGTCGCGCAGGTCGAACACCTGCACGCATTGCAGGCGGCGATCGCGCCCAGCCTGGTGTGGCCGGCGCGCGAGTTCTTCGCCGCCAAGCGCGAGGAACTGCGCCTGCGCCACGCGCGCTACGAAGACACCGCCGACAACCTCGAGCCCAACCTGAAGGAAGGCCCCGGCGGACTGCGCGACGTGCAGACGCTGCGCTGGATGGCGCTGCGCATCGTCGGCACGGGCGATCTGGAGTCGCTGGTCGCCATCGGCCAGTTCGGCGCGGACGAACTCGCCACGCTCGAACGCGAACGCCGCGCGCTGTCGCGCCTGCGCTTCGGCCTGCACCTGGTCGCCGGCAAGCGCGAGGAACGGCTGCGTTTCGATTACCAGAAAGTGCTGGCCGAGCGCCTGGGCCACGTCGACAACGCCGACAACCTCGCCGTCGAGCAGATGATGCAGGGGTTCTATCGCAGCGCCGCGCTGGTGCTGCGCATCGGCGAGCGGCTGCTGCAGCGTTTCGAGGAACAGATCGAAGGCGAAAGCACGCCGGTCGCGATCGACCACGCGTTCGAGCTGCGCCGCGATTACCTGTGCGCACGCGATCCGCACTGGCCGCGCGACGCCTACGACGTCTTCGCGCTGTTCGCGGTGTGGGCTTCGCACGATGCCGTCCGCGGACTGCATTCGCGCACGGCGCGCGCGCTGGCCGAATCGCTGTCGCGCGTGCCGGCGTTCCAGCAGGCCGAACCGGCCTTGCGCGAGCGTTTCATGGCGCTGCTGCGCGGCCCGCATCCGGTGCACGCGCTCGAACGCATGGCGCGCCTGGGCGTGCTCGGACGCTGGATCCCGGCGTTCGCGAAAGTCTCCGGCCGCATGCAGTTCGACCTGTTCCACGTATTCACGGTCGATCAGCACACGCTTGCGGTCCTGCGCAATCTCGCGCGCTTCGCATCGGGTATCGCCGACGAGCGCTTCAGCATCGCGCACGAGGTCTGGCCGCGCCTGCGCAAGCCGGAACTGCTGCTGCTCGCCGGGCTTTTCCACGACATCGGCAAGGGACGCGGCGGCGATCACTCCGAACTCGGCGCCGAGGATGCACGCATCTTCTGCAGCACCATGGGCCTGTCGCAGGCCGACGGTGCGCTGGTGGAATGGCTCGTCCGCCAGCACCTGCTGATGTCGGTGACCGCGCAGAAGCAGGACATCGCCGATCCCGAAGTCATCCACCGTTTCGCCGGCAAGGTCGCCGATCGCGAACGCCTCGATCATCTCTACCTGCTGACCTGCGCCGACATCGCCGGCACGTCGCCCAAGTTGTGGAACGCGTGGAAGGACCGGCTGCTCGCCGATCTCTACACCGCCACGCGCCTGGCGCTGCGACGCGGGCTCGAACATCCCGTCGCCGGCGACGAACGCGCGAACGAAACGCGCGACGCCGCGCGCGCGATGCTCGCCACGATGGGCATCGGCGACGAACAGGTCGATGCGCTGTACGCGCGCATGCCGCAGATCGGTTTCGAGCGCGGACGTCCCGACCAGATCGCGTGGCAGGCCGCTTCGCTGCGCGGCGTCGAACCGGGGCAGACGCGCGTTCGCGCTCGTGCGCTAGGCGAGCATGCCGGTGCGCTGGAAGTCTTCATCCATTCGCCCGATCGCGACGGCCTGTTCGCCGCGATCGTCGCCACGCTCGACCGCCTGGGCCTGGCAATCCAGCAGGCGCGGGTGCTCGACGGCCCGAACGGCATGGTGTTCGACAGCTTCGAAGTCGTGCCGATCGATCCGCGTTGCCCGCCGACGAGCGAAGAGGTCGAACAGCGCCTGGGCGCCGCGCTCGCCGGCGACCTGGATCGCATCCGGCCGGCGCGTCGCGCGCAGCCGCGTCATCTCAGGCATTTCCGCATCGCGCCGCAGATCGGTTTCGACACGCTGGAAAGCGACGCCGGCACGCGCACGATGCTCAGCCTGGTGTGCACCGACCGCCCCGGCCTGCTTGCGGACGTGACGCACGCGATCCGCAGCCAGGGCCTGCGCGTGCACGATGCGCGCATCGCGACCTTCGGCGAACGCGCCGAGGACGTGTTCCAGATCACCCATCCCCATCACGACGGGCGCGACGGCGCGCTCGATGAAACAAGGCGGCAGGCGCTGCGCGAAGCCTTGCTCGCCTGCCTCGAAGGAGACTGTTGAATGGCCCTGCAGAAGAAGACCGCCCGCAAGACCGCGCGCAAGAAGGCCGTGCCCGCCGGGCCGGGCGTGGACGAGCTGAAGTTCATGATCGACAGCGCCTTCGAGCGCCGCGCGATGCTGACGCTGGACGAGATCGAAGGCTCCACGCGCCCGACGGTGGAACGCGTGATTTCCGGCCTGGAGACCGGCGAATTCCGCGTCGCCGAGCCGGACGGCAAGGGCGGCTGGACGGTCAACGAATGGCTGAAGAAGGCGGTGTTGCTGTACTTCCGCGTGAACGACATGCAGGTCGTCGACGGGTATCCCGCGCCGTACTGGGACAAGGTGCCGGCACGTTTCGCCGGCTATGGCGAGTCGGACTTCCGCAAGCTGGGCGCGCGCGTCGTGCCGGGCGCCGTCGCGCGTCGCGGCGCGCACATCGGCAAGGACGTCGTGCTGATGCCGAGCTTCGTCAACATCGGCGCGCACGTGGGCGAGGGCACGATGGTCGACACGTGGGCGACGGTCGGTTCGTGCGCGCAGGTCGGCAAGCACTGCCATCTTTCCGGCGGCGCGGGCATCGGCGGCGTGCTGGAGCCGCTGCAGGCGAGCCCGACGATCATCGAGGACCACTGCTTCATCGGCGCGCGTTCGGAAGTCGTCGAAGGCGTGGTCGTGGGCCACCACAGCGTGATCGGCATGGGCGTGTTCCTCGGCCAGAGCACGCGCATCTACAACCGCGCGACGGGCGAGATCTCCTACGGTTTCGTGCCGCCGTACAGCGTCGTCGTCTCCGGCCAGCTGCCGGCGAAGGACGGCTCGCATTCGCTGTATTGCGCGGTGATCGTGAAGCAGGTGGATGCGAAGACGCGCAGCAAGACGAGCATCAATGATCTGTTGCGCGGGTTGGCGGAGTGACGCGGGAGCGGGGTTGAGGAAGTGAGGAGTGAGTTCGCTCCGCCTTCCGATATCACACTGCATCCTGCGCCCACTTCTCACTCTCGAGTCTTACTCCCATGACAACGCTCTACGGACTCAACAACTGCGACACCTGCAAGAAGGCCCGCAAGTGGCTGGATCGCTTCGGCGTCGCGCATTCCTTCGTCGATTACCGCGACCAGCGCCAGGCGCCGGACACGCTGGTGGAGTGGAAGGACCGGCTCGGCGGCTGGGACGCGATGATCAACAAGTCGTCTACGACCTGGCGCACCCTGCCAGACAACCGCAAGACGCCGGGCTCTGACGCGGAATGGAAGCTGCTGCTGAAGGAGTATCCGCAGCTGATCCGCCGCCCGGTGGTGATCACCGGGGACGGCGCGATCGCGCAGGGCTTCAGCGACAACGGCTTCAAGAAGCGCTTCGGAGTGGGCACCCTTGGCTGATGCATCCGCTGCCGACGAGGTGCTGGCGCTGGCGCTGGACCTGATCGCGCGTCCATCGGTCACGCCCGACGACGCCGGCTGCCAGGCGTCGATCTCGCGTCGCCTGGCGGCCGCGGGTTTCCGCTGCGAATCGCTGCGCTTCGGCGACGTCGACAACCTCTGGGCAGTGCACGGCAGCGAAGGCCCGACGCTGGTGCTGCTGGGTCACACCGACGTCGTGCCGCCGGGGCCGCGCGAGGCGTGGAGCAGCGATCCGTTCGTGCCGGAGATCCGCAACGGCGTGCTCTACGGGCGCGGCGCGGCCGACATGAAGGGCAGCGTGGCGGCGTTCGTCGTCGCGCTGGAGCGTTTCGTCGCCGCGCATCCGGACCATCCGGGCCGCGTCGCGCTGCTGGTCACGTCCGACGAGGAAGGCGATGCGGTCGACGGCGTGCGCCAGGTCGCCGAGGTCTTCCGCAAGCGCGGCGAGCGCATCGACTGGTGCATTACCGGGGAGCCGTCGTCGAAGGCGACGCTGGGCGACCTGCTGCGCGTGGGACGTCGCGGCACACTGTCGGCGACGCTCAACGTGATCGGCGTGCAGGGCCACGTGGCGTATCCGGAAAAGGCGCGCAACCCGATCCATCTCGCGATGCCGGCGCTGAGCGAGCTCGCCGCGCGGCGTTGGGACGACGGCTTCGAAACCTTTCCACCGACGAGCCTGCAGATCAGCAACATCCACTCGGGCACCGGCGCGAACAACGTGATTCCGGGCGAACTGCAGGCGCTGTTCAACCTGCGCTTCAATCCGAACTGGCGCGCCGAGCAGCTCGAACGCGAGTGCGAGGACGTGCTGCGTCGTCACGGCCTGGACTACACGATCCGCTGGCATCGCGGCGGCGAACCGTTCTACACGCCGGAAGGCCCGCTGCGCGCGGCGGCGCGTTCGGTGCTCGGCCGTTATTGCGGCCGCGCGCCGGAGGAGAGCACCGGCGGCGGCACGTCGGATGCGCGTTTCATCGCGCCGCTTGGCGCACAGTGCATCGAGATCGGACCGGTGAACGCGAGCATCCACAAGGTGGACGAAAACGTGTCCGTCTCCGATCTGCAGCGGTTGCCGGAACTGTATCGGGAGTTGATCGAGCGGATGCTGCTCGACTGAGTATCGCGATAGCGGTGATAGCCCGGGCAAGCGAAGCGCACCCGGGGAGCTGTCGCGTCTGAACCCGGGGGCGCTTCGCTTACCCGGGCTACAGAAAACTGCTCGAACGATATAACGCGTCGCGGCGCGGTCATCGTTGACACGACCGTATTGCCCGGGGGCGCGGTGCGCTTCGCTTACCCGGGCTACAAAAGCACGTTGCGGGAACGTCAGCCGTTCCCCGGCACCAGCTTCATCGTGTAACGCGTCTCGCCCGGCAGGAACGGCGTCGGCCGTCCCTGCACCCAATCCTCGTGCCCCGCGCCCCAGAACGGCGACATCGGATGCCCGCTCTGTCCGCCCGGCATGTGGATGATTCCGTCGGCCTCGTGGCCCGGCGCCACGACCATGCGCTCGGAGGCGCCGAACTCCGGTCCCTGCACGCGCGGCATGGCGCTGTCGCCGGGCAGTTCGTCGGCGGGCATGCACAGCTGCGGCTCGAGGAAACCGGGCAACGCACGCCACAGCGGATGGCAGATGCGCGCGGTGTTGCGCTCGCCCCAGGTGCGCTGCGCGATCGGGCCGCTCTTCGCCAGTTCGTCGCGCACTTCGCGTGCGGCGTCCTCGAACAACGCGTCCCACGACGCGAACCGGCGCGGCAGCAGGTTCGCCGGACGCTGCGTGACCAGCGGCCACGCAACGCCTTCGAAATGCGAAAGGTTCGGCATTTCGAACGCCTCACCCAGCGCGGCATGCGCGGGCGCGGTCAGGCCGTCGAGCAGGCGGTCGTGCACCGCGAGACGCCACGCGCGCACGATGCGGTAACTCGTCGAGTCCGCACTCGCGCGACCCTGCCACGTGGATGCGGCGACCGCGAGCTCGTGTAGCGCGGGCGTGTTCGCAACGCCATCGCGTTCGCGCAGCAACGTCCACCACCGCTGCAGGAACAGGGCGCGATCGTCGAGCTGGATCGCGAGCAGGTCGCGTTCGGCGAAACGATCCTTCGCGAACAGGCCGTCGCGGATCTGCTTCGCGCGCGCGCCGTTGGCGTAACCGCCATCGCCCACGCGCGACAGCAGCGTTCCATCGACCACGCGCGAATTCGCCGTCCACAGGCGCTGCACCGTGCCGATCGGCAGCGCGGTGCCGTGCGCGGTGGTGATCGGCCACGGCGCGCAGGCGTCGGGTTCGACGACCTGCGTCGCATCGCAACCGGCCCCACGCTGCGGCATCGGGCCGAGCAGGCGCCAGGTGATGCGCCCCTGCGAGTCGCCGATGGCGAGGTTCTGCGCGGGAATCGCCGTGCGATCGGCCATCGCGAGCGCGTCGTCGAGCGAGCGCGCGTGCAGGAATTCGGAAAGGCCGAGGTTCATCGAGCCGGGCCGGTGGGCGATCCAGCGCAGCGCGAGGCCGCTGCCGTCGCGTTCGCGGTGCAGGATCGGGCCCCACGCGGTTTCGTCCACCGGGAACTCGACGTCGTCGCTTCCCGCCACGCGAATGATCTCGATGTTGCGCGTCGCGCCCGCGCAGGTCTTCTCGCCGCAATCGGCCACGCGCTTCCAGTCGAGCCAGTCGCCGTAGCTGTTGGTGAAACCCCACGCGACGTGCCCGTTGCTGCCGACCACCAGCGCCGGCAGGCCGGGCAGGGTGAAGCCGTTCGCATCGACGCGACCGCCGTCGGCGCGCGGATCGGGATAACGCAATCGCGCGCGGAACCAGATGTTCGGTGCGCGCAGGCCCAGGTGCATGTCGTCGGCGACGATCGCGCGGCCGTCGGCGGTGAGCTGGCCGGACACGGCGAAATTGTTGCTGCCGACATCGGAACGTTCGGGTACGTCGGCCGGGCGCGACCCTTCCCGCATCGGCAGCGTGCGCAGGTCGACGGTCGAGGCGTCGGGCAGCGTCGCGTCGCCGCGCGGGCGGCCGGCGAGTGGCGCATCCCAGCTCGTGCCGTCGTGCGCGAGCAGCGCGAACAGCGCCGGCGGCAGATGCGGACGAAGGCGCCACATCGCCAGTTCGCGCTCGTTCTGCGCGTCCTGCAGGTCGAAATACATCGCGTAGCCGGTCAGCGCCGAGTCGGCCAGCGTCCAAGGCTCGGGCTGCGTGCGCAGAAGCAGGTAGGGCCACGGCCGCACCTTCAGCGCGGCGCGTCCGGCGTTGACGCCATCGACGTACGCCTGGGCCATCCCGCGCTTGTCGCCCAGGATCGCGTCCATGTGCTGCATCACGCGCGCGCGCATGCGGTGCACGCGGTGCCGCTTGTCCGTGTCGATGGCGACGGGCCCGAACAGCGCGGCCAGTTCGCCCGCGGCCGTGCGCCGCAGCAGGTCCATCTCGAAATAGCGTTCCTGCGCGTGCACGTAGCCGAGCGCGCGCATGGCGTCGTTCTCGTTGGCCGCATCGACCGTGACCACGCCGTTCGCATCGCGCTGGACCGTCACCGGGGCCGACAGGCCGGGCAGGGCGAGTTCGCCGTCGAGCCGCGGCAGGCTGCCGCGCATCAGCCACCAGCCGGCGAGCACCGCCGCCAGCAGTACCAGTACCAGCGCGACGAGCACGCGCCTGATCCACTTCGTCATGGGCCTGTCGCCTGTGGTGTCCCCGCGCCGAGCTTATCCGATGAACGGCGGCGCCGGCGGGCGGATGTCCCCTTGCAAGCGGGCCCGACCTCTTGCACGATCGAGCCATGACCTTCGTCCAGGCCACCGCCTACGCCGCCACTGCCGCCCTGCGCGGCGGCGCGCCCGCGCAGGGCCTGAACAACAACAACCGCAATAACGCCAGCCTCCCGCGGGCCGGTGATTAGCGCGTTGTAACCGCACTGAGCACCCACGAAGCCCGCGCCGCAAAGCGCGGGTTTTTTGTTTTTGTCCTCCCGAAAACCCCACCCCCGACCCCAGGAGTCATCGTCATGTGTTCCATCCTCGGCATCTTCGGCCTCCAACCCGGCGACGACGTGCAGGCCCTGCGCCGCCGTGCGCTGGAACTCTCGCAACGCCAGCGCCATCGCGGCCCTGACTGGAGCGGCGTCCACCTCGACGACGGCGCGATCCTGGTGCACGAGCGGCTGGCCATCGTCGATCCCGCCGGTGGTTCGCAGCCGCTGCGCTCGGCCGACGGCGAACTCGCGCTGGCGGTCAACGGCGAGATCTACAACCACCGCGAACTGGAGCAGGCGCTGGCGCAGCCGTACGCGTTCCAGACCGGTTCGGACTGCGAGGTCATCAACGCCCTGTACCGCCAGCGCGAGGACGTCGGCGAGTGGCTCGGCGAATTGAACGGCATCTTCGCCTTCGCGCTGTGGGACCGCGCGCGCGGACGGGTCCTCATCGCACGCGATCCCATCGGCGTGTGCCCGCTGTACTGGGGCCACGATCGCGACGGCCGCCTGTGCGTCGCCTCCGAGATGAAGGCGCTGGCCGACACCTGCGCCGACGTCGCGCAGTTCCCGCCCGGGCATTACTACGACAGCGAACGCGGCGAACCCGTGCGCTATTACCAGCGCCCCTGGCGCGACCACGCGGCGACCGAAGGCGTGGAGGTGTCGAAGCAGGAGCTGCGTGAAGCCTTCGAACGCGCCGTGCATCGCCAGCTGATGAGCGACGTGCCGTATGGCGTGCTGCTCTCCGGCGGCCTGGATTCCTCGCTTGTCGCCGCGGTGGCCGCGCGCTTCGCCCGCAAGCGCGTGGAGGACGACGACACTACCGAAGCGTGGTGGCCGCGCCTGCATTCCTTCGCGATCGGGCTGGAGGGTTCGCCCGACCTGGCCGCCGCCGAAATCGCGGCGAAGGCGCTGGGCACCGTGCATCACGGCTTCACCTACACCTTCGAGGAAGGCCTCGATGCGTTGCCGGAGGTGATCCGCCACATCGAAACCTTCGACGTCACGACGATCCGCGCGTCCACGCCGATGTTCCTGCTCGCGCGACGCATCAAGGCGATGGGCGTGAAGATGGTGCTCTCGGGCGAGGGCAGCGACGAGGTGTTCGGCGGTTACCTCTACTTCCACAAGGCGCCGGACGCCCGCGAATTCCACGAGGAAACCGTGCGCAAGCTCGACGCGCTGCACAACTACGACTGCCTGCGTGCGAACAAGTCGATGATGGCGTGGGGCGTGGAGCCGCGCGTGCCGTTCCTCGACGTCGAATTCCTCAACGTCGCCATGCGCATGGACGCGGCGCACAAGATGGTGCGCAAGGGGCCGAACGGCCGCTCGATCGAGAAGGCGATCCTGCGCGAGGCGTTCGAGGGCTACCTGCCGGATTCGATCCTGTGGCGGCAGAAGGAGCAATTCAGCGATGGCGTCGGCTATGGCTGGATCGACGGGCTGAAGGCGCATGCGGAAGCGCAGGTGAGCGACCGCGTGTTCGCGGCGGCGGCCAGCCGCTTCCCGGTGAACCCGCCGCAGACGAAGGAGGCATACCTCTACCGCCACATCTTCGAGCAGTTCTTCCCGGGCGTGGCCTGCGCGCAGACGGTGCCGGGCGGGAAGTCGATCGCGTGCTCGTCGCCGGTGGCGATCGCGTGGGACGCGGCCTTCGCGAAGATGGCCGACCCGTCCGGGCGGGCGGTGGCGGACGTCCACGAGGCGGCGAACGCGTGACGCGACGCCGTGCACGCGCGCGCGGCAACGGATACCTTGGGCGCTCTCCAACCGATGAGGTGCGCCGATGGATCGTCGCCGGTTCCTAGCCACGGGTGGTCTGGTCGCGGGCGGCCTGGCCGTTGCATCGCCCGCGCCGGCCGCGCAGGCCACCGGCGGTGGCCTCGCTGCGGACCCGGCGTTGTTCCGCGAGGTGAACTTCGTCCACGACGGACTCGGCCTGTCGCCGCGCGAATACGCGACGTTGCTGGACGAGGCGGCATCGAAGCGCGACCTGCCCGCGGACAACTACTCCAACGGCGGTGTCGTGGAGGAACTGGAAACCGCCTTCGCGAAGAAGCTCGGCAAGCAGGCGGCGATGTTCGTGCCGACCGGCACGCTCGCCAACCACATCGCGTTGCGCAAGCTCGCCGGCGAGAACCGCCGCGTGCTGGTGCAGGCCGAGAGCCATTTCTACGCCGACAGCGGCGATGCCGGCGACGTGCTGAGCGGCCTCAACCTGATCCCGCTCGCACAAGGGCAAAGCACGCTCGCGCTGGATGAGGTGAAGCGCTGGGTCGGGCTCTCGGCGAGCGGGCGCGTGCCGATGAGGGTCGGCGTGCTGTCGATCGAATCGCCGGTGCGTCGCTGCGATCACGCGATGGTCGATTTCGACGAACTCCAGCGCGTGTCCCGGTACGCGCGCGAGCAGGGCATCCGCCTGCACCTGGACGGCGCGCGCCTGTTCAACCTGCCGTACCACTCCGGGCGCGGCGTGCAGGAGTACGCCGCGCTGTTCGACACGGTGTTCGTGTCGCTGTGGAAGCACTTCAATGCGGCGTCGGGCGCCATCCTTGCGGGCGATTCGTCGTTCATCGAGGGGCTGTACCACATGCGGCGGATGTTCGGCGGTTCGTTGCCGCAGGCGTGGCCGGTGGCGGCGGTGGCGACGCAGTTCGTCGAATCCTACGAGGCGGACTATGCGCGTGCGTGGGAGGCGACGGACCGGGTGCTCGCGCTGCTCAAACCGGAGCGGCGTTTCAAGGTCCGCAGGGTACCGATGGGCACGAGCCGGTTCTTCCTGTCGGTCACGGGCGTGGATGCGACGGCATTCCGGACGCGCACGCGCCAGCGCGGCGTGTGGCTGCCACGTCCGGATCCGGACACGGGCGAGTTCGCCATGCAGGTGAACCCGAGCGTGCTGCGCGCGGCGCCGGATACCATCGCCCAGGCGCTGATGGCGGCCGTGAAGGCCTGATGCGCGGCCCGCGCGCATGCGACTGCGAGTGATTCCGATTCGGACGCGGTGCTTTCCGATCGGGCACCCTATGCGCCTGGCAAGGAGAGTCCCCCCATGAAAGGCCATCCCGAAGTCGTCGATTACCTGAAGATGCTGCTGCGCGGCGAACTGGCCGCGCGCGACCAGTACTTCATCCATTCCCGTCGTTACGAGGACATGGGCCTGCAGTCGCTGTACGAGCGCATCGACCACGAGATGCAGGAAGAAACCGAGCACGCCGACGCGTTGCTGCGGCGCATCCTGTTCCTGGAAGGCGATCCGGACATGCGTCCGGAACCGTTCGTCGCCGGTCATACGGTGGAGGAAATGCTGCAGCGCGACCTCGACGTCGAGTATCGCGTGCGCGCCGCGCTCGCGCAGGGCATGGCGCTGTGCGAGCAGCAGGGCGATTTCGTCAGCCGCGAAATCCTGCGCGTGCAGCTGCAGGACACCGAGGAAGATCATGCGCACTGGCTGGAGCAGCAGCTTGGGCTGATCCGCCGCCTGGGCATCCAGAACTACCTCACGGCGCGGCTGGCGCAGAAGTCCGCGTCCGCGGAGTGACGACGCTCCTGTAGCCCGGGTAAGCGGAGCGCACCCGGGGATCGCGCAGATCCAAAGAACGGCTGCTTGAACGATGTAACGCGCTGCGGCGCGGTCATCGTCGACATGACTGAATTACCCGGGGGGGGGCGGTGCGCTTCGCTTACCCGGGCTACAGAAGCTCGTTTCTCGTTCCCGACTCTTTCCCGTTCCTCGCTTGAAGGTCAGCGCTTCCGGTCCAGCCGATACACCGAGGTATGCAGCGCGGTCACGCCTTCCTCGACGAACCTCGGCTGCGATTCGAGGATGTCGCGGCGTTCCAGCGTTTCGACGTTCCAGTCGCGCCCGTAGAGCACGCGCACTTCGTCCTCGACCACGCTGAAAGGCGGGCCGGCCTTCTCATGCTGCGGGTATTCCAGTGTGATCAGCAGGCCACGGCTGTGCGAGGGCAGGCGGGCGTAGAGCTCGTGCACGTAGCGGCGGCGAAGCTCGGCGGGAAGCGCGATCAGCGCCGCGCGGTCGAACACCGCCCCGCAATCGGCCAGCGCCGCTTCGTCCAGGCCGAACGCATCGCCGCAGATCAGCTCGATGTCGCCGGCGCGGTAGTGCGTGCCGTACTTCGATTCGCTCACCTCGGGCGTGACGCCGTGGCCGGCGAAGAACGCCTCGATGGCGATGCGCGACAGCTCCACGCCCAGCACGCGATAGCCCTGCGCGGCGAACCACGCCATGTCGAGCGACTTGCCCGCCAGCGGCACGAACACGCGCGTGCCCGGCACGATGCCGAGCGACGGCCAATGCTTGAGCATCAGCGGTGTCGGCGCGTCCTGGTGGAAGCCGATCTGGTTGTCGGCCCAGCGTTGATGCCAGAAGTCGGGGTGCATGATTCGTCCTTGTGCTGGAGCAGCGACAACGCTTCGCACCGTCCCGTCATCCGGCGAAGGCCGGAATCCAGGCTGTCACGGTACCAGTGTCGGTGTCGTCGCGTTCGTAATGGTTGCCGGCCTGGATCCGGGCCTTCGCCGGGATGACGGGATGGGGTGGGTACGTCGCAGCGAGCGCGAGGCGCTCGCTGCGCCTTACTCGACCGCCAGGCCTTCGACCTTCTGCCACCCGCGCGGCAGCAACCCGCCGCGCGTCGCGCGTGCGCCGAGGTAGGTGTCCAGGTCCTTGAACGTGATCGACATCGTGCGCGCACCGGATTTCACCACCAGCGTGCCGCCCGGCGACACGACCGCGACGGCGACCACGCGCTCGGTGCCGAGCTTCGCCTTCGGGATGTCGATGAGCTTGTTGCCCTTGCCCTTGTCGAGTTCCGGCAGCTCGCCGACCGGGAACGCCAGCAGGTGGCCGACGTTGGTCACCACCGCGATGCGGTCCTGTTCGACGCTGTTCACCGGCGCCGGCTGCACCACCTTCGCGCCCGGCGTGAGCGAGAGCATCGCCTTGCCGGCCTTGTTGCGGCCGGTGAGGTTCTCGAAGCGGGTGACGAAACCGTAGCCATGGCTCGACGCGAGCACGAAACGCGTGTCGTTGTCGCCGCTGGCGAGCGCCTGGAACGACGCGCCCGGTGCTGGCGAGAAGCGGCCCGTCAGCGGTTCGCCGTTGCCGCGCGCGGACGGCAGCGAATGCACGACGGTCGAGTACGCACGGCCGGTCGAATCCAGGAACGCGACCTGCTGCGTGCTGCGGCTCTTCACCGCGCCCAGGAGCTCGTCGCCTTCGCGGTAGTTGAGCGCGCCGGCGTCGATGTCGTGGCCCTTCGCCGCGCGCACCCAGCCCTTCTCGCTGAGCACGACGGTCATCGGCTCGCTCGCGACCAGTTCGGTCTCGCTCAGCGCCTGCGCGGCGCCGCGCGCGACCAGCGGGGAGCGGCGCGCATCGCCGAACTTCTTCGCATCGGCCAGCAGTTCGTCCTTCACCAGCTTCTTCAGCTTGGCGCGGCTTTCCAGCGTGGCGACGATGCGTTCGCGCTCGGCCTTGAGCTCGTCTTCCTCGCCGCGGATCTTCATCTCTTCCAGGCGCGCCAGCTGGCGCAGCCGGGTTTCGAGGATGTAGTCGGTCTGCTCCTCGCTGAGCTTGAAGCGCTTCATCAGGACGGGCTTGGGCTCGTCCTCGGTGCGGATGATGCGGATCACCTCATCGAGGTTGAGGAACGCGGCCAGCAGGCCTTCCAGCAGGTGCAGGCGGCGCTCGACCTTGTCCAGGCGATGCTTGAGGCGGCGCGTCACCGTTTCGGTGCGGAACGCCAGCCATTCGGTCAGCAGCGCCTTCAGGCCCTTGACCTGCGGGCGGCCGTCGCGACCGATGATGTTGAAGTTGACGCGATAGCTCTTCTCGAGGTCCGTCGTCGCGAACAGGTGGCCCATCAGCTGCTCGGCGTCCACGCGGTTGCTGCGCGGCACGAGCACGATGCGGGTCGGGTTCGCGTGGTCGGATTCGTCGCGGATGTCCTCCAGCCACGGCAGTTTCTTCGCGCGCATCTGCGTGGCGATCTGCTCGATCACCTTGCCCGGCGAAGTCTGGTACGGCAGGGCGGTGATGACGAGGTTCGGGCCGTCCTTCTCGTAGACGGCGCGGGCACGCACGCTGCCCAGGCCCGTTTCGTACATCTGGATGAGGTCCGCCGCCGGCGTGATGATCTCCGCCGTGGTCGGGTAATCCGGGCCGCGCACGTGTTCGCACAGGTCGCGCGTGGTGGCGTCGGGGTCGTCGAGCAGGCGCACGCACGCACTGACGACTTCATTGAGGTTGTGCGGCGGCACGTCGGTCGCCATGCCGACCGCGATGCCGGTGGTGCCGTTGAGCAGCAGGTGCGGCAGTCGCGCCGGCATCCACGAGGGCTCTTCCAGCGTGCCGTCGAAGTTGGGCGTCCAGTCGACCGTGCCCTGGCCGAGCTCGCCCAGCAGCACCTCGGCGATCGGCGTCAGCTTGGCTTCGGTGTAGCGCATCGCGGCAAAAGACTTCGGATCGTCGCTGGAACCGAAATTGCCCTGGCCTTCGATCAGCGGATAGCGGTACGAGAACGGCTGGGCCATCAGCACCATCGCCTCGTAGCAGGCGCTGTCGCCGTGCGGGTGGTACTTGCCGATCACGTCGCCTACGGTGCGCGCGGACTTCTTCGGCTTGGACGCCGCGTTCAGTCCCAGCTCGCTCATCGAATAGATGATGCGGCGCTGCACCGGCTTGAGCCCGTCGCCGAGGAACGGCAGGGCGCGGTCGAGCACCACGTACATCGAGTAATCGAGGTAGGCGCGCTCGGCGTACTCGCGCAGCGGGATCTGTTCGAAGCCGTGGAATGCCGGACGGACGGTATCGTTCATGTAGCGGTACGGACCAGGTGAGTCGGGGATGCGGTGATTCTAAGCGGCGCGCGCGGGAAGCGGCCGGCGCGCCGGCACGGTTCAGCGATGCAGTTCGCCGGCGGCTTCGGGCTGGTAGCGGATCGACAGCACGCGCAGACGGATCGTGCGACCGCCGGGCAGCGGCCATTCGATGGAATCGCCCACGTGCAGGCCGAGCAGGGCGCTGCCGACCGGCGCGAGGATCGACACCTTTTCCGCGCTGCCGTCGGCGTCGCGCGGGAAGACCAGCGTCAGTTCGCGCTCCTCGCCGCTGGTTTCGTCGAGGAAACGGGCGGTGGAATTCATGGTGATGACGTCCGGCGGCATCTGCGCGGGCTCGACGATGGTCGCGCGCTCCAGTTCGGCCTCCAGCGCGGACGTGTCCACGTTCTGGGCGGCCGGGGTTTCCAGCAGCGACTCGATGCGCTCCACATCCAGGCGCGACATCAGCAGCAGGGGCTTGGGTTCGGACATTGCGGCTCTCCAAAGCAACGCGGGCGCCGCACCGGATGCGCCGCCCGCAGACGAAAATGTCCGGCGACCATAGCCCCGAGCGGGTCGGGCTTTCAAGCCGACAATGCCGGACCGGGCGGGGCGCGGGGGGCTCCGGCGGTCGGCCGCCGTCCCAGGCTGCATCGAAGGTGAAAATTTTCGTGACGGGGCGTTGACAAGCCGCCCGTCGCACCGCAACATACGCGGCCTCGCACGGCGAAACACCGTAGCGATGCCCAGGTGGCGGAATTGGTAGACGCACTAGTTTCAGGTACTAGCGGGTAAAACCGTGGAGGTTCGAGTCCTCTCCTGGGCACCAGATGATTCACGCTGAATGGCCTTCGGGCCCGGCACAAGAACCCGCGCATTGCGCGGGTTTTTTGTTTTCTGCGGCTGGCGAATCGGCTTGCGGTGAGCCTGCGGTGGTCCTTGCGATGCCGAGGGCAGGCACTCCCTCCCCGCGAATGCTGGGGAGGGCTGAAGTGCAGCACCTCTGCCTGTGTAGCCCGGGTAAGGCCGCAGGCCGCACCCGGGACAGCGTCACCGGAGACGTAACACCCCGGGTGCGCTTCGCTTACCCGGGCTACAACAGCTTCGGCGCGGGCAGCGTGAATCGCCCGGCGAACGCGGGAATGACAAGCAGGAGTGAAAGCAAGAACACGGACGGCCCCAAGTCCGCTTCTTCTTCTTCATCTTCATCCCTTCGCTTCACCATCCCGTCCCGCAGCTTCTTCCTCTTCTTCATCAGCAACGCCCAAGCGTGCGCCATACCGCGCACACGCGTGAACGTCCCCGAACATCCACTTCACAGCCACATACCCCTGCGTCCGCAAGCTGGTTCCGTCCCATCGAACGGCACCCTCATGCGTACTGGAATCGATACGCCCGAAGGCCGCCTCGGCATCGTGATGCCGGGACTGGGCGCGGTGGCCACGACTTTCATCGCCGGCGTGGAGGCGATCCGCAAGCACGGCGCGCAGCCCATCGGATCGCTCACGCAGATGGGCAACATCCGCCTCGGCAAACGCACCGAGAACCGCTGCCCGCGCGTGCGCGACTTCGTGCCGCTCGCGCCGCTGGACGACATCGTGTTCGGCGGCTGGGACGTCTACGACGACAGCGTCTACGAGTCCGCGCGCAACGCACGCGTGCTCGACGCGGCGCTGCTCGATTCGG
Source organism: Lysobacter changpingensis (assembly GCF_017308985.1). Lineage (GTDB taxonomy): Bacteria > Pseudomonadota > Gammaproteobacteria > Xanthomonadales > Xanthomonadaceae > Lysobacter_J > Lysobacter_J changpingensis. Next base: position 243,496 of record NZ_JADWPE010000002.1, on the reverse strand, counting down.
TGAAGGACGAACTCGACGCGATCCGGCCCATGCCGGCGGTGTTCGATCCCGCGTTCGTGCCGAACCTTGGAGGTCGCCACGTCAAGCGCGAGACGCATGCGATGGAACGCGTCGAAGCCGTCGCCGACGACCTGCGGCGTTTCCGCCGCGAACACGATTGCTCGCGCATGGCGATGGTGTGGTGCGGATCGACCGAGAAATACCTCGAACGCCACGACGTGCACGCCACGCTCGACGCATTCGAGCAGGCCCTGCGCGACAACCATCCGGCGATCGCGCCGTCGATGATCTACGCCTACGCCGCGATCTCTCAGGGCATTCCCTTCGTCAATGGCGCGCCGAACCTGACGTGCGACATCCCGGCGATGGTCGAACTCGCGCTGAAGACCGGCACGCCCATCGGCGGCAAGGATTTCAAGACCGGGCAGACGCTGATGAAGACCATCCTCGCGCCAGGTTTGCAGGCGCGCGCGCTCGGCATCCGCGGCTGGTTCTCGTCGAACATCCTGGGCAACCGCGACGGGCTGGTGCTCGATCATCCCGACAACTTCCGTACCAAGGAAGTTTCGAAACTCGGTGTGCTCGAGGACATCCTGCGCCCGGAACTGAGCCCGGAGCTCTACGGCGACCTGTACCACAAGGTGCGCATCAACTATTACCCGCCGCACGGCGACAACAAGGAAAGCTGGGACAACATCGACATCTTCGGATGGCTCGGCTATCCGATGCAGATCAAGATCAACTTCCTGTGCCGCGATTCGATCCTCGCCGCGCCGATCGTGCTGGATCTTGCGCTGTTCATCGATCTGGCCAAACGCGCCGGGATGTCCGGCATCCAGGAATGGCTGTCGTTCTATTTCAAGTCGCCGCAGACGGCGCCCGGCTTGCGGCCGGAACACGACATCTTCCGCCAGCTGATCAAGCTGCAGAACACGCTTCGCCACCTGATGGGCGAGGACCTCATCACCCACCTGGGCCTGGACTACTACCAGGAACTGGTGGAAGCGCTCTGACGAACTGCGGACGTGCAGCGATGATCGAAGCGGTCACCTTCTGGAACGAGCCGAACAACAAATCGCACTGGGACCTCGAACTCGACCCCGAGTGGCGCCTGTACGCGCAGATGGTGAAGACCGCCGCGCAGGCGGTGAAGGCCGAACGTCCGCAGGTGCTGCGCGTGCTGGGCGGCATTTCGCCGATCGATCCGGGTTTCATGTTGCGGCTGCAGGAATTCGATGCCGTCGCCGACCTCGATGCCGTCGCCGTGCACGGCTTTCCGCTCGACTGGAACCTGTGGCCGATCCACGACTGGCGCGGGAAGGTCGCCGAGATCGAGGCCGTCACGCAGCTTCCGGTGTGGGTGACGGAAGTGGGCGTGTCCAGCTTCGGCGCCGAGGAAGTGCAGGAGTTCGGCCTGCGTCGCACGGCCGAGCTGCTGTGCGGACGCGTGGATCGCATCCACTGGTACAGCCTCTACGACCTGCCGCGCGCATGGGAAGCGACCACCCGCCATCGCGAAGCCGAAGGTTCGTCGTACTACCGGCATTTCCACATGGGCCTGCTGCTGGAGGACGGAACGCCCAAGCGCGCGCTGGAACAGTTCGCGCAGTACACGCCGGAACTGGGCATCTGCCAGTGGTTCCACTTCGAGGATCACCGGCTGGACGCCGCCGTGGAGTGGCTGAAACGGCTGGGCGTGAGGCGCCTTCGGACAGGCCTGAGCTGGGCCGACCACCTGCGCCCGGATGCACAGCGCTGGTTCGATCGCATGATGCTGTCGCTGGAGGATTTCGATCTCACCGTGACGTTCTGCTTCACGCCCGAGTCGAAGGGTCTGCGCCCGCACCACACCAGTCCGCCGCAGGAACCTCGAGAGTTCGCCGACTTCTGCGTCGAGATGATGCGTCGTTATTCCTGAGCCGATGACATGAACGCCGGCGCGCCCGCCGCCACGCCACTGGAAACATGGCTCGACCACATGCGCGATGGGCGCTGGGAAGAAGCGTGGCGCGTCACGGACGCGCAGTTGCTGCAGCGTCGTCGTGCATCGTGCTGGCATTGGCCGCGACACGAACAGTACGTGTGGAAGGGCGAGCCCGTCGACGATCGGCGCGTGCTGGTGCGCTGCTATCACGGCCTCGGCGACACGATCCAGTTCGTCCGCTACATGCCGCTGCTGCACACGCGTGCGCGCGAGGTGATCGTGTGGGCGCAGCCGGGACTCGTTCCGCTGCTCGCGCGCACGGACGGCATCGATCATGTTCTCCCATTGCACGATGGCGTGCCTGATGTTCGGTACGACGTCGACGTCGAGATCATGGAACTCGCGCACGTGTTCCGCACGACGATCGAAACGATTCCAGCTGGAGCGCCATACCTTCACGCCGAGCCGCTGCCGTTGCGCGTCGATCCGAAACGGCCGGCAGTCGGGCTCGTGTGGCGCTCCGGCGCGTGGGACGCGCGGCGTTCGATCGGGTTCGCCCGTGTACGACGGCTGCTCGAACTGCGCGGCATCGACTGGTTCATCCTGCAGCCCGACGCGATCGAAGCGGGATGGGATGGCGAGTCGGGCACGTTCCCGGGAGAACTCGACCTCGTTTCCTACGCACGCGCGGTGCGTGCGATGGACCTGCTGGTCACCATCGATTCGATGCCCGCGCACATGGCCGGCGCGCTTGGCGTTCCGGTGTGGACGCTGCTCTCGCACGATCCCGACTGGCGCTGGATGCGCGAACGCGAGGACAGTCCGTGGTATCCGACGATGCGCCTGTTCCGCCAGGCGAAACCCGGCGCATGGGACGACGTGCTCGATCGCGTCGCCGCGCGCCTGCCGAAGTTCATCCAAGCCCGAGCCGGTTGACCAGCGCACCAAGGCGCCCGCGCCGGTATGCGAAGGCGTGGTAGATGGTGAGTGCGGCGCGCGCCCACAGCAGGTAGATCGTGCGGATGCGAAGCGCACGGGCGATGCGGAACATGCGATGGCTCCAGCGCGAGATCGATGCGCGCAGCGCGTAGATCCGCCGTCGTTGCGGCGTCGGCGCGGGCGCGTCGGGCTGCACCCGCTTGCGCGGTGGATCGCTACAACGTGCGAGCCGGAAGGCCAGTCCTTCGCGACGTTGCCGCAGACCCGCCGCCTGCGTCGCGGCCACGAAAGCCGCATCCACCGGCGTGAGTTCGATGCGCCCGGCGTCGCTGGCTTCGCGCAACAGGGCATCGAGGTCCGGCGTACGCACGACCACGACGTTATGGCCCTGCCAGCTCGATGCATACGGCTCGACCCACGCGTCGCCGAAAGACACATCGGCGGTTTCCGCCATCACGTCGTCGCAGGAATTGCATGCCGAATCCATGAAGAATCCCGCGCCCCAGTCGCCATCCACTAGCGGCCACCAGTCGTGACCGCGCGTCTCTCCGTTCTTCAATGCGATCGCGGCGTGATACCAGTTCGCGGGGCGGTCGGGATGCTTCTTGCGGAAATCGATGCGCTGCACCTCGCGCGCGTCGACGCCCATCTGCCATGCAAGGCTCTCGGCGAAGCGCGCGCTCTTCATATGCCCGCAGAACAGGCCGATGGTGCAGGCGATGCGTTCGCGCAGGCGCGGATGACACCGCCGCATCAGCTGCACGGCCTTGACGAAGCAAGGAATCCCGACGATCGCATAACGCCCCGGTTCGCCGAGCATCGTGCGCAACACCCCGGACATCTCCACCGGGTAATAGCGCGAACCCGCACCGGCGCGCACTTCGGCTTCGGTGCGCGAAAGGCGGTATTCGAACAAACGCCCGCTCGCCCCCGGATCCTCGCAGGCGTGCACATGCGCGACGGCGTCCACGCGCCCGCTGCGCAACAGCTCCGACGCCATCCAGCTGGCCAGCCCGCCGGAACTTCCTTGTTGCCGGTAGTCGCCTTCGATCACATGGCCGACGTAGGCCGTGACATGGCGGCCGGTCGCCGGATCGTGCGCCGGCGCATCGGGAAACAGCGCCGACGCGAGCTCGTCCTCGTCCACTGCATCCGACGAGAACGGACAGGTTTTCCCGACGATGGAACCAGCGTTGCGATTCCACGCCCGGGAGCCACTGGGCTTCAGCTGTCCATAGGCATCGAATCGCATCACGGCCGCGCCCGCTTCGGACTGCGCCACGCATCCGCCGCATCCGATGCAGCGGCCCGCGCGAACCATGGCCTGGGGCGTCGGCGCGTTCACGACACGGCCGCCTGCGCCAGCACCGCCTCGCGCAGGAACTCCCGGGACGCCAACCGCAACCGTTCGATACGCGCATCGACGCATGCGGATATCGGCACGTCGAGCACGCCCGCGATGTCATCCGGCGTCATGGCGGGGGCAAGAAGATGCCGCTCGCCGCCGACCTGCTGCATCAGGCAGCGAAGTTTGGTTCCGCGGTACCACGACGCCTCGCAGACGAACGGCCGCCGATGGCGCAGCGCGAACACGCAGCCGTGGAAGAAGTTGGTGACGACGGCGTCGGCGTTCGCGATGAACGGAGCGAACTCGAGGGGGCCCGCCTCGATCCACTGGCGATCCGCCCAATCGTTGCGATAACCGATGCTGACGATCGGCAGGCCGCGTCGATGCGCCCAACCGCGAACCGCGTTCGCGAAACCGGACGAGAATCCGTGGCCGTACAGCGCGACGTAAGCGTGCTCTTCCGTACGGCTTTCGTAAGCATCGAATCCCGGCGGGAATGCCAGGCAGGGATCTAGCACGACGTCGACATCCGCGCCGATCGCGGCGGCCACGAGCGCGCGCGACGCTTCGTCGCGCACGGCAATCGCCTCGAAACCGCGCAGGCGTCGCGCCCATGCCGGATCGAGCCCGCTGGATGTGTCGTGATGGCCGAAACTCGCCGCATACGCGAGCGCCCGCTGCGTCCGCAGTCCCTGCCCATAGAACAGCGGAACGCCGCCGTACCATGGGTGCGAGAGGTTCCACACTTCGTCGCTGCCGACGACGATCGCTTCGTACTCGTCCATGAACCGCGGCGCGTCGAGCGGAAAGCGCGGCGACAGCGGCAGCGTCGCGAACGCCTGGAAGAACCGCAGCATCTTCCGCCGATATGCCGCGCGATCGCCCGTCTGCCCGGGTACCGGACGCAGCGCGCATCGCCATTCAGCGCGATCGACTCGTGCGCTCGCATGATCCAGCAGTTCGGCGCGGTGTCCGAGCGCGCCCAGGCCTTCCACCAGGCATCGCGCCTGCCAGTAGCTGCCGTAATTGATGCAGCGATGAAAGGTGAGTACGCCGATCTTCACGGGCCCGTCCATGCGAAGTGTCGAAGCTTCAACGGTCGCGTCCGCTCATGCCGCCATGACCCGCCTGCTGCTCGTCCGGCACGCCAACACCGAAGCCAACGGCAAGCGCCTGTCCGGGCGCGATGCCGGCATCGGACTCGACCCGGAAGGGCGGAAGCAGGCGCAGTGGCTGGCCGCGCGCCTGGCGCGCCTCCCGGTCGCCAGGGTGTACAGCAGCCCGCTGCGCAGGGCGATGGAAACCGCCGAAGCGATTGCGACGGTAGTGCGTTGCGATGTCGAGCCTCGTGAAGAGTTTCTGGAAATCGAGTTCGGCCGTTGGAGCGGGCTCGACTTCGATGAACTCGCGCGCGACGTGCGCTTTCGCCGCTTCAACGCGTTCCGCAGCTGCGCCGACGTGCCGGGTGGAGAAAGCATGCTGCAGGCACAGGCGCGCATGATCGCGGGACTCTCGCTGGTGCGCGCGCGACACCCCCACGAACGTGTCGTCGTGGTGAGTCACGGCGACCTCATCCGCGCGGCGATCGCGCATTACGCGGGCATCGCGCTCGACCTGTTCCAGCGCATCGAGATCTCGACCGGCTCCCTCAGCGAGATCGAACTCGACGAAGACAATGTCCGCATCCTTCGGATCAACGAAGCGGACGCCAGAGTGTGAAAGCCGCGTCGGTCGAGCCCATCTGTTTCTTCTCGCCGGTTTAAAACCAGGCATGGGACACTCGCTTCCAACCTGAAGGGGCGACCCCTGCGTTACGAAGCGTGGAGTCACGAAGCGGAACCGATGACGTGACAACGTACGGTCGTCCATCCACTCAGGTCATGGAGGTGGACCGGCGAGATCACACGGCATCGAATCCCTTTTTCTCCAACCCCAAGATGGTTTGTGTCGCAAGACGGTTCCTGGTTGGCGTCGATCCGTTGAAGAAGCAACAACAACGCATCGAATCGGACGAAGAACCGTCGCCTCGTATGGACGAGGCTGGTGTTGAGCTTCAGCCGGGCGGGCGCCCGGCGACGACAAGAACGCTACAGCCGCCCGTTACCCGCCGGCGTCAGGACGTGTGAGTCCCGTCCGCGCCGGCGGATCAACCAGCCCGAACGACGTACGCAGGTCGATCCTGCGGCGGTTCCGTTCGGCTCCCCCAGATCACCGGGACGACGCATGCGAACCACGCGCGCGCATTCCCGAAGCACATAGGGAACGGATATGGACGGCGTTGAACGGTCGAAACACAAGGGGCGTCGCCGCGCACTGGTCGCTGGCGGCGCGGGGTTCCTCGGGGCGCACCTGTGCAGGCGCCTCGTCGAAGAGGGGTACGAGGTGGTCGCGCTCGACAGCCTCGTGACGGGGCGTTTGACCAACCTGAGCGGGCTGATGGACGACACCGCGAACGGTCACCGCCTGCGCTTCGTGCGCCATGACGTGACCGAGTCGTTCGACGGTGCTTCCTTCGATCCGATCGCGGACATCGTGTTCAACCTCGCATGCTGCGCCTCGCCCATCCATTACCAGGCGCAGCCGGTGCACACGTTGAAGACCTGCCTGGAGGGCGCGCTCAACCTGCTGCAACTCGCGCACCGCAATCGCGCGCGCATCTTCCAGGCGTCCACCAGCGAGGTCTACGGCGAGCCGGAGACGCATCCGCAGAAGGAAGCCTATCGCGGCGCGGTGAGCACCACCGGCCCGCGCGCGTGCTACGACGAAGGAAAGCGTTGCGCCGAAACGCTGTTCTTCGATTACCGCCGCGAGCATGGCGTGCAGATCAAGGTCGCGCGCATCTTCAACACCTACGGCCCGTTCATGCGCGAGGATGACGGACGCGTGGTGTCGAACCTGATCGTGCAGGCGCTGCGTGGCGAGCCGATGACGATCTATGGCGAAGGCCGGCAGACGCGTTCGTTCTGCTACGTCGACGACCTCGTGCAGGGCATCATGCGGTTGATGGAAACGCCGCCGGGCTTCACCGGTCCGGTGAATCTGGGAAATCCGGTCGAAGTCACGGTGCTGGAACTGGCCGAGCGCATCCTCGCGCTCACCGGCTCGCATTCACGGCTGGTGCGCAAGCCGATGCCCACGGACGATCCGACACGGCGTTGCCCCGACATCTCGCTCGCGCGCACGCAACTGGGCTGGGAACCGCGCATTCCACTCGATGAGGGCCTGCGCCGCACCATCGCCTGGTTCGCAGCGCAGGAGGCCTCGCGCAACGCGCGCGCGATGGAGGTGGATCGTGACTGCGCATGAGACCCGTGGCAACGGCGGTTCCGCCGCGCGCGGACGCGTGCTCATCACCGGCGGCGCGGGTTTCGTGGGCTCGCACCTGGCCGACGAACTGCTGGCGCAAGGCTACCAGGTGCGCGTACTCGATGCACTCGCGGCGCAGGTGCACGGCGAGTCCGCGCAGTGGCCGCAGTACCTGTCCGGCGAAGTCGAACGCATGCAGGGCGACGTGCGCGACGCGCATGCGGTGCGTGAGGCGCTCGACGGCGTCGACCGCGTGTTCCACCTCGCGGCGGCGGTCGGCGTCGGGCAGAGCATGTACGAGATCGAGCACTACACCGATGTGAACAACCGCGGCACGGCGGTATTGCTCGAAGCACTCTCGCGCGCACCGGTGAAGCGGCTCGTCGTCGCGTCGAGCATGAGCGTGTACGGCGAAGGCCTGTACACGGACGCGTCAGGCCGCGCCGTCGCGCCACCCGAACGCGATCCGCACGCCCTGCGCCACGGCGGCAGCTGGGAGCTGCATCTCGACGGCGAGCCGCTCACGCCCGTGCCCACGCACGAAGGCACGCCGCCGATGCCGACATCGGTGTATGCGTTGTCCAAGCTCGACCAGGAGCGCTTGTGCCTGATGGTCGGACAGGCCTATGGCATCCCGACCACGGCGCTGCGTTTCTTCAACATCTACGGCACGCGGCAGGCGTTGTCGAATCCGTACACCGGCGTGCTCGCGATCTTCGCCGCGCGCTACATGAACGGCAAACCGCCGCGCATCTTCGAGGATGGCCGGCAGCGTCGCGATTTCGTGCACGTGAGCGACGTCGCGCGCGCGTGCCGGCTGGCGCTGGAATCCGACGCCGCCACGGGCCGTGCGATCAACGTCGGCAGCGGCGTGTCCCTGTCCATCGCAGAGGTCGCGCACGCGATGGCGCGGGCGCTGGACGTCGAGGGTATTGAGCCGGAAATCACCGGGCAATACCGCGTCGGCGACATCCGCCACTGCTTCGCCGACATCACGCTGGCGCGCGAGCTGCTCGGCTACGCGCCGCGCATGACGCTGGAGCGGGGATTGGCGGAACTGGTCGATTGGATGCAGGGGCAGCAGGCGATCGATCGCGTCGACGCCGCCACGGCGGAGCTCTCCCGGCGGGGATTGCAGCGATGAGCGCGCGTGCGAACGTGCGGCATCCGCGGCGCGAGGGTCCGGTGCTGATCACCGGTGGCGCCGGTTTCATCGGCACCAACCTGGCGACGCGGTTGCTGGAAGAAGGCCATCGTGTCGTGCTCTACGACAACCTGTCGCGTCCCGGCGTGGAGGCGAACGCGCGCTGGCTGCACCAGCGCTTCGGCGAGCGGGCGCGCATCGACGTCGCCGACGTGCGCGACACCGCACGCGTGCGGGCAGCCGTGTCGGATGCATCGCAGATCTTCCATTTCGCCGCGCAGGTCGCGGTGACGTCGAGCCTGCTCGATCCGCGCGACGACTTCGAGACCAACCTCGGCGGCACGCTCAACGTGCTCGAGGCGATGCGCGGGCTCGATGCGCCGCCGACGCTCGTGTTCACCTCCACCAACAAGGTGTACGGCGCGCTGGACGACATCGCGCTGGACATCGCGGGCGAACGCTACCAGCCGCGCGATGCGACGCTTCGTGAGCGCGGCGTGGGCGAGTCCCGGTCGCTGGATTTCCACAGCCCCTACGGCTGTTCGAAGGGCGGGGCGGACCAGTACGTGCTCGATTACGCGCGCAGTTTCGGTCTTCCCGCGGCGCTGTTCCGCATGAGCTGCATCTACGGTCCGCACCAGTGCGGCAACGAGGACCAGGGCTGGGTCGCGCACTTCCTGCGCCGCGCGCTGCGCCGCGAGGCGATCACGATCTATGGCGACGGCCGGCAGGTGCGCGACATCCTGTTCGTGCAGGATCTGGTGGACGCGTTCGTGCGCTGCCAGGCGCAGATGCACGAGCTCGCCGGCCGCGCGTTCAACATGGGCGGTGGACCGGCCAATGCGTTGAGCCTGCGCGAGGTACTCGCGGTCATCGCCGCGCTGGTCGGCCGCGCGCCGCGCACGGAATACGGCCCCTGGCGCGTCGGCGACCAGCGTTACTACGTGTCCGACACGCACGCGTTCCGGCTCGCCACCGGCTGGGCGCCGGTGGTCGACGCGCGCGAAGGCATCGCGCGGCTGCATGATTGGATGATCGAATCGGGCGTTCCCACCCGCGCCCCTGCGACGACGGCAAACACACGGACGCACGCCGCATGAACACGATGCGCTCGGCGGTGTTCGACGGCGACGGACGCATCCACGTGGAGCGCACGTCGCGACCGCAGCCATCGAGCGGCGAAGTGCGCGTGCGATTGCAGGGCTGCGGCGTGTGCGCGTCGAACCTGCCGGTGTGGGCCGGACGGCCGTGGTTCCGCTATCCGTTCGAACCCGGTGCGCCGGGGCATGAAGGCTGGGGCGAGATCGACGAGGTCGGCGATGGCGTCGATGGCTGGCACGTCGGCGACCGCGTCGCCCTGCTGTCGGGCAGGGCATATGCGGAGTACGACGTGGCCGGCGTCGATTCGCTCGCGCGCCTGCCTTCGAACGCGGCAACGCGCCCGCTGCCGGGCGAGCCGCTGGCCTGTGCGATGAACATCTGGCGGCGCAGCGACATCCGTGTGGGACATGTCGTCGCCATCGTCGGCGTCGGCTTCATTGGCGCCTTGATGATCCAGCTGGCGCACCGCGCCGGCGCGCGCGTGATCGCGCTGTCGCGACGTCCTTTCGCACTCGATGTCGCACGCGCGTGCGGTGCCGACGAGGTGCTGTCCACGGAAGACGTGCATGCCGGGATCGGTGCGGTGAAGGAACTCAGCGTTGGCGGCTGCGCGCGCGTGATCGAAGCGGCGGGCGAGCAGGCGACGCTCGACATCGCCAGCGGCATCAGCGCCGAAGGTGGGCGGCTGATCATCGCCGGCTATCACCAGGACGGCCCCCGCCAGGTCGACATGCAGCAGTGGAACTGGCGCGGACTCGACGTGATCAACGCGCACGAACGCGATCCCGTCGTGGCGTTGCGTGGATTGCGCGAGGCGATGGACGCGGTGGAGCGCGGCGCGATCGATCCGTTCCCGCTGCTCACGCACCGGTTTCCGCTCGACCGCATCGGCGATGCGTTCCACACGCTCTCCACCCGTCCGGATGGTTTCCTCAAGGCGATGGTGCTCGCATGAACGCGCGACTGCGACCTTCGACCGACGCGCCGCGGCTGGGCTTCCTTGGCCTGGGCTGGATCGGCGGACAGCGCATGCAGGTGCTGGCCGACAGCGGAATCGCGCAGGTAAGCGCGATCGCCGACAGCAATCCGGAGTGCCTCGATCGTGCCGTGGTGCATGCGCCACAGGCGCGCCGCTGTGGCGACATCGCCGAGCTGCTCGCGATGGACGAACTGGACGGCGTGGTCATCGCGACGCCCAGCGCGGCGCACGCGGTGCAGGCCGTGGCGGCACTCGATCGCGGCCTGGCGGTGTTCTGCCAGAAGCCGCTCACGCGCACCGCGCTCGAGGCGCGACAGGTGATCGACGCCGCGCGTCGCGCGGACCGCCTGCTCGACGTCGATTTCAGCTACCGCCATCTGAACGGCGTCGCTGAACTGCGCGAACGCATCGGCAGCGGCGCGTTCGGCGAAATCTTCGCGATCGACCTGGTCTTCCATAACGCCTACGGGCCGGACAAACCGTGGTTCTACGATCTCGCCCAATCCGGCGGCGGTTGCGTGATGGACCTGGGCATCCATCTGGTCGATCTGGCGCAGTGGATGTGCGGTGCGACGGGGCATGCGGACCTGAACGCGACGCTGCATGCGGGGGGGCACGTGCTGTCGCGCCCTGTGACCGAGATCGAGGATCACGCGTGCGCGCAATGGCGACTCGGCAACGGCACTGGCGTGCGCATCGCGTGTTCGTGGCGGCTCCACGCCGGCCGCGACGCGGTGATCGAGGCCGCATTCCACGGAACGCGCGGCGGCGCGGCGATCCGTAACGTGGACGGCTCGTTCTACGATTTCACCGTGGACGTGTTCGATGGAACGCGCGCCACGCGCATCGCGTCGCCGCCGGACGCATGGGGCGGACGCGCACTGGTGGAATGGGCGCGGCGCCTGCGCGAAGGCACCGGCTTCGATCCGCAGGCGCAGGCGCTGCTCGACGTGGCGCGAACGGTGGATGCGATCTATGGCCGCTGAACGCCTGCGCGTGCTGATGACGGCCGACACGCTCGGCGGCGTGTGGCCGTTCGCGATGGAGTTGTGCGCTCAACTGTCCGCATGCGGCGACCGCGTGCTGCTCGCGGCGATGGGACGCGAGCCCGACCAGGCGCAGCGTGCGCAGGCGGAGGCGATCCCCGGACTCACGCTGGACGCGCGGCCGTACAGGTTGGTGTGGATGCCGGACCCATGGCGCGACCTGCGCGAAGCGGGTGAGTGGCTGCATGCGCTGGCGCGCGGGTTTCGCCCCGACGTGGTGCACCTGAACGACCTGTCGCATGCCCAGCTTCGCTGGACGGCGCCGGTTGTGCTCACCGCGCATTCGTGCGTGTGTTCGTGGTGGCGGGCCGTGCACGGCGAAGCGGCGCCATCGGGATGGAACCGCTACCGCCGCACCGTGGCCGCGACGCTGCACGCGGCGGATCGCGTCGTCACGCCTTCGCGCGCGATGCTGACGGCGCTGATGCGCGAGCATGGTGCGTTGGCGTCGACGCTGGTCGTCCATAACGGTCGCGGCGCGATCGCCGGCGAAACCGCGAAGGAGCCGTTCGTGTTCGCGGCGGGCCGGCTGTGGGATGAGGCGAAGAACCTCAGCTCGCTTGCCGCTGTTGCGTCGGGATTGCCATGGCCGGTGCATATCGCCGGCGATGCACGGCATCCCGGCGACGGGAGCGACGCGGCGTTCGACGGCGTGCATGCGCTTGGCAAGCTCGACAGCGACGAAGTGCGGAAGCAGATGGCGCACGCATCCATCTATGCATTGCCCGCGCGGTACGAACCGTTCGGTCTTTCCGTCCTCGAAGCCGCGCAGGCCGGCTGCGCGCTGGTGCTCGGCGACATCCCGAGTCTGCGCGAAGTGTGGGGCGATGCCGCGCTGTTCGTGCCGCCCGACGAGGCCGGTCTTCTCGAAACGTCGTTAATCAAGCTGATCCGCGACGACGCGCTGCGGCAGGACTTCGCCACGCGTGCACGCCTGCACGCCGCGCGCTACACGCCGGAAGCGATGACGATGCGCTATCGCGCCGCGTACATCGAGCTGATCGCACGACATCGCACCGACACGCGTCTCGTCATGCCCGAGGCCGCCAACGCAGGAGTCCATCCGTGAAGTTCGTCCTGTTCTATCACTCGCTGGTGTCCGACTGGAACCACGGCAACGCGCATTTCCTGCGCGGCATCGTCGCGGAACTGCAATCGCGCGGCCATGAGGTGGCGGTGTACGAGCCGCACGACGCGTGGAGCGTCCGCCAGCTCGTCGCCGATCATGGCGCATCCGCGATCGAGGAATGGCAGGCGCGCTACCCGGACCTGCGCAGCCATCGCTACCGGCGCGAGGGCTTCGACTTCGACGAGGCGCTGGACGGTGCCGACGTCGCGATCGTGCACGAATGGAACGAGCCCGCGCTGGTGGCGTCGGTCGGCGAACACGCGCCGGCGTCGTGCCGCGTGCTGTTCCACGACACGCACCATCGCAGCGTCAGCGCGCCCGATGACATGGCGCGTTACGACCTGCGCGGTTACGACGGCGTCCTCGCGTTCGGCGAGGCGGTACGCCAGCGTTATCTCGAACACGGCTGGTGCGCGCGCGCCTGGGTCTGGCACGAAGCCGCCGACACGCGCGTCTTCCATCCGCTGCCACGACCGGAGGACCACGACGGCGATCTGGTGTGGATCGGCAACTGGGGCGACGGCGAACGTGCCGCCGAATTGCGCGAATTCCTGGTCGAGCCCGTGCGCGACCTCGGCCTGCGTGCGCGGCTGCACGGCGTGCGCTATCCGGCCGATGCGCTGGCGATGCTGAAGGAAGCCGGCATCGACTACCGCGGATGGCTGCCGAACTGGCGCGCGCCGGAGGTGTTCGCGCGCTTCAGGGCGACCGTCCACGTGCCGCGCCGGCCTTACGTGCGCCTGCTGCCCGGTATTCCGACGATCCGCGTGTTCGAGGCGCTGGCCTGCGGAATCACGCTGGTGAGCGCGCCGTGGGACGACGCGGAGCATCTGTTCTCGCCGGGCCGCGATTTCCTCGTCGCGCGCGACGGCGCGCAGATGCGCGAGCAGCTGCGCGCGATCGTGAACGATGCCGACTACGCATCCGGAATTGCCGCGCACGGCGTCGCCACCGTGCTCGCGCGCCACACCTGCGCGCATCGCGTCGACGAGCTGCTTTCGATCGCGTCCTCGATGGATTCCGCCGCGATGGACCGCGCCACGCCCAACGTCCGGAGCCTCTCCCATGCCTAGCCCCCTTCGCATCGCCTTCTTCGGTTCCAGCCTCGTGTCCTCGTACTGGAACGGCGCGGCCACGTACTACCGCGGCATCGTGCGAGCGTTGCACCAGCGCGGGCACCGCGTGACGTTCTTCGAGCCGGACGCGTTCGAGCGGCAGCAGCATCGCGATATCGACGATCCCGGGTGGGCGCAGGTCGTGGTCTATCCGGCCAATGGCGAGGACGACGCGGCACGCGCGCTCGAACGCGCGCGCGGCGCCGATCTCGTCGTGAAGGCGAGCGGCGTGGGTGTGTTCGACGAGTTCCTCGAACGCGAAGTGCTGGCGTTGCGTTCCCCATCGACGTGGGTGGCGTTCTGGGACGTCGATGCGCCGGCGACGCTGGAGCGCATGCTCGGCGATCCCGCCGATCCGCTGCGGGCGCAGGTGCCCAGGTACGATCTGGTGCTCACCTACGGCGGCGGCGATCGCGTGGTCGATGCGTATCGCAGCCTGGGCGCGCGCGAATGCGTGCCGATCTACAACGCGCTGGATCCCGACACGCACCATCCGGTCGAGCGCGACCACCGCTTCGCCGTGGACCTCGCCTTCCTCGGCAACCGGCTGCCGGACCGCGAGGCGCGCGTGCAACGCTTTTTCTTCGATGCCGCGCGGCAGGCGCCGGAGTTCGATTACCTGCTCGGCGGCAGCGGCTGGGACGACGTCGAACTGCCGAGCAACGTCACCCGGCTCGGCCACGTGTCCACGCGCGAGCACAACGCGTTCAATTCGAGCGCGCGCATGGTCCTCAACATCAATCGCGACAGCATGGCGCGCTTCGGTTTCTCGCCGCCGACGCGGGTGTTCGAGGCGGCCGGCGCGGGCGCATGCCTGATGACGGACGCGTGGGACGGCATCGACATGTTCCTCGAACCCGGCCGCGAGGTGCTGATCGCCGACAGCGCCGAGCAGGTGAACCAGCACCTTCGCGCGATCGGCCCCGTGCTCGCGCGCCAGATCGGCGAACGCGCGCGTGCGCGGATGTTGCGCGAACACACCTACGCGCATCGCGTGGTGCAGCTGGAGTCGTTGCTGGAGGCGCGCCTGCGCGCGGCGGCATGATGCGCGCGCCGCTCGACATCGTGGTGATCGGCCTGAGCCTGCGTTCGGCGTGGGGAAACGGACACGCGACCACGTATCGCGCGCTGCTCGGCGCGCTGGAAGCGCGCGGCGATCGCGTGCGATTCCTCGAGCGCGACGTGCCGTGGTACGCGCAGAACCAGGACGCGGCGGGCGAGTGGCCGGGACGGCTCGCGCTGTATTCGGGGCTCGACGAGTTGCAGGACCGGCACGCGGACGAGGTCGCGCACGCCGATCTGGTGATCGTCGGCTCGTACGTGCCGCAGGGCATCGAGGTCGGACGATGGGCGCAGCGCACCGCGCGCGGCATCGTGGCCTTTTACGACATCGACACGCCGGTGACGCTGGCGGCGCTCGCGCAGGAGCGGTGTGGATACGTCGATGCGGACACGATTCGCGGCTACGACCTCTATCTCTCGTTCAGCGGCGGCCCCGCGCTGGAAACGCTGGAACAGCGCTACGGTGCGCCCATCGCCGCGCCGCTGTACTGCTCGGCCGATCCGAAGCGCTATTTCCCGGAAGAACGCGAAGCCGACCATGACCTCGGTTACATGGGCACCTACAGCGACGACCGCCAGCCCGTGCTCGAACGCCTGCTGATGCGGCCCGCGCGCGAATGGCCGGACGGCCGGTTCGTCGTCGCCGGGCCGCAGTATCCGGACGCGATCGAGTGGCCGGGAAACGTCGAACGCATCGAACACCTGCCGCCTTCGGCGCATCGCGCGTTCTACAACCGCCAACGCTTCACGCTGAACGTCACGCGCGCGGACATGGTGGCGATGGGGTTCTCGCCGAGCGTGCGGCTGTTCGAAGCCGCCGCCTGCGGAACGCCGATCGTGTCCGATCACTGGACCGGGCTCGACGCGCTGTTCGAGCCGGAAAGGGAAATCCTGGTCGCGCATTCGGGCGCGCAGGTCGTGCATTGGCTGCAACGCGTTCCCGAGCCGATGCGGCGACGCATCGGCCGCGCCGCGCGCGAGCGCTTCCTCGCCGAACACACGCCGGCGCATCGCGCGCAGGCATTGCACTCGTATTTCGAACGGGCCGCCTCACGGCGCGCCCACGCCGCATCGACGCGCGTGTCCAACGACGCGCGCGTCGTGCACGCACATGCCGGAAGGAAGGAGGACATCGCATGAGCACGCATTCGTCCCATCGGACCACCAACCACGACGAGATCCGCCGCTGGACCGAAGAACGCGATGGCCGCCCCGCGACCGTGCGCGGTACCGCCGATCGCGGCGAGGAAGCGGGATTGCTCCGCATCATGTTCCGCGACGACGAGGACCTGGAGGCGATCGAGTGGGAGGACTTCTTCGAGAAGTTCGACGAGGAGAAGCTCGCGTTCCTCTACCAGGACCAGACCGCCGACGGCGAGGTGAGCCGGTTCTTCAAGTTCGTGCAGCGGGAGTGAACATGGATGCGCGCGCGACGGGCGGCGTCGAGGCGACGATCCGCGAGCTCGGTCCGTGGTTCCACAACCTGCATCTCCCCGGCGGCGTGCAAACCGCGCCGCAGCACGAGTACGGCGATTTCCCGGCGTTCAAGTGGCGGCAGATCGCGCCGCACATTCCCGATGATCTCGAAGGCGCGACCGTGCTCGACATCGGCTGCAACGCGGGGTTCTACAGTTTCGAACTGGCCCGGCGGGGCGCGCGCGTGACGGCGATCGACATCGACCCGCACTACCTCGACCAGGCCCGCTGGGCGGCGGCGCAGTACGGCCTGCACGACCGCATCGAGTTCCGGCGCATGCAGGTCTACGAGGTGGCCGATCTGCCGGGCCGGTTCGACTGGGTGTGGCTGATGGGCGTGCTGTACCACCTGCGCCATCCGCTGCTCGCGCTGGACCTGGTGCGGCGCAAGGCGCGCGACCGGATGGTGTTGCAGACGATGACGATGCCGGAGACGGAGCACGTCGTGACGCCGCCCGACGTGGGCCTGGACGATCGCGACCGCCTGCGTGCGCGCGGCTGGCCGCGCATGGCCTTCATCGAGCATCGCCTCGCCGGCGATCCGACCAACTGGTGGGCGCCCAACGACGCCTGCGTGCTGGCGATGCTGCGCAGTTCGGGCTTCTCGATCGAACGCCAGCTCACGCACGAGACGTGGATCTGCCGGGCCAGCGGCGAGCCGGATGCGTTCGTCCGGCGTGAACTGGAGGCGATCCTGGCGCGGCGGTGATGTATGCACATCGCTTTCATGCGTGCCCCTGATCCGCTCTGATCCGCGTCGAAGGCATCGCACCCTTCGTCGCCGGCTCCCGCGCCCGTCGCGCCGCCAAGACGCCGTATTCATGCGGATGTGCGACCATGCGTGGCATGAAACGTAAAGCCTCCGGCTCGTCCAAGTCCGGCGCCAGGCCTGGCGCCAAGTCCGCTGCCAAGTCCGGCAAGAACGCCTCCCGCAAGGCCCCTTCGCACAGCGGAAAACCCGCGAAATCCGCCAAGTCCGCAGGCGGCGGTCGCAAGCTTCCCGCGTGGATGCCCGAATCGCCGCCCCCCGTGCGCCGCGCGCGCGGCGGTGCCGCCCCGGCCTTCCACGATCCCTACGCCGCGCGCGAAGCCGCCCGTTACGAGCAGCCCATCGCCAGCCGCGAGATGATCCTGCAGCTGCTCGTGCAGGCCGATGGTCCGCTGTCCGCCGACGATCTGGCGCAGCGCCTGGACCTCACCGAGGAAAGCCGCTTCGACGCGCTGGGCAAGCGCCTGGGCGCGATGGTGCGCGACGGCCAGCTGCTGCGTAACCGCATGGGCGAGTTTCTGCCGGCACAGCAGCTCGACCTGATTCCCGGCGTGGTGATCGCCAATCCCGACGGCTTCGGTTTCCTCCGTCCCGAATCCGGCGGCGGCGACGACCTGTTCCTGCCGCCGATGGAAATGCGCAAGGCGATGCACGGCGATCGCGTGCTCGCGCGCGTCACCGGCGTGGATCGTCGCGGCCGCCGCGAGGGCGCGGTCCTGCGCGTGCTCGAACGACGTCTCAATCGCCTGATCGGCCGCTTCTGCCTGGAAGCCGGCATCAGCTACGTGGTGCCCGACGACCGCCGCATCCAGCGCAACGTGCAGGTGCCGCCGGACGAGCGCCTGGGCGCGCAGAACGGCCAGCTGGTCGTGGTCGAGCTGATCGAGGCGCCCGACGAACACGGCCCGCAGCGCACGCCGATCGGCCGCGTGCTCGCGGTGCTCGGCGATCGCCTCACCGCATCGCTGGCGGTGCAGGCCGCGATCCACGGGCATGAGATCCCGCACGAATTCCCGCAGGCGGTGCTCGACGAAGCCAGCGACGTGCCGCTCACCGTGCCGGAGGAGATCGCCGCGCAGCGCGTGGACCTGCGCGAACTGCCGCTGGTGACCATCGACGGCGAGGACGCGAAGGACTTCGACGACGCGGTGTATTGCGAATCCAACCGCAACGGCTTCCGCCTGGTCGTCGCCATCGCCGACGTCTCGCATTACGTGCGCCCCGGAACGCCGCTGGACGATGAGGCGCAGAAGCGCGCCACGTCGGTGTATTTCCCAGGCTTCGTCGTGCCGATGCTGCCGGAGACGCTGTCCAACGGCATCTGCTCGCTGAATCCGAAGGTCGACCGCCTGTGCTTCGTCTGCGACATGCAGATCGATCGCGAAGGCGAGGTCACGAAGTCGAAGTTCTACGAAGCGGTGATGAACTCGCACGCGCGCCTCACCTACACGCAGGTGTGGAACGCGGTGGGCGAGGACGTGCGCGAGGAAGACAAGCGCGATGCGATCGAACGCATCGGCTCGCTGATGCCGAACGTGGAGCGGCTGCACCAGCTGTACCAGATCCTCGCCAAGGCGCGCGAGCGTCGCGGCGCGATCGAATTCGAATCCAGCGAAGTGCGTTTCGTGCTCGGCCCGAAGGGCGAGGTCGTGCAGGCCGGCATGCTCCAGCGCAACGACGCGCACAAGCTGATCGAGGAATGCATGATCGCCGCGAACGTGGAGGCGGCGAAGTACCTGATGGCCAGGCACGTGCCGTCGCCGTTCCGCATCCACGAGCGCCCGCCGGAGCAGAAGTACGCCGACCTGCTGGAGTTCCTCAAGGAGTTCAAGCTGCGCATGCCGGCATGGGGCCGCGTCGAACCGCGCGATTTCACCGCGCTGCTGAAGAAGATCCGCGAGCGTCCCGATGCCGCGCTGATCGAATCGGTGCTGCTGCGCAGCCAGTCGCTGGCGGTGTATTCGCCGGAGAACGTCGGCCATTTCGGCCTGGCGCTGGAGGCGTACACGCACTTCACCTCGCCGATCCGTCGTTATCCCGATCTGCTGGTGCATCGCGCGATCAAATACGCGCTCACCGGTGGCAGGCCGGAGAAGTACCGCTATTCGCCCAGCGAAATGGCCGCGCTCACCTTGCAGTGTTCCGAGCGCGAGCGTCGTGCCGACGAGGCCGAGCGCGAGGTCGACGAGCGTTACCGCGCCGCGTGGATGGAACAGCACGTCGGCGGCGAGTTCGATGGCGTGATCAGCGGCGTGACCAGCTTCGGCCTGTTCGTCGAACTGGTGGAGTCGAAGGTGACCGGCATGGTCCACGTCACCCAGCTGCCGCACGACTACTACCAGTTCGATCCGATCCGCAAGACGCTGTCGGGCGAGCGGTCGGGACGCGAGTTCCGCCTGGGCGACCGCGTGCGCATCGTGGTGATGAAGGCGAGCGTCGAAGACCGGAAGATCGACTTCAAGCTGGTGGAAGAGCGCGGCGCGAAATCGCTGCCGCCGCGCGGGCAGCCGGCGCGCCGGGTGAAGCAGAAGTATTGAGGCGCGGTTAGCCCACGGAATTGCTCCCTCCCTTGCGAATGCAGGGGAGGGTTGGGGAGGGGTGAAGTGCCGTGCGATGGCGCTTGCTGTGGACGTGCGCTTTCCCGGGTGCGCTTCGCTTGCCCGGGCTACAAATGCGGTAAGCGGCGCGCCTCGGCACGCCTTGCCTGATCGGGCCGATCCGTTCAGGAATACCGGGTTGGTGCGCCACCCAGGCCCCCAATCCGCGACCTCCCGCACAAAACACTGGACCGCCGCCCCCGGCCGGCCCGACGATACGGACCTTCTGGCGCCCGCCCGGCGCCCCGCAATCCCGGAATTCCCATGAGCCAGAAACAATGGATCGCCGGCATCAACGCTGTGTCGGCGGCGCTCGAACACGACGCCGAACACGTGCGCGAGGTGCTGATCGAGGCCGGCGCGAAGAACCCGCGCATCACCGAGATCGAGAGCAACGCGCGCCGGCTCGACATCGACGTGCGCCGCGTCGCCACGCAGGCGCTGGACGGCGTGGTCGGCAACCTGCGCCACCAGGGCGTGGTCGCGCGCTATGCCGCGGCGAAGACGTGGAACGAGAACGAACTCGAAGCGCTCGTCGAAAGCGCGGAAGGCCGTGCGTTGCTGCTGATCCTCGACGGCGTGCAGGACCCGCAC
The DNA here is from genome assembly GCF_017308985.1 of Lysobacter changpingensis. Classification (GTDB taxonomy): domain Bacteria; phylum Pseudomonadota; class Gammaproteobacteria; order Xanthomonadales; family Xanthomonadaceae; genus Lysobacter_J; species Lysobacter_J changpingensis. The sequence continues at coordinate 222,967 of NZ_JADWPE010000002.1, read as the reverse complement.
AACCTCGGCGCGTGCCTGCGCAGCGCGGCGGCGGCGGGTGCGACGGCGGTGATCATCCCGAAGGACAAGTCGGTGCAGGTGAATGCCACGGTGCGCAAGACCTCCGCGGGCGCGGCCGACAGCGTCGCCGTCATTCCGGTGACCAATCTGGCGCGCACGATGCGCGATCTGCAGAAGATGGGCGTGTGGCTGTACGGCCTGGCCGGCGAGGCGGAAGGCTCGCTGTACGCGCTGGACCTCAAGGGCAACGTCGGCCTCGTGCTCGGCGGCGAGGCCGATGGCCTGCGCCGGCTCACGCGCGAGAACTGCGACCAGCTGGTGCGCATCCCGATGCCGGGCGGCGACAGCGTCGAAAGCCTCAACGTGTCGGTGGCCGCCGGCGTGACGCTGTTCGAAGCGGTACGCCAGCGGGGTTGAGCGTGGGGGCAAAGGGCCGATAACGCCTGCGGGACGACGGAACCGGGATCGCGATGGGGGCTACGCAGACACGGGGAGAACGCCGCGGTTGGCGGCGATGGCTCGTCGTGTGCGCGTCGTGGGTGGCGGCGTGCGGCATCGCGAACGCCCATCCCGTCGTGGGACCGCCACCGCTGCGCGATTACGTCGTCGACGCCTGGACCACGCGCAACGGCCTGCCGCACAACTCGCTGCGCGACATCGCGCAGACGCCCGAAGGCCACCTGTGGTTCGCCACCTGGGAAGGCGCGGTCCGCTACAACGGCATCGACTTCACCGTGATCAACCGCGGCACCACGCCCGCGCTGCGCGACAACGGCGTGGGTTCGCTCTACGTCGATCCGGAGGGCCGGCTGTGGCTGAGCGATTCGCGCGGCAATCTCGGGCGCCAGCAGCCCGATGGCCAATGGCGTTTCCTGGAACGCACGAAGGACTGGCCGCAGGCGCTGATCCACGACATGGCGATGGACAGCCACGGGCGCCTGTGGCTGCTGTTCGAGAACCATGGCATGGGGCGGCTCGATCCCGACGAGCGCTTCGCCTACTTCCCGCCGCCGGCGGGCATCCCGTTGCCGGCGAGCTACCCGCGCATGGTCATCGACCCCGAGGACCGCATCTGGGTCGGCACCATGGACGGGCTGGTGATCCGCCAGCCCGACGGCCGCTGGGAACGCCCGCCGCCGCGCTGGAACCTGCCGCGCGGGCTGGCCTGGCCGTATCGCGGCACCGGCGGTTCGCGATGGGTGGTGGCGGGCGAGGGCATCCATCGCGTGCAGGGCGGCGAAGCGACGCTGGTGCGCCGTCTGCCGGGCATGGGCCACTTCACCGCGATGCTGCGCGACCGCAACGGCGACCTGTGGCTGGGCACCGAGAACCACGGCCTGCTGCGCATCGGATCGCACGGCGTCGAACGCCTGCCGGCCGGCGAAATCCTGCCGAACGGGCGCATCGCCAGCCTGCTCGAGGACGCCGAGGGCAGCATCTGGGTCGGCGCGAACGGCGGCCTGTTCCGCCTGCGCGAAACCCTCTTCAGTGCGATCACCCGGCGCGACGGGCTGTCCGGCGAGTACGTCCGCGCGGTCCTCGAGGACCGCGACGGGAACCTGTGGATCGGCGGCGGTGGCGGGCTCGACCGGCTCGGCAACGACGGAGGTATCGAACACATCGAGGTGCGTGGCCGCAGCCCCGATGCGCTGTCGGTGTTGAGCATCGCGCAGGGGCCGGACGGCGACGTGTGGGTCGGCACGTATGCCGACGGCGTGTTCCGCCTGCATGAGGGCCGCCTGCGGCAACGCTACGCGCAGGACGAAGGCGTGCCGAGCGGGCACGTGCGCGCGATCGCCGTCGACGACGCCGGCACCGTCTGGGCCGGCACGCGCCGCGGCCTCGTCGTGCTGGGCGGGGAGGGCGCGCGCGTGCCGTCGATCCCCGGCCTGCCGCAGGGCCTGATCACCGCGCTGGCGAGCATCGACGGCGCGCTGTGGATCGGCTCGGTCGAAGGTGCGCACGTGTTGCGCGGCGATCGCGTCGAACGCATCGACGTCGACGCGATGGGCGGCGCGCGTTCGGTGTTCGGTTTCCAGGGCGTCGGTCGCGACGTGTGGATTTCCACCGATCGCGGCCTGTATCGCCATCGCGCGGGCAAGCTCACGCGCGTCGGCCTGGAGCAGGGCCTGCCCGTGGATGCGGTGTTCCAGCTGGTTCCCGATCGCCTCGGCAATGCGTGGGTGACCAGCAATCGCGGCGTGCTGCGCATCCGCATGGACGCGCTCGACGCCGCGGCCGACGGCCAGAGCACGCCGGTGCCGGTCGAGCACTACACCGAGGCCGACGGCCTGCCCAGCGCGCAGGGCAACGGCAGCTCCTCGCCGTCGGCGATCCTGCGCCGCGACGGCAGCGTGTGGATCGCCACCGCGGCCGGTGTCGCGGCGGTGGATCCGGCGAGATTGCAGCGCTACCTCGACCGCCGCGCGCCGCCGACGGTGATCGAACGCGTCGAACTCGACGGCCGCGTCGTGCCGTTCAACGCACGCGCCGCGCTGCCCGGCGGCAAGCGCATCGGCGTGTCGTACGTCGGGCTGAGCTACGTGATGTCCGATCGCATCCGCTATCGCACGCGGCTCATCGGGCTCGACGCGGACTGGGTCGAACGCGGTCGCCAGCGCACCGTCGAATACATGGGCCTGCCGCCCGGCGATTACGTGCTGCAGGTCGCCGCGGCGCATCCGGGCGGCGCGTGGACGCAGGATGTGGCGAGCTGGGCGTTCACGATCAAGCCGCTGTGGTGGCAGCGCACCGACGCGCGCGTGGTCGCCGCGCTGCTGCTGCTCGCGGGCCTGTTCGCGCTGTACCGCTACCTGCTGCATCGCTATCGCACCAAGAACCTGCGACTGGCCCGGCTGGTCAACGAGCGCACGCGCGACCTGCAGGCGCAGGCCGAACGCCTGCTCGCCGTGGATCGCGAACGTGCGCAGCTGCTCGAACGCGTGCGCCGCCAGGCCGTGGCGTACGAACGCCAGGCGCGCGAGGACGCGCTCACCGGCCTGCCGAATCGTCGTCGCTTCGACGAGGTGCTCACGCGCGACATGGCCGTGGCGCAACGCGCGGGGCATCCGCTGTGCCTGGCGCTCATCGACCTGGACCATTTCAAGCGCATCAACGACACGCACTCGCACGCGGTGGGTGATGCGGTGCTGCGCGAGGCGGCGATCCGGCTCGCCGGCGGCAGCCGCGCCGCCGATCTGCTCGCGCGCCTGGGCGGCGAGGAGTTCGCGCTGCTGCTGCCCGACACCACGCTGGACGAAGCGATCACGATCCTGGAGCGCCTGCAGGAAACCTTCGAACGGCACGCGACGTGGGCGGGCGTTGCCGGATTGCGCGTGACCTTCAGCGTCGGCGTCGCCGCATGCCGGTTCGACGACACGCCCGCGCGGCTGCTCGAACGCGCCGACGCGGCGATGTACCGCGCGAAGAACCAGGGCCGCAACATCATCTGCGTGGATGCGAACCCGCCGGAAGCGCGCCTGTAAGGGCACGCGGCGTTAAGCCGGCGCCTCGCATCGTGTGAAACAATCCGGTTTCTTCAGGAAGCGGGGACGACCCCGCCGCTCCATCCGCCCGGGGACGGCCCCATCCGATTGGAGACTGTCATGTCCTGGATCATCCTCGTTCTCGCCGGCCTGTTCGAAGTGGGCTGGGCGATCGGCCTCAAGTACACCGACGGCTTCACTAAGCCGTGGCCCACGGTCGGCACCGTGGCGGCGATGGCGATCAGCCTGGGACTGCTCGGCATCGCGATGAAATCGCTGCCGGTGGGCACGGCGTATGCGATCTGGGTCGGCGTCGGTGCGGTCGGCACGGTGATCCTGGGGATCGTGCTGTTCAACGAGCCGACCAACCCGCTGCGCCTGGTGAGCGTGGGCCTGATCGTGGCAGGACTGGTGGGGTTGAAGCTGGCCAGCCCCTGATCGGGGCGCGTCGCCGGGCCGGCGACCTCCCGAATCTTTCGTAGGACGACCCGCCCCCGGCGATGCTACCGTTCGCCATCGCCGTGCCCGGGGGAGCAATGGAACACTGGTTCGTCGCGCTGGATGCGTGGCAGGTCATGGCCGTGGGCGTCGCGTATTTCGCGGCGCTGTATTTCGTGACCGGTGCAACGACATGGTGGCTCGTGCGCCGGCTGTGCCCCGCGCTGGGATTCGGACGCACGATCGATACGCGCCGCCTCGCGCCGGGCCAGCTGCGCCGCGAAGTCGCCGCTTCGTCGCGTTCGATCCTGGTGTTCGGGCTCGGGCTGGTCGTGCCGTGGGGACTGCTGCGGCTGGGCTGGGCGGGGCTTGCGGTGGATCCTCCGGGTTGGCGCATCGCCATCGAGATCGTCGCGCTCTTCCTCTGGAACGAGCTGCACTTCTACGTCAACCATCGCCTGCTGCACACGCGACGGTTGCGGCGTTTCCATGCCGCGCACCACCGTTCCACCGTCGCCACGCCGTTTTCCACCTACGCGTTCCACCCGGTGGAAGCACTGATGCTGGGGAGCGTGCCGCTCATCCCGATGCTGCTGCACGACTTCAGTTTCGCCGCGCTGGCCACGCTTCCGGTGATCAGCATCGTGCTCAACAACCTGGGGCACGCGAACTACGAGTTCAGCGCGAACGAGCCGGCGCGCGGCTGGCTCGGCGCGAGTCGTCGCCACCAACTGCACCATGCGCAAAGCCGGGGGAATTTCGGGTTCCTGCTGGGGGTGTTCGATCGCGTGTTCGGATCGGCGATTCCATCCGCGGCGGAGCGCCCGCAGGACCGCGACGGGGATCGCGCATGACGCCGCCCACACGTCGACCCGCCTCCCTCGGCGCATTGCGCCACTGGCGCGACATCCAGAGTCTGGCCTATCTCTCGATGCAGCCCATGCTCATGGGATGGCAGTGGCTCCATGGCTTCGACGCATGGCTGCTCGCGGCGAGCCTGTTCCTCGCGGTCGCCATCAGCGTGATCCACCACAACCACGCGCACCTGCCGTTGTGGCGAAGCCGCCTGGCGAATCGCGCCACGGACCTGGCGATCACGCTGCTGCAGGGGCATCCGACGTTCGTCTTCCATCCCGCGCACAACCGCAACCATCATCGCCACAGGCACGGCCCGGGCGACGTGAGCCGAACGTGGCGGTTCGGCGACCACAACCACCTGGCCGGCTGGATGCTGCATCCGTTCCAGGCCGCGTTCGCGGTCTATCCGCTGGTGTCGCGCTGGCTCGAAGGCATCCACAAGCGCGCACCGCGCGTGTTCCGCTGGTACGTGCTGCAGTACGTGCTGTGGCTGTCGTCGTGGGCGTTGCTGCTGTGGATCGATGCGGGCAAGGCGCTGGTGCTGGTGATCGTGCCGCAGCTGGTCGGACTGCACTGGCTGCTGGGCGCGAATTACCTGCAGCACGCGCATGCGGACGATCGCGCCCGCTACGGTTACGCGCGCAACTTCGAAGGCGCCATCAACCCGCTGCTGTTCAACATCGGCCTGCATACCGCGCACCACGAACATGCCCGCGCGCACTGGTCGGAGCTGCCGGCACTGCACGCGCATTATCGCCCGCGCGTGGACGAGCGCCTGGTCGAGCGCGGCTTCTTCCTCTACGTCGGGCGCGTGTTCGTGCTCGGCGCCTGCATTGCCCGCTTCCGCACGCAGTCGATGCGTTCGCCGGCGGGCGCCATCCTTCCGGAGACTTGATGCCTACCCAGTTCGAGCGCGTTTGGATACAGGGCAGCGGCCGATTCCTGCCGGGCCCGGCCATCGACAACGAGGCAATGGACGCCTACATCGCGCCATTGAACCGGATTTCCGGCCGCATCAAGCGGCGCATCCTGTCCGAGAACGGCATCCGCTCGCGCCACTACGCGGTCGATACCGAAGGACGCACCGTGCACTCCTGCGCAGGCATGGCCGCGGCTGCGATCCGCGCTTGCCTGCACGATGGCGGCCTGCGGCTGGACGACGTCGGCCTGCTGGCCTGCGGCACGTCGGGCGGCGATGCGCTGATGCCGGGCTTCGCGTCGATGGTGCAGGGCGAACTCGGCGCACCGCCGATGCAGACCTTCTCAAGCCACGGCATCTGCGCATCGGGCGTGGGCGCGTGGGAGAGCGCCGCAGCCGCGCTGGAGCTGGGCTCGCATCGCAATGCGCTGGTCGCCGCGGCGGAAATGCCGTCGCGCCTGTTCAAGCGCTCGCGCTATGCCGCCCGCGACTACGATGCCGACTTCGACGCGCATTTCCTGCGCTGGATGCTGTCCGACGGCGCCGGCGCACTGTTGCTCACCAGTACGCCCGGCGAAAGCACCGGCGTGCGCCTGCGGCTGCGCTTCATCCACCAGCGTTCGTTCTCCGGCGATTACCCGGTCTGCATGCAGCTGGGACTGACGCCCGACCGCGATCGCTCGCACCTGGACTTCGCCTCCTGGCGCGAGGCCGAGGAGAGCGGCGCGTTGTTCCTGCGGCAGGACATCCGCCTGCTGCCGCACCTGTTCGACATCGGCGTCCACGAGTACGCGGAGCTGGCGCACGCCGGCTGGATCGACGTGCCGCGGATCGACCATTTCCTCTGCCACTACTCCTCGGAACGTTTCGCGCCGGTGGTCGACGAGCTGATGCACAAGGCCGGCCTGGCGATCCCGCGCGAGCGCTGGTACAGCAACCTCACCGTGCGCGGCAACACCGGCGCGGCGTCGATCTTCATCATGCTCGACGAGTTCCTGCGCACGCACGCGCCGAAGCCGGGCGAACGCATCCTGTGCTTCGTCCCCGAATCGGGCCGGTTCACCGTGTCGTTCGCGCTGATCGAGGTCGAGGCGGCCGATGCGCCGGTTCGAGCCGCGCCCGTTCCGGCCGGCGTTGCCGCGCCGCAACCGGACGAAGAGGCGATCGCGCCGCCGCACGATCCGGCCGACGCCGCGCCCGGATTGCAGCACCTGCTGGGCGAACTCGCATCGATCTGGCACGACTACCGTTCGCGCGCGTGGCGGACGCCGGTCATCCGCAAGCTGCGCGATCGCCGCTTCGACCGCGACGATTACCTGCAATGGATGCAGCACTGGATCCCGCAGGTGCGCGAAGGCAGTCGCTGGATGCGCGAAGGTGCGGCCTCGGTGCGCGCGCCCTACGAGGCGCTGGCCGCGCTGATCGAAACCCATGCGGGCGACGAGCAGGGCGATTTCCTCATCCTGTTCGAGGACTATCGCCGCTCCGGCGGCACCGTGGAGGACATCGATCTCCTTCGCCGCAATCCCGGCGGCGAGGCGCTCAACGCCTACCTGCATGCGCTGGCCGCCACGCCCAATCCACTGGGCCTGCTCGGTGCGATCTACATCATCGAGGGCACCGGGCAGCGCATCATTCCGGCGCTACTCCCGTTGATGAAGGCGAGCCTCGACCTGCCGGCCGATGCGTTCCGCTTCCTGGAGTACCACGGCGCCAACGACGAGCATCACCTGCTGCGCTGGCTGCGCGCGGTGGAGATCGTCCTGCAGCACGATCGAGACGGCACCGGCGCGCGGTCCATCGTCGACACGGCGCGGCGGACGGCGGAGCTCTACCTGATGCAGTTCGACCACGTGGTGAAGCCATGAAGCGCGATCCCCATTTCCTGTCGAAAGGCCATGACGCGGGCGATCCCAGCCCGTGGCTGGCGATGTACCTGGACCTGAGCACGCCGCTGGACGAGGACGTCAAGCGCGCGTGGCTCGCCGATTCGAGTTCGCGATCGCGCCAGTTCATCCTGCCGTTCATGCGGCCGTTCGCGCGCACGCTGATCGTGCTGTTCCAGGTGCTCAAGGTCGTGCTGCCGCGCAGGCTCGCCTTCTCGCGCGCGCTGCACCGCCTGCTGGCATGGGGCATGGAGAACTTCATCCGTCCCGAAGCGAACTGGCTGATCCTGCGCCACTTCCACCTGGGGTCGCAGGTGTTGCAGTTCATCGCCGCCAATGCGCCGGTCGAGGTGCCGACGAATCCGCTGAAGCCGGCCAGGATCGAGGACGTGCGCGAGGAAATGTTCCTCATCCACGACCTGAACCTGTTCAATTTCGTGATCCGCCTCAACCAGGCGCTGCGCGAATCGGGGCAGCGGCTGCAACGCGTCGAGCACGCGGACCTGTCGATGATCGAACAGCCGTCGCTGCGGCTGGAGGACATGCCGCGGCGGCGCCGCAATTTCCTCGACCTGCAGAGTTCGATCGAGCTGTTCACGCCGATCTACCAACTGCTGCTCACCGACAGCGACTTCTGGCGCGCCACGCATTCGCTGCAGCTGGACGAGACGATCGGCCTGTACGCCGCGACGATCCTGGACGCGCACGCGCACCTGATCCTGCTCAACAACCGCCACCCGCTGGTGCCGATGTCGACGCTGCGCGCCGGCTTCCGCCTGACGCTGCACGGGCTGTCGACGGAGATGCTGCACGCGTTCCTGCTCGACCTGCGCCGGCAATCGGAAGCCCGGGCGAGGACGGCCACCGTGGCCTGACGCGGGTCTCAGAACGCCCGGCTGATCGTGAAGCTGCCGAACACCGGCGTTTCCTTCTGCCCGTCGAACTCGCGCGTGCCGTGGTAGCGCGCCAGCGCGAACTTCCAGCGGTTGAACATCACCGCCACGCCGTAGCCGACGTTGGCCACGGCGTGGCGCTTGTCGACGCTGTGGCTGTCGCGGAAGGTGTTGCCGTCCAGGGTGATGTCCCACAGCACCCAGCGCGCATCCATGGTCAGGAACAGGTGCGCACTCGGCGTGTACTGGCTCTGCGGTTCGCGCGTGGGGGCGGTGTTCTCGCCGGCGGGGCGCAGCGGGGTGCTGCCGAAGTCGTCGGGCAGGTTGCGGCCGAAACGGAATTCGGCGCCGGCGTTGGCGTACGTCGCCAGGTTGCCGAAGCTGCCGCCGTAGTGCGCGATGGTGTCCCAGCCCCAGCCCGGCATGCCGTCGTTCGACGAGAACCGCCGCATGCGCTCGTGGACGATGCGGAAGACCGGCTCGTTCTCCAGCTGGTTGTCCCAGCCGCGGAACTTCTCGCTGCCGGTGATCTGGTGCACGGCGTCCTGCGCTTCCTTGCCGAACGCGGCAGGCCCGACCACGCCGAACTGCAGCTGCGTCGTGCGCAGGCGGTCGCCTTCGCGCGCGTTGTAGCCAAGGCCGACGAGCAGCGCGGCGGCGTAGGGGCGGTCGTCCTCGATCAGGTCGCTACGGCTGAAATCGGTGGGCGTGTAGATGCCCTGCGCGAAGGTGGCGATCATGTTCTGCTGCTCGAACGTCGCCGGCTGCAGCGCTTCGAGATGGCGGTTCACCCAGCGCGCCAGGCGCGGGATGCAGGGATCGTCGGTGTAGTCGCGCAGGTTCGGCGACACCAGCGTGAGCTGCACGCCGTTGCTGTAGCCCTGGTCCTGGCCGCCGAGCAGGTCGTTGTCGACGCGCAGATTGACGATCGGCGGCAGGCGCGTGGGGCCGTGGGTGCAGTCGGCGCGGCCGTCGGCCTGCGCGGCGCCGGCGATGGCGTACAGCAAGACGGCCGGAAACAGCCATCCGGAACGGTTCATGGGGGACATCCAGTCTGGGCGACGGCCGGCGCGGTCGTGGACACGCGCGGGGCCGACGGTGGGGTGCGAAAGGATCGCATCGAGGTTCGCGTCGCCGCGATGCGCCGCCTGCGACGGAGCATTCCAGCAGCGGTTCTTTAAAACGGTTTTAAGCCATCACGGCGCTCTCTCGCATCCGGTGCCATGTGGGCATCGGCGGAGCATTCTCGGTGCGCGAGCACGCAAGCGGAACGCCCCGCCGGGGCGACAACGCGTTGCGCGCTGCGAAACACTGCGCGGGCTGGCTACGGGCCCTTGGACACCATGCGCGCGGGATTGCCAGCCACGGTCGCGCCGGCCGGGACGTCGCGCGTGACCACGCTTCCGGCACCGATCAGCGCATCGTCGCCCACGGTCACGCCCGGCAGCAGGATCGCCCCGCCGCCGATCCACACGTTGCGGCCGATGACCACCGGCTTGCCGAACTCCCAGCCTTCGCGGCGCACCGCCGGATCGCGCGGGTGGTCGGCGGTGTAGATCTGCACCGCCGGGCCGATCTGCGTGCCGTCGCCGATCTCCACGCGGACCACGTCCAGGATCACGCAGTCGAAGTTGAGGAACACGCCGCGACCGAGATGCACGTTGAAGCCGTAGTCGCAATGGAACGGCGGGCGGATCTCGCTGCCTTCGCCGGCCGCGCCCAGGCGTTCGGCCAACAGCGAATGGCGCTGCGCCGGCGTCATCCCCAGCGCCGCGTTGTAGCGCACCAGCCATTCGCGGGTCGCGGCCTGGGCAGCCTGGATTTCCGCGTCGTCGGCGCGATACAGCTCGCCGGCGAGCATGCGCTGCATCGGCGTCGCGCTCATGGCGCCACCACCGGCGGCACCGGCGACGGCCACGCGTTGACGATGCGGCAGAACAGCTGCGCCGTGCGCTCGGTGTCGTACACGGCCGAGTGCTGTTCCTCGCTGTTCCACTGCAGGCCGGCGGCCTGCACGGCGCGCGCCAGCACGGTCTGCCCGTAGGCGACGCCCGCCAGGCTGACCGTGTCGAACACGCTGAAGGGATGGAACGGATTGCGCTTGTGCCCGCTGCGCGCGACGGCCGCGTTGAGGAAATTCAGGTCGAAGTGCGCGTTGTGCCCGACCAGGATCGCGCGCTGGCAGCCGTGCTTCTTCAGCGCCGCGCGCACCGGGGCGAACACGGTTTCCAGCGCCACGCGCTCGGGTTTCGCATCGCGGAACGGGTGGTCGATGACGATGCCGGTCACTTCCAGCGACTTGGGATCGATGTCCAGTCCTTCGGCCGGCACGACGTGGCTGCTGGTGATCTCGCCGACGACGAGCAGGCCGTTCTCGTCCATGTCGATCGGCGCCACGGCGATTTCGAGCAGGGCGTGGCGGTTCCAGTCGAAGCCGCCGGTTTCCACGTCCACCACCACGGGCAGGAAGCCCCGGAACCGGTTGCAAAGGCGGGTGGGCGGGGCGGGTGCGTCGGCGTTCTGCATGCGGGAAAGGGTAGCAGACGGGGCAAGTGCGGCCTGCGCGTTGGCGGGCTCGTCCGCGGTCTGCCTGGAAGCCGCTGCGTGCGCTATGCAGCGGTGCGCGTCCCCAGCACCACGCCGGCGCCGCGCATCTGCTCGAACAACGCGCGGCCCTGTTCGACGAACGCGGCGGCATCCGCGTGTCCGGCTTCCGACGCCAAGGCCTCCAGCTGCGCGCGGCCGGTCAGGTCGGGCGACTCGTCCAGCCGCTGCAACAACCGGAACGCCAGCGGGCTCAGCTGCGAGAACCGCACTTCGCCATCGGCGACGCGGCGCACCAGCAGCAGCGTTGGTTCCGGCGGCGGCATGGCGGAGCGATGATCCGGCCCGATGCGATGCACAGGCCATGCGTACGCCAGCGGCCAGGCCAGCGGCGACAGCACCGGCACGCCGTCGAGCAGGTCGCCGCGCGCGTCGGACGAAGGCAGTTCGGCGTCGCTGATCTGCAGCGCGAGTTCGACCCATTCGTAATGCGCCAGTTCGCCGGCGAACGGAGGCAGCGTGGGCGCGAGGTCTTCGCGCGCGTCGAGGAAGCGCAGGAATTCGCGGCCGAGCTCGGGAAACAGCGGCGTCTGCGCGCGATGCACGCGGAAGAAACCGCGCACCAGCGCGCGCCAGTCCGCATCGCCGAGCACCTGCTTCAGCACCGGGAAATTGCCGGCCAGCAGGCTTTCGACGTTGTTGTAGACCAGGTCGCGATAGATCGACAGGCGCCGGTCTTCCACCCCGTCCGGCGCGGGCGCGGCCTGCGGATCGCGCAGGTGGCGCGTCAGTGCGAGTTGCTGCGCGCGCAGGCGCGGCGGTGCGTCAGGCGTGCGCATGCGTGATCGATGCGGGCGCGTGTTCGCGCATGAGGCGACGCACGATGTCGAGTTCGCCGAGCAGTTCGGCGTAGGGCGGGATGTTGAAATCGCGCTCCAGCAGCGTCGGGCGCGCGCCGAAACGCCGATACGCCTCGCCGAGCAGCGACCACACGGCGTCCTTCACCGGCGCGCCGTGGGTGTCGACCTTCAGGTCGTCGGCTTCGTCGTAATGGCCGGCGACATGGAAACAGGCGATGCGTTGCGCCGGCATCGCGGCGAGGAAGTCGTGCGGGTCGTAGCGATGGTTGATCGCGTTGACGTAGACGTTGTTGACGTCGAGCAGCAGGTCGCAGTCGGCCTCGTCCAGCACCGCGTTGATGAAGGCCGCCTCGTCGAGCGCGGTTTGATCGCGATCCACCGGCATCGTCGCGTAGTAGGAGACGTTCTCCACCGCGATGCGGCGGCCGACGATGTCCTGCGTCTGGCGGATGCGCGCGGCGACGTGGTGCACCGCTTCGTCGGTGAAGGGCAGCGGCAGCAGGTCGTAGAGCTGGCCGTCGTCGGCGCAGTAGCTCAGGTGTTCGCTGTACAGCGCGACGCGGTGGCGGTCGAGGAACCGGCGCACCCGCGCGAGGAAGGTTTCATCCAGCGGCGCGAAACCTCCCAACGAAAGCGAGAGGCCGTGACAGGTGAGCGCATGGCGCGCGGCGAGTTCGTCGAGCGCTTCGCCGAGCCTGCCGCCGACGCCGATCCAGTTTTCCGGGGCGCATTCGAGGAAATCGAAGTCGCCCGCGGCGGCGTCCCGCAGCGGGCCCAGCAGGGCCCGCCGCAGTCCGAGTCCGACCGAAGTGTCAGCCAGGCAGCTCATTGCCTGTCCATGAGCGACGCACTATTGAAGAGCCCGCACATGGATGTGCGGGCTTTTGCGAGGGACTCGCATTCAATGCATGCCGCCGCACTTGCCCTCGCCGCACTTGCCTTCCATCTTGTCGCCCTTCTTCGCCTTCAGTTCGTCGGCGGAGAGGAAGCCGTCCTGGTTCGCGTCGTGCGTGGCGAACTTGCTGGTGTCGCCGTTGTGCGCGGCGCCGAATTCGGCCTGCGACACCTTGCCGTCCTTGTCGGCGTCCATCTTTTCCATGCCGCACTTGCCTTCGCCGGCCTTCTTGCCTTCGCCGGCGCTGAGCATGTAGCCCGAGGCCAGGTCGGTCATGGCGAACGCCGAGCCGGAAAGGGCGATCCCACCGGCCAGGGCGGCGCCGGCGACGAGGACGACGGTCTTGCTGGTCTTGCTGGACATGAGTGAACTCCTGTGCGCGATGCGGGGGACCCCGCGGAGGATGGCCCGGTTTCAGGCCTGGGAACGATGACAGGGCAAAGGATAGCGACCGGTGAAATCCGCTTCACGTGACGCAGTGCAGCACGTGATGGAAGCGGTTTCCGCGCGAACGCATCCGCGCAGCGGGACTTTGCGCAATCCGGCGCGTCGCGTCATAGGCCATGAGTCGTGGGCCGCGGCGGTGAATGCGCCGAGGCGGGCGGGATACGCGGTGAAATGAATGCCGGGCGTTTGTCGCCCGGGTAAGCGAAGCGCACCCGGGGCGGTTTGGCCCAAGCGCAGCCTGTCATCCCCGCGCAGGCGGGAATCCGACCGTGAACGCGTCACCTCATCTGGAGCGCATGAAGTTCGCAGGATTGGATCCCCGCCTGCGCGGGGATGACGGTGTTTGTGAACTTGCCGCGTCGTTGACGCTTGCTGCTTCGTTCGCCCCGGGTGCGCTTCGCTTACCCGGGCTACAGAAGCGTTACGGCGCCGCCGTCGTGCTGCTGCCGTCGCGCTTCTCGCGCGGCGGGAGGGCTTCCTCGCCGCGCACGAGGAACCACACGTTCTCGGCGATGTTGGTGGCGTGGTCGCCGATGCGCTCGATGTTCTTCGCCATGAACAGAAGATGCGTGCACGGCGTGATGGCGCGCGCGTCTTCCATCATGTAGGTGAGCAGTTCGCGGAACAGCGCGGTGTAGGCGACGTCCAGGTCGGCGTCGCGCGCGCGCACGCGCTGGGCGAGTTCGACGTTGTTGTCGCGATACGCCACCAGCACGTCGCGCACCTGCTGCACGGCCAGCGTGCCGATCGCATGCAGCCCGCTCACGTGCGGCAGCGGCGGCGACAGGTTCAGCGCGAGCGAGCGCTTGGCGACGTTGGCCGCGTAGTCGCCGACGCGTTCGATGTCGGAGGCGATGCGGATCGCCGCGAGGATCTCGCGCAGGTCGCGCGCCATCGGTCCGCGCAGCGCGAGCTTCATCACGTCGTGGCTGACTTCCTGCTCCAGCGCGTCGATGGCTTCATCGTTGGCGATGATGCGTTCGGCGGCCTTGTCGTCTCGGCGCTGGACCACGTCGAGCGCGGCCTCCAGCTGCGAGGCGGCCATTTCGCCCATGCGCAGGGTCTCGTTGAGCAGCCGGCGCTGCTCGTCGTCGTAGCTCTTGACGATGTGGTCGTGCATGGTCATCTGTCTTGGGAACCGGGAATGGGGAATGGGGAATCGCAGAAGCGGCAGGGCGGGAGGGAGTGAGGAGACGAGCTCTTCCGACTCTCGATTCCCCATTCCCCGTTCCCGGCTTATCCGAACCTGCCGGTGATGTAATCCTCGGTCTGCTGCTTCGTCGGATTCGAGAAGATCATGTCCGTCGTGCCGTGTTCGATCAGGTCGCCCAGGTACATGAAGGCGGTGAAGTCCGACACGCGCGCGGCCTGCTGCATGTTGTGGGTCACGATGACGATCGTGTAGTCCTTCTTCAGCTCCTCGACCAGCTGCTCGATGCGGCTGGTGGAGATCGGATCGAGCGCCGAGGTCGGTTCGTCGAGCAGCAGCACGTCGGGGCGCAGCGCGACGGCGCGCGCGATGCACAGACGCTGCTGCTGGCCGCCGGACAGGCCGAGCGCGCTCGCGTTGAGCTTGTCCTTCACCTCGTCCCACAGCGCGCCCTGGCGCAGCGCGTGCTCGACGCGCGCGTCCATCTCGGACTTCGACAGCTTCTCGTGGTGGCGGATGCCGTAGGCGACGTTCTCGTAGATCGTCATCGGGAACGGCACCGGCTTCTGGAACACCATGCCGACCTTGCTGCGCAGGCGGTTCATCGGATAGCGCGCATCGAGGATGTTCTCGCCGTCCAGCAGCACCTCGCCGCGCGCTTCCAGCTTCGGATACAGCGCATAGATGCGGTTGAAGATGCGCAGCAGCGTGGACTTGCCGCAGCCGGAGGGGCCGATCAGCGCGGTCACGCGCTTCTCGGGGATCTCCAGGTTGATGTCCTTCAACGCGTGGAACTTGTCGTAGTAGAAGTTCAGGCCGCGTGCGGCGAGCTTCACCGGCGACGCGGCAGCGGCGACGGTGTTGCGCTCCGGCGTGGCGAGGGCGATGCGGGCGTCGTTCATGGCGGTGGTCCGGGGCGAAAGGCCCGAGAGGTTCGAAAGGTCAGTCATGGCTGATCCGGTTGCGCAGCACGATGGCGCGCGCGACGAGACTGATGAGGAGGACGAAGACGGTCAGCACCAGCGCGCCGGCCCAGGCCAGCACCTGCCACGACTCGTACGGGCTGCCGGCGAACTGGTTCATCACCACCGGCACCGAAGCCATCGGCTGCAGCACGTTGGTGGACCAGTACTGGTTGCCGAACGCGGTGAACAGCAGCGGCGCGGTTTCGCCTGAGATGCGGGCCAGCGCGAGCAGCACGCCGGTGACGATGCCCGCCGACGCGCTGCGGTAGAGCACCTGCACGATCACCTTCCACTGCGGCACGCCGAGCGACAGCGCGGCTTCGCGCATCTGCGCCGGCACCAGGCGCAGCATCTCGTCGGTGGTGCGCACCACCACGGGCAGCACGATGAAGGCCAGCGAGATCGCACCGGCGAGCGCGGAGAAGTTGCCGCCGGTCTGCATTACCACCAGCGTGTACACGAACAGGCCCAGCACGATCGACGGCGCCGACAGCAGGATGTCGTTGACGAAACGCACCACCGTGCCGAACCTGCGTGCGTGGCCGTATTCGGCGAGCCACGTGCCGGCGGCGATGCCCAGCGGCGTGCCGATCAGGATGGCGATGACGCACATCACGGCGCTGCCGAAGAAGGCGTTCATCAGGCCGCCTTCCTGCATCGGCGGCGGCGTGTTCTGCGTGAACAGCGCCCAATTGATGCCGCCGATGCCCTTGGCGATCAGCGTCCACAGGATCCAGCCCAGGAAGAACAGGCCGAACAGCGCCGCCGCGCAGGCCAGCACGAGGGATACGACGTTGACGATGCGACGGCGGCGGTACAGCGCGTCGGCGACCTTGAATTCGCGTTCGGTCTTCACGGACACGGTGGGGGCGCTCATCAGTTGCCCTCCTTGCGCGCGAGCTTGAGCAGCATGAAGCGCGCGATCGCGAGCACCACGAAGGTGACGATGAACAGCACGAAGCCCAGCAGCAGCAGCGCGGAACGGTAGGTTTCGGTCGCCTCGCCGAAGTCGTTGGCGATCAGCGCGGCGATGGTCGTGCCGGGTTCGAGCAGGGATGCGGAGAAGTTCACGCTGTTGCCGATGACAAAGGCGACCGCCATCGTCTCGCCCAGTGCGCGGCCCAGGCCCAGGAAGATGCCGCCGATCACCGCCGAGCGCGTGTACGGCAGCACGATGTCCCAGCTCACTTCCCACTTGGTCGAACCCAGCGCGTAGGCCGATTCCTTCAGGCGCGTGGGCACGGTGAGGAAGACCTCGCGCATCACCGACGAGATGAACGGGATCACCATGATCGCCAGCACGATGCCGGCGGTGAGCATGCCGATGCCCAGCGGCGGGCCCTGGAACAGGGCGCCGATCACCGGCAGCGTGCCGGCGTGGTCGTTGAGCCACGGCGTGACGTATTCGGTCATCACCGGCACGAGCACGAACAGGCCCCACATGCCGTAGATGATCGAGGGAATGCCGGCGAGCAGTTCGATCGCCGTGCCGATCGGGCCGCGCGCCCAGCGCGGCGCGACTTCGGTGAGGAAGAAGGCGATGCCGAAGCTCACCGGTACCGCGATCAGCATCGCGATGAGCGCGGTGACGACGGTGCCGTAGATCGGAACGAGCGCGCCGTACTGGTCCTCGACGGGATTCCATTGCGCGCTGAAGAAGAAGCTCAGGCCCTCGCTCTCAAGGACGTGGCGCCCGCCCCACAGCATCGACAGCGCCGCGCTGGCGAGCGCGACGAGCACGAAGACCACGGTGCCGGTGAGGACGTAGCGGAACAGCCGGTCGTTGCGCGCGTCCTTGTGGTCGCGCGATGCGGGGACTTCGACGGCGGGGAGGGTGGTGGCGTTCATCCGAAGGTCGTGGCCGCGTGGTGGTGCCGCGTTGGGGATTCGTGAACCGGAGCGGGTCCGGTGTGGCTCGTCATTCCCGCGAAGGCGGGAATCCATGGACGTTTCGCCGACTCGCCGGGAGAGAGGGAGTGCGGGCCGGTGCTGCGTTCATGGGTTCGCCGCTTCGCGGGATGACGGTGACGCGGGTAATCGTTGCTTCGCTTGCGCGTGGGTGGAGCTTGAAGTGTTGGAACGGTGGAGCCCCGCGTTCGCGGGGATGACGATTTGGCAAAGGCCTGCGCGCAAAGCGCGCAGGCGCCAAATCGTCACTTGAACTCAGCCGCCCAGTAAGCCTCGACCTGCTGCACCAGCGCCGGCGGCAGCGGGACGTAGTCCAGCGCCTGCGCCTGCGACTGGCCGTTCTCGAAGGCCCACTTGAAGAACTCGCGCGTGTCGGCCGCACGCTTGGCGTCCTTCGGCGTCTTGTACATCAGGATGAAATTGGTCGCGGTGATCGGCCACGCCTGGTCGCCCGGCGCGTTGGTGATCACCAGGTTGAAGTCCTTGGCGCTCGCCCAGTCGGCACCCGCGGCGGCCGCCTGGAAGGTTTCGGCGCTCGGCTGCACCCAGTTGCCCGCGGCGTTCTGCAGCGAGGCGAAGGCCATCTTGTTCTGCAGCGCGTAGGCGAGTTCGACGTAGCCGATCGAGCCCTTGATCTGCTTCACGTAGGAGGCGACGCCTTCGTTGCCCTTGCCGCCCACGCCGCCCGGCCACTGCACCGAGGTGCCTTCGCCGACCTTCGACTTCCACTCCGGCGAGACCTTGGAGAGGTAGTTGGTGAAGTTGAACGTGGTGCCCGAACCGTCGGAGCGGTGGACGATGTTGATCTTGGTCGACGGCAGCGCCAGGCCCGGGTTGACCGCGGCGATCGCCGGATCGTTCCAGGTCGCGACCTTGCCGCTGAAGATGTCGGCCAGCAGCGGGCCGGTGAGGCGCAGCTTGCCGGGCTCGATGCCTTCGATGTTCACCACCGGCACGACGCCGCCGATCGCCGACGGGAACTGGCCGAGGCCCGCGGCGGCGAGCTCGTCGGACGGCAGCGGCTTGTCGGACGAACCGAAGTCCACCGTGCCGGCCTTGATCTGCGCGATGCCGCCGCCGGAACCGATGGACTGGTAGTTGACCTTCGCGCCGGTGGCCTTGTTGTAGTCGTCCGACCACTTCGAGATCAGCGGGTAGATGAAGGTCGCGCCGGCGCCGGTGATCTGCGCGGCGACCTTGTCGCCGGCCTGCGTGGCGGCGCCCGCGCCCGCGTCGGCGGCGCTGGCCGGTGCGTTGTTCTCGCCGGCCGGCTTGCACGCGGCGACGGTCAGGGCGATGGCGAAGGCGAGGGCGGCAATGCGGGCCGACGACGGGTTCATGCGCAACTCCAGGTGTGGTGGATCCGGCTGCGTGCCGGGCTGCGCCATTTGATGATCTTTTTGTTACAGCGCTATGACATCCAGTCGTCACATTTCTGCAATGGGGCGTGGGCGGGCGGCAGCTGTCGAGGCTGTTGTGGTGCGGCTAAGCTGTTGTAGGCCGGGTAAGCGAACCGCACCCGGGGCATGCGACTTCTCCGGAGCTTGCGACACCCCCGGTGCGCTCCGCTTACCCGGGCTGCAAATGTGCGGCGCCCCTCCCCAAAAGCGAAAGACGGGCCTCGCGGCCCGCCTTTCTTGGCACCTTAATCCGCGGGCGGATCAGTAGTTCATGTTCGTCGACCAGTAGGTCTCGATCTGCTGCACCAGCGTGTCCGGCAGCGGAACGTAGTCCAGCGCCTTGGCCTGCTGGTCGCCGTTGGCGTAGGCCCAGCGGAAGAATTCCTTGGCGTTCTTCGCGCCGTCGGCGTTCATGGGCTGCTTGTACATCAGGATGAAGTTGGTCGCGGTGATCGGCCAGGAGTTCGCGCCCGGGGCGTTGGTCATCACCAGGTAGAAGTCCTTCGCGTTGCCCCATTCGGCGCTGGCGGCGGCGGCCGAGAAGGTCTCGTCCGACGGCAGCACGTAGTTGCCGGCGGCGTTCTTCAGGCGCGAGTAGGCCATCTTGTTCTGCAGCGCGTACGACAGCTCGACGTAGCCGATGCCGCCGACGATCTGCTTCACGTACGCGGCCACGCCCTCGTTGCCCTTGCCGCCGATGCCGACCGGCCACTTCACGGCCGTGCCTTCGCCGACCGTGCTCTTCCAGTCCGGCGACACCTTCGAGAGGTAATTGACGAAGTTGAACGTGGTGCCCGAACCGTCGGAGCGGTGCACGACGGTGATCTTGCGCTCCGGCAGCTGCACGCCGCCGTTCAGCGCGACGATCGCCGGGTCGTTCCACATCTTGATCTTGCCCAGGAAGATGTTGGCCAGCGTTTCGCCGTCCAGCTTAAGCGCGCCGGAGGCGACGCCCGGGACGTTGATGACCGGCACCACGCCGCCGATCACCGACGGGAACTGCGCAAGGCCGTGCTGCGCCAGTTCTTCCGGCTTCAGCGGCGCGTCGGAGGAACCGAAGTCGACCGTCGCGGCCTTGATCTGCGCGATGCCGCCGCCGGAACCGATCGACTGGTAGTTGACCTTCTTGCCGTTGGCCTTGGCGTAGTCGGCCGACCACTTCGACATCACGGGGTAGACGAACGACGCGCCGGCGCCGGTGACGTCGGCCGCCTGCGCGTTGATCGCGAAGGTACCGGCGACCGCGAGCGCGGCGATGCGGAACTGGATGGACTTGAACACGATGCTCTCCTGGAGTGACGACGGGCCGTGCCCGTGCGTGGCGCATTTGATAACCGTTGGATGACAGCGCCGCGTCGTTCATGTGTCAGTGCCATGACGTGGCTTCCGCCGGCGTGGCACGCGATCGTCACGCGGCCCTCACGGCGCAAGGCGTGTATGGCCGCCTGAGCCCGGCTGTTGCGTTTGCTTTCCGACTGGCGACGGATCGCCCCATGAAGGAGCCGAACCGTGCCCGCAGCGCCGTTCTGTCCCGCCGAGAAACTCGACAGCGTGCAGGTGCTCCGCGCGCTGGCCGCGGTCGCGGTGGTGACGCACCACATCAGCCTGTTCGGCAACGGGGCGTGGGGCGTCGACCTGTTCTTCGTGATCAGCGGCTTCATCATGTGCTTCGTCACGGAGAACTCCGGCCGGCACTTCTTCGCCAAGCGCGTGATCCGCGTGGTGCCGCTCTACTGGGCGGGGACGATCGGCCTGTTCTGCGTGGCGGTGTTCCTTCCCGGCTTCCTGCGCGAGACGCGACCGGACCTGCTGCAGCTGCTGAAGTCGCTGTTCTTCATCCCGTACCGGAACGGCGACAACGTCTTTCCCATCATGTTCCTGGGCTGGACGCTGAACTACGAGATGTTCTTCTACCTGCTGTTCGCCCTGTCCATGGCGATCAGCCATGCGTATCGGGCGGCGATCTGTTCGGCGCTGCTGGTGGCGCTGGCGCTGATCGGGTGGGCGGTGGATTCCACGTCGGTGGTGTTCGAGTTCTATACCGCGCCGATCCTGGTGGAGTTCGCGTTCGGCATGGCCTGCTACCGGATCCACGCGCTGCTCCGGCAATCGCGACCGCAGGGCCCGGGGAGGATCGCGCGAACGGTCATGGGCGTGGTGGGGATCGCGCTGATCGCATGCATGCCGGTGCTGGCCGATGACGCGAAGGACCTCGGAAGGCTCGTCGCCTGGGGACTGCCGGCGGCATTGGCGTTCCTGCTGCTGGTGCGCGCGCTGTCGAACCGGCGCCTGCCGCGGCTGGCGGTGCTCGTCGGCGATGCGAGCTATTCGCTGTACCTGTTCCATCCCTACGTGCTGAACGTCGCGAACCGCGTGCTCCGCGCCATCGGCGTGCACGAGACGTACGCCGTCGCGCTGCTGAAGGTCGCGCTGTGCTGCACGGTGGCGGTCGTGCTGTACCGCCTGCTGGAATTGCCGATGACGGCCTGGCTGCGTTCGCTGTTCCTCTCGCGCGCTCCTTCGCGTGCGACGGAAGAGGGCGCCGCCGCCTAGCGTTGCGTCCGCGTCGGGCAAAAAAAGGGCGCGACTCGCGTCGCGCCCGGAGGGGGAGGAAACAGAAGCGGTGTCGCGTTGCGATTACCAGAAGAACTGCATGCGGGCTTCGAGGATGTTCGGGTCGTCCTTCAGCTCGCCCTTCTCCTGCTTCACCGCGACGTAGTTCAGCATGAACTTGAAGTTGGAACGCCAGTACCAGTTGACGCCGGCGGTCCAGCTGTCCATCTCGCCGCCGACGACGTCGCCGTCGGTCAGGTCGATCGTGTCGTAGCGCAGGCCCAGCTGCCACATGCCGACGCCGGGGTTGTCCGGCAGGCCGGTGGTCGGCACGCCGCCCTTGTAGCCCCAGGTCTCGCCGGTGATGTTCCACAGGCCCGAGACGTAGAAGCCGTCGCCGCTGAAATCGTCGGAGGTGCCGTAGCGCTTGACGTCGGTGGTCATGTACTCGGCCTGCAGCTTGACCGGGCCGGTCACCCACAGGGCCTCGGCGCCGATCACGCTGTTGCGGTCGGCATCTTCGAGGGTGCGCGTGTCGACGAAGCGGGTGGAGACCATGTCGGCCATCGGGCGCGCGCGCAGGCGGATCGCATCGCCATCGGTGTCCTTGTCGGTGTAGGACGCGCCGATGTGGAAGATGTTGCCCTGCTCGTTGATCGGCGCCCAGTAGCCGCGCACGCTGTAGCCGTTTCCGTGCTCGCGGTTGCGGGTCAGTTCGCGGGTGAAGTAGCTGCCGGTCAGGCCCCAGTTCGAATCGCCGACGTTGTACTGCATGCCCAGGCGGCGCGCGGTACCGATCGAGTTGGTGATCGACGACTTGGAAATGAAGTCGTTGTTCTTGGTCGACGACAGCTCTTCCATCGTCGCGCCCGGCTGCTTGAACTGGCCGAGCTGGATGAAGTGGTTGGAGTTGTTGCCGAACTTGTACTTGGCGTTCACGTCGAGGAACTTGTCGTCCTTGGCGTCGTAGCCCAGCACCCACTCGACGTTGCCCGGGCCCTTGCCCTTGAGCACCAGTTCGGCGCGGCGCAGTTCGTTCAGGTAGTCGTCGCCGTCGAGGTCGGACGAGGAGTCCGCGCCGTAGTCGATGGTGTCGGTGTCGAACTTGTAGAAGTCGGCCTGGACCAGGCCTTCGAAGGAGACTTCCGAACCGCCGATCACGTCGAGGGTGATTTCGGCGTGCGCGGCCGGCGCGACGAGGGCGGCGAGCAGCGCGACGGACAGGGTGCTGCGGGACAGTTTCATGGACGTAGCCCTTGGAGGCGTTGGTGAAGGAACGCTGCGCAGGCTAGGGTGTGAAAGTTGCGTAAATGTGACAGCGCTGACTTATTTCGCTGCGATGACCGGGCGATGACGGTGTTCGCATCCGCCTTTGTAGCCCGGGTAAGCGAAGCGCACCCGGGGAACCCGGCGACCTCTCACCCCGGGTGCGCTTGGCTTACCCGGGCTACAAGGGCCGGTCGCGACGGCTGGCGACCGCTCAGGTCGCGATCGCGTCCGGCTCGCCCCGCGTCTTGTCGGGGAAGCGGCAGATGTCGCGGATGACGCAGTGCGGGCAGTCCGGCCGACGCGCCTTGCACACGTAGCGGCCGTGCAGGATCAGCCAGTGGTGCGCATCGTGCAGGTATCCGGGCGGGACGACCTCGAGCAGGCCGTCCTCGACCGCGCGCACCGTCTTCCCCGGCGCCAGGCCCGTGCGGTTGGCGACACGGAAGATGTGCGTGTCCACCGCCATCGTCGGTTCGCCGAACGCGGTGTTGAGGACCACGTTCGCGGTCTTGCGCCCGACGCCCGGCAACGCTTCCAGCGCCTGGCGATCGCGCGGCACCTCGCCGCCGTGCCGTTCGATCAACTGCTGCGCCATCGCGACGACATTGGCCGCCTTGGTGTTGTACAGGCCGATGGTGGAGATGTACGGCTTGAGGCCTTCGACGCCGAGCTTCGCGATCGCCTGCGGCGTGTTCGCCACCGGGAACAGCTTGCGCGTGGCCTTGTTGACGCCCACGTCGGTGGCCTGCGCCGACAGCGTCACCGCCACCAGCAACTCGTAGGGCGTGGAGAATTCCAGTTCGGTCGAAGGCTTGGGATTGAGCGCCTTCAAGCGCGCGAACATCGTCTCGATTTCCACCGCGGACAGGCGGCTCACGCGCCGCGCGCGCTTGCTCGCGGCCTTCTTCTTCGTTGCGGCGGGCGTCATGGCTTGTGGCGTTGCGCGGCCTTTTCGCGCGCGCGTGCGAGCGCGGCGGCGGCGGCGGAGGGCAGGGCGGAAGGCGGGGGCGCGGCGACGTCGCTCGGCGGAGGCGGCATGCGCGTTTCCGCGCGTTCGCGCGCGCGGCGTTCGAGGCGGGCATTGCGCGCGCGGTAGCGTTCGCGCGCGGCGAGCGCGGTCTCCCGTTCGCGTCGCGCGTCCGACAGTCGCGCACGGCATGCTTCATCGCACGAGGCGCATTCGATGGCGCGTTCGAGCAGGCCCAACCCGATCGCGGCGTCCACGTCGCCGACGGCCAGCGCGGCGTTGATCGCGTGCGCCGCGTCGCCGCGCGGATCGGCGCAACCGCACACGCAGGCGTCGGGCGCGTCGTGCATCACTGGCCGCTGAAGGCCGGCTTGCGGCGTTCGAGGAACGCGCTCGTGCCTTCGCGCATGTCCTGCGTGGCGAACATCAGGCCGAACTGCGCGGTCTCGTATTCCAGCCCTTCCTCGATACCGCATTCGCCGCCGACGTTGACGCAGTCGAGCACGCCGCGCAGCGCGAGCGGCGCGGAGTTCGCGAGCTGGTCGGCCAGCTTCATCGTTTCGGCTTCCAGCTCCGCCGCGGGGACCACGCGGTTGACGATGCCCAGTTCGCGCGCGCGGCTGGCGTCGATGGGCGCGCCGACCAGGCACAGCTCCAGCGTCGCCGCGCGGCCGGCCAGCCGCAGCAGGCGCTGGGTGCCGCCGAAGCCGGGGATCAGGCCGAGGTTGATCTCCGGCTGGCCGACCTTGGCGGTGTCGGCCGCGATGCGCAGGTGGCAGCCCATCGCCAGCTCCAGCCCGCCGCCGAGCGCGAAGCCGTTGATCATTCCGACGACCGGCTTGGGCATTTTCTCGACCCGCCGCATCAGCTTCTGGCCACGCAACGAAAAGTCGCGACCCTGGACCGGCGTCAGCCCGTTCATCTGGGCGATGTCCGCGCCGGCCACGAAGGCCTTCGGGCCGGCGCCGGTCAGGACCACGCAGCGGACCGCCGGATCGGCCGCAGCCGCCTCGAACGCCGCCAGCAGGGCGTCCAGGGTCGCGGCGTTGAGCGCGTTCAGCTTGTCGGGGCGGTTGACGGTGATGACGCGGACGGCGCCGCGGTCGGCGGTGATGACGGGCGTTTCGGACATGAAAGGGGCGGTCCAGGAGACGGGAAAAAGGGTGGAATTTGTCGTCCCGGCAGGCGCGGAACTTCGGCCGGGAGGCGGTGTCTGAGCCGGTCGGCGTCAGTGGCGATTAAGCACGGGCGCCGGTATCCTAGCGCGTCCATCCGGGTCCATTCGACCGGTGCGGGCCTTATCACTAAGGAGCGGTAGTCCCGCCCCGATCCATTACGGAGATTCATTCGAATGAAGTTGCGTTTGATCGCTGCCGCCGTCGCGGCCCTGGCCCTGACCGGCACTGCCGCCGCGCAGAACACTTCGACCGAGCAGGGCAAGCTGAGCTACGCGCTCGGTTACGACCTGGGCCGCAACGCCATCGAAAGCGGCGAGCAGGTCGACGTCAACACCATCATCAAGGGCCTGCAGGACGGTTACGGCAAGAAGCAGCCGTCGGTGCCGGTCGACCAGCTGCGCACCGCCGTGCAGAACATGCAGCAGCGCCAGCAGGCCAAGGCGAAGGCCGCATGGGACAAGGCCGCTTCCGAGAACAAGACGAAGAGCGACCAGTTCATCGCCGCCAACCGTTCCAAGGCCGGCGTGAAGTCGCTGCCGAGCGGCGTGCAGTACCGCGAGATCGAGAAGGGCACCGGCGCCAAGCCGACCCAGGCCAGCACCGTGCAGCTGGAAGTCGCCGGTCCCTACGCGTGGGGCGAGCGTCCGCAGCAGGCGCGTCCGGCGCAGCAGATCCCGTCGATCAAGGTCAGCGACATCGAGATGGCCGCCATGCGCGAAGCGCTGCTGCAGATGCCGGCCGGTTCGAAGTGGGAAATCACCCTGCCGGCCGACAAGGCCTATGGCGCCGACCCGCGCACGCCGTTCCCGCCGAACGTCGCCGTGCAGTTCGAAGTCAAGCTGGTCAGCGTGAAGTGACGTTCCGGCCCGCTCGCGCATGGCGCGAGCGGCTTTGCCGGACCGTCATCCCCGCGAAGGCGGGGATCCAGGGCAGTAACGCCTGAAGACGTGTATCACCCATCGAGCCGGCACTGCCGGCTCGATGTGTTTTGCGACCCGATCACCAGAGGCTCGGCTTGCACGCCCGAGTCATCGCGATCGCGTACGTCCAACATCACCGCTGAAACGGCATCGGCCAGGATCCCGGCCTTCGCCGCGATGACGGGAAGCGCTTGCGAAGCGCCGCACCGAGACAGGTTGAATCCCACGCACTCCCGCCTTACGTTGATCGATCCATGAACACCTTCTTCCGCGCCGTGCTGAGTCCCTGCATCGGCATCTGCTCGCTCGACGACGACGGCCTCTGCATCGGTTGCCATCGCACGACCGCGGAAATCGCACGCTGGTCGCAGATGAACGACGACGAACGCCTGCGCCTGATGGAAACCGTCCTGCCCGAACGCGAGTCGCGCCGCCGGTGAACCGGACGGCCGCCATGCCCATCGTGCTTCCCGACTGGCCCGGCCTCGCGTCCGCGCTGCATCCGCTGGCCGAACCGCCGCCCGGTCCCGGCTGGAACCTCGCCGAACTGCACGACCTGGTGCCCGACGATGCGGTCAGCATCGAAGCCGCCGTGCTGGTCGGCCTGGTTCCGCGCGACGCCGGCACGCAGGTGCTGCTCACGCGCCGCACCGACGCGCTGCGCCAGCACGCGGGGCAGGTGAGCTTCCCCGGCGGTCGCGTCGAACCCGACGACGCCGACGCCGTCGCCGCCGCACTGCGCGAAACGCACGAGGAAATCGGCGTCGGCGCGGGGCAGATCCAGCCGCTGGGCTATCTCGACCCGCTTGCGACGATCACCGGCTACCGCGTGCAGCCGGTCGTCGCGGTGCTCGCGAACGACTACGTCGCGCGACCCGATCCGAACGAAGTCGCCGACGTGTTCGAGGTGCCGCTGGCCTTCCTGCTCGATCCGGCCAATCTCGCCACGCACACGCTCGATTTCCGCGGCCGACCGCGCCAGGTCTTCGAGTACCGCTATCCCGCGCAGCGCATCTGGGGCGCGACCGCCTCGATGCTCTACAACCTGCGCCAACGCCTGGAGGCGATCCGATGAGCGATCCGAATGCAACGTGGACCACGCTGGTGTCCGCCGAGGACCTGGCCGCCGCGCTCGGCCGCGAAGACCTGGCGATCTTCGACACGCGGCACAGCCTGGCCGAACCCGAAGCGGGCGAAGCCTCTTACGACGCCGCGCATGTTCCGGGCGCGTTCTATGCGCACCTCGATCGCGAGCTGTCGGATCACCGCAAGGCGCATGCGGGACGTCATCCATGGCCGGAACTGCAGGACTTCGCCGCCGCGCTCGGCCGCTGGGGCGTGACTCCGCAAACGCAGGTCGTGGTGTACGACGCCGCCGACGGCGCGCTCGCCGCCGCGCGCATGTGGTTCCTGCTGCGCGCGCTGGGGCACCGGCGTGTCGCCGTGCTCGACGGTGGCCTGCAGCGCTGGCAGACGCTCGGCCTGCCGGTCGATGCGAACCGGCCGGTCGCGAAACCCGCGCCGCCGTATCCGGCGACGTTCGACGAAAATCGACTGCTCGATGCCGCGCAGGTGCAGGCGCATCTCGATGCCGGCGGCGTGCTGGTCGATGCGCGCGCCGCCGAACGTTTCCGGGGCGACGTCGAGCCGATCGACCGCGTCGCCGGCCACGTGCCCGGCGCGATCAACCGTCCTTATGCGATGACGATGCGCGACGGCCGTTTCCGTCCCGCGCAGGAACTCGCGCGCGAGTTCGCCGACGTCCTCAAGGGGCGCGACCCGCGCGATGTCGTGGCGATGTGCGGCTCCGGCGTGACCGCGTGCCACCTGCTGCTCGCGCTGGAGCATGCGGGCCTGGAGGGTGCGCGACTGTTCACCGGTTCGTGGAGCGGTTGGATCGACGATCCGTCGCGACCGGTCGCGCGCGGGTCCTGATGTTCCGATCCGGCCGGTTCGACGCTCCGGCCGCCATGAAGCGCGGGCGGTAACCTGCGCGTCATTTACGTCCCCGATCCTTGCGCGATTTCGCACAGGGGGCGTGCGCGATGTCACGCGTCGCTAGTTGGTTTGTTGCAGTTGTGTTGTTCGTCGCGAGCGCGCACGCGCACGCCCAGGTGGATGCCGAACGCGTCCGCATCCACGGATCGCAGACCCTGGCCGCGCGGCTGGTGCCCGCGGTCGCCGAATCGTGGCTGCGCGATATCGGCTACCAGGACATCCGTCGCCAGCAGCCGAGCCCCACGCTGACGGAGATCCACGCGCAGCGCGACGGCATGCCGCTGATCGTGGAAATCCAGGCGAACAGTTCGGCGCAGGGCTTCCAGGACCTGGTCGACGGCAACGCGCACGTCGCGATGATGACGCGCCGGCCCGACGCCGCAGAACTCGACGCGGGCTGGCAGCTGGGCGACCTGGCTTCGCACGACCAGGAATTCGTACTGGCGCTCGACGGCGCGGCGGTGGTCGTGAATCGCGAGAACCCGCTCGCCCGCCTGAGCTTCGCGCAGCTGCGCCGCGTGCTGTCGGGACAGGTGCGCGACTGGCGCGAGTTCGGCGGTCGCGGCGCGGTGCGCCTGCACATGGTCGCAAGCGCCAATTCCGCGCGCGATCTCATCGACGAACGTGTGATGCGGGGAGCGGCCTACGCGCCCGCCGCGCAACTGCATGGCGATGGCGAATCGCTGGTGCGCGCGATCGCGAAGGATCCCGGCGGCATCGGCTTCGTCACGCTGCGCCAGCCGTGGGGCGCGGGCGTGCGTCCGCTCGCATTGTCCGATGGCGGTCGTGCGGTCGCGCCGACGCGGCTGGCGGTGCAGAGCGAGGATTACCCGCTCACGCGCCGCTTCCATCTTTATGGCAGCCAGATGATGGGCGCGCTCAGCCGCAGCTTCGCGCTGTACGCGATGGGCCAGCGCGGACAGGACGCGGTGACGCGTGCCGGCCATTTCGCCGTGACGCTGCGCCCCGGCTACGCACCGCCGACGCTGTTCGGGCCGAAGGATTATCGCGACCTCGTCGCCAGCGCCACGCGCCTGCCGCTGAGCCTGCGCTTCAATCTCACCGGCATCAACGAGAGCGGCGTCGCGGCGAGCGTGTACGACAGCCGCGCGGTGCGCGACGTCGAGCGCATCGTCGCCTTCATGCAGTTGCCGGTGAACCGTGGTCGCCGCCTGCTGGTGGTGGGCTTCGCCGACGTGGCCGGAAGTTCGGTGGCGGCGACGATGATGAGCAACGATCGCGCCGACCTCGTCGCGCACGAGCTGATGGCGCGCGGCGTGCCGGTGCTGCATGCGCGCGGCGTCGGCGCGCAGGTGCCGCTTGCGGCCTCCGGCACGCCGTCGGCGCGTTATCGCAACGAGCGGGTGGAAATCTGGGTGCTGTGAGTTCGCCGCATTTGTAGCCCGGGTAAGCGAAGTGCACCCGGGGCGGCGTGACAGGTCCCGGGTGCGCTGCGCTTACCGGGGGTTACACAAGCGCGGCTCTTACTTCCCGAGCTTCGCAACGAGCGCCTTCAACGCGCCCTGCGTCGCCGGATCGCTCCACGCGGCGATGAATTTCGGCAGTTGGATCTGCTCCGGCTGCATCGCGGCGACCAAGTCCGCGCGGGCGATCGCGCGGGTCTGGCGCATCACCGGCTGCGGCAATTTCAGCAACTGCGCGAGCCATTCGCGCGCACGCGCCGCGACCTGGTCGGCGGGCACGAGCTCGTCCACCAGCCCGATGCGTTCGGCGCGTTCGGCCTCCACCATGTCGCCGGCGACGACGAGGCGCTCGGCGCGATACGTGCCGACGACGCGCTGCATCAGTCGCAGGATGCCGACCGGCACCACCAGTCCGACCTGCGTTTCGTTGAGGCCGATGCGGAAGGGCTTCGCGGAATCCTCGCTGCGCGCCATCACGCGGTAGTCGCAGCACAGCGCCAGCACGCAGCCGCCCGCGGGCGCGTGGCCGCCGATCGCGGCGACGACCGGCACGGGGCATTCGGCGATGGCGCGCGCGGCATGGAAGAAGCTTTCCCACGCCGACATCAGCGCATCGCGGTCATCGCCGAGCGACAGCAGGTGCGGCACGTCGAGGCCCGCCGAGAACACCTTCGCGCCACCCGCCAGCACGATGCCCTGCGCGCCGCCATCGATCGCCTGCGCGAGCGCGGCGACCAGGTCGTCGCACAACTGCGGATTGAGCGCGTTGACCGGCGCGCGCGCCAGCCGGAGTTCGACGATGCCGTCGGCGGAATGGGATTCGACTAGGCTCATGGGCGGTGTTCCCGGAAGTGGCGGGCGGACGATGCGTGAACGGCGCGGCCCAGCGACGGAGCCGCGCGGACGACCGCGGGTATCATAGGCCCATGAACGCGACCTCGATCCGACTCGGCCTGCTGGCCCTCACGCTGGCGGCATCGTCCGCCGCTTCCGCTGCAGATTGCAGCCTCAAGGTGGTCGAAGGCTGGGTGCGCATGCCACCGGCCGCGATGCCGATGATGGCCGGCTTCGCCCGCATCGAGAATCCGTGCGCGAAGCCGCTGACGATCGTCGGCGCAAGCAGCGCGGCGTTCGGCGAGGTCGAGATGCACGAGACGCGCGTGGTCGAGGGCGTCAGTCGCATGCGCGCGGTGCCGGAAGTGCGCATCGCGCCGGGCGAGGCGGCGGTGTTCAAGCCGGGCGGCCTGCACCTGATGCTGATGGAGCCGGGCGCGGCGCTGAAGCCGGGCAGCAAGGTGGCCATCGAGTTCGCCACGAAGGACGGCGGGAAGGCGTTGGGCGAGTTCGTGGTGAAGAAGGCGGGCGAATAGGCGCCTGATCGCTTCTTCGAAAACAGGGACGGAAACAGAAACGGCGCCTTGGCGCCGTTTTTTGCCTGGGGCGATGCGCAGCCGCGCCTTACGAGCACGCCTCGCGGACCGCCACCGGCAATTCCGCCGCACGTCCGGTGCCGCGATCGATCCAGACCATCACGACGTTGCCGTCGCAATAGAGCACCGACTCGTCGTGCGCATCGACGATGCGATGGCCGATGCTCACGCTGGTGTTCCCCAGGCGTTCGACGAACAGCTCGATGTCCACTTCCGCCGGCCATTCGATCGGGCGGCGATAGTTGAGGTGCGCGGCGGCGACGACGGGCGCGACGTGGTCGTCCAGTCCCTGTCCCGGCACGCCAAGCATCCAGCGCAGGCGCGCTTCCTCGAGATAGCTCAGGTACTTCGAATTGTTGACGTGGTTGAACGCGTCGAGGTCGCGCCAGCGCACGGAGAGCGGGACGCGGATGAGTGCAACGGGCGCGTCGTGCGCTTCCGCCGCAGGCCCTTCGGGGGCTTGCGGCTTCGGGGCGGCGGGCACCGCGCTTTCGCGGGTCTTCTTCGCCGCCGGCTTGCGCTTGCGCGCCGGCGTCTTGCGGGGCTTCGGTGTCGCGGTGTCGCTCATGCGGCGGATTTCTTCTTCGTGTTGTTCTTCTTGGCGGCGACCGTCTTCGCGGCCTTCGTCGTCTTCGCCTGCACGCGCTTCGATGCGGTCGTCTTCGCAACCGCCTTGCCGCCGGCCTTCGCCGCAGCCGGCTTCGCCTTGCGCGCCGGCGCTTCGGGCTTCGTGCCCAGCAGCGGTGCGAGGAAGCGTCCGGTGTGCGAGTGCGGCAGCGAGGCGATTTCCTCCGGCGTGCCGCAGGCCAGGATGGTGCCGCCGCGATGGCCGCCTTCCGGCCCGAGGTCGATCACCCAGTCGGCCGTCTTGATGACGTCGAGGTTGTGCTCGATCACCACCACCGTGTTGCCGTCGTCGCGCAGGCGATGCAGCACCGTGAGCAGGTGTTCGATGTCGTGGAAGTGCAGGCCGGTCGTGGGTTCGTCGAGGATGTACAGCGTGCGGCCGGTGTCGCGGCGCGAGAGTTCCTTCGACAGCTTCACGCGCTGCGCCTCGCCGCCCGACAGCGTGGTCGCGCTCTGGCCCAGCTTGATGTAGCTCAGGCCCACGTCCATCAGCGTTTCGAGCTTGCGCGAGATCGCCGGGATGGCCTCGAACAGGTTCAGCGCATCCTCGACGGTCATCTCCAGCACGTCGTTGATGTTGTAACCCTTGTAGAAGATCTCCAGCGTTTCGCGGTTGTAGCGCTTGCCGCCGCAGACGTCGCACGGCACGTACACGTCGGGCAGGAAGTGCATCTCGACCTTGATCAGGCCATCGCCCTGGCACGCCTCGCAGCGACCGCCGCGCACGTTGAAGCTGAAGCGGCCCGGCGAATAGCCGCGCGCACGCGCCTCGGGCACCTGCGCGTACAGCTCGCGCAACGGCGTGAACAGGCCGGTGTACGTCGCCGGGTTCGAACGCGGCGTGCGGCCGATCGGCGACTGGTCGATGTCGACGACCTTGTCCCACAGCTCGATGTTCTCGTACTCGCGGTACGGCGCCGCCGTGTGCGAGGCGCCATTGAGCTCGTTGGCGGTGATCGCGAACAGCGTGTCGTTGATCAGCGTCGACTTGCCCGAGCCGGACACGCCGGTGATCGCCGTGAACAGCCCCGACGGGATCGCCAGATCGACGTCCTTCAGGTTGTTGCCGCTGGCGCCGCGCAGGTGGAAGGTGGTCTTCGGATCGGGCTTGTGGCGCCGGGCCGGGATCTCGATGCCGCGCTTGCCCGACAGGTACTGGCCGGTGAGCGAACGCGGCGCCTTGAGGATGTCCTGCAGCGTGCCGTGCGCGATCACTTCGCCGCCGTGCACGCCCGCGCCGGGACCGATGTCGACGACGTGGTCGGCCAGGCGGATCGCGTCCTCGTCGTGTTCGACCACGATCACCGTGTTGCCCAGGTCCCGCAGGCGCGTGAGCGTGCCCAGCAGGCGCTCGTTGTCGCGCTGGTGCAGGCCGATCGACGGCTCGTCGAGCACGTACATCACGCCGACCAGGCCGGCGCCGATCTGCGAGGCGAGACGGATACGCTGCGCCTCGCCGCCCGAAAGCGAATCGGCCTTGCGTTCGAGCGTGAGGTAATCCAGGCCGACGTCCACGAGGAAACGCAGGCGGTCGGAGATTTCCTTGACGATCTTGATCGCGATCTCGCCGCGCCAGCCCGGCAGGTTGAGCGCCTTGAAATGCGCCAGCGCTTCGTCCACCGGCATCACGACGATGTCCGGCAGCGGACGCTCGGCCACGAACACGTTGCGCGCGGCGCGGTTCAGGCGCGCGCCGCCGCAATCGGTGCAGGCGCGCTCGCTGATGTACTTGGCCAGTTCCTCGCGCACCGCCGCCGATTCGGTTTCGCGATAGCGGCGCTCCAGGTTCGGCACGATGCCTTCGAAACGATGCTTGCGCTGGCTGCGCCCGCCGCTTTCGGTGAGGTAGGTGAAGGTGATGGTCTCGTCGCCGCTGCCGAACAGCACCGCGTCGCGCGCCTTC
Source organism: Lysobacter changpingensis (assembly GCF_017308985.1). Classification (GTDB taxonomy): domain Bacteria; phylum Pseudomonadota; class Gammaproteobacteria; order Xanthomonadales; family Xanthomonadaceae; genus Lysobacter_J; species Lysobacter_J changpingensis. Next base: position 190,050 of record NZ_JADWPE010000002.1, on the reverse strand, counting down.
TTCGGCAGCGACTGCCACGGCGCATCGACGTCGAACCTGTAGTGTCGCGCCAGCGACTGGATCAGCTGGAAGTAGTAGGCATTGCGGCGATCCCAGCCGCGCACCGCGCCGGCCGAGAGCGAGAGTTCCGGATGCACCACCACGCGGTTCGGATCGAAGAACTGCGCCACCCCCAGGCCGTCGCACGTCGGGCACGCGCCCACCGGCGAGTTGAACGAGAAAAGGCGCGGCTCCAGTTCCGGCAGCGAGTAGTCGCACACCGGGCAGCTGTACTTGGACGAGAACAGCAGCGGCGCGGCTTCGCTGTCGTCGAGCGACATCACCTGCGCCATGCCGTCGCCGAGCTTCAGCGCGGTCTCGAAGGATTCGGCCAGGCGCTGCTTGATGTCCTCGCGCGGCTTGAAGCGGTCCACGACCGCTTCGATGGTGTGCTTCACGCGCAGCGCGAGCGGCGGCACGGCGTCGATCTCGTGCAGCACGCCGTCCACGCGCACGCGCACGAAGCCCTGCGCGCGCAGCTGTTCGAACACCTGCGCATGCTCGCCCTTGCGTTCGCGGATCACCGGCGCCAGCAGCATGTAGCGCTGCTCGCGGCCGGCCTCGGTGGCGCCGAGCGCGACGACCTGGTCGACCATCTGGCTGACCGTCTGCGCTTCCAGCGGATAGCCGTGGTCCGGACAGCGCGGCGTGCCCACGCGTGCGTAGAGCAGTCGCAGGTAGTCGTAGATCTCGGTGATCGTGCCGACGGTGGATCGCGGGTTGTGCGAGGTCGACTTCTGTTCGATCGAGATCGCCGGCGACAGGCCCTCGATGTGGTCGACGTCCGGCTTCTCCATCACCGAGAGGAACTGGCGCGCGTAGGCCGACAGCGACTCGACGTAGCGACGCTGGCCTTCGGCGTAGATCGTGTCGAACGCGAGCGAGGACTTGCCCGATCCCGACAGCCCCGTGATCACGATGAGCTTGTCGCGGGGGAGGTCGAGGTCGATGTTCTTGAGGTTGTGCGTCCGCGCGCCGCGGATGCGGATGTAATCCAGCGCCATCGGTTGCCTGTATGGGGAGGGTCGCCGCCGCGGAGCGCGGGGCGAACAGGGGAGCGTATCGACAGGCGTAGATGGGGGCAAATCGCCGGAACCAAAGGCACGCGCGGCGGGGCGTGGAGCAGGGTTCAGGGGTGTTCCACGCGGGGTGGCTGAACGATGTGCGCGCACGCGGTGCGGGCGACAGCTCCCTCCCGTGCGAATGCCAGCGGGCCATGTCCCGATGGCCCGGGGGAGGGGCGAAGTGGCGTGCGGCAACGCCCGGTTCGCGCGTGCCTCGTCCCGGGTGCGCTCCGCGTATCCGGCTACAACAGCGTCAGAGCAGCTGGAACGACGCCGCCTCGCCGCTGCCCGCCTGCGCGGTGGTTTCCAGCGCCGCCGGGCTCACGCCGTTGACGATCAGCTGGACCTTGATGGCTTCCGCGCGCTGCTGCGCCAGCGACGGATCGTCGGCCGCAGGCCCGGCGATCTGCAGCCGCGTGCCCTCGTCGGAGGCCTGGATCACCTGCGCGGCCTTGCTCAGCAGCGCCAGGCTGTCGGGCGCGACGCGCGCGCTGCCGGGCTCGAAGCGGATTGGCGTCTGCGTCACGGCCTCGTTCAGCGCCTTCACCAGCGATGCACCGGAAGTGCCGGGCTTCACCTGCGCCAGCACCGCGCTCGCAGCGTCCGTGGGCGCACCGTCGCCCACGCCCTGGAACAGGCCGGTGTAGGCGTAACCGGGGTAGAGCAGTTCGGCGCGGGCGAGCAGCGCGTTGCGGTCGGTCTCGGTGGCGTGGCCGTGCAGTTCGATGCGGCGGCCTTCGAACGACACCGCCGCGCCGGGCTGGATGAACGATTCCAGGAACTTCGGCAGCGCGTCCTGCCACGGAGCGGGGCGGGCGCCGCGATCGACCTTGAGCTCGCCGGACACGCGGCCGTAGGCGCGTGCGAGCGCGGCCTCGATCGACTGCCGCGCCTCGTCGCTGCCGACCGTGCCGTCGTAGCGCACGGCGCCGTTGTTGTTGACCAGGTTCAGGGTCGCGTCGAACTGCGCGACCGGCGCGGCTGTGACCGGCGGCGGCGTCTGGGAAGCGGGGGTGTCGCGGTTGCAGGCTGTCGTCGCGGCGACGGCCGCCATCAGCATCATCGGGAGGATCGAACGGGAACGGACCATGGGCACTCCATCGCGGGGCATCGGGAGGAAGGGCCCGGCGGACCGGGCCCTTCCCGTCTTGCTGTACTTCCAGGACCGCTTACCGGTGCGAGGCGTACTCGATCTCGACCGGATCCGCGCACTCCTGAGTGCCGTTGTTGCACAACTTGTAGCTCATCGTGCCGCTGCCGATGACGCGGAACGTATCCGTCGCCGTGCCGTTGTTCCTCACGGTCTTGAGGATCGCGCCATTGCGGTAGATGTCGATGTTCCGCTTGCCGTGCGTCCAGTTCAGCTTCACCTGGGTGCGGTGGTTGGCGAGCTGGATGGCGTCGGCTTCCACCGAACGCGGCCAGTTCGCATCGACGAAGCTCGGATACAGCGACACGCCGGCGGCGTTGCTGTAGCCGCGGATCGTCACGTACCAGGTGCCGCCCTGCGGTGCCGGGAAGAAGCAGTTCTCGTTGTTGCCGCCGGCGAACGGACGGCAGTCGTACGCGGTCGTGGTCGGCTCGGCGCCGCGGCGCACGTACATGTCGGCATCGCCGGTGCCGCCGTACATCGCGAACAGCAGGTTCGACGCGCCGTTGGGCACCAGCAGCTCATAGCGCACGGTGTCGCCGGCCAGCACTTCGATGCCGGTGACGGTCACGCCGTTCTCCAGCTCGATGGCCGGCGGCGGCGGCGGCGGCGGCGGGACGTCCGGCGGCAGCGGTTCGTCGCCGTTCGCGACGGCCACGGCGTAGCGCGCGTCGATGATGCCGGCACCGCACCACTTGTTGTAGCCGCAACCGGTGGCGAAACCGCCCGACGCGTAGGCCGTGTTCTCGAGGATCTTCTTGATCTCGTCCGGCGTCTTCGGCGTCGCCGCGGCCGACTGCATCAGCGCGACCACGCCGGCCACATGCGGCGCCGACATCGAGGTGCCCGCGTACCACGCGTAGCCTTCGGCCCCCTGGCCCTGCGCGCCGAGGTTCAGCGTGGACAGGATGTTGTCCTCCGCCGGCGTGTAGCCCGAACCGCCCGGCGCGGCCACGTCGACGACGGTGCCGTAGTTGGAGAAGTCGGACAGCTCGCCGGTCGGGCCGACCGACGCCACGGTGATGACGTCGTTGCAGCTCGCGGGGGAATAGCCCGCCGCATCGGCCGACGAATTGCCGGCGGATACGACGACCGTCGTGCCCCGCGCCTTCGCCGCGGTGTAGGCCGCCTGTTCGGCGACCGAGCACGCGCCGCCGCCGCCCAGGCTGAGGTTGATCACTTCCGCCGGCGTCGCGTTGTCCGGCACGCCCGCGACGCTGCCGCCGGACGCCCAGGTCACCGCGTCGATGATGTCGGACTCGTAGCCGCCGCACTTGCCCAGCACGCGCACCGGCTGCACCTTCGCGCCGAACGCCACGCCGGCCACGCCTGCGTTGTTGTTCGTCGCCGCCGCGACCGTGCCGGCCACGTGCGTGCCGTGCCAGCTGCTGTCCTCGGGGATGCCGAAGATGTTGCATTCGCCGTCGTGCCAGTCGCCCGGATCGTTCGGGTCCGCGTCGCGGCCGTCGCCGTCCACGCTGACTTCGGTGTCGATGATGAAGTCGTAACCCGCCACCGTCTGCGCGTTGAGTTCCGAATGCGGCGTGATGCCGGTATCGAGCACCGCGACCACGATGCCGTCGCCGGTCGCCAGGTCCCACGCGGGTTCGGCGTTGATGCCACCCGGGCCGTCCTTGTAGTGCCACTGCTGCGCGTACAGCGGATCGTTCGGCACCATCATCGGCTTGCGCAGGCGGTCGGGCTCGACCGCGAGCACGTTCGGATCCTTCATCAGTTCGATCGCCAGCGCCTTGCTGGCGGCGCTGTCGAGCTTGCGGTCGGTGCGGATCAGCGAGCTGCCGGTGGCGAGCGTGCGCATCGGCGCGATGCCGAGGTTGAGGTTCTTCGCTGCGGTGGCGAAGCGCTGGTTCGTCGCGGCGATGCCCAGCCGGCGGGTCCCTTCGCGATAGGTGACGATGAAGCGGTCGAACTGCTGCGGCTGCTGCTTCGCGGCCTTCGCCGCCTGCGGCGAAAGCGTCGAGACCTTCACCTTGTTGGCGACGGGCAGCTTCCCGCCCGAGTAGGCCGCCGGCGCGGCGATGAGCGCGGTGGCGACGGCGAGGGCGGTCCACTTCAGGGTGCGTGCTTTGCGGGTCATGTCAACGTCCTTTGTTGGCTGCTGCAGGAACGCCCGGCGCCTCCCCCTGCGCGGCGCCGGGTGCGAGTCCGCGACGGTCGATCCGGCGCGCGACTTGGGTGGGTGCGCGCGTACGAACGCCTTCCGGGCGTCGTGCGCGTGCACGCGGATGGGGAGGAATGCGGGAAGTGCCAGCCACGCGGCAGGCGGAGGAGGGCGGTGCGGCATCGGGCGCGTCGCCCGACGGAGCGCCATCGCCCGGGCAGGCGGACGGGATCATGTCTTCCGATGACATCAGGGCGTGCGAAGGCACAGCGACTGCTCCCAGGCCCGCGCATCCGGCGCCGGCCGATCGAGTTGGCTGGACGTGGACGGAGCCCTGTAGCCGTCCACGTCGGCCGACCGTAAGGGAACTGTCGAAACGCCGCAAGAGGTTCGTAAGTGCTAACAAAATCAATACGTTGCTGAACGCGGGACAGAGTGTGGCGGGGGTCTCGGTTTGAAGCCCCGGCCCCGGAATCGCCGACGGTTCCGCGCGATCATGGGGATCGCCGGAAGCCGCGTCGCTCCCCGGCGAAGCGACCGTCGGACTTGCTCCAACTCCCTGAAAGCCCTACAATTCCGCTTCTGTCCGCCCGCCTCGGGTGCGGCAGCGACCAAAATAACTACAGAGGAATCTGGTCATGTACGCAGTTGTAGTCACCGGCGGTAAGCAATACCGCGTGATGCAGGGCGAAACCCTGCGCGTCGAGCTGCTCGATGCCGAAGTCGGCAGCGAGATCAAGCTGGACAACGTCCTGATGCTGGGCGGCAGCGATGGCGTGAAGGTTGGCGATGCCCTGAAGGGCGCGTCGGTCTCCGCCAAGGTCGTCGGCCACGGCCGCGCCGACAAGGTGCGCATCGTGAAGTTCCGTCGCCGCAAGCACCACCGCAAGCAGATGGGCCACCGTCAGCATTACACCGAAATCGAAATCACCGGCATTGCCGGCTAAGTGAGGAGAAGCAGCCATGGCACACAAAAAGGGCGTAGGTTCCACCCGTAACGGCCGCGACTCCAACCCGAAGTACCTGGGCGTGAAGATCTACGGCGGCCAGGCCATCGAGGCCGGCAACATCATCGTTCGCCAGCGCGGCACCCAGTTCCATCCGGGCGCCGGCGTCGGCCTGGGTCGCGACCACACGCTGTTCGCGCTGGTCGACGGCAAGGTCGAGTTCTCGACCAAGGGTCCGAAGAAGCGTCGCACCGTCAGCGTCGTCGAGTAATCGCCGAACGCTGTCCGCGAAGGGCCCCGCTTCGGCGGGGCTTTTCGTTTCGGTCTGCCGGGAATGGAGAATCGGGAATCGCAGAAGCGAAATTCCTGCGATTCGTTGCCTCCCTGCTCCCGAGCAGCCACGATGCTTTGCATCAGACGATTCCCGATTCTCCATTCCCGATTCCCGGCACCCCCATGAAACTCGTCGACGAAGCCGAAATCCAGGTCAGCGCAGGCAACGGCGGCAACGGCTGCGTCGGTTTCCGCCGCGAGAAATTCATCCCGCTTGGCGGCCCCGATGGCGGCGACGGCGGCGATGGCGGCAGCGTGTGGCTGCTGGCCGATGAAAACCTCAACACGCTCGTCGACTTCCGTCACCAGCGCCAGTTCCGCGCCAAGCGCGGCGAGAACGGCATGGGCCGCCAGATGTATGGCAAGGCCGGCGACGACCTGGTCATCACCGTGCCGGTCGGCACCGTCGTGACCAACGTCGAGACCGACGAAGTCATCGGCGACCTCACGCGCCACGGCGAACGCCTGCTGGTCGCGAAGGGCGGCAAGGGCGGGCTGGGCAACATGCATTTCAAGAGCTCGGTGAACCGCGCGCCGCGCAAGGCGCTGCCGGGCCTGCCGGGCGAGGAGCGCGTGCTCAAGCTCGAACTGAAGCTGCTCGCCGACGTCGGCCTGCTCGGCTTTCCGAACGCCGGCAAGAGCACGCTGATCCGCGCCGTGTCGGCGGCGACGCCGAAGGTCGCGGACTATCCGTTCACCACGCTCTATCCCAACCTCGGCGTGGTCAGCGTCGAGCCGCATCGCAGCTTCGTCATCGCCGACATTCCCGGCCTGATCGAAGGCGCGGCGGAAGGCGCGGGCTTGGGCACGCAGTTCCTCAAGCATCTCCAACGCACGCGCCTGCTGCTGCACCTGGTCGACATCGCGCCCGCGGGCGGCGTGTACGACGAAGGCGCGGAAGAGGGCGTGAGCCCGGCCGACCAGGTGCGCGCGATCGAGCGCGAACTGGAGAAGCACGATCCGGAATTGTTGAACAAGCCGCGCTGGCTCGTGCTCAACAAGGCCGACCTGTTGCTGGAGGAAGAGCAGCAGGCGGCGGTGAAGGCGATCCTCGACGAACTGGGCTGGAAGGACCGCTGGTACCTGGTGTCCGCGATCGGCCGCGAAGGTACCTGGCCGATCATGCTCGACGTCATGACGTTCTTCGACCGCCAGCGCGAAGCGGCGTTGGAAGCCGAACGCGCAGGCGAGGGCCATGCCGCACCGTGACGCCTTCGCGCAGGCAACAAAAAACCCGGCACCGGCCGGGTTTTTGTTTGCTGCCTGGAGTGCCTTGGGCGAAGGCGCCATGCGGCGCCGCGCCGTGGACTCCCGTCCCCGTTACGCCGTATCAGGCGGCCTTGAGGGCCTTGATGCGGGCGTTCAGGCGAGCCTTGTGGCGGGCAGCCTTGTTCTTGTGGATCAGGCCGCGCGAGCTGAAGCGATCGAGGATCGGCTGCGCGACGGCGAAGGCGGACTCGGCGCCGGCGGCGTCGTTCTCGCCCAGGGCCTTGAGCACCTTCTTGACGGCGGTACGCAGCATCGAACGCTGGCTGGCGTTGCGGGCATTGCGGACCACGGTCTGCTTGGCGCGCTTCTTGGCGGACTTGATGTTGGCCACGGCGAATTCCTGGAAACTGTAAGTGAAGAGGGTCTGGGGACAATCAGACCAGAAAGTATGGAGGATTCAGTGGGTTGCGTCAACAACAACGCCGGCGGCCGCCGGACTCCGGGAGGGCGGGCTTGAGCGCGCCGAAGATGCTGAAAGGGCTGCTCTCGTTCAGCAGCATGACCATGGTCTCGCGCGTGCTGGGCCTGGTCCGCGACATCGCCATCAACCAGGTCTTCGGCGCCAATGCCGGTACCGACGCGTTCTGGGTGGCGTTCCGCATCCCGAATTTCATGCGGCGCCTGTTCGCGGAAGGTTCGTTTTCGACGGCGTTCGTGCCGGTATTCACGGAAATCAAGGAAACCCGCCCGCACCAGGACCTGAAGGAACTGGTCGCCCGGGTGTCCGGCACGCTCGGCGGGATCCTGATGGTGCTGACCGCGCTGGGGCTGATCTTCACCCCGCAGATCGCGGCGGTGTTCACCCCGGGCTCGCTCGACGACACCCACAAGTTCGGCCTGACCGTCGACCTGCTGCGGCTGACCTTTCCCTTCATCCTGTTCGTCTCGCTGACCGCGCTGGCGGGCGGCGCGCTGAACAGCTTCCACCGCTTCGGGCTGCCGGCCTTCACGCCGGTGATCCTCAACCTTTTCATGATCGCCGGCGCGCTGTGGCTCGCGCCGCATCTGGAGGTGCCGATCCTCGCGCTGGGCTGGGCCGTGCTGGCGGGCGGCATAGCGCAGCTGGTCTTCCAGCTGCCGGCGATGCGCAAGCTCGATCTGCTCACGCTGCCGAAGTGGGGCTGGAGCCATCCCGACGTGCGCAAGGTGATGCGCCTGATGGTGCCGACACTGTTCGGCTCGTCGGTGGCGCAGATCAACCTGCTGCTCGACACGGTGATCGCCTCGCTGCTGTTCGTCGGTTCGCAGACGTGGCTCTCGCAGGCCGACCGTTTCCTCGAGCTGCCGCTGGGCGTGTTCGGCGTGGCGCTGGGCACGGTGATCCTGCCGGCGCTGTCGCGGCACCACGTCAAGACCGATACCGAAGGGTTTTCGAAAGCGCTCGACTGGGGCCTGCGCACCACGTTGCTGATTGCGATGCCGGCGATGCTCGGCCTGATGTTCCTGGCCGAACCGCTGGTGGCGACGCTGTTCCAGGGCGGCAAGTTCACCGCGTTCGACACGCGCATGGCGGCGATGTCGGTGTTCGGCCTGAGCTTCGGCCTGCCGGCCTTCGCGCTGGTGAAGATCGTGCTGCCGGCGTTCTATGCGCGCCAGGACACGCGCACGCCGGTGCGCGCGGGCATCGCCTCGCTGATCGCGAACATGGTGCTCAACGTGGTGTTCCTGTGGGTGCTGTACCTGCTGTGGACCACGCCCGAGGTGCGCGCGCAGGGCGTGTTCGCCGCGCTGGAACGCACGCCCGGCCTGCACCTGGCGCTGGGTTTCGCGAGCGCCGCGGCGAGCTACCTCAACCTCGCGCTGCTGTGGCACTGGCTGCGCAAGGCCGGCGTGTACGAACGCCAGCCCGGCTGGCTGCGTTACCTGATGCGCCTGCTCGTCGCGTGCGCGGCGATGTCGGCCGCGCTGTGGGCGGGGCTGCAGTGGGCGCCGGCGTTCACACAGATCGGGCAGTGGGCGCGCGTGGGTTACCTCGCGGTGCTCGTCGGCGGCGGTGGACTGGTCTACCTGCTGGCGCTGCTGGCGCTGGGCTTCCGTCCGCGCGATCTGCGCGAGCACTGAGCCGGCCGTGGACCGTACGCCCAGCCTTGGAGACGGGCCTTGCCGGCTATACTTCGGACCGATGAGCAGGCTGTTTCGTGACGTCGAAGGCGGGCCCCGGTGCCCGCACGGCAGTGTGGTCTGCATCGGCGCATTCGACGGCCTGCACCTGGGCCACCAGGCGCTGGTGCGCCACGCGCTCGTCCGCGCGCGCGCGCTCGACGTGCCCTGCGTGGTGCTGAGTTTCGAACCACTGCCGCGCGAGTTCTTCGCGCCCGACGACCCGCCGCCGCGCCTGATGCTCCCGCGCACGAAGGCCGGGCGCCTGTTCGCGATGGGCGCCGACCAGCTCGGCCTGCTGCGTTTCGACCGTCGCCTGAGTTCGCTTACGGCGCAGGAGTTCGTGCGCCAGGTGCTGGTGCATCGCCTGTCCGCGCATGAAGTCTGGGTCGGTCCGGAGTTCCGCTTCGGCAAGGCACGGAGCGGCGACATCGACGTGCTGCAGGCGATGGGGCTGGAGCACGGTTTCGTCGCAGGCGAAATCGAACCGGTGATGCTCGATGGCGAGCGCGTCTCCGCCACGCGCATCCGCCAGGCGCTGCGTGCAGGCGATTTCGCGACCGCCGAACGTTTCCTCGGCCGCCCGTATTCGATCGCTGGCCACGTCGTGCCCGGCAAGCAACTGGGTCGCACGCTCGGCTTTCCCACCGCGAACCTGCGTTTTGGTGGCCGGACGCCGGCGCTGTCGGGCATCTACGCCACGTGGGTGCACGGCGTGGGCGACACGCCGCGCGCGTCGGTGTCGAGCCTGGGCACCCGGCCCACGGTGGACGGCGTCGAGCCGCTGCTGGAAGCGCATCTTTTCGATTTCGATGGCGATCTGTACGGGCGCCGCATCGAAGTCGAGTTCGTCGCGAAGCTGCGCGATGAACTCAGGTTTTCCGATCTGCCGGCACTGACCGCGCAGATGCATCGCGACGCCGAGCAGGCGCGCGAGATCCTCTCCAAAGAACAACACCACGCCTTCGCCTGAGCGCCGCTTGTGACCGCCCAAGACCCGAACCAGTACAAAGCCACCCTGCACCTGCCCGCGACGGAATTCCCGATGCGCGGCGACCTGCCCAAGCGCGAACCGGAAACGCTCGCGCGCTGGGAAAGCGAAGGCCTGTACGCGCGAATCCGCGAGAAGGTCGGCAAGCGCGAGCGCAGCTTCGTGCTGCACGACGGCCCGCCGTACGCCAACGGCGCGATCCACATCGGCCACGCGGTCAACAAGGTCCTCAAGGACCTGGTGGTGAAGTCCAAGCTGATGGCCGGCTATGACGCGCCGTACGTGCCGGGCTGGGACTGCCATGGCCTGCCGATCGAGCACCAGGTCGAGAAGAAGTTCGGCAAGGTCGGCGAGAAGCTCGACGCCGCCGCGTTCCGGCAAAAGTGCCGCGAATACGCCGCCGAGCAGATCGACCTGCAGCGCCGCGACTTCAAGCGGCTGGGTGTGGTCGGCGACTGGGAACAGCCGTATCGCACCATGGATTTCCGCTACGAGGCGGACATCATGCGGTCGCTGGCGAAGATCGTCGAGCGCGGCCATCTGGTGCGCGGCGCGAAGCCGGTGCACTGGTGCTTCGATTGCGGCTCGGCGCTGGCCGAAGCCGAGATCGAATACGCCGACAAGCAGTCCTGGGCGATCGACGTCGCCTACGACGCGCGCGATCCGCAGGCCGTGGCACGCCTGTTCGGTGCCAGCGCGGACGACGGCGTGCGCGTCGCGATGCCGATCTGGACCACCACGCCGTGGACGCTGCCGGCGAGCCTGGCGATCAGCGTTGGCCCGGAACTCGACTACGTGCTGGTCGAAGGGCCGAACACGCCCGATGGCGGCCGGCGTCTGCTCGTGCTGGCCGAGGCGCTCGCCGGCAAGGCGCTGTCGCGTTACGGCGTGGACGAGGTGACGATCCTCGGCCGCGCGCTGGGGCGCGATCTCGAGAACGCGCTGATGGCGCATCCCTTCTACGCCGAGCGCGACATCCCGGTGCTGGTCGGCGACCACGTCTCCGCCGAGGACGGCACCGGCATGGTCCATACCGCGCCGGGCCACGGCCCGGACGACTACACGATCGGCCTGAAGTACGGCCTGACCGACAAGTACACCGCCGCGCAGATCAACCCGGTCGATGCGAAGGGCGTGTACCTGCCGACCACGCCGCCGGCCGACGGCGTCGTGCTCGCCCGCCTGCACCTGTGGAAGGCGAACGACATCCTCGTCGACGTCGTCCGCGCCAGCGGCCACCTGCTGGCCGCGCACAAGCTCACGCACAGCTACCCGCATTGCTGGCGCCACAAGACGCCGGTGATCTTCCGCGCCACGCCGCAGTGGTTCATCTCGATGGAGCAGGCCAACCTGCGCCGCGATGCGCTCACCGAGATCGGCAAGGTCGCGTGGGTGCCCGAGTGGGGCGAGGCGCGCATCTACAACATGATCGAAGGCCGCCCGGACTGGACGATCTCCCGCCAGCGCTACTGGGGCGTGCCGATCGCGCTGTTCTTCCATCGCGAGACCGGCGAGATCCACCCGCGTTCGCCCGAGCTGATGCGCAAGGTCGCCGAGAAGGTCGAGCATGCCGGCGCCGACGCGTGGTATGCGATGACCGCCGAGGAACTGCTGGGCGATGAAGCCTCGCAGTACGAGAAGGTCACCGACATCCTCGACGTCTGGTTCGACTCCGGCGTGAGCCACGAGTGCGTGCTCGCACAGCGTCCGCAGGACGGCCTCTACAAGCCGGCGGATCTCTACCTGGAAGGCTCCGACCAGCATCGCGGCTGGTTCCATTCCTCGCTGCTCACCGGCGTGGCGATGGACGGCGTCGCACCGTACCGCCAGGTGCTGACGCACGGATTCACCGTGGACGAGCAGGGCAAGAAGATGTCCAAGTCGCTCGGCAACACGGTCGAGCCGCAGAAGGTCATCAACGCGATGGGCGCCGACGTGCTGCGCCTGTGGATCGCCTCCACCGACTACCGCAACGAGATGTCGGTGTCGGACAACATCCTCAAGCGCACCTCCGACGTCTATCGCCGCATTCGCAACACGGCGCGCTTCCTGCTGGCGAACCTTAACGGTTTCGAGCCGGCGACGCACCTGCGTCCGCTGGAGGACATGGTCGCGCTCGACCGCTGGATCGTGCATCGCGCCGCCGAGCTGCAGGACCGCATCGCCAGCGCGTACGAGCGCTACGACTTCGCCGAGATCGTGCAGGCGCTGTCGAACTTCTGCTCGGTCGACCTGGGGTCGCTGTACCTCGACGTCACGAAGGACCGCCTCTACACGATGCCGGAGGACTCGCGCGGCCGCCGTTCGGCGCAGAGCGCGATGTACCGCATCGCCGAGGCGTTCGTGCGCTGGATCGCCCCGATCCTGGCGTTCACCGCCGACGAGATGTGGCGCCATCTGCCGGCCGTTACCGAGCACGGCCCGCGCGAGGACAACGTCCTGTTCGTCACCTGGTACGACGGACTGGCGCTGCTGCCGGAAGACGCGCCACTGTCGGCGGAGGATTTCGACCGCCTGCTCGTGCTGCGCGAGGAAGTCAGCAGGACGCTGGAGCCTATGCGCGCGGCCGGCGAGATCGGCGCGGCGCTGGAGGCCGAGATCTCGCTTCGCGCCGGCGTCGCCGACCAGAACTGGCTGGCGCCGTTCGCCGACGAGCTGCGTTTCCTGTTCATCAGCGGTGACGTGGAAGTCGTCGCCGACGACGGCATCAAGGACATCGCCGTGCTCGCCACGCCGACCGCGAAAACCAAGTGCGTGCGTTGCTGGCAGTACCGCGGCGACGTCGGCAGCGATCCGGCGCATCCGGACATCTGCGCCCGTTGCGTCACCAACGTGACCGGCGACGGCGAGCACAGGGAGTGGTTCTGATGGCGCCGGTCCGTCCCAACGCGCTGCCGTGGCTGCTCGTCTCGGTGGCGGTGATCGTCCTCGACCAGGCCACCAAGATGTGGGTGCTCGGCTCGCTGCCCGAGTACACCGCGATCCCGGTGATCGACGGCTTCTGGAACTGGTACCGCACCTACAACACCGGCGCGGCGTTCAGCTTCCTCAGCGACGCCGGCGGCTGGCAGAAGTACTTCTTCGTCGTGCTGGCGGTGGCGATCAGTGGCCTGCTGGGCTGGTGGCTGGCCCGCACGCCGCGCCGCGACTGGAAGAGCGCGCTGCCGTACGCGCTGGTGATCGGCGGTGCGCTGGGCAACGTGATCGACCGCCTGATGCACGGCCACGTGGTCGATTTCATCCAGTGGTACTGGCGCGATTACTACTGGCCGGCCTTCAACGTGGCAGACGCGGCGATCGTCGCCGGCGCCGTCGGCATCGCCCTGTTCGGGCTGTTCAGCAAGCCGGCGTCGGCTTCCAGCAGGCGCCGGTAGAATAAGTCTCATGGAAGTCCTCCTCGCCAATCCCCGTGGTTTCTGCGCCGGCGTCGACCGCGCCATCGAGATCGTCAAGCGCGCCATCGAGACCCTCGGCGCGCCGATCTACGTGCGCCACGAAGTCGTGCACAACCGCTTCGTGGTCGACGACCTCAAGCATCGTGGCGCGATCTTCGTCGAGGAACTCGACGAGGTGCCCGACAACGCGACGGTGATCTTCAGCGCCCACGGCGTCGCACGCGCCGTGCGCCTGGAAGCCGAGCGCCGCGGGCTGAAGGTGTTCGACGCGACCTGCCCGCTGGTGACCAAGGTGCACCTGGAAGTCGCGCGCCACTGCCGCGCCGGTCGCGACGTGGTGCTGATCGGGCACGAGGGCCATCCGGAAGTGGAGGGCACGATGGGCCAGTGGCGCCGCGAGGCGGGCGCCGGGCGCATCTACCTGGTCGAGGACAGCGAGGACGTCGCCGCGCTGCACATCGACCAGCCGGAAAACGTCGCCTACACCACGCAGACGACGCTGTCGGTGGACGACACCCGCGGCGTCATCGAGGCCCTGCGCGCGAAGTTCCCGGCGATCCAGGGCCCGAAGAACGACGACATCTGCTACGCCACGCAGAACCGCCAGGACGCCGTGCGCGAACTGGCCGCCCGCTGCGACCTGGTGCTGGTGGTCGGCTCGGTCAACAGCTCCAACTCCAACCGCCTGCGCGAGCTGGCCGAGCGCGAAGGCGTGGAGGCCTACCTCATCGACGGCGCGATCGAGATCGACCCGAAGTGGGTGGCCGGCCGCCAGCGCATCGGCGTCACCGCGGGCGCATCCGCACCGGAGGTGCTGGTGCGCGGCGTGATCGACCGCCTGCGCGAGTTGGGCGCCGCGCACGTGTCCGACCTCGACGGCGAGCCGGAGAACATGGTCTTCGCCCTGCCGAAGGAACTGCGGCTGCAGCTGGTGGACTGAGGGTGTGCTGGCGGGGCATGTCGCGCGGGCGCATGGACCGGGCACGTTGACCGAAAAGCGCCCCCGCCCTAGAATTCCCGTCTTCGCGGAGCTCCCTCCGGCCCATCGGCCAGGCAGGCGCTTCGCGGCAAGATCCGCCGGAATAGCTCAGTTGGTAGAGCGGCGCATTCGTAATGCGTAGGTCGCAGGTTCGACTCCTGTTTCCGGCACCAGATTTTTTAGAGCCCCGCTTCGGCGGGGCTTTTTTTTGCGCCGGATATCGCGTGGTCAAAGGTACGGGGCGAACGCTTGGCAACGGATGACTCGTGAAGTTCGTTTCCTTTGGTGACCATGCGTTCGCATTCCGCGAACCCGAATCCCGAAAAGCACACCCGCCCTGAACTCATCCATCACACCCGACGCCTGAACGATTCATCTCCCGGCAATCTGATGTTCACCGTTTTTTAGCGGCGCCATCGCCACCATGCCGCCAGTTTTTTTCGACAGGGGCAGGAGCAGGTGTCGAACATGCAGGTGGACGTCTTCGTGGTGGGACAGAACGAAGGTTTCGTGGTGGCGCCGTGCGGCACGCGGCTACCCGGCGATGAGATGGCGGCGCTGGGCGACGTGCGATTCGGCTGGTCGGTGGACAGCGACCACGTGGTGCCGAAGCTCGACTGGATGGGCATCGTCAAGGACATCGACGCGCGCGGCTACAGCATCGTGCCGCACGGTGACGTGGGTGGCCTGCTGGGCCTTCCACAGCACGAACTGACGGCGCATTACCCCGAGCGCCACATCCGCTACGCCGCGTAGCGTTCAATCGCCCGCGTCTCGCTTTCCGCGACGTGGGCCGGGTAGAGTGCCGGCAGTCTCGTCGCCGCATTCCCCCATGTCGAAACCCGCGAAATCCGCCTCCAAAGCCCGCACCGCCTACGTATGTTCCGAATGCGGCGCCGACCACAGCAAGTGGCAGGGCCAGTGCGGCGAATGCGGGGGCTGGAACACGCTGGGCGAATTCGTCGTCGAACCCGCCGCGAAGGCGGGCGCCAGCGTCGCCGCGAGCCGTCGCGGCAGTTGGGCCGGCAAGGCCGACGCGCCCACCGTCACCGCGCTGCGCGACGTGCGCCACACCGAGGAGGACCGCGTCAGCACCGGCATCGGCGAGTTCGACCGCGTGCTCGGCGGCGGCCTGGTGCACGGCTCGGTGGTGCTGGTGGGCGGCGATCCGGGCATCGGCAAGTCCACGCTGCTGCTGCAGGCGATCAGCAAGATGGCAGGCACGCTGCCCGGCCTGTACGTCACCGGCGAGGAATCGCTCGCGCAGGTGGCCGGTCGCGCCGCGCGCCTGGGCGTGCCGGTCGATGGCGTGCATGCGCTGGCCGAGACCGGCGTCGAACGCGTGCTCGAACATGCCGCGAAGATGCGTCCGGGCCTCATCGTCGCCGACTCCGTGCAGACGCTGTGGACCGAAGAACTCAGCGCCGCCCCGGGTTCGGTGAGCCAGGTGCGCGAAAGTGCGGCGCGCCTGGTGCGTTACGCGAAGGAAACCGGCACCGCCGTGTTCCTCGTTGGTCACGTCACCAAGGAGGGCGGCATCGCCGGCCCGCGCGTGCTCGAGCACATGGTCGACGCGGTGCTGTATTTCGAGGGCGAGAGCGGCAGCCGTTTCCGCGTGTTGCGCGCGTTCAAGAACCGCTTCGGCGCGGTCAACGAACTGGGCGTGTTCGCGATGGGCGAGAAGGGCCTGCGCGAAGTGCCCAATCCCTCGGCGATCTTCCTCTCCGGCAGCCAGCGTCCGCAGCCGGGCAGCTGCGTGATGGTCACGCGCGAAGGCACGCGCCCGCTGCTGGTGGAAGTTCAGGCGCTGGTCGATGCCTCGCCGCTGTCGAACCCGCGTCGCGTCGCGGTCGGCATGGAAGGCAACCGTCTGGCGATGCTGCTTGCGGTGCTGCATCGCCACGGCGGCATCGGCGTGGGCGACCAGGACGTGTTCGTGAATGTGGTAGGCGGCATCCGCGTGCAGGAAACCGCCGCGGACCTGCCGGTGCTGCTCGCCGTGCTGTCGTCGCTGCGCGATCGGCCGCTGGCCGAGCAGACCGTCGCGTTCGGTGAGGTCGGTCTGTCGGGCGAGATCCGCCCGGTTCCCAACGGCGAGGAGCGCCTGAAGGAAGCCGCCACGCACGGCTTCAAGCGCGCGATCGTGCCGAAGTCGAATGCGCCCAAGGGCGGGCGCGTCGGCGAGATGGATGTGATCGCGGTGGAGCGGCTGGCGGACGCGCTCGAACAGGCGTGAGGCTCAGGCCTCGATCGCCTCCCCGAACGCCAGCATCTGCGCGCGCGCGTCGTCGGTCAGCGCGGCGCGCATCCGCGCCTCGTCCAAGCGTCGCACGATCCAGCGCGGCGCCAGCTCCGACGCATGTGCGTCGAGCGTGCAGATCGCGAGGAAGTAGCTCGGCCCCGGTCCCGCCGCGTACCACAGCGAATCCCAATGCGCCGGGCCTGCGCGCGCGCCGAGCGACGGATCGGGTTCGTCGAGCTGGTAGGCGATCTTCACCACGGTGAGCGCTTCGCCCATCACCGGCCCGGCCGGCGTGGGAAAGCAGAGGGCGTCGAACGCGGCCTGCAGGCGCAACGCTTCGCGCTGCAGGAGGAGGCGGTGCCACAGTACGATCCAGCCCACGAGCACCGTCGAAACGATGACGGTTCCCAGCCAAATCGCGATGATCCAGCGTGCGGCGCCCATGGCCGCACCTTACCCAACGCATGTGTGCGTGCGGCGAAAGCGCGTTCATTCACACGGCGAATACCACCGTGCGATGGCCGTTGAGCAGGATGCGGTCGTCGAGCCAGTAGCGCAGCGCCTGCGCGAGCACGCGACGTTCGATGTCGCGGCCGATGCGGACGAGGTCGTCGGGCGTGTCGTGGTGGCTGACGCGTTGCGTGTCCTGTTCGATGATCGGGCCTTCGTCGAGGTCGGCGGTGACGAAATGCGCCGTCGCGCCGATCAGCTTGACCCCGCGCGCATGCGCCTGGTGGTACGGCCGCGCGCCCTTGAAGCCGGGCAGGAACGAGTGGTGGATGTTGATGCAGCGTCCGGCGAGCGTGCGCGCCAGTTCCGCCGACAGCACCTGCATGTAGCGCGCGAGCACGACGAGTTCGGTGCCGGTGTCATGGATCAATGCGGCCAGCGCGGCTTCCTGTTCGTGCTTGCGACCTTTTTCCACCGGAAGGTGGTGGAAGGGAATGCCGTCGAAATCCAGATGCCGGTAGGTCTCGCGCGGATGGTTGGTGACGACGGCGGTGATCGCCATCGGCAATTCGCCGATGCGCCAGCGGTACAGGACGTCGGCGAGGCAGTGGTCGAACTTTGAAGCGAGCAGCATCACACGACGCGGTTCGCTGCGATCGCGCAGCGACCATTCCATGCGGAACGCCTGCGCGAGCGCATCGAAGCCCTCGCGCACCTGCGCGTGCGCCTGCGGCGCGAGCGCGAACACGGTGCGCATGAAGAAGCGGTCGGTTTCGCGGTCGTTGTACTGCTGCGCTTCGAGGATGTTGCCCTCGAACCGCAGCAGATGCCCGGTGACGGCATTGACGATGCCCGGGCGATCAGGGCAGGAGAGGGTGAGGACGTAGTGGGGCATCGGGGTGGGAGGATGTCCGATGACCCTTACAACGGCGTGGCTCGCCGTGGGCGGCCTATGTGGAATGGGATCTTGGTGCGCTTCCTGCGGGCGTCCTGGGAAGGACGGTCATCTCGCGCTGGCGGTGCCGCCCTTGCAGCCCGGGTCAGCGAAGCGCACCCGGGGACTGTCACGCCCAACCCGGGTGCGCTTCGCTTACCCGGGCTACAAAGGCTACAAGCGCTGAAAAGGCATGAGCCTCAATGCCCACCCGCCGCCGCGCCGCCCACCTTCGCCGAGAACGGCGGCCTGGCGAACCAGACGAACACGATCACCACCAGGAACAGGATGCCCAGCAGGTGGAAGATCTCGTTGAAGCCGATCTGCACCGCCTGCTGCGAGATCATCTGGTTCATCACCACCGCGCCGCGCTGCAGGTCGCCCTGGCCCAGCGAGGTCACGGTCTGCTGCATCGCCGGATCGTAGGCGCCGATGTTCTCGGTCAGCCGCGCATGATGGATCGTGCTGCGCTGGTTCCAGGCCCACGTCGTCAGCGACGCCGCGAAGCTGCCGCCGAGCGTTCGCACGAACGTCGCCAGGCCCGAACCCGCCGCGATCTCATGCGGCTCCAGGTCCGACAGCAATATCGTCAGCACCGGCATGAAGAACAGCGCCACGCCCAAGCCCTGCCACAACTGCACTTCGGCCACGCGTGCGAAGTCCACGTCGAGGTTGAAGCCGGAGCGGTAGAAGCTGGTGGCCGCCATCACGATGAAGGCGAATGTCGCCAGCATGCGCAGGTCGAACTTCGACGCGTACTTGCCCACCAGCGGCGTCAGCAGCACCGGCAGGATGCCGATGGGCGCGCTGGCGAAACCGGCCCAGATCGGCGTGTAGCCCAGGTTGCGCTGCAGCCACAGCGGCACCAGCAGACCGACGCTGAAGAACGCCGAGTACGCCATCACCATTGCCGCCGTGCCGCTGGCGAAATTGCGATGGCGGAACAGGCGCAGGTTGACGATGGGGTCCTTCTCGGTGAGTTCCCAGATCACGAACACCGCCAGCGCGATCACTGCGATCACCGTCAGCCACACGATCTTGGTCGAGTTGAACCAGTCCTCGTCGTTGCCCAGGTCGAGCATGATCTGCAGCGCGCCCACGCCCAGCACCAGCGTCGCCAGGCCGATGTAGTCCATCTTCGGCTTTTCCAGCTTCTCCGGGCGACCCTTGAGCTGCCGCCCGACGACGATGCTGGAGAAGATGCCGATGGGCACGTTGATGAAGAAGATCCATTCCCAGCTGTAGTTGTCGGTGATCCACCCGCCGAGAATCGGGCCCGCGATCGGCGCCACGACCGTCACCATCGCCAGCAGCGCGATCGCCTGTCCGCGTTTGTGCGGTGGATAGATCGAGATCAGCAGCGCCTGCGTGACCGGGTACATCGGGCCGGCGACGAAGCCCTGCAGCGCACGCGCGGCGACCAGCAGGCCCATCGAGTTCGCCAGGCCGCACAGCAGCGAGGCGATGACGAATGCGAGCGTCGCCCAGGTGAACAGCTTGCGCTCGCCGAAGCGGCGCGTGAGGAAGCCGGTGAGCGGCAGCGCGATCGCGTTGCTCACGGCGAAGGACGTGATGACCCACGTCGCCTGGTTCGCGCTCGCACCGAGGTTGCCGGAAATGGTCGGCAGCGAGACGTTGGCGATGGTGGTGTCGAGCACCTGCATGAACGACGCCAGCGCGAGGCCGACGGTCGTCAACGCGATGTTGGGCGGACGGAAGGCGGTCTTGGGCGGTTCCGGCGTGACCGGCAAACCCATTTCCTCTTCCTGTTGCGCGATGGTGGACATGGCGTCGTCTGGAGGTGTGCGACGCGAGCGGCTGGCGACGCGTCGTGGGAAGAAGGGCCGTCATTCCCGCGAAGGCGGGAATCCTGCGACGTTCGGGGGAGGGATCGGTCGGCAGGCCCCCGCTTTCGCGGGGATGACGGCAAAGAAGACGTGGAGCGTTGCGCGCATCGATGCGCGCCGATCAACCGTGGCGCGTGCCCGGCAGGTTCTCGCGGATCACCTTGTCGATCAGCGCGTTCGCATCGTTGAGCTGCTTTTCGTACGCGGCGGTGGTGAACAGCGGCTTGTCGTTCCTGCGCGCCGGCACGAGCACGGGGCCGGCCTGGTCGCGCACGGTGACGTCCACGTTCATGCTCAGGCCCAGGCGCAGCGGATGTTCGGCAAGCTGCTTCGGCTCGACTTCGATGCGCACCGGCACGCGCTGCACGATCTTGATCCAGTTGCCGCTGGCGTTCTGGGCCGGCAGCAGGGAGAACGCGCTGCCCGTGCCCATGCCGAGCGAGACGACCTTGCCGTCGTATTCGACATCGCTGCCGTACAGGTCGGCGTGCACCTTCACCGGCTGGCCGATGCGCATCTTCGCCAGCTGCGTTTCCTTGAAGTTCGCCTCGACCCACAGCTGTTCCAGCGGAACGATGGTCATCAGGTTCACGCCCGGCTGCACGCGCTGGCCAAGCTGCACTTCGCGCTTGGCGATGTAGCCCGACACGGGCGCGACGATCGCGGTGCGCTGCAGGTTGAGGTACGCCTGGCGCAGCTGCGACGCGGCGGCGGCGACCTGCGGCTGCGTGCCGACTTCGGTGGCATCGACCAGCGCACGGTTGCGCGAGAGGTTGCCGCTGGAGGCACGCAGGCCGGCTTCGAGGACGGCGAGTTCGTTGCGCGCATGCGCGAGTTCTTCCGCCGACACCGCGCCGTTGCCGACGAGGCCTTCGCGACGCTTCAGGTCGGCGCGCGCACGCGCGACCTGCGCTTCGCGAGCGGCGAGATCGGCCGCGCCCGCATCGACCGCGCTGTACAGGCCGCGCACCTGGCGCACGGTGTTGGCGAGGTTCGCGACGGCCTGGTCGCAGGCGACCTGCGCGTCGTTCGGATCCAGGTGCACGAGCGGCTGGCCGGCTTCGACCTTCATGCCGTCGTCGGCGTCGATGCTCACCACCGTGCCCTGCGTCTGCGGGACGATGCTGACGACGTTGCCCTGCACGTAGGCGTCGTCGGTGTCTTCGTGGAAACGCGCGACGAGCACGTACCACGCCGCCCAGCCGATGCCCGCCAGGGCCACCACGGCGGCGAGGATCGTCAGCGCCTTCTTGCGCTTGCCATTGGACTGCGGCGCAGCCGCCTTCGCATTGGGATTGTGTTCGGTGGTCATGGCGTGGGGGCCTTGGCGATGTCGGAAGTGGAGTCGGAGGTGGGAGCCGTCAGGACCAGGCCGCCGCCGAGCGCGCGGTCGAGGTCGATGGACGCGGCGAGCCGCTGCGCGCGCAACACCGTCAGCTGGCGATCGCTGTCGAGCAGCGGACGCTGCGCGGCGAGCACGTCGAGCTGCGTGCCCAGGCCGGCCTTGTAGCGCTGCGTCGCGATGTCCCACGCGCTGCGCGCGGCATCGCGCGCCCGCGTGGCGGAGGCGATCTGCGCGTCGAGCGAACGCGCCGAATGCACGGCGTCGGCGACTTCGCGCAGCGCGCCGACCAGCGACTGGTTGTAGTTGGCGACCGCGAGGTCGTAGGTCGCATCGCTGCTGGCGAGGTTGTTGCGCAGCCGGCCGCCGTCGAAGATCGGCAGGCTGATCGCCGGGCCGCCCTGCAGCAGCAGCGCGTCGCTGCCGAACAGGTCGCCGAGGTTGCCGGCGGCGACGCCGGCCATCGCGCTCAGGTTGATGGTCGGATAGAACGCGGCCTTGCTCGCCTTGATGCCGTGCTGCGCGGCTTCCACGCGCCAGCGCGCGGCGACCACGTCGGGGCGGTGGCCCAGCAGTTCGCTCGGCAGCACCGACGGCAGCGTCGGCGTGGCGGCGTGCAGGATCATCGGACGCGCGATGTCGCGACCGCGATCCGGGCCCTTGCCCAGCAGCGCGGCGAGCGCGTTGCGCGTCACTTCGATCTCATGCTCGCTGGCCTGGATCTGCTGCTGCGCGCTGGCGACGGCGCTTTCGGCGTTGCGGATCTGCAACTGGTTGTCCAGGCCCGCGGCGACGCGCTGGCGACCGAGTTCGAGCAGGCCGCTGGCGCGGTCGAAATCGGCCCTGGCGACGTCGTTCGCATCGAACGCCTGCGCCAGCGCGACATACGTGCGGGCGATGCCGGAGGAGAGCGTCAGGCGCGCGGCCTGCGCATCGACTTCCGCCGCGCGCGCCTGGCCGAGCGCGGCCTGCCACTTCGCGCGTTCGCCGCCCCACAGGTCGAAGGTGTACTTGAAGTTGAGGCTCAGCAGGCCGACGCCCTGGTAGGAACCGCCAAGCGGCTCGGGCGCGACCGTTTCGGGCAGTTGGAGGCCGGAGTACTGCGCGCTCGCGCCGAGCGTCGGCTTGCGTTGCGCATCGGCGAGTCCGGCCTGCGCGACGGCCTGGCGCAGGCGCGCGTCGGCGGCGGCGAGGCTCGGCGTGCCCTGCAGCGCTTCGACGATCAGCGAGTCCAGCTGCGCATCGCCGAGCGTGGTCCACCAGTCCTGTGTCGGGAAGGCCGCATCGGACACCGCGACGCCGGACAGCGAGCGCTGCGCCTGCAGGCTGTCCGCGTCGAGCGGGCGGCCTTCCGGCGCGAGGCCGCGCGAACTGGCGCAGCCGGCCAGGACCAGCGCGCTCGCCAGGGCGATCGCGAGCGTGGCGGCGGCTTTCGGAGACGTACCCGTCGAAAGCACGGGCTTCAGCCCGCGGAGCGGGCGAGGATGGGAAAGGGCCATGGTCAGGTGTCGGAAAGGGAAAGGTTGTCGCGGACCTGCTCGAGCATCCGCATGAGCTGCTCGCGTTCGGCGTCGCTCATGCCGTGCATCGCACGCTCGCGCACGCGCTGGCCGCACTGGTTCACGTCCAGCCACATCGCGCGTCCGGCCTCGGTGAGCTGGATGTTCACCGCGCGGCGATCGGCCGGGTCGGCTTCGCGCGCAATCAGGCCGCGCGCTTCGAGCTTGTCGAGCAGGCGGGTCATCGCGCCCGGGTTGAGCTCGGCGGCGCGGGCGAGGTCGGTGACGCCGTGCGGGCCGTCGGAGAGCTTCTTCAGCGCGATGTACTGGCTGAAGGTGAGTTCATGGCCGGCGACGCCCAGCTCGTGCTCCATGCGCGCCCACATCGCATCGCGGACCTGCCGGAAGAGCAGTCCGAGCGTGGACCCGCTGCAGGCGGACGGAGGAAGGGAGCGCGACATGGCTGCGCATGTTCTTCGCCTGGGCAATATTTGTCAATGCAAATATTGTTTCAGCAAACGAAACGGGCTGTTGTCGCGCGTGCAACAACCTGAATGGGGCTCAGGCAGGTTGGCGCAGGATCAATTCCAGGACGAACTTGCTGCCGAAGAAGGCGAGGATCAGCAGCGCCATGGCGGCCAAGGTCCAGCGGACGGCCACCGCGCCGCGCCAGCCGTAACGCCAGCGGCCGAGCAGCAGCCCGCCGAACAGCAGCCACGACAGCACGCTCAGCACCGTCTTGTGCACCAGGTGCTGGGCGAACAGGTTTTCCACGAACAGCAGGCCGGTCAGCAGGGTCGCCGTGAGCAGGGCGAAACCGACGGCAATGGTCCGGAACAGCAGGCTCTCCAGTTCCACCAGCGGCGGCAGGGCGCGCAGCCAGCGGTGGAATTCGCGCCGGCGCAGGGCGCGTTCCTGCGCCCACAGCATCACCGCCAGCAGGGCGGCGATCGCCAGCGTCGCGTACGCCAGCAACGCCAGCCACGCGTGCAGTTGCAGGCGCCAGTCGAGCCGTTCGCCCAGCACGTGGCCGTGGTGGTGGTAGCCGAACAGCGCCAGCGCGGCGATCGGGAACACGATCACCCCCAGTGCCGCCATCCGCCCGCCCGCGCCGACCAGCGCGGTGAGCGCCGCCATGCCGAGCCCGACCAGCGACAGCGCCGCGTAGAAATGCATGTCCGCGCCGCCGCTGGCATGCCAGGCGAGCAGGTGCGCGAGCCCGTGCAGCGCCACGCCACCCACCGCCGGAACCAGCCACAGGCGCGATGGACGGGGCGGTTCCTGCCGCACGCCGCCGACGAGCAGGGCGGTCGCGACCAGATACAGGACGATGGCGATGAGAACGATTGTCATCGCGGCAGTGTCGCACAGCGGCGAGACGAACCGCATGGGCCGGATGCGCACCGGGTCGCAGTGCGCGAAGGGCTATACTTCGCGGCCCAGTTTTCTGCTTCCGACCAGGTCGCGTCCGCATGTTCGAATCCCTGACCCAGCGCCTTTCCGGCACCATCGAGCGCCTGCGCGGCCGCGGCCGCCTGACCGAGGAGAACATCCGCGAGTCGCTGCGCGAGGTGCGCATCGCCCTGCTGGAGGCCGACGTCGCGCTGCCGGTGGTGCAGGCGTTGATCGAGCGCATCAAGGTGCGTGCGGTCGGCCAGGAAGTGCTGAAGTCGCTCACGCCCGGCCAGGCGCTGATCAAGGTCGTGCGCGACGAAATGACGGCCGTCATGGGCTCGCAGGCCGCCGACCTGAACCTCAACGTGCCGGCGCCGGCGGTCATCCTGATGGCCGGCCTGCAGGGCGCGGGCAAGACGACCACCGTCGGCAAGCTCGCCAAGCACCTGAAGGAAAAGCGCAAGAAGAAGGTGATGGTGGTGTCCGCCGACGTGTATCGCCCGGCGGCGATCGAGCAACTGAAGACGCTCGCGCAGCAGGTCGACGTGCTGTTCTTCCCCTCGAGCGCGGACCAGAAGCCCGAAGCGATCGTGAAGGCCGCCATCGACGACGCGAAGAAGTCCTTCGTCGACGTGCTGCTGGTCGACACCGCCGGCCGCACCAGCATCGACGAAGCGATGATGGCCGAGATCAAGGCGCTGCACGCCGCGGTCAAGCCGGTCGAAACGCTGTTCGTCGTCGACTCGATGACCGGCCAGGACGCGGCCGTCACCGCGAAGCATTTCGGCGAAGCGCTGCCGCTCACCGGCGTGGTGCTCACCAAGACCGACGGCGACGCGCGCGGCGGCGCGGCGCTGAGCGTTCGCTACATCACCCAGCGCCCGATCAAGTTCATCGGCGTGGGCGAGAAGCCCGACGGCCTGGACGTCTTCCATCCCGACCGCATCGCCAGCCGCATCCTCGACATGGGCGACGTGCTGTCGCTGGTGGAGCAGGTCGAATCGCAGGTCGACAAGGACAAGGCGCAGAAGCTCGCCGAGAAGGTCGCCAAGGGCAAGAAGTTCGACCTGAACGACATGAAGGACCAGCTCGAGCAGATGCAGAACATGGGCGGCATCCACGGCCTGATGGACAAGCTGCCGGGCATGGGCCAGATCCCCGACCACGTGAAGAACCAGGTCACCGGCAAGGAAGTGCCGCGCATGGTGGCGATCATCAATTCGATGACGAAGAAGGAGCGCCGCAACCCGGGCCTGCTGAACGGCTCGCGCCGCGCCCGCATCGCCAGGGGCGCCGGCCTGACCCCGGCCGACGTCAACAAGCTGATGAAGCAGTACCAGCAGATGGAAAAGATGATGTCCAAGCTGTCCGGCGGCGGCATGAAGGGCCTGATGCGCGGCATGAAGGGGATGATGGGCGCGCGCGGCGGAATGCCGTTTCGCTGATTTTCAGGCTTTGCCGGAAAATCCCCCAAGGTTTGCTGCGCAAACCTCGGGCCCCGCGGCGCGCTTCCATACCCCATTCGCGCCTTCGGCGCGAATCGCCCCCTAACTAAGGGGGCTGGAAAGGCGTCGTTGTCGCCAGGGCCCGGGCGTATCGCTGGTCCGCGGCCCTGAACGGGCTCGGCGGCGGGGTTTCCCGAGCGCAATCAACCCTTTATACTTGCCGGCTTACCCTGCCATTCCGGCAGCTGGGCAACACAGGAACTACCGAACCATGGTCAAGATTCGTCTCGCTCGCGGCGGCGCCAAGAAGCGTCCCTTCTACCACGTCATCGTCACCGACAGCCGCAACGCCCGTGACGGCCGCAACATCGAACGCGTGGGCTTCTACAACCCGGTCGCCCAGGGCGCCGAGAAGCGCGTTGAGCTGAACGTCGAGCGCGTGCAGCACTGGATCAAGAACGGCGCGCAGCTGACCGACAAGGTCGCCGTGCTGTACAAGGAAGCGGCCAAGGCCGCGACCGCCGCCTGATCCGCGGGCCGCGCCCCCGCGCGCGGCCAGACCGATCATGACGGGCGCCTCCTCGGAGCGCACCGGATCCCAAGAGCGCCGGATCCTGTTAGGCAGGATTTCCGGCGCTTTTGGCATCAGGGGCGAAGCAAAACTGGAATCCTGGACGGAACCGCGCGACGCGATCTTCCGCTACCAGCCCTGGATCCTGCGCGACCCGCAGGGCAACGAACGCGAACTGCGCGGCGTGCGCGGCAGGCAGAGCGGCAAGTACACCGTCGCCACGTTCCCGGACATCACCGACCGCGACGCCATCGAGGCGATGCGCGGCACCGAGATATACGTGCCGCGTTCGGCGCTCCCGCCGCCGAGCGAAGGCGAGTACTACTGGGTCGACTTGGAAGGCCTGCGCGTGGTAACCACCGAAGGCGTTCCGCTCGGCACCGTCTCGCACCTGTTCGCCACCGGCGCAAACGACGTGCTGGTCGCGCGCGACAACGAGCGCGAACGCATGATTCCCTTCGTCCAGCCGCAGTACGTCACGTCCGTGGATTTCGAGGCGGGGGTGGTGACGGTGGATTGGGACCCTGACTTCTAGTGAAGCGAGGAGAGGAGCGGGCAACTACGCTGCGGCTCGTTTCTCGTTCTTCGTCTCTCGCTTCCAGCCCCATGCGCATCGACATCATCAGCCTCTTCCCCGATTTCGTCGCGCAATGCGCGGCGTTCGGCGTGGTCGGCCGGGCGGTCGAGCGCGGGCTGCTGTCGGTGCACGGCTTCAATCCGCGCGATTACGCCGAAGGCAATTACCGCCGGGTCGACGACCGTCCGTTCGGCGGCGGCCCGGGCATGGTGATGCTGGTCGATCCGCTGCGGGCGAGCCTTCGGGCCGCGCGCGAAGCCGATCCGACGCCGGCGAAGGTCGTCTACATGAGCCCGCAGGGCGCGCCGCTCACCCAGGCCAAGGTGCGCGAGCTGGCCGGTCGCGAGCGCCTGATCCTGCTGTGCGGCCGGTACGAGGGCATCGATGAGCGGCTGATCCAGGCCGAGGTCGACGAGGAAATCTCCATCGGCGACTACGTCCTGTCCGGCGGCGAGCTGGCCGCCGCGGTGATCGTGGACGCCGTGGCGCGGCTGCGCGAAGGCGTGCTGGGCGACGCCGAGTCCGCCGTGCAGGACAGCTTCGAGGGCGGCCTGCTGGACTGCCCGCACTACACCCGGCCGGTCGAGCACGAACTGGGCACCGTCCCCGAGGTGCTGATGTCCGGCAACCATGCGGAAATCGCCAAATGGCGGCGGATGCAGTCGCTCGGCCGGACCTGGCAGCGTCGCCCGGACCTGCTGGACGAGGCGGCCCTGTCGAAGGCCGACCGCAAGCTCCTGGACGCCTACCGGGCCGCGCTCGTCGCCCGGGAGGCCGCCGGGACGGTCTCCGAGCCGGCCGCGGACGCCCCCGAAGCGCCGTAACCGCTAGCCACGCAAGGAAAAATGCCGCTATAATCCGCGGCTTCCATTCGTTCCACCCATGCCAGACGCGGGTCCACGTGCACTCGCGCTACAACGACTCCAACAGGCCAAAGCCATGAACAAGCCCTCCATCCACACGCTCGTGCAGAATTTCGAAGCCGAGCAGATCCAGCGCCAGCTTCCCGACTTCAGCCAGGGCGACACCGTCGTCGTCAACGTGAAGGTCAAGGAAGGCAACCGCGAGCGCGTCCAGGCCTACGAAGGCGTGGTCATCGCGATCAAGAACGCCGGCCTGAACTCGTCCTTCACCGTGCGCAAGATCTCGCACGGCTATGGCGTCGAGCGCGTGTTCCAGACCCACAGCGCCACCATCGCCTCGGTCGACGTGAAGCGTCGCGGCAAGGTGCGCGCGGGCAAGCTGTACTACCTGCGCGGTCTGCAGGGCAAGAAGGCGCGCATCAAGGAAGACCTGTCCGCCTACGCCAAGAACGCCGAGTAATCCTCGCGCGGCGGGCCATTCGCCCGCGCGTTCCGACGGCCGCCTCCGGGCGGCCGTCGTCGTTTCCGGTCCACGAATACCCGCGCGCGTTCCCTTCTTCCCGCGATGCCCACGCGCAGCGGCGTAGCGTGGCCGCTGCGATCGCGTGATCGTGCGACGGAGGCCCGCCGTGGCCAGCCTGCTTCCAGCGACTCCGCAATCCACGTGCGAGTTCCGCTTCTACGAGGAACTCGGCGAATTCCTCGCGCCCGAACGCCGCAAGCGCAGTTTCACCCATGCCTTCGACGGGACGCCGTCGGTGAAGGACCGCATCGAATCGCTCGGCGTGCCGCACACCGAAGTGGACCTGATCCTGGTCGACGGCGAACCCGTGCCGTTCTCGCACAAGCTCACCGGCGGCGAACGCGTCGCGGTCTATCCGATGTTCGAACGCTTCGAGCTGGGCGAATCCAACCGCCTGCGTCCAACGCCGCTGCGCGAGCCGCGCTTCGTGCTCGACGTGCACCTGGGAAGGCTCGCCTCGTACCTGCGCCTGCTCGGGTTCGACACGCTGTACCGCAACGATTACCACGACGACGAACTGCTGCGGATTTCCCGCGCGCAGCACCGCATCCTGCTCACCCGCGACACCGGACTGCTGAAGCGTGCGGCCGTCACGCACGGTGCATTCCTGCACGCGACCGATCCGCGCCGGCAACTGCGCGAGGTGCTCGACCGGTTCCAGCTCGACGCGCGCATCGCGCCGTTCACGCGCTGCGCGCGCTGCAACGGCAAGGTGGATTTGCTGGTCGACGCGCCCGACGAACACGATCCCGATCGCCAACCTCCCGAAGAGCGCGACCCGTCCCCCGGCGAACGCGAGCGGCGCGATCCCGGTCCGGGCGAGCCCGAGCGTCGCGACCCCGGCCATGCACCGCCCGAACGCGACCCCGGTTCGCCGCCGGAGATCCGCGACCCGGGGAAACCGAAGCCTCCGAAGCACGGCCTCGCATCCAGCGCCGTCCCGCCGCGCGTGCTGGCCGGATACGGCGGCTCGCTCAGCCGCTGTCGCGATTGCGGCCAGATCTACTGGCCGGGCAGTCATCTCACGCGTCTGCGCCAGCGGCTCGCGGAAGTGGGCGTGTCGATCTGACGTTCGCCGCGCCGGGTTGAACGGGCCGGCGTTCAACGCGCCCGTTCCAGCATGTCCAGTTCGTCGTCCGGGTCCGCACTCGGATCGGCCACCGGCGAGGGCGGCGTCGCCGGCACTTCCGCCGGCACTGCGACCTCGTGCCGATCCGGCACCAGCATCCGCGCCTTGCGCCAACGGCCGTAGCGGTAATACGCCAGCGCCATCAGCATCGAACATAACGCGCTGATCGGGAAACTCCACCAGATCGCATCCACGCCGATGCGCGGCTGCATGAAATTCGCGAACGGCACGCGGATGCCCCACAACGCGGCGGCGAGGATCAGCAGCGGCGGCACCACCGCGCCAGTGGAACGCACCACGCCGGACACGACGAAGGTCACGCCGAAGAACAGGAACGACCACACCGCGATGTGGTTGAGATGGCGCGCGACCTCCAGCGCCGTGCTGTCCGGCGGCAGGAACAGCGACAGCGTCCAGCGGTCGAACACGATCAGCGGCACGATCAGCGCGCCGGTCATGAGGAAGTTCATCAGCACGCCGGCACGCGCGGTGGCCGACACGCGATCCCACCGGTGCGCGCCGACGTTCTGCGCGGCCATCGAGGAGCACGCCGCGCCCACCGCCATCGCCGGCATCTGCACGTAGGTCCACAGTTGCAGCGCGGCGCCGTAGGCCGCGGTGGTGTCGGTGCCGTGGTGGTTGACCATCGACATCATCGCGATCATCGCCAGCGAGATCAGCACCATCTGCAGCCCCATCGGCACGCCCTTGACGATGAGCGAGCGCAGGATGGTGCGGTCGATGCGGAACATGCGGGCGTCCTGGCGGCCGAGCCACAGGACATGCCGCTTGTGGCGAAGGTAGAAGAGCAGCGCGACCAGCGTCGTGGTCTGCCCGATGAGCGTCGCCCACGCGGAGCCGGCGATGCCGAGTTCCGGGAAGGGCCCGATACCGAAGATCAGCAGCGGATTGAGCACGATGTCCAGCAGCACCGCGATCAGCAGGAAACGGAACGGCGTGCGCGCATCTCCCGCGCCGCGCAGCGCGGCCGACAGGAACGCGAACGCGTACAGCGCCGGCATCGCGAGGAAGATCACACGCAGGTAATCCTCGGCCAGGTGCAGCGAGGTGGCCGGCGTGCCCATCGCGGCAAGCAGATGCCGCGACAACCATTGCCCGAGCGAGGCGATCACCACCGACAGGCCGATGAAGAACGTCGCGCTGGTGCCCATCACGCGTCGCGCCTGGGTGAGGTC
The DNA here is from genome assembly GCF_017308985.1 of Lysobacter changpingensis. Taxonomy (GTDB): domain Bacteria; phylum Pseudomonadota; class Gammaproteobacteria; order Xanthomonadales; family Xanthomonadaceae; genus Lysobacter_J; species Lysobacter_J changpingensis. Next base: position 159,648 of record NZ_JADWPE010000002.1, on the reverse strand, counting down.
GCGCGCGCCCATCGCCTGCGCGATCAGGATCGTCGCCGCCATGCCGATGCCGAACACCGAGCCGATCAGGAAGAACATGATGTTGTTGGCGTTCGCCGTCGCGGTGAGCGCTTCCTCGCCGAGGAAGCGGCCGACCCAGACCGCGTTGACCGAGCCGTTGAGCGACTGGGCGACGTTGCCGGCGAGGATCGGCAGCGCGAAGGCGAACAGGTTGCGGCCGATGGGACCTTCGGTGAGGTTGTGCGACGTGGGCGCCATGCGATGCGGGCCATCCAGCGACGTGAAGAGGCGGCACGGTAGCACCGTTCGCGCGAACGCCGCGCCATGTCCGACCGCACGCGCGACGACGACACCGACCCTGCGATAATCGCCCCAAGCCAACGAAGCCGAGCAGGCATCACCGGACCGAGCAGTGAGCGACGTACCTGATTCTTCCACGCCCTCCGTGCGCCTGGACCTGTGGTTGTGGGCGGCGCGATTCTTCAAGACGCGATCGCTGGCCAAGCAGGCGATCGAAACCGGCAAGATCGACATCGGCGGCCAGCGCGCGAAGCCTTCGCGCGCGGTGCGGGTGCACGATGCGCTGCGCATCGTGCGCGGCGAGGAAACCTTCGAGATCGAAGTGCGCGGCCTGAGCGACACGCGCGGGCCGGCGAGCGTCGCGCAGGCGCTGTATCAGGAAAGCGATGCGTCGCGTGCGGCGCGCGAACAGGCGCGCGCGCTGCGCGTCGCCGAACGCACGGGATATCGCCCGCCGGAAACCAGGCCCGACAAACGGGCGCGGAGACTCATCCGCGCGCTGGGCGATATCGACGCGATGTAGTCGAGGTCGCGCTCCCGCGCGGCAGCGCGACCGGTGCGAGGGCAGGGCGCGACGCCTCAGCGCCGCCCGCCGCCCAGGAAGGATCCGGCCAGTCCGATCAGGTCGGAGAAATCGGTATCGCCGTCGCCGTCGCGATCGAGCACGGCGCCCATCAGCGAGCCACCGATGCCGCCCTGTTGCGCGATGGTCTGGCGTTCCTGTCCCAGCACATCGCCCAACTGCTGCGGCGAGCCCGCGAGTCCGCCGCCGCCATTGCCGGCGAACATGCGCTTGGCGAGGTAGGCCATCACCAGCGGCGCGAGCATCTGCAGCAGCGAACTCGCCTGACCCTGGCCCAGGCCCGTTGCCGCGCCCAGGCCCTGCGCCGCGTTCTGCTGGCGTCCGCCGAGCACGTGGTCGAGGATCGAACCGCCCTGGCCGCCGCCGCCAAGTACCGAGCCGAGCACGCTGCCGATGTCGAGGCCCGCATGATCGCGCTGCAACGCACCGAACAGCGCTTCGGCGCCCTGCGGCTGGCTCGCGTTCCGGCCGAGCGCGCCGAGCAGCAGCGGCAGCGCCGCCGACACCGCGCCCTGTGCCTGCGTGGGCGAAAGACCGAGCTGGTTGCCGATGTCGGCGAGCGGTTGCCCCTGCAATTGATCGAGCAGGTCGCGGGTCATGGGAGCGCTCATGGCGATGGGCCTCGAAGTGGGGGCTCGATGCTAACGCCGCCACGTTCAGTTGTCGTGATGGCGTGAAGAGACGATGTCTCGTCCAACATCCGCCAGATGATGTCGCCCCTCTCGCGTTGTGCGGGAGAGGGGCGAATGCCTGCCGCGAAGGCGTCGGACGCGATCGCCGATCAACCCGCCTCGACCGGATGATTCACCGTGCCGCTTTCGGTATGAGCAGGGTTGGCCGCTTCCATCCTCAGCGCCTTCGCCACGCCCGCGCCGTATGCCGGATCGGCCTTGCTGCAGTTGTCGATGTGGCGCTGCTTGATGAAGTCCGGCGCATCGCCCATGGCGCGTGCGGTGTTGTCGAACAGCACCTGCTGCTGCGCCGGCGTCATCAGGCGGAACAGGTCGCCGGGCTGCTTGAAGTAATCGGCGTCGTCCTCGCGGAAGTTCCAGAAATCCGCGTTGCCGTTGATCTTCAGCGCCGGCTCGCGGTACTCCGGTTGCGCCTCCCACTGGCCGTAACTGTTGGGCGTGTAGTGCAGGTTCGCGCCGTAATTGCCGTCCACGCGCATCGCGCCGTCGCGATGGTTGCTGTGCACCGGGCAGCGCGCCGCGTTCACCGGGATCTGGTGATGGTTCACGCCCAGGCGATACCGTTGCGCATCCGAATACGCGAACAGCCGCGCCTGAAGCATCTTGTCCGGCGACACGCTGATGCCCGGCACCAGGTTGTTCGGCGCGAACGCGCTCTGCTCGACGTCGGCGTAGAAGTTCTGCGGATTTCGGTTGAGCTCCATCACGCCCACTTCGATCAGCGGATAATCCTTGTGCGGCCACACCTTGGTGAGGTCGAACGGGTGGTACGGCACCTTTTCCGCGTCGGTTTCCGGCATCACCTGGATGTACATCGTCCACTTCGGGAATTCACCGCGCTCGATCGCATCGAACAGGTCGCGCTGGTGGCTTTCGCGATCGCGGCCGATCAGCTCCTGCGCTTCCTCGTCGGTAAGATTCCTGATGCCCTGCTGCGTGCGGATGTGGAACTTCACCCAGAACCGCTCGCCATGGTTGTTGTAGAAGCTGTAGGTGTGCGAGCCGAAACCGTGCATGTGGCGATAGCTCGCCGGGATGCCGCGATCGCTCATCACGATGGTGACCTGGTGCAGCGCCTCCGGCAGGCTGGTCCAGAAATCCCAGTTGTTGCGCGCGCTGCGCAGGTTGGTCTGCGGATCGCGCTTCACCGCCTTGTTGAGGTCCGGGAACTTGCGCGGATCGCGCACGAAGAACACCGGCGTGTTGTTGCCGACCAGGTCCCAGTTGCCTTCCTCGGTATAGAACTTCAGCGCGAAACCGCGGATGTCGCGCTCGGCGTCGGCCGCGCCGCGTTCGCCGGCTACGGTGGTGAAGCGGGCGAACATCTCGGTCTTCTTGCCGACCTTCTCGAAGATCTTCGCGCGGGTGTATCGGGTGATGTCGTTGGTGACCGTGAACGTCCCGAACGCGCCGGAACCCTTCGCGTGCATGCGGCGCTCGGGAATGACTTCGCGGTTGAGGTTGGCGAGTTTCTCGATCAGCCATACGTCCTGCATCAGCAGTGGCCCGCGCGGACCCGCGGTCAGGCTGTTGTCGTTGTCGATGACCGGGGCGCCGAAGGCCGTGGTCAGCGGCGTCTTGGCGGGCTTGTCGGGGGGCTGGCTCATGGCTGACTCCGTTCCTGTCGTGTGGAGTGAGAGAGTAGGAAGCGCGGGCGATCGGGGAAAATCGTTTGTTGCGAACGCTTCGATAGGAGCTGGCTATCAGGCTCGACACGCGCGGTACGTTGCGCGCTCCCTGCGCCCGGTCGCCGCGTTGCACGGCGAAACGGCTTCGGTGGGGCATGCATGAGCACGCTCCGACGCGGGGCGATCATGAGCCCCGATCCATTTCAATCGCGTGATGCCAAACGGCCGCCGCGGCGGTCGTAGCCCGGGTAAACGAAGCGCACCCGGGACGGGCTGCGATCTGTTCCCCGGGTGCGCTTCGCTTACCCGGCTACAGGCACAAATTCAGGACAGCGCTTTCAGGCGATACAGCGCTTCGAGCGCCTGCTTCGGCGTCAGGTCGTCCGGATCGATCGACGCCAGCGCCTCGAGCGCCGCCGAGGACGGCGCGAACAATCCGAACTGCTGCGGCGCATCCAGCGCCGCCGGCGCCAGCGACGGGGAAGGCGCGTCGCGGCTCTGCTGCTCCAGTTCCGCAAGACGACCACGCGCCTGCTGCACCACGGCCTTCGGCAGGCCGGCGAGCGCCGCCACCTGCAGGCCGAAACTGCGGTCGGCCGGGCCGTCCTTGACGGCGTGCATGAAGACCAACTGGTCGCCATGTTCGATCGCATCCAGATGCACGTTCGCGATGCCGCTGCCCGGTTCGGCCAGGCGCGTGAGCTCGAAGTAATGCGTCGCAAACAGCGTGTACGCGCGATTGTGATGCGCCAGGTGCCGCGCGCAGGCTTCGGCGAGCGCGAGGCCATCGTAGGTCGACGTGCCGCGTCCGATCTCGTCCATCAGCACCAGCGACTGGTGCGTCGCGTGATGCAGGATGTAGCTGGTTTCGCTCATCTCGACCATGAAGGTCGACTGCCCGCGCGCGAGGTCGTCGCCCGCGCCGATGCGCGTGAGGATGCGGTCGATCGGCCCGATCACCGCGCGCGAGGCCGGCACGAAACTGCCGATGTGCGCGAGCAGCACGATCAGCGCGTTCTGGCGCATGTAGGTCGATTTACCGCCCATGTTCGGGCCGGTGATCACCAGCATGCGGCGGTCTTCGTCGAACACCAGGTCGTTGGGCTCGAACGGATCGCTACGCACGGCCTCCACCACCGGATGGCGACCGCGTTCGATGCGGATGCCGGGTTCGTCGTCGAGCTGCGGCTGCGACCAGTCCAGCGACTGCGCGCGTTCGGCGAAACACGCGAGCACGTCGAGTTCAGCCAACGCGGCAGCGCAGCGCTTGAGCGGCTGCAGGCGTTCGTTCAGGGCATCGAGCAGCTGTTCGTACAGCAGGCGCTCGCGGGCCAGCGCACGTTCGCGCGCGGACAGCACCTTGTCCTCGAACTGCTTGAGTTCCTCGGTGATGTAGCGCTCGGCGCCGGTCAGCGTCTGCCGGCGCGTGTAGTGCGTCGGCGCCTTGTCGGACTGGCCCTTGCTGATCTCGATGTAGTAGCCGTGCACGCGGTTGTAGCCGACCTTCAGCGTCGCGATGCCGGTGGCGGCCTTCTCGCGCGCTTCCAGGTCGATCAGGAACTGGTCGGCGTTGGTCGAGAGCGTGCGCAGTTCGTCGAGTTCGGCGTCGTAGCCTTCGGCGAAGATGCCGCCGTCGCGCGCCAGCACCGGCGGCTGCGGCACGATCGCCGACTTGAGCAGGTGCGCGTGGTCGTCGTGCTCGCCGAGCTCCGCCGCGAGTTCGGCCAGGCACGGCGAATCCAGCGGCGCGAGCGTCGCGCGCACGTCGGGCAGCATGCCCAGGCCATCGCGCAGCGTGGAAAGATCGCGCGGACGCGCACTGCGCAGTGCGATGCGCGAAAGAATGCGTTCCAGGTCGCCGAGCGCGCGAAAACCTTCGCGCAGCGTGTCACCGCAGCGCGATTCGATGAGCGTGGCGACGGCCTGCTGGCGATGGCGCAGCACGCTGCGATCGCGCAGCGGACGATGCAGCCAGCGGCGCAGCAACCGGCCGCCCATCGGCGTGATGGTCGAATCGAGGATGCCGAGCAGGGTGTTGCGCGTATCTCCATCGACGCGGGTGTCGAGTTCGAGATGACGACGCGTCGCGGCGTTCATCGCGATCGCACCGTCGCCGGATTCCACTGCGATCGAGGTCAGGTGCGGCAGCCGCTGCTTCTGCGTTTCCTCGACGTAGCCGAGCAGCGCGGCGGCGGCGGCGATCGAAAGCGGCTTGTCTTCGAGGCCGAAACCGGAGAGGTCGTGCAGGTTGAAGAAACGCAGCAGCTGGCGACGGCCGCTGTCGGCGTCGAACAGCCACGGCGCGCGACGGCGCACGCCGGTGCGTTCGGCGATCCACGGCTGCCAGCCGTCCTCGTCGGCGACCAGCGTTTCGGCCGGTTCCAGGCGCGCGATCTCGGCTTCCAGCGCGTCCTCGTTCGCCACTTCGTTGACGAGGAAACGTCCGCCGGCGAGGTCCGCCCATGCAAGCCCGTACCCCGTCTTGCCGCGCGCGATGGCGAGCAGCAGCGTGTCGCGGCGCTCGTTGAGCAGCGCCTCGTCGGTCACCGTGCCCGGCGTGACGATGCGCACCACCTTGCGTTCGACGATGCCCTTGGCGAGCGCGGGGTCGCCGATCTGCTCGCAGATCGCCACCGACTCGCCCAGCGCCACCAGCCGCGCCAGGTAGCCTTCGGCCGAATGGTGCGGCACCCCGGCCATCGGAATCGGTTGCCCGGCGGACTGTCCGCGCTGGGTCAGGGTGATGTCGAGCAGCCGCGCGGCCTTGCGCGCGTCGTCGTAGAACAGCTCGTAGAAATCGCCCATGCGGAAGAACAGCAGCACGTCCGGGTGCTCCGCCTTGGCGGCGAAGAACTGCTTCATCAGGGGCGTGTGTTCCTGCGGCCGTTCGGCTTGGCTCATGGATCGCGGATCTGCTGCTGCGTGGGACGGCGCCGGCGGGCCGGCGAAAGGGGCATTAGGCTAGCAGCCGACGGCGATTTCGCCGAAGCCTTCGCTGTCGAGTCGCCGGTCATCCGGGGCAGCGGGCCGCGGAGCGGGCGCGAGGGAAACGGGCGACGGGCTATCATCGGCCCATGAAGAACGACGTCACCGATGCCTCCCTGCTGCGCCTGGCGCAACAGGTCGCCGAAGCCGCCCGCGCCCATCGCCAGACCCTGGTCACCGCCGAAAGCTGCACCGGTGGCTGGATCGCCAAGATGCTGACCGACATTCCCGGCTCGTCCGGCTGGTTCGAATGCGGCATGGCCGCTTACAGCTACGAAGCCAAGCAGGCGCTGCTGGGCGTGCGCCCGCAGACGCTGGAAACGCACGGCGCGGTCAGCCGCGAGACGGTGATCGAGATGGTGTCCGGCGCACTCGTGCACTCGGGTGCGACCCTGGCGGTGGCGGTCACCGGCATCGCCGGGCCGGGCGGCGGCACCGAGGACAAGCCGGTCGGCACGGTGTGGATCGCCTGGAAGCGGCGCGGCGGCTACCCGACCGCGGTGACCTTCCATTTCGACGGCGACCGCGACGCGGTGCGCCGGCAGACGGTCGCCGCGGCGCTGCACGGGCTCGCCGAACTGATGGCGTAGGCCGGGAAGGAGCGCAGGGCGGGGACCCGTTTCCCGCTCCTCTTGACTCTCCACTCGCCGTTAGTAGTATTGCTACTAATGGACATCACCGACACCCAGCGCGCCATCCTCGCCCTCATCGCCGAGCGCATCGAGGCCGAGGGCGTTCCGCCGTCGCAGACCGAGATCGCCCGGGCCATGGGCTTCAGCAGCGTCCGGGCGGCCCAGTACCACCTGGAGGCGCTGGAACAGGCGGGCGCGATCCAGCGCATGCCCGGCCGGGCGCGGGCCATTCGCCTGTGCGCGGCGGTCGAACCGGTGTCCGAAGCACTGCCGGTCCGGCATGTGGAGGCGGGCGACGCCGCCAACGATGCGTTGCGCCTTCCGGTGCTGGGGCAGGTGGCCGCCGGCCGTCCGATCGGTGCGGACATCGGCTCGGACGACTTCGTCCTGCTCGACCGCGTGTTCTTCTCGCCCACGCCCGACTACCTGCTCAAGGTGAAGGGCGATTCCATGCGCGACGAAGGCATCTTCAGCGGCGACCTCATCGGCGTGCATCGCACGAACGACGCGCGCTCGGGCCAGATCGTGGTCGCGCGCATCGACGACGAGATCACCGTCAAGCTCCTCAAGATCGGCAAGGACCGCATCCGCCTGCTGCCTCGCAATCCCGACTACGCACCCATCGAGGTCGAGCCGGGCCAGGACTTCGCGATCGAAGGCCTGTACTGCGGGCTGGTGAGGCCCAACCGATGAACTTCCGGGCGTTTTTCCGGGCCAGCGTCAGTGGCGTTCCGGGGCAGGGTGCGGGGTTTTCCCACACCCTGTCCCGGACACCCCTCATGGTCGGCCGGGGATCGCCCACGCAATCTGGACACGACCGCCGGCGCGTCTCAGCCCGTGCGATACGCCACCGCTAGATTGCTTCCACGCAACGACTTCCGCCACTGACACTGAAGGAAAACTCCACGATGGACGACAACAAGAAGCGCGCCCTTTCGGCCGCACTGGGCCAGATCGAAAAGCAGTTCGGCAAGGGCTCGGTGATGCGCATGGGCGATCGCACGATCGAAGCGACGGAAGTCATCGGCACCGGCTCGCTGATGCTCGACATCGCGCTGGGCATCGGCGGCCTGCCGAAGGGCCGCGTCGTCGAGATCTACGGTCCGGAGTCCTCGGGCAAGACCACCCTCACGCTGCAGGCCATCGCCCAGTGCCAGAAGGCCGGCGGCACCTGCGCCTTCATCGACGCCGAACACGCGCTCGATCCCATCTATGCCGCCAAGCTCGGCGTCAACGTCGACGACCTGCTGGTCAGCCAGCCGGACACGGGCGAGCAGGCGCTGGAAATCGCCGACATGCTGGTGCGTTCGGGCGCGATCGACATGGTCGTGGTCGACTCGGTCGCCGCGCTGACGCCGAAGGCCGAAATCGAAGGCGAGATGGGCGACCAGCTGCCGGGCCTGCAGGCCCGCCTGATGAGCCAGGCGCTGCGCAAGCTCACCGGCAACATCAAGCGCTCCAACTGCCTGGTGATCTTCATCAACCAGCTGCGCATGAAGATCGGCGTGATGATGCCGGGCCAGAGCCCGGAAACCACGACCGGCGGCAACGCACTGAAGTTCTACGCCTCGGTGCGCCTGGACATCCGTCGCATCGGTTCGATCAAGAAGGGCGACGAGATCATCGGCAACCAGACCCGCATCAAGGTCGTGAAGAACAAGTTGGCGCCGCCGTTCAAGCAGGTCGTCACCGAAATCCTCTACGGCGAAGGCATCTCGCGAGAGGGCGAACTGATCGACATGGGCGTGGAGGCCAAGCTGGTCGAGAAGTCCGGTGCCTGGTACAGCGCGTACGACGAGCGCATCGGTCAGGGCAAGGAGAACGCCCGCCAGTACCTGAAGGAAAACCCGCAGGTCGCCGAGCGCCTGGAAGCGGCGCTGCGCGAAAAGTTCGTCCCGGCCGAAGCCGGCCGCGGCGAGGACGACGACGGTCAGGACGACTGATCGTCGGAGTCGCATCGCATGAAGTCGGGCTCTCGCCATGCATGACGATCCCCGCGATGGCGGCAGCGGGGAGGCTTCCGGCCGCCGCCGCCGGGTTCGCGAGCAGACCCCGGTGCAACGCGCGCTGGGGTTGCTCGCGCGTCGCGAGCACTCCCGCAAGGAGTTGAACCGCAAGCTGACCTCGCGCGGCCTGGATCCCGGCGAGGTACAGGCTGCGGTGGATCGCCTGGCAGGCGAGGGCTGGCAGAACGATGCGCGGTTCGCCGAAAGCCTCGTCCGCAGTCGCGCAGTCAGCGGCTACGGCCCATTGCGCATCCGGGCGGAACTGTCCACGCATGGATTGGACGGCGAGGCCATTGCCCATGCCATGGGCACGTTCGACGGCGATTGGACGGAGAACGCCCGCGATCTGGTCCGCCGCCGCTTCGGCAAGTCGCTGGACGAGCTGGCGCAGCGGCGCAAGGCGGCCGATTTCCTGATACGCCGCGGTTTCGATGGCGACAGCGTGCGAGCGGCGACCCGGCTGGATCTGGGCGACTGAGTCCAGCACGGGGCTCGACCATGCGGGCCGCGTCCAGCCGTTCCGACAATCCGTCGCGGCGGATCACAAGCAGGCCGGCGTCGCTTTCCCGAAGCGGCAGCCCCGCCAGCATGAACGCGGGAATGTCCGCGAAAGTCCGGAAAGGCATGCGCCACGGGCCAAGCGCGTGGGCGCCCGTCCTGCTACGCTAGCCGGCTTTCGGGTTCGGGTTGCCTGCTCCTGTCGACGCCCCCACTAGGAGGGCATGGGCCGGTCGGGCAGTCCGGCCCTGTCACCGACTTCGCGCGCAGGCATGAAAACCACTACCGAAATCCGCAGCGATTTCCTCGAATTCTTCCGCGGAAAGGCCCACACCATCGTGCCGTCGGCACCGCTGGTGCCGGCCAACGACCCGACGTTGCTGTTCACCAACTCGGGCATGGTCCAGTTCAAGAACGTCTTCCTCGGCAGCGAGAAGCCCGGCTACGTGCGCGCGGCCGATGTGCAGCGCTGCCTGCGCGCCGGCGGCAAGCACAACGACCTCGACCAGGTCGGCTACACCGCGCGCCACCACACGTTCTTCGAAATGCTGGGCAACTGGTCCTTCGGCGACTACTTCAAGGAAGACGCCATCGCCTGGGCCTGGGAACTGCTGACCAAGGTCTGGGGGCTGCCGGCCGAGCGCCTCACCGTCACGGTCTACCACACCGACGACGAAGCCTACGAGATCTGGAACAGGAAGATCGGCGTGCCGGCCGAGCGCATCGTGCGCATTGGCGACAACAAGGGTGCGCCGTTCGCCTCCGACAATTTCTGGCAGATGGCCGACACCGGTCCGTGCGGCCCGTGCACAGAAATTTTCTACGATCACGGCGCGCACATCGCCGGTGGCCCGCCGGGTTCGCCCGACGAGGACGGCGACCGCTACATCGAGATCTGGAACCTGGTGTTCATGCAGTTCGACCGCCAGCCCGACGGCACGCTGCTGCCGCTGCCGGCGCCATGCGTCGACACCGGCATGGGCCTGGAGCGCCTGGCGGCCGTGCTGCAGGGCGTGCACGGCAACTACGAGATCGACCTGTTCCGTCACCTGATCGCCAAGGCCGCGGAGTTCACCTCCACGCCGGACCTCGACAACAAGTCGCTGCGCGTCATCGCCGACCACATCCGCGCCTGCGCCTTCCTCATCGTCGATGGCGTGCTGCCGAGCAACGAAGGCCGCGGCTACGTCCTGCGCCGCATCATCCGACGCGCGCTGCGCCATGGCTGGATGCTGGGCCAGAAGGGCCCGTTCTTCCACCGCATGGTCGCGCCGCTGGTCGAGGTGATGGGCGATGCGTATCCGGAGCTGACCGCCAAGCGCGAGTTCGTCGAACGCGCGCTGCTGGCCGAGGAAGAGCGCTTCGCCGAAACGCTTGACGCGGGCATGCGCATCTTCGATGAAGTCGCCGCGCGCTCGAACACCACCATTCCGGGTGTCGACGCGTTCCGCCTGTACGACACCTACGGCTTCCCGGTCGACCTGACCGCCGACATCGCGCGCGAGCGCGGCCTGTCGGTGGACATGGAAGGCTTCGAAGCCGCGATGGAACAGCAGCGCGAGACCGCGCGTGCCGCCGGCAAGTTCGGCAACACCGCGACGATGCCGGCCGAACTCGCCGCGCAGCTCGCGCCGACGCAGTTCCTGGGTTACGAACGACTCGCCGACGAAGGCCTGGAAGTCGTCGCGTTGCTGAAGAACGGCCGCGCGGTGGACCGCATCGAGGCGGGCGAGGAAGCGGCGGTGATCCTCGATCGCACGCCGTTCTACGCCGAAAGCGGCGGCCAGGTCGGCGACACCGGCGATCTGGAAGCCGGTGCCGCACGCTTCGAAGTGCGCGACACGGTGAAGTTCGCCGGCCAGTTCCACGGCCACGTCGGCATGCTTGCCAGCGGTTCGTTGCAGCGCGGCGATCGCGTGCGTGCGAGCGTCGACGCCGTGCGCCGTGCCGCGACCGTGCTCAACCATTCGGCCACGCACCTGTTGCACTCCGCGCTGCGCAGCGTGCTGGGCGACCACGTCGTGCAGAAGGGCTCGCTGGTCGCGCCCGACCGCCTGCGCTTCGACTTCTCGCATTTCGCGCCGGTGGGCGCGGGCGAGCTCGCCGAAATCGAGCGTCGCGTCAACGCCGAGATCCGCGGCAACCACGCCGCCGAAGTGCACCACATGGGCATGCAGGAAGCGCTGGATTTCGGCGCGATGGCGCTGTTCGGCGAGAAGTACGGCGACCGCGTGCGCGTGCTGCGCATGGGCGGCACCTCGACCGAGCTGTGCGGCGGCACGCACGTTTCGCGCACCGGCGACATCGGTCTGTTCAAGATCGTCTCCGAAGGCGGCGTGTCCGCAGGCGTGCGCCGCATCGAGGCGCTGACCGGGCAGGGCGCGCTGGACTTCGTGGCCGAGGAGGAACGCCGCCTCGACGAGGCCGCGCGTCTGCTGGGCGGCAACGCGGCCGACGTCTCCGACAAGCTGCGCAGCCTGCTCGATCGCCAGAAGAAGCTGGAGCGCGAGCTTGAGTCTCTGAAGGCCAAGGCCGCGTCCGGCGCGACCTCCGACCTGGCGGCCTCGGCCGCGCAGGTGGCGGGCGTCAAGGTCGTGGCGACGCGGCTGGAGGGGTTCGACGCCAAGGCGCTGCGCGAGGCGGTCGACCGCCTCAAGCAGCAGATGGGCGATGCGGTGATCGTCCTGGCCGGGGCGAGCGAGGGCAAGGCTGCCCTGGTAGCCGGCGTGAACGGAAGCGCGGCAGGCAAGGTCAAGGCGGGGGAACTCCTCGCGCACGTGGCCAGTCGGATCAACGGCAAGGGCGGCGGGCGTCCGGACATGGCCCAGGGCGGTGGCGAGGATGGCCCGGCGCTGGTCCAGGTGCTCGCGGAGGTGCCGGCCTGGGTCGAGGCCAAGCTTGGCTGAATTGAATGGTGAACGTTGACCACTTGCGGTTGCGGGGGCGTTTGGCCCGCCGCTAAGATGATCCACGTTTGTGTTTCGAAATCGGGGAGCTCCGGGAGCTCCCGCATGCCGACCCCGAAGGGCGGCCATAGGAGATGTTAGATGCTGATCCTGACGCGTCGCGTCGGTGAGACCTTGATGATCGGCGACTCGGTGACCGTCACCGTGCTCGGCGTCAAGGGAAACCAGGTGCGCATTGGTATTACCGCGCCGAAAGATGTTGCGGTTCACCGTGAAGAGATCTACCAGCGCATCCAGCGCGGCGAAGAGCCGGCGGACAGCGAGTCCGGCAAGCACGGCGCGGGCTGAGAAAACCGTTTGCCGTAATCGGAGCGAGCCGCTATCCTTGCGCCCGCACCGTTTTGATGTTCCGCGGAGACTTGCCCGAGAGGCCGAAGGGGCTCCCCTGCTAAGGGAGTATGGGGTCAAAAGCTCCATCGAGGGTTCGAATCCCTCAGTCTCCGCCAGTTCCATCGGCCGGCCGGATCGGCCCCAGGATGCAACGCATGCTGGTCGTGCATGACGCCACCGGCGATGTGCATGAGATCCAGACGGTCGCACGAATCCGCGCGGTTCGTGCATGGTTGAAGCGCCTTCAACGGCTTCGATCAAAGTGTTCGAAAAATGTTTGACGAATCGGCAACGATCCTTCATAATTTTTCAACTCAGCGCCCGTAGCTCAGCTGGATAGAGCACCAGGCTACGAACTTGGTGGTCGGGAGTTCGAATCTCTCCGGGCGCGCCATACAAGACAAAAAGGCCGATGCGAAAGCATCGGCCTTTTTGTTTGTGTTCTTTTCGCGGGAATCGGGAATCGGGAATCGGGAATCGGGAATCGCCTCCAACCCGTCGTCCCGGCGCAGGCCGGGATCCAGGCCCGCAACTCACGGGGCACTCCCACGACGAAAACCGCATCCCCGTCATTCCAGCGAAAGCTGGAACCCATTTTCGCTTTTTGCCCGAGACAACGCTTGCTCGATGTCGCGATCGGAAAACGAAAACACACAACCCTCAAGCCACCACGGCCCCCGCACCCGCCGACCCGGGCTCGCGCGCAGCGCCATCGCCGTAATACCCGCGATACCACGCAACGAACCGCGCCACGCCTTCCTCCACCGTCACGCCCGGCGCATACCCCATGTCGCGTGCGAGATCGGTGCAGTCCGCTTCGGTGGCCGGCACGTCGCCGGGTTGGAGAGGGAGCATGCGCAGGCTCGCCTTGCGACCCAGGCACCGCTCCAGCATTTCGATGTAGCGCAGCAGTTCGACGCTTTCGCCGCTGCCGATGTTGTACAGCCGATACGGCGCGACGCCGCTGCTCGCCGGATCCGGCGATGCGCCATCCCAGGCGTCATCGACGCGAGGCACGCGATCGAGCGCGCGCACCACGCCCGCGACGATGTCGTCGATGTAGGTGAAGCTGCGCTTGTGGCGGCCGTGGTTGAACACCGGGATCGGCTCGCCCGCGAGGATCGCGCGCGTGAACAGGAACAGCGCCATGTCCGGCCGGCCCCATGGCCCGTACACCGTGAAGAACCGCAGCCCCGTGCACGGCACGCCGTACAGGTGCGCATAGCTGTGCGCCATCGCCTCGTTCGCCTTCTTGGTGGCGGCGTAGAGCGTGAGCGGATGTTCGGTGTGCTGGTGCTCGGAGAACGGCATCGCGGTGTTGGCGCCGTACACCGAACTGGTCGAGGCATACACCACATGTTCGACACCGTGCCGCCGCGCGCCTTCGAGCACGTGCAGGAAGCCGGTGACGTTGCTCGCCACGTACACGTGCGGGTTCTCCGCCGCATAGCGCACGCCCGCCTGCGCGGCCAGGTGCACCACGCGCGCGGGGCGATGCCGTTCGAACAGCGCCTCCACCGCATCGCGATCGGCCAGGTCCCCGTGCACATGCGTGTACGCCGGATGCTCCGCGAACCGTGCCAGCCGCGCGCGCTTGAGCCCCACATCGTAGTAATCGTTGAGATTGTCGAAGCCGATCACCTCGTCGCCGCGCGCGAGCAGGACCTGCGCGACGTGCGACCCGATGAAACCGGCCGTGCCGGTGACGAGCACCCTCATCGTCACAGCCGACCGTCCACCGCATCGCGCGGCAGCACGTACTTGACGTCGTAGACCACCGACACCGGCTTGCCGTAGGCGCGCACGCCCCGCGCGCCCAGCTGCGCGAACTGCCGATGCGCCACAGCGACGATCACCGCGTCGTACCCGCCTTCATCCGGCGAGGCGACGGTGTCCAGGCCGTACTCGTGCGCCGCGTCGCCCGCGTCCACCCACGGGTCGTGCACGTCGACCTGCGCGTTGTAGCCGCGCAGCGCCCGCACGATGTCGACCACGCGCGTGTTGCGAAGGTCCGGACAGTTCTCCTTGAACGCCAGCCCCAGCACGAGGATGCGCGCCTGCACCGGGTTGATCCCCTTGCGCACCATCAGTCGCACGACTTCGCTGGCGATGTACGCACCCATGCCGTCGTTGGTGCGGCGGCCGGCGAGGATCACGTCGGGGTGGTGGCCGATTTCCTGCGCCTTGTGGGTCAGGTAGTACGGGTCCACGCCGATGCAGTGGCCGCCCACCAGCCCCGGGCGGAACGGCAGGAAATTCCACTTGGTACCGGCGGCCTGCAGCACTTCCAGCGTGTCGATGCCAAGCTTGTTGAACAGGATCGCCAGGTCGTTGACGAGCGCGATGTTGAGATCGCGCTGCGTGTTCTCGATCACCTTCGCCGCTTCGGCGACCTTGATCGAACTGGCCTTGTGCGTGCCCGCCTCGATGATCGAACCGTACAGCGCATCGACGAAATCCGCCGCCGCCGGCGTGGAGCCGGAGGTGATCTTCAGGATGCGCGTGAGCCGATGTTCCCGGTCGCCCGGATTGATGCGCTCCGGGCTGTAGCCGGCGAAGAAATCGCGATTGAACACCAGGCCCGACGCGCGTTCGAGGATCGGCACGCACACTTCCTCGGTGCAGCCCGGGTACACGGTGGACTCGTACACGACCACGTCGCCGCGCTTGAGCACCTGGCCCAGCGCCTCGCTCGCGCGCATGAGCGGGCCCAGGTCCGGGCGCTTGGCGGCGTCGATCGGCGTCGGCACGGTGACGATGTAGACGTTGCAGCGCTGCAGCATCCCGAGGTCGTTGCTGCAGCGCAGGCGCTGCGCCTGCGCGAGTTCGGCCGCGTCGACTTCCAGCGTGCTGTCGCGCCCTTCGCGCAGTTCGACCACGCGCTGTGCGTTGATGTCGAAGCCGACGGTGTCGTAGCGCCGGCCGAACGCCACCGCGAGCGGCAGGCCGACGTAGCCCAGCCCGATCACGCCCAGCCGCGTCGTTTCCAGCGTCGGCAATGCCGCCGATGCCGGCGCGCCGTGCACCGCCGCATCGGCGGCCAGGAGGGTGTCTCGCGGGCCGGCGTCGCGCAGTTGCGCATCGCGCATGGCCCGCTGGACCAGCCGTTCCCCAATCTCGGTCGTGTCCATTCGTTGTGCTCTTGGTTTGACGTGACGCCGCCCGGTCCGGCGCGGTCGCCTTGATGCACCAAACGCAGCGACGGCCCGGGACAGGACGTGTCCGCCTTCGATCCATGCCTGCGTTGGTGTTCGTTGAATCCAGAACCGGCCGGACCGGACAGGGGGCGAGGGTGGCGGTCGCATGGCGACAGGCAGCATCGGCGTGCTCGTTGCGCGACGCGTTCGCGTGCGGGCCGATGGCGCCCGGCGCCTGTGCGACCGCCATCGTCGAGTTGCGCGCCTGGCGACCCTGGCGCGACGAGGCCTGGGCGCTGCTCGATGCCGCCGAACGCCAGCGCGTGGCGCAACGCCGCTTCGCGGACGACCGCGAGGCGCTGGCGATGACCTACGCGCTGCACCGCCTGTTCGTCGCGCGGTCCCTGGACCTCGCGCCCGATGCGGTGAACATCGCGCGCGATGCCGAAGGCGCGCCGCACCTGCCCGGCATCGCGCGCGACGGAAAACCCGTGCGCACCAGCCTCAGTCACGCCGACGGCGTGGCCGCGTTCGCGCTGTGCGCGATGGGGCCGGTGGGCATCGACGTCGAAGCGGCATTCCGCGCCACGGAGCTGCCGGGCATCGCGGAGAGCGTGTGCCACGCGTCGGAATGGCAATCGCTGTCGAACTTCGCCGAACCCGCGCGCAGCCGTGCGTTGCTGGCGTTGTGGGTGCGCAAGGAAGCGCTGCTCAAGGCCGAAGGCATCGGCCTTGCGCGCGAGATGTGCAGTTTCCGCGCCGCCGCCGGCGCGGAGTTCATCCTGGCCGGGAGCGCGCGGGAATCTCCTGCGGCGTGCAGCGTGCGCCTGGCCATGCTCGATGTGGGCGAGCGATGGACCGCGGCCGTAGCGGCGCCGCGCGAGGCCGCGGTCGAATGCCTGCATCTGCAGCCGATATCCGATGCGACTGGCCGGAGCGCCGGCGCAAGGTCGTTGTAACGGTGCAGTGGAGGGGAAGCGGGAAGCGGAGCAGGGCGTAAGGGACGGGAAGCGTGGCGGCTGGATACGCCGTTTCCCGTGGCTCCTGCGCATCCCCAGGTCGGAGACAACATTGCGCGCCCCTGGGCGCGCATCGCTGGAGTGCGGTCATGATGTTCGGCAAGGCGAGTCTGAAGAACCGGGCGTTGCTGCTGCTTTGGCTGCTCGAGGTGCTGCTGGTGATCGCGGCGGTGATGGGCGCGGCGTGGCTGCGCTTCATGAACGATCCCGAAGGCCATGAGATCTTTTCCGAGAACCTCAGCCTGCGCGCGTTGCTGGTGGCGATGTTCGTCACCACCGCGATGGCGGCGCTGGGGCTTTACCAGGTGCACGTGCGGCTGAACCGTTTCGAGTTCGCGCTGCGCCTGCTGGTGTCGTTCTCGATCGGCGGCATCGGGCTGATGGTGCTGTACTACCTGGTGCCCATGGCGTACATCGGCCGCGGCGTCATCGTCATCGCGATGATCCTGGGCCTGCTCGGCATCGCGCTGTTGCGCTATTGCGTGATGCACGTGTTCCGCGGCGACCTGTTCAAGCGCCGCGTGCTGGTGCTGGGCGCGGGCCACAACGCGGACCTGATCAACACGCGCATGCGTCGCGGCAGCGACCGCCGCGCGTTCACGCTGATCGGCTTCGTGCCCATCGCCGGCCAGGACGCCTGCGTGCCCGAATCGATGCGCATCGCCGCGCCGGACGGGCTTTCCGATGTCGTGCACCGGTTGCAGATCAGCGAGGTCGTGGTCGCCCCCGACGAGCGTCGCGGCGGCCTGCCGATGGAGGAAATGCTCACCTGCGTGCAGCGCGGCGTGGCGATGACCGACCTTTCGACCTTCTTCGAGCGCGAGGCGGGACTGGTCACGACGAACCTGTGCGATCCGTCGTGGCTGGTGTTCTCCGGCGGTTTCGATCATTCGACGTCGCGCTGCATGAACAAGCGGCTGTTCGACGTGCTCGCCGCGTCCGCGCTGCTGCTGATCGCGTGGCCCTTCATGGTGCTGGTGGCGGCGCTGGTCCGCCTGGAATCCAGCGGCCCGATCCTCTACCAGCAGACGCGCATCGGCGAAGGCGGGCGCCCGTTCGAGCTGATCAAGTTCCGCAGCATGCGCGTGGATGCCGAAGGCGATGGGGTGGCGCGCTGGGCGCAACGCGGCGACGATCGCACCACGCGCGTGGGCAAGTTCATCCGCCTGACGCGGCTGGACGAACTGCCGCAGCTGTTCAACATCCTGCGCGGCGAGATGAGCATCGTCGGCCCGCGTCCGGAACGCCCGCAGTTCGTCGACATGCTCAGCCGCGAGATCCGCTACTACGCCGTGCGCCATTGCGTGAAGCCGGGCCTGACCGGCTGGGCGCAGCTGCGCTATCCGTATGGCGCCTCCGTGCGCGATGCGGAGGAGAAGCTGAAGTTCGACCTGTTCTACGTCAAGAACCACGGCCTGGTGTTCGACCTGATCATCCTGTTGCAGACGGTCGAGGTGGTGCTGTTCCAGCGCGGTTCGCGCTAGGGGTTCCCGTGTTTCTGTAGCCCGGGCAAGCGAAGCGCACCCGGGCCAGGCGCCGCAAATCCCGGGTGCGTTTCGCTTACCCGGCTACAAACGCTGGCTCGCGTCGGGTGAGCCGCGATCGTTACGGCCCGAACACGTCCGCGTCGCCGCTTTCTTCCTGGCGAACCGGTCGCGGCGTGGGCACCAGCAGCCGGTTCGGCGGCACGCTGGCCCAGTCGGCCAGATGGCCGTCCTCGAAGCGCACCCACGACGAGCCGTAATTCCACACGCCGTCCTGCACGCGTTCCGGCGGACCCTGGATCGCGACGACGGCCGCTTCCTCCATGCCCAGTTCCAGGCGCGGCGCATTCGGATCGGCGACCTCCGCCACCGCGCCGTTCGCCTCGGCCTGCGGCGCGAGCTGCGTGCTTTCCGACCAGTGCAGCACCACCATCACCACCACCAGCACGAGCACGCTGAGCACCGCGATGCGCGGCGTCGCGCTGGGCGGCGCATTGCGTCCGGTGGTGGTCATCGTGCGTGATGGCGACGAAGGGCCATTGCTTTCCGACGCAATGCCGGACGCAGGACGCGGAGCCGCCGCGCCGCGCGGCGTCGAACCCGGCAACCGCCCATGCAGGCGATGGAAACGGATCGCGCCCGAATACAGCGCGGTGAGTTCGGTGAGTGCGTCGTGCGCCTCGTCCGATGCGGTGCGGTCGAGATGCCGGTCCGGATGCAGTTCGGCCACGCGGACGCGATACGCGCGCTTGAGGTCTTCGAGGCTGCAGTCCGGATGCAGACCAAGCTGCATGTACAGAAGCGCGAAGTCCTGGCTCATGGGGCCCCCTTGTCGGCGCCATCCTAGCGCGCCTGCCGGCGCCGTGCATCGGCGCACGAACGTGGCCGCTCGCGCGCGCGCGCGCCGTTTGGATCGACGAGAGGGGCAGGGAATGGCCGGTGCGGGTTCGTCACCGGTCGTGCCGCACGAGGGGCAGGCGATGTCGTGGAATTCCGGCAGCAACCGATCGCGCGAGGCCAGGGCGGCCCGCGTCGCGGCGCCGGACGTCCGGCGCGCGGCAACCGGTCCGTTGCCACGTCGCGTCGCGACGACCTGCCTGCGGACGTGCCTGCAATTCGCCGCACGACGCATCCGCGCGCAATGACGCCGCGGAGCCGGCGCGGCAACCGGCGTTGACGCAACCGGCGGCCGATCGCCGCCGGTTTGCACGTGATCGTTGCCGACGGCGCCGCGCGCCGTCCGCATTGGAGAGGAGCAGGTGCATGGGTACCCGGGCTGAAGCGGCACAGGACATTCGCGGCGCGACGCCGGCCATCGATTCGCCGCTGCTCGACGTGCTTCCGCAGCACGCCGGCGCAACCGATGGCGCCACGCAGCCGCTCGTCCTCACGCTTCCGGACGACGTGGCCGGCGCATCGCGCGATGCGCGCACGATGCTCGTCGCCGCGCTCGCCTCGGTGGATGCATGGCTGTCGGGCGCGGGTGAAATCGTGGCGACGGTGAAGCGCGGCAACGCGTGGCGGCAGCTGCGCATCGCCATCGACGGCATCGATGCGGGTCGCCTTGCGACCGCGATCGACACGGCCGATGCGATCGACGCCCCGCAGCCGTGCGCGTGGTGCGTGCCGGAGGCCGACGACGCGCCCGCGTTCGCCGCCTCGTCCTGGCGCATCGACGGAGCGCAGCTGCACGTCACGTTCCGCGACCCGCTGTCGCGCGAAGCCATCGTGCTGCTCGGCGATGCGACCGTCCGCGCACTCGCGACGCTCGCATCCGACCCCGCATCGCCGCTTTCGAGGATCGGCACTCCGGATGCCGCCGACCGCTCGCACCAGATCGACGACTGGGCCCTCGCGCCGCCCGCCCGCACGCAGCACGAAACCGTGCACGCCTGCTTCGCGCAGGCACTCGCGGCGTGGCCGCAGAACACCGCCGTCGTCCATCGCGATGCCGCCATCACCTACGCCGAACTCGACCGCCGCGCCGCCTCGCTCGCCACGCGCCTGCGCGAGGCGGGCGTCGTCGCCGGGGACATCGTCGGCGTCGCGCTGCCACGCTCCCTCGACGCCGTGGTCGCACTGCTCGGCGTGATCAAGGCCGGCGCCGCGTACCTGCCGCTGGACCTTGCGCTGCCAGCCGACCGCGTCGCCTTCATGATCGACAACGCGCGCGTGCGCGTGCTGGTCGTCGATCCCGCGATCGAAGCCGCCGCGATGCCGCGCGATGCCGCGCGCGTGAACGTGCACGGCGACGATGCCCCGTTCGACGGCGAACCCGCCATCGACGGCGATTCGCTCGCGTACGTGCTCTTCACCTCCGGCTCCACCGGCGTGCCGAAGGGGGTGGAGATCCGCCACCGCTCGCTGGTCCGCCGACTGCACGGCGTCGATTACGTCGCCCTCGACACCGGCACCCGCCTGCTGCACCAGGCGCCGCTGGGCTTCGACATTTCCGGGCTCGAGATCTGGGGCGCGCTGTTCAACGGCGGCACGATCGTGGTGCACGATGAAGTGGCGCCGACCGCGGCGCGCCTGCGCGAAACCATCGCGCGGCACGACGTCAACGCAGGGATCATGGCCGTCGCGCTGTTCAACGCCGTGGTCGACGAGGACGCGATGATCCTGGCCGGGATGCGCGATCTGATCGTCGGCGGCGAAGCGCTGTCGGTCGATCACATCCGCCGCATGCAGGCCGCCGCGCCGGCGCTGCGCCTGCACAACGGCTACGGCCCGACCGAGTGCACGATCATGTGCACCTCGCATCCGATTCCGCGCGACCTGCCGGCCGATGCGGCGACGATCCCGATCGGCCGTCCGCTGCAGGACACCAGCGCGTACGTGCTCAACCGTCGCCTGCAGCTGCTGCCGACGGGCGTGATCGGCGAGTTGTGCGTGGGCGGCGTCGGCGTCGCGCGCGGCTATCTCGCGCGGCCGGAGCTCAATGCGGAGCGCTTCGTGCCCAATCCCTTCATCGAAGGCGACGTGCTGTATCGCACGGGCGACCAGGTGCGCCTGCGCGAGGATGGGCTGATCGAGTTCGTCGGCCGCACCGATGCGCAGGTGAAGATCCGCGGGCACCGCATCGAGCTGACCGAGGTCGAAGCCGTGCTCGCGCGGCATCCGTCCGTCGCTTCGTCCATCGTCGTCGCGCGCGCGGATTTCCCCGGCGAAAAGCGCCTGGTCGCGTACTACGTCGAATCCGGCATCGAAGCCCACGCGCCGCAGCTGCGCGCGCATTTGGCCGCCGCGCTGCCGCCGTACATGGTGCCGACGCGTTACGTGCGGCTGGACGAACTGCCGCGCACGGTCAACGGCAAGATCGACCGACGGGCCTTGCCCGCGCCGGATCGCCGCCGTCCGGAACTCACCGTCGACTTCGCCGAGCCGGCGACATCGCTCGAGCGCCGATTGTGCGATGCGTTCGGCGCGCTGCTCGACGTCGAGGGCGTGGGCCGCGACGACAACTTCTTCGAACTCGGCGGCAGCTCGCTGCTCGCCGTGCGCCTGGCCGAGCAGATCCGCGTGGAAGGCTGGCAGGCCGACGGCAGCGGTCCGCGCGTGGCGGCGCCGACGATCTTCCAGCACCCGACGCCGGCGCGGCTCGCGATCGTGCTGGAAGGCGGGCAGGCCACGCATGCGCCGACCCGCCGCACGGTGGATGCGCGCGAGCCCATCGCCATCGTCGCGATGGCCGGGCGTTTCCCCGGCGCGGACGACGTCGAAGGCTTCTGGAACAACCTCTGCGAAGGCCGCGATTCGATCACCAAGTTCCGCATCGACGAGCTCGATCCGGCCGTCAATGCGAGCGAACGCAACGATCCGGCCTACGTCGCCGCGCGCGGCGTGATCGACAACGTCGAGCTGTTCGACGCGGCGTTCTTCGGCATCGGCCCGCGCGAGGCGGAGCTGATGGATCCGCAGCAGCGCATCTTCCTGGAGCTGTGCTGGGAATGCCTGGAACGCGGCGGCCATGCGCCGGACGCCGCCGGCGTCACCGGCGTCTTCGCGGGAATGAACAACGCCACCTACTTCCAGCGCCACGTGTCCGCGCATCCGGACCTGGTGAGCCGCGTCGGCGCGTTGCAGGTGATGCTCGGCAACGAGAAGGACTACATCGCCACGCGCGTGGCGCACAAGCTCAACCTCACCGGCCCGGCGGTGGCGGTGCACTCGGCGTGCTCGACGTCGCTGGTCGCGATCGCGCAGGCGGTGGAAAGCCTGCAGGCCGGCCTGTGCGACATGGCGCTCGCGGGTGGCATCGCGGTGACGTGCCCGCCGCGCAGCGGTTACCTGTACCAGGAAGGTTCGATGCTCTCGCCCGACGGCCACACGCGCACATTCGACGCGAACGCGAAGGGCACGGTGTTCGGCGATGGCGCAGCGGTGGTGCTGCTGAAGCGATTGTCGGATGCGATCGCCGACGGCAATCCCGTGTACGCCGTGATCCGTGGCAGCGCGCTCAACAACGACGGCGCCAATCGCGCCAGCTTCACCGCGCCGAGCAGCGAAGGCCAGGCCGCGGTGGTCGCGCTCGCGCACGACAAGGCCGGCGTCGATCCGCGCAGCATCAGCTACGTCGAAGCGCATGGCACGGCGACGCCGCTGGGCGATCCGATCGAGATCGAGGGCCTCACCCGCGCGTTCCGTCGCGGTACGCAGGACAGCGGCTTCTGCCGCATCGGTTCGCTCAAGAGCAACGTCGGCCACATGGTGACCGCGGCCGGTGCGGCGGGCGTGATCAAGACCGCGCTCTCGCTGCACGAGAAGCGCATCCCGGCGAGCATCCATTTCGAGTCGCCGAACCCGACCATCGATTTCGCCAGCACGCCGTTCGTCGTCAACGCGCGCATGAGCGCATGGGAACGCGACGGCGACGCACCGCGCCGCGCGGGCGTGAGTTCGTTCGGCCTCGGCGGAACCAACGCGCACGCCGTGCTGGAGGAAGCGCCGCCGCTGCCCGAGTCCGGCGAAGCCGAAGGCCCGCAGCTGCTGGTGCTGTCCGCGCGCACGCCGGCGGCGCTGGGCGCGGCCGTGAACCGGCTGGCCGATCACCTCGACGCGCATCGCGATGCGAACCTCGCCGACGTGGCGTGGACGCTCGCGGTCGGGCGCAAGGCATTCGCGCATCGCATCGCCATTGCGGCCGACGACGTGCCGTCCGCGATCGAAACCCTGCGCGCGCCCGACACGCAGGCCGACGCCGCGCGCAGCCGGCCGGCCCGCGCGGCCGGCGTCGTCTTCATGTTCCCGGGGCAGGGCGCGACGTACCCCGGCATGGGGCGCAGCCTGTACGAAGCCGAGCCCGTGTTCCGCGACGCGCTGGACGAATGCGCGAAGCTGCTGCGCGCCGACCTCGGCTTCGATCTCCGCGAGCGCCTGTTCGCGGAAGACCCCGAGGCCTTGCTGCCGACCTCGATCATGCAGCCGGCGACGTTCGTCATCGAATACGCGCTGGCGAAGCTGTGGATGGCGCGCGGCATCGAGCCCGTCGCCATGATCGGCCACAGCATCGGCGAGTTCGTCGCCGCGACCCTGGCCGGCGTGTTCGAACTGCGCGATGCGCTGCACCTCATCGCGCGCCGGGGTGCGTTGATGCAGGCGCAGCCGGCCGGTTCGATGCTGTCGATCCGCCTGCCGGCCGACGCCGTGCGCGAACGCCTGCCGCAGGCGCTCTCGCTCGCGGCGGAGAACTCGCCGCTGGCCTGCGTGGTCGCCGGGCCGTCGGACGCGGTAGCCGCGTTCCAGGCGCAGCTGGAAGGCGAGGGGATCGCCTGTCGTGCGCTGCGGACGTCGCACGCGTTCCACTCGACGATGATGGAGCCGGTGGTCGCGCCGTTCCGCGAGGCCGTCGCGGCGGTGAGCCTCGGTCCGCCGACGCGGCCCATCGTGTCCACCGTCACCGGCGCGCCGCTGCGCGACGACGAAGCGACGTCGCCCGACCACTGGGCGCGCCACCTGCGCGAGGCGGTGCGTTTCTCCGGCGCGTTGCAGGCGCTGGTCGAGGATCCCTCGCGCGTGCTGCTGGAAGTGGGCCCGCGCGGCACGCTGAACGCGCTCGCGCGCCAGCAGCCGGCCGTGCAGAAGCAGCGCATCGCCACCGTCGCCAGCCTGTCGGACAACCCCGCGAGCGAGCGCCGCGACCTCGTCGACGCAGCCGGCCGGCTCTGGAGCCAGGGCGCGGCGATCGATCCGGCCGCGTTCGACACGCGCGCGATCCGCCATCGCCTGCGCCTGCCGACCTATCCGTTCGAGAGACAACGTTATTGGGTGGAGGCGGTTGCCGCGAGCCCGGGCAACGTCGTCCCGCACCCGGCGGTCGCCACCGCCGCACGAACCAACACCGTACTGGAGACCGTCATGCCGCAGTCCCTGCCCGCCGCCGCCGCCGTCCCCGCCGTGCCCGCTCCCGGCCGTCGCGAACGCCTGGTCGGGCAATTGCGCGGCCTGTTCGAGAACATCGCCGGCTTCGACATGAGCGACGCCGACGCGGACACCAACTTCATCGAACTGGGCCTGGACAGCCTGATGCTGACGCAGGTCGCGGTGCAGTTGCAGAAGACCTTCGAGGTACCGGTGAACTTCCGCCAGCTGATGGGCGATTGCAGCAGCCTGGATCGCCTGGCCGGCATGCTCGACGCGACGCTGCCCGCCGACCCCGCGCCGGCGCCCGTGCAGGCGGCGACTGCCGCGCCGATGGCCCTTTCGCCGGTTGCGGTCGCGCCCGTCGCGCTGCCCGCGCTGGAAGGCGGCAACGACTTCACCCGCCAGGTGATCGCCCAGCAGATGCAGCTGATGGCGCAGCAGCTGGCGTTGCTGTCGGGCGGCGCAGTCGCTCCCGTGGCCACTGCTCCGATCGCCGTACCTGCGCCCGTCGCCGCCGCACCCGCCGTCGCCGCGCCCACCGCAGCCGCGCCGGTGCAGAAGCCGGCCGTCGAAGGCGAGGAAGACACCGGCGCCGTGCAGCAGAAGTACGACGTGAAGAAGGCCTTCGGCGCGATCGCGCGCATCGAGAACCACGTCGATACCGACCTGTCGCCGCAGCAGAAGGCCAAGCTCGATGCATTCATGGACCGCTACGTCGCGCGCACGCGCAAGTCGAAGGAATACACGCAGGCCAACCGTTCGCAGCTCGCCGATCCACGCGTCGTCAATGGCTTCCGTCCGCTGACGAAGGAGATCGTCTACCAGATCGTCGTCGAACGTTCCAAAGGTTCCCGCGTCATCGACATCGACGGCAACGAATACGTCGACGCGCTCAACGGCTTCGGCATGAGCCTGTTCGGCTGGCAGCCGGACTTCGTGCTCGATGCCGTGCGCGAACAGCTCGACAAGGGGTACGAGATCGGCCCGCAGCACCCGGTCGCCGGCGAAGTCGCGCAGCTGGTGTGCGAACTCACCGGGCACGATCGCGCCGCACTGTGCAACACCGGTTCCGAAGCCGTGCTCGGCGCGCTGCGCATCGCACGCACGATCACCGCGCGCAGCACGGTGGTGCTGTTCACCGGGTCGTACCACGGCATCGTCGATGAAGTGATCGTGCGCGGCACCAAGTCGCTGCGCGCCGTGCCGGCGGCGCCGGGCATCCTGCGCAACACCGCCGAGAACGTGCTCGTGCTCGATTACGGCACGCCCGAGGCGATGGAGATCATCAAGTCGCGCATCCACGAGATCGCCGCGGTGCTCGTCGAACCCGTGCAGAGCCGCCGCCTGGACTTCCGTCCGGTCGACTTCCTCAAGGAACTGCGCCAGCTCACGCAGGACAACGGCGCGCTGCTGATCTTCGACGAAGTGGTCACCGGCTTCCGCTCCAACCCGGGCGGCGTGCAGGCGATCTTCGGCATCAAGGCCGACATCGCGACCTACGGCAAGGTCGTCGGCGGCGGCTTCCCCATCGGCGTGATCGCCGGCAAGCGCGAGTACATGGATGCGCTGGATGGCGGCCACTGGCAGTACGGCGACGATTCGGTGCCCACCGTCGGCGTGACGTACTTCGCCGGCACGTTCGTGCGCCATCCGCTCGCGCTGGTTGCGGCGAAGGCGGTGCTGGAGCACTTCAAGGCCGATGGCGGCGAACTGCAGAAGCGCCTGAACGCGAAGACCGAAGCGCTCGCCGCGGACATCAACGCGTTCTGCGCCGACGTTGGCGCGCCGGTGTCGGTGAAGCAGTACGCCTCCGCGTGGAAGACGCACTGGCACGAGGCGCACCCGCTGCAGGACCTGCTGTTCGCGTCGATGCGCATGCGCGGCATCCACATCCTCGACAACTTCCCGTGTTTCATCACCACCGCGCACAGCGATGAGGACATCGCGCGCATCGCTACGGCGTTCAAGGAAGCGGTCGCCGAACTGCAGGACATGGAACTGCTGCCGCGACGCGCGGCGACGCCGAAGACGGTGATGGACGCCAGCAGGCCCGTCGTGCCCGGCGCGCGCCTGGGCCGCGAACCGGACGGCACGCCGGCGTGGTTCGTGCCCAATCCGGAGCAGCCCGGCCGGTACATGAAGGTGAGCGCATGAATGCAGCCATGTTCGACAGGAGCCGGGACAAGGCCGGCGGCGCCGATACCGCCGTCGATTACGACCCGTTCGCCGACGGCCCGCTGGCGCGCGTCGCGCCGACGACCGAACCGCAGCGCGAAGTGTGGCTCGCCGACCAGCTCGGTCGCGATGCGTCGCTGGCGTACAACGAGTCGATCTCGCTGGATTTCCGCGGCCCGCTCGACGCCGACGCGCTGCGCGAGGCGCTGCGCGGCCTGGTCGCGCGCCACGACATCCTGCGCGCGAACTTCGGTCCCGACGGCAAGACGCTGTGCGTGGCCGACGAACGCGCCATCGAACTGTCGCTGACCGACCTCTCCGCGCTGGAAGACGCCGCGCGCGACGCGCGCATCGCCGCGCACGCGCGCGAGGCGGTGGAAACGCCGTTCGATCTCGACCATGGCGTGCTGTTCCGCGCGCAGCTGCTGCGTCTGTCCGACGATCACCACCACCTCGTGCTCACCGCGCACCACATCGTGTGCGACGGCTGGTCGTGGTGGGTGATCGTGCGCGAGCTCGGCGCGCTGTACTCGCAGGCGCGGGGTCATGCGTCGCAGACGCTGCCGCCGGCCGAATCGTTCGCCGATTACGCGCTGGCCGAAGCCGAACATCCGCACGGCGCGACGTACCGGGCCGACGAGGCGTACTGGCTCGGACGCTTCGCCGACGGCGGACCGGTGCTCGACCTTCCGACCGATCGCACGCGTCCGTCGCGTCGCACGTTCCCGTCGATCCGCGAGGATCATCTGCTCGACAACGATCTCGTCGCCGCCGTGCGCCGCCTCGGCGCGCGCCAGGGCGCGAGCCTGTTCGCGACCCTGCTCGCCGGTTTCGCCGGCCTGCTGTCGCGCCTGACCGCGCAGAACGACGTGGTGATCGGGATTCCGGCCGCCGGCCAGTCGGTCGATGGCCACGACCATCTCGTCGGCCATTGCGTGAACCTGCTGCCGCTGCGGTTCGAGCTGGACCACGCGCAGCCGTTCGAACAGGCACTGGGCGGCGCGCAGTCGACGCTGCTCGACGCGATCGAACACCAGCGCTACACCTTCGGCACGCTGCTGAAGAAGCTGCCGTTGCAGCGCGATCCCGCGCGCCTGCCGCTGTGCAGCGTGATGTTCAACATCGACCAGGCGATGGACCAGGAAAGCACCGGCTTCCACGGCCTGGGCATGCGCCTGATCACCAATCCGCGCAGTTACGAGAACTTCGAACTGTTCGTCAACGCGGTGCAGGTGCAGGGCGGCATGCGGCTGGAATGCCAGTACAACACCGACCTGTTCGACAACGCGACGATCCGCCGCTGGCTCGCCGCGTACGAGACGCTGTTGCGCGAAGCCGTCGCGCGGCCGGACCTTCCGTTCGGGCGGCTGTCGGTCGTGTCCGAAAGCGCGCGCGCGGAACTCCAGGCGTTGCAGCCCGCGCCGGTGGCGTTCGACCGCGAATGCCGCATGCACGAGGCGTTCGAACGCCAGTGCGACCG
Organism: Lysobacter changpingensis; assembly: GCF_017308985.1. Lineage (GTDB taxonomy): Bacteria > Pseudomonadota > Gammaproteobacteria > Xanthomonadales > Xanthomonadaceae > Lysobacter_J > Lysobacter_J changpingensis. Next base: position 131,370 of record NZ_JADWPE010000002.1, on the reverse strand, counting down.
CACGCCCGATCGCATCGCCGTCGAGTTCGACGGCGCGCACGTGCGCTACGACGAACTGGAAGCTCGCGCCAACCGCATCGCGCACTTGCTACGAAAGCGCGGCGTGCATCGCGGTTCGCTGGTGGGGCTGGTGCTCGATCGCGGCGTGGACATGCTCGCCGGCCTGCTCGGCGTGCTGAAGGCGGGCGCGGGTTACGTGCCGCTGGACCCGAATTTCCCCGCCGAACGCCTGGGCTACATGGCCGGCGACGCGGGCCTGGCCGCGCTGCTGACGACAAGCAAACACGCAGGCAACTTCGACCTGCGCGGCCGTCCGGTGTTGTCGCTCGACACGCTGGACGATGAACTCGCCACGCTGCCGCATTCGCGCATCGGTCGCGACGCAGGCGCAGCGGAGCCGGAATCGATCGCCTACGTCATCTACACCTCCGGTTCGACCGGCCGCCCGAAGGGCGTGCAGGTGCCGCATCGCGCGGTCAGCAATTTCCTGTCGAGCATGGCGAAGGAACCGGGCCTGGGCGCGGACGATCGCCTGGTCGCGGTGACCACGCTTTCGTTCGACATCGCCGTGCTTGAACTGCTGCTGCCGCTGTCGGTCGGCGCGCGCGTCGTGCTCGCCGATCGCGTGACCGCCGCCGATGGCGTCGCGCTGAAGGCGCTCATCGCCAGCAGCGGCGCGACCGTGATGCAGGCGACGCCGGCGTCGTGGCGTTTGCTGCTCGATGCGGAGTGGCAGGGCGATGCGGACTTCAAGATCCTCTGCGGCGGCGAAGCGCTGCCGCCGGATCTGGCGACACAGCTGCTCACGCGCTGCGGTTCGCTGTGGAACGTGTACGGCCCGACCGAAACGACGGTGTGGTCGACGTGCTCGCGCGTGCTGGATGCGTCCGACATCCATATCGGGCGGCCGATCGACAACACGCAGGTGTGGATCCTCGATCCGCGCGGCGAGCTGTGCCCGCTCGGCGTGCCGGGCGAGATCTGGATCGGCGGCGATGGTGTGACGCTGGGGTATCTCAACCGACCCGAACTCACGTCCGAACGTTTCGTGCCCGATCCTTTCGCGGGCTCGAGCGGCGCGCTGCTGTATCGCACGGGCGATCGCGGGCGCTGGCGCCCGGATGGCGTGCTCGAACACCAGGGACGCCTGGATTTCCAGGTGAAGGTGCGCGGCTACCGCATCGAGCTGGGCGAGATCGAAGCGCTGCTGGCGGCGCATGCGCAGGTCGCGCGTGCGGTGGTGGTCGCGCGCGAGGATCGTCCGGGCGACGTGCGGCTGGTGGCGTACGTGGTGGGCGAAGGTGCGTCCTCGCTGGACGAAGCCGCGCTCGCGTCGTACCTCAAAGGCTCGCTGCCCGATTACATGATCCCGCAGCACATCCTGTTCCTCGACGCGATCCCGCTGCTGCCCAACGGCAAGATCGACCGCAAGTCGCTGCCGGCGCCGGACCTCACCGCGAAGCTCGCCGGCGAACGCGTGGCGCCGCGCAACGCGCTGGAGCGCACCATCGCCGACGCCATGGCGAAGGTGCTCGGCCTCGCGGAAGTCGGCGTGGACGATGATTTCTTCTCGCTCGGCGGGCACTCGCTGCTCGCCGCGCAGCTGACTTCGCGCATCAACAAGGAGCTGGGCATCGCACTGTCGCTGCGTGCGCTGTTCGACGGGCCGACCGTCGCCAAGCTTGCGCGCATGGTGCAGGGCATCGACGGCGAAGCCGCGCCGAAGCGCGAGCCGATCAAGCCGCTGGAAGATCGCACGCGCGGTCCGATGTCGGTGATGCAGGAGCGCCTGTACCTGCTCGAACAGTTCAATCCCGGCCAGATCACCTACAACACGCCGAGCGCGCATCGCCTGCGCGGGCCGTTGCAGCTGGATGCGTTCCAGGCCGCGCTCAACGCGATGATCCAGCGCCAGAGCGTGCTGCGCACGACGATCGGCCTGGTCGATGGCGAGCCGATGCAGATCGTGCACGACGCGGTCGACGTCGATATCACCGACGTCGTCGACGTGAGCCATCTGCCGAAGGACGAACGCGAAGCGGAAGTGTCGCGGCTGATGGATGCACTGATCCAGACGCCGTTCGAACTGGACCGTGCGCCGCTGATCCGCTCGCGCCTGTTCCGCCTTGGGCCGGAAGAGCACGTGTGGTTCTTCATGACGCACCACCTGATCTGGGACGGCTGGTCGTTCGACCTGATGTACACCGACATGGCCGAGCTTTACGCCGCGCAGCTGGAGCAGCGCGAGCCGAAGCTGCCGGAACTGCCGGTGACCTACGCCGATTTCTCCGCGTGGCATCGCGAGTGGCTGCAGGGGCCGGAGTACGCGAAGCAGCTGGCGTTCTGGCGCGAGCGCCTCGGCGGCGCCGGCCACGCGATCGAAGCGCTGCCCACCGACATGCCGCGTCGCCCGGGCATGTCGGGGCGCGGCGTCACGCATCGCATCACCGTCGGCAACGACGTGACCGCGGCGCTGCACGACACCGCGCGCAAGGTCGACGCCACGCTGTACATGGTGCTGCTCACCGCATATTTCGCGCTGATCAGCCGTACCTCGAACCTGCGCGAGCTGATCGTCGGCACGCCGGTGCGCGGGCGCAACACGGCCGAGGTGGAGAACCTGATGGGGTATTTCACCAGCCTGTTGCCACTGCGCATGGAGATCGATCCGTCGATGACCTTCGCGCAGGCGGTGAAGCAGGTGAAGGACGTGGTGCTCGACAGCTTCGCGCATCCGGACGTCCGCCTGGAGGACCTGGTGCGCGAGTTGAGCGTGCGCAGTCGCGAAGGCGGCGCCGTGCTGTACCACGCGCTGTTCTCGTTCCAGGACATCCGCCAGCGCATGTGCGAATGGGGTCCGCTCACGCACGAGCGCTATCCGGTGTTCCAGACGGCATCGACGCAGGACCTCGGCCTGTGGTTCGTCGAACAGGACACGGGCCTGTCGGGCGGCTTCATCTACAACGCGGACATCTTCCTCGACGAAACCGCGGCGCTGCTGCGCGATCGCTACGTCGCCGTGCTGAAGGCGCTGGGGCGCGATCCGTCGCTGACGCTGGAGCAGATCACCCGGTTCGACGACGGCCAGCCGCTGTGCTTCGGACGCAGCATCGAGGCCGAACCACTTGCCGCGGAAACCCCGGCGACCATCGACGCCGAATTGTACGAGCCGCTCGACGCACTGGGCGAACAACTGCTCGAGATCTGGCGCGACCTGCTGCGCAAGCCGGACATCGGCGCGGACGACGATTTCTTCGCGCTGGGCGGGCATTCGCTGCAGGCGGTGCAGATGTTCCACCGTTTCAACCGCCAGACCGGCGTGAACCTGCCGCTGGCGACGCTGCTCTCCGCGCGCACCGTGCGTGCGCTCGCGCGCGAGTATCACCGCGCGAAGAACGATGCCGACGTGCAGGCCGACGGCGCGCGCCCGGACCCGTGGGCGCCGCTGGTGCCGATCCGTCCGCAGGGCGACGCGGCGCCGCTGTTCCTCGTGCATGCGGTCGGCGGCAACGTGCTGAACTACCGTCCGCTCGCCGACGCGATGCCCGCGGGCATTCCCGTCTACGGTCTTCAGGCGCTGGGGCTCGACGGCCGCACGGCGCCGCTGGAACGCGTGGAGGCGATGGCCGAACGCTACGTGCGCGAGATCCGCAGCGTGCAGCCGCACGGTCCGTACCACCTGGCGGGCGGTTCGATGGGCGGCATCATCGCCTTCGAGATGGCGCAGCAACTGATGGCGGCGGGCGAAACCGTCGGCATGCTGGGGCTGATCGACACGTCGGCGGAATTCGGCATCCGCTATCGCGCGCAGGCGCAGCGTGGATTCACCGGACGCGTGCAGCGGCTGCATCGTCGCATGCAGGGGCAAACGCTGGGCGAGCGCATTGCGACGATCGGCGGCGTCGTCAACGGCCGCCTGCAGGCGTCGAAGCTGCGCCAGCAGGCGCAACAGGCGCGCGATGCGGGCGAGGCGCTGCCGCACAGCGTGCGCTATGCCGAACTGGAAGCCACCCACATGCGCGCGTACGTGCAGTACATCGTGAAGCCGTACGCGGGGGCGATCGTGCTGTTCCGCGCGGAAAACCAGCCGCCGGAACTGAGCGCGAAGCCGAAGCTCGGCTGGGAAGCGATGTGCGGTGCGGTGGAGGTCGTGCCGGTGCCCGGCGATCACCGCGGCATGATCGAATCGCCGTCGCTGGTGGCGAAGCTCAGCGCGGCGATCCTGCGCGCGCAGGGCGGGGCCGCGTCCGTCGATGGCGCGGAGACCACTCCGGCCCAAGCGCGTGCGAAGCGATACGACGACACGGTCGCCGACGACGATCCGCGCGCGACGTACCTGCGCGGACTGTGGAAGGAACTGCTCGGCGTGGACGTCGGGCCGCAGGACAACTTCTTCGACCTGGGCGGCAACTCCATGCTCGCCGTGCAGATGTCAAGCCGCGTCGCGAAGGACACCGGCGTGCGCATCCAGTTGATGCGCCTGGCCGCGACGAATCTCGTGCAGATCGCCGCGGACCTGCCGTCGCACATCGTCCCGGAGGAACGCGGCGGCGTCGGCGCGCGCATGGCGCGCAGCATGAAGCGCCTGCTGCGCACGCCGGGAGCGGTGGAATGAGCGCGCCGTTCTTCTTCGGTGCGCCGGGCCGCAGCCTGTTCGGCCTGCTGCACGCGCGCGACGACGCGGAGCCTGCGTCGAAGCACGCGCTGCTGCTGTGCGCACCGCTGCTGCAGGACGGCATCCGCAGTCATCGTGCGCTGTGGTCGCTCGCGCAGACGGTGGGGCAGTACGGCATTCCGGCGCTCACGTTTGACTGGTACGGCACCGGTGATTCCGCCGGGCAGGACGCCGAGCTGAGCCTGTCGGGCATGCTCGATGATCTCGATCGCGCGAGCGTGGAGGCGATGCGTCGCGGCGAAGTGTCGCAGGTGCAGTTCCTCGCGCTGCGCAGTGCGGCGCTTCCGCTGCTGGCCGCGCTGGAGCGGCGCGTCGATCCAGTCGATGTCGTGCTGTGGGATCCGCAGCTCGACGGCGACAGGCTCGTCGCGTCGTGGAGGGAACAGCATCGCCAGCAGGTGCACGAAAGCGGCCGTTACGTCGGCGTGGTGCACGAATCCGACGGCGGCGAGCTGCTCGGCTTCGGCGTGAGCGATGCGTTGCTGGATGCGCTCGCGGCGCTCGACGCCGCGCAGCTGCGCCTGCCGCACGGAAGCCGCGTGCGCATGGCGGTGTGGGAGATGGACGAGGAACTGGACCGCTTCGCGCGCGAGCAGCGCGCCGGTGGCGTGGCGGTGGAGGCGGTGCTGCTCGACGAAGGCGAGCGCCCGGAATGGAGCGTGCCGTCGCGCTTCGGCGGCCAGGTGTTCCCGCGCCGCGCCGTGGCCCAGCTCGCGCAGCGCATGACCGGACAGGTGCCGTGGTGAACCTGCAATTCAACCAGAAACGACTCGACGCGCGCGTGCCCGAAGCGCGCCTGGAATCCGCGCCCGCGCCCACGCGCGAACGCACGCCTGGACCCGCGCAGGACGCCTGCATCGAAACGGCGCATCGCTTCGGCGATGGCCTCGTCGGCGTGATCACGCGCCCGGACGGCGTCGCATCGAAGATCGGCGTGTTGCTGCTCAACGCCGGCCTCACGCGCCACACCGGCCCGTTCCGCGCACACGTCGACATCGCGCGCATGCTCGCGGCGCAGGGCTTCGCGGTTCTGCGCTTCGATCAGTCGGGGCTGGGCGACAGCGAGCTGCCGGGCAAGGCGTCCGGCGAACGTCGCCACCGCGAAACCGACGCGGCGATGCGCCTGCTCGCACAGGAGGCGGGCGCCGAACGCTTCGTGCTGTGCGGCCTGTGCTCGGGTGCGGACGATGCCTTCCACGTGGGCGCGGTCGATCCGCGCGTGGCCGGCGCGATCCTGCTCGACGGCGTCGCGTATCCCACGCCCGGCTTCTGGGTGCGGCATGCACTGCCGCGGCTGCTGGATTTCGGCAAGGTGCTGCGCTTCCTCATGTCGCGCCGCAATCCACGCCCTTCGCTGTCGGATTTCCGCGACTGGCCCGCGCGCGCGCAGGCGCAGCGCATGGTCGCCGACATGGTCGCGCGCGACACGCGGCTGCTGTTCGTCTTCACCGGCGGCGCCTATCACTACTTCAACCATCGCGCGCAGTTGCCCGCGAGCCTCGGTCGCGCCGCGCAGGAGAAACAGGTGAGCCTGGAATTCTGGCGCGAGTACGACCACACCTTCTACCTGCGCAAGCATCGCCGCGTGCTGCTCGCGCGCATCGCGGCCTGGATGCGCGAACAGTTCGGCGACGCGGGGACGCCCTGACCCGATGACCGCGTCCACGCCCGGCCTGGCCCGGCATTACCTGCGCTATTCCACCGCCAACCTGTTGGTGATGATGGCGGGGCTGGTGTCCTTCCCGCTGCTCACGCGGCTGCTCGACAACACGCAGTACGGCATCCTGGGCTACTACGAAACCTGGGTGCTGATGGCGGTGGCCGTTGCCAAGCTCGGCGCGCAGCATTCGATCCAGCGCTTCTATCCGCACGGCGGTGACGACGCGCGCATGCGTTCGTTCGCCACCAACCTGTTCTACCTGCCGATGATCGGCTCGCTGGCGTTGTGGGCGTTGGTCGGCGCGATCGTGATCGTGCACGGCTACGTCACCGGCGAGGGGCATGCGCCGGTGTTCTGGATGGCGCTGGTGATGACGCCGATGCTGGTCTATTCCAGCCTGGTGGAAACCGTGCTGCGCGTGACCGAGCAGTCGCGCACGGTGATGCTCACGCGCGTGGCGTGGCGGTGGCTGCAGCTGGCGCTGATGCTCGGCGCGGTGCTCGCCGTGCAGCACACCGCCGCGGCGGCGTACGGCGGAAAGCTGCTGGCGGTGGTGATCGGCATGGTGTTCTACCTCGCGTGGGCGCGGCGGCACCTGCATTTCGCGCGACGCTCGATGGATCCGGCGGAGCTTCGCCAGTCGTTCGCGTACGGCATGCCGCTGGTGGCGACGGAGATCCTCGCCGTCGCGCTGGTGTCGATCGATCGCATCATGCTCAAGAGCCTGTCCGGCGATTTCGCGGTGGTGGGCATCTACAGCGTCGGCGCGGCGCTGGCAATGCAGGTGCACATGTTCATGAACCTCACCGTGTTCGAGTCGTTCACGCCGGCGGCCAACCGCGTGTTCACCACCGACGGCGCGGCGGCCGTGCGCGCGCTCAAGCGAACGATGCTCGTGCCGATGACCTATGCCGCGATCGGCGTCGCGATGTTGCTGTGGTGCCTGGGCACGGACCTCATCATCGCGCTGAGCGGCGCGGACAAGTCGCGATCGGGCCCGGTTTTCGAGTGGATGGGCGCGATGAACGCGGTGCTGCCGGTGGTGCTGGTGTGCGGCTTCGGCCTGGTGCTGGAACGGCGCACGAAGACGGTGCTGGCGTTGATGGGCCTGGCGGTGGCGGTGAACTCGCTGCTCAACCTGCTGTGGATTCCCGCGTACGGCGTGATGGGCGCGGCGTACGCGACCCTGGTGAGTTCGACGGTGTCGAGCGTGGCGGCATGCCTGCTCGTGGATCCCGCGCTGCGCCAGTTCCCGGATCGACGCACGTTGGGAACGGTGGCGGTCGCGGCGTTGGCGGCGCTCGCCGGTGAATGGCTCACGCTGCAGCTGTCGCTGCGCCCCGGCTGGCAGCGGATGCTGGTCGGCGGAATGCTGATCGGCGGGCCGTATCTGCTGGTGCTGCTGACACTGGACGCCCGGCTGCGCGGGATGCTGCATCCGAAGCTGCGCGCGGTGCAGCGGCGGGTGGGGGAGGGGGTGGCGGGGTAGCGGCTTGGAGTTGTCGTTGCTGTTGCTGTTTGTTGTTGGTGTCGGCGTTATGCCGTTGTTGCTGCTGTTGTAGCCCGGGTAAGCGAAGCGCACCCGGGTCGGAGGCGCCCCGCGCTCCCCGGGTGCGCTGCGCTTACCCGGGCTACAAGAGCTTACCCGGGCTACAGGAGCGCCACTCCGATGAGCGTGCAGGTCATCGGCGCAGGCATGCCCTCGTCACGCCGTCTTCCGCCCCCGCATCTTCCGCAGCGCCGCCGCCACGCCGGCGGTCAACAACGAAGCCGCCGCCAGCGTGCCGATCATCCACGTCGACGACTGCTTCGGCGCCGCTGCGCCGGTCGTGTCGTCGATCGCAGCATCTTCCGCACGCGAGCCAGGTTCCCGCGCGGCAGGCGCACCCGCGGCCGGCGCGCCCACCGTCGGCGCGCCCGCCTGGCCGTCCTGGAACTCCACCGCCCCGATGTCCGCCGCCGAGCCCTTCGGCCGCGACTGGCGCAGGAAATCCGAGGTCACGCTGGTCTGCTGCGTCGCGCGGTCGATCAGCGGGCTGCCCGCGAGCGGCATCGGATCGAACGTCGAAAGCTCGATGCTCGCCAGCTTCGGCTCGCGCCCGCACACGTTGCCGGCCGGGCACATGTCGTCCTTGACGTTCCAGAACGCGTTGCCTTCGAAGCTCACCACCGCCGTGCTCTTGTCGGCGTAATGCGCGCAGCTGCGCATGTCGCCGTCGCTGGCGGTGACGTCCTTCTGGCCGATCAGCGCATTGTTCTGGATTTCCACGCGCGAGCTCGCGTTGCCCCCGGCGGTGAGGATCAGACAGTCGCCTTCGCCGGTGATGGTGTTGTGGCGCACGGTCGCGGTTTGTTTCGGACCGACGCCGACCGACAACGCATTGCCGTACGCGCGGCACATGTCGCCGTCGCTCATGTCGTATTTCCCGTGGAAGTACGCGCACTGGCCGACGATCACCGAGTTCTCGACCAGCGCGTTCCCCGCGGTCTTCACCTGGTTGCCCGCGTTCGCCGCGGCGTACACGCGGCGCACGACGACGGTGGCGGTCTTCGATTCGTCGGTGTACAGCAGATCGAGTCCGTCGGAGGTGTTGTGGTGGATGCGCGAATCTTCCACCAGCCAGTGGCCGTTGGTCCGGCCGGTGCCGAGGCCGTCGCCGTAGCCGCCTTCCTCCTGCGCCCAGCACGCGAACGGTTCGCCGGTCTGCCAGCGCTCGGCGCAGCCGTTCCAGGCGATTTCCACGTTGCGGAACACGATGTCGCCTTCGTTGGAACTCTCGCCTTCGCCCACGTCGCCGTCCCAGCCGGCCCAGCCGTTGGCGTGGATGCGCACGCGTTCGATCGTCCAGTCGCGCAGGCCGCCGGCCATGATGCCGCGGCCCGACAGGCCGTGGATGTCCAGATCGTGCAGCCACACGTTCTTCGAACGCTTGGCGCCGATGCCGATCGACGCCCATTGCCCGAACGGCGGCGAGTCGCGCTCGCAACGCACGGCGTCGTTCGCGTGGAATTCGACGCAATCGCTCTTGTCGGTGATCTCGAGGCATCCGACTTCGACGTTGTCGGCGTCCTGCAGGTTGAGGACGAGGTCCACGCGGTTGGTGCCCCACAGTTTCGGTGGCGCCTTGCAGCCGCTGTCGAAACCCGCGCCGAGGATGCGCGTGCGCGCCTGCGGCGTGCCGCTCGGCGGCGCGGCCGGATAGCAGTCGTAGGGCGCGCTCGAATCGCAGCGCGTGCTTTTCGTCGAAAGGCCTGGCGATTCCCAGCCGATCATGTATTCGCCCGGGCCGATGATCAGCGTGTCGCCGCCGTCGATGCGCGGGCGATCGCTGGTCGGCAACGCGTAGTTCGGATGACGCCATGCGCAGTCCACGCCGCTGCCGCTGCCGGGATACGGCGCGTCGGCCCGACCGTTGCACTGTTCGTCGTCGCCGCCGTCGGTGCGGACGTAGTACGTGTCGGCGAACGCGGGCACGGGCATCGCCATCGCGGCTAGCGCGCACGCGGGCAGCAGGGCGAAGGCGAGGGGACGAAGCCGCAGGATGGCCATGTCGGATTCCGGCGCGGGGGAGGGATCGGGCAGGGCCCGTTACCGTGGAGAACGCGTTGCGCGCGCATGTTCGGCCGCCTCGCGCCCATGGCCCGTTCATGCAAGACTGCGCCGGCCATGCACTCCCTCCTGCTCTCGCCGATGACCTGGGCCCTGCTGTGGATGGCGGCCACGTGGCTGACGTGGGCGCGGGCCCGCGCGTGGTGGCGCGTGGTGCTGGCGATCGCGGGCATCGCGATCGTGCTGCTGTGCACGCCGCTGGGCGCGAATACGCTGATCCGCATGGTCGAAGGCGGCGTTCCCCGCGAGGCGCGCTGCGATGCGCGGGATGCGCAGGCGCCGATCGTGGTGCTCGCCGGTGGCCTGCAGGACGAACCACGCGCGCACGACGATTACATCGCGCTGACGCCGTCGAGCTGGCGTCGGCTGCGGGGCGGCGTCGAACTGTGGCGCCGTGGCGCGCCGGTGACGATGACCATCGCCGGCGGCGGGCCGTTCGCGATCAGCGAGGCGGCGGTGCTCGCGCGGCTCGCGCAGGACTGGGGCGTGCCGGCGCAGTGGCTGCGCGAGGAAGCGCAATCGACCACCACCTGGGAAAGCGCGATGGCGTTGCGCGGCACGTTGCCGGCGCGCGTGCGCGTGGTGAGTTCGGCCACGCACCTGCCGCGCGCGGCGGTGGCGTTCCGCGCGGCGGGCTTCGTGCCGTGCATGGTGGCGAGCGATTCGGCGTATGTGCCGATGGGAAGCGTCGGGTACTTCCTGCCGCAGCTGTCGGCGATGCAGAAGACGCAGGTGGCGCTGTATGAGGTGATGGGGGTGGTGAGTTATCGATGGCGGGCGCGGGGGCGTGGGCCTGGTTTGTCGGCCCGATAGTCGTGGTTGGCTTCTGTAGCCCGGGCAAGCGAAGCGCACCGGGTTGGAGAAGTGGCCGCGCCCCGGGTGCGCTTCGCTTACCCGGGCTACAACGGCCAGGAGAAATGGCGAACGCGGGGTTGCGCTAGGCCTCCACCGCCCCCAGCGTCGCCGCAGCCGCGCGCACCGGCCGCAGGTTCCCGCCCAGCAACGGCTCGTACGCACGCAGCAGCCGCGTGCCGATCGCATCCCAGCCGTACTCGTCTTCCGCCAGTCGACGCGCCTGGATGCCGAGTGCGGTCGTGCGCTCCGGGGACTGGAGCAGCGACAACACGGATTCGGCGAAGGCCTCCGCATCGTCCGCATACAACGCGCTGCGGCCATGGCGAAGCGCGATGCCTTCGCTGCCGATGGTAGTGGTGACGATCGCCTTGCCCAGCGCCATCGCCTCGAGCACCTTCAGCCGCGTGCCGCTGCCCGCGCGCAACGGGACGACGTAGACCGACGCGTCGTGCACGTGCGGACGCAGGTCGTCGACGAAACCGGCGAGGTCGACGTTCGCGCGCACGTTGGCGGGAACATCGAAGCCTTCGGCCTTGCCGACCAGTTCGAAGCGCGCCGTCGGGCGGCGCGCGAGGATGCGCGGGAACACCTCGCGCAGGAACCAGTCCACGCCATCGCGATTCGGAAACCAGCCCATCTGGCCGACGAACACCAGCCGTTCCGCATCCGGCGCGTGCGCGGCGGGGCGGTTCGTTTCCAGATCGACGCCATTGGCGACGACGTGCACGTTGCAGTCCGGCACGAGTTCGCGCAGCCCCTGCGCATCCACCTGCGAGCACGCCAGCACCGCGTCGGCGCGCTCGCAGGCGCGACGCTCGAACGCCTGCAGCCTGTCGACCTGGCCGGAAAGGAAGCGCCGCGCCCACGGTCGTGTTTCGATCCCGGCGCGCGCGGCGAGCAGGCGATGCTCGACGTTGTGCGCGTTCAGCGCGATCGGCACGCCGTCGGGCACGCAGTCCGCGTGCGCGATCAGCGGCAGCATGTCGAAGTGCACCAGATCGGCATCGCGCGCGAGAGCGCTCAGCCGCGCGCGCAGCGCGGGCGAGTCGTACTTGGCGACGAGGAAAGGCGTCGGCGTGAGCGTGCCGCGCAGCACCGCGCGCGCGAGCGCGCCACGCGAGCGTTCGCCGGGAATGCGGAAGGTTTCCACGCGCGCCATCGCCGCGTGCAGCGTCGCGGCTTCGTCGGGGAGATCGTCCTTGCGCTGGAAGCTCAGCAGCGTCACCTCGTGCTTCGATGCGAGCGCGCGCAGCACGTGCCACGCGCGCAGCTGGTGACCTTCGCGCGGCGGGAAGGGAAGGCGGCTGGTCACGGCAAGGATGCGGGCCATCGTGCGTCCTCAGTGTTTCTTCCACAGCCGCGCCGGGTCCATCGCCAGCGACGCGGGAAGCGACAACAGCGCGGCGAAGTTGAGCATCACGAAACTGCTCGCCGCCGGCAGCAACGGCAATCGCGCGGCCACGCGCGGCAACACCAGTCCACCCAGCGCGCCCGCGTAGGCGAGCAATTGGAGGCCGAAGGCGATGCGATGCAGGGCGCCTTCCGCGAACGCGGACGCCGCCAGCGCGACCAGCAACGCCCACGGCACCAGCAGGCGCAGGAACTTGTGCGAGAACCACGCGAAGAACGCCGGGTTCGCGAACGGGTCCAGCAGCCACGGCAGGCGCGCGATCAGCTGCCAGTTGCCCGCGAGCGTGCGCAGCTTGCGCTGGAATTCCTCGTCCACGCTGTGGCTGGCCCGGTCGAACGCGAGCGCCTCGCGCGCCATCCACACGCGATGGCCCGAGCGCAGCACCTGCAGCGGCATCCACATGTCGTCGAGCACGGTGTTCGCGGGAATCGGCACGAACAACGTGCGGCGCATCGCGTGGATCGAGCCGCTGACGCCATGCAGCCACCCCAGCTTCGCTTCGTCCGAACGCAGGCGTTTTTCCATGCGCCAGTACAGTCCGACGCCTTCGCCGGTGCCGTGATCGGCGGCGGCGATCACCAGCTCGCCGCTCACCGCGCCGATGGACGGATCGGCGAACGGCGCCGCCAACGCGCGCAGTGCGCCCGGTGCGAAGCGTTGCCGTGCATCGGTGAAGGCGACCAGCGGCGTGTCGACCTGGCGCATGCCCAGGGTGAGCGCCGCCGCCTTGCCGACGTTGTGCGGCAGATCGAGCACGCGCACGCGATCGTCGCCGAGCGATGCGGCGGCGCGCGCGGTGCCGTCGCGGCTGCCGTCGCTGATCGCCAGTACCTGCAGCCTGTCGGCGGGGTAGTCCTGGTCGAGGATGTCGCGGATGCGCGCGGCGACGCGCGCTTCCTCGTCGAAGGCGGCGATGACGACGGTCATCGGTTCGCATTCGTCATCGTCGCCGCCGCGCGGATCGTGCAGCGGCGCGTCGCCATAGCGTCGCGCAAGCAACGCCGTGAACAGCGGATAGCCCGCGTACGCCCAGGCGACCAGCGCGATGCACGACCAGAACAGCAGCGCGGCGTTCACAGCAGGCGCTCGCGCAAACGCTGGTAGCCGTCGTTGCCGAGCACGCGCTTGGGCAGCGCGAGCGCGGCGTGACGTGCCTGCATCCAGCGTGCCGGCAATCCGCGCCAGTGCACCAGCGCGGCGAAATCGTCCAGCGAGAGCGTGCGCGTGACCGGCAACCGCTGCAGCCACGCATCGCCACGACGACGCCGGTTCGGCCCCGGCACGGAGCCGAGCAGATGCCGGTAGCCGAGCCGCTGCGCTGCGTTCAGTTCGCGCTCGCCGCCACGACCGCCGGGCAGCGCGAGCGAATCGATCGGCCGGCCGCAGATTGCCTGCAACCGGCAGCGGCTGTCGTCGAGTTCGGCCATCAGGTCGGTCGTGTCCAGGTCCGACAGGAACGCATGCGTGCGTCCGTGCGAGCCGATGCCCATGCCGTGGGCCGCGAGGCGGCGGATGTCGTCCGGCGCGAGCATGCCGCACTGGCCGATGAAGTCGGTGGTGACGAAGAACTCCGCGCGCAGCCCGCGTTCGAGCAGCAGCGGCAGCGCGATCTCGACGTTGGACACGTCGCCGTCGTCGAAGGTGATGATCACGTCGCGTGCATCGCCGGAACCCGACAGCGCGTCTTCCAGCAACGGCGCGCGATGGCCCTGCTGCACCAGCCAGTCGAGCTGCCGCGCGAACATCTCCGGATGCACGCTGTACACCGGATCGAAACGCCCGCGCGAGGACGTCTCGCGGTGCAGGCCGTGGTACATCAGGATGGGAAGCGCGCTCATGTCGATGCCCTCGCCACGGGTCTCATGCGGCGGCGCGCAGTCCGCGCAGCCAGCCGAGCATGCCGCTGGTCTCGCTGAAGAACAGCGCCTTCGACAGGCGCCCGGACGGCGCGCGGAAACGCGCTTCGTGCACGTTGAAGCGCAGCAGGCGGTAGGGATCGGCGCCGGGACGGTTCACGCCTTCGATCGACGTGGTCGCGGTGGCGAAACCCGCGTCGCGCACCAGGCGCGCGTCGCGTTCACCGAAATCGGTACGGCCGCCATTGGGATAGGCGAAATGGCGCGGCGCGTGCCCGAGTTCGGCGGCGATGCTCGCGCGCGACAGGCCGATTTCCTCGCCAGCGGCGGCGTCGTCGAGGCGGCTGAGAATCGCGTGGCTGCACGTGTGGCCGCCGATCTCGATGCCGCCGTCGGCCAGGCGACGCACGTCGTTCCAGTCGAGCATCTCGCGATCCTCGTGCGGCAGCGGGCGCGGACGCGCCTGCTCGCAGACGTGGTCGACCCACGCTTCCAGTTCGGCAGGTTCCAGCGTTTTCAGGCGCGGTGGCAGCAGCGTGTAGAGACGATGGCGATCGTCGGCGAGCGACAGGTCGAAGTGTCCGAGCCCCAGGCCGCCGAGGTCGATCTGGTCGCGACTGCGCGATTCCACCGCGTGCACGAGGCGGTACGCCCAGATCGGTTCGCCGCCGATGTGGCCGGTGGCGACGTAGACGACCGCCGGGACCGGCCCGCCGAGGTTCGCGTCGATCAGGCCGAGGTTGTCGCGATAGCCGTCGTCGAAGGTGAGCGCATAGCGGGTCTTCTGCGCGCGCTCGGGCGAGAGTTCGCGCAGGCCGTCGTCCAGCCCGACCAGCGCGCCGCGCGCGCGCAGCCACGCGAGCATCTGCCGCAGTTGCGTGCGCGAGACGCTCAAGGGGTAGGGGTCGTGGTCGTCGCGCAGGCGATGCAGCATCAGGATCACCAGCCCCGCGCCGCTGAGCTTGCGGTACAGGCCATCGAGCCCGCTGTAATGGCTGCACAATGCGAGGCAGTAACGCACCCAGGTGCGAAGCAGGACGGTCATCGCGTGGAATCCTCCGGCGGCAGGTGGCGCGCCTTCACGACCAGGGCCACATAGGCCCAGAAGTAGGCGATCACCGGGTAATACGTGAAACGGTCGCCGAACAGGTTGCTGATGATCATCGACACCCAGGCGCCCATCATTCCCAGGGCCAGCGCGTAGCGCCAGGTGCCGGTGCGCGCCTGAGCGACCTCGCGCAACGAGGTCCTCAGCACCGCCAGCAGGATGCCCAGCAGCGAGATCGCGCCGAGCACGCCGCCTTCGCTGAGCATGCGGATGTAGAGGTTGTGGGTGTCGCGGCCGTAGGGATTGATCTCGCGATGGTGGAAGGTGTGGTAGCCGGTGCCGACCACCGGATTGCGTACGAAGTTCGACCACGCGATCTTCCAGTACTCGATGCGCAGCTCGGTGCTTTCGTCGCGCTTGCCTTCCTCCACCGTGGTGCTGTCGAAACGTTCGACCACCGACTTGGGAAGCACCGCCGGCAGCACCACGACCGCCAGGCACAGCGGCAGGATCAGCTTCATCCGTCCGCGCCAGACCAGGATCACCACCACCATGCCCATGATCAGGCTGATGTAGGCCGTGCGCGAGTAGGCGTACAGCACGCCGACGATCATGCAGCCGATGCCGCCGAGCAGCAGCAGCTTCCACTTGCGCGACAGCCGGCACGCGAGCAGCAGCGCGAACAGCACCACCGCCACGGTCACGCAGAACGCGGCGAACTCGTTGGCGCCGAGCAGCGCGAAGGTGCCGCTGATGCGCAGGTCGTCGGTGTAGTGCGTGCTGGCGACGCTGCGGTGCTGGTTCCACACCACCTTGGCGATGTACGGCAGCGGCAGCAGCGTGGCCAGGACCACCATGCGCACGCCGTTCCAGTCGCGCACGCTCATCTGCACCACGTACACCACGAACAGCCCGACCATGTGGTCCTTGAGCTGGTTGAAGTGGTTGGTCGGCTCGTTGACGAAATGGAAACCGATGAGCATCGACAGCGTCATGTAGATCGCGTAGATCGCCGTCCACGTGTTCACCGGCTCGTTCGGCGCGAGCTTCCCGCCCTGCGCCATCGCGGTGAACAGCGAGACCAGGAACATGAGGTTGAGGAAGTTCAACCCACCGCCGATGTTCGGCAGATAGCCGGCGGTGATGTTCTGCAGCGGCAGCAGGATCAGGAACACGAACAGCGGCCAGTTGCGCGGCGCGCGTGCGGTCGCCGGCCGGGCGCTCGCCCGCGCGGCACTCGGTGCGCCCGGAAGCACGGGCAGGCGCGTGCGCGTGCCGGCCGGCATCGCGCCGCGCAACGCACGCGCCGCGAGCGGGAATCGCGATCCACCAGCGTCAGGATGCGCGCCGCGCATGGCGTTTCTCCAGCAGTCCGCGGTACAGCGCCAGGTACTCGGCCGCCATCGCCTGCGCGCTGTGGCGTTCGCGCACGTGATCGCGCGCCACGGTGTCGCGGACACGGGGTGCGCTCATCGCGTCGTCCAGCGCCATCTCGAGGGCGACCACATCGCCCGGCGGAACGGTGCGCCCATGCGCGCTGCGTGCGAGCAGGCGCGGGATGTCGCCGACGGCGCTGGCGATCACCGGAACTTCGCAGGCCATCGCTTCCAGCACCACCAGCGGCATGCCTTCGGTGAGCGAGGGCAGCACGAGGTGATCGGTGAGCGTGTGGACGGCCGGCATGTCGTGGCGCATGCCGAGGAAGCGGACGCGCTGCGTGATGCCGAGCTGCGTCGCCAGCGTTTCGAGTTCCTCGCGCAGCGGGCCATCGCCGACGACCAGCAGCACGGCGTCCGCATGGCGCGCGGCGACCGGAACGAAGGCGCGCAGCAGCATCGCGATGTTCTTCTCGCTCGACAGCCGCGCGACGGCGGAGAACACGCGCGAGCCCGGCGAAAGGCCCAGTTGCGCGCGCAGCATCGCGGCGCCGGCTTCATCGCGCACCGGGCAATCGATGCCGTTGTCGATGTGACGGATGCGCGCGCGCGGAACGCCGGCACGCGCGAGGCGGTCGACCTGCTCGCCGGCCACGACCACCAGCGCATCGAAGCGGCGCAGCAGCGCGAGTTCCAGCTGCGTGTACAGGCGCAGCGACGCGGAGGATTCGACCCAGCCGTGCAGCGTGGCGACCAGCGGCGCGGGCTTTCCGAGGTGATGTTCGCGGCGCGTGGCGAGCCAGGCGTAGAAGGCGCTCTTGTAGTCGTGCACGTGCACGACCGGCGGCGTGCCGGCGCGGTCGCGCGTGGCGCCGATCTGCGCGGCGATCGCGCCGATGGTGGCCGCATCGACGCGGCCACGGCAGGGCAGCAGGACCGTGTCCTGGCCGGTCGCGGAGGCGACGTCGTGCAGCGCCTGTTCGTGCATGCGGTAGTTGTTGATGCTCAAAAGGCGGCTGCGTGCGCCGCCGCGATCGAGCGCGCGATTCAGCGCGAGCACCACGCGATCGGCGCCATACAAGCCGGCGCTCGAGCGGACCTGCAGGACGAAGGGGCGCGATTCGTTCATGGCGTCCTCGCGGCCTCAATCGCGTCCAAGCAGGCGGCGATACAGGCGGTCGAACGCGAGCACCATCGCGTCGAGCGAGAACTCGCGCTCGATGCGCGTGCGCGCGGCCAGCCCCATGCGCCGGCGCGCATGCGGCGATTGCGCCAGCCATTGCAGCGCCGCGGCCAGCGAGATCGGATCCAGCGGCGGCACCAGCAACCCGGTCTGTTCGTGCTGCACCAGGTGCAGGTTTCCGCCGACCGCGGTCGCGACGACCGGCAGGCCGCATGCCATCGCCTCGAGGATCGCGTTGGACATGCCCTCGCTGGAGGAGCACAGCACCAGCGCGTCCATCGCCGGCAGCAGATCGGCGACGTCGTCGCGGAAGCTCAGCAGGTGGACGTCCTCGACCAGGCCCTGCCCGGCGATGCGGGCGCGGATCATCGGCAGGTCCGGGCCGTCGCCGACCAGCAGCAGGCGCGCCTGCGGCACGTTGCGTCGCACGCTGGCGAAGGCGTCGAGCAGGTCGACATGGCGCTTCACCGGCTGCATGCGCGCGACGCAGCCGAACACGATGGCGTCCGCGTCCAGCCCGAGCACCGCGCGCGTGTCGAGCCGGCGCTGCAACGGCGCCGGCGCGTAGTGGCGCGTGTCCACGCCGTTGGGGATCCACGTCATGCGCAACGCGTCGAGCTTCTCGCATTGCGCGAGCCCGGACAGGATCTGCCGCGCCGGCGCCACCACCGTATCGAAGCGCGGATTGAGCCAGCGGAACGCCTGCTGCAGCTTCGGGCTCTTCTTGAAGCCCATGTCGCGCCGGTTGGAGATGTGCACCGTCCCGGGCCGGCGCGGAAGCAGCGCGTTGAGCACGTCGGCCTTCTCGTGCTGCGACTGCACGACGTCGAAACGCTCGCGGCGCAGCATCGCCGACAGTTCGCGCCACGCGCGCAGGCCGGTGCGGTCGTACACCGCATGCACCGGCAGCGAGAGCATGCGCAGGTGCGGTTGCTTCAACAGCTGGCGGCCGTGGTTGCCCGGCATCGACTGTTCGTGCAGTTGCACCAGCGTGATGCGGTACGCATCCGCGGGCAGGCGCGTGGCGAGGTTCTGCAGGAACCGTTCGCTGCCGCCGGGCGCGAGCACCGGCGTGTCGGTCACCAGCAGCAGCGCGATGCGCTCGTCGGCGACGCGCGCGAGGGCGCGCGGCTCAGCGGGTATAGCGAACGCTGAAGATGGCGGCATTCTCGTCATAGCTCGCTTCGTTGGCGTTGCTGTCGCGTTCCTGGTGGCGCAGGTCGAAGCCCAGGCTCCAGTGGCGGGTGAGGATCTTCGTCATGCCGATGTAAACGGAGAAGTCGTCGTCGTCGCGGTCGAAGCTGTCGAAACTGCGGAAGCCCGCCGACACCGAACCGTTGAGGTACAGCGACGGCGTGATCGCCCAGCTCAGCCCCACGCCGATGCCGTAGCTGCCTTCGCTCTCGGCGGTGGGGTCGATGTAGTCGTTGTCCTCGTAGTACGGCCGGATGCTGGCGTCGAGGCGTTCGCCGTTGTAGCGGTAGCCCACGTCGACGCGGCGCTGGCGGTACAGGTCCGGGCCGATGGTGACGTCGGTCGGATCGGGCGTCGGCGCGCCGCCGGGCGCCGTTGGACTGGCGGTCGGATCGACGGCGTTGGTCATCAGTTCCTGCGCGGCGTCGGAGAACTGGTAGTACACGCCCATGTCGAGCGTGCTGCGTGAGGTCGCCCGCCAGGTCAGCACGGTGCGGAACAGCGGCGCGTCGTCCTTGGTGTTGTAGTCGGTGAGTTCGACCCACGAGTAACCCGCGCGCACTTCCAGGTCGATGTTGGCGAGGTTGCGGTTCCAGGTGAGGTAGCTGTCGAGGCGGCGGTAATCGGCGCCGAGCGTGTCCAGGCTCACCTGGTCGTACTGCACTTCGCTGCCTTCCACGGTGAAGGCGATGCGCGTGGTCGGGCCGGGTTCCTGCCACAGGGTGAAGGCGGCGTTGTAGCGATCGCCGTTGAAATCGTCGCTTTCCTCGGCCCAGTAGTTGTTGTAGCGAAGATCCACGCGCACGCGGGTGGCATCGCCCGGGCGCAGGTTGAACTGCGTGCCGGCGACGAACACGTTCACCTGCTGCTGGTTGTTGGGCGCATCGGCGGCGAGCACGTCGATCGGCTCGTAGTTCGCGTAGTCCTCGATGATGACCTTCATCCGGTCCTGCCAGGTGTTCCAGTTGAACGTGCCCACCAGCGAGGCGCGCACGTCGTCGTCGAACAGGTCGCCGGTGTAGTACAGGTATTCCACGCCGCCGCTCGCGGCCAGCGTGGTGTTGCGGCCGGTCTGGGTCAGGTCGAAGGCGACGTCGGTGGCGAGCGTGCTTTCCTCCTGCGGATTGGTCTGCGTCAGCGCGATGTTGTCGCTGTGCTCGACGCGTCCGCCGATGGAGTAATTGATCTGCGCCGCGCGCGCGGCGTGCGGCAGCATCGCGGGAAGCGCGGCCAGCAGGCCGATGCAGAGCGCGGATCGCGGGGATGGCCCTGCGACCGGTTGGATTCTTGCGCTGGCCATTCGATCTCCCTGATGTCTTGTGGCCGGACGGTCCTGAAGCCGCGGGTGCCGAAGCTTGCGTCGTTCAAACGCCTTCGTTGAACACCACGCCGGCGAACTTGGCCGGATCGAAGTTCGCCGCGGCCTGCGCGATCGTCGACGCCGTATCGCGCCCGTATCCGGCGACGAGGATCACCACGTCGGCGATGTCGGCCAGGATGCGTGCGTCCGGCGTGCCGCGCACCGGCGGCCCGTCGAGGAACACGTAGCAGTTCGGGTGCCGGCTGCGGATCGAATCCAGCAGAAGCCGCATGCGCACGGACGAGAAGTACTCCGCGCCGATCTCGCGCGTGGTGCCGGCGGGAATCAGGCGAAGCCCGGTGACGCCGGTTTCGTAGATCACGTCGGACAGATCCGCATCGGCGTTCTCGAGGTATTCCACGAGCCCGCCGTTGTCGGCGTCGATCTTCATCGTGCGCTGCTGCGAGGGATGGCGCAGGTCGCAGTCGACCAGCAGCGCGCTCCTGGTTTCGTCGAAGGCCATCGCCGTGGCGAGGTTGCGCGCTACGAAACTGCCGCCGCTGCCGCTGCTCACCGGCGCCACCAGCGCGACGAAGCTGCCTTCGACCGCGGAAAGCAGGCGCGTGCGCAGTTCGCGGAACGCATCGACCTCCGGCCTCGACACGCCGCCGCGATGGATGATCGCGCGGTCCTCCAGCTGCGAGGGCGTGAGCGCGGCAACGCCGGCGCTGCGCGGGATGGTCGGACGCAGGTCGCGTTCGGGCGCGTCCTCGCGATCGGTCGCGGCGCTTCCGGTGGCGCGGTCGTCCGTGGTGTCCAGTACGGCTTCGGAAGGAGCGGCGCTCATTGCAGGGTCACCATCTTGAGGATGAGGGTCAGGCCGTAAACGAGCGGCACCACCAGGAAAATCATCGCGGCGATCACGAAGCGGCGCATCGCCATGCGGCGCGAGGTCACGGTGCGGTAACGCGGCACCGTGCCGAGCACCGGCAACGCCGATGCGGTTTCGACCTGGTAGGGCGAACGCACGCGCGGATCGAGCCGCACGAAGCCGAACAGCAGCACCAGCGGCGCCAGCGCGGCGGCGCCGAGGCCGGCGCCCGCCACGTGCACCAGGCGCAGGCCGACGCCGCGCAGCGGATACGTCGCCGGTTCCTGGATGCGGAAACTCAGGCCGCGCTGCTCGGAATCCAGGCTCATCGACACGCGCGCGTTCTCGCGGCGCTTGAGCAGGTCCTGGTAGAGATCGCGGTTGACTTCGTAATCGCGCGACAGCTCGGCCATCGTGCTTTCCGATGCGGCGATGTGGCGGCTGCGGGCCAGTTCCTGGTCGAGCAGCGCCTGGCTGGTGTTGATGCGCGAGGTCACCGCGGCGGCCTGGCGGCGGTTCTCGGCGAGCTTGCTCTTGAGTTCGCCGTACAGCGGATTGAACGAAGCCACGCCGCCCAGCGCGGTGCCGCCGGTGCTGGTGTCGTTCGCCGCGCCGGGCGAGGGCGGTGCGCTCTTGCGCGCGGCCTGGCGCGCGTCCTCGCGGCGCACTTCCTCTTCCAGGTCGCGGATCTGGTGCGCCACGCGGACCACGTCCGGATGCTGCTCGGTGTAGTTCATCAGCAGGCGGTCGTGCTCGGATTCCAGCTCGGCCATGCGCGCGAGCAGCTGGCCCGAGCGCGTCTGCACCACGTTCACCTCGTTCTCGCCGTTGAGCTGGCCCTGCAGCGCGTTGCCCTGCGATTCCAGGTCCATCAGCTCCATGCGCGAGGTGTCGACCATGCGGCGCAACTCGGCGATGCGCGAGTTCACGTCGCCGTCGATGCCCGGGCGCGCGTCCGGATTGGACTTGCGATACGCCTCCAGCTTGGATTCGGCGTCGGTGAGCTTCTTGTGGTAGGCGCGCACCTGCGAGTCGATGAAGTCGTACGCGTCGCGGCTCTCGCGTTCCTTGGTCGCCAGGCTCTGCTCGATGATCAGTTCGGCGAAGCGCTTGGTGACGGCGTGCGCGCGCGCCGGGTCGGTGTCCGTGTACGACACGCGGATCAGGTTGTCGCGCGGGTTGGAGATGATCGTGCGGCCGGTGATCACCTCGATCAGCTGGTCCTGCTGCACCGGCGTCGGATTGGATTTCATCCAGCCGCCGGTCTTGAGGATCTCGTCCATCGTCCTGCGACTGAAGGCGACCTCGCGCGTGATCGCCGCGCGGCTCACCACGCTGGTCGGCACGGCGCGGCCTTCCATCAGCGGCTTGATGATGTTGCTTTCCTCGACCAGGATCGTCGTCTGCGAGTTGTATTTCTTCGGCAGCAGCATCCCGAAGACGAGCGCGCCCAGTGCGATCAGCGTGAACACCGTCGCCAGCAGCACCGGGCGGCGGCGCCATTCCTCGAACGCCACCGGCACCATCGCCGCGATCGCGGAGGGACGGGTCTCCGGGACCGTGAGTTCCGTCGACATGCCGTTCACAGCGTGCGTTCCGGAACGGTGATGACATCGCCCGGCGCGACCTTGAAGTTGGTCGTCAGGTCGCCGTCTTCCAGGATGTGGTCCAGCCGCACCGCATAGCTGCGCGTGCTGTCGCCGGTTTTGCGATACAGGTCGGACTTCGCGGGCGCGGCGAACTCGGTGACGCCGCCGGCGGCGAGCACGGCGTCGAGCACGGTCATGCCCTGGCGGAAGGGAATGGAGATCGGCTGGCGCACCGCGCCGGTGACGCGCACGCGCGAGAGGTATTCGTGGCTGCGAAGGTCGGTGAGGATCACCGCGACCTGCGGATCGCGCACGAACACGGCGAGGCGTTCCTGGATTTCCTTCGCCACCGCGTTCGGCGTGCGTCCGCCTGCGGCGACGTCGCCGACCAGCGGGACGGAAATCCTGCCGTCCGGACGCACCGGAACGGTGATGCCCAGCTCCGGATTGCGCCACACCGACACCTGCACGATGTCGTCGATGCCGATCTGGTAGGCGTCGACCAGGTTTTCCGATTCCGCCGGCGGCGGTGCGTTGGCGCTGCCGCCCGAAGACGCGCAGGCGGAAAGGAAGAGCATCGTGGCGAGGACGGCGACGAAGGTGCCGATCGTGCGGGTACTGAACGTGCGCATACGCAAAACCCCCTTGCATTCGACATGAGCGAACGGCGCGGGGGCGGATTTCCGGCCACCTGCGCGTGCGGCGAACACGCTTGCCGGATCCTTGCCGGAGCGAGCGGCGCTTTGCGTTGGAAGGGTCAGGACGCCGGACGACCGGTGTCCGGGGAGCCGTCGTTCGCGGCGGAGCGTGCAGGGCGGCCGCGTGTCGCGGCGGCCCTGCTTCGACTTGCAAGGGCCGACTTGTCCGGAAGTCGCCCGACACATCGGGATCCTCATGCGAATCCTCGTCTGCGGAGGCGCCGGTTACATCGGCAGCCACACCTGCCTGGGCCTGATCGAGCGCGGTCATTCCGTGGTGATCGCCGACAGTGGCGTGAACTCGTCGCCGCGCGTGATCCCGCGACTGCGCCGGCTCGCCGGCGTGCCGATTCCCGTGCACCGCGCGGACCTGCGCGACCGCGCGGCGATGACGGCGCTGTTCGCGACGTACCGCTTCGACGCCGTGCTGCACTTCGCGGCGCTCAAGGCGGTGGGCGATTCCTGCCGCCGGCCGCTGGACTACTTCGACAACAACATCAGCGGCACCATCGTCCTGCTGCAGGCGATGCGCGGAGCGGGCGTGCGACGGCTGGTGTTCAGTTCGTCCGCGACGGTCTACGGCGAGCCGGAGCGCGTGCCGGTGCGCGAGGACGCGGGGCTGTCGGTGATGAATCCGTACGGCCGCACGAAGTTGGTGGCCGAGCAGCTGATCGGCGATCTGTGCACGGCCGATCCCGAATTCCGCGCCGCGAACCTGCGCTATTTCAATCCGGTCGGCGCGCATGCGTCGGGCCTGATCGGCGAGGACCCCTGCGGCGAGCCGACCAACCTGATGCCCTACATCTGCCAGGTCGCGGTGGGCGCGCGCGAGAAGCTGCGCGTGTTCGGCGGCGATTATCCGACCGTGGACGGGACCGGCGTGCGCGACTACATCCACGTGGTGGACCTGGCGCGCGCGCACGTGGACGCGCTGGAGTACATGGTGCGAGCCGATGCCAGCGTGACCGTCAACCTCGGCACCGGACGCGGCGTGAGCGTGCTGGAACTGGTGCATGCGTTCGAACGCGCGAGCGGACGGCGCATCGCCTACGAGATCGTCGGGCGTCGCGCGGGCGATGCCGCGTCCGTCTACGCCGATCCGTCGCTCGCGCACGCGTTGTTCGGATGGCGCGCGCAGTTCGACGTGGATGCGATGTGCCGCGATGCGTGGCGCTGGCAGGCGATGAATCCGGAAGGGTATCGGACGGTCGCGCGGCGCGAGCCCGCGTCGTCGCGTGGACGGCGTGCGCGGATTGGCGGGTCCCGGGCGGTGGATGTGGTGTGAACGGCCTGCGTCGCTCCGCGGTGCGGGCATCGTCGAAGACGCCGTCATTCCCGCGAAGGCGGGAATCCCACTGTCGGGCGGATCACGCTCTCCGGAAAACGCGATGGCCCGGAGCGTTGGGTCCCGGCCTGCGCGCGGACGTCGTCTGAAAAGCGGAGGCCTCGGATAAGGAGCGGAAGCGAGGCCGCGCGTTACGGCGCACCGCTCGCCGTGCTCGCATCCAGCTCCGCGCGCCGGCGGTCGTCCGCCAGCGCCTGCTGCAATCCGTCGCGGAGTTGGCCGCCCTGGCCGATCGAATTCCACACCGGTTCGCGGCCGAAGCGCACGAAGTAGGTGGAGAGGAAGCGGTTGCCGTGGTCCGGCAGCGCGTCGAACAGGCCCGCTTCGAAGCGGCTTTCGGCGGAGGGTGGGGCATAACCCATCGACGCGAGCAGCGTGGGATAGACGTTGAACGCGCTGGCGCGGTCGTGGTTGCGTCGCGCGGCGTCGCGCAGCAGCGGCGAGAGCTCGGCGTTGCGCGTGATCGCCGCCAGCGGCACGCGGCCTTCGCTCGGCGAGGCGGGGCCGATCGTGCAATGCGTCTGCTCGCCGGGGCTGCCGTCCTCGTGGAAATTCTGGCCGTGGTCGGCGGTGTAGAGGATCAGCGTGTCGGCGAGGTCCACGTTCGCGAGCGCTTCGCGGAAGAAGCCGCGCGTGTTCCAGGCCAGGCAGTTGCGGTAGCTGTTGACCTGGCGCCAGCGCTGCTCGGCGTTCTCGGCCTGTCGATAGCCGGAACCGTCGTCGGCCTCCTTCGACACGAACGCGCGCGACAACGTCGGCGAATACAGCGTGTTCGCGGCCGGATACTTGCCTTCGTACGGGAAGTGGCAGCCCATCTTGTTGACGTAGGTGAAGCTGGGGCGGTCGCGCAGCAGCACGCGGTTGAGCAGGCGCCCGGCCTCGATGTCCTTCGCGTCCGGCGCGAACGCCGTGCCGACCTGCACGAACTCGTCGATCTCGCCGACCTCGCGCCGGTCCATGAAGTTCTGCAGCTTGCCGTCGTGGCGCTGCGCGTCGATGTAGATCGTGCGGTAGCCCGCACGCGCGGCGTAGCGCCAGAAGGACGGATTGACCTGCAGGTCCTTCAGGTACCGCTCGCGCGTGACGCCGTAGCGCACGCTCGCGTTCGAGGTGGACGAGCAGTTCGCCGTGGACGCCGCGACGCCGAAGTTCGCCAACGCGCTTCCGAGCGGACGCAGGCCGGTTTCCACGCCGTCCTCGACGTTGAGGTCGACGTAATCGCCGCGCACGCTTTCGTCCATCACCAGCACGATGTGGCGGAACGGCCGTTGGCCCAGGTGCGCCAGCGCGATGTCCTCGCGTTCGGGCGCGGGCGGCGCGAGCAGTTTTTCCGCGCCGAGCACGCCGGCGAACGCGGCGGTGTTGTATTGCCCCGGAAACCCGTTGGAGCCTTCGCCGCCGCGCAGGTAGAGAAGCACGCCGATCGCCACCACCGGCAGCAGTTGCAGCAGCCCCGGATTGCGTTGCGGCCAGCGCAGCAGCGATGGCGAATCCGGCGGCGCGAGCCACGGCGGCAGGTTGATCGCGATGACCCCGAGCGCGGACCACGCGACCGCCTGCAGGATCTGCGCGTCGTGGAAACCCTTCAGGTTCCCGGCGAAACCGACCAGGCCGAGGAGCTGTTCGAACTCGATCAGGCCCAGGTGGCGCGACACGATCAGCGCGTGGGCGAGGGTGAAACTGCTGCCGAGGAAGAAGACCGCGCTCCACACGACGCGCGCGGGCGTGCGCGCGTGGAACGCGAGTACCAGCATGGTGACGATGCACAACAGCCAGACCGCGGCGAACACCGCCAGGCCGGGTTGCAGCCCGATGTGGGCCACGCGCTCGGCGAGCAGGCGGTTGGTGCCCAGCAGATAGGTGCCGATCAGCACGAGCTTCACCGCGATCCATGCAGCCGGTGCCCTGGAAACCCATCCGCCCATGCGATCTCGCCCCCCGTTGCGCCGCCTTGCGGCGGAACCGCGTGTATGCCCGGCGCGCGGCCGGGTTCCGGCCCACTCCCCTCGGCGAGGGAGCGGCCTCATTGCGGGTAACGCAGGCGGGCGGCGGGAACGGTCGCCGCGCGGATCGGGCGGTCAGCGCAGCAGCGCGTCGACCACCGCGTAGGGCTGCTTCATCCAGGCGTAGTGATCGGCGCGCGCGCCCAGCGCGGCGGCGTCGAGCACGTCGATGCGCGTCGTCGCGCGGCGCAGTTTCGACAGCAGGAAACGCAGCGAGGATTCCGGCCCGAGCCAGTCGCGCGCGAGCACCACCGCGTGCGCGTCGAGGGTGAGGGCGGCCATCGCCGATTCCAGGTCGACGTCCACGCCGCGCGCGGCATAGCGGCCGGACAGGCCGGTGAGGCTCCAGTCGCGGATCACGCCGCGCGCTTCCTGTCCGCCGAAACCGATGCGGCGGCCGGGCAGGGCGCCGTGGAAATCGGCGAGCCACGCGAGGAACCGGTACACGAACGGCAGCCACCACGCGGTCTTCATCGGGAACGCGCGCCAGTACGGCGCGCCGCTGCCGACCAGCCACAGGCGTTGCGCGCTTTCCGGCGAAAGGGCGAGCCGGCAGCACGCCAGTTGCCCACCCAGGCTGTGGCCGCCGAGGATGCGCGGCACGTCGGGGGCGTGCGCGGCGACCAGCGCTTCGCTGGCGGGGAGGTCGAGCGTGAGCAGTTCGCGATAACCCCAGCCGGTCTGGCGGTCCGCACGCACGCTGCTGGAGCCGCCGCCGCGCCATTCGTGCACGAACACCGCGATGCCGCGTCGTGCCAGCGCTTCGGCGAAGGGCACGTAATGCTTCGCGCCGATGCCCATGGCCGGCAGCCAGAGCAGGCTGGCACGCGGCGCTTGCGGGATGCGCGCGATCGGTTTGAAGCGATGGCCGTCATCGGCCGTCGCCTCGGGTTCGAGCGCGCGGAGGTCCTGCGGCGGCGAGGCGTCATCCATGCGGTGCGGCTCCGAAGTGGTCGAGCACGAGCACGTCGCCGCGACCGGGTCGATAACCACGGCGCAGCGCGGCGTGCACGTAGTCGGTGGCGGCGGTGCTGGCCTCGCGCAGGTCGCGGCCGAGGCACAGGTTCGCGGCGACCGCGGACGCGAGCGTGCAGCCGGTGCCGTGCGCGTCGATCTGCAATCGCGTGTGCGACATCGGATGCACGACGTCGCCGTCGGCGAACAGGTCCACCACGTCCTCGCGCGAGGCTTCCACCGGAAGATGGCCGCCCTTGAGCAGCACCGCGCGCACGCCAAGGGCGCGCAGGGCGTCGATCGCGCCGTGCATCGCATCGAGGTCCTCGATGCGTTCGCCGATCAGCAGTTCGGCTTCGGGCAGGTTCGGCGTGACCAGCGTCGCCATCGGCAGCAGGCGCGTGCGCAACGCGTCCAGCGCGCTGGATTCGAGCAGGCGCGCGCCGGAGGTGGACACCATCACCGGATCGAGCACGACGTGCGCGGGACGATGGTGCGAGAGCGCGTCGGCGACGGCGTGGATCACCTCGGCGTTGGCGAGCATGCCGAGCTTCACCGCACCGATGTCGAAATCGTCGAAGCAGGCGTCGATCTGCGCGCGCAGGAAGGCGACGTCCGGCACGTGCACCGCGGTGACGGCGCGGGTGTGCTGCGCGGTGAGCGCGGCGAGCGCGCTGAGGCCGTGCACGCGATGCGCGGCGAAGGTTTTCAGGTCGGCCTGGATGCCGGCGCCGCCGCCGGAATCCGAACCGGCGATGGTGAGGGCGCAGGACGGGAGAGTCGCGTCGTTCATGGCGACAGTGTGCCTGCCGGACCGCGGTGCAGGCGATAGGCGACGTAGGCGACGCCGGTGACGCCGGTGATCGCGGCCGGCACGTACAGCGTGCGGTAGGCCAGGTGCGGGAACAGCGACGCGCCGACCACGCCGCCGAGCAGGAAGCCGCCGACGATCGCCAGGCACAGCCAGAGCCGGCGCGGTTCGGCCGGCACGCCGCGCAGGCGATGGCCGAGGAACACGCCCAGGTCGGTGAACATGCCGGTGAGGTGCGAGGTGCGCACGAGCGTGCCGCTGTAGGTCGCGGTCATCGCGTTCTGCAGGCCGCAGGCCATCGCGGCGAGCGCGGCGCCGGCGATCTGCTGGCGTTCGAACAGCGGCACCGCCGCGACCAGCAGCGCCGCTTCGATGGAGAGCGCCACGCCGTAGCGCCGGCCCAGGCGCAACGTGCTGTCCTGGATGATGAACCCGCTGAGCACCGCGCCGCCGACGAACGACATCACCACGAGCACCAGGTGGCCGCTCGCGCGCGCATCGCCATGCGCGATCGCCGCGCCGAGCAGCGTGGTCGTGCCGGTGAGGTGCGTCACCGCCTGGTGTTCGAAACCGAGGTAACCCACCACATTCACCATCCCCGCGACCATCGCGAGCGTGGCGGCGCCGAGCCAGACCCAGGTGGGGAGGCGGGTGATCATGGGTGCGCGTGTCCCGTTGGAGGATTGCGGTTGGAGGATTGCGTCATTGTGCCGTGTTGCGGCGGCGTTGATGGGCGCGGGGTGCTGGGGGGGGTTTTTCAGTGCGCTGTGGGGATCGGCGTCGCCCCGTGGGGCATTGTCGTTGTCGTTGTGGTCGAAGCGCCGGCGTTCCCAACGCCAAGGTCGTTTCCCAAAAAAATGCACCGTCATCCCGGCGAAGGCCGGGATCCAGGCTCGTGACGTTTGGGCACTCCATTGACGGTTCCCAAGCTCACCGTCATTCCAGCGAAAGCTGGAACCCATTTGCTGTTGGGCTTCGTCGTGACTTCGAAAGCACACATCGCGAGCGCCGGCGTTACCGCACGCCCCGCCCCTCACCCAATCCCTCTCCCGCAGGGAGAGGGGCTAAAAGCACCGCCCCTCACTCCCGGAGGTCGAGGGGCTCAGAACTCCCTCCCCGGCGAATGCAGGGGAGGGTTGGGGAGGGGTGAAGTGGCAAACGGTGCGCCTGGTTCGAGCGTGACAGGCCCCGGGTGCGCTCCGCTTACCCGGGCTACAGAAGCGCTTCGAAAGCGCACATCGCGAGCGCGGGCGTTGCCGCACGTCCCGACCCTCCCACCCCAACCCTCTCCCGGAGGGAGAGGAGCTGGAACTCCCTCCCCGGCGAATGCAGGGGAGGGTTGGAGAGGGGTGAAATGGCACACGATGCGCGTGGTTCAAGCGCGACAGGCCCCAGGTGCGCTTCGCTTACCCGGGTTACAGGAGCGGCACGGTTTCCTGCAAACACCCAAAGCCCTACAGAACCTCCGACGCATAATCCGCCAACCGCGACCGCTCGCCGCGGCGCAGCGTCACGTGCGCGCTGTGCTCCCAGTTCTTGAAGCGGTCCACCGCGTAGGTCAGGCCCGACGTGGTTTCGGTCAGGTACGGCGTGTCGATCTGCTCGACGTTGCCCAGGCACACGATCTTCGTGCCCGGGCCGGCGCGCGTGATCAGCGTCTTCATCTGCTTGGGCGTGAGGTTCTGTGCTTCGTCCAGGATCAGCCAGCGGCTCAGGAACGTGCGGCCACGCATGAAGTTCAGCGAGCGGATCTTGATGCGGCTGGCGAGCAGGTCGTTGGTCGCCGCGCGGCCCCAACTGCCGCCGTCCTGATTGTGCGTGAGCACTTCCAGGTTGTCGGTCAGCGCGCCCATCCACGGCGTCATCTTTTCCTCTTCCGTGCCGGGCAGGAAGCCGATGTCCTCGCCGACGCTCACCGTCGCGCGGGTCATGATGATCTCGCGGTAACGCTGCTGGTCCATCGTCTGCGCCAGGCCCGCGGCCAGCGCGAGCAGGGTCTTGCCGGTGCCGGCGGTGCCGAGCAGGGTGACGAAGTCGATCTCCGGGTCCATCAGCGCGTTGAGCGCGAAATTCTGTTCGCGGTTGCGCGCGGCGATGCCCCACACGGCGTGCTGGTGATGGCGGTAGTCGTCGACGATCTGCAGCACCGCCTTCTCGTCGTCGACGCGCGCGACCTTGAGTTCGGATTCCTCGTCGCCGGGCAGGAAGAGGAACTGGTTGGGGTGGAAGTCGTCCTCGTCCTTGCGGCGGATCTCGTAGAACGTGCGGCCCTTCTCGGTCCACGACTTGAGGTCCTTGCCGTAACGCTGCCAGAAATCCTCCGGCAGCGCGGTGGCGCCGGTGTAGAGCAGGCTGAAGTCGTCGAGCGCGCGGTCGTTCTCGTAATCCTCCGACACGATGCCGGCGATGGACGCCTTGATGCGCAGGTTCACGTCCTTGGAAATGAACACCACCGGCACGCCGGGTTCGGCTTCCTTCAGCGCCAGGATGGAACCCAGGATGTGGTTGTCCGGGATCACCGCGCCGAAGCGCTTGCCCGAATCGAAGTCGCGCGTCTGGAACCGCAGCCGGCCGATGCTCTGCGCGCCGCGCAGCTGCAGGCCCTGCGGGCGGTTGAGCGGGATGCCTTCGGCGATCTTGTCGGTGCCGGCGGCCTCGATCAGCTCGTTGAGGAAGCGGCTGACCTGGCGCGCGTTGCGACTGGCTTCGGAGGTGCCTTTCTTGGCGTTGTCGAGTTCTTCGATGACCTGCATGGGCAGGTAGACATCGTGTTCCTCGAATTTGAACAGCGCGGTCGGGTCGTGCATGAGGACGTTGGTGTCTAGCACGTAGATCCGCTTGCTTCTGGTCATCGACTGCTCCGATGCGGGTGGGACTGCCTGGAGAACGGGGTGTTGCCGTGTGGTGTACTGCTTCGCGGGACGGGAAACCTGACTGCGCTACCGCGCGCGCACGGCGACGCCGCCGTGGCCCGCGGTGCGGGACGGCGGCGTTGCGGGCGGGCGGCGGGGATCACTGCGTTGCGTGTTCCTTGAGCGAATCGAGCACGGCCTGCGCATGGCCGGGCACTTTCACCGGGCGCCATGACTGGGCGATGACGCCCTTGGGATCGATCAGGAAGGTGCTGCGCTCGACGCCGACGTACTCGCGGCCGTACAGCTTCTTCGGCTTGATCACGCCGAAGGCGTTGCACAGCGCTTCGTCGCCGTCGCTGACGAGGTCGAACTTGAAACCCTGCTTGGCGCAGAAGTTCTGGTGCGACTTGATCGAGTCGCGCGACACGCCCAGCACGGTGGCGCCCAGCTTCCTGAACTTCGACAGCAGCGCGTTGAAGTCGATGCCTTCGGTGGTGCAGCCGGGCGTGCTGTCCTTCGGGTAGAAGTACAGCACCAGCCAGCCGCCTGCGAAATCCTTCAGTTGCGCGGTTTCGCCGCTGGACAGCGCCAGGGGCAGGGTGGAAACGTTCTTCGGGATTGCGTCGCCGGTATCGAGCATCGTCGTGTGCAGTTCGTATCGCGGGGCGATCAGAACTTCATCGGGTCCATGATCGCGTCGAGGTTGAGGTGGTCGCAGAATTCGAGGAAATCGTCGCGCAGCGCGGCGATGTGCATGCTCGAGGGCACGCCGATGGTGATCTGCGCGGAGAACATCTCCGCGCCGGTCTGCATCGCGCGGTAACGCGAGGAATGCAGGCTTTCGATGGTGATGCCCTGGCGGTCGAAGAAATCGGCCAGCTGGAACAGGATGCCCGGCTTGTCGGCGGCGACCACTTCCACCACGTACGGCAGCAGGTTCGACTGCACCTGCTTGGCGCCGGTGCGGTACCACACCAGCTTGAGGCCTTCCTCGCGCTCCAGGCGCGTGAGCATGGCTTCCAGCTTGGCGACCGCGTCCCACGAACCCACGGCGAGCGTGGTCACCGACACGTCGCGGCCGACGGTGGCCAGGCGCGCGTCCACCAGATTGCAGCCCGAATCGGCGATGCGGCGCGTCACCGAAAGCAGCGGCGACTCCGGATGCGTCGTGTAGGCGTTGATCAGGAGGTGGTTTTCGTTCGGCGACGGCCGGGATGCGGAATCGGTCAAGGCGGCGCCTGTCCTGGTGAGCCTGGGCTCGGATACTGAATGGTGGCCCGTGAGGGGCCCGTGCTTGGCGGGGAGCATACTTGCCCGCGCTTTCGGGCCGCAAGTAACATCTCAAGGCGCTGCGCGCGCGTTCGACATCGTTCGAACGCCCGCTCCGACGCTTCGACCAACCCCCGCGCGCACCGGCGCGGACTTCCCAGCAAACGCGGCCTCGGACCTTCGACCTTGCGACTTTCCGGCAGCATCACCGCGCTGGCCACGCCTTTCACCGCGGCCGGCGAAATCGATCTCGACGCATGGAACCGGCTGCTCGACGCGCAGCTCGCGGCCGGCACCCAGGCCATCGTCGTGGCCGGCTCGACCGGCGAGGCGGCGGCGCTGTACGACGCCGAATACGACACGCTGCTGCGCACCGCGGTGGAGCGCGTGGGCGGACGCATTCCGGTCCTGGCCGGCACCGGCCTTTCGAACACCGCCAAGACGATCGAACTCACCCGTCGCGTCGCCGCGCTCGGCGCCGATGCCGCGCTGGTGGTGACGCCGCCGTACGTGCGCCCGACCCAGGCCGGCCTGGTCGCGCACTACCGCGCCATCGCCGACGACGGCGCGCTGCCGGTCGTCCTGTACAACGTGCCCGGCCGCACCGGCGGCGACCTGCTGCCGGAAACCGTGGCCGAACTCGTCGCGCATGCGCGCATCGTCGGCATCAAGGAAGCGCGCAGCGAACCCGAGCGCATGGCCGCGCTGCTGGCGCTGCGCAGCGAGGATTTCGCGGTCCTCAGCGGCGACGATCCGACCGCGTGCCGCGCGATGTTCGCCGGCGCCGACGGCGTCATCTCGGTGGCTTCGAACGTGGTGCCGCATGCGTTCCGCAGGCTCGCCGACCTGGCGCGTGCCGGCCAGCGCGATGCCGCGCTCGCACTGGATGCGCGCCTGCAGACGACCTACGACTTCCTCGGCGTCGAGCCCAACCCGATCCCCGTCAAGGCGCTGCTGGCGCGACAGGGCATCGGCCATGGGCTGCGCCTGCCGCTGCTGCCGCTCTCGGCCGCACATGCCGGCACCGCCGCGGCCATCGCCGCGCTGGTGGCCGAACTCGAACTGGAATGCCGCGAATCGCTCGTGGCCTGAACCCTGCAGGAGACCTACATGCGTCCTAACGTTTCGATGTCCCGCGCCGCCGTGGCCGGCCTGTTGCTGGCGGGCGTCGCGCTCGGCTCCGGCTGCAGCTGGTTCCGCAAGGGCAGCGACCTCTACGCGCAGAGCCCGGAAACGCGCCCGCTCGAAGTCCCGCCGGACCTGGACCTGCCGCGCACCGACACCGCCGTGAACGTGCCTTCGGCCGCCGCCCGCCAGGCGGTGGAGTCCGGCCAGGCCTCGGGCGGCTTCGGCATGGCGACCAACCGCGAGGACGCCTTCGCCAAGGTCGGCGAAGCGCTGGCCGCGGTGCAGGGCGTGACCATCACCAGCCGGGCGGAAGCGCTGGGCGTGTACGACGTCAGCTACGAGGGGGCCAACTTCCTCGTGCGCGTCGCCGGCGCCGACACCGGTGCGTACGTGACCGCCGTCGATCCGCGCGGCCTGCCGGCCACGGGCGCGGCGCCGAAGAAGCTCATCGACACGCTGCGCACGGCGCTCGGCGCGCAGTAAGCGGCGCGTCAGCCATGAAACGCGAAACGGGCGCCGGATGGCGCCCGTTTTCGTTTGCGACGTTGCTGCCTTGGTAGCCCGGGTAAGCGAAGCGCACCCGGGTCGAACGATGGCTGCCGCGCTATCCCCGGGTGCGCTTCGCTTACCGGGCTACAAGAGCACGGCGCCTCAGCGCTCCAGCAGATCCAGCTTCCCCGGCTTGCCTTCCCACTCCTTGGCGTCCGGCAGCGGGTCCTTGCGCGTGGTGATCACCGGCCAGGCCTTCGACAGCTCGGCATTGAGCGCGACGTAGACCTCCTGGCCGGCGGGCACATCGTCCTCGGGGTAGATCGCGTTGATCGGGCATTCCGGCTCGCACAGGGTGCAGTCGATGCACTCGTCCGGATCGATCACCAGGAAGTTCGGGCCCTCGTGGAAACAGTCGACCGGGCACACCTCCACGCAGTCGGTGT
This sequence comes from Lysobacter changpingensis, assembly GCF_017308985.1. Classification (GTDB taxonomy): domain Bacteria; phylum Pseudomonadota; class Gammaproteobacteria; order Xanthomonadales; family Xanthomonadaceae; genus Lysobacter_J; species Lysobacter_J changpingensis. The sequence goes on along the minus strand of NZ_JADWPE010000002.1, from coordinate 96,744 downwards.
ACTTGCACTTGATGCAGTTCTCGGTGACGACGAAGGGCATGACGACGGTTCCGTGAAGATGGCGCGCGAACGGGCGCGCCGCATCGCGCTAGTTTAGCGATTCGCCGGCGCGGGCCCCAACCCGTCCTTGGCGGATGGGCCCGGTGGGGCAAAGAAAAAGCCCGCGCATCGCTGCGCGGGCTTCGGAATTGGTACTCCCAACGGGATTCGAACCCGTGTTACTGCCTTGAGAGGGCGGTGTCCTAGGCCTCTAGACGATGGGAGCTTTGGAGCGGTGAACCCCGCGCAGGCTCTCAACACAACGCGGCTTGCTAGTATATGCGGCGCTGTTGCCGGCGGCAACGGCCTACTTTCCAAGGACCCGCGGCGCGCCCGCCTGATGCAACCCGACATCCGACCCCAATTGCAGATCATCCCGCGCGACCAGCACAACGTCTCGCGCCGCGACATCAGCCCCAACGCCCTGCGCGTGCTCTACCGGCTGCGGGAAGGCGGTTTCGACGCCTACCTGGTCGGCGGCGCCGTGCGCGACCTGCTCATCGGCGGCCACCCGAAGGACTTCGACGTCGCCACCAACGCCACGCCGGAAGAGGTCAAGGGCCTGTTCCGCAACTGCCGCCTGATCGGCCGCCGCTTCCGCCTGGCGCACGTGGTCTACGGCCGCGAGATCATCGAAGTGGCGACGTTCCGCGCCAACAGCGACGACGGCAGCGGCGACCGCGAGCTGCACGAAGGCGGGCGCGTGCTGCGCGACAACGTGTACGGCACGATCGAGGAGGACGCGATCCGCCGCGACTTCACCGCCAACGCGCTGTATTACGCGATCGAGGACTTCTCGGTGCGCGACTACACCGGCGGTTTCGACGACGTGCGCAACCGGCTGATGCGCCTGATCGGCGATCCGGAGACGCGCTACCGCGAAGACCCAGTGCGCATGCTGCGCGCGGTGCGGCTGGCGGCGAAGCTGGATTTCGAGATCGAGGACGCGACCGCCAGGCCCATCCCGCAACTGGCGCCGCTGCTGCGCGAGGCGGCGCCGGCACGGTTGTTCGAGGAATGCCTGAAGCTGTTCCTCTCCGGCCATGCGGTGAAGAGTTTCCTGGGGCTGGAGCGCCACGGCCTGCTGCCGGCGCTGTTGCCGGAAACCGCCGCCGCGTTGAAGTCCAACCGCAGCGGCGCGCTGCGTCGCATGCTGCTGGCCGGCCTGCGGGGCACCGATGCGCGCGTGGCGAACGACGAGCCGGTGTCGCCGGCGTTCCTGTTCGCGCTGCTGCTGTGGCCGGCGTACTGCCGCGCCCTGATCTCGCTGCAGGCGCAGGGCGTGCACGCCGCCGAGGCGCAGCGTCGCGCGGCCGACCGCGTCACCGTGCACCAGTTGGAAACCATCGCGCTGCCGCGCCGTTTCTCGCTGCCGATGCAGGAAATCTGGCTGCTGCAGTCGCGGTTCTCGCAGCGCCAGCGCAAGCGCGTGTTCCGCACGCTCGCGCATCCGCGGTTCCGCGCGGCGTTCGACTTCCTCAACCTGCGGCTGGCCGCATCCGACGAGCACGCCGAGGACGTCGCGTTCTGGCGCGAGGCGCAGACCAATCCGGGCGACGCGCTGGCCGCGCAGCTCGACGCGCATCGCGAATCCGAGTCGACCGAAGAAGGCGACGCGCCGCGCAAGCGCCGTCGCCGTCGCCGCAAGACCGCGAACGGCGGCGAATAACCCTGGCGAATGAACGAAGCGCTCCCGTGCCCGGCCTTCATCGGCCTGGGCAGCAACCTCGGCGACAGCGTCGCCACGCTGAGAGCGGCGCTGCGGGCGCTCGACGCGCTGCCTGACACTCGCCTCGTGCGTGCCTCGAAGCTGTATCGCACGCCCGCCTGGGGCGTGACCGAACAGCCGGACTTCATCAACGCCGTCGCGATGCTGCACACCCGCCGCGCGCCGCGCCGGTTGCTGGAGGACCTGCTGGAGATCGAGCGCCATGCCGGCCGCCAGCGCCTGGCCGATGGCAGCGATCGCTGGGGCCCGCGCACGCTCGACCTCGACCTGCTGCTCTACGGCGAGACGCGCATCGACGAACCCGGCCTGCACGTCCCGCACCCGCGCCTGCACGAGCGCGCCTTCGTGCTGGTGCCGCTGGCCGAAATCGCGCCGGACGCGTGCATCCCCGGCGTCGGCACCGCCGCACAGGCGCTGTCGAGGATGGCACCGGCGCAGGTCGAGGGGGTAACGTATGCGGACCCCCTCGACTCCGCCTGAGCGTTCGCGCCAGCGCACATCCCCATGTACAGCGGAACGCCGAACGAAAAGCCCTGGACCGTGCCCGCGCTCGCGCAGGCCAAGCGCGACGGCCGCAAGCTGGTCATGCTGACCTGCTACGACGCCGGGTTCGCCCGCACGATGGATGACGCCGGTATCGACCTGGTGCTGATCGGCGACTCGCTGGGCATGGTGGTGCAGGGCCACGACAGCACGCTGCCGGTGACGGTGGCCGATGTCGCCTATCACACCGCCTGCGTCGCTCGCGGACTCGGCAAGGCGCTGCTGATCGCCGACCTGCCGTTCGGCGCGGACGCCACGCCGGAACGCGCGCTGGAGGCATCCGTCCGGCTGCTCCAGGCGGGTGCGACGATGGTCAAGCTGGAAGGCGCCGCGCACAAGCTGGACGTGATCCGCTTCCTGGTCGATCGCGAGATTCCCGTCTGCGCGCATCTCGGCCTGACGCCACAGTCGGTGCTGCGCCTGGGCGGCTACAAGGTGCAGGGGCGCGACGAGGCTGCCGCCAGGCGCCTGCGCGAAGACGCGCGCGCCGTGCAGGAGGCGGGCGCGACGCTGCTGGTGCTCGAATGCGTGCCGACGCCGGTCGCCGCGGCGATCACCGGCGATCTCGACATTCCCACCATCGGCATCGGCGCCGGTCCGCAGTGCGATGGCCAGGTGCTGGTGCTGCACGACCTGCTCGGCGTGAACTCCGGCCATCGCCGTCCGCGCTTCGTGAAGGATTTCCTTGCCGAAGGCGGTTCGATCGCAGGCGCCTTCGCCGCGTATGCGCAGGCGGTGCGGGACGGCTCGTTCCCGGATGCCGGGCATTCGTACGCCTGACCGCAGGATTGGGCGGACAAGCCGATAGAAGCGGATGAAGGCGGGGCGGTCGCACAGCGATTCATCGTCCCGTTCCGCGTATCGCTTCGCCTTGCCCGTGTGATCCGTGCTCCTTCCGTGTAATCCGCGTCCAGAACACTCCGACATGATCGAAACCTTCACCGACCTCGACCCGCTGCGCGAACGCGTGCGCGGCTGGAAGCGCGATGGCCTGCGCATCGCCTTCGTTCCCACCATGGGCAACCTGCACGCCGGGCATTTCTCGCTGGTGAAGCGCGCGCGCGAACTCGCCGACCGCGTGGTCGCCAGCGTGTTCGTCAATCCGACGCAGTTCGGGCCGAACGAGGATTTCGCGCGCTATCCGCGCACGCCGCAGGCCGATGCGGACGGACTGGACGCGGCCGGTTGCGATGCGATGTGGCTGCCGTCGGTGGAAACCATGTACCCGTACGGCGTGGAAGCGACCGTGCGCGTGCAGGTGCCCGGCGTCACCAGCACGCTGGAAGGCGCGCACCGGCCGGGCCATTTCGATGGCGTGGCCACCGTGGTTTCGCGGCTGTTCAACCAGGTGCAGCCGGACGTGGCGGTGTTCGGTCGCAAGGACTACCAGCAGCTCGCCGTCGTGCGTTACATGGTGCGCGACCTGGCGTTTCCGATCGAGGTGGTCGGCGCCGACATCGTGCGCGAGGCGAACGGGCTGGCGATGAGTTCGCGCAACCAGTACCTGTCCGCCGGGGAACGCGCGCAGGCGGCGGAGATCAGCCGCTGCCTCGCGGCGATGGCGCAGGCGCTGCGCGATGGCCAGCCCCGCGAGGCGGTGGAGACGCAGGCGGACGAGCGCCTGGCCGCCGCCGGGTTCGTCCCGGATTACGCCGTCGTTCGCCGGCCCGACCTGACCGAACCGGCGGCCGGTGAAACCGGTTCCATGGTCGCGCTGATCGCGGCCCGGCTCGGCCGGACCCGCCTGATCGACAACCTCGAGTTCACGGTCTGAACGGGCGCGCCGCGGTGATCCGGAGCGTTCCAGCGCCGGCGCCAATCGCGAAGGCCGGATGATGTTGCACCGCGCCATGCGCTGCTAGACTTGCCCAAATCCCTTGCACGCCCGGCGCCCGAGCGCTGCGGCCGGAGCCGAACCCCATGCAACTGAACATCCTCAAGGCCAAGATCCACCGCGCCACGGTGACCCACGCCGAGCTGCATTACGAAGGCTCGTGCGCGATCGACGGCCGCCTGCTCGACATCTCCGGCATCCGCGAATACGAGCAGATCCACATCTACAACGTGAACAACGGCCAGCGCTTCGTCACCTACGCCATCCGCGGCGAAGAGGGCAGCGGCGTGATCTCGGTGAACGGCGCCGCCGCGCACTGCGCGCAGCCCGGGGACCTCGTGATCATCTGCGCCTACGGCGTGTGCGACGAGGCCGAAGCGGCCAAGTACAAGCCGACGCTGGTGTACGTCGACCGCGACAACGCGCTGACGCACACGAACCGTTCGATGCCGGCCCAGGCGGCCTGACCCCGCCCATGGATGCCGCCGCCCGTCTGAGCCAGCTCCGCGCCCAGGCCGGGCGCGTCGTCCAGACCCCGCTTGCGAAGCTGATCGCCGGCGATCCGGCGCGCGCGCAGGAGTTCGCGCTGCGCGTCGGCCCGATCTACGCCAACTTCGCCCGCCAGCATTACGACCGCGACGCGCTCGCCGCGTTGTTCGCACTCGCGCAGTCGGTCGATGCCCCCGCGCGACTGAAGGCGCTGTTCGACGGCGAGAAGATCAACCTCACCGAAGGCCGCAGCGTGCTGCACACGTCGCTGCGCAGCGACCTGTCGGACGCGCCCGTCGCAAAGGCGGCCCACGCGCAGGCGCTCGAAGCGCGCACGCGGATGCGCGCGCTGGTCGAATCGCTTTCCAGCAGCGGCATCACCGACGTTGTCAGCGTCGGCATCGGCGGTTCCGATCTCGGTCCGCGCCTGGCCGTGGATGCATTGGGCGGCGCGAAGCCCGGCCGCCTGCGCGTGCATTTCCTCAGCAACGTCGACGGCCATGCGGCGCAGCGCGTGCTGGCCGGGCTCGATCCCGCGCGCACCGCCGCGGTGCTGATTTCCAAGACCTTCGGCACGCAGGAAACGCTGCTCAACGGCGCGATCCTGCGCGACTGGCTCGGCGGCACGGAGCGGCTGTACGCCGTGTCGGCGAACGTCGAGCGTGCGGCGCAGACGTTCTCGATTCCCGCCGAACGCATCCTGCCGATGTGGGACTGGGTCGGCGGCCGTTATTCGCTGTGGTCGGCGGTGGGTTTACCGATCGCGCTGGCGATCGGCATGGACGCCTTCGAGCAGATGCTCGCGGGCGCCGCCGAAATGGACGCGCACGTCCTGCGCACGCCGGCCGAATCGAACCTTGCGTTCTGGCACGCGCTGACCGGCGTGTGGAACCGCAACGGCCTGGGCTATTCGACGCAGGCCGTGCTGCCGTACGACGAACGCCTGAAGCTGCTGTCGAACTACCTGCAGCAGTTGGTGATGGAAAGCCTCGGCAAGTCCACGCGCACCGACGGCACGCCGGTCGGCGTGGAAACCGTGCCGGTATGGTGGGGCGGCGCCGGCACCGACACGCAGCACAGCTTCTTCCAGGCGCTGCACCAGGGCACGTCGATCGTGCCTGCGGACTTCATCGGTGTGATCCGCGCCGATGCGCCGTATCCGCAGAACCATCGCGCGCTGCAGGCCAACCTGCTCGCGCAGACCGAAGCGTTCGCGAACGGCCAGGCGAGCGACGACCCGCACCGCGCGTACGCCGGCGGTCGCCCGACGACGACGATCCTGCTCGACGCACTGACGCCGCACAGCTTCGGCGCGCTGCTCGCGCTGTACGAACACAGCGTGTACCTGCAGTCGCTGGTGTGGGGCATCAACGCCTTCGACCAGTTCGGCGTGGAGCTGGGCAAGCAGGTCGCGAACCGGCTGCTGCCGGCGCTGGAAGGTCAGGCGCAGGCGGACGATCCGGTGACGCGCGCGTTGCTGGAACAGCTGCGCGGCCGATAGCGGACGCATTCGTAGCAAGGTTCTTGTAGCCCGGGTAAGCGCAGCGCACCCGGGTCATGCGCCAAAGTCCCCGGGTGCGCTTCGCTTACCCGGGCTACACAAGCGCGGCGTCAGCTCGCCGGACCCACCCCATGCCGCCGCAGCGCCCACTCGATGTGCTCGCGCACCATCGGGCTCGCGGACGTCCATCGCCCACGCAGCGCGCCGATCACCTCCGGCGTCGAGGGTGCATTCCCCAGCGCGACGGCGATATTCCGCAACCACCGTTCATGCCCGCTGCGACGGATCGCCGTACCCTCCGTGCGTTGCAGGAACTCCTCCTCGCTCCACGCGAACAGATCCACCAGCGTCGCCTTGTCCAGGTCGTTGCGTACGCGGAAATCCGGCTCGTCCGTGCGTCGGGCGAACTTGTTCCAGGGGCACGCCAGCTGGCAGTCGTCGCAACCGAAGATGCGGTTGCCGATCGGCGCGCGCAGGTCTTCGGGAATCGTGCCTTCGTGCTCGATCGTGAGATACGCGATGCAGCGCCGCGCATCCAGCCGGTACGGCGCGACGATCGCCTGCGTCGGGCATATGTCGATGCAGCGCCGGCACGTGCCGCAGTGCGCGCTCGCGGGCGCGTCGATCGGCAGCGGCAGGTCGACGTAGATCTCGCCGAGGAAGAAGAACGAACCGCCGTCCTTGTCGATCAGGCAGGTGTGCTTGCCGATCCAGCCAAGTCCCGCGTTGCGCGCGAGCGCGCGCTCCAGCACCGGTGCCGAATCGACGAACACGCGATGGCCGAACGGACCGACGACCTCGGCGATACGGTCGGCGAGACGTTGCAGGCGCTGGCGCATGAGCTTGTGGTAATCGCGGCCCAGCGCGTAACGCGCGACGTACGCGCGTTCGGCGTCGTCGAGCGTGGCCCAGGCTTCATCGGTGTCGCGCCCGTAATCGAGGCCGACCGAGATCACGCGCACCGTACCCGGATGCAGTTCGTGCGGACGCGCGCGCAGTTCGCCATGGCGCGCCATCCAGTCCATCGAACCGTACAGCCCCTGTGCGAGCCAGTCGCGCAGGTGCGCTTCGTCCTCGCCGAGTTCGACGCCGGCGATGCCGCAGCGCTGGAAGCCGAACTCGCGAGCCAGTTCGCGCACGCGCGCAGCCAGCACGCCGTAATCGGGCGCGGGGGCGGGCAGGGACGGGGGCGAAGCGGCGGGATTCACGGCATGCCAAGTATAGAATCGCGCGATGGCCCACGCCGCCCATCCCTCCCACGCGCTGTTCGACGCCGCCGCGCTGCGACGGCTGGAGGCACACGCGACGCAGCGCCTGGGCGACGGGTTCGAACTGATGCGCCGCGCCGGCCAGGCCGCATGGCGCGATCTCCTCATGCGCTGGCCGCAGGCGATGCGGATCGTCGTCGTGTGCGGCCCCTGCAACAACGGGGGAGACGGTTACGTGCTCGCACGCCACGCGCGCGAGTCCGGACGCGACGTGCGCGTCGTCCGTCTGCCTGAACACGCTCCGCGAAGCGAGCTCGCGCGCCGTGCCGCCGATGAATACGCGCAATGCGGCGGCGCGAACGAAATGTTCGACCACGCCTTGCCGCCGTGCGACGTCGTCATCGACGCGCTGTTCGGCATCGGCTTCGCACGCGCGCCGGATGCGGCGACGCGGGCGCTGATCGCCGCGATGAACGCGAGCCGTGCGCCGGTGTTCGCGCTCGACGTTCCCAGCGGCATCGATGCCGATCGTGGCGGCGCGCCGGGCGAGGCGGTGATCGCCGCGCGCACGATCGAATTCATCGCGCCCAAAGCCGGGTTGCGCACCGGTGTCGCGCTCGATCATGCCGGCACGCTGGCGCTCGCATCGCTCGATCTCGGACCCGCCGATTTCGACGGCGTCGCCGCCATCGCCGAACGCCTCGCCGCCGCCGATCTGCCGCGCTGGCTCGCGCCGCGTCCGCGCGACAGCCACAAGGGCCGCAACGGCCGCGTGCTGTGCATTGGCGGGGATCACGGCAGCGGCGGCGCGATCATGCTCTGCGCGGAAGCGGCACTGCGCAGCGGTGCGGGACTGGTGGAAGCCGCCACGCGCGAACGTCACGTCGCGCCGCTGCTCGCGCGATTGCCCGAAGCGATGGCGCACGACGTCGGCGATGCAGATGCGCTGCATGCCGCGCTCGATCGCGCGGATGCGGTCGCGCTCGGCCCCGGGCTCGGGCAGGGCCCATGGAGCCTGCCGCTGTACGAGCGCGCGATCGCCAGCGGAAAGCCGCTGCTGCTCGATGCCGATGCGTTGAACCTGCTGGCGACGCGCCCGTTCGCGTTGCCGGCCGATGCGGTGATCACGCCCCATCCGGGCGAAGCAGCGCGCCTGCTCGATGCGAACACCGCCGACATCCAGCGCGATCGCTTCGCCGCCGCACGTGCGTTGTGCGATCGCTATGCGTGCGTGGTCGTGCTCAAGGGTGCGGGCACGATAGTCGCCGCCGCGCACGAAACGCCGCGCGTGATCGGCGCGGGCAATCCCGGCATGGCGGTCGGCGGCATGGGCGACGTGCTCAGCGGCGTGATCGCCGCACTGCGCGCGCAGGGGCTGAACGCCTTCGATGCCGCCGCGTGCGGCGCGCTGCTGCATTCGGCGGCGGGCGACGCCGCCGCGCACGACGGCGGCGAACGCGGGCTGCTTCCCAGCGATCTCATGCCGTGGTTGCGGCATTTCGCCAATCCAGAACCGTACGTCCCGGAGCCGATGCGATGACCGAACTGTGGTTGCCCGATGCCGATGCCACCGACGCGTTGGGCGCGCGCCTGGCGTTGACGCGTCCCGCGCAGGCGGTGGTGCATCTGCACGGCGACCTGGGCGCGGGCAAGTCGACGATCGCGCGGGCGTTGTTGCGCGCGCTTGGCGTGCAGGGCGCGATCCGCAGTCCGACGTACACGCTGGTCGAACGTTATCCCTTGGCCGATGGCGGCGAGGCGTGGCATCTGGATCTCTATCGCATCGCAGATCCTGGCGAGCTGGAATTCCTCGGTCTCGACGGCGCGGAAGTGCGGCTGTGGCTGGTCGAATGGCCGGAGCGGGGCGTCGGTGCGCTGCCGGCGCCGGACCTGACCGTCGAGCTGTCCATGCGTGGACCGGGGCGGATCGCCCGCCTGCACCCGGGCTCGCCGGTCGGCGACGCCTGGGCCGGGCGGGTGTCTTCGGGGCACGAAGTTGCAGGCGACTCCTGAACGGATTTGCAGGAAAAGTCGCCAGGTGCCGGATTCGTAAGGGAAAAGTGCTTGCAAATTTAATATCGCGGTGCTTGACTACCGGCCATGCGTGTCAAGGCCGCCACCGTCCAGAAATGCCTGCTCGGCCTCGCGCTGCTCGCGGCGCTGGCCTGGAATCTCGCCCACGCCAGTGAAATCAAGGGCTTGGAACTGCGCGACGGCGCCACCGGCACCCGCGCCGAAATCGCCCTGGACCGTGCCGCCGAATTCAAGGTCATCAGCCTCAAGGGGCCGGATCGCCTCGTCATCGACCTTCCGTCCTCCGCGCTGGCCCGCGGCCTGCGTCTGCCGTCCGCTGTCGGCGTGGTGAAGTCGGTCCGCACCGGCGAACCGACGCCCGGGACGGCCCGCATCGTGTTCGATCTGGCCCAGCCGGTCGCCGTGCTCAAGCCGCGCATCGAACAGGCCGGCGACGGTCCGCGCCTGGTGCTGGAATGGCCGGGCGACGGCGCTTCGTCCGCCGCGGCCGTCGCCTCCGCGCCCGCGCAGCCCGCTGCCGTCGCGCCGGCGGTCGCAACCGCTGCCGCACCGCCGGCCGAATCCCTGGCACCGAAGTTCGACCCGGCCGCCTCGTCGGCGGCGACGACGCGCCTGATCACCGAGATCGTCGCGCGCAACGAGAGCACCGCCGCGCCGACGCCGTCCGCCGCGCCGGCGTCCGCCGCGACCGTTCCGCCGTCGGCGATGCCGAGCGTCACGCCGATCGCGTCCGCAGCCACGCTGCTGCCGGCGACGGCTTCGCAGAACACGATCGCGCCGGCGAAGCCGCCCGTCGCGACCACCATCGCCACCGGCGTTCCGACCCGCATCGCCACCGGCGTACCGACGCCCATGCCAGGTTCGGCGCTGGCCGCGTCGGGTAACGCGACGGCAGCCGAAGCCGAAGCGCCCGCGAAGCAGGCGCCGGTCAAGACGATGAAGGACGTGATGCGCGGTCGCGGCATGCGTCCGCTGGTCATCGCCATCGACGCCGGCCACGGCGGGCAGGACCCGGGCGCGATCGGCCCGTCGGGCAAGCGCGAGAAGGACGCGACGCTGGCGATCGCCCGCGAACTGGCGCGGCAGGTCAACGCCACCCCGGGCCTGAAGGCCTACCTCACGCGCGACACCGACGTGTTCATCCCGCTGCCGCGTCGCGCGCAGCTGGCGCGCGCGGCCAAGGCGGACATGTTCATCTCCATCCATGCCGACGCCGCGGAAAACCGCGCCGCGCGCGGCTCGTCGGTGTACGTGTTGTCGCTCAAGGGCGCGTCCTCGCAGCGCGCCCGCTGGCTGGCCGACAAGGAAAACGCGTCCGATCTCATCGGCGGCGTGCGCCTGGAGCAGACCAGCAACACGCTGGCCTCGGTGCTGCTCGACCTTACCCAGAGCGGCCACATGAAGGCCTCCGAGGACGCCGCCGGCCATGTGCTCGACGGCCTCAAGCGCGTGGGCAACAACCACAAGCCGAACATCGAGCGCGCCAACTTCGCCGTGCTGCGCACGTCCGACATGCCGGCGATGCTGGTCGAAACCGCCTTCATCTCGAATCCCGAAGAAGAGAAGCGGCTCAACGATCCCGGCCACCAGCGCAAGCTCGCGCGTGCGGTGCTGGATGGCGTCAACACCTATTTCACCCGCCAACCGCCGCCGGGCACGCTCTACGCGGCGCGCGCCGACGCGCAGTACGCATCGGGTGGCGAAGCGAGCGGCGGCAGCCTCTGAGCCGCGGATCCAATCGGACCTGAAAGCGCGGACACGCCTCGCCGTATCCGCCCCATCGACGTTGATCCGTATCGAAGGCGGGCCCAGCGTTCCGCAGGTTTTTTTCCGTCCGGCACGGCGAGCGGGGCGGCGCCGTCGGCTATCATGCGTGGCGATTCTTCCGCGATTCCGGACCGCTTCGCCCAGCCGTGACGATCCGCCAGCTCCCCGACACCCTCATCAACCAGATCGCCGCCGGCGAGGTCATCGAGCGTCCCGCTTCGGTGGTCAAGGAGCTCGTCGAGAACGCGCTCGACGCCGGCGCGCGCCGCATCGACATCGACCTGGAAGAAGGCGGCGTCCGCCTGATCCGCATCCGCGACGACGGCAAGGGCATCGAGCCCGGCGAACTGCCGCTTGCGGTCTCGCGCCACGCGACCAGCAAGATCGCCTCGCTCGACGACCTGGAAGGCGTGGCGACGCTCGGTTTCCGTGGCGAGGCGCTGCCCTCGATCGCCTCGGTCAGCCGCTTCGCGCTCACCTCGCGCCGCGTGGGCAGCGATCGCGCGGCGACGCTGGAAATCGACGGCGGCCGTCCCGGCGAGGTCATGCCGAAGCCGCACCCGCCGGGGACGACGGTCGAGGTGCGCGACCTGTTCTTCAACGTGCCGGCGCGGCGCAAGTTCCTGAAGGCCGAGCGCACCGAGCTCGGCCACATCGAGGAATGGCTGCGGCAGCTGGCGCTCGCGCGTCCGGACGTCGAACTGCGCGTCTCGCACAACGGCAAGCCGTCGCGTCGCTGGAAAGGCGAGGGCGACCCCGGATCCGGTCCGGGGCAGGCCCTGTTGTCCGAAGTGCGCCTGCACGAAGCGCTTGGCGAGGAATTCGCCCGCAACGCGCTGCGCGTCGAACACGCCGGCGCCGGCCTGCGCCTGCACGGGTGGATCGCGCAGCCCGCCTACAACCGCGCCAGCGCCGACCAGCAATACCTCTACGTCAACGGCCGCGCGGTGCGCGATCGCAGCATCGCGCACGCGATCAAGCAGGCGTATGCCGACGTGCTCTTCCACGGCCGCCAGCCGGCGTACGTGCTGTTCCTCGAACTCGACCCGCGCCGCGTCGACGTCAACGTGCATCCGGCCAAGCACGAAGTGCGGTTCCGCGACGCGCGGCTGATCCACGATTTCGTCTACCGCACCCTGCAGGACGCGCTGGCCGAAACGCGCGCCGGCACGGTCGCGGGCGTCGCCGGCATGCCGGCGAACGACGCGGTGGCGACGCCCGCATTCGGCGGTCATGCCAGCGCGGCGCCGGCCTACGGGTATCTCGATCGCGCCACGCAGTCGCCGCTGCCGATGCAGGTGGCGGACACCCGCGCCGGTTACGCGGCGCTGTACGGCGGCGGGGCCGCGACCGCGGTGGCGCCGTCGTTCGCGCAGGTGTCGCAACCGGCGACGTTGCCGCACGGCGAGGACGCCACGCTGCCGCCGCTCGGTTATGCGATCGCGCAATTGCATGGCATCTACATCCTCGCCGAGAGCGCGGAAGGCCTGATCGTCGTCGACATGCACGCCGCGCACGAGCGCATCGGCTACGAGAAGCTCAAGACAGCGCACGACGGGGAAGGCCTGCGCACGCAGCCGCTGCTCGTCCCGGCGACGCTGGCGGTATCCGAGCGCGAGGCCGAAGTCGCCGAACGCGAGGCGCGGACGCTGGCCGAACTCGGCTTCGAAGTGACCCGCAGCGGCCCGCAGTCGCTGACCTTGCGCGCGGTGCCGGCGCTGCTCGCGCACGGCGACGTCGAGGCGCTGCTGCGCGACGTGCTGGCCGACCTCCGCGAACATGGCGAATCCCGCCGCGTCGCCGCCGCGCGCGACGAACTGCTCGCGACGATGGCCTGCCACGGCGCGGTGCGCGCGAACCGGCGTCTCACTCTGCCCGAGATGAATGCCCTGTTGCGCGAGATGGAAATCACCGAGCGCTCCGGCCAGTGCAATCATGGCCGTCCCACCTGGGCGCGGTTCACGCTGCCCGACATCGACCGCTGGTTCCTGCGAGGACGTTGAATGGCTTCAGTCGCGAAGGGGGCACTGATCCTCATGATGCTGGGTGCGATCACCGCCTGCGGGCCAGGCCGGGACGATGCCGCGAGCGCCGAACAGGCGAAGGCGGCGCAGGTGGCCTTCCAGCGCGAGCTGGACGTGGTGCGCCAGACGCGCATCGCCGAGCTGACCCGGCCCGACGGCTGGACCAGTCTGGTCGGGCTGCACTGGATCGACCCGGGCGCGCATTACGTCGGCGCTTCCGCCGGCAACGGGATCAAGCTGGCGGTCGGTCCGGCGCACCTGGGCATGATCGACCTGGGCAAGGGCGGCATCCGCTTCGTCGCGGAGAAGGGCGTGGCGATGACGCTCGATGGCCAGCCGTTCACCGGCGAGACGTTCCTGCGCGCCGACGACGCGCCGGCCGGGCCCAGCGTCATCGCGTTCGATGAAGGCAAGGGCGTGGCGACGGTGATCAAGCGCGGCGATCGCTACCTGCTGCGCGTGAAGCACGCCGACGCGCCCACGCGCACCGGCTTCCGCGGCATCGAGTACTGGCCGACCAGCGCCGACTGGCGCGTGGAAGGCCGCTTCGTGCCGCATCCGGCGGGCAAGACGCTGGAGATCGCCAACATCATCGGCACCACCGACGCGGTGCCGAATCCGGGCGCGATCGAGTTCCAGCACGGCGGCAAGACCTTCCGCATCGAAGCGCTCGACGAGGGCGGCGACACGCTGTTCCTGGTCTTCGCCGATCGCACCAGCGGACACGGCAGCTATCCGGCCGGACGCTTCCTCGACGTCGCCAAGCCCGGCGTGGGCGGCACCGTCGTGCTCGATTTCAACCAGGCGCACAATCCGCCGTGCGCGTTCACCCCGTTCGCGACCTGCCCGCTGCCGCCGCCGGAAAACCGGCTGGACGTGGCGATCCAGGCCGGCGAGAAGACCTACGCCCACTCCGCTCCCTGATCCGGACCACCACCCGATGCGCCGCCTGAAGCTGCTCTGCCTTTCGCTCCTCGCTGCCGCGGGCCTGATGTCGATGGCCCTCGCTGTCGAGCAGGCGCGCTCGCCGTCGCAGCCGGCTCCGGTCGCACCAGGCGCAGGCGTCGCCACCGCGACGGCAAAGGCGCCGCCGGTGCCGCTGCTGTGGAAGGTGTCCGATCGCGACAACGCGGTGTACCTGCTCGGCTCGTTCCACCTGCTCAAGGCCGACGATTACCCGCTCTCGTCCGACATCGACCAGGCGTTCGCAAGCGCCGACAAGGTCGTTTTCGAAGTGCCGCCGGAGCAGTTGCTGGATCCGGCGACGGGGCAGAAATTCCTCGCCGCCGCCGGCTATGCGGATGGACGCACGCTCAGCCAGGTGCTGCCGCCGACCATGCGCGAGAAGTTCAACCGCATCCTTGCCCGTTACGACGAATCCATCGCGCAGTTCGACGCGTACGAGCCGTGGTTCGTGAACCTCTCGTTGATGCTGGGCATCTCGCAGCAGATGGGCTTCCAGCAGGAAAAGGGCCTGGACCAGGTGCTGATGCAGCAGGCGCGCGCGAGCGGAAAGGCGACCGGCGGACTGGAGTCGATCGACCTGCAGCTGAGCGTGCTCGATTCCACGCCGATGGACGAGCAGGTGAAGTCGCTGAAGGAATTCCTCGACAAGCCCATGGAAATGCCCGGCATGCTCAGCGACCTGCACAACGCGTGGCGCGACGGCGACCTCGCGCGGCTGGACACGCTCACGCGCGAGGAAATGCGCGAGAAAACGCCCGAGACGTACCGCATGGTCAACGTCGAGCGCAACGACGCGTGGGTGCCGCAGATCCAGCAGATGCTCGACGGACAGAAGAAGGGCGACACGCTGGTGGTCGTCGGCGCGCTGCACCTGCTCGGCGAGGATGGCGTGGTCGAGAAGTTGCGCGCGAAGGGCTATGCGGTGGAGCGCGTGTGCTCGGTGTGCGTGCCGGAAGCAGCGCCTGCGGGTGGGGCGACGCAAGGCGCGCCTGCGAACGCGTCGGCGAGGTAACGCTGTTTCTCCTGCGCTTCCGGGGCGTTCACTTCACCCAGCTCATCCCGGTTCACCCAGCGTCTCCCGGTCTTCGCCGGGATGACTTTTCGGGGGCGAACGCCTACGCCGCCACCATCACGATGCAATCCACCGGGCACGCCGGCACGCACAGCTCGCAGCCGGTGCACAGCGGGTCGATGACGGTGTGCATGTGCCTGGAACCGCCGACGATCGCGTCCACGGGGCACGCCTGGATGCATTTGGTGCAGCCGATGCAGTCCGCTTCGACGATCAGCGCCACCTGTGGCGGCTTGTGTTCGCCGCGCGTCCGGTCGAACGGTTTCGCCGGCACGTCCAGCAGCTTCGCGAGCGCACGCGCGCCCTCGTCGCCGCCGGGCGGACAGCGGTCGACCTCCGCCTCGCCGCGCGCCATCGCCTCCGCATAAGGACGGCAGCCCGCGTAGCCGCACTGCCCGCATTGGGTTTGCGGGAGCAGGCGGTCGAGGCGTTCGGTCAGGTCCATGAGCGGGAAAAAACGAGGGGAGAGGAACGAGAAACGAGTAGGAGTGCCGGCGTCACTCGCTTCTCACTCCTGATCACTCGTTCCTGGTCGTTCAGCGCACCGGCGCCCCCGGCTGCACGCCTGCATCCGCATCGAGCAGGTGCAGCGAGCCGCCGTCGAAACCGGCCGACAGGATCATTCCCTCGCTGGTGCCGAAGCGCATCTTGCGCGGCGCGAGGTTGGCGATGAACACGACGCTGCGGCCGACGAGCTTTTCCGGTTCGCCGTAGGAACCGCGGATGCCGGAGAAGATCTGGCGCGTGCCCAGCTCGCCGGCGTCGAGTTCGAAACGCAGCAGCTTGTCGGAGCCTTCCACGAATTCGCACGCGACCACCTTGCCCACGCGCAGGTCGAGCTTGGCGAAGTCGTCGATGCCGATGGTCGGTGCGGCATCGCCCGCGGCAGGCGCCGGTGCGGCGGCGGCCTTGGGTTCGGCCTTGGCGGTGGTTTCAGTCCTGGCGTCGGCCTTCGGGGCCAGCGAATCCTTGGAAGCGTCGATCATGGTCTGGATCTGTTTCGGGTCGATGCGGGTGAACAGCGGGGTGTACTCGTTGATCCTGTGATTGAGCAGGAGCTGCGAGTAATTCAGTTCATGGAAATGCTGCACTGGCTTGTTGAGGAACTGCTCGCCGCGGCAAGCGATTTCCGGGACGATCGGCTTCAGGCATGCATTCAATACGTGGAACGCGTTCAACGCAGTCGTGCAGACGATCTGCAGTTCTGATCGCCTGGATTCGTCCTTCGCCAGCTGCCATGGCGCGCGTCGCGCGATGTACTCGTTCGTCCGGTCGGCAAGCATCATGACGGTGCGTGCTACGTCGGCGAAATCGTCTTCGGCGTATTTTGCGGGGATGTCGTCTGCCAGGGAGTAGATGTGACGAAGCAGTGCCGCTTCCTCGCTGTCCTCCAATGGCCGTTCGGTGGAAAGCTGGCCGTCGAAGTACTTTCCGATGAATCCGGCGCATCGGCTCGCGATGTTCACGAGCTTGCCGACCAAGTCCGAGTTGACGCGCTGAACGAAGTCCTCGAGGTTGAGGTCGACGTCGTCGACGCTGCCGGCCGACTTCGTGGCGTAGTAGTAACGCAGCGCTTCGGGATCGAGGCCGGCGTCGAGATAGGTGCGCGCCATGACGAAGGTGCCGCGCGACTTGGACATCTTGGCGCCGTCGACGGTGAGATAGCCGTTGACGTGCAGCCGCGTCGGCGCGCGGAAGCCCGCGCCGTGCAGCACCGCCGGCCAGAACAGGCCGTGGAAGTTGACGATGTCCTTGCCGATGAAGTGGTGCAGTTCGGCCGGGCTGTCGCGGCGCAGGTAGGACCAGAAGTCCAGGCCTTCGCGCTCGCACAGCGCCTGGAAGCTGGACAGGTAGCCGATCGGCGCGTCCAGCCAGACGTACAGGTACTTGCCCGGATGGCCGGGGATCTGGAAACCGAAGTACGGCGCGTCGCGCGAGATGTCCCACGCGCGCAGGCCGCCCTCGGCGTCCAGCCATTCCTGGAGCTTCGCCTTCACGCCGGGAAGCGCGACGTCGCCGGCGAGCCATTCGCGCAGGAAGCCGGCGAACTGGCCGACCTCGAAGAAGAAGTGTTCGGACTCGCGCAGCTCCGGCGTGGCGCCGCTGATGACCGAGCGCGGTTCCTTCAGTTCGGTCGGCGAGTAGGTCGCGCCGCAGTTCTCGCAGTTGTCCCCGTACTGGTCGGGCGTGCCGCAGTTGGGGCAGATGCCCTTCACGTAGCGGTCGGGCAGGAACATGCCCTTGACCGGGTCGTACAGCTGCGCGACCGAGCGGCGCGCGATGTGGCCGTTGTTGTCGAGCTTGGCGTAGATCGCCTCGGTCAGGACGCGGTTGCGTTCGGAATTGGTCGAGTCGTAATGATCGAAGGCGACGCCGAAATCGGCGAAGTCGCGCTCGTGGCTGGCCTGGATGCCGGCGATGAAGGCTTCCGGCGACTGCCCGGCCTTCTCGGCGGCGAGCATGATCGGCGTGCCGTGGGTGTCGTCGGCGCACACGTACCAGGCCTTGTGGCCGGCCATGCGCTGGGCGCGGCACCAGATGTCGGCCTGGGTGTAGCCGACCAGGTGGCCCAGGTGCAGGTGCCCGTTGGCGTAGGGCAGGGCGCAGGAAACGACGAACTCGCGGGACATGGGGGACCGGAATGCGAAGAGAGCCGGGGATTATCGCATGCGCGTCGCACGCCCCCGACGACGCACGGGCCTTTGTAGCCCGGGTAAGCGAAGCGCCCCCGGGGAAACGTGACGGTGGCTTCCCGGATGCGGCCGTCGATCCAGCCCGGCCCACAAAAGCAGAACGCCCCGGCATGCCGGGGCGTTCGTCGAAGCCGGGAGCGCCGTCAGCGGCGGTTCCAGGTCTGCGTGCGGCCCAGCAGCGAGAAGCCCATGAAGCCGCGCACTTCCAGCTTGTTGCCGTTGTCCACCGGGGTGACCTTGACCGAATAGACCTTGCCGCTGGCCGGGTCGAGGATCTGCCCGCCTTCCCAGGTCTCGCCCTTCTGCTTGATGCCCCACAGGATCACCATGCCCTTGACCGGCTTGTTCTTGCGCTCGCCGGAGCACTTGTCGCAGACCGGGTTCGGGCCGCGATCGGACTGGAGGATCTCCGTCACGCGGCCGGCGAGGCTGCCGTCCTTCGCTTCGTAGATCTCGACCACCGACTTGGGCTTCTGCGTCTTGTCGTCGATGGTGGTCCACTGGCCCACGGGCGAGGTCTGGGCGAAGGCGCCCAGCGGCAGGGCCAGCAACAACAGGGTGAGCAACTTGGTGCGCATGTGTCCCCTCCCAGGGATCGAATTCCGCCCAGTTATACCGCATCCGATGGCGTACGGAACCCCGTCCCGGACGCCTGCCGCACGCAAAAAAAGACCCCGCCTCGCGGCGGGGTCCGGGACTTCGCGAAGCGAAACGTTTACTTGCCGAAGTTGTAGCGCATCTCCACGTACATGGAGCGGCCGTACGCGCTGTACAGGTAGTTGTTGTACGGCGTGTCCTCCGTGCCCGGGAAGTTCGACGCCTGGTCTTCCGGCGTCTTGTCGAGGACGTTGTTGACCAGGAGCGACAGGCGGATGTTGTCGGTCGCGTCGTAGTTGAACGTCAGGTTGTAGGTCGAGTACGGCGCGAACCAGCCGGCGCGCGCACCGTTGATCTCGTCGTCCCACGAGCCGGTCGCGTAGGCCACGTAGTTCGGCGTCTTGCCGATGCGGTTGGCGTACACGGTGGTGGTCAGCTTGCCGATGTTCCAGCCCACCGACGCGTCGGCGCGGGTCTTCGCATAGGCGTCGTACACCCACATGTAGTACGGATCGCGCAGCAGGTCGATCTCGTCCTCACCCGGCAGCGGCGTGACCGTGTGCTTGAGGTTGTTGGTGTAGTTGCCGGCGAAGGCCAGCGAGCCCCACTTGCCGATGTCCAGCACGTAGTTGAGGCTGGCGGTGACCGCTTCCAGCTTCTGCTGCGAGACGTTGATCTTCGGTGTGTAGATCTGCTGGATCTCGTTGTTGGCGCCGCGGGTCACCCAGGCGAGGGCGTTGTCGCAGCTGGCCGAGGCGGTGTTGGCCTGGCCGGTGCGGCAGAAGTACTCGGCCAGCAGCAGCTGGTCGCTGCTGAGCTGGTCGACCTCGTCGCGGATGTCCCAGTGGAAGTAATCCATCGAGAACGAGAGGTTGTTGATCGGCGCCCACACGAAACCGGCGTTCCACACGTCGGCCTCGATCGGCTGCAGGTCCGGGTTGCCCGACTGCTGGCCGAAGTACTGCGTGCTGTCGTACGCGCAGTCCTGGGTGTTGCCCGGCGTGTAGCCTTCCAGCGAGCAGCGGTAGTAATCGGTGTCGGAGCTGTAGTAGCCGCTCAGGCCCTGGAACACGTCCGACAGCGTCGGCGCGCGGAACGCCGTGCCGTACTTGCCGCGCAGCAGGAAGCTTTCGACCGGACGGTATTCCACGCCGATGCTGTAGGTGGGCTTGTCGATGGTCTGGCCGGCGACCTTGAACGCGTCGTAGCGGCCGGACACCGTCACCGTCAGCGGCTCCCACAGCGGCAGGCGCAGTTCGCCGGTCACCGCATAGCGGTCGCGATCGCCCGAACCGTTCACCGAGGTCAGGCCCCAGATCTCCGATTCCAGCGTCTCCGGATCCTGCATCAGGCGCGCGTCGGGCGTGTAGTCCCAGCTCTGCGTGCCGCCCTCGACCACCACCGCCAGGCCGGCATCGCCGCCCGGCAGCGAGAACAGCGCCGAGTTGGTCAGCTGCGCACGCAGGGTGTTGTCGGTGGTCTTGCTGCGCGTGTCGACGAAGCCGGTGAAGCTGGCGAAGTCGGACGGCGACATCGGCGTGTAGAAGGCCGCGTAATTCGGACGGAAGATCGGATAGCCGCTTTCCGTGCCCAGCTGCGGGCCCAGCACGTGGTCGAGGAAGTAGTTGTCGATCGCGTCGGCGAAGCGGACCCACTGGTGCTCGGTCAGCTTGTACTCGGTGCGGGTGAAGCCGACGTCCCAGTCCCAGTTGCTGCCGAACATGCCGCTCGCGCCCAGGGTGACCTGGTAGGAACGGTTGCGGTCGGTGTTCATGATGTCCTTGAAGCCCTGGCCGCCGATGTCCTCGGGCGAGAACGCGCGCTGCAGGTTCAGGAACGCATCCTGGTCCGGATCGTAGTAGTAGCCGTACTTCGCGCTGGTGCCCCACCAGGTGTAGCCCGAACCGGTGGCGTACTCCACGTCCTCGTGGTTGGTTAGCACGTCGGCGTAGAGCTGGACGTTGTCGGTCAGGTCGTACGTGCCATGCCCGTAGATCTGCGTGGCTTCCTTGCCGTTGAGCAGCGTGCGGTAGCCCGGCGTGCTGAACGAACCGCAGTACTGGCCGAGGTTCGGCCGCGACTGCAGGCCCTCGGTGCCGCCGAACTGGCCGGTCACGTTCGCGCAGTTGGCCGGATCCAGGAACAGGTACGAGTTGCCGGCCGAGCCGTTGATCACCACGTAGTCGCGGCTGGCCGCAGCGGCGGAATAGCCGTTGGGGTTGTACTGCTTGGTGAGGTCGCGCTGGTAGCCCCAGATCGGATCGCGGGTCTCGTACTGCAGGCCGCCGATCAGGTTCAGGCGGCCGTCGGCGCTGGTGAAGCCGTCGGACACGCTGACGCGGAAGCTGTCGCCGCCGCCGTCGCTGTACGCGCCACCGCGCAGGTTCACCGACAGGCCGTCGACGTTCTTCTTCAGGATCACGTTCACCACGCCGGCGATCGCGTCGGAGCCGTACAGCGACGACTGGCCGCCCGGCAGGATCTCGATGCGCTCGACCAGGTCGACCGGGATGCCGCTGATGTTGTTGAAGGTGTCCGAACCGTTGTACAGGGCCGGATAATTGGCCATCGGGCGGCCGTTGATCAGGTACTTGGTGTAGCCCGGATCGAGGCCGAACATGCCCGACGCTTCGGCGCCCTGCGTGAACGAGGCCGAGGTCTGGCCGCCCTGCAGGCCGCCGGTCTGGAACGTGGACTGCTGCAGCACGTCCGACACGCTGGTGAAGCCGCGCATCTGGATGTCTTCGGCCGAGATCACGGTGACCGGCGTGAAGTTCTCGATCTGCGTCTGCGGAATCAGCGAACCGGTGACCGTGACCTTGTCGAGGTCGGTGGCGGATCCGGCTTCCTGGGCCATCGCCACGCCGGCGACGGGCATGAGCGATGCGACGAGCAAAGCGGTGCTCAGTCGGCTGCGGCGCAGCCGATTGTTGGATACTGGCATCTGGTTGAACCCCTAAATGGACGTCAAGGAGAGAGCAGGCACGTGCTTCCGTTCATTCCGGACTCGTATCCCTCGTCATGGCCCGGTCATCGGACCGTAACATGTGCTTAACGGGAAATTAGCCGCGTTTTCCTTGTCGCCATAACTGGCAAAACAGAAGGTTGCGACGTGATCAATCAGCTTCTGGAGCAGCGCATCGGCGCGCTCCGCGTTTTCGATGCGGACCTCTCGCTCAATGACGCGAACGCGCGCGTTCGCGTCGCCGTGGCGGACGGCCGCGCGGTGGTAGAAATCGTCCCTGGGTTCCCGTGCGCGTCGTTGCGTCCGCGGCTCGAAGCGGACGTGCAGCGGCTGCTCGCCGACGAAGGACTGGCGTTGACGCGGCTCGACCTGCATCCGCGCATCGCCTCGCATGCGGTGCAGCCGAATCTTTCGCCGCTGCCGAACGTGCGCAACCTCATCGCGGTGGGATCGGGCAAGGGCGGCGTGGGCAAGTCGACCACGGCGGTGAACCTGGCGCTCGCGCTGGCGGGCGAGGGCGCGCGCGTGGGCGTGCTCGATGCGGACATCTACGGCCCCAGCATCCCGACGATGCTCGGCCTCGATGGCCGCCCGGACAGCCCGGATGGCAAGACCATCGAACCGATGCAGGCGCACGGCGTGGAAGCGATGTCCATCGGCCTGCTGGTGGACCAGGACACGCCGATGATCTGGCGCGGCCCGATGGCGACCTCCGCGCTCACCCAGCTGCTGGGCGAGACCCGCTGGGGCCATTCGCTCAGCGGGGACCTGGATTACCTCATCGTCGACCTGCCGCCGGGCACGGGCGACATCCAGCTGACCCTGGCGCAGAAGATCCCGGTCGCGGGCGCGGTGATCGTGACCACGCCGCAGGACGTGGCGACGCTGGATGCGCGCAAGGCACTGAAGATGTTCGAGAAGGTCCACGTGCCGGTGCTGGGCCTGGTGGAGAACATGGCGGTGCACGTGTGCTCGAACTGCGGCCACGCCGAGCACGTCTTCGGCGAGGGCGGCGGCCGTCGCATGGCCGAGCAGTACGGCGTCCCGCTGCTGGGCAGCCTGCCGCTGGAGATCGCGATCCGCGAGCAGGGCGATGCCGGCTCGCCGGTGGTCGTCGCCGCGCCGGCGAGCGCCGCCGCCGCGGCGTATCGCGCCACGGCGCTGCGCATGGCGGTCGAACTGGCCCGCCGGCCGCGGGTGGCGACGCCGCTTTCGGCCTCGCTGGTGTAAGGGACCGGAAGCGAGGGAGAGGAACGGAAACGAGTGGAAAGCCCGGCTTTTCCTCGCGTTTCCCATGCCTCGTCACTCGTTCCTGCTTTTCCGGCACAATCCCCCTTCCCACGCCCGAGCCGCGCCAACCGCATGAGCATCAAGTCCGACCGCTGGATCCGCCGCATGTCCGAGCAGCCCAACGGCATGATCGAGCCGTTCGAGCCCGGTCAGGTCAAGACCGCGGCGGACGGCCACCGCATCGTCAGCTACGGCACTTCCAGCTACGGCTACGACGTGCGCTGCTCGCGCGAGTTCAAGGTGTTCACCAACATCAACTCCACGATCGTCGACCCGAAGCACTTCGACAACGGCAGCTTCGTCGACATCGAAAGCGACGTCTGCATCATTCCGCCGAATTCCTTCGCGCTGGCGCGCACGGTCGAGTACTTCCGCATCCCGCGCGACGTGCTCGTCGTCTGCCTGGGGAAGAGCACCTACGCGCGCTGCGGCATCATCGTCAACGTGACGCCGCTGGAGCCGGAATGGGAAGGCCACGTCACGCTCGAATTCAGCAACACCACGCCGCTGCCGGCGCGCATCTACGCGAACGAGGGCGTGGCGCAGATGCTGTTCTTCCAGTCCGACGAAGTCTGCGACACCTCCTACAAGGATCGCGGCGGCAAGTACCAGGGCCAGACCGGCGTCACGCTGCCGCGCACCTGACCGCCCCCGGCCGGCGGCGGTGCACCAGGGGAAGCCGGCCAACGCAACGCACATTCACTCGAAGGGGAAATCGCAGTGGAACAGCACAATCCTTACCAGCGCCCGCAGGCGCAGGTCGCCGACGTGTTGCCGCCCGACGGGCTCGTGCCCGCCAGCCGCGGCAAGCGTCTCGCCGCGGCCATCGTGGACGGCCTCATCGCCCTCGCGGTGTTCATCCCGATCATGATCTACGGCGGGTATTTCACCGCGCTCGCGCAGGGCGCAGGGCTGATGACGCAGCTGGGCTGGGGCCTGTTCGGCCTGGTCCTGTTCTTCGCCATCCAGTTCGTGCCGCTCAACGCCAGCGCGCAGACCTGGGGCAAGAAAGTGGTCGGCATCCGCATCGTCGACATGGACGGGCAGCAGCCCGGCCTGGGCGTGTTGATGGGACGCCGCTACCTGTTCTCCAACGGCATCGGCCTGGTGCCGCTGGTGGGCGGCGTGTTGAGCATCGTAAACGTGCTCTTCATCTTCCGTTCGGACCGTCGCTGCATTCACGACCTCGTCGCCGATACGCGCGTGGTCGAAGCGGACTGACGTCGTTGCCGTCGAGGTAACGGGAAATCCGAAGGCCCGCACTGCGGGCCTTTTTCCTGCGCCATTCGGATTCCTCCGATGGGGCGGGCCGCGCGCACGATCGAAAATCCGCCCGACGCGCGATCCCCGCGCGATGGAGACGCCGCATGACACGCAACACGACACGACTCGCCCTGACGATGGCCGGCCTGCTGTGCATGGCCGGGAGCGCCAGCGCCGGAAAGCTCGCCGACCTGCTCGGCAGCCAGGGCCTGAAGGACGCCGGCACCACCGCGATCACCGGTCTCACGCTGACCGACGCGCAGGTCGTCGAACTGGGCGCGAAATCGGTCGCGCAGATGGACAAGGAAAACCCGGTCGCACCCGCCGGCAACGCCTATGCGAAGCGCCTGGCCAGGCTCTCGCAGGGCATGGAAGGCGAGGACGGCCTGCGGCTCAACTTCAAGGT
Source organism: Lysobacter changpingensis (assembly GCF_017308985.1). Lineage (GTDB taxonomy): Bacteria > Pseudomonadota > Gammaproteobacteria > Xanthomonadales > Xanthomonadaceae > Lysobacter_J > Lysobacter_J changpingensis. Next base: position 72,324 of record NZ_JADWPE010000002.1, on the reverse strand, counting down.
GTACCTGGTGAAGGACGTCAACGCGTTCGCCGTGCCCGACGGTTCGGTGCGCGTGTTCGCCGGCCTGATGGACCTGATGCCCGACGACGCGGAGTTGATGTCGGTCATCGGCCATGAGATCGGCCACGTCAAGCACGGCCACAGCAAGGAACACTACCGCGCCGCGTACCTGTCCAGCGCCGCGCGCAAGGGCGTGGCCGCGATGGGCGGCGCGGTCGGCAAGCTGGCGGCGTCCGACATCGGCGCGATCGGCGAGGCGGCGGTCAACGCGAAGTTCAGCCGCGCGAACGAAACGCAGGCGGACGAATACGGCGCGGATTTCCTGCGCCGCCACAAGATGGACCCGAACGCCTCGGTGCGCGGGATGCAGAAGCTCGCCGCGCAGGACGGCAAGGTGAAGACGTCCTTCCTCGACGACCATCCGGCTTCGCAGGAACGCGTGACGCATCTGCAGAAGTACATCGCGCGGAAGAAGTGACGCGTCAGGAGCGAGAAACGGGGCGTGGGTGGGCACGAACGACGCCCACTCCTCGCTCCTCCTCACGCACTGCTGCTCAATGCGTGGCGCCACCGCCCATCCGCACGTCGCGCTCGATCGTGAGCGCGATCCCCACCGCAAGCCGCAACGCCTGCGCGACGACCGTCGCCGGCAGGCTCGGCGCACCGGCATGCAGTGCCGCCTGCGCGGGCGAGTAGGGGATGTGCACGAAGCCGCCGCGCACGCCGGGCCGCTCGCGCAGCGCGTGCATCAGGCCGTAGAACACGTGGTTGCACACATACGTGCCGGCGGTCTGGGAAATCTCCGCGGGAAATCCCGCATTGCGCAGCGCCGCCAGCATCGCCTTGACCGGCAATCCGGTGAAATACGCCGCCGGTCCATCCGCAGCGACCGGCTCGTCGATCGGTTGCGCGCCCGCGTTGTCGGGAATGCGCGCGTCGATCACGTTGATCGCCACGCGCTCCAGCGAGATCTGCGCGCGTCCGCCGGCCTGTCCGACGCAGATCACCAGCGTCGGTGCGAGCTCGTCCAGCGCCTGCGCGAGCGCGTGCAGCGATGCCTCGAACTCCACCGGCAGGCAGCGCGCGACGATGCGATGACCGGCGACGATCTCGCCTTCCAGCGCCTGCACGGCGTCCCAACTCGGGTTGGTCGCTTCGCCGCCGAACGGCGCGAAGCCGGTCAGCAGCACGTGCGGGAGGGGATTCGCGCTCATCGGAAGGCAAGCCAGTACATCAGGGCGAGGTTGACCAGCAGCAGCGGGATGGCCGTCGGCAACTGCGCGCGGATCACCCCGTTCGGATCGTCCAGTTCCAGCAGCGCGGCCGGAACGAGGTTGAAGTTCGCCGCCATCGGCGTCATCAGCGTGCCGCAGTAGCCGGTGAGCATGCCGATGGAGCCCAGGATCGCCGGTGCGGCGCCGTGCTGCTGGATGAGCAGCGGCAGGCCGATGCCGGCCGTCATCACCGGGAACGCCGCGAACGCGTTGCCCATGATCACCGTGAACAACACCATCCCGAGCCCGTAGGCCAGCACGCAGGCGAGGCGGCTGTCGGCGGGGATCAGCATCGACACGATCGACGCCACCGCGTCCCCGACGCCGCTCGCCGCGAACACGCCGCCCAGCGTCGCCAGCACGATCGGCAGCAGCGCCGCCCAGCCCATCGTGTCGAGCAACCGGCGGCCTTCGCCGAGCGCGGCGATGGGGCGCTCGCGCGTGACCAGCATCGCCGCGAACGTCGCGACGACGCACGCCAGTGCCAGCCCGATCAGCGTGATGCTGCCTTCGCCGAACACCGGCGTGGCGCCGAACGCGAGTTCCGGCCCGAACAGCACGATCAACACCGTGACGACCGGAATGATCAGCGCCGGCACGAACAGCTTGTGGCGCAGCCGCTGCGCCGAGGCGAGCCGCTGCGCGTGCGGTGCTTCGTCGATCGGTTCGCGGCGCATGCGCGTGGCGAGCAGTGCGAGCGCGATCACGGCGGCGCCGGCCACCTGCGCGGGCAAGCGGTCGCCGTCCTTCGATGCATCGAGCACCGGTTTTCCGGCTGCGAACAGCACCGCCAGCAGCGTCCAGAACGCCGCGTGCGCGAAACGGCGCTCGCGCAGGTTGCGCAGTCCCGCGTACAGCAGGAACAGCGCGAGCAGCAGGTAGAAGTGTTCAATCGACAGCATCGGCGTGCGCGCTCCCGCTGGTTTGTGCGGCGCGGTGCGCGGCGGTGCGGCGATCGAGACCGCGCTGGAAGAACACGATGCGCACGGCGTGGATCACGAACGCGGCGATGGCGGTGGGCAGCGCCCACAACGCGATCTGCAACGGCTCCAGGTGTATCCCGTGTTCGGCATAGAAGCCCTGGATCAGCAGCACCGCGCCGAAAGCCAGGAACACGTCCTCGCCGAAGAAACGTCCGACGTTGTCGGTGGCCGCGGCGAGCGCGTGCACCTTCTGCGTGTCGTCGCGCGAGATCGCGCCGTTCGGCTTGGACGCAGCGGATTCCGCCATCGGCGCGAGCAGCGGTCGCACGGTCTGCGCGTGGCCGGCGATGTCGATCAGGCCGAGCATGCTCAGGCCCTGCCGCGCGGCGAGGTAGCCCGCAAGCAGCCGCGACAGCGTGAGCCGGCGCCAGCCTTCGATCCAGCGCAGCGCGTGCTCGCGCAGGCCGGCGCGTTCGAGCAGGCCAATGGTCGGCAGCGTCATCGCGAACATCAGCAGCGCGCGGTTGGAGACGAAGCTTTCGCCGAGCAGCGCCAGCAGTTCGCCCATCGACTTGCCGGCCAGCAGACCGCTCACCAGCCCTGCGCTGACCACCACGATCACCGGATTGGCGCGCAGCACGAAGCCGACCACCACCCATGCGACGCCGATCAGCGGCCAGTAGTTGATCGCTTCGTTCATGCGGTGGCTCCGAACGCGCGCACCGCGATGCCGTCGGCTTCCAGCGCCTCGCGCACGGCGCGTGCGAACTGCACCGCGTCCGCGCGATCGCCGTGCAGGCACAGCGTGTCGGCGCGCAGGCGCACGACGCGGCCATCGTCGGCCAGCACTTCGCCGTGCAGCGCAAGGCGTCGCACCTGCGCGATGGAGTCGTCCAGCGCATCGATCACCGCGCCGGGCGTGCCGCGCGGACGCAGCCGCCCGCGCGCGTCGTAGCCGCGTTCGGCGAAGACTTCATGCGCGACGCGCAACCCCTGTGCGATGCCGGCCTCCGCCAGCGCCGAGCCCGACAAGGCATAGAGCACCAGCGTCGGATCGATGTCCGCGACGGTCGCGGCGATCGCGTCGGCGACGGCACGATCGTCCGCCGCGACGTTGTACAGCGCGCCATGCGGTTTGACGTGCGCGAGCGGCACGCCTTCCTCCTGCGCGATGACGCGCAGGCGTCGCACCTGCCCACGCACCATGCGGGCCACGTCGCCGGGCGGCACGTCGAGCGCGCGCCGGCCGAAGTGTTCGCGATCCTCGTACGAAGGATGCGCGCCCGCCGCAACGCCATGCGCGCGGCACAGGCGCAGCGTTTCGCGCATCGATGCATCATCGCCCGCGTGGCCGCCGCAGGCGATGCTCGCGGAGGTCACGTGCGGAAGGATGGCCGCATCGTCGCCGCAGCCTTCGCCCAAGTCGCAATTGAAGTCGATGCGCGTGCCCACGTGCTTGGGATCGCGCGGCCTCAGCCGCGCTTGAACAGCATGCCCAGGCCGACCACGATCAGGATCGCCGGCCACCAGGTCATCAGCAGCCGGCCGAGGCTCATGTCGGTGAAGCCGAGGTTGTTCAGCAGGAACAGGGTGCCGATCACGACCAGCACCAGCGCGCCGACGATGTTGGATTTCATTCGAGTCCGCCAGGAAGAGTGGAAGGTTCAGACCGCGGCGAGGCGCGCGTCGATCATCACGCCGATTCTGGCGATGCGCGCACGTGCCGCGCAAGCCAGCCGATGGGCGGTGGCGGCGTCCACGGGCGCGAAATGCAGCGGCTGTCCCGGAACGCACTGCGCCAGGCGCGGCAGATCGGCGGCGACCACGTGCCCGAGCTTCGCGTAGCCGCCGACGGTCTGCGCGTCGCGCAGCAGCACGATGGGGCCGCCGTCGGCAGGCAACTGGATCGTGCCGGGCGCGACCGGTTCGGAGACGCCGTCGCCGCCGGTCGACGCCAGCGCATCGCCCTGCAACCGCAGTCCCTGGCGATTGCTGCTGGCGCTGACGCTCCACGCGCGGCGGGCGAGGGCGGTCGCGGCGGGATGCACGGACGGGCAATAGCGGATCGGCAGCTGGGCGTCGTCGGCCGGATCGATCCACCACGCCGGCGCGCGCGGCGCATCGATCGGGCGCGCGTGCGTCGCGCCGAGCGGAAGCGCGTCGCCTGCACGCAGCGCGCGTCCTTCCCACCCGCCGAAGCCGCCGCGCAGGTCGGTGCTGCGGCTGCCGAGCACCGGGGCGACATCGATGCCACCGTCGATCGCCAGCCACGCGCGCGCGCCGCCGCGCAATGCGCCGAGTTCGAGCGTGCCCGCCGGAAGGTCGACCGGACGCCCGCAGGGCACGCATTCGCCGTCGAACCGCATGGCCGTCGCCGCGCCGGCCAGTGCGACGCGTGCAGGCGCATCGAAGCGCAGCGTCGGCCCGCGCAGGGTCAGTTCGAGCACGGCGGCGTCGGCCGCGTTGCCGACGAGCCGGTTGGCCAGCGATGCGGCGTCGCTGTCGAGCGCACCCGCGAGCGCGACGCCGAGATGGCGCCAGCCGCCGCGGCCGCGATCCTGCACCGTGGTCAGCAGTCCCGGCGCGAGGACGTGCAAGGTGCGCGTCACGATGCGGTGTCCTGCCCGCGTCCCAGACGCGCGAACTCGTCGGCGTCGATCGCGCGGAAACGCACGCGGTCGCCCGGCAGCAGGCGCGTTGGCGCTTGGCGGTCCGGATCGAACAGCACCCACGGCGTGCGCCCGAGCACGCGCCAGCCGCCGGGGCTTTCGCGCGGATAGATGCCGGTCTGCGCGCCACCGATCGCGACGCTGCCCGCGGCCACGCGTGCGCGCGGCGTCGCCAGGCGCGGCAGCGCGAGCGCGGGATCGAGGCCGGAGAGGTACGGGAAGCCGGGAGCGAAACCGATCATCGCGACGGTGTAATCGCCGGCGGTGTGGCGGGCGATCAGTTCGGCCGGGGAAAGGCCGAGTTCGCTTGCGGAGGATTCGAGGTCGGACCCGTGTTCGCCGCCGTAGAGCACCGGGATCTCAACGAGTCTCGGCACTCCCTCCCCTGCAAGCAGGGGAAGGGGCGAACAATCGCCGCCCGATGCACGTTGCCCGCTCACCGTTGGCGATGCTTCGTCGACCAGCGCCAGCAACTCACCATGCACCCGCGCCGCATCTTCCGCCGGATCGAAAAACACCCCGAGGCTCGCATACGCCGGCACCAGATCCCGCAACCACCCGGGCTGCCGCGCCCGCAGTCGCGCCGCCATCGCGTGCACGGCCGCGTTGAGCTCCGGATCGATCCGATCGCCGAAGCGCAGCAGCCACGCATCGTCGGCCAGCGCTTCGATGTCGCAGGCCGCGCGCGGACTCACTGTTTCAGCGCGTCCTGCAACTGCTGGATGCGCGCGACCAGGGCTTCGGGCGTGTAGGGCTTCGCGCTCGCCGTGCCCCATACCGGACGCGGCCAGGCGATGTCGTCGGCGAACCGCGCGATCACATGCACGTGCAGCTGCGACACCACGTTGCCCAGCGCGGCGACGTTGAGCTTGTGGGGCTTGAACGCCGCGCGCAGCGCGTGGCTGGCGAGGTTGATCTCGGCCAGCAGCGCGGCCTGCTGCGTGGCGTCCAGATCGACCAGCTCCACCGCATCGGCGACGCGCGGCACGAGGATCAGCCACGGATGGTTCGCATCGTCCATCAGCCGCAGCTCGCTCAGGCGCAGATGCGCGACCGGATGCGTGTCCTGTGCGAGCTGCGCGTGCAACTGCCAGCCGCCGTGATTCCCGGCGCGGTTCATCGCAGGTTCTCCTGCAGGAAATCGAGGGTGCGGCGCCACGCCGTCTCGGCGGCGGCCGGCGCATAGGCGTGGTTGTCGACGTCGCGATTGAACGCGTGGCCGGCGCCGGCGTAGAGGTGGATCGTCGCGTGCGGCTGCTTCCGGCGATGCTGTTCGATCGCTGCGGGCGGAATGCTCGAATCGGTTTCGCCGAAGTGGAACATCATCGGCGCGCGCAACGGCTCGTCGAGGAAGGGCAGGGTGCGCGCGCCGTAGTACGACACCGCGGGCAGGCCGAGCCGCGTGTTCGCAAGGAACGCCACGCTGCCGCCCCAGCAGAACCCCACCGCGCCCGCGCGCAGGCCTTCGGCGTGCAGCGTCTCGGCGGCGACGGCGACGATGTCCACCGCGCGATCGAAGCCCAGCTCGTTGCGCAGCGCCACGCCACGCTGGGTGCCGGCCTCGTCGTAGTCCAGCTCGATGCCGGGCGCCACGGGGTCGTAAAGCGCCGGCGCGAGCGCGATGAAGCCCGCGGCGGCAAAGCGCTCGGTCACGGCGCGGACGTGGGCGTTGGCGCCGAAGATCTCCTGCAGCACGATCACCGCGCCGTGCGACGGCCCGGCCGGCTCGGCGCGCCAGGCGCGGACGGGGCCATGGGGGGTGTCCAGTTCGGTCCAGTGGGCCATGGGCTGTTCAGTTTCGGCGGGGGAAGGGACCCGGACGATTCTAGCTCCGGGGCTATAATTCCCGGGATTCGAGATTGGGGATTCGGGATTCGCGCACCGCGCCGGCCCGCGGCCGCGAGTGCGCATGCGCTACCGGCGTTGCTCTGCCAATCCCGAATCTCCAATCCCGAATCCCGGTTTACTCCATGTCCCTTGCCAATCCCAAAGTCGGTTTCGTCAGCCTCGGTTGCCCGAAGGCGCTGGTCGATTCCGAACGCATCCTCACCCAGCTGCGCGTGGAGGGATACGACATCGTGCAGACCTACGACGACGCCGACGTCGTCGTGGTCAACACCTGCGGCTTCATCGACTCGGCGGTGGCCGAATCGCTGGACGCCATCGGCGAAGCGATCGCCGAGAACGGCAAGGTCATCGTCACCGGCTGCCTGGGCAAGAAGCCCGAGCAGATCCGCCAGGCGCATCCGGACGTGCTGTCGATCAGCGGCCCGCAGGATTACGGCAGCGTCATGACCGCCGTGCACGCGGCGTTGCCGCCGAAGCACGATCCGTTCCTGGACCTGGTGCCCGACACGGGCATCAAGCTGACGCCGAAGCACTACGCGTACCTCAAGATTTCCGAAGGCTGCAATCACCGTTGCAGCTTCTGCATCATCCCGTCGATGCGCGGCGACCTCGTCAGTCGTCCGGTCGACCAGGTGCTGCGCGAAGCCGAAAAGCTCGCGATGGGCGGCGTGAAGGAACTGCTGGTCATCTCGCAGGATACCTCCGCCTACGGCGTCGACGTGAAGTACGCCGAGCGCGAATGGCGCGGCAAGTCGTACCAGACGCGCATGAAGGCGCTGTGCGAAGGGCTGGCCGAACTCGGCATCTGGACGCGCCTGCACTACGTGTATCCGTATCCGCACGTGGACGACATCATTGCGCTGATGGCGGACGGCAAGCTGCTGCCCTACCTCGACATCCCGTTCCAGCACGCCAGCCCGCGCGTGCTGAAGCTGATGAAGCGTCCGGGCGCGGTGGAAAAGACGCTCGAACGCATCCAGCGCTGGCGTTCGGTCGCGCCGGACATCGCGATCCGTTCGACCTTCATCGTCGGTTTCCCCGGCGAGACCGAAGCCGAATTCGAGGAACTGCTGGATTTCCTCGACGAAGCGCAGCTCGACCGCGTCGGCGCGTTCGCCTATTCGCCGGTGGAAGGCGCCACGGCCAACGCGCTGCCCGACGCGATTCCCGAGGACGTGAAGCAGGAGCGCCTCGCGCGCTTCATGGAGAAGCAGGCGGAGATCTCCGCCGCGAAGCTGGAAGCGAAGGTCGGCACGACGCAGCGCTGCCTGGTCGACGCGCTCGACGGCGAACTGGCGATCGCGCGCACGATGTACGACGCGCCGGAGATCGACGGCCTGGTGCAGATCCAGAACGGGTTCATGGCCGGCGTGAAGCCCGGCGAATTCGTCGACGTTGAAATCATGGGCAGCGACGAGCACGACCTGTTCGGTGAGGTCGCGTTCGAGGATTGAGGCGTCTGGCGGTCGCCGTCGTCCCGAGACCGCCTTCCATCACTCCGCCACGCTTCCCGTCACCACCACGCACACCACCGCCATCCCGATCAACCCGGCGCCCACCAGCGCCCCGTAGCGGCGGTTCCCGCTCGCGAACGCCAGCGCCGTCTTCGCGATGGCGCTCGATGCGAGCAGCGCCGCCACGCCCCATTGCGCGTGCGCCATCGTCATCCCGCCCGCCGCGGAAAGCTGCGCGATGCTCGCCGCCGCCGCATGCAGTTCCACCACCGCGACCAGCACCGCCGTCGCCAGCGCGCCCAGGTCGCCGAACACGCTGCGCAGCCACGCCGAAACGACCAGCACGAGCGCGATCACCAGCGCCAGCAGCAAGGCGTGGCTCAGCTTGAACGCGCGCGCTTCCGGTTCGTCGGGCAGGGTGGGCGCCTGGCCCTGGCGACGCAGGCCGATCGCCGCCATCAACGCCAGCACGCCCGCCGCGGACGCGAGCGGCCACGCGCACGCGCGCAACAGCGCGGGCGCCGCGGTCGCGATGATGCCGATCATCAGCAACAACGAGGCGAGATTCGCCAGCAGTGCCGCGGACGCCGCGCCGGCCGTGAGTTCGCTTGCATCGCGCGTGCGCTGGCCGAAGCCCGCCACGGCGGCGGTGGACGATGCGAATCCGGAAAAGAACCCCGCGACCGGCAGCCCCCAGCGCGCGCCGACCGCGCGCAGCGCGACATGGCCGAGCATGCCCACGGCCATCACCAGCACCACCAGGCGCCACAGTTTCGACGGCACCAGCACGCCCCAGGGATCGATCGCCGAATCCGGCAGCAGCGGCAGGATCACCAGCGCCGAGGTGGCGAGCAGCAGCGCATCCTGCACCTCGCGCGCGCTGACGACGTCGCGCGCGAACCGTCGCAGCGGGTGCTTGGCGAACAGCAGCGCCGCGCAGATCACGCCGAGCGCGGCGGCCACCGCGGCGTTCGTGCGCGCGAGCGCCGCCAGCGTCGCGGTGACCAGCAACGCCATCTCGCCGGTGAGGCCCGGGTCGTCCGTGCGCGTTCGCAGGTAGGCGGCGACCGCGAGGACGCCGACCGCGATCACCACCGCGACCAGCACCGCCGGCCCGAGCCCCGCCGCGACCGCCGCGGCCGTCGCGACCATCGCATGCGTGCGGATGCCGGCCGCGACCGGGCCGCCGTCGTGATGCTGGCGTTCGCGCACCACGCCGATGAGCAGCCCGATGGCGATGGCCGTGAGCAGGCCCTGGAGGTCGTCGGAGTCCATGCGCACACGCTACCGCAGGCGCGTGCGAAGCGCGTCAGCGCGGTGCGCGGGTCATCGGCACGAAGCGCAGCCCGCGCTCGAACCGCGCCGGTCCCGCGGCTTCGAAGCCGAGCCGCCGGTAGGCCTCGACCGCGTGCAACGAGGCGTTCACCGTCACCGGCGCATCGGGCGCCGCGTGGTATCGCACGGCCTGCCACAGGCGCCGCGCGATACCGCGCCGTTGCATGTCGTCGGCCACGAACAGGTGGTACAGGTGCGAGGGAAGCCGCAGCACCGCGACGCCGACGATGCGGGTGCCGTGGTGCGGGGCGACCTGCTCCGCGACCACGTGGCGATGCCCTTCGCGCAGGCGCTCCTCGATGCGTGCCGGGACCATCGAGTCGACCAGCATCGCGATGCCGTCGTCCGTGCAGTCGGGCGCGATCCAGCGTCGCGTCGATGCGATCACGAGCGCGCTGATCGCCGCGGCATCGTCGGCGGTCGCGTCGCGCAGGACGATCGCGTCAGCCGGCGGCATCGTCGTAGGCCACCTCGACGATCACGAAACGTGCCGCGCCGCCGGGCAGCATCGCCTCGAACTCGTCGTCCAGCCGCTTCTTCAGCATGGCGCGCGCGAGCGGCGAGTCGATGCTGATCCAGCCGGCCTTCGCGTCGGTCTCGTCGGGGCCGACGATGCGGTAGCGCTGCGTTTCGCCGCTGGCGACGTTCTCGATCTCCACGCGCGCGCCGAAGAACACCGCATCCGGATCGCTCGGCACGGTATCGACCACGCGCAGCGCCGGCACGCGCTTGGACAGGTAGCGCACGCGACGGTCGATCTCAGCGAGTTGCTTCTTGCGGTAGGTGTACTCGGCGTTCTCCGAGCGATCGCCTTCGGCCGCGGCGGCGGCGAGCGCCTTCACCACTTCGGGACGCTTCACGCGCCAGAGCTCGTCGAGCTCGGCCTTGAGGCGGTCGTGTCCCTCGCGGGTGATGAGCGCGGTGCTTTTTTCGGGAGGTGGACGCCAGCGGCCCATGCGTGGTGTTTCCTGATGCTCTTGAAGCCCGGGTAAGCGAAGCGCACCCGGGTTGCAGCGACCGTGCGGCCCCCGGGTGCGCTTCGCTGCTACCCGGGCTACAACCGCGCCTTATCGGGAACGCCTGAGGGTGTACGGCAGCGCGCTGTCGATCGGCTTGCCTTCCGTGTCCAACTGGCGGATCCCGTCCTGCGACAGGATGGCGAACAACCGGTCGTTGTCCGACTTGCTGTTCGGATCCAGCCGCAGGCGCTGGTTGTTCTCCTCGACCGTCCACGTCCCGTCGCCCTTGATCTCCGGCGCCGAGCGCTCCTGGTAGGACTCGGTGATCGTGTACGTGCCGTCGGCCGCGAGCACGAGCCGCGTGTCGATGCCCGGGCAATCCGCGCAGGGCAGGGTGCCGGTGAACATGCCGGCGAAGGCCTTCGCGTCGAACGGCGCGCCTTGCGCCGACGGACGTGCATCGGCAGCGGGCGACACCGGTGCGGCTGCCGCTTCGGGCTGCGCGGGCGGCGTGGCGGTTTCGGCCGGCGCCTGCGGCTTGCACGCCGACAACGCGGCCACGACCAGCGCGGCGAGCAGGGCGGCGCGTGCGTTCACTGCGGACTTCGACATCGTGTGTTCCTTGCGTCTGGGGGAAGGAAATCGAACCGGTCAGCGCCGCGAACCGCCGAAGATGCTGCCGAGCAGTCCGCGCACGATCTGCTGCCCGATGCGGCTGCCGACCGTGCGCGCGGTCTGCTTGGCCATCGTCTCGACCATGCCCTGGCGCCGCTTCGTGCCGAACACCGCGTCCTTCACCGCCTGGCCGAAGCCGCTGTCCTCCGCCTCGTCCTGCGCGCGCGAACGCGCCGGCGGCGCCTTGCTCTGCAGCGTGGCGGCTTCGGCGCGCGCGGCGAGCATTTCGGCGGCCGATTCGCGATCCACGCGCTCGTCGTACTTGTGCCCGACCGGACTGCCATTGCGCACCTGCGCGCGTTCGGTTTCGGTGATCGCGCCCATCCGGCAGCGCGGCGGCGCGACCAGCGTCTTTTCCACCGGCATCGGCACGCCCTTGTCCTGCAGCGTGGACACCAGCGCCTCGCCGGTGCCGAGCTGCGAGATCGTCTTCGCCACGTCCAGCGCCGGATTGGGCACGAAGGTCTCCGCGGCGGTCTTCACCGCCTTCTGGTCGCGCGGCGTGAACGCACGCAGCGCGTGCTGCACGCGGTTGCCGAGCTGGCCGAGGATGTCGTCGGGGACGTCGTCGGGGAACTGCGAGCAGAAATACACGCCCACGCCCTTGGAGCGGATCAGCCGCACGACCTGCTCCACGCGCTGCTGCAGGGCCGGCGGCGCGTCGTCGAACAGCAGGTGCGCCTCGTCGAACACGAACACGAGCTTGGGTTTGTCCAGATCGCCGACTTCAGGCAGCGTCTCGAACAGTTCCGACAGCAGCCACAGCAGGAAACTGGAGTACAGGCGCGGCTTGAGGACCAACTGCTCGGAGGCGAGCACGTTCACGACGCCGCGGCCGTCCGGCGTGGTGCGCATCAGGTCGGCCAGTTCCAGCGCGGGCTCGCCGAAGAACAGCTCGCCGCCTTCCTGCTCCAGTCGCAGCAGGGCGCGCTGGATCGCGCCGATCGACTGCGCGCTGACCAGGCCGTAGCTGGTGGAGATGTCCTTGCGCTCCGCCGCGACCACGCCGAGCAGCGCGCGCAGGTCGTCCAGGTCGAGCAGCAGCAGGCCGCGGTCGTCGGCCAGCTTGAAGACGATGTCGAGCACGCCGGACTGGGTGTCGTTGAGTTCGAGCACGCGCGAAAGCAGGGTCGGTCCCATCTCGCTCACGGTGGTGCGCACCGGATGGCCGAGCTTGCCGAACAGGTCCCAGAACACCACCGGATTGGCTTCGTGCGCGTAGTTCGCCAGGCCGATCTCGGCCACGCGCGACTGCAGCTTCTCGTTCGCGGCGCCGGCGACGGCAAGGCCTGCAACGTCGCCCTTCACGTCGGCGAGGAACACCGGCACGCCCAGCCGCGAGAACCCTTCCGCCAGGGTCATCAGCGTCACCGTCTTGCCGGTGCCGGTGGCGCCCGCGACGAGGCCGTGGCGGTTGCCGAACTTCGGCTGCAGGAACACGTGGCCCTGCGAGTCGGGCAGCGATTGCGGCGTGGTGACGGCCTTGCCAAGCAGGATGGGGTCCATGGAGGAGTCTTTCCGGGAATGCGGCGATGGAGTTGCCGCGATTCTAGGCATGCCGGCGGTCGCCCGTGTTCATCTTGCGAATCCTGCGGGTTCGCGCCGGAAGCGGCCGTTCATCCGGACCTGCGGCGCAGATCAGCACCTTTTCGGACGTTTCCACCTTGTCGTGCTCGCTCGCGGGCGGCTACGCTGCGGTGCCTCCCGCCCCACGCCCGCGCTGTCCATGCATGTGATTGCCCGTACTTCCGCCGCAGCGCTGCTCGCGCTGGGCCTCGTCGCCGTGATGCCCGCCGCGCTCGCGCTGTCCAAACGCGACCAGGCCGCCGTGGACGCGCTCAACCAGCGCATGCAGGCCGCCGAGGCGCGCTATCGCGCCGGGCTGGTGAAGATCGGCAACGCCGACCCCGCCGGCCGCACCGAGGTCGACGGCGCGCTGGAGGACATGGAAGACGTGATGGCCGACTGCGTGAAGCAGAAGGGCTGTTCGCCCACGACCATGCTCGCCGCCTACAAGCGCCTGCTGAAGCAGAACGCCGACCTGGCCTCCGGCGACGAAGTGCCCGAGGACAACGACGAGGACGCCGCCGGCAGCATCACCGCCGACGTGCCCGAAGCGGCGCGCGCCGCCGCGCTGCTCAGCGCCGACGGCCAGCAGTTCGTGAAGATGGTGCAGTACAACCCGGCGGTGCAGGCGGGCATCCGCCGCTGGCTCACCGACATGCGTCCGTCGCTGATGGACAGCTTCGAGAACTACCAGTACCTGCGCCAGACGATGTGGCCGCAGTTCCAGCGCGCCGGCCTGCCCGAAGCGCTGCTGTTCGGCGTGATGGCGAAGGAATCCAACGGCCGCGTGCATTCGACCTCGCGCGCCGGCGCGGCCGGGCCGATGCAGTTCATGTATGCCACCGGTCGCCGTTTCGGCCTGGGCGACGACGGCACCGGTTTCGACACGCGCTACGACGCGCGCGCTTCCGCGGTCGCGGCGGCGGAGTATTTCAACGAACGCCTGGCGACGCTCAACCGCAACATCGAACTGTCGCTTGCCGCGTACAACGGCGGCGAGGGCCGCGCCCAGCGCGTGTACAACAGCACCGGCGGGCGCAACTTCTGGGATGAATCGGTCTACAACCAGTTCCCGGCCGAAACCCGCGACTACGTGCCGATGGTGATCGCCGCGGCGTGGCTGTTCCTGCATCCGAAGGAATACGGCCTGACGATCCCGCGCGTCGAGGCGCGACCGGCGCCGCTGCGCCTGTCCCGGCCGAGCTCGATCTACGAACTCACCATCTGCCTGGGCAACGGCGGCACGCGCGAGGGCTTCATGCGCGCGCTGCGCAACCTCAACCCGCGTTACCAGGCCGACCAGTACCTGCCGGCCGGCACCACGCTCGCGGCGACGACGAAGATCGTCGGACTGTACGGCCGCCACTGCACGCAGGGCCAGCGCGCCGAACTCGCGCACACGCTGGTGATGAGCGATGCCTCACGCGCCATCGTGCGCACCGGCCCGGTGACGCCGGTGCAGCCGGAAGACGCGGTGTACGAAGCCGAAAGTCCGGGCGTGGGCAGCGCCGGCGCGGCGGCGCCCCGCGCTCCGGTGCGCGCGAAGCGCTCCAAGCCGACGACCTACACCGTCAAGCGCGGCGAGACGCTCACCGGCATCGCGCAGAAGTTCGAGTGCGACACCGGCGACCTGGCCAGGTCGAACAAGCTCAAGGCGCCGCGTTTCGCGATCCGCCCGGGGCAGAAGCTCAAGCTCGACGCCTGCGACGGTTGAGTCGCGCCGCCGGACCCTCCATGCTGGCGCCCACCACAGGGAAGCAGGGGGTGGGGCATGGTGTGGCAGAAGCTCGTCGGTCTGTTCCGCAAGAATGAGACGCCGGCCGGGCCGGCGCTGCAGGCGCAACTGGACGAACTGCGCGACTACATCGCCCGCGATCTGCGCGGCGGCTACGTCGATCGCGATTCCATCGTCGACAACGCGCTGGAAGTGCTGGAACTCCAGCCGCACGGCGAAGACGTGCTGCGCGCGAACGCGCTGCGCATCCTCGACGAGGAAATCGCGGCGTACCGCCTCGACTCGGCCGACTGGCCGGACGTCACCGACCACGATCGCCTCGAGGAAGCCTTCGCCGCGCTGGAATCGCAAGGCGTGGTGTGCCGGCAGAACTTCACGTGCTGCGGCACCTGCGGCGTGGCGGAGATCGGCGACGAGATCGACGCCACGCGCGAACGCGGCGGCGACGTGCTCGGTTACGCGTTCTTCCACATGCAGGACACCGAGCGCGCCGTCGAAGGCGGCGGGCTCTGGCTGAACTTCGGGGCGACCGGCGACGGCGAGGCGCCCGCGCTCGCCGTGGCGGGCCGCATCGCCGAGGCCCTGCGCGCCACCGGCCTCACGGTGAACTGGGACGGCGACTGGAGCAAACGCATCCACGTGCCGCTGCAATGGCAACGCCGGCTGGCGCTGTGACGCGCGCGCCCGCGCTCGTGGCGGGCGTCGTGGCCGCCAGCGCGGTGCTCGCCATCGCCGGTGCGTACTGGCCGGCGATGCCGTGGCTGCACTGGATCTTCAAGCCGCTGACGACGCTGCTGATCGCCGCGATGGTGTGGCGCATGCCGTCGTCGCTGCCGCGTTATCGCGCGTGGCTGCTCGCGGGGCTCGCGCTGTCCACGGCGGGCGACGTGTTCCTGATGCTGCCCGTCGATGCGTTCGTCGCGGGGCTGGCGAGTTTCCTGCTGGCGCACGTCGCCTACCTGCTGGCGCTGCGGCAGCGCGAACGCCTGTTCGTCGTGGGCTGGCCGTTCGTGCTGTATGCGGTCGTCGCCGGCGGCGTGCTGTCGCAGCTCTGGTCCGGATTGCCCGGTGCGTTGCGCGCGCCGGTGATCGTGTACGTCGTCGTGCTCGCGGCGATGGCGGCGCAGGCGCTGGCGGTGTGGTGGCGCCGACGCGACGGCGCGGCGGTGTGCGGCGCGTGGGGCGGGGCGTGCTTCGTGCTGTCCGATGCGCTGCTGGCGTGGGACCGCTTCGTCGCGCCGTTCGCCGCCGCGTCGTTCGCGGTGCTCGCGAGTTACTGGCTGGCGCAGTGGGGGTTGGGGCGGTCTGTTCCCAGAACCGAGTAGCGCTTTTGTACCCGGGTAAGCAACGCGCACCCGGGACCCGTCACCGTCGCTGAAATCCGGGTGCGCTTCGCTTACCCGGGCTACAAGAGCATCAGGCCGTGCGCGTCGCGAGCTTCTGCCCCAGACGCACCGGCGATTCCGCGCCCAGCGACGGATCGAGCGTCGCCACGCCGCGCGGCAGCAACACGATCACCGTCGAGCCGTAGTTGAACCGCGCCATCTCGGCGAAACGGTCCAGCGTGATGTTCTCCGCGCGCCAGTCCTTCCGGTTGATGCGGTCGCCGTAGGCGGGGATTTCCTCGCCGCTCCACACGGTCTCGACGCCCGACACCAGCAGCGCGCCCACCATCACCATCGCCATCGGCCCGAAGTCGGTGTCGAAATGGCACACCAGGCGCTCGTTCCGCGCGAACAGGCGCGGCACGTTCGCCACCGCCGCGGTGCCGACGCTGAACAGACGGCCCGGCACGTGCACGGTTTCGCGCAGTCGGCCGGTCCACGGCATGTGCACGCGGTGGTAGTCACGCGGCGACAGGTACACCGTCGCGAACAGACCGTCGTTGAAGGGCGTGGCGTCGGCCTCGTCGCCGAGCAGTTCCGCCGCCGTGAACGACTGGCCCTTGGCCTGGAAGATGCGGCCGTCCTCGATCGGGCCGCACTGGCTGACGTGGCCGTCGGCGGGCATCAGCAGCGAACGCGGGTCCGCATCGGGCACGCGCGCGCCGGGCTTCAGCGCACGCGTGAAGAACGCATTGAACGTGGGGTATTTCGTCGGATCCGGCTGCGCGGCCTCGGCGAGGTCGACGCCGAACCGGCGCGTCACCGTGTCGATCAGCCACTGCTTCAGGCGCGGGTTGTCCGAATACGCGAGCGCGCGCGCCATCGACGACAGCAGCCGATGCGGAAGGACGTAGGTGAGGGCGGTGACGAGGCTCATGGAGTGCTTACGATGGCGTGCAGGCGTGATGGGGTCGTGCAGGGCACGTGCGGAAGGCGCGGAGCGGGCGGTTCATCCGCCCGTCGCGGCGGTCACTCGCGCTTGGGAGACGCGGCAGCGAAGCTCGCCTGCGTCAGTGCCGTCATGTCGGCGGCGATCGCGGCCGGGTCGAACGGCGGCTGCACGATGCCGGCCATGCGGCCCTGCGGATCGAGCACCGCCATCGACGCACTGTGGTCGACGCTGTACTGGTCGGCGCGCACGCCTTCCGGCGCCGGCACCTTCGCGAAGACCATGCTCAGCGACTTGGCGAACTGCTCCAGCGCCGGGATGTCGGCGGTGGCGGCGATCGTGTCGCGGTGGAAGGCGTGTGCGTACTCGCCGATGCGGTCGGGCGTGTCGCGCTCGGGATCGACCGACACGAACAGCACGCGCGGGCGCGTGGTTTCCGGCAGCGCGGCCCATTGCTTCTGCGCCTTGGACATTTCGGCCAGCGTGGTCGGGCACACGTCGGGGCAGTGCGTGAAGCCGAGGAAGACCAAGGTCCAGTGGCCCTTCAGTTCGCCCGGCACCAGCGGCGTGCCGTCGGACTGGCGCAGCGTGAAGGCCGGCAGCGTGCGGGCCGGTTCGAACAGGCGCACGGCGCGGGTCTGCGGCAGCGAGGAGCCCGCGGACGGCGCGAAGTAGTGCTGCGCGGCCCACAGGCCGAGGGCGGCGGCGAGGGCGGCGATGAGGACGTAGACCGTGGTGCGGTTGAACATGGCGGCTTCGAATCGCGCCCGGGAGCTGGGGCGCGGGCATGATACCGGGCCGGGGCCCGTATAATCGTCGCCCCCTTCGAAAGGCCCCGTCATGAACGGCTCCGCGACCCCGACCCCCGTCACGTTCGAGCAGGTCTCGATCATCGACCTGATCCGCTATGGCGGCAGCCGCTTCAACGAAGCCGGCCTGACCTTCGGCCACAGCTACGACAACGCACTGGACGAAGCGACGCAGCTGGTCCTGCACGCGCTGCACCTGCCGCACGACCTGAGCCCGGTGTACGGCGCCTCGCGCGTGACCGCGGCGGAGCAGGCGAAGGTGCTGGCGCTCTTCCAGCGCCGCATCGACGAGCGCGTCCCGGCGGCGTACCTGACGGGCGAGGCGTGGTTCGCGGGGCTCAGCTTCAAGAGCGACCGCCGCGCGCTGGTGCCGCGTTCGCCGATCGCCGAACTGATCCCGCACGGCTACGAGCCGTGGCTGGGCGGGCGCGAAATCGAGCGCGTGCTCGACCTGTGCACCGGCTCGGGCTGCATCGCGATCGCCACCGCGCACTACCACCCGCACTGGCAGGTGGACGGCGTGGACATCAACGACGAGGCGCTCTCGCTCGCGCAGGAAAACAAGGAACGCCTGCACGCCGACAACGTCACGCTGCGCAAGTCGGACCTGTTCAACCAGCTGCAGGGCCAGGTGTACGACCTGATCGTCACCAACCCGCCGTACGTCACCAACGACGAGACCGACGCGCTGCCGAAGGAGTATTCGCACGAGCCCGAACTCGGCCTGCGTGCCGGTGACGACGGCCTGGACCTCGCGCTGAAGATCCTGCGCGACGCACCGGACCACCTGACCGAGAACGGCCTGCTGATCTGCGAAATCGGCGAGGCCGAGCGCGCGCTGGTCGAACTGCTGCCGGAACTGCCGATGGCATGGGTGGAGTTCAAGGTCGGCCAGATGGGCATCTTCGTGGTCGAACGCGCGGACCTGGTCGAGCACCACGCGAAGATCAAGGCGCTGGCGGACGCGCGCTGACCGTCCCGTACTTGTAGCCCGGGTAAGCGAAGCGCACCCGGGATGCGTGAAGGGCCGTCACGCCGACACCCGCCGTCTCACCGTCATTCCAGCTTTCGCTGGAATGACGGGAGATGAAGGCCGCCACGAAACCGGCTGGTTCCAGCAGCAACCAATCCACGTTGCTAAAGTGAATACCTGCACCCCGCGGGCTTCCACGTGTCCAGCAACAGCTTCGGCAAACTCCTCACCGTTACCACCTTCGGCGAAAGCCATGGCCCTGCCATCGGCTGCGTCGTCGACGGTTGTCCTCCGGGCATCGCCATCGCGCCGGAGGACTTCCGCCACGATCTCGAACGCCGCGCCACCGGCCGCACGCGCCACACGTCGCAGCGTCATGAGGCCGACGAGGTGGAGATCCTCAGCGGCGTGTACGAAGGCCTCACCACCGGCACGCCGATCGCGCTGCTGATCCGCAACACCGATCAGCGCAGCAAGGATTACGCGAAGATCGCCGACCAGTTCCGCCCGGGGCACGCGGATTACACCTACTGGCAGAAATACGGCATCCGCGATCCGCGCGGCGGCGGGCGTTCGTCCGCACGCGAGACGACGATGCGCGTGGCCGCGGGCGTCATCGCCAAGAAATGGCTCGCCGACCGCCATGGCGTGCAGGTGCACGGCTGGCTGTCGCAGATCGGCGAGATCGTGCCGCACGGCTTCGATCTGTCGGCCGTGGAGAACAACCCGTTCTTCTGGCCCGACACGCGCCAGGTGACGGAGCTGGAGCTCTACATGGACGCGCTGCGCAAGTCCGGTGATTCGGTCGGCGCGCGCGTGGACGTTGTCGCAACGAACGTGCCGCCCGGCTGGGGCGAGCCGATCTACGGCAAGCTCGACGGCGAACTCGCCGCGGCGCTGATGAGCATCAACGCGGTAAAGGGCGTGGAGATCGGCGACGGCTTCGGCGTCGTGGCGCAGAAGGGCAGCGCGCACCGCGACCAGATGACGCCGCAGGGCTTCGCCAGCAACCACGCCGGCGGCATCCTCGGCGGCATCAGCACCGGCCAGCGGCTGCGCTGCTCGGTGGCGTTCAAGCCGACCTCCAGCCTGCGCCTGCCGATCGACAGCCTCGACACGCACGGCAACGTCGCCGAAGTGGTCACCACCGGCCGCCACGATCCCTGCGTCGGCATCCGCGCGACGCCGATCTGCGAGGCGATGGTCGCGCTGGTGCTGATGGACCAGGCGCTGCGCCATCGCGCGCAGTGCGGCGACGTGGGCGAGGTGACGCCGCGGATTCCCGCGCAACGCGATGGCTGACGTGCGTCCCCGCGTCTGGGTCTCGCAACCGCTGTTCGGCGACATCGTCGGGCGGCTGCGCGAACACTTCGACGTGATCGAGACCGCCGCAGTCGGCAAGCATTCGCAGGACGAAATTGCCGCGACGCTCGCTTCCTGCGATGGCGCGCTGGTCACGCTCAACGATCGCATCGGCGCGGCGGAAATCGCGAATGCGCCGCGTCTTCGCGCGATCGCGAACGTAGGCGTCGGCTACAACAACCTCGACGTTGTCGCACTCACGCAGGCCGGCATCGTCGTGACCAACACGCCGGACGTGCTGACCGAAACCACCGCGGACTTCGGCTTCGCACTGATGATGGCCACCGCGCGCCGCATCACCGAGGCCGAGCGCTGGTTGCGCGACGGCCAATGGAAACAGTGGAGCTTCGAGACGATGCTCGGCGGCGACGTGCACGGCACGACGCTGGGCATCCTCGGCATGGGGCGAATCGGGCAGGGCATCGCCCGCCGCGCGTCGGGCTTCCGCATGCGCGTGCTGTACCACAACCGCTCGCGGCTCGGTGCCGACATCGAAGGCACGTGCCGCGCCGCGTACGTCGATTTCGACACGCTGCTGGCGCAGTCCGATCACCTCGTGCTCGTGCTGCCGTATTCGCCCGCCGTGCACCACGTCTTCGATGCGGCGGCGATCGCGAAGATGAAGCCGACCGCGACGTTGACCAACATCGCGCGCGGCGGCATCGTCGACGAGGACGCGCTCTCCGACGCGCTGGAAAGCGGCCGGCTGGCCGCGGCGGGGCTCGACGTCTACGAAGGCGAGCCAGCGATCAACCCGCGCCTGCTCGCGCTGCGCAACGTGGTGCTGACTCCGCACATCGCCAGCGGCAGCCTCGCCACGCGCCGCGCGATGGTGTCGCTGGCCGTGGACAACCTCATCGCCGCGCTGGGTTTCGGCCCACATGCGGGCGACCCGCCGACGCCGGTGAATGCGACCGAATCGAGCCCCTCTCCCAACGGGAGAGGGGTTGGGGTGAGGGGCAACGAAGCCGAAGCGGGACCGGTCGCGAGCGCGGTGCAAAGCCGAAAACCCGGCATATCGAAATAACGCGAACGCATCAGCGTCCGCCGCCGCGTTGCGGGATCATCCGCGACGCGCCTTTCGAAACAGACCAAGCCCGCCGGAAACGTCGCCATGCCGCACAGCCAGCGCCTGATCCAGATCCGCACCTACCAGCTAGCGCCCGACGCACGCGACGCGTTCCATCGCGCCTTCGTCGACGAGGCAGTGCCGATGCTGCGCCGCTGGCAGCACGAGATCGTGGCGTTCGGTCCATCGCCGCATGCCGGCGACGCGTACTACCTGATCCGTGCCTACGACGACCTCGACGATCTGAATGCGCGGCAGGACGCCTTCTACGGCTCGCCGGAATGGCGCCAAGGCCCGCGCGAACGCGTGCTCGCGATGATCCTTCACTACCAGGATGCGGTACTGTGGGCGTCTCCCGAGACGCTCGACGACCTGCGCCGCCGCAATCCCGGCGACGCGGCGCCCACGGGCTGAGCCGCATCCGCGCTTCGCAACACCCGCCGGAATGGTTCCGGCCGGGCTTCAACGCTGTACCCCTCCAACCCGAAAGAAGGAACCAATGAACGCCAAGAACTCCTGCAACGTGGCCATCGTCGGTGCGACCGGCGCCGTGGGCGAGACGATGCTGCGCATCCTCGTCGAGCGGAAATTCCCCATTGGCAACTTGCACCTGCTGGCCAGCGAGCGTTCGGCCGGCGAGAAAATCGAGTTCGGCGCGAAAAAAATCACGGTGGAGGACCTGGCGACGTTCGATCCGAGCGGCATCGACATCGCGCTGTTCTCCGCAGGCGGCAGCGTGTCGAAGGAATACGCGCCGAAGTTCGCCGCGGCCGGCGCCGTGGTGATCGACAACTCCTCGGCATTCCGTTACGACGACGACGTGCCGCTGGTCGTGTCGGAAGTGAACCCGGAGGCCGCGAAGAACCGCCCGCGCGGCATCATCGCCAACCCGAACTGCTCGACCATGCAGATGCTGGTCGCGCTGGCGCCGATCCACCGCAAGGTCGGCATCGAGCGCATCAATGTGGCGACGTACCAGTCGGTGTCGGGTGCGGGCCGCTCGGCGCTGGAGGAGCTCGGCCGCCAGACCGCCGCGCTGCTGGGCTTCCAGGAGCCGAATCCGGAGCGCTTCCCGGTGCAGATCGCGTTCAACCTGATCCCGCACATCGACGAGTTCCAGGACAACGGCTACACCAAGGAAGAAATGAAGCTGGTCTGGGAGACCCGGAAAATCCTCGGCGACGACAGCATCCAGGTGAACCCCACCGCGGTGCGCGTGCCGGTGTTCTACGGCCACTCCGAGGCGGTGAACATCGAGACGCGCGAGAAGATCTCCGCAAGCGATGTGCGCAAACTGCTGGAAGCCGCCCCAGGCGTGGAAATCGTCGACGAGCCGAAGGCGGGCGGCTACCCGACGCCGGTGACACATGCGTCGGGCAACGATCCGGTCTACGTCGGTCGCATCCGCGACGACTTCTCGCACCCGCGCGCGGTGAACCTGTGGATCGTCTCGGACAACATCCGCAAGGGCGCCGCATTGAACGCGGTGCAGCTCGCCGAGCTGGTGCTGGCCGAGCGCGGCTGACGGCGTTCGGCACAGGGAGCGGCGCCTGGCGAAGAGCCGGGCACCGCTTCACCCGGAAGGCCTTTTCCACGGGACAGGGTCCCGGAATCCACCGGTTTTCATTGCCCCTTCCCCCGGCGAGGGCTTAGAGTCGCGCCCGGGGAAGGGCAGGGATCCGAAGTGAAACAACCCGAAGCAAAACAGCCAGTTGCCAGACAAAGTTCCGCCCGGCGCTACGTGCGCACGGCGCTCGGGCTGGCATTGGCCCTCGCCAGCGGCGCCGCCTCGGCGCTGGGGCTGGGGCAGATCGAGGTCAAATCGCGGCTCGGACAGCCGTTCCTGGCCGAGATCCCGATCATTTCCAGCGATCCGTCCGAACTGGAACACCTGCAGGCCGAGCTCGCCTCGCCGCTGGTGTTCGCCCGCGTCGGCCTGAAGCCTCCAATGGGCGTGGTCGCCGAACTGCAGTTCACCTCCGCGCTCGATGCGGCCGGCCGTCCGGTCATCCGCGTCACCAGCGCACAGCCGGTCAACGAGCCGCTGCTGACCTTCCTGGTCTCGGTCGACTGGGGCCAGGGCCGGCTGGTGCGCGAATACGCGGCGCTGGTCGATGCGCCCCGCACGGTGTCGGCGCCGATGCAGCCGGCGATCGAGGAGACGGTCGTTTCCGAACCCAACCTCATCGAGCGCGAGCCGGAAGCCGCTGCACCCGCCACGACGGCCGAAGCACCGCCGGCGACCGCGCCCGAGGAAGCCGTCGCGCAGGCGCTGGCCCGTGAAGAGAACGCCGCCGCCGATAGCGAGGTCCCCGCCGCGCCGCAGCCCGAACCGCAGCCGCAGGTCGCGGTGGCGACGCCGCCGCGTGCGCCGGTGCCCGAGGCCTCGCGCGCGCTGTCCGGCGACTACGCCGTGCGCCGCGGCGACACGCTGTCGGAAATCGCCAGCCGCATGGAAGGGCAGGCGAGCCTCGACCAGGCGATGATCGCGCTGCTGCGCGCGAATCCCGACGCCTTCATCGACGGCAACATCAACCTGCTGAAAGCCGGCGCGGTGCTCGAACTGCCGCCTGGCGACGAGCTGGCGAGCGTCGATGCCGGCGAGGCCCGACGTCTGGTCGCCCAGCACGTCCAGCAGTGGCGCGATGCGCGCCGCGCGGTGCCACAGCCGGCGCTGGAAGGCGGCGCGACCGCGGCGGGCGCGCCCGCAGGCGGCGACAACGCAACGGCGGGCGGCGCGGCGACGGCCGACGCCCGCCTGGAAATCGTCCCGCCGGAGGCCGCGCGTGCCGCCCAGGCGGGCACCCAGTCCGGCATCCAGGCCGGCGGCGAGGGCCAGATGCTGCGACAGGAACTGCAACAGAGCCAGGAAACGATCGCGGCGCGCGACGCCGAGGTCCAGGAACTCAAGAGCCGCGTCGCCGAGCTCGAACAGCTGCAGAAACAGCAGCAACAGCTCATCGCGATGAAGGACAGCGAACTGGCCGCCGCGCAGCAGCGCGTGGCCAAGACCAACGAACAGGCCGCCGCGCAGTCCGGCTCGCCGCTGCCGTGGATCATCGGCGGCGGTGCGCTGTTGCTGGCGCTGCTCGGCGGCTGGTGGTGGGGCAGGCGCCCGGGCAAGCCGGTGTTCCGTGCGCCGCCGGACTCCGCGTCCACGGCGCCGTCGATTGCCGATGCCTTCGCGCCCGGTCCGGATATCGACGCGCGCGAGGCGCACGAAACCATCGTCGAGCCGCCCGCGCCGGAAGAGCGTGCCGCGGACGCGCGCCCGTTCGAAGAGCCCGCGTTCGAGCTGACGCCCGAACCGCAGGCGCCCGCGCGACCGGCCGCGCCGAGCGCACCCGCGGCACCGATCGCCCCGGCCTGGCACATCGCCGCGAACGGCAACGGCCGCCGCGCGCACGTCGAGCCAACGCTCGCCACGCAACCGGGGCAGGAACGCCTGGAACTCGCCCGCGCCTACATCGACCTGGGCGATCGCGAAAGCGCGCGCCAGCTGCTGAGCGAAGTCGTCATCAACGGCGACCTCGCCGCCCGCCAGGTCGCGTCGCGGATGCTGCAGGATCTGGAGTGATCGCCGAACATCCGAAGTTCTGAACCCCACTCCCGACGGCGACCGAAGGGAGTGCAGAGCTGGGAAGGTTGGGGTGAGGGGCAACGAGGCGATCGCGCCCCCCATCGCCGCCACCGCACAGCGCCACCATTCCTGGCGGCGCGATTTGCTTCGCCCACCGTCGCGAAGCACGATGCCACATCGATAATCCGGTTCCGGATCGCTCCGGAACGCATGCCGCTTCCCGTGAACAGCCCAGACGAATCCACGCTCCCCGAGACCGCCCCGACGCAACGCTTCGCCCTCGGCATCGAATACGACGGCAGCGGCTTCTGCGGCTGGCAACGGCTGAGCAAGCACGGCGAACCCGAGCGCGAAGGCGAGGAAACCCTGCAGGCCGCGCTGGAATTCGCGATCTCCTTCGTCGCCGGCCATCCGGTGGAGACGATCTGCGCCGGCCGCACCGACGCTGGCGTGCACGCCGAGTGCCAGGTCGTGCATTTCGACAGCCACGCCGCGCGCGATCCACGCAGCTGGATGCTCGGCGTCACCAGTCGCCTGCCGTCGCAGATCGCGGTGCGCTGGTGCCGGCCGGTGGCGCACGACTTCCATGCGCGTTTTTCCGCGCGTGCGCGGCGCTATCGCTACCGCATCCTCAACCGCCCGGTGCGCGCCGCACTCGGCCGGCAATACCTCAGCTGGGAGCGCCGCCCGCTCGACGCCGACGCCATGCACCGCGCCGCGCAGGCGCTGCTTGGCGAGAACGACTTCTCCTCCTTCCGCACCGTGCACTGCCAGTCGCCGCACGCGTGGCGCGAGCTGCAGGAGATCCGCGTGACGCGCACGGGCGACGTCGTCGAGGTGGAAGTGCAGGCGAACGCGTTCCTGCACCACATGGTGCGCAACATCGTCGGCAGCCTGCTGATGGTGGGCAGCGGCGAGAAACCCGAGCGCTGGATCGCCGAGCTGCTGGAAACGCGCGACCGGACCGTCGCCGGACCGACCGCGCCGTCGACCGGGCTGGTGTTCCTGGGGCCGCGCTATCCGGCGCAGTGGAACCTGCCGGCGGAGATCACGTTGTGAGCGCCGCGGCGCACACGCGCATCAAGTTCTGCGGCATGACGCGCCCGCAGGACGTCGCCATCGCGAGCGACCTCGGCGTGGATGCGATCGGCTTGGTGTTCGCGCAGCGCAGCTCGCGGCGCTTGGACATCGCGCGTGCGGCGGCATTGCGCGCCGATGTTCCGGCCTCGCTCGACGTGGTCGCGTTGTTCATGGACAACACGGCCGAAGAAGTGGCGCGCGTGATCGAAGCGGTCGGCCCGACGCTGCTGCAATTCCACGGGCGCGAGGATGAAGCGTTCTGCGACGCGTTCGGCCTGCCGTACTGGAAGGCGGTCGCGATGGGTGGCGAAGGCGAGGCGGATGCGCTGTCGCGCCATCCCGCCGCGCGCGCGCTGCTGCTCGACAGCCACGCTCCCGGCGCCGCGGGCGGCACCGGCGAGCGCTTCGACTGGTCGCGGATTCCGCACGGGTCCGGGCGCGCGTTCCTTCTGGCCGGCGGATTGCATCCGGACAACGTCTTCGACGCCGTGCGTACCGTGCGGCCGTGGGGCGTGGATGTTTCCAGCGGCATCGAATCGGCGCCGGGCGAGAAGGACGCCGCGAAGATGCGGCGCTTCGTCGAGGAAGTGCGTCGGGCGGATGCGGCGCTTTAGAACGCGCGCGTCGTAGATCGAGCGTCATTCTTGCGAACGCAGCTCACCCTTCGAGCTCCCCACGCAGCCATCCCACCAGCGCCGCCACACGCGGGTCGCTCGCGCGCCTGCGCGTCACCAGCACCCAACGCGCATCGGTTTCGACGAAACCCCACGGTGCGACGAGCCTTCCTGCGGCGAGATCCTCCGCGACCAGGGGTTCCGGCGCGATCGCCACGCCGAGCCCCGCGTTCGCCGCTTCCAGCAGGTAATACAGATGCGGAAAGCCGGTGCCCATGCGCAATGCGCCTGCGTCGAGCCCGTTGCGGACCGCCCAGTCGGACCACGCCTGCGGACGCGACTGCGTGTGCAGCAGCGCTTCCCGCGCGAGCGCGTGCGGTGCTGCATCGCGCAGGTGTGCGAACCCCGCGAAACGCGGGCTCACCACCGGCCCGATGCGCTCCGGCGCCAACTCGTGCACCTGCCAGTCGGTGGGCCACGGGGGCGGGGCGATGAGCAGCGCGGCGTCGAGCCCGGTCAGTTGCGCGTCGGGCGGGTTATCGCTGGCGGCAAGGTGGAGCGTGAGGTCGGGGCGCTCGCGGGCGAGATGATCGAGTCGCGGAATCATCCACCGCGCCAGCACGCTGCCCGGACAGCCGAGCACCAGCGGCGCCTGTAGCGGGCGCCGCCGCAGATCGCTCCAGCTTTGGCGCAGCAGGGCGAACGCCCCGTCCGCGGCCTCGTGCAGCCGCCGGCCGGCCGGCGTGAGCGCCAGCCCCCGGCCTTCGCGGATGAACAGCGCGGTGCCCAGCGCCTCCTCCAGCGATTTCAGGTGCCGGCTCACGGCGCCGTGGGTGACGTGCAGCTCGTCCGCGGCGCGGCTCACGCTTTCCAGCCGAGCCACGGCCTCGAAGGCACGCAGGGCGTTGAGCGGGGGTAGGTCTCGGCTCATGCGGACATGTGAGGTTTTCTGACAGAACGATCCGATTTTATGCATGTTCCGGACGCGTGTCGTTCGCTAAAGTCACGCCATGTCCCGCTCCGACTTCCACGCCTTCCCCGATGCCGCCGGCCACTTCGGCCGCTTCGGCGGACGTTTCGTCGCCGAGACCCTGATCGGTCCACTGGAGGAGCTGGCCGCCGCCTACGACGCCGCGCGTGTCGATCCGTCGTTCAATGCGGCCTTCGACGCGGACCTGGCGCACTATGTCGGGCGCCCGAGTCCGATCTACTTCGCAGAGCGGCTCAGCCGCGAGGTCGGCGGCGCACGCATCCTGCTCAAGCGCGAAGACCTGAACCACACCGGCGCGCACAAGATCAACAACACCATCGGCCAGGCGCTGCTCGCCAGCCGCATGGGCAAGACCCGGATCATTGCGGAGACCGGCGCCGGCCAGCACGGCGTCGCCAGCGCGACGGTCGCCGCGCGCCTCGGACTGGAATGCGTCGTCTACATGGGCGCGACCGACATCGAGCGCCAGAAGATCAACGTTTACCGGATGAAGCTGCTCGGCGCGACGGTCGTGCCGGTGACCAGCGGTTCGGCGACGCTGAAGGACGCGCTCAACGAAGCGATGCGCGACTGGGTCACCCACGTGCGCGACACGTTCTACATCATCGGCACGGTGGCGGGGCCCGATCCCTATCCGCGCATGGTGCGCGACTTCAACGCCGTCGTCGGCCGAGAGGCGCGCGTGCAGATGCTCGCCGAATACGGTCGCCTTCCGGATGCGGTGACCGCCTCCGTCGGCGGCGGCAGCAACGCCATCGGCATCTTCCACGCCTTCCTCAACGATGCCGACGTACGGCTCGTCGGCGCCGAAGCGGCGGGCGAGGGCATCGCCACCGGGCGTCACGCCGCATCGCTCGCTGCGGGGCGGCCTGGCGTGCTGCACGGCAACCGCACCTACGTATTGTGCGACGACGACGGGCAGATCATCGAGACGCATTCGGTCTCGGCCGGCCTGGACTATCCCGGAGTCGGGCCGGAGCACGCGTTCCTCAAGGACGCCGGCCGTGCCGATTACGTCGGCGTGACCGATGCCGAGGCGCTGTCGGCCTTCCACCAGTTGTCGCGCACGGAAGGCATCCTGCCGGCGCTGGAGTCGAGCCACGCGATCGCGCAGGCGATCAAGCTCGCCCGCGAGCTGCCGCCGGATGCGATGGTGCTGTGCAACCTCTCCGGGCGCGGCGACAAGGATGTCCACACCATCGCCGCGCGCGAAGGGATTTCGTTGTAGCGCTGTCGCCGCGAGCCTGCGCGGACTCGCGGCAACGGCATCCACGCACTTCATGCGACCTCTCAAGGGGAAGGTCAGGAACGCGGCGGGACTCCCTCCCTCCCATCCCACGCTTTCCGGGCCTTCCCCTTGAGAGGCCGCGCACCGACCCCGGCATCGCCATGAATCGAATCGACCGACGCTTCACACAGCTGCGCTCCGATCGCCGCAAGGCGCTGATCCCGTTCGTCACCGCGGGCGATCCCTCGCTGGAGGCGACGGTGCCGGTGATGCACGCGCTGGTCGCAGCAGGCGCGGACGTGATCGAACTGGGCGTGCCGTTCTCCGACCCGATGGCCGACGGCCCCACGATCCAGCGCAGCTCCGAACGCGCGCTGTCGCGCGGGGCGGGTCTGTCGTTCGTATTCGACAGCGTGCGGCGTTTCCGTGAGCGCGATGCCGACACGCCAGTGGTGTTGATGGGCTATCTCAACCCGGTCGAGATCCGCGGAGCGGAGGCGTTCGCCCGCGAGGCGACGGACGCCGGCGTCGACGGCGTGCTGCTGGTCGATCTGCCGCCCGAGGAATCCGACGAGTTCCGCAGCGCGTTCGCCAGGCACGATCTCGCATTGATCCTGCTTGCATCGCCTACCACCACCGACGAACGCCTGCAGCGCCTGTGCGACGACGCGCAGGGCTATCTCTACTACGTGAGCTTCGCCGGCGTGACGGGTGCGGACCGCCTGGATACCGGCGCGGCCGGCGAACGGCTGCATGCCATCCGGCAGCGAAGCCGCGTGCCCGTGGTGGCCGGTTTCGGCATCAAGGACGCGGCCAGTGCAGCCGCGATGGCTCGCGAGGCCGAAGGCGTCGTCGTCGGCAGCGCACTGGTCGCCGCATTGGCCGACGCGAGCGACCCGGCCATACAGGCCCGCACGTTCCTGGCTCCCTTGCGTGCGGCGCTCGACGGGCTTCCGGCCCCCGCCGATCCGGCCTGAGGGACGCGCGGGCGCCGCCGTCCGCTGCGCTACACTGCCCCGCTTCCGCCGGGGCCCGCTCCGGCATTCTTCACGCCTGAACGGGAATACTCTCAACGCATGTCCTGGCTCAAGAAACTCATGCCCTCGGGCATCCGCACCGAAACCGGCGCCGCCAAGCGTCGCAGCGTGCCCGAAGGCCTGTGGGAAAAGTGCGACCGCTGCGGCGCGGTGCTGTACCGCCCCGAGCTCGAGGAAAACCTCGAGGTCTGTCCGAAGTGCAGCTTCCACATGCCCATCCGCGCCCGCGTCCGCCTGGCCGCGCTGCTGGATGAGGGCAGCACGCGCGAGATCGCCGGCGAGCTCGGCCCGACCGACGTGCTCAAGTTCAAGGACCAGAAGCGCTACGCCGACCGCATC
This sequence comes from Lysobacter changpingensis, assembly GCF_017308985.1. Taxonomy (GTDB): domain Bacteria; phylum Pseudomonadota; class Gammaproteobacteria; order Xanthomonadales; family Xanthomonadaceae; genus Lysobacter_J; species Lysobacter_J changpingensis. The sequence goes on along the minus strand of NZ_JADWPE010000002.1, from coordinate 42,530 downwards.
AAGGCCGCGCAGAAGTCCACCGGCGAGCGCGACGCGCTGGTCGCGATGGAAGGCACGCTCAAGCAGCGCCCGCTGGTGGCCGCCGCGTTCGATTTCGCCTTCATGGGCGGCTCGATGGGTTCGGTCGTTGGCGAGCGCTTTACCCGCGCCGCCGAACGCGCGGTGGAGCTGGGCTGCCCGATGGTCTGCTTCACCGCCACCGGCGGCGCGCGCATGCAGGAAAGCCTGTTCTCGCTGATGCAGATGGCCAAGACCTCCGCCGCGCTCGGTCGCATGCGCGCCCGCGGCCTGCCGTTCATTTCGGTCATGACGCATCCGACCACCGGCGGCGTGTCGGCGTCGTTCGCGATGCTGGGCGATCTCAACCTCGCCGAGCCCGAAGCGCTGATCGGCTTCGCCGGCCCGCGCGTGATCGAGCAGACCGTGCGCGAGACGCTGCCGGAAGGCTTCCAGCGTTCGGAATTCCTGCTCGAACACGGCGCGCTCGACCAGATCTGCGATCGCCGCGAACTGCGCGACCGCCTGGCGACGCTGTTCGCGCTGATGATGAACCAGCCGCAGCCGCCGGCCGACGAGGTGGCTGCGTGAGCCGCCGGTATTTCGGCACCGACGGCATTCGAGGACGCGTGGGCGAAGGGCCGATCTCGGCCGACTTCGTGTTGCGCCTGGGCAACGCCTACGGCCACGCGCTGGCGCGCCGCGACTGGCGCAACCCGGTGGTGATCATCGGCAAGGACACGCGCATCTCGAACTACATGTTCGAGGCCGCGCTGGAAGCCGGCCTGGTCGCCGCGGGCGTCGACGTGCAGCTGATGGGTCCGATGCCGACGCCCGCCGTCGCGCACCTGACGCATTCGATGCGCGCCGACGGCGGCATCGTGATTTCCGCCTCGCACAACCCGCATCACGACAACGGCATCAAGTTCTTCTCCGCCGAAGGCGAGAAGCTCGACGACGCGACCGAACTGGCCATCGAAGCGGCGCTGGACCATCCCTTCCGCACCGTGCCGTCCGAGCAGCTCGGCAAGGCCGTGCGCACGCGCGATGCGCTGGGCCGCTACATCGAACACTGCAAGGCCTCGGTGCCGGCCGGCTTCGACCTGGGCGGCCTGCGCATCGCGATGGATTGCGCCAACGGCGCGACCTACCAGCTCGGCCCGCTGGTGCTGCGCGAACTCGGCGCGCGCGTTGACGCCATCGGCATCGATCCCAACGGCATCAACATCAACGACGGCGTGGGCTCGACCCATCCCGACACGCTGGTCCAGCACGTGCGCGCCTCCGGTGCCGACCTCGGCATCGCCTTCGACGGCGACGGCGATCGCGTGCTGTTCGTCGACGGCAACGGCGCGGTCTGCGACGGCGACGACCTGCTGTACGTGATGGCCACCGACTGGCAGCAGTCCGGTCGCCTGCGCGGTCCGGTCGTCGGCACGCTGATGACCAACTACGCGCTGGAGCGCGCCTTCGCCGAACGCGGCATCGGCTTCATTCGCGCGAAGGTCGGCGATCGCTACGTGCACCAGCAACTGGTCGCCAATGGCGGCGTGCTGGGCGGCGAGGCCTCCGGCCACATCCTGTGCCTGGATCGCGCCAACACCGGCGACGGCATCGTGAGCGCGTTGCAGGTGCTGGAAGTGCTCAAGCGCCGCGGCATCTCGCTGCGCGAGGCGCTCGACGGCTTTCGCAAGGTGCCGCAGAAGACGGTGAACGTGCGTTTCGCGGCGGGCTCCACGCCGACCGAGGCCGAAGCCGTGAAGGCCGCGCTGCGCGAGGCCGAGCAGGCCGTAGCCGGGCGCGGCCGGGCGTTCCTGCGCCCGTCGGGCACCGAGCCGGTCGTGCGCGTCACCGTGGAAGCGGACGACGCGACGCTGATGCAGGACACGCTCGACAAGCTGGCGGCGGCGGTTACTGCTGCGGCTTGAGTCGCATGAGCCCCTCTCCCGGAAGGAGAGGGGTTGGGGCGAGGGGCGGCGTGTGCGATGTGACGATGCGGCCGGTGCTCGCCCTTTGCGTCGGGACCCCATAGCTGCTTCGTTGGCGGCGCGGCGCTGTGCACCTCTCCCTCCCCAATCCTCGCAGGGAAGGGATCTGAAGCTACGCCGAAAGCCCCATCACCGCTTCTGGAACCGCGTCAACATCTCCCAGGATTCACGCACGGCATCGGCCGAGACCTCCGCGTCCTCCACCGGCCTGTAGTTGCGATCCACCACCGTCGCCGAACCGAAGTTGTCGAACAGGTAGATCAGCGCGCCGTCGCGGATGCCGCGCTGCGACCAGCTTTCCACCAGCAGCGGCCGTTTGCGCGGAAGCTCGCCGAACAGGTCGAGGCCGGTCGAGTACTCCGCGCTGTCGCCAGTGCAACCCAGTGCATGGCGCATCACGGTCGGCACGAAGTCCTCGTGCGACGTCGCCGCGTCCATGCGTCGCGCGGTACGACCGGGCCAGTGCAGCACGAACGGCGTGCGCAACTGGTAATCCGAGAAGTTGCCGTTGTGGCCCCAGTAGTTCCGGTGCAGGTCGTTGAATTCCTCGCCATGGTCGCCGGTGATGAGCACGACGGTGTTCGACGCCAGCGGGCTTTCCCCGAGCGTGCGCAGCAGTTCGCCGATGAGCGCGTCGCTGCTGTGCACGGCCGCGCGATAGCGGTTGAATTCGGGCGTGGGATCGTGGTCCGGGCCGAGCTTGAGGAAGTTCACGTCCTTCGCCATCGGCTGGAACGGCGACACGTAGCCGGGCGGCAGGTGGTAGGGGGCATGCGGCGAATCCAAGAACACGAAGCCGAAGAACGGCTGGTTCGCCGGATGGTTGCGGATGTCGGCCTGCATGCGCGACACCACGTAGCGGTCGCGTTGCGCGCTCTTCATCTTCGACGGCCCGTTGACGATGCGCTCGCGCACCTTCGCGAACACGGTGCGATCGAACTCCGGGCTGTACAGCGGCGCGCTGCCGTAGATGTGCATCGCGTAACGATTGGCGAGCATGCGGTCGATCATCACCGGTCCGCGCTGTTGCGCCAGCATCGCCTGCCAGTAGCCGCCGGGCAGTCCGTACATCAGGCCGAACAGGCCGAAGCGCGTCGCGTTGCCGCTGCTGTAGTGGTTCTGGAACCACTGCGCATCCTGCGCGTAACGCCAGGTGTTCGGCATCACGGCGGGATCGAGCATGTCGTGGCGCAGCGATTCGACCAGGATCACCAACACGTTCAGCGACGGCGATGCCGCGCATTGCGGCGCGCGTCGCGGATAGCCCAGCCGATCGCCCGCGTCCGGCAGTGCGGTGGCCTGCGCCGTCTGCACGCCGAAGCGGTGCAGCGCGTTCTTCAGCGTGATCGGCTGCGCCCACGGGATGTAGGTCAGCTGCGACATCACCGCGCGATCGCCGCGTGCGTCCGAGTACGCGACCATGCCCTGGCTGACCAGGAACAGGCCGATGGCGACCCACCAGGTCGCGCGGATGCGCAGCAGCCCGGGACGACGCCGCAGCGCCTGCCACCACAGCCGTGCCGCCGCGATCTGCAGCGCGAACAGCACGCCGGCGCCAAGCGCGATCAGCGCCCACATCTTCGCCGAGAAGGTGACCTGATCCTGCAGCGCCCCGCCGAAGATCATGTTCACCACCATCGCGTTGAGGTGGAAACGGTAGAGCGCGAATACCTTCGCGTCGGCGAGCAGCAGGCACAGCCATAGCGTCTGCATCAGCACGGCGAGCGCGATCATCCAGCGCGGATCGCGGACGATACGACCGAGCAGGTACGCCGGCAGCGCGACGATGGCGCCGAAGAAGATGAAATGGCCGGGCAGGGCGAGCAGCAGGAACAGCGCCGAATGCCAGCGGCTTCCGGCTTCGGTGAGCGGAATGTTGCTGAGCGTGATCAGGCACGCGAGCAGGGCGTTGCCGAGGACCAGGCCGGTCAGCCAGGCGAGCGCGCGCTGGCGCAGGGGTGGAGCGGTGACGGCTTCCATTCGTCGAGCGGGGCGTTAGAAAAAGGCGCGCCATTATCCGGGAATGCCCGATCGTCGGCCCCTGCGGAAAGCCATCCAGGCTGAACGGCCGCGAAGCCCGCGCGGCGCAAGCCGGCGCCGCGCCTGCGAGCGCTATCATGTGCGGCCCTCAACCGACCCGCCGCACAGGACCCCCGACGTGAACCGCATCCCGACCCTCGACATCCGCCGCTTCAGCGAACCCGCCAGCCCGGGCGATCGCGAGGCCTTCGTGGCCGAACTCGGCGCGGCGTACCGTGAGTGGGGCTTCTGCGGCATCCGCGGCCACGGCATTTCCGACGCGCAGATCGACACCGCCTACGACGTGTTCAAGCGCTTCTTCGCGCTGCCGGACGAGGTCAAGCGCAAGTACAACGTGCCCGGCAGCGGCGGCGCGCGCGGCTACACGCCGTTCGGCGTGGAAACCGCGAAGGACTCCAAGCATTTCGACCTGAAGGAGTTCTGGCACATCGGCCGCGAGATCCCGCGCGATTCGAAGTACGCGGACGTGATGCCGCCGAACCTGTGGCCGGAGGAAATCCCGGAGTTCCGCGAGGTGGGCTACGGCCTGTACGAGTCGCTGGACCGGCTCGGTTCGCGCGTGCTGAGCGCGCTGGCGCTGCACATCGGCCTGCCGGAGACGTATTTCGCCGACAAGACCAACTCGGGCAATTCGATCCTGCGCCCGATCCACTATCCGCCGATCACCACCGACGACATCCCCAACGTGCGCGCCGGCGCGCACGAGGACATCAACCTGATCACGCTGCTGGTCGGCGCCAGCGCCGAGGGCCTGGAAGTGCTGTCGCGCAAGGGCGAGTGGGTGCCGTTCACCGCCGACGCCGACACCATCGTGGTCAATATCGGCGACATGCTGCAGCGCCTGACCAACCACGTATATCCGTCCACGACGCACCGCGTGGTGAACCCGAAGGGCGAGAAGGCGCGCCAGCCGCGCTACTCCACGCCGTTCTTCCTGCATCCGAACCCGGATTTCCTGATCGACGTGCTGCCTTCGTGCGTGAGCGCGGAGAATCCGAGCCGCTATCCGGAAGCGATCACCGCGCACGGTTACCTCGAAGAACGGCTGCGCGAGATCAAGCTGAAGTAATCAGCGCTGCGGTTCCGATACCGCAATACCGGCCGCCTGCAGCGCTTCGCGCCAGGCGGCCATTTTTTTCGCGAACGCGACCGCCGCGTTCGCCGGACTGGTCGATGGCAACCGCACGCCGCGCAGTCCGAACGCCTCCAGCGGCGGCGCAGAACGCCGGTATGCGGCCTCCGCCTTCGCGCCATTGAACAGCACCGTCGACAGATCCGGGTGCCGCCCGAAGAACGTGGCGAAATCGTTGGCCTGCGCGGTCGCGTCGACGATCGCCGAGTCCAGGCTGCCCTCGCGTTCGCAACGGTCGAACACGTCCCACAGCGCGATGCGGGCGGCCTTCAGCTGCGCGACGCGGCGCGCGTAGGGCAGGGCGGGATGGGCGCCGACCAGCGCGCCCATGATCGGCCAGAACGCATTGCGCGGATGCGCGTAGTAGCGCCCCGCCTGCAGCGAAGCGACGCCCGGCATGCTGCCCAGCACCAGCACGCGCGCCTGGCGCGTGGCGATCGCCGGAAAACCTTGCAGCAATGGCGCATCCGCGCGCGGTCGCGTGTCCATGGGATCGATTCTCGCCCACGTGGAGTAAACTTGCCGCCGCTCGCGGCCGGCCCTCGCCGTCGCGATCCCGAAGGACGCAGAAGGAGTGGCCATGCGCCGCAGAATCGTTGCCGGAAACTGGAAGCTGCACGGCGATCGCCAGTTCGCCCTGGAGCTGCTCGACGCGATCGTCGCGAAAGCCGCGCCGCAGGGCGTGGAGCGCCTGATCCTGCCGCCGCTGCCGTACCTGGCCGGGCTGGTCGTGCGCTACGGCGAGAAGGGTCTCACCTTCGGTGCCCAGGACGTCAGCGCGAACCAGAAGGGCGCGTTCACCGGCGAGGTCTCCGCGACGATGCTCCGGGACGTCGGCGCTGGCTACGGCCTGGTCGGCCATTCCGAGCGTCGCCAGTACCACGGCGAGACCAGCGAGCTGGTCGCGCGCAAGTTCCTCGCCTGCAAGGCCGCCGGCCTGACTCCGATCCTGTGCGTGGGCGAGAGCCTGTCCGAGCGCGAGGACGACCAGACGCAGTGGCGCATCGAGAAGCAGCTGGCCCCGCTGTTCGAGCTGGGCGGCAAGGACGTGTTCGATGGCGCGATCGTCGCCTACGAGCCCGTCTGGGCCATCGGCACCGGCCGCACCGCGACGCCGGAGCAGGCCCAGGAGGTCCATGCATTCATCCGTAGCGAAATCGCCGCGCGCGATGCTAGAATCGCTGGCTCGCTACCGATCCTGTACGGCGGAAGCGTGAAGGCCGACAATGCCGCCGCGCTGTTCGCGCAGCCGGACGTCGATGGCGGCCTGGTCGGAGGCGCCTCGCTGGTGGCCAAAGACTTCCACGCCATCGCGGTCGCGGCGGCACCCTGACGCTCCATCCGGCGCGTCGAACCATTCGAACCCATTCGTAGAACCCCACGATGCTGTTGCTGCTCAACGTCATCTATGTGCTGATCGCGATCGCGATGGTTGCGCTGATCCTGATGCAGCGCGGCGCGGGCGCCCAGGCCGGTTCCGGTTTCGGCGGCGGCGCCTCCGCCACCGTGTTCGGCGCGCGCGGTTCGGCGAATTTCCTGTCGAAGGCGACGAAGTGGCTCGCCATCGCGTTCTTCGCGATCAGCCTCTTCATGGCCTGGAACGCCACCCGCAAGGCCACCGGCGACACCGGCGCCGCCCCCAGCGGCGTGATGGCCGACGTTCCGGCGGTGCCGAGCGCACCGGCGCCAGCGACCGGCAACGCCGCGGTCCCGGCCGCGCCGACCACGGCGCCCGCTCCGGCGACGACGGTGCCGCAGGCGCCCGCGCAGGAAGCGGTCCCGGCTGCTCCGGCGCCCGTGCAGCAGGCGCCGGCCCAGCAGTCGCCGGAACCGGCAAAGCCGCAACCCCCTGCGGGCGGCTGACTTAACGCGGTAAACTTGCATTTCATCGGCCCGGCACGGATTGCCGGGTACGGTCAGCGATGACCGGAGCGATCAACGCCCACACGGCACCGATCGCGTCAGGAAGACAAACATGCCAGCGATGGCGTGGGTTTGATTGCCCAGGTGGCGGAATTGGTAGACGCACTACCTTGAGGTGGTAGCGACGCAAGTCGTGGGGGTTCGAGTCCCCCCTTGGGCACCACACCGAACGACACTGCTGCAAGCGATTGCAGCGTTAGCACCACCGACGCAGGTGCGGCACGCACGGCGGGCCGAGTCTCGCGCGGGGATCACCCAGGCGGCTGCCGCCGAGCCAGGTCGCGGCAACGCGATCGAGCTAAACGAAGCGAGAGAACAACGAGTGCTGGCCGAATACCTGCCGACCCTGCTGTTCCTGATCGTCGCCGGAGGTATCGGCGTCGCCCTGCTGGTGGTGGGCAAGGTGCTCGGCCCCCAGCGTCCGTCCATCGAGAAGCTCTCGCCCTACGAGTGCGGCTTCGAGGCGTTCGAGGACGCGCGCATGCAGTTCGATGTGCGCTACTACCTCATCGCGATCCAGTTCATCATCTTCGATCTGGAAATCATCTTCATCGTGCCCTGGGCCACCGTGTTCCGCGAACTCGGTGTGGTCGGCCTGATCGAAATGGGCATCTTCGCCGGCATGCTGCTGCTCGGCTTCGTCTACGTCTGGAAGAAGGGAGCACTCGAATGGGAGTGATCCAGAGCGTCTCTGACCTCATGCACAACCCGCTGCCCGAAGGGCAGCTGGACGACATCCTGCGCCCCGAGGGCGACAACCCGCTGCTGCAGAACGGCTTCGTCACCACGAGCATGGACGCGCTGTGGAACTGGGCGCGCACCGGCTCGATGTGGCCGATGACATTCGGCCTGGCCTGCTGCGCGGTCGAGATGATGCACGCCGGCGCCGCGCGCCTGGACCTGGACCGCTACGGCGTGGTGTTCCGCCCGTCGCCGCGCCAGTCCGACGTGATGATCGTGGCCGGCACGCTGGTCAACAAGATGGCCCCGGCGCTGCGCAAGGTCTACGACCAGATGCCGGATCCCAAGTGGGTCATTTCGATGGGCAGCTGCGCCAACGGCGGCGGCTACTACCACTACTCGTATTCGGTGGTGCGCGGCTGCGACCGCATCGTGCCGGTGGACGTCTACGTCCCGGGCTGCCCGCCGACGGCCGAAGCGCTGGTGTACGGCATCCTGCAGTTGCAGAAGAAGATCCGCCGCGGCACGAACTTCGGCGAAAACATCCAGGGCGTGCGCTGACATGGCCTCCCCCTACGATTTCATGGATGCCCAGGCGCTTTCCGGGCGCCTGACCGCGCGTTTCGCGGACGCGATGGTCGTCGTCGCGCCGGGCCGCGCCGAAGTCACGCTCGACGTCGCTTCGTCGCAGTGGCTCGCCACCGCGCTGGCGCTGCGCGACGAGTTCGGTTTCGAGCAGTGCGTGGACGTCAGCGGCGTCGACTACCTCAGCTACGGCAGCGACGAGTGGGACACCGATGTGTCCTCCGAAGGCTTCTCGCGCGGCGTGGAAGGCAAGAGCGCCGGCCGTTTCGCCTGGGGCGAGCAGCCCAACGGCGCCGCCGCCGCACCGGAGCGCCGCTTCGCCGCGGTCGCGCACCTGCTTTCGTGCCAGCACAACCTGCGCGTTCGCCTGCGCACGTTCGCCGACAACGATGACCTGCCGGTGGTGGATTCGCTCACCTCCGTGTGGCCGGGCGTGAACTGGTTCGAACGCGAGGCGTTCGACCTGTACGGCATCGTGTTCGAAGGCCATCCGGACCTGCGCCGCATCCTGACCGACTACGGTTTCGTCGGCCATCCGTTCCGCAAGGACTTCCCGCTGATCGGCAACGTCGAAGTGCGCTACGACAACGAGCGCAAGCGCGTGGTGTACGAGCCGGTGACGATCGAGCCGCGCGTGCTGGTGCCGCGCGTGATCCGCGACGACGCGCGCTATGAGACCGCGCAGGGCGAGGCCGCCCAGCGCGCCGAGGTGAAGAAGTGAGCGCCCAGCTTTCCAACGGAACCGTGAGCAACACCTCCGGCCTCGGCAGCGGTGCCGAGATCCGCAACTACACGCTGAACTTCGGCCCGCAGCATCCGGCCGCGCACGGCGTGCTGCGCCTGATCCTGGAGATGGACGGTGAAGTCGTGCATCGCGCCGACCCGCACGTCGGCCTGCTGCATCGTGCGACGGAGAAGCTCGCCGAGTCCAAGCCGTTCAACCAGTCGATCGGCTACATGGATCGACTGGACTACGTGTCGATGATGTGCAACGAGCACGCCTACGTGCGTGCGATCGAGACGCTGCTTGGCGTCGAGGCGCCCGAGCGCGCGCAGTACATCCGCACGATGTTCGACGAGATCACCCGCATCCTGAACCACCTGATGTGGATTGGATCGAACGCGCTCGACCTGGGCGCGATGGCGGTATTCCTGTACGCGTTCCGCGAGCGCGAAGAGCTGATGGACTGCTACGAGGCGGTCTCCGGCGCGCGCATGCACGCGACGTACTACCGCCCGGGCGGCGTGCACCGCGATCTTCCCGACTTCATGCCGAAGTACAAGGAATCGCCGTGGCGCAAGGGCGCCAAGCTCAAGCGCTTCAACGAGTGGCGCGAAGGCTCGCTGCTGGATTACCTGGAAGCGTTCACCGACGACTTCCCCAAGCGCGTCGACGAATACGAAACGCTGCTCACCGACAACCGCATCTGGAAGCAGCGCACCGTCGGCATCGGCGTCGTGTCGCCCGAGCAGGCGCTGGCGTGGGGCATGACCGGCGCGATGATCCGCGGTTCCGGCATCGCCTGGGACCTGCGCAAGAAGCAGCCGTACGCCAAGTACGCGCAGATGGACTTCGACATCCCGGTCGGCGTCAACGGCGACTGCTACGACCGGTATCTCGTGCGCGTCGAGGAGATGCGCCAGTCTAACCGCATCATCAAGCAGTGCGTGAAGTGGCTGAAGGCCAATCCGGGTCCGGTCATGGTCGACAACTTCAAGGTCGCGCCGCCCAAGCGCGAGGCCATGAAGGACGACATGGAAGCCCTGATCCACCACTTCAAGCTGTTCTCGGAAGGCTACTGCGTGCCGGCCGGCGAGACCTATGCCGCGGTCGAAGCGCCCAAGGGCGAGTTCGGCTGCTACCTGGTCTCCGACGGCGCCAACAAGCCCTTCCGCGTGAAGCTGCGTGCGCCGGGCTTCGCGCACCTGTCGTCGATGGACGCCATCGTTCGCGGCCACATGCTGGCCGACGTCGTGGCGATGATCGGCACCTACGATCTCGTGTTCGGCGAAGTCGACCGCTGATCGCGGCGGCCCGTTGAGGAATCTGGACTAATGAAGGCGACCGGAAATTTCGAAGCCTGTCAGCACGTGGACCCGATGGTCGCGTTGTCTGACAAGACGCGCGCGCACATCGACCACTGGCTGGCCAAGTTCCCGCCGGACCGCAAGCGCTCGGCCGTGCTGCAGGGCCTGCATGCCGCGCAGGAACAGAACGGCGGCTGGCTCAGCGACGAGCTGATCGCGGCGGTGGCGAAGTATCTCGGCCTGCCGCCGGTGTGGGCCTACGAAGTCGCCAGCTTCTACTCGATGTTCGAGACCGAGCAGGTCGGCCGCCACAACGTCGCCTTCTGCACCAACATCAGCTGCTGGCTCAACGGCGCCGAGGACCTCGTGCGCCACGCCGAGAAGAAGCTCGGCTGCAAGCTGGGCGAATCCACGTCCGATGGCCGCGTCTACCTCAAGCGCGAGGAAGAGTGCCTGGCCGCGTGCTGCGGCGCGCCGGTCGTGGTCATCAACGGTCATTACCACGAGAAGCTCGACGCCGCGAAGGTGGACGAGCTGCTCGACGGACTGAAGTGAGGCCCGGCTGAGATGGCGCACGATCATCACGATTATTCCCAGGGCTACGGTCCGGTCGGCCCGGCTCCGCAGGAGCACAGCGTCGTTTACACGACGCTGCACTACGACACGCCGTGGTCGTACGAGAACTACCTCAAGACCGGCGGTTACGCCGCGCTGCGCAAGATCCTGACCGAGAAGATGGATCCGGCCGCCATCGTCGACCTGGTGAAGGCCTCGGGCCTGCGCGGTCGCGGCGGCGCGGGCTTCCCGACCGGCCTGAAGTGGTCCTTCATGCCCAAGGGCAGCGGCACGCAGAAGTACATCCTGTGCAACTCGGACGAATCCGAGCCGGGCACGGCGAAGGATCGCGACATCCTGCGCTACAACCCGCACGCGGTGGTGGAAGGCATGGCGATCGCCTGCTACGCCACCGGTTCGACCGTGGCGTACAACTACCTGCGCGGCGAGTTCCACCACGAGCCGTTCGAGCATTTCGAGCAGGCGCTGAAGGAAGCGTACGAACACGGCTGGCTGGGCAAGAACGTGCTCGGCAGCGGCGTGGACATCGACATCTACGGCGCGCTCGGCGCCGGCGCCTACATCTGCGGCGAAGAAACCGCGCTGATGGAATCGCTGGAAGGCAAGAAGGGCCAGCCGCGCTACAAGCCGCCGTTCCCGGCGAACTTCGGCCTGTTCGGCAAGCCGACGACGATCAACAACACCGAGACCTACGCGTCGGTGCCGGCGATCATCCGCAACGGCGCGGAGTGGTTCCTCAACCTGGGCAAGCCGAACAACGGCGGTCCGAAGATCTTCTCGGTCTCCGGCCACGTGGCGAAGCCGGGCAATTACGAGATCCGTCTCGGAACGCCGTTCTCCGAGCTGCTGCAGCTCGCCGGTGGCATGCGCAACGGCAAGAAGATCAAGGCCGTGATCCCGGGTGGTTCGTCGATGCCGGTGCTGCCGGGCGAGACGATGATGTCGCTGACCATGGACTACGACGCCATCCAGAAGGCCGGTTCGGGCCTGGGTTCGGGCGCGGTCATCGTGATGGACGAGGACACCTGCATGGTGCGCGCCTGCCAGCGCATCGCGCGCTTCTACTTCAAGGAAAGCTGCGGCCAGTGCACGCCGTGCCGCGAAGGCACCGGCTGGATGTACCGCATGCTCACCCGCATCGTCGACAAGCAGGCGACGCTGGAAGACCTGCAGATGCTGCGCGCCGCCGCCGGCCAGATCGAAGGCCACACCATCTGCGCGTTCGGCGAAGCCGCCGCGTGGCCGGTGCAGGGCTTCCTGCGTCACTACTGGGATGAATTCGAGTACGCGATCGTGAACAAGCGTTTCCTGGTCGACGACCAGCGCGCCGGCACGGTGGTGGAGAAGGTCGCCGCATGAGCGCACAGCCCGTAAATCCGAACCTGCCGCCGGACCACGTCACCGTCTTCATCGACGGCGTCGAGATGGCCGCGCCGAAGGGTTCCATGATCATCCAGGCCGCCGACAAGGCCGGCATTCCGATCCCGCGTTTCTGCTACCACGACAAGCTGGCCGTCGCGGCGAACTGCCGCATGTGCCTGGTCGAGGTGGAAAAGATGCCCAAGCCGGCGCCGGCCTGCGCCACGCCGGTCATGGATGGAATGAAGGTCTCCACGCGTAGCGACAAGGCGCTCAAGTCGCAGCGCAACGTGATGGAGTTCCTGCTGATCAACCATCCGCTCGACTGCCCGATCTGCGATCAGGGCGGCGAGTGCGAACTGCAGGACCTGTCGCTGGGTTACGGCCGCTCGGTGAGCCGCTTCGCCGAGCGCAAGCGCGTGGTGCCGGACGAGGACATCGGTCCGCTGGTCGCCACCGAGATGACCCGCTGCATCCAGTGCACGCGCTGCGTGCGCTTCACCGCGGAGATCGCCGGCACGTACGAGCTCGGCGGCATGTACCGCGGCGAGAACCTGCAGATCGGCACCTACGACGGCAAGCCGTTGACGACGGAACTCTCCGGCAACGTCATCGACGTGTGCCCGGTCGGCGCGCTGACCAACAAGGTGTTCCAGTTCAAGGCGCGCCCGTGGGAACTGATCGCGCGCGAATCGCTGGGCTACCACGACGCGCTGGGCAGCAACCTGTTCCTGCACGTGCGTCGCGGCGAAGTGCTGCGCACCGTGCCGCGCGACAACGAAGCGGTCAACGAATGCTGGCTGTCGGATCGCGACCGTTATTCGCACCAGGGCCTGTACGCGGAAGACCGCGCGACCGTGCCGATGGTGAAGGAGAACGGCGAATGGCGTGAAGCCTCGTGGGAAGAAGCGCTGGCGAAGGCCGCGAAGATCCTGCGCGACAACGGCGCCGACCAGCTCGGCATCCTCGCCGGCCCCGCGACGTCGAACGAGGAGGGCGCGCTGCTGGCCCGACTCGCCGAAGCGCTGGGCACGGGCAACCTCGACCACCGCATCGGCCAGCACGACCTGAGCGACGCCGCGCATGCGACGATGTTCGCCGCGCCGGTGGCCGACATCAACCACGCCGACGTCATCGTCATCGTGGGCTCCAACCTGCGCCATGAACTGCCGCTGGTGAACCAGCGCGTGCGCAAGGCCTGGACCCGCGGCGCGAAGGTGTACGTAGTCAACCCGGTCGATTTCGACTTCACCTACGACGTCGCGCAGAAGGCGATCGTGGCGCCGTCGCAGATCGCCGCGACGCTGGGCGACGACGGTCTGGTCGACATCGCGAAGAACGCGACGCGCGCCGTCGTGATCGTCGGTGCGCTGGCCGAGAACGGCCCGCATGCCGCGCAGATCCGCAAGGCCGCCGCCGATTTCGCCGCAGCCACCGGCGCATCGCTCAACCGCATCCCGCAGGGCGCGAACGCCGTCGGCCTGTCCGACTACGGCGTGCTGCCGACCTCGCGCGACGCGCAGTCGATGCTCGCCGATGCGCGTTCGGCGTACGTGCTGTACGGCATCGAGCCGGGCATGGACTTCGCCGACACCGCGACCGCGCTGAAGGCGCTCAACGCCGCGCAGGTCGTGGCGTTCAGCACCTTCGCGTGCCGTTCGACGCGCGCCGTCGCCGACGTGATCCTGCCGATCGGCCTGCTGCCGGAAATCGACGCGACGCTGACCAACCTCGACGGCCGCCAGCAGGCGACGGTCGCCGGCGGCAAGCTGCCGGGTCAGGCGCGTGCCGGCTGGCGCGTGCTGCGCGCGCTCGGCGGCGAACTGCAGGCGAAGGGATTCGATTTCGTCGATCTGGCCGGCCTGCGTGCGGGCATGCAGATGCGCGAAGTCAACGTCGTCGCCGGCAAGGCACCGACCGTGTCGGGCGAAGGCCTGGAAGTGGCTGCGAGCATGGCGATCTACCGCAGCGATGCGGTCGTGCGCCGCGCTCCCGCGCTGCAGTCGCATCCGCTCAACGTTGCGCCTGCGGCCGTGATGAATCCGAAGGATGCCTCCGCGCTCGGCTTCGCCGACGGCGTTGTGGGCAAGTTCAACACCGCCGCGGGCACCGCGACGCTGCCGGTGTCGGTCAGCGACAAGGTCGCGCCGGGTACCGTGTGGGTGGAATCCGGTCACGGCGCCACCGCGCCGATGTCGGGCCGCGTGCAGGCGGGGAGGGCATAAGCGATGTTTGATCCGTTCCGCGACTGGTTGCTGTCGTTCGGCAACATCGGCGCCATCCTCTGGATCGTGCTGAAGATCCTCCTGATCGCCATGCCGGTGATCATCACCGTGGCGTTCTACGTGGTCTGGGAGCGCAAGCTCATCGGCTGGATGCACGTCCGCCACGGGCCGATGTACGTCGGCATGGGCATCCTCCAGGCGTTCGCCGACGTCTTCAAACTGCTGTTCAAGGAAGTCATCCAGCCCACGCGGGCGGAGAACTTCCTGTTCAAGCTCGCGCCGCTGCTGGCCCTCGCGCCAGCCTTCGCCGCGTGGGCCGTGGTGCCGTTCGATTACCAGGTCGTTCTGTCGAACGCCAACGCGGGCCTGCTGTACCTGCTCGCGATGACCTCCCTGGGCGTGTACGGCATCATCCTCGCCGGCTGGGCGTCGAACTCGAAGTACGCGTTCCTTGGCGCGATGCGTGCCGCGGCGCAGGTGGTTTCGTACGAAATCGCCATGGGCTTCGCGATGGTCGGCGTGATGGTCGGCGCCGGCAGCCTCAACCTCACGGAAATCGTGATGGCGCAGTCCGGCAACGGCGGCTTCCTGGAGTGGTTCTGGGTGCCGATGCTGCCGCTGTTCGTCGTGTACTTCATCTCGGGCGTCGCCGAAACCAACCGCGCGCCGTTCGACGTGGTGGAAGGCGAGTCGGAAATCGTGGCCGGTCACATGGTCGAGTATTCGGGTTCGGCGTTCGCGCTGTTCTTCCTCGCCGAATACGCGAACATGATCCTGATCAGCTTCCTGACCTCGATCTTCTTCCTCGGCGGCTGGCTGAGCCCGTTCCACGGCTGGGGCATCCCGCTGCTGTCGGCCGACGGCTGGTGGTGGCTGCTCGCGAAGGTGTTCTTCTTCGCCAGCTGCTTCATCTGGTTCCGCGCGTCGTTCCCGCGCTATCGCTACGACCAGATCATGCGCCTGGGCTGGAAGGTCTTCATCCCGCTGACCATCGCCTGGATCTGCGTGGTGGCCGTGATGGCGTACTTCAAAATCTTCGAGCCCGGGGTGTAAGGGGCAGGCATGAACCGCATCGTTTCCTACTTCAAGAGCCTGCTGCTCATCGAGCTTTCGCAGGGACTCGCCCTCACGGCGAAGTACCTGTTCAAGCCGAAGTACACGCTGATGTACCCGATGGAAAAGACGCCGCAGTCGCCGCGTTTCCGCGGCGTGCACGCGCTGCGTCGCTATCCCAACGGGGAAGAGCGCTGCATCGCATGCAAGCTGTGCGAGGCCGTGTGCCCGGCGCTGGCGATCACCATCGATTCGACCAAGCGCGAGGACGGCACCCGCCGCACCACGCGTTACGACATCGACCTGTTCAAGTGCATCTTCTGCGGCTTCTGCGAGGAGTCGTGCCCGGTCGATTCGATCGTGGAGACGCACGTGCACGAATACCACTTCGACCGGCGTGGCCAGAACATCGTGACCAAGCCGCAGCTGCTGGCCATCGGCGACCGCCTCGAGGCGGAGATCGCCGAGCGCCGCGCGGCCGACGCACCTTACCGCTGAGGCCTGACGAACATGGATCTCGCCCAGATTGCCTTCTTCGTCTTCGCCGCCGTCGCCACGATGGCCGCGGTCGGCGTCATCAGCGTCAAGAACCCGGTGCATGCGGTCCTGCTGCTGGTGCTGACGTTCTTCTCCGTCGCCTGCACCTGGATCATCGCCGGCGCCGAATTCCTTGGCGTGGCGCTCATCCTGGTCTACGTCGGCGCGGTGATGGTGCTGCTGCTGTTCGTGGTGATGATGCTCGACATCGACGTCGCGCCGTTGCGCGAAGGGTACGTGCGCTACCTGCCGCTCGGCCTGGTCGTCGCCGTGATCATGCTGGTGGAAATGCTGACGCTGATCGGCGTCAAGGCGAACGTCGCCACCGGGTTCCCGGCCGACCCGTCGGCGGCCGGCAACACGCAGTGGATTGCGCGCGCGCTGTTCACCGACTTCCTGCTGCCGTTCGAGGTCGCCGCGGTCATCCTGACCGTCGCGGTCATCGCGGCGGTGATGCTGACCCTGCGTCGCCGCGTCGGCGCGCGTCACCAGAATCCGTCGGTCCAGGCGCGCGTGCGTGCGGCCGACCGCGTGCGCATCGTGAAGATGGACGCCGTCAAGCCGGCCGCGCCGGCGGAAACCCCGGCAGAGGAGGGCAAGCCGTGAGCGAATTCTTCGGCGCCGGGCTGGCGCTCGGCCACTACCTCGCGCTGGGCGCGGTGCTGTTCTGCATCAGCGTCGCCGGCATCTTCCTCAACCGCAAGAACGTGATCATGTTGCTGATGTCGCTGGAGCTGATGCTGCTGGCGGTGAACATCAACTTCGTCGCGTTCTCGCGCCAGCTGGGCGATCCGGCCGGCCAGGTGTTCGTGTTCTTCATCCTGACCGTGGCCGCGGCCGAAGCGGCCATCGGCCTGGCCATCCTGGTCACCCTGTTCCGCAACCGGCGCACGATCAACGTGGCCGAAATCGACACCATGAAGGGCTGAGGTGGAGCACGCAATGGAACACGCCATCTCCAAGTCCGTCCTGCTGGCGGTCGTCCTCGCGCCGCTGATCGGCGCGATCGTCGCCGGCCTGTTCCGCCGCCAGGTGGGACGCGCCGGCGCGCACTGGGTCACCATCCTCGGCGTCGCGGTCAGCTGCGCGCTGTCGATGTACACGCTGTGGCAGCTGCTGCAGGGCGCCTCGCCGTTCAACGAGAACGTCTACACCTGGTTCCAGGTCGGCGGCATCGAAGCGCACGTCGGCTTCATGGTCGACAAGCTGACCGCGATGATGATGGTGGTCGTCACCTTCGTCTCGCTGCTGGTGCACATCTACACCATCGGCTACATGGCCGAGGACGACGGCTACCAGCGCTTCTTCAGCTACATCTCGCTGTTCACCTTCTCGATGTTGATGCTCGTGATGAGCAACAACTTCCTCCAGCTGTTCTTCGGCTGGGAAGCGGTGGGCCTGGTGTCGTACCTGCTGATCGGCTTCTGGTTCAAGCGGCCGACCGCGGTGTTCGCGAACCTCAAGGCGTTCCTGGTCAACCGCGTGGGCGACTTCGGTTTCCTGCTCGGCATCGCCGGCGTGCTGTACACCTTCAACACGCTGGACTACGGCACCGTGTTCGCGCGTGCCGGCGAGCCTGCACTGGCCGCCGCACAGATGCAGAACGCGTGGCCGGCGCTGGCGGAAGCCGGCAGCTGGCTGGCGCCGGTGGGCGGCTGGTCGCTGATGACCTTCATCTGCATCTGCCTGTTCATCGGCGCGATGGGCAAGTCGGCGCAGGTGCCGCTGCACGTGTGGCTGCCGGACTCGATGGAAGGCCCGACGCCGATCTCCGCGCTGATCCACGCCGCGACGATGGTGACCGCCGGCATCTTCATGGTGGCGCGCATGTCGCCGCTGTTCGAGCTGTCCGAGACGGCGCTGACCTTCGTGCTGTTCATCGGTGCCACGACCGCGTTCTGGACCGGCCTGATCGGCATCGTGCAGAACGACATCAAGCGCGTGGTCGCGTACTCGACGCTGTCGCAGCTGGGCTACATGACCGTCGCGCTGGGCGTGTCGGCGTACAGCGCCGGCGTGTACCACCTGATGACGCACGCGTTCTTCAAGGCGCTGCTGTTCCTGGGCGCCGGCTCGGTCATCATCGGCATGCACCACGAGCAGGACATGCGTCGCATGGGCGGGCTGAAGAAGTACATGCCCATCACGTACTGGACGATGCTCATCGGCACGCTGGCGCTGATCGGCACGCCGTTCTTCAGTGGCTTCTACTCGAAGGACACGATCATCGAGGCCGCCGCGCACCACGCCCACGAAGCGGGCGGGTGGGTGGCGACGTACGCCTGGTGGGCGGTGCTGCTGGGCGCGTTCGTAACCTCGTTCTACAGCTTCCGCCTGCTGTACCTGACCTTCCACGGCAAGGAACGCTTCCACGATCCGGTGCCCGACCACTACGTTGCGCCGGAAGCGGATTCGACCGAGCACGAGGCGCAGCTCGCCGAGGAGCATGGTCACGACGGCCACGCCACGCACAACGCGCACAACGCGCACGGCGACAGCCACGGCCACGACGACCACCACGCGCACACGCCGCACGAGTCGCCGTGGGTGGTGACGGTGCCGCTGATCCTGCTGGCGATCCCGTCGGTGCTGATCGGCTTCTTCACCGCCGGTCCGATGCTGTTCGGCACCGACGTGATGGGCCATGCCGAACGCCTGCCGTTCTTCCTCGGTGCCATCGACCTGGCCGCGGCCCGCGACACCGTCGCGCTCGTCGGCGAAGAGGTGTGGCACGGTCCGGTCAAGTACGCGATCCACGGCTTCACCGCGCCGGTGTTCTGGCTGACCCTGGCCGGCTTCGTGCTCGCGACCATCATGTACTGGTGGAAGCCGGAGCTGCCCGCCAAGGCGCGCCGCATGTTCGCCTGGCCGGTGCGCGTGCTCGAGGAGAAGTACGGCTTCGACAAGCTCTGGATCGGCGGCTTCGCCGGCGGCGGCCTGGGACTCGGCAAGGCCTCGCGCGCCATCGATTCGCACGTCATCGACGGTGCGGTGGTCAACGGCAGCGCCCGCGTCGTCGACCTCGTCGCCAACCTGACCCGCCGTATCCAGTCGGGTTATCTCTACCACTATGCGTTCGCGATGATCATTGGCCTGATTGCGTTGCTGGCCGTGCTGATCCGCTACTGGCACTAACTAGGACAAGGACCCGACGTGAACCCCGAGCCCTTGCAGAGCACTTCCTTCCTGCTCAGCCTGCTGATCTGGCTGCCGATCTTCGGCGGCCTGGCCACCATGGCCTTCGGCAACGAGCGCGCCGGTGCGGCGCGCTGGTTCGCCACCGGCATCGCCTTCATCACGCTGCTGGCGAGCATCCCGCTGCTCACCGGTTTCGACATGGCGACCGCGGCAATGCAGTTCGTCGAGAACCGCAACTGGATCCCGGCGTACGACATCCGTTACCACCTGGGCGTCGACGGCATCTCCGTCGCGCTGATCGCCCTGACCACGCTGACCACGCTGCTGGCGATGATTGGCGCGTGGACCTCGATCGACAAGCGCGTGGCGCAGTACTACGCCGCGTTCCTGATCCTCGAAGGCCTGATGGTCGGCGTGTTCGCCGCGCTGGACGCGATGCTGTTCTACGTGTTCTTCGAGGGCATGCTCATCCCGATGTTCATCATCATCGGCGTGTGGGGCGGCCCGCGTCGCGTGTACGCGTCGATCAAGTTCTTCCTGTACACGTTCCTCGGCTCGCTGTTCATGCTGCTGGGCCTGATCTACCTGTACCTGAAGGGCGGCAGCTGGCAGCTCGCGGACATGTACGCGCTGCCGCTGACGGCGACCGAGCAGATGTGGCTGTTCTTCGGGTTCCTCATCGCCTTCGCGGTGAAGGTGCCGATGTTCCCGGTGCATACCTGGTTGCCGGACGCGCACGTGGAAGCGCCGACCGCCGGTTCGGTGATCCTGGCCGCGATCATGCTGAAGATCGGTGGCTACGGCTTCATCCGCTTCGTGCTGCCGATCGTGCCGGACGCCGGCGCGGAGTGGGCGTGGCTGGTGATCGCGCTGAGCCTGATCGCGGTGGTCTACGTCGGCCTGGTCGCGCTCGCGCAGGACGACATGAAGAAGCTGATCGCGTACTCGTCCGTGTCGCACATGGGCTTCGTCACGCTCGGCACGTTCATCGCCTTCGCGCTGGTGCGCGAGGCCGGCAACACCGACGGTGCGCGCCTGGGCCTGCAGGGCGCGATGGTGCAGATGATCAGCCACGGCTTCGTGTCCGGCGCGATGTTCTCCTGCGTCGGCGTGCTGTACGACCGCATGCACACCCGCATGATCAAGGATTACGGCGGCGTCGCGAACGTGATGCCGTGGTTCGCCGCGTTCGTCGTGCTGTTCGCGATGGCCAACTCGGGCCTGCCGGGCACGTCGGGCTTCGTCGGCGAGTTCATGGTGATCCTGGCCAGCTTCCAGCAGCACCCGCTGATCGGCTTCGTCGCGGCCACCACGCTGATCATCGGCGCGGCGTACACGCTGTGGCTGGTGAAGCGCACCATGTGGGGCGAAGTGGGCAACGCGCACGTCGCCGAGCTGGAGGACATCAACCCGCGCGAAGCCATCGTGCTGGGCGTGTTCGCCGCCGGCGTGCTGATCCTGGGCCTGTGGCCCAAGCCCCTGACGGACCTGATGGAACCCTCCATCGCGAACCTGGCGACGCAGATCGCCGCGTCGAAGCTCTGAGGTTGTAGCGCAATGAACATGCCTGTCCGCTCCGCCGCCGACCTGCTGCCGCTCCTGCCGGAGCTGGTGGTGATCCTCGGCGCGTTCGCGCTGCTGATGCTCGACCTGTTCATCGACGAACGCCGTCGCGTCGTCAGCCATCTGTTCGGCATCGCCGTGCTCGCGGTCGCGACCCTCCTGGTCGCCACCGGCGTGGGCGGCCACGGCACCGTGCTCGGCGGCATGTTCGTTCGCGACACCGCGGCCGACGTGATGAAGGTGACGATCGGCGTCGTCGGCATCCTGGCGATGATCTACACCTGGCCGTACCTGCGCGCCCGCGAACTGTACAAGGGCGAGGTCTCGGTGCTGATGCTGTTCGCCACCGCCGGCATGATGCTGCTGGTGTCGTCGGGCAGCCTGGTGATGGTCTACCTTGGCCTGGAAATGCTGGCGCTGTGCTCCTACGCGCTGGTCGCGGTGGATCGCGACAGCCCGCTCGCCTCGGAAGCGGCGATCAAGTACTTCGTGCTCGGCGCGCTGGCCTCGGGCCTGCTGCTGTACGGCCTGTCGCTGATCTACGGCGCCACCGGCTCGCTGCAGCTCGATGAGATCGCGGTCGCCACGCAGCAGCGCATCGCCGAAGGCAACACGCTGATGCTGATCACCGGCGTGGTGTTCATCGTCGCCGGCATCGCGTTCAAGTTCGGCGCCGCGCCGTTCCACATGTGGCTGCCGGACGTGTACCACGGTGCGCCGACGCCGATCACGCTGTTCATCGGTTCCGCACCGAAGCTGGCGGCGTTCGGCATGACGTACCGCCTGCTGGAGATCGGTGCGCCCGCGTTCGAAGAGCAGTGGCGCCTGATGCTGGCCGTCCTCGCGGTCCTGTCGCTGGCCATCGGCAATCTCAGCGCGATGGTGCAGACCAACCTCAAGCGACTGCTGGCGTATTCAACGATCTCGCACGTCGGCTTCCTGTTCGTCGGCCTGGCCGGTGGCGGGCGCGAAGGCTTCGCCGCGGCGCTGTTCTACGCGATCAGCTACGCGATCATGTCGGCCGCGGCGTTCGGCGCGATCGTGGTGCTGTCGCGTCGTGGTTTCGAAGCCGATCGCATCGACGACTACAAGGGCCTCAACGCGCGCAACCCGTGGATGGCCGGCCTGGTGCTGTGCGTGATGGCCTCGCTGGCCGGCGTGCCGCCGTTCCTGGGCTTCTGGTCGAAGCTGGCCGTGCTGCGCGCGGCGCTGCAGGGCGACATGCTGTGGCTGACGATCGTAGGCGTCGTGTTCGCGGTGGTCGGCGCGTTCTACTACCTGCGCGTGATCAAGGCGATGTATTTCGACGAGCCGGAAGGGCAGGCGGTCGAAGCCACCGACAACCGTCCGCTGCGCATCGCGTTCGGCGTGAATGCACTGGCGCTGCTCGCGCTGGGCCTCGCGTGGAATCCGATCATGGCGTGGTGCCAGAGGGCGTTCGCGGGCTGAGTTATTTCGCGCAACCCGATTTGATTCATGAATCGGGGTTGCGCATGTTTTAGTCGGCCGTTATCATGGTCGGCCTGATGCGGGGTGGAGCAGTCTGGCAGCTCGTCGGGCTCATAACCCGAAGGTCGCAGGTTCAAATCCTGCCCCCGCTACCAGCTTCGGCAGGCGCAGTCTTCACGACAGGCGCCGTGGAGAGTCCGGAACCGGACTCTTCCAGCCAAAGGCTCGGGCTTGGTGGTCGCGCACTGCTCACGCGACCACACCGACATCCAGCTGTACGGACAAGGGGCCCGCAAGGGCCCTTTGTCGTTTTCGCGCTTGTGGGCTCGCGATCCGGAAGTAACTGCTTTGGAATGCGTGCTTCGGAAGAACGTGTACGCAGTGGCGTTTTGCTGGGTATTGCATTGCATCGAGGCACCGGAGCGGCAACACGGTGCCGGTTTCATGGGAGTTGAGACGCGTGGCCGATAAAGCTGTCGAAATCGCGAACCTGCTCGCCCCGACCGTCGCGTCGCTGGGCGTGGAGCTGCTGGGCGCGGAGTACCTGCCGGCCCCGGGCAGCGCCGTGCTGCGCCTGTACATCGACGTCCCGGCCGAGGAGGCCGCGGGCGAGGACGGCCAGCCGCGTTCGGTGACCATCGAGGACTGCGAGGCCGTGAGCCGCGAGGTGTCGGCGCAGCTCGACGTCGAGGACCCGATCAGCGGCCAGTACACGCTGGAAGTCTCCTCCCCGGGCATCGACCGTCCGCTGTTCACCCTGGCGCATTACGAGCGCTTCCAGGGCGGGACCGCCAAGGTCGCGCTGAAGCTGCCGCAGGACGGCCGCCGTCGCCTGCAGGGCCGCATCGTGCGCGTGCAGGGCGACGACGTCGCCTTCGACGTGGACGGCAGCGAGTTCGTCGTCGCGTTCGGCAACATCGACAAGGCGCGCCTGGTCCCGGACTGGGCCGCGCTGGGTCTGGCTCCGGTCAAGCCGGGCAAGGACAAGCCGTCGAAGGGCGCCCCCAAGGGCGGCGCTTCGAAGGCGAAGAAGTAACCACCGAATTCACCACCCAATGCCGGCGGCGACAGTCGCCGACCGTGCGGAGTCAGAGAGATGAGCAAGGAATTGTTGCTGGTCGTGGACGCAGTCGCCAACGAGAAGGGCGTGCCGCGCGAGGTCATCTTCGAGGCCATCGAGGCCGCGTTGGCCTCGGCCGCGAAGAAGCGTTACCACGACCAGGACGTGCTGGTTCGCGTCACCATCGACCAGAAGGACGGCAGCTACGAGACCTTCCGCCGCATGGAAGTCGTGGCCGACGACGTCGTCATGGAATCGCCCGATCGCCAGATCCGCCTGATGGACGCCATCGACGAGGTCGAGGGCGTGGAGGTCGGCGACTACATCGAAGAGCAGATCGAGAACCCCGAATTCGGCCGCATCGCCGCCCAGGCCGCCAAGCAGGTGATCGTCCAGCGCGTGCGCGAGGCCGAGCGCCAGCAGGTCGTGGACGCGTGGAAGGATCGCGTGGGCGAGCTGGTCACCGGCGTGGTCAAGCGCGTGGAGCGCGGCAACATCTACGTCGACCTGGGCGGCAACGCCGAGGCGATCATTCCGAAGGACAAGGGCATCCCGCGCGACGTGCTGCGTACCGGCGACCGCGTGCGCGGCTACCTGTTCGACGTGCGCAGCGAGCCCCGCGGCCCGCAGCTGTTCATCAGCCGCGCGGCGCCGGAATTCATGATGGAGCTGTTCAAGCTCGAGGTGCCGGAAGTCGGCCAGGGCCTGGTGTCGATCAAGGCCTGCGCCCGCGATCCGGGCGACCGCGCCAAGATCGCCGTGGTCGCGCACGACAACCGCACCGACCCCATCGGCGCCTGCATCGGCATGCGCGGTTCGCGCGTGCAGGCCGTGAGCAACGAACTCAACGGCGAGCGCGTGGACATCGTGCTGTGGTCGGACAACCCGGCGCAGTTCGTCATCAACGCGATGGCGCCGGCCGAAGTGCAGTCGATCATCGTCGATGAAGAGAAGCATTCGATGGACCTGGCCGTGGCGGAAGACCGCCTGGCCCAGGCGATCGGCAAGGGCGGCCAGAACGTGCGCCTGGCCAGCCGCCTGTCGGGCTGGCAGCTGAACGTGATGACCCAGGACCAGGTCACGGCGAAGTCGGAGGCCGAGCAGGCGTCCGCCCGCCAGCTGTTCCAGGACAAGCTGGAAGTCGACGAGGAAATCGCCGGCATCCTGGTCTCGGAAGGCTTCAGCACGGTCGAGGAAATCGCCTACGTGCCGGTCGGCGAGCTGCTGGCGGTCGAGGGCTTCGACGAGGACATCGTCGAGGAACTGCGCTCGCGCGCCCGCGACGCCCTGCTGAACGAGGCGCTGGCGGCCGAGGAGCAGCTCGACGAGCACCAGCCGGCCGCCGACCTGCTTGAACTGGACGGCATGGACGAGGCCACGGCCTACGCGCTGGCCGCCCGCGGGGTGGTCACGCGCGACGACCTGGCCGACATGGCCACCGACGAGCTGACCGATATCGAAGGCATCGACGAGGCCCGTGCCGCCGCGCTGATCATGGAAGCGCGCAAGCACTGGTTCGAATGAGTACCGCGTCGGCCCGTCCGGCACCCCCGGGCTAGAATGACGCCAACACGCGCGGGACCCGTCCCGCGCCACGAGGACACCGAATCCGAATGTCGCAGCAAACCACCATCCGCAAGCTGGCCGAACTGGTGAACACGCCGGTCGAGAAGTTGCTGGAGCAGCTGGCCGAGGCCGGCATGACCTTCAGCGGCCCCGACCAGGTCGTCACCAGCATCGAGAAAGTCAAGCTGCTCGGCTTCCTCAAGCGCGCCCACGGCAAGGCCGACAAGGCCGAGCCGGGCGATGCGGCGAAGAAGATCACGCTCAACCGCAGCCGGAAGCAGGAAATCACCGTCGGCGGCGGCAAGAACAAGACGACCGTCGATGTCGTGGTGCGCAAGAAGGTCACGCTGGTGAAGCCGACCGAGTCGCAGCCGATGTCGGAGGACGACGAGCGCGCCGAGATCCTGCGCAAGCTGGAGGAATCCAAGCAGCGCAACCTCGCCGAGCAGCAGCGCCTGGCCGCTGACGACAAGCGCCGCGCCGACGAGCTCGACGCCGCCCGGCGCGAGGCCGAGGAAGCCGCGCGCCAGAAGGCCGAGGAAGAAGAGCGCGCGCGCCTGGCCGATGCCAGCGCCGTCGAGGAAGAGGAGCCGGCACGCAAGCCTGCCGGCGGCCATGGTCACGGTCACGGCCACGGTCATCCCAAGCCTGCCGCTCCGGCGCGCGCGCCGGAACCCGCCCGCGGCGCCCCGGCGCACAAGACGCGCGGTTCGCACGCGATGGTCGCGACCGTCGAGGACGACGACCGCACCAACCGTTTCGCCGGCCAGATGCACCTGAGCGCCTCCGAGCGCGCCCGTCGCGGCGCCAGCTCGCGCGGCAAGGCCAAGCCGACCCGCCGTCACGCCGAGCAGGCCCGTTCGGGCAGCGGCTTCATGCGCCCGACCGCGCCCATCGTCCGTGAAGTGGCGATCGGCGAGACCATCACCGTCGCCGACCTGGCGCAGAAGATGGCGCTCAAGGGCGGCGACGTGGTGAAGGCGCTGTTCAAGATGGGCGTCATGGCGACCATCAACCAGTCGATCGACTACGACACCGCCGCGCTGGTGACCGAGGAACTCGGCCACGTGGTGGTGAAGGCCGATGCCGCGACCGCCGAAGACGCACTGCTGGCCCACGTCGAGGAGACGCAGGGCGAGAAGACCCCGCGTCCGCCGGTGGTCACCATCATGGGCCACGTCGACCACGGCAAGACCTCGCTGCTGGACTACATCCGCCGCACGAAGGTGGCCTCCGGCGAAGCCGGCGGTATCACCCAGCACATCGGCGCGTACCACGTGGAAACCGACAAGGGCGTCATCAGCTTCCTCGACACCCCGGGCCACGCGGCGTTCACCTCGATGCGCGCGCGCGGCGCCAAGCTCACCGACATCGTCGTGCTGGTCGTGGCCGCCGACGACGGCGTGATGCCGCAGACGCGCGAGGCCATCCAGCACGCGAAGGCTGCCGGCGTCCCGCTGATCGTGGCGATCAACAAGATCGACAAATCCGATGCCGATCCGGGCCGCGTGAAGAACGACCTGCTGGCCGAGGACGTGGTCGCCGAGGATTTCGGCGGCGACACGCAGATGGTCGAGCTGTCGGCCAAGACCGGCCTGGGCGTCGACGACCTGCTCGACTCGATCTCGCTGCAGGCCGAAGTGCTCGAACTGCGCGCCGTCCCGACCGGCCGCGCGACGGGTACGGTGATCGAATCCGCGCTCGACAAGGGCCGCGGTCCGGTCGCCACCGTGCTGGTGCAGCAGGGCGAACTCAAGAAGGGCGACTACCTCGTGTGCGGCGTGCAGTACGGCCGCGTGCGCGCCCTGTTCGACGAGAACGGCAAGCAGGTCGAGAAGGCCGGCCCGTCGATCCCGGTGCAGGTGCTGGGCCTGTCGGGCGTGCCCGACGCGGGCGACGACTTCGTGGTCGTCGACGACGAGCGTCTGGCGAAGGACGTCGCGCAGCAGCGCGATGCGAAGCGCCGCGAATCGCGCCTGGTCGCCGCCGCCGGCAACCGCATGGAAGACATCATGGCCCAGATGGGCAAGGGCGAGGGCCAGCTGAGCCTCAACCTCGTCGTCAAGGCCGACGTGCAGGGTTCGGTGGAAGCGCTGCGCCAGTCGCTCACCGCGCTGTCCAACGAGCAGATCCGCATCAACGTGATCAGCTCCGGCGTGGGCGGCATCACCGAGTCGGACGCCAACGCCGCGCTCACCGCGAAGGCCACGATCATCGGCTTCAACGTGCGCGCCGACGCTTCGGCCCGCAAGGTGATCGAAGCCAACGGCCTGGACCTGCGCTACTTCTCGATCATCTATGACGTGATCGACCAGGTGAAGCAGGTGGCCTCGGGCATCCTGGGCGTGGAGATCCGCGAAGAGATCATCGGCACCGCCGAGGTCCGCGACGTCTTCCGCAGCTCGAAGTTCGGTGCCGTCGCCGGCTGCATGGTCGTGGAGGGCGTGGTCAAGCGGAACAAGCCGATCCGCGTGCTGCGCGACAACGCGGTCATCTTCGAAGGCGAACTGGAATCGCTGCGCCGCTTCAAGGACAACGTGGACGAAGTCCGCAGCGGTACCGAGTGCGGCATCGGCGTGAAGGCGTACAACGACGTCAAGCCGGGCGACCAGATCGAGTGCTTCGAGCGCATCGAGGTGCAGCGGACGCTCTGAAGCCGGGTTTCGTGATGCGGGATTCGTGATTCGTCAAAAGCGAGCAGCGGATCCCGATCACGGCCTGGCGGTCTTTCGAATCACGAATCACCAATCGCGAATCACCAACACGTGCCAAGCAAATCGTTCCACCGCACCGACCGCGTCTCCGCCCAGCTCCGCCGCGAGTTGGGCACGCTGGTGCACGAAGCCGTGCGCGAGCACGGCCTGCCGTCGGTCAGCGTCTCCGACGTGGAAGTCTCGCGCGATCTCGCGCACGCCAAGGTGTTCGTCACCGCGCTGCAGCCGGAGCGTTCGAAGGAGGCCGTGAAGGCCCTCAAGGAACTCTCCCGCGAACTGCGTTTCCAGCTCGGCCGCGCGGTGAAGATGCGTCACGTGCCGGAACTGCATTTCCACTACGACGATTCGGTCGACCGTGGCGAACGCATCGGCAACCTGCTGCGCGACAACCCGGCCGCCGGGCAGGACGACGCGGATCCCGCCAAAGACTAGCCGCCGTCCGCGTCATCGCGCACCGGGGGACTCACTGCCGTCCGTCAGCCCGTCTTCCATCCGATTCACACACCCGTTGCCCTGACCCGGGGATCCCCGCAGGATTCGCACGGAAGCGCGCGGTCCCGTGTCCTGCCGCACGGCAGGCATGGATCGCGCCCCGGTTGCGACCTGCGGACCCTCTGCGGACGATCCATGACGAAAGCCAAGACGCGCTTCCGCCCGCTCGACGGCATCCTGCTGCTGGACAAGCCGCAGGGCCTCAGCTCCAACCAGGCCCTGCAGCAGGCGCGCCACCTGTTTCGCGCGGAGAAGGGTGGCCACACCGGCAGCCTCGATCCGCTGGCGACCGGCCTGCTGCCGCTGTGCTTCGGCGAGGCGACCAAGATCGCCGGGCTGCTGCTGGGCTCGGCGAAGGCCTACGAAACCACGGCGGTGCTCGGGCTCACCACCGACAGCGACGACGCCGACGGCGCGCCGCTGCTCGAACGACCGGTCCCGACGCTGGACGACGCGTCGATCGAGGCCGCCCTGGCCCCGCTGCGCGGCCCGATCCGCCAGCGCGCCCCGATCTACTCGGCGCTGAAGCAGGGCGGCGAACCGCTCTATGCCAAGGCGCGCCGAGGCGAGGCCATCGAAGCGCCGGAGCGCGACGTCGTGGTCCACCGCTTCGAACTGATCGAACGCGACGGCCCGCGCCTGCGGCTGCACGTGGAATGCGGATCGGGCACCTACGTGCGCAGCCTGGTCCGCGATCTCGGCGAGGCGCTCGGTTGCGGCGCCCACGTCGCGACGCTGCGCCGGCTGTGGGTCGATCCGTTCCGCGAACCGCGCCTGTTCACCCTCGACGACCTGCGCGCCCTGCGCGAAGCCGGGGGCGAGGGCGCGCTCGAAGCCTGCCTTCTGCCGATCGAGGCGGGGCTGGCGCAGTTCCCCTGCGTGGAACTCGACGCGGCGGCGGCGCGGCGGATCGGGCAGGGCCAGAGCGTGGATTGCGAGCCGGGGACGGATGGGCTCGTCGCCGTCTCCGGTCCGGACGGCCGGTGTCTGGGAATCGGCCAGCGCACCGGCGCGCGGCTCGCGCCGCAACGCCTGTTCCGCTGGGCCGCACAGGGCGGGCCGCCTGAACAGGCCGCGGATCCGGCCGCGCGCCCGGCTCCGTGAATCGGCCGACCGTGGCCTTCACGCATCGCGGCGGTCGCATTCGCGTGGGCCTGCTGTTACAATTTCGCCGCTTTTCAAGCACCTAAGCAGTTCCCTTTCGCAACATCCCATCAGCAAACGGCGGGCCAGGCGGTGCGTCGGCGCGGGTCATTCCGGTCGATTCGCTTTCTGCAGGCCTCGCATCTACAAGGCACATCATGTCCATCGACACCAGCAAGATCATCGAAGACAACAAGCGCGGCGCCAACGACACCGGTTCGCCGGAAGTCCAGGTCGCCCTGCTCACCGCTCGCATCGAGCAGCTCACCGGCCACTTCAAGATCCACAAGCAGGACCACCACAGCCGTCGTGGCCTGCTGCAGATGGTCAACCGTCGCCGCAGCCTGCTCGACTACCTGAAGCGCAAGGACAACGAGCGCTACAAGGCCCTGATCGAGAAACTCGGTCTGCGCCGCTAAACGCAATACCAGCCGCGGCGCAGCGATGCGCCGCGGTTCGTTTTTGAGGTACGGCAACACGGAGGCGCACGGCGCTTCCACGCAAGACTTCGAACCATCCGGTTCGATCATCCGAATTCTGGCCGCCAACGCGGTCGCCCGGAGCGGGGCAGGGGCCTCGACCGGAACGCATCAGAAACGATAGGAACCCAACGTGGCAAAAATCACCAAGACCTTCCAGTACGGCGATCACCAGGTGACGCTGGAGACCGGCGAAATCGCTCGCCAGGCCAGCGGCGCCGTCATCGTCAAGATGGACGACACCGTCGTGCTGGTGTCTGCCGTCGCCGCCAAGAGCGCGCGCGAAGGGCAGGACTTCTTCCCGCTGACGGTGGACTACCAGGAGAAGTTCTACGCCGGTGGCCGCATCCCGGGTGGCTTCTTCAAGCGTGAAGGCCGTCCGACCGAGAAGGAAACGCTGATCTCGCGCCTGATCGACCGCCCGATCCGCCCGCTGTTCCCCGAGGAATACAAGAACGAAGTCCAGATCATCGCGACGGTGATGTCGCTGAATCCGGAAATCGACGGCGACATCCCGGCGATGATCGGCGCCTCGGCCGCGCTGGCGCTGGCCGGCACGCCGTTCCAGGGCCCGATCGGCGCCGCCAAGGTCGGCTACAAGAACGGCCAGTACATCCTCAACCCGACCGCCACGCAGCTGGCCGACTCCGACCTGGAGCTGGTCGTCGCTGGTACGTCCAACGCCGTGCTGATGGTCGAATCCGAAGCGAAGATGCTGTCGGAAGACGTGATGCTCGGCGCGGTGATGTTCGGTCATCGCGAGATGCAGAAGGTCATCAACGCCATCAACGAGCTGACCGTGGAAGCCGGCACCAAGCCGTCGACCTGGGTCGCCCCGGCGAAGAACGACGCGCTGATCGCCGCCATCGTCGAATCGGCCGGCGCTTCGCTGAAGCAGGCCTACCAGATCCGCAACAAGGCCGAGCGCCGCGACGCGATCTCCGCCATCCGCAAGGACACGTGGGAACAGCTCTCCGGCCGCGCCGAAGCTTCGGGCTGGACGGCTGGCGAGTACGCCAAGGAGTTCGGCGATCTCGAATACCGCACCATGCGCGACGCGGTGCTCGACACCAAGGTCCGCATCGACGGTCGCGACCTGACCACCGTGCGTCCGATCGAGTGCAAGACCGGCGTGCTGCCGCGTACCCACGGCTCGGCGCTGTTCACCCGCGGCGAGACGCAGGCCATCGTGGTCACCACGCTGGGCACCGCGCGCGACGGCCAGATCATCGATGCCGTCTCGGGCGAGTACAAGGAAAACTTCCTGTTCCATTACAACTTCCCGCCGTACTCGGTGGGCGAGACCGGCCGCTTCGGCGCGCCGAAGCGTCGCGAGATCGGCCACGGCCGCCTCGCCAAGCGCGGCGTGCTCGCCACGATGCCGACGCTGGAAGAGTTCCCGTACACGATCCGCGTCGTGTCGGAAATCACCGAGTCGAACGGTTCCTCGTCGATGGCCTCGGTCTGCGGTTCCTCGCTCGCGCTGATGGACGCCGGCGTGCCGGTGAAGTCGCCGGTCGCGGGCATCGCGATGGGCCTGGTGAAGGAAGACGACCGCTTCGTCGTGCTGTCGGACATCCTGGGTGACGAAGACCACCTGGGCGACATGGACTTCAAGGTGGCCGGTTCGCAGGAAGGCATCAGCGCCCTGCAGATGGACATCAAGATCCAGGGCATCACCGAGGAGATCATGAAGGTCGCCCTCGCCCAGGCGAAGGAAGGCCGCCTGCACATCCTCGGCGAGATGGCCAAGGCCATCACCGCGCCGCGCAGCGAGCTGAGCGAGTACGCGCCGCGCCTGCTGACGATGAAGATCCACCCGGACAAGATCCGCGAAGTGATCGGCAAGGGCGGTTCGACCATCCAGGCGATCACCAAGGAAACCGGCACGCAGATCGACATCCAGGACGACGGCACCATCGTCATCGCGTCGGTGAATGCCGCCGCTGCGCAGGCCGCCAAGGCGCGCATCGAGCAGATCACCTCCGACGTCGAGCCGGGCCGCATCTACGAAGGCAAGGTCGCCAAGATCATGGACTTCGGTGCGTTCGTGACGATCCTGCCGGGCAAGGACGGCCTGGTGCACGTCTCGCAGATCTCGAGCGAGCGCGTGGAGAAGGTCTCCGACAAGCTGAAGGAAGGCGACACGGTCAAGGTGAAGGTGCTGGAAGTCGACAAGCAGGGCCGCATCCGCCTGTCGATGAAGGCCGTCGAGGAAGGCGAGGGCGTGCCGGCCGAGTAAGTCGGGCGTTCGATCCTTCGGCGACTTCGCCGGACGTACGAAAAAGCGGGCTTCGGCCCGCTTTTTCTTTGCCGGCGTTCTTTCGGACGACCGGTCCCGAACCGCTTTTGCGCTTGCAGTCGGGATACGCGAAGCGCACCCGGCATGGGTGTGACAGTCTCCGGGTGCGCTTCGCTTACCCGGGCTACACGAGCGGTGATCGGGAACGCATGCGCCCGCACGTCACCGCCTTGCTACCCTTGCGTCATCCAACCGGAAGGGGAACCGCATGGCGTCGGGATCGCAGGAACTGGAGCGCTTCGTATACGAGGCGTTGGTACGCGGAGAGTCCAAGGCGTCCATCACCGCCGCGCTCGCCAGTGCAGGCTGGCGCGACGACCAGACGCGCGGCGTCATCGACGCATACGCCGACACGCCCTTCGTGGTTCCCGTGCCCCGCCCGCGCGCATCCGTGTCGGCGCGCGAGGCTTTTCTTTATCTCGTGCTGTTCGCATCGTTGTACTTCGCCGCGTGGCACCTGGGCAGCCTGCTGTTCGACCTGATCGAGCGTGCATGGCCCGATCCGGCCGAAGAATACGCGGCGTATCGCATTGCCCGCTCGATCCGCTGGTCGACGGCGGCGCTCATCATCGCCTTCCCGGTCTTCGCGTTCGTGTCGAACTACGTGGCGAAGGACGTGGCGCGCCACCCGATCAAGCGACTCTCGCCCGTGCGCCGCTGGCTGACGTACCTGACGCTGTTCGTGGCGGCGGCCGTCCTGATCGGCGACATGACGACGCTGGTGTTCAACGTCTTGGGCGGCGAGCTGACCACGCGCTTTCTGTTGAAGGTCGTCGTGGTCGCGCTGATCGCCGGCAGCGCATTCGCCTGGTACCTGCACGATCTGCGACGCGAAGAGGTGGACGCATGAGCGGCGCGACCGGCCGCTGGCTGCTGATCGCCACCGGCGTGGTGGTTGCCGCGAGCGTGGTGGCGGCGGTGGTGTCGATGGGGACGCCGGGCCAGCAGCGGATGGTGCGTCAGGACGAGCGTCGCGTGCGCGACCTGGATCGGCTGAAGGACGAGATCGAAAGCTGGGCCGAACGTACCGGTTCGCTGCCGGCGGACATGGGCGCGCTCGCACGGCCGGGCGTGCGCCTGTCCGCGCAGGACCCGTTCACGGGCAAGCCCTACGGGTACCTCGCGCAAGGCAGGCGCACGTATCGGCTCTGCGCGGTGTTCGAGACCGATACGGCGGCCGTCGAACAAGGTCGCTACGGTCGCGCCGACTGGCCGCATCCGGCCGGACGGTACTGCTTCGATTTGAAGCTGCCCGACAAGGCGAAGGTCGAGGTCGAATGAAAGGCATGCCCCACGAATGACGTGGGGCATGTCACAGGCCCGGTCTCGTGGCCGTCCTGTAGACATCGCACCTTCATCCGGCCACCCCATGTCCGAGACGCCCGACACCGCTTTCGAAACCCACCGCCCGCGCCTGATGGCGCTGGCCTACCGCATGCTGGGGAGCCGCGGCGACGCCGAGGAAATCGTGCAGGACGCGTGGCTGCGCTGGCACCAGGCCGACCGTTCGGCCATCCGCGACCCCGAGGGCTGGCTGGTGACGGCGACGACGCGGCTGGGCATCGACCGGCTGCGCCTGGCGCGTACCGAGCGCGAGGTCTATCCCGGCCCGTGGCTGCCCGAGCCGCTCAACGCCGACGATTCGCCCGGCCCGGAGCAGCAGGCCGACGTCGCGGGGCAGGTGTCGCTGGCGTTCCTCGCGCTGCTCGAAAAGCTCGGGCCCGAGGAGCGCGCCGCGTTCCTGCTGAAGGAAGTCTTCGACTACGACTACGCGCAGATCGCCGGGCTGCTCGGCCACACCGAGGCGAACTGCCGCCAGATGGTCAGTCGCGCGCGCACGCGCGTGCAGGCCGGACGCCCGCGTTTCGCCGTCGCGCCCGATACGCATCGCCGCCTGCTCGAGCGCTTCATGCATGCGATGCAGCGGGGCGATCGCGAATCGATCATGGCGCTGCTGCATGCGGACGCGCGCCTGGTGTCCGATGGCGGCGGCAAGGTCACCGCGGTGATCCGCCCGCTGGAAGGTGCGGCGCGCATCGCCGATCTCTACTGGACCGTCGCGCGCCGCACGGAGGGGGAGGCCGACCTCCGCCTGGGCCACGTCAACGGCGAACCGGCGCTGCTGCGTTTCCACGAGGGACGGCTGCATTCGATCAGCACGATCGGCGTGGATGAGAACGGCCGCATCACGCAGGTGCTGTCGGTGTTGAATCCGGACAAGTTGAGGGGCTTGGTGGCGTGAGTGGCCTGCGGCGGCTGCGGCTCGGGCCCCTCTCCTTCGGGAGAGGGGTGGGGTGAGGTCGGCGACGTAGTGGCGTTGGCAGGCTGGTTTCAACGATCGGCTTGCGTCTGCAGCTTCTGTAGCCCGGGTAAGCGAAGCGCACCCGGGGATCGGGCGTGCCAGCATCCCGGGTGCGCTTCGCTTACCCGGGCTACAAATGCAAAACCGGACGACGCAACGACGACGGCGCAGCAGATCGCCGAAGCGGCGACGTGGGTGCGCGCGCTTAAGTCCCTCTCCCAACGGGAGAGGGGTTGGGGCGAGGGGCAACGGAGTCACGACGTCCGACGGCCGGCTTCAATGATCAGCTCGCGCTTGTGATGCGCACGGAGGCGTGCTGGATTTTCCAGCGCACGCAGCGATGCCGAACGATGCAGCCATGAATCCTGCCTGCCCGAACAAGCAGAGCAGCAGGACATTCGTCCGACCGCGCTCGCCCCGATGCGGCTTGGCAACTTCCCTTCCAACCCCGCGGCCATCGGGCAAAGCCCGATGGCGTTCGTCGCGACGCGTGCCAGTGGCGCGCAAGCGTCCCTCCTCACCCCTGCAAGCTGGGGAGCGAGTCAAACAAACCGCAAAGCCTCAAACCTCCGGCAACTCTTTCCGAAGCCCCACGTTCAACACATTCCACGCACGGATCGCCGCGACCGCGAACGTCAGCTCAGCCATCTCGCGTTCGTCGAAATGCTCGCGGGCGCGCTCCAGCGCATCGTCCGGCACCGGCGTGGCGCCGAGCGCGTTGAGCGTCTCCGCCCACGCCAGCCCGGCGCGTTCGCGTGCGTCGAACAGCGGGCTTTCGCGCCAGCCGGGCAGGGTGTCGAGCTTGCGCTGGCTCTCGCCGTACTTGCGCAGGAGGCCGGCGTGCATGTCCAGACAGAACACGCAGCCGTTGATCTGCGAAACGCGCAGCGACACCCATTCCACCAGCTTCGGCCCCAGCGGGCCCTTGTGCAGGCCGGTGCTGAGCTGGAGCAGGTTCTGGAAGGCGCTCGGGGCGAGGGCGGTGTAGTCGAGGGGGAGGGCAGCGTTCATGTCGTCTCTCATCATTGCGGCCAGGAGAGCCGCTTCATCGACAAGGACGGACCCGCAGACGAAGTTGTGACAGCCGATCGAACGCGATTCAGCGCTCCCGCGACGTCGCCCGGGTGAGGAACGGCCACACGCCCGAAACCAGGCGCTGCATCACCGCCAATGCCAGCGACCCGAAGGAGAACGCCGCGACCACCGCGCTCCACGCGATCCACGCATCCCCGCGCGCACCGGAGAACACCAGCGCGAGATTCCCCGCCATCGCGATCGACACCGGCAACCACGCCGCCGCCGCGAACAGTGCGGCGAGCGCGACGCGACGCACGACACCTGGACGCGAGATCGCCACGCCACCGCCCGCGATCGCGCACAACCCGAGCGCCGCCAACGCATTGCCGAACGGCAGCCCGCCGGGAAGCTCGCCTTCCAGATACGGCGCGCCGCCCACGAGCGAGCCCATCGCGAACACGGCGAGCGCGAGAAGCCCGCCGATCTTCCAGCCCGGATGCATGCGTGTCCTCCGATAACCGAACGCCGAGCCTACGCAGCACGACCGGGCGCCTCAAGCGCGCGTGCCCTGAAGCGAGTGCGCATCGGGCGCGCGACTCACGGTGCCATGCGCAGCGTCGTGGTCGTGCCCCGGCCTTCGTCGGACGCGAAATCCAGCCGCCAGCCGAGGTGCTCGCACAATCGCGAGATCAGATCGAGCCCGATGCCGCCGCCATCGCGACCGCCGCCACGCGCCACGCGCGCGTAGATCTCCGCGATTTCCTCCGGCGTCATGCCGTGCCCGGGATCGTCGATCACCACCGTCGCGGGCCGTTCGAGCCGGATCGTGATGCGCCCGCGATCGCTGTGCTCGATCGCGTTGCGCAGCAGGTTGCCGATGGCGACCTGCACGATCGGCAGCGGCGCGATGATCTCGCACGGCGGCAGCGCCTGGATGTCCAGGTGCAGGTCCTTGTCGCGGGTGAGATGGCGGTGGTCTTCCACGATTTCCGGGATCAGCTGGTCCAGCGCGACGTGGTCGCTGGAGCGCGCCAGCCGCGCCGGATCCTTCGCCAGCACCAGCAGCAGCGAGACCAGTTGCTCCACCTCGCGCGTCGTGCGCTGGATGCGCAGCAGCTGGCCGCGTGCGGGTTCGGGCAGACCGGGCTGCTGCAACGCGATCTCGCTCGCGCCGGCGATCACCGCCACCGGCGTGCGCAGCTCGTGGCTGGCGCTGTCGATGAAGACGCGCTCGCGTTCGACGAAGCGGTCGTTGCGTTGCAGGTAGTCGTTGAGCGCGTCGGCGATCACCACCAGCTCGGCGCTGGCCGAATCGGGCGTGTCGATGCGTTGCCCCGCCTGGTCCGGACGCAATCGTCCGATCGACTGCGCCATGTCGCGCAACGGTTTGAGCAGGCGGTTCACGCTCCATCCGATCGCGATGCACAGCAGCACGACCAGCGTCACCGTCGAGCCCAGCATGGTCAGGCCCATGTCGAACTCGCGTTCCTCCAGGTCGGTGATGTCCAGCGCGAGCGCGAGCGGACGCCCATCGACCTCGCGCACCAGCGCGACGCGTTCGACGCCGTCGATCATGATCTCGTCGTACACGCCGGGCGCGACGCCGCGCAACGGCGCCGGCATGCCGGCCGGATCGCGCCCGTCGTAGAAGGCGAGGCTGCGCGTGTTGGTCCACGGATAGTCGGGGTCGCGCTCGCGCAGCTCCAGCAGATGGTCCATCTCCGAATCGAGCAGCGTCTGCCAGACGAGGCTTTCGGCATGCTCGTTCACGACGAAGCCGTGCACCACCACCGCCACGCTCAGCACGATCACGTAGCCGAGCAGGCCCAGCAGGATGCGCCGGCGAAGTCCGGTACGCGCACCGCTCACTCGATCGCCCCGCCGGCGCCCGCCGCGGCCTCGCCGGCGATGATGCGATAGCCCACGCGCGGCAGCGTCTGGATCAGCTTCACCGGGAAGGGGCCATCGACGCTGCGGCGCAGTTCGTAGATGTGCGAGCGGAGCATGTCGCCGTCGGGTGGATCGTCGCCCCACAGCGCATGTTCCAGGCGTTCGCGCGTGACCGCCGCGGGGCTGGCCTGCATCAGCACTTCCAGCAGCTTGCGGCAGGCGGGGTACAGGTGCAGCGAACGGCCGCCGCGCGTGGCTTCCAGCGTGCCCATGTCGAGCTTGAGATCGCCCACCTGCAGCACCTTGTTGCGTCCACGTCCACGTGCGCGGGACACCAGCGCTTCCAGCCGCACTTCGAGTTCGGGAAGGTGGAAGGGCTTGGTGACGTAGTCGTCGGCGCCGGCGCGGAAGCCGGCGATCTTGTCGGGCAGTTCGTCGCGCGCGGTGAGCATGATCACCGGCGTGTCGCGGCCCGCCTCGCGCATCCGGCTGAGGACCTCGCGGCCGTCCATGCGCGGCAGCATCCAGTCGAGCACGATCGCGTCGAAGTCCACCGTCACCGCCAGGTGCAGGCCGGTGGGGCCGTCGGGCGCCGCGTCGAGAGTGTAGCCGCGCGCATCGAAATACTCGAACAGGTTGGCGACCAGGTTGCGATTGTCTTCCACGACCAGCACGCGCATCGCGGTTCGTCTCCAATGCCGGCGCGGCGGCGCCACGGCCCATTCTGCGCCCCCTGGCGTGGGAATGGCGTCGGAATTCCACCCGACGCCGCCTCGGTGGAATGCCCGGTGAACGCGATCGCGCGAAAGCCCCGGATCCGACCGCATTCCGACATGCCCGGGCGGATCGTCCACGCCGGTCTTCCGTCGTCCCGCCGTGTCCCGCCCATGCGCAGTGCCTTCATCCCGTGGTCGTTCGCCCCGATGCACGCACCTTCCCGCCTCCAGAAGATTCCGATGGACGTCCTGCCGCGCGGCGACGGCCTGCGCTTCGCGCTGACGCACATCGTCGCTCCGCTGCTCGCTTTCGCCGCGCTGCTGCTGGTGATGCGATGGCTCGATGGCGACCAGTGGATCGCCGATCGCCTCTACGCCATGCAGGGTGGACGCTGGGCACTTCGCGACGCCTTCCTGACGCAGCACGTGATGCACACCTGGGGCCGTGGCTTCGGCATCGCGCTGTGGCTCGCGGCGCTGGCGACGTGGTTCGTGGCGCGGCATCGCGATGA
This sequence comes from Lysobacter changpingensis, assembly GCF_017308985.1. GTDB lineage: Bacteria > Pseudomonadota > Gammaproteobacteria > Xanthomonadales > Xanthomonadaceae > Lysobacter_J > Lysobacter_J changpingensis. The sequence continues at coordinate 4,063 of NZ_JADWPE010000002.1, read as the reverse complement.
CATGGCGTCGCTGCGCGCGCCGCTGGCCTATCTGCTCGTCGCCGTCGTGCTGTCGGTGCTGTGCGTGGCGTGGGTGAAGTCGTGGTCGAACATGGACTGCCCGTGGGACCTCGTGCGCTACGGTGGCGATCGGCCCTTCGTCGGCCTGTGGCAGGTGCGCCCGCTGGGGCTCGAACGCGGCGCGTGCTTTCCGGCGGGACACGCCGGCGGCGGCTACGCGTGGATGGCGCTGTATTTCTTCCTCGGCGCGGCGCGGCCCCGGTGGCGCTGGGCGGGACTGGCGGCGGGCATCGGTCTCGGGCTCGCGTTCGGCATCGCGCAGCAACTGCGCGGTGCGCATTTCGCTTCGCACGACCTCAGCGCGGCGGCGATCTGCTGGGCCGTCGCGCTGATCACGTGGCGCGTGTTCCGACCGGCGCTGGTGCGCTCGCGCTGGCTCGCCGCCGGTTTCGGGCCGGAGACGAAGGCATGAGTTCCATCGCGTCGCGCCGTCCATTCGAGGACGCGCTGCGCCGTCTTCGCGAGTTCGCGGCGATCCGCCCGGAGATGACCGTCGAACGCCTCGCGTTCCGCGTCGCGGTGTTCTTCACCGTGTTCTGCAACGGCGCGTTCTTCCACGCCGTCGCGAAGACCGGAGCGCTCCACGGCCCATCGGGCTGGAAGACCGGCGTCAGCCTGGTGCTGATGATCGGCGCGCTCAACACGCTGCTGCTGAACCTGCTGCTCAACCGCTGGACCGTGCGCCCGGTGCTCACCGTGCTGCTGCCGTTGACCGCGATGGCCGCGCATTTCATGAGCCGTTACACGGTCTATCTCGATCCCGACATGCTGCGCAACATCCTGCACACCGACGGCAAGGAATCCGGCGAACTGCTCTCGTTCGGCATGCTGCCCAGTTTGTTGTGGCTCGGCGTGCTGCCGACGGTGCTGGTGTGGCGCGTGCGGCTGCGCGTGCGTCCGATCGGGCGCGCGTTGCTGGTGCGGCTGGCCTGCATCGCGCTGTCGCTGCTGGTGGCGGGCGGGGCGATGATGGCGTCGTTCCAGGACCTGTCCGCGCTGATGCGCAATCACAAGGAAGTGCGGCACCTGATCACGCCGGGAAACTACCTCGTGTCGCTGGCCCGCGTGCTCGAACACGACGGCGCACGCCATGCGCCGAAGGCGCCCATCGGACTCGGCGCGCACGTGGTCGGGCGCGCTCCGGCTTCGAAGCCGCGCCTGCTGGTGATCGTCGTGGGCGAAACCGTGCGCGCACGGAACTGGGGCCTGAACGGTTACGCGCGGCAGACGACGCCGCAGCTGCGCGACATCGGTCCGATCAACTTCACGGATGTGACGTCCTGCGGCTCGGCGACGGAAGTATCGGTGCCGTGCATGTTCTCGCCGTTCGGCCGCGCGCATTACGACGAGGACCGCATCGCTCACACGCAGTCGCTGCTGCACGTGCTCGATCACGCCGGCATCGCCACCCTGTGGCGCGACAACCAGACCGGTTGCAAGGGCGTGTGCGAAGGGCTCCCGTTCGAATCCTTCGAACACGCGCGCGATCGGCAGGCATGCACGGCGGAAGGCTGCCTGGACGAGGTGATGCTGCACGGCCTCGCCGGTGAAATCGCGCGGCGCCCGGGCGACACGGTGGTGGTGCTGCACCAGCTTGGCAGCCACGGCCCGAGCTATGCGAAACGCTATCCGGCGCGCCTGCGCCGCTTCACGCCGACCTGCGAGACCGCGGACCTGGGCGACTGCACGCGCGATCAGATCGTCAACGCCTACGACAACTCGGTGCTGTACACCGACGATTTCCTCGCGCGGACGATCCGCTTCCTCGCCGCGCAGTCCTCGCGCGACACCGCGCTGATCTATGTTTCCGATCACGGCGAATCGCTCGGCGAGAACGGCCTGTACCTGCACGGCGTGCCGTACGCGATCGCGCCCGAGACGCAGACCCACGTGCCGATGGTGATGTGGTTCTCGCCCGGCTTCGCCGCCGATCGCGACCTCGATCTCGACTGCATGAAGCGCGAAAGCCAAGCGCCGGCGAGCCAGGACAACCTGTTCCACTCCGTGCTCGGCCTGATGCAGGTGCGCACGCCCGAGTACGAGCGGAACCTGGATCTCTTCGACCGCTGCATCGCGTCGCGCTGAGGCCGGCCGCGGCGTCCGTTCCCGTTCGAACGTGACGGGACGCGGGCACTTCCAACCCGGAAGCGGCATCGCTCGCAAGTGTCCGCAGTGGGCGGTCCGCATGGCAGGCGTGCCGTGCCCGCATTCGCGCGATGCTGCGGACGGGCCTGCGCAAACCGAGGAGGGCGGCCACGATGTCGACATCATTCCGCTGGGCGGGCGTGCTCGTCCTCGCGCTCGCGACGGCGCCAGCGCCGGCGGCCGAGCTCGGCGTGCTCGCGCCGGTCCTCGCCGACGGCCAGCCGCAGACGCAGGCCGATCCGGCGGGGCGGCCCGCGCCGGTCGTCACGCGCGTCACGTCGGGCGGATTGTTCGACCGCATCCAGCGCGAGGCGCATGAGGGCTTCCTCGCCACCGTGCTCGCGCTGGACGAAAGCGCGCAGCGCATCGCCGGCGCGCGCACCACGGTGCCGACGTGGCTCTATCGGTCGGCCGAGGACGGCGGCTTCGCGCGACGCGGCTTCTGGCTGGAGGAGAGCGGCAAGCGACGCTTCGTGGACGAACTGTTCGTCGACCTGGTCGTCGATACCGACAGCATCGACGACGGCGACTTCGAGGAGATCTTCACGCACGAGATGGGGCACGTGTTCCTGCGCCGGCTCATGCCCGGCCTGCCGTCCGGCTGGTCGCGCACGCCGCACAGCAGCATGAGCGTGACCGATTATCCGACCGCGTTCGACGAGGGTTTCGCCACGCATTTCCAGAGCCTGGTGCGGCGTCATTCGCGCAATCCGCGGCTGGAGGAACGCACGCTCGGCCTGGATGCCAGGCCGTTCATTCCGCTGTGGCTGAGCAATCTCGATCGCGCCGGCCGCATCGACGGCGTGCGTCGCAACCTGTTCGTGCACCGGCAACTCGTGCCGCCCGGCAGCGATGCCGAAGCCTGGTCGCGCGCGAACGAAAGCACCGCCTTCGACATGGCGCGGCTGAAGAACGGGCAGCAGATGCTCGCGTCCGAAGGCGTCATCGCGACGCTGTTCCACCGCTGGCTGGTGCCGGGCGAGGGCACGCGCGATGCCATCGTGGCCCGCTATTCGCAGCTGTTCCGCACGATGGCCGCGGCGAGCGCGCGCGGCTGGACGATGGCGCCGGATACGCCGGTGTTCCTCGACCTGGTGGACCACCACTGCACCGACGTGCCGGCCGACTGCGCGCGCGTGCGCGGCCTCGTGCTCGACACGACCTATGGCGCCACCGCCGACGCGACGCTTCCGCGCGACACCGAAGCGATGGCCGAGCGCGGACGCATCGGCGACATGGGCGGATTCGTCGCCGGCTTGAAGCAGGCGCGCGCGCGGATGGCGCAGTTGCAGGCGGCGGTGGCGAAGGATCCGAAGCGCTTGCGTTCGATGCTGGGTCCGGACCTGTGGCTGCCCGGCCGCACGCCGGTGAAGCTGCCGGGCATGGCGTCGCAGGAGGTCGCGGTGAACCTCAACACGGCGGAGGTCGAACAATTGCGTACGTTGCCGGGGATCGATGCGGAGGTCGCCGAACGTGCGCTGCACAGCCGGCGCGAGCAGGGCGCATTCGTGGGCATCGCGGATTTCGCGCGTCGCGGCGGCTTGGACGCGGGGAAACTCGCGACGCTGGAGGCCTCTGCCGAAGCGCTGCGGAAGCAGCGCCCGAACGCGCGTCGATGAAGCTTTTGTAGCCCGGGTAAGGCCGAAGGCCGCACCCGGGTCGTGCGTGACGGTCGCGGCGAGGTTCCCCGGGTGCGCTTCGCTTACCCGGGCTACCAGAGCGTCGATCAGATCGCGGCGTCGGCCTCGGGAAACTCGCGACGCTGGAGGCCTCTGCCGAAACGCTGCGGAAGCAGCGCCCGAACGCGCGTCGATGAAGCTTTTGTAGCCCGGGTAAGGCCGAAGGCCGCACCCGGGTC
>NZ_JADWPE010000001.1 GCF_017308985.1 Lysobacter changpingensis | reverse complement strand
GTGCGTGACGGTCGCGGCGAGGTTCCCCGGGTGCGCTTCGCTTACCCGGGCTACCAGAGCGTCGATCAGATCGCGGCGTCGGCCTCGAACAGATCGCTCTGCGCCACCGGCACCTCGTCGCGATCGATGAAGCCCGACAATCCCACGCCCACCAGCCGGTAACGCGTGTCCGCCGGCAGCGGTACGCGCCCGCGCAGGTCGCACGCGAGGCGCGCGAGCTGCTCCAGGCTCGTCGGCCGCTCCATCGGCGTGAGGCTGCGCGTGAGGATGCGGAAGTCGGCGGTCTTCAGCTTCAGCACGACCGTGCGCGCCACGCGCTCGGGATCGCGTGCCAGTTCGCGGCCGTAGCCTTCCCAGGTCTTCCCGGCGAGGCGACGGATGTGCGGCTCCAGCTCGTCCAGCGGGATGTCGCGCTCGAAGGTGTCCTCGGAGGAGATCTGCAACGTCGGGCGCTCGGGCTCGACCGGGTTGTGGTCGATGCCGAGCGAGAGCTCATGCAGGCGTCGGCCCCATCGGCCGAAGCGCAGTTCCAGTTCCGCCGCGCCGAGCTCGCGCAGATGCGCGACGGTCGCGATGCCGAGTTCCTCCAGCCTGCGCTCCATCACCTTGCCCACGCCGGGCAGGCGCCCAACGGGCAGCGGCGCGAGGAAGGCCTCAACCTGGTGCGGGCGGACCACGAACAGGCCGTCGGGCTTGCGCCAGTCGGAGGCGATCTTCGCCAGGAATTTGTTCGGCGCCACGCCGGCGGAGGCGGTGAGCTGCGTTTCCTCGCGGATGGCCTCGCGGATGGCCTGCGCGGTGGCGGTGGCGGTCGGCAGGCCGGTCTTGGTTTCACTGACGTCGAGGTAGGCCTCGTCCAGCGAGAGCGGTTCGATGAGGTCGGTGTGGCGCGAGAAGATCTCGCGCACCTGCCGCGACACCGCCTTGTAGCGGGTGAAATCCGGCGGCACGAACACCGCCTGCGGGCACAGGCGCTCGGCGCGGATCGCGGGCATCGCCGAGCGCACGCCGAACTTGCGCGCCTCGTAGCTGGCCGCGCACACCACCGACCGCGCGCCGCGCCAGGCGACCACGACGGGCCGCCCGCGCAGCGTGGGGTCGTCGCGCTGCTCCACGGACGCGTAGAACGCGTCCATGTCGACGTGCAGGATCTTGCGGGGCGGTGCGGACACGGGCGGTGGGCGGTCGCGGGTGCTTGTTAGTCAAAATGCTAACAAGCGCGGGCGGTGCGGTCACGTGTCGGAAGGTGCATGCCCTTGTAGCCCGGGTAAGCGAAGCGCACCCGGGGCTCCGTCACGCCCAACCCGGGTGCGCTTCGCTTACCCGGGCTACAAAAGCGTTCACAGGGGCTCAACGATCAGGCCGCATCCTCGCTTCTCGGCGCCGCCGCGCGCTTCGCCTCGTCGCGCACGCTGCGCACGTGGTCGGACACCTGCCGCTGCATCGCATCGAACGCATCGCGCACGGCGACGTAGGCGTCCTCGTGCGAATGATCCTTCGCCGGCGTGCGGCCCGCCTCGAACGTGGCGCCGCGCATCACCGCGTGCACGTGCACGATGTAGCGGTTGCCGTGCTGGTGGCGGTGTTCGGCGTGGCGGATCGCGACATCGCAGGATTGCAGCCGCGGGGCGATCTGCCACAGCTTGTGCGCGTGCCGCAGGATGTCCTCGCGCAGCGCTTCGGAAACGGGAAGGCCTTCGAAGCGGATCGTGACGTCGTGTTGCATGGGGGCTCCGTTACGGTGGGACTGGCGTTCCATATACGGAGCCCGCCGATGCGCTGTCAGCTTGAAACTTGCACATGGCCGCGGGCATCGTGGTGGCGCATGATGTCCGACTGGCAGCGCGCCCGATGAGCACCTGGTCCCTTCCATCGCTGTTCTCGCCCGCATCCGTCGCCGTGGTCGGCGGCAGTCCGCGTGAGCGCTCGATCGGGCGCGCGGTGCTGCGCAACCTGCAGTCCGGCGGGTTCGGCGGGCCCATCGGCCTGGTGAATCCCCGTCATCGCGAGATCGAAGGCGTCGCCGCCGTGGCGCGCCTGGCCGACCTGGCGTTCGTGCCCGAACTGGTCCTGATCGCCACGCCCGCCGCGATGGTGCCGCGCTACGCGAAGGCTGCCGCCGAACGCGGCACGTCCGCCGCGGTCGTGCTGAGCACCGGCCTGGAGCAGGGCGAAGGTTCCCTCGCCGCGGAACTGCAGGACATCGCGCGCACCCATGGCATGCGCCTGGCCGGGCCCAACAGCCTGGGCGTGATCGCGCCGCACGCGCGGCTCAATGCGAGCTTCGCCGCGCACTCGCCGCTGCCGGGCGACATCGCGCTGGTGTCGCAGTCGGCGGCCGTCGCCGCCGCGCTGGTGGAATGGGGCGCGGGACGCGACATCGGCTTTTCCGCCGTGGCTGCGCTCGGCGACGCCCTCGACGTCGATTTCGCCGACCTGCTCGACTACTTCGCGCGCGACCGCCATTCGCGCGCGATCCTGCTGTACGTCGAATCGATCCGCGATGCGCGCAAGTTCGTGTCGGCCGCGCGTGCCGCCGCGCGCCTGAAGCCGGTGGTCGTGGTGAAGTCGGGCCGGCACGCGCCGCGCGGCGTCGTGCCGCAAACGCACGCGGCGGCGCTCGCCTCGCCGGACGCGGTGTACGCGGCGGCGTTCCATCGCGCGGGCATGCTGCGCGTGCGCGCGCTCAACGAACTGTTCTCGGCCGCCGAAGCGCTCAGTCGCGTGGAAACGCTGCCCGGCCGGCGCCTGGCGATCTTCGCCAACGGCCGCGGCACCGGCACGCTCGCCGCCGATCGCCTGCTCGACATGGGCGGCACGCTGGCCTCGATCTCCGACGCCGCGCGCGAGCGCATCCGGCCGATCGCTCCGACCGCGTGGCCGGGCACGAATCCGGTGGATTTCTACGGCGACGTCGATCATGCCTCGTACACGGAGGCGTTCCGTGCGCTCGCGATGGACGACGGCAACGACGCGCTGCTCGTGCTCAACACGCCCACCGCGTTGATGGACGCGCACAGCCGCGCCGATGCGCTGGCCAAGGCGCGCGAATCGTTGCCGTGGCACACGCGGAAGAAGCCCGTGTTCGCCGTGTGGCTGGGCGCGGACGATGCGGCGGTGGATCGACTCAACGCGGCGCGCATTCCCAACTATCCGACCGAGGCCGACGCGGTGCGCGGCTTCATGTACCTGGTGCGGCATCGCGAAGCGCAGATGACGCTGATGGAAACGCCGCCGAGCCTGCCGGACGATTTCGTGGTCGATACCGACACCGCGCGCGGCATCGTCGATGCGGCGATCCGGTCGGGCCGGCGCTGGCTCGATCCCGTCGAGGTCACGCGCGTGCTCGGCGCCTATGGCATTCCGATCACGCCGGTGGCGCGTGCGGTCGATGCGGACGAGGCCGCACGCGGGGCGGCACCGTGGCTCGCGGACGGATTGCAGGTCGCGGTGAAGGTGCTGTCGCCTGACATCGAACACAAATCCGATGTCGACGGCGTGCGCCTGAATCTGTTCAGCGAACAGGCGGTGCGCGATGCGACCGCGTCGATCCTGCAACGCGCGCGCGACCTGCGGCCGGACGCGCGCATCGAAGGCGTGACGGTGCATCCGATGATCGTGCGGCCCAAGGCGCGCGAGTTGATTGCCGGCGTCGCGGACGATGAAACCTTCGGGCCCGTCATCGTGTTCGGCCGTGGCGGCACGGCGGTGGAAGTGATCGACGACAAGGTGCTGGCACTGCCGCCGCTCGACCTGCGCCTAGCCCACGAGATGATCGGCCGCACGCGCGTGTCGCGCATCCTCAAGGCCTATCGCGACGTCCCGGCGGCCGATGAGCGTGCCGTCGCGCTGGCGCTGGTGAAACTGGCGCAGCTGGTGGTCGATGTGCCGGACATCCGCGAGGTCGACATCAACCCACTGCTGGCCGACAAGGAGGGCCTGATCGCCGTGGACGCACGCATCGGCGTCTCGCGCTCGCGCCGGCTGCACAAGGGGCGTGGGCATCCGCGGCTGGCGATTCGTCCGTATCCGAAGGAATGGGAGCGCCAGATCGTGCTGTCGGACGGCGCGAACGCGTTCGTGCGACCCGTGCGGCCGGAAGACGACGCGATGTTCCGCGAGTTCTTCGGTCGCGTGTCCGATGAAGACCTGCGCATGCGCTTCTTCCAGACGGTGAAGCATTTCAGCCACGAGTTCATCGCGCAGCTGACGCAGCTGGATTACGCGCGCTCCATCGCCCTGGTCGCCATCGACCCGCCCACGGGCGACATGCTCGGCGCCGTGCGCCTGCTGGCGGACGCGAACTACGACAAGGGCGAATACGGCATCCTGGTGCGCTCCGACCTCAAGGGGCACGGCCTGGGCTGGCGGTTGATGCAGATCATGATCGAGTACGCGCGCTGGCTGGGCCTGCGTTCGATCGAAGGCGAAGTGCTGCAGGAGAACCGCACGATGATCGAGATGTGCCGCGCGCTGGGGTTCTCCGTCGTCACCAATCCGGAGGATGCGAGCCTGGTGACGGTGTCGCTGCGGATCGGGGACATGCCGACGTAAGTTCGATGCAACCGTCGAGCACGCGCAGGTAACGCCGGGTAGGGCACGTCGCGCGGCGGCGTCGGCACAGGATGTGGCATCGACGGCGCTTTCCGCGCAACGCGTGACGAAAGAAGCGCCACGCGAGGTGCCGGAAGTGCCGACGCTGACGAACCAGGCGTCATGCGCGACGCTTTTTTGATTGCCCCGAGGCGAAGAAGGCGTCATCGATGGCACGCAAAGTGCCGCGCGCCCCGCTTCAAGTGCCGAGGCTGGCGAAAAAAGCGCCACGCGTGCCCCTTTCTTGATTGTTTCCGAACCAAGAAAGCGCCATCGCAGGCACTTCAAGTGCCGACGTTGCCGGCCACAGTGCCGGCGCTGGCACTCCACGCGTCACGCGCAGCGCTTTTTGCGCCACGAGAAGCACTTTCCGCAGGTCGCACGGCACAAACCCGGCGTAACCCCGCATTTGTAGCTGTTGTAGCCCGGGTAAGCGAAGCGCACCCGGGACCGCCCGCCCACCACGGCGAGCGAAGCCCGCCCCAACCGTCGACGCACCCGTCCACGGGCCACCGGAAAGCCCTCCACCGGCCCTTCATTTCCCGGGCGCCCTGTCGCAAACTCGGGGCGGGGACATTGGGGGATGGGGTATGGATACTCGCGCGGCATGGCGGGCGCTGTGTGCGGCGGCCGCACTTTTCATCGGACTGGCGCAGGCGGCGGAGCCGGTGCCCGACCTTGCGGGTGCGCAAGCGGGAATGGCCATCGGGAAGGTCGAGGAGGCCACCCAGCGCGCCTACGACGACGCGCTCGCCACGTTGGATGCCGCCATCAGGCAGGCGCCCGGCGACATCGAGCTCGCCGTTTCGCGATGCCGCTTCCTTCGGTTCTATGGCGATCCGGACGTCGGCCGCTGGATTCCCGCAGCGGAAGATGCCCATGCGTCCTGCACCCAACAACTGCGCGAGCGCTGGCCAAACGCGCCGCAGGTGGCGTTGTTCGAGATGGAAACGCTCTTCGGCGAAGAAGCCGCCAAGCGCGGCGAAGCCATCCTGAAGACCGCCGACCACTGGCCGTCGTCGTCCCGGCGCGAGCTGCTGAGCCAGACGTCGATGGGCCACGAGTTCAGCGGCAACCCGGAACGCGCCGGCGAACTGGCCCTGTTGGCGGTACGCCTGGGCGATGCCTCCCGTACCGGCGCCGCGGCACAGTATCTGGCGAGCCAGAAGAAGTTGGACGAGGCGGCCGACCTGCTGGCAAAGGCCGCGCCGTCGGAAAATCCGATGGATGTGGCCGCGCGCGTCAAGGCCGCCCTCGCATTGCCCGACCCGAAGGCGGGCGTGGCGCAACTGCGCCGCCAGCCGAACCTGATGGAGTTCGTCGACCGTGAAGCGGCCGCGCGCGCCTACATGCGAGCCGGCGATTTCGCATCGGCGCAGCGCGTGCTCAAGGACGTCTGCATCAAGTGCGAAGCGACCCGGTCGCTCAAGTTCGAGGCCGCCATGGGCGCCCGCGACTACGCCGGCGCGGCGAAGCTGGTGGACCTGACCGATCGCCCGAACTTCGCCATGCACCTTTCGCGCTTCGCCACGCTGGCGATGGCCGCGCCGCTCACGCTGGTCAGCCCGACCATGCTGCCGGGCGTGGCGATATTCGTCGCCTACCTGTTCGTCCTGCTGCTGGCGCCCGGCGTGGTGCTGGTGCCCGCGCACTACCGCGGGCTGGCACGGCGCCTCAAGGGCCGGGTGAGCGAACCGTTGTTCCCGGCCATTGGCCTGTGGCGCGCGTGGTACGCCGGAGCCGTCGCGCTCATCGTCCCGATGCTGGTGATGCTGCTGGTGTGGCCGGAGGCGATGGCCGACATGTTCAGCGGCAATGCGGAGGCGTCGGCGACGATGTTCCAGGCCTTCCTCATCGCCGAAATCACCGCGCTGGTCTTCATCGCGCCGGCGCTGGCCGGCATGACCCGACGCCAGTTCATTGGCGACCGCGCCGTGCTGCGCACGTGGTGGGTCGTGCTGCTGATGTGGGGCGCGCTGATCGCGTTGGGCTGGGCGCTGGCCCTCATCAACGGCGCGCTGGGCGTGAACCTTGAAACCCACCAGACGCGCATGGTGGCCGCGATGGCGGAAGGCGGCGCGCAGCTCGGCGGCCCGATGCTGTCGCTGCTGATCCTGGCGCTGGTGGGCCCCGTGTTCGAAGAGCTCGTGTTCCGTGGCCTGTTGCTGGGCGGCCTGTCGCGCCACATCAGCTTCGGCTGGGCGAACACGTTGCAGGCACTCGGCTTCGCCGCCATGCACGACGACCCGCCGCGCTTTCTCTTTTACTTCGCCATGGGGTTGTTTGGTGGGTGGCTGGTGAAGCGCACCGGCTCGCTGGCGCCGGCTGTGGCGCTGCATGTTTTGAATAATGCAGTGGCGGTGGGGGTGTTGTTGTGGGTGGGGTGATGCGGCGAGCATCTTCGGACTCGATCCGGTGGTCCGCTTACCCAGGTTCCGCGCAGAATAAATTGCAAAGGAGGGGTTATGGGATTGCCGCGAACCTTTGTCAGCTTTAGCTCGACTGACATCAAATTTTATTGGCTCATGCAGGCTTGGAAAGCGCACGAGCACATCGACTTCAACTTCACAGATTGTCAGCTGCAGCAAGAGATCAAATCAGAAGATGAGGCGTATATAAAACGAAAATGCAGGGAGCGGATTGACATGGCTGGAACGCTCGCTGTCCTCATAGGCGCCGACACGCGATACAAGCACAAGTACGTGCGCTGGGAGATTGAGGTCGCTATCGAGAAGGGTTGCAGGGTCATCGGGGTCAATCTCGACGGAGCGAGGCGATCCGTTCCAGAGACCTGCCCGCCCGTTATGAGGAATATCGGTGCGATCTTTGTTCCCTTCTCGCCTAAGATTGTCGCGTATGCGTTGAGAAATTACTCGATGCAGCCTCCGGACGATGACTATTTCTACAAAGACAGGGTTTACATAAGTCTGGGCTACTGAGGATGATCATGCGTGACGCGAATTTTCCAGGGATCTATCGCTCAGCGGATCAACTTTCTGCTGACAGTCAGCGACATTTCTTCTTGGCTTTGGGCGCGCATTTGTCGATGCTGGTCATCGCAGCGGCGCTATCGCTGATCACGTCGTCGAGTCATTGGGTCAGCGGAGCGCAACTAATAGCTCTCCTCGCGGCTCTTGCGTGTTCAATCTACTTGTTCAGTAAGCGCCCTGATCGTTACTGGTATGGGGGGCGTGCAGTCGCTGAGTCTGTGAAGACGCTAACTTGGCGATATGTAGCGAGAGCGGAGCCGTTCTGCGTGGAGAACGCCGCTGCCGATATCGACTTTCGTGAGAAGCTGAGGGGGGTCGTTAACCAAAACAGGGAAGTTGCCTCAGCTTTGACAAAGTATCTCGATGAGCGGCAGATCACTGAGGAGATGAAGGCGCTGCGGTCCCTATCTTTGGATGAACGGAAGCGCGCGTATGAAAGTGGGAGAATCCTCAATCAGCTTACGTGGTATGCCGATAAAGCAAGAGCAAATCGCGACGCATCCACGCTGTTCTTTTGGTGCTTGGTCGGTGTGAACTCCCTGGCGGTCGTGTGCGCCATCTTTAAGTTTGGTTCTGCAGGCTTGGGAATTTGGCCGACAGATGTTTTCGTAGCTATCGCGGCAAGCTTGCTAGGCTGGATGCAGGCGAGGAGATTTTCTGAGCTTGCCTCTTCCTATGCGCTGACTGCTCACGAGATTGGCTTCATACGCGAGCAGGCGTTTGCGGCAGAGACCGATCAGGAATTCTCCGCTTTCGTCAGTGACGCAGAGAATGCGTTTTCGCGTGAGCATACACAGTGGATTGCTCGGAAAGACGCGTAACGAATCGGTCGCTCTTTTATACTTAGTTGGGGATGATATGGCTGCACGAAAGTCGAGAGTCCAGAAGCCCGCCGTAGAGGTGGCGACGCGTGATGAGGCACAAAGCGATGCGCAGAATCTGGGCGTGAGGCCGCGCTCACTTGTTTTTATTAGCCATGACACGCGCGACGCGGATTTGGCAGAACTCTTTGCGAATCTGCTGTCCGACGTTAGCGGCGGCACATTGAAGTCCTTTCGTTCGTCTGACCGAAAGAGTAATGCCGGGATTGAATTCGGAGCGGAGTGGTACGCGTCAATCATGTCGCAGCTCGGGGATGCGACAGATGTTGTGGCGTTGCTCACGGCGCGCAGTCTCGATCGTCCATGGATCCTGTATGAAGCGGGTGTCGCAAAGGGGCGGCTTGAGACGACGTTCTCGGCCTTGCGCTTGGCGTACAGCTTGAAAAGGTAAGTACAGGTCCTTTCGGGCAGTTTCAGAACTGCGGTGATGACGAGGACTCGTTGACGAAATTAGTTATTCAGCTCATGCAAAGGAATCCAGATGCTGCACCTCGAGAGGCTGCAGTGCGGATGCAGGTTCGGCTATTCATAGAGCAGATTAAAGCGCTTCCAGCGTCAAAGCAGGAGCGGAAGGCGCCCTCCGGTGACGAGCAGGGAGTGGCTAAACTCTTTGAAGAAGTCAAAGCGATGGTCCGCGAACTTCCAGACCGTGTCGACCATCGCGTTCAATCGCTGTCACGCCGGGGTGGTTCGCTGAAGGGGCGTCGGTTCCATCCGGCGATGTTGGATGAAATATTATCTCTTTCCCGCGGCTCGCTTGGGAATGCGAGAGGAGTTGGTTTGCTACTCATATTCTCGATGTTTCGAGACGAACTTCCCTGGCTGTATGAGGTAGGGATGGAATTGTATCGAGCGGTCGCGAAGCGCGATGCTAAAGGCGTGCATACCGCGAGGAGGCAGCTTGCGGTGGTCCTCGATGTCGCTCTAAGTGGCCCGCTAATGCATGACATGGTTGGGCGAGACGAAGAGTTGTTTTACGTGGTTCGACATCTCCCGAAGCTTATCGACGAACATTTGCGTGCCTCCGGAGTACCCGGAAAGGCGATTGCGGATAACCCTGTCGCGTAATGGTGCGATTTGTGGACGGGGCAGCATCGCAAGTTCGTGCGGAACAGCACTGCGACAAAAGCTGATTGCTCGCCGCTTACCGGCGCCAGCACACTCGCTCTCAAGGAGTGTAGAAGCTCCGCAAGTAGCGGTAACCCGCCACCGAATCACAGGCGGGTTTCTTATGTCCGAACCTTGGGCATATGTCCGACGCGATGACGTTCTGCGTCGGGAGGGCGGCTAATACAACACCTCGCAAGAGGAAATACGCCCGCCGACTACTTGCGGCTTCTAACCTCCCGACACCCTTGCGCCGAATCCCCGGCGCAAGCCCGGCTGGTTTGCTGGAGAACCCCCGCATGAGCAAGGACACGCGTTCCATCCCCGCCGCATTTCGCGGCTATCTGCTGCCCCGTTCCGCCCACGATTCGCTGGTCCAGACGCGCGATCAATTGCGCCTGCTGGCCCAACTCACCGAAGCCCGCCGGGAGCCGACCGAGTATGTCGTCCTCTCGCTGGATGCGCTGTCCGAACTCTTCGAGCGAACCGCGTCCTACGTGGACGACGCGTTGTCCCTCGTCATCCAGCACGGTCCCGAGCCCGAGCCCGAGCCGGGTTGATGACGTCGGCCGTTGTAGCCCGGGTAAGCGAAGCGCACCCGGGTTGGGCGTGACAGGTCCCGGGTGCGCTAGCGGGCTCATGAGCGTGACAGGTCCCCGGGTGTGCTTCGCTTACCCGGGCTACAAAAGCGGGGACCGTAGCGTTGTGCGGGGAGGGCGAGAGTTCAGCGCTGCCGCTTGGTTCGGCTGAAGCGGGCTCATGGGCGTGACAGCTCCCCGGGTGCGCTTCGCTTACCCGGGCTACAACGACATCGGCGCTGTGGGCGTCACACCCAACCCGTCGCATAGAACACGCCAATCACCACGAACACCGCGATCGTCTTGATCGCGGTGATCGCGAAGATGTCCTTGTACGCCTGGCGATGCGTCAGGCCGGTCACCGCCAGCAGCGTGATGACGGCGCCGTTGTGGGGCAGGGTGTCCATGCCGCCGGAGGCCATCGCGGCGACGCGGTGCAACACTTCCATCGGAATGCCGGCGGCGTTCGCGTTGGCGATGAAGGTTTCGGCCATCGCGGCCAATGCGATGCTCATGCCGCCCGACGCGGAACCGGTGATGCCCGCCAGTGCCGTCACGGTCACGGCCTGGTTGATCAGCGGGTTCGGAATGGCGCCCAGTGCGTTGGCGACGACCAGAAAGCCCGGCAGCGCCGCGATCACCGCGCCGAAACCGTATTCCGATGCGGTGTTCATGGCCGCCAGCAACGCGCCGCCGACGGCCGACTTCGTGCCTTCGGCAAAGCCCGCCATCACCGGTTTCCACGCGAACACCAGCACCGTGGCGATGCCCAGCAGCAGCGCGCCCTGCACGGCCCAGATCGCGGCGACCTTGGTGATTTCCTGCACCACCGGCGTGGCGTTGCCGATCACCGCCGGATCGAAGCTGTGGCTTTCGCCGTAGAAACGCGGGATCGCCGTCGTCAGCAGCTTGTTCGCCACGCCCACCAGCACGAGCGGCGCGATGGCGATGAGCGGGTGCGCGAGCGTCTGCCCGGCGAACGCTGCCGGTTCGTTGACCAGCGCGGTGCCATATCCCTCACCGCGCGAACGCGCGACGCGGCGGCGCCAGTCGAGGTACGCGAGGCCGACGATCAGGATGAACACGCCGCCGATCGTGCCCAGCACCGGCGCGGCCCAGGTGTTCGTGCCGAAGAACGTGGTGGGGATGATGTTCTGGATCTGCGGCGTGCCCGGCAGCGCGTCCATGGTGAAGGTGAAGGCGCCCAGCGCGATGGTGCCGGGGATCAGCCGCTTGGGGATGTCGCTCTGGCGGAACAGTTCCGCCGCGAACGGATACACCGCGAACACCACCACGAACAGCGACACGCCGCCGTAGGTCAGCAGCGCGCAGACGACGACGATCGACAGCATCGCGCGTTGCGCGCCGAACAGGCCGATGGTGGCGGTCACTATCGACTTGGAGAACCCCGACAGCTCGATCAGCTTCCCGAAGATCGCGCCGAGCAGGAACACGGGGAAGTACAGCTTCAGGAAGCCGACCATCTTGTCCATGAACAGGCCGGTGAACATCGGCGCGACCAGCGTCGGATCGGTCAACAGCACCGCGCCCAGCGCCGCCACCGGCGCGAACAGGATCACGCTGTAGCCGCGGTAGGCCACGAACATCAGGAAGCACAACGCGGCCAGCACGATCAGGAATGCCATGAACGTCCTCGAAGACGGGATCGGATGAAGGGGCCGTCGCCTGTGCCGCGTTCGCGCCAACGACGAAGCAGGGTGGCCGCCATCGTCCCGCTCCGCAGGACGACCGATGCAGTCTCATTGGCGCGGGGATGGCCCGGCATTGTCCGAAGGTACAGGAGCGATTCTTGGACCTTGCGCCCTAGTCTTGCGGCAGGACGGGGGAGGGCCCGTTGTCCATTCCGCGCCGGCCGCGTGCCGGCATGCGCACAACGTTGGGGAAGGAGCGTTCAGATGAACCATCGCAGCACCCGTAACGGCCTGAGTCTCGCGATTGCGCTGGCGCTCGTCGCGCCGCTGGCGCACGCGCAGGACGCCGGCGCCACGGCACCGGGCGAGGAAACCACCACGCTCGGCGGCGTCACCGTCACCGCGCGCAAGCGCGAGGAAACGCTGCAGGAAGTGCCGGTCGCGGTGACGGCGTTCACCGCCGACGCGCTCGATCAGTTGAACGTTGAAGACCTCGGCGACCTCGACGCCCAGGTGCCGAACCTGACCGTCTATGCCGCGCGCGGGTCGTCCAGCACGGTCACCGCCTACATCCGCGGCGTCGGCCAGTCCGATCCGCTGTGGGGCGTGGACCCCGGCGTGGGCATCTACATGGACGATGTCTACATCGCGCGTCCGCAGGGTGCGCTGCTGGACGTGTTCGACGTCGAGCGCGTGGAAGTGCTGCGCGGCCCGCAGGGCACGCTGTACGGCAAGAACACGATTGGCGGTGCGATCAAGTACATCTCGCGCGGCCTGGGCGTCGAACCCGATGGTCAGGCGTCGGTCACCGTCGGCAACTACAACCAGCTCGACGTGCGCGCCGCCGCCAGCGGTTCGGTTGGCGACGGCGCGCTGCGTGGGCGGCTGGCGCTGGCGAGCCTGAATCGCGACGGTTTCGGCGAGAACCTCACCAACGGCCAGCCGGTGAGCGACAAGGAAATCCTCGCCGCGCGGGGCCAGCTCGGCGCGTACGTCAGCGACAACCTCGACATCCAGTTCGCCTTCGACTGGATGGACGACCAGTCCGGTGTGCGCGGCGCGAAGATGCTCGCGCCGAACCGCTTCGCGCCCGGCTTCGCGCCGCTGGACGACCGCTACGACATCCGCAGCGGCATGCCCAACGTCAACGACACCGAGATGAAGGGCGCCTCGGCGACCGTCAACTGGCGCGTCAACGACGACTGGGCGGTGAAGTACATCCTCGCCAAGCGCGAGTCCGACACCGAGACCAACATCGACTTCGACACGCTGCCCAACAGGATCGCCGACGTGAAGGCGTTCTACAGCGACGAACAGGTCACCAACGAATTGCAGGTGAACTACGACGCCGGCGGTCGCAGTCGCGGCGTGGTCGGCCTGTACTTCTTCGACGGCTGGGCCGGCGGCCAGGTGCTCAACAACTTCTTCGACGTGTCGTTCGGCGACACGCAGGGCACGGTCTACACCGACCAGTGGGCGCTGTACGCGGACTGGACGTTCGACTTGACCGAGAAGTTGAAGCTCGACGTCGGCGCGCGCTACACCGACGAGCGCAAGCACGCGGTCGTGCTCAACCGCTGCTACACGGACGCGACGTTCACCACGCTGGCGCCCGCATGCACGGCGAGCAACCCGACGCCGATCGCGGCCGACTTCGACAAGCGCATCGACTTCCAGAACACCTCGCCGAAGATCTCGCTGGATTACCAGGTCACGCCGGACATCATGGTGTATGGCCTGGCGTCGCGCGGCTTCAAGTCGGGCGGCTACAACATCCGCGCGCAGGCCACCGCCGTGCCACGCTCGGCCGAGCCGTTCGACGACGAATCGGTGGACAGCTATGAAATCGGCACGAAGATGGCGTTCCTCGAGCAGACGCTGTTCCTGAACCTGGCGGCGTTCCACAACAAGTACGAGGACATCCAGCTGTCGGTGTTCACCGCCTACGACAGCAATGGCGACGGCGTGGACGATGCGTTCTTCGGCGACTTCACCAACGCCGGTTCCGGCACGGTGGAAGGCGTTGAAGTCGAGTACCAGTGGCTGCCGACGAGGCACTGGCTGATCAGCGGCAACCTGGCGTGGCTGGATGCGAAGTACGACGAGTTCATGTACGCCGGCGTCAACATCGCCGACGAGCAGGAATTCACCAATGCGCCGGAGTTCTCGGGTGCGTTGAACGTGGAGTGGCGCACGCCGCTGTCGGGCGGCGGCGATCTCTCGGCGCGCGTGGGCTACAGCTACCAGAGCGAGGTGGTGGCGACGACGGAAATCGTCCGCACCGGCGCGCTGCCGATCACGCAGGACGGCTACGGGCTGGTGAACGCGGGCGTGATCTGGCGCCTGGACGATCACTGGTCGTTCTCGCTGCAGGGCACGAACCTGGCCGACAAGGAGTACCGCACGACGGGTTACAACCTCAATGCGGCGCTGGGTGTGCTGACGGGGTTCTATGGAGCGCCGCGGCAGTACAGTCTGGCGGTGCGGTACGACTTCTGAGGTTGGCGCTCACGCGTGATCCCGGGGGGCACGCTTGATGCTCGCGTCGAGGCAAGCCCCGGGTGCGCTTCGCTTACCCGGGCTACAAGAGCCAACCCTCACCGTCATCCCGGCAAAGGTGGGATCGAGGCAGTCGCGGCATCTCGCTTGTCACCGTCATTCCAGCGGAAGCTGGAGCCCATCGTGATCTTCGCTTCGAGGCAAGCCCCGGGTGCGCTTCGCTTACCCAGGCTACAAGGGCCAACCCTCACCGTCATCCCGGCAAAGGTGGGATCGAGGCAGTCGCGGCATCTCGTTTGTCACTGTCATTCCGGCGGAAGCTGGAGCCCATCGTGATCTTCGCTTCGAGGCAAGCCCCGGGTGCGCTTCGCTTACCCGGGCTACAAGGGCCAACCCTCACCGTCATCGCGGCAAAGGTGGGGATCGAGGCGGTCGCGGCATCTCGTTTGTCACCGTCATTCCGGCGGAAGCTGGAGCCCATCGTGATCTTCGCTTCGAGGCAGGCCCCGGGTGCGCTTCGCTTACCCGGGCTACAAGGGCCAACGCTCACCGTCATCGCGGGCCAAGCCTCACCGTCATCCCGGCGAAGGCCGGGCCCGGGCTGTCACGCTCCATGCGGGTGGCGTCGTAAGGGCCGTCCGTCCAGCTATCCTCCGCCCATGAGCCCCGCCGCATGCCCATGCTGAGCTTCACCAACGTCGCCGTCGCCAGCCTCGCGTGGCTCGCGTTGATGTTCGGCACGGCGTTGTACGCCGAGCGGCGGCCGACAGTGCTCGCACGACAATGGCGCCACGTCTACGCGCTTTCGCTCGCGGTGCACTGCACGTCGTGGACGTTCTACGGCACCGTCACGCAGGCCGCGCGCTACGGCTGGCCGCTGCCGCCGACGTTCCTCGGCGCGATCCTGCTGTACGGCCTGGCGATCGCCTTCATGGTGAAACTCGTGCGGCTCTCGCGCGAGACCAATGCGACCTCGCTCGCCGACCTCATCGCCACGCGCCTGGGCAAGGATGCGTGGCTCGCGGCGACGGTGACGCTGATCGCCGCGCTCGGGCTCATTCCCTACATCGCGCTGCAGCTGAAAGCGGTCGCGATGAGCTTCGCGATGCTCACCACGCGCACCGCCGAAGGCACCGCCGCGCCGGCCTGGCAGGACAGCGCGCTTTACGTCGCCTTGGCGATGGCGCTGTTCGCGATGCTGTTCGGCACGCGCCGCGCGAGCGCTGCCGAGCACAACCGCGGCCTCGTGCTGGCGATGGCGTTCGAGTCGGTGTTCAAGCTGGCCGCGATGCTCGCACTGGGCGCGTTCGTGTGGTTCGGACTCGGCGATCTCCCGCAAACCACCGCACCACCGCCGCCCGCGCGTGGCGCCGACGGCTTCGCGCCGCTGGTGCTGCTGGGCGCGCTGGCGATGTTCGTGTTGCCGCACCAGTTCCACGTCGGCGTGGTCGAATGCCGCGACGAGCGCGACGTGCGCACCGCACGCTGGCAATTCCCGCTGTACCTGGTGCTGATCGCGCTGCCGGTGCTGCCGCTGGCGACGGCGGGGCAGTCGCTGCTGGCGGGCACGGGCGTGCCGTCGGACCTGTACGTGCTCGCGCTGCCGCTGTCGCAGGGGCAGGAAGGGCTGGCGCTGTTCGCCTTCCTTGGCGGCCTGAGCGCGGCCACCGGCATGGTCGTGGTCAGCACGCTCACCTTGAGCCTGATGATCGGCAACCACTGGTTCGCGCCAGGCCTGCTGCGCGGCGCGTGGTCGCGCAACGACGGCAGCGACCTGCGCGGCAGCGTGCTCGCGCTGCGCCGCAGCGGCATCGTCGCGATCATGCTGCTGGCGTGGGCGTACAGCCGCCTGCTCGCCGGCAGCGATGCGCTGGCCGACGTCGGTGCGGTGTCGTTCTCGGCATTGGCGACGCTGGCGCCCGCGCTGTTTTTCGCCGTGTGGCGTCCGCAGACGCCCCCGCGCGCGGCGGTGGCCGGCATCGTCGCGGGGTTCGTGGCGTGGGCGTGGGTGCTGTTGCTGCCGATGATGGTCGAAGCGCGCGGCGCGGCGCCGTCGTGGGTCGTCGCCGGTCCGTTCGACCAGCGCTGGCTCGCGCCCGACGGCCTGTTCGGCCTGACCGGCTGGAGCCGCCTGGGCCGGGCGGTCGGCGCGAGCCTGTTCGTCGGCACGCTCGCGACGGTCATCGCCGCATTGTGGCGACGCGAAGCGCCGCGCCGTGCGCAGCGCGGCCTCGACCTGCGCACGCTGCGCGACGCCGGCCTGCGCTTCCTTCCGCGCGAGCGCGTGACGCAGCTGCTGCACGGCGTCCAGGCCGAAGGCGCGGTGCCGCCGTCGGTGGAGGCGCGCATCGAACGCGAGCTCGCCGCCGTGCTCGGCTCGGCGTCGGCGCGCGTGCTGCTGGACGCGGCGCGACGCGCGAGCAGCCACGACCTCGACACCGTCGCCGCGATCGTCGGCGAAGCCTCCGCCGACCTGCGCTTCAACCAGCGCGTGCTGGAAGCGGCGCTGCACAACATGAGCCAGGGCATCAGCGTGGTCGACGCGCAGCTGCGCCTGGTCGCGTGGAATCGCCGCTACGCCGAGCTGTTCGGTTTCCCGCCGGAACTGCTGACGGTGGGCCGCCCGATCGCCGAACTCTCGCGCTGGGCCCTGCAACGCCTGCCCACGCGCGGCTGGAGCGAGCGCGACTTGGAACGTGCGCTGGAACGGCGCCTGGCGTTCATGCGCGCCGGCACGCCGCATCTGTCCGAGCGCGTGCTGCCCGACGGAAGCATCGTCGAGATCCGCGGCAACCCCATGCCCGGCGGCGGCTTCGTCGCCACCTTCACCGACGTGACCGCGTTCCGCCGTGCCGAAGCCGGGCTGATCATGGCGAACGAAACGCTGGAGCTGCGCGTCGCCGGGCGCACCGCGGACCTGGAAGTCGCCAAGCGCGAGGCCGAACGCGCGAACGAGGCCAAGAGCCGCTTCCTCGCAGCCATCGGCCACGACCTGATGCAGCCGCTGCATGCGGCGCAGCTGTTCGCCGATTCGCTCGCACGGCAACCGCTGGATGCGCGGCAGCGCGAGACGGTGGCGCAGATCGGCGGTGCGCTGGATTCGACCAGCGACCTGCTGACGGGCCTGCTCGACATGTCGCGGCTCGAAGCGGGCGGGCTGGTGCCGCAGCCGCGTGCGTTCCCGCTGGGCGACGTGCTCGAGCCGCTCGCCTCGGAGTTCCGCGCGATCGCAACGGCGCGCGGGTTGCGGTTCCGTTTCGTCGGCACGCGCGCGTGGACGCACAGCGATCCGCAACTGCTGCGCCGCGTGCTGCAGAACTTCCTCGCCAACGCCGTGCGTTACACGGCGCAGGGAAGCGTGCTGCTCGGTGTGCGTCGCGATGGCGACGGACTGCGCATCGAAGTGCACGACACCGGGCCGGGCATCGCGCCCGCGCAACAGGCGGCGATCTTCGAGGAATTCCGCCGTGGCGAGGACGCGCCGGGGCAGGGGCTGGGCCTGGGCCTGTCGATCGCCGAGCGCATCGCGCAGCTGCTCGATGCGCCGCTGGCGCTGCGAAGCGGGCTCGGCATCGGCACGGTGTTCTCGGTGCGCGTGGCACAGGTGCCACTGCCGGCAGCGACGACGCACGCGTTCGCGCACGACGGCCGATCGCTGCGCGTGCTGCTGGTCGACAACGATCCGCTGGCGATGGACGCGCTCGCCGGCGTGCTGCAGCGGTGGGGATACGAGGTCGTCACCGCGCTGGATGGCGTCGGGGCCGAGGCCGCGCTGCGGCAGGCGCCCGCCGCGCTGTGGCTGTTCGACTATCACCTCGATGATGGCGATACCGGCGTGCGCCTGGCCGATCGCCTGGCCGCACGGTTCGGTGCGCGCCCGACCTTGATCCTCAGCGCCGATCGCGGCGAGGACGTGCGCCGCGCCGTGCACGAAGCGGGGCTGTCGTTGCTCGCCAAGCCGGTGAAGCCGCTGGCGCTGAAGTCGATGCTCGACCGGGCGCTGGCCGCGCGGGAATTCGCGGTCTCCTGAAGCCATCGTGCGGCTGAGTCCGCTTCCGCGTGGGCGGAAAGGATGGCAGCGCCTTCGTCACACGACGGATCGGCTGCGCGGGCGGGGCGGGGCGAGCCACCGTGCGTGCACGCAGCTTCATTGATGCCGGAAGCAATTTCATCCGACGCCGCCCCGGCGTTGCCGTCGCATAGGCGCGCGCAATGGCATGGAAATTGCGCCTTCCTCAGTCGCAGGCCGCGCCTCGCGGGCTGCGCCCACCCCACACGAGGACGCAACGATGGCCAACGAGCACCCACAGGAGAGTCGACGCGGCAAGAGCGAACGCGGTTTCGCGTCCATGGATGCCGGCAGGCAGCGCGAGATCGCCAGCAAGGGCGGCAAGGCCGCGCACGAGAGCGGACGCGCCCACGAGTTCAGCTCCGCCGAAGCGCGCATCGCCGGACGCAAGGGCGGCGAAGCGGTGAGCCGCGATCGCGAACACATGTCCGCGATCGGCCGCAAGGGCGGCGAAGCCAGCGGCGGCAACCGCGCCGCCCGCAACGCCGGCGAGTGAGCGCCGGCCGCATCGGAAGGATCGCGGGCTACGCGAGCTGGCGCGCCGGATCGGCCAGTTCGAGCTCGCGCAGGACCACGCTGGCCTGCGTGCGGTTGCGCACGCCCAGGCGCTCGAAGATCGCCGACAAATGCGCCTTCACCGTGCGCTCCTGCACGTCCAGGCGATCGGCGATCTGCTTGTTGAGCAGCCCCTGCGCCACCAGCGTCAGCACACGGAACTGCTGCGGCGACAGGCTCGCCAGGCGCGCGGCGAGGTCGGCGTCGCCGCTGTCGCTCTGCGTGCGCGCCACGGCGGCACGCAGCGAAGCGGGCAGCCACTGCTCGCAGGCGAGCACCGCGCGGATCGCATCGCGCAGTTCGTCCAGCCCCGCGCTCTTGGGGAGATAGCCCGCCGCGCCGTGATCGAGCGCGCGGCGCACCACGCGCGGATCGTCGTTCGCCGACACCACCACCACGGCCACGCCGGGGTACTGCGCGCGGATCGCGGCGAGTCCCGCCAACCCGTGGTTGCCGGGCATGTGCAGGTCGAGCAGGACCAGGTCGATCCCGCCGTCGGCATCGAGCGCGGCGAGCACCGCATCGAGGCTGCCGGCTTCCCGGATGTCGGCGCCGGCCACGGCTTCCATCGCGGCCTGGCGCAGCGCGGCGCGGAACAGCGGGTGGTCATCGGCGATCAGCAGGGTCGGCATCGCGCAAGCCTAGCAAGCGGCCACGGCCTCCGGCGGCGCGCTGGTACGAAAGTACGATGGGCGCCGCGGACGGGATTGCTAGGCTCGGCGCATGAACCTGACGCCTGTCCGCATCGCGATCGTCCTCACCGTGTCAGGCGCCGCGCTCGCGCTGGCCGCCTGCGCCACCCGGAATCCACGCACCGCGACGGAGGCCGCGCCGGTGTTCCTGCAAGCGCGCACGACCGAACATCGCGGCGACGACGACCTGCTCACCGGCGGCCTGGGCCTGGCCGGCTTGCGCGCGATGACGCCGCCGGCCTTCGCCGATGCGGAACGTCCCACGCCCGCCGAACTGCGCCGCCGTGCGCTGTGGAGCAACTGGCGCGGCATCGCCGATCTCGCGCCGGGCGGTGGCTACGGCGACGTGTACGGACGCGTGGAGTCGGTGCCCGGTCGTGAATTCAGCGCCTTCGCCACCGTCCCCGGCGCGCGCGAGCCGCATCGCGTGCTGGTGCAGGTGCCCGATACGTTCGACGTGGCGCGTCGTTGCGTGGTCGTGACGGCGTCGTCGGGCTCGCGCGGCATCTACGGGTCGATCGCCGTCGCCGGCGCGTGGGGGCTGCCGAACGGATGCGCCGTCGCCTACACGGACAAGGGCGCGGGAACGGATTACGTCGACCTCGACGCGGGTCAGGGCGTGCGCGCGGACGGCACGATCGGTGCGCGCGGCGATGGCCAGGCCTTCGATCCGGCGACGACCGCCGCCCCGGGCGTGGCGTTCAAGCACGCGCATTCGAAGGACAACCCCGAAGCGGACTGGGGCCTGCACGTGAAGCAGGCGGCGCAGTTCGCGCTGCGATCGCTGGACGCGGCGTTCCCGGACGCCGCGCCTTTCACCTTCGACAACACGCGGGTGATCGCCGCCGGCATTTCCAACGGCGGTGGCGCGGTGCTGCGCGCGGCGGAACTGGAGGGCGACTGGCTCGACGCCGTGGTCGCGGGCGAGCCGAACGTGTACGTCGAAGGTGCGCGTCCGCTGTACGACTACACGACCGAAGCGGCGCTGCTCATGCCCTGCGCGCTGCTGCACCTGCAGGGCCTGCCGCAGCCGCCGCTCGCGGCGCAGTCGGTGCCGGCGTGGACGCAGCGCTGCGCCGCGCTGCAGGCCACGGGCGTGATCGGGGGCGCCGATACCGCGGCGCAGGCGCGCTACGCGTACGAGGCGATGAAGGCGTCCGGCTGGACCGACGCGTCGCTGCGCGCCGGGGCGCTGTCGGTCGGCTTCGATCTGTGGCGCGCGGTCGCGGTGGCGTATGCCTCGGCGTACGGGCGCTACGGTGTCGGCGAGATGCCGTGCGGAAACCGGTATTCCGCGCTGGGTCCGGACTTCGCGCCGCGTGCCGCCACTGCCGCCGAGCGCGCGGCGTGGTGGTCGGATGCGAGCGGCATCCCGCCGGGTGCCGGCGTCCACATCGTCGAGGAGAACCCCACCGCGCCACTCACCACGCTGCATTGCCTGCGCGCGTTGTGGACCGGCGGGGAGGCCGATGCGACGCGCGTGAAGCAGGGCGTGGCAGAGACGCGCGCCGGACTCCCGCGCGCGGGATTGCCGGTGGTGGTGATCCACGGCACGGACGATGGCCTGATCCCGCCGGCCTTCAGCAGCGCGCCATACGTACGTGCCGCGCAGGCGGCGGGTCGCGACGTGCGTTACTGGCAGGTGCGCAACGCGCAGCATTTCGATGCGTTCCTGGGATTGCCCGGGTACGGTGCGCGCTACCTGCCGCTGCTGCCCTACGTGTACGAGGCGCTGGACCGGGTGAGCGCGCACCTGGACGGCGTGGCGCCGCTGCCGGCGGATGCGGTGATCGAAACGACGGCGCGGGGGGCGGGGAAGGCGTTGCGGGCTTCGGATCTGCGGATGCCGAGGTAAGACGCACTGCACGCTCCATGTAACCCGGGTACGCGAAGCGCCCCCGGGTTGGCCGCCTTGGTCGCGCTGCCCCGGGTGCGCTTCGCTTACCCGGGCTACAAAGGCTGGTGGCGGCGCGGTACGGTCCACGCGCGCAGCGTTTGGAGAAATCAGGATGTCACGCCGTCCGCGCGCTCACAGCCAGCTTTCCCTCCGTCATTCCAGCGAAAGCTGGAGGCGTTACAGAGCCACCTCTTGCTGGCTTCACACCCCTTTTGGCACGCTGGCGGTCTTCCCGGACACGGAGCGCCGCATGACGCGTCGCCATTTCTCGATGCTGCGCGAGTTCCACCTCGCCGACTGGTTCACGCTGGCCAACGCCTTCTGCGGCACCGGCGCGATCTTCGCGGCGATGCGCTTCCTGCAGGACGGCGTGGTGCGCGATCTGCTCATCGGCATGGCGCTGATCCCGCTGGCCTTCGTCTTCGACGCGCTCGACGGCCGCGTCGCCCGCTGGCGCAAGTCGGCCTCCACGCTGGGGCGCGAACTGGATTCGCTGGCCGATGTCATCTCCTTCGGCGTGGCGCCCGCCGCGCTGGCCTACGCCTGCGGCCTGCAGGGCGGATGGGACTGGATCGTGCTGAGCTACTTCGTCGGCTGTGGCGTGAGCCGACTGGCGCGCTACAACGTCACCGCCGAAGCGCTCTCGGGCGGCGACGACAAGGTGAAGTATTTCGAAGGCACGCCGATCCCGACGAGCCTGGTGCTGGTGATCGTGCTGGCGATCGCCGCCTCGCAGGGCGCCATCGGCGCGAACCTGTGGCTGGGCATGGTGCAGCTGGGGCCGTGGCAGTTCCATCCGCTGGTGCTGATGTTCGCGCTTTCCGGCTCGCTGATGATCAGCAAGACGCTGCGCATCCCCAAGCCCTGAATCCGGCCGCCGCCTCGTCGCGGCGGCGAAACACCGCGTTGGTACCATGACCGCCTTCCCCGACGGTGGCGATGGCGATGCAGGGCGTGGACGACTTCGAAGCGTGGAACCGGCGGTACTGGAACGCCTGGGGTGATGCGCTGCGCGCGACGCAGCCGGCGGCTCCGGCCATGCCGGGCTGGAACGAAGCGGTGGACTGGTGGTCGCAGCTCGCGCGCGGCGGCATGCCGCAGGGCGATGAGGCGGTGTCGCGCTTCAATGCGCAGGCGCAGGGCTGGTTCGGGCAGATGCAGCAGCTGGCGGCGCAGTTCGCCGGGCGGCCCGCCAGCGCCGGCGACATCGCATCGGCGTGGAAGCAGGCGCTGGGCGGCGAGGGCGCGAATCCGTTCGCGCAGGTGTTCGCGAACATGCCCGGCAGCGCGCAGACCGATCCATCGAAATGGTTCGAAACCTTCGCGCCGTGGCTGCAATCGATGCAGCGCGAAGGACGCTCGTGGCTGGACCTGCCCGCGTTCGGTTTCGCGCGCGAACACCAGGAACGCTGGCAGCAGCTCGCGCAGGCGCAACTCGAGCTGCAGGAGCAGAGCCAGGCCTACCAGGCGTTGCTGGCCGAAGCCGGGCAGGACGCGTTCGCGCGCTTCGAACGCAAGCTGGAGGAACGCAGCGCGCCCGGCAAGCAACTCGATTCGGTGCGCGCGCTGTTCGACCTGTGGATCGATGCGGCGGAGGAAAGCTACGCCGAGATCGCGCTGTCGCCGCGCTTCCGCGATGCATACGCCGCGCTGGTCAACGCGCAGATGACGCTGCGCGGGCGCATGCAGAAGGAAGTGGAACAGATCAGCACGCAGTTCGGCATGCCGACGCGCACGGAAGTGGATGCGGCGCATCGCAAGATCGTGGCGCTCGAACGCGAACTGCGGCGGCTTCGCGATGCGCTGGATGGGTTGTCGCGGCCGGAGTCGCGCGAAACGCACGTGCGGGAAGCGTCGCCGCCAGTGGGAACGAAGAAGGCCGCGACGAAGAAAGCCGCAACGAAATCGACGACGAAACCCGCGAAACCGGCATCGCCCCGCAAGCCGGGGAGGGCGCGCTGATGGACGCCTTCGGACCGCTGGGCTTCACGCCCGATTCGCTCGCGCAGGAATCGCTGCGCCTGCAGGCCAAGTTGCGCGCCGGGTTCGACACGCTGCACCAGGTGCACGACGTCGACTACGGCGCGACCGCGCGCGAGGAAGTCTGGCGCGACGGCAAGGTCGTGCTGTACCGCTTCCGCGGCAACACGCTGCCCCACGGACGCGCGCCGACCGCGCGCGTGCCGCTGCTGATCGTCTACGCACTGGTCAATCGCCCCTACATGGTCGACCTGCAGGACGACAAGTCGATCGTGCGCGGCCTGCTGGAACGCGGCGAGGACGTGTACGTGCTCGACTGGGGCTATCCCGACCGTTCCGACCGTTACCTCGAACTGGAGGACTACATCCAGCGTTACATCGGCGGCGCGGTGGACCATCTTCGTCGCGAATACCGCATGGATGCGGTCAACGTGCTCGGCATCTGCCAGGGCGGCGCGTTCTCGCTGTGCTTCGCGGCGCTGAACCCGCGCAAGGTGCGGAACCTCGTCACGATGGTGACGCCGGTGGATTTCCACACCAGCGACAACATGCTCGGCAACTGGACGCGCGGACTCGACGTGGACCTGTTCGTCGATACGCTCGGCAACGTGCCGGCGGACGTCATGAACTGGTGCTACCTGACGCTCAAGCCGTGGCGGCTGTTCGTGCAGAAATACGTGGGCATGGTGGACGTGCTGGACGATCCGAAAGCGCTGGAGGATTTCCTGCGCATGGAGAAATGGATCTTCGATTCGCCCGACCAGGCCGGCGAGGCGTTCCGCCAGTTCGTGAAGCAGTTCTACCAGGGCAACGGCTTCATCGAGGGCGGCATCGAGATCGGCGACCGCGCGGTGGACCTGCGCAGCATCGACATGCCGATCCTGAACATCTACGCCGAACAGGACCACCTCGTGCCGCCTGCGTCGTCGAAGGCGCTCGCGGGGCTCACCGGGAGCGACGACTACAGCGAACTGTCGTTCCGTGGCGGGCACATCGGCATCTACGTGTCCAGCCGCGCGCAGCGCGAGGTGCCGCAGGCGATCCACGATTGGCTGGCGCAGCGGGCCCGCTAGCGCTCGTCCGTCCTGAGCGCGAAGGACCGGGTTCGCGGTATCCGGTTGCCACCCCGGGTTCGCCGGAATGACGGTTCGAGCGTTCGGCGTGACGAACATCCCATCCGCGCACGCGACCTCGCGACATCCACGCACCGCATGGCACACTCGGCGCGATCCAGAAGGACGCGACCGTGACCCGAATCCTCCTCATCGCCTGCCTGGCGCTGCTCGGCGCCTGCGCCTCCCATCCCGCCGCACCGGAAGTGCCGGCCGCCGTCGTCAGCGATTCCGCGAAGTGGGAGCCCGACATCGTCGCGTTCGAGCAGGCCGACAGCGTGGTGCGGCGCATGCCCGGCGCGGTGCTGTTCGTGGGCTCCTCGTCGATCCGGTTGTGGGATTCGATGGCCGGGGACTTCCCCGGGATGGCGACGATCAACCGCGGTTTCGGCGGCTCGCGCGTGCGCGATTCGACCTACTACGCCGATCGCATCGTCGTGCCGTACCAGCCCGGCGCGATCGTGTTCTACGCCGGCGACAACGATCTGTTCGAAGGCCGCACGCCGCAGCAGGTGCGCGACGACTTCGTCGCGTTCGTCGAGAAGGTGCGCGAGACGATGCCGGAAACGCCGATCGGTTTCGTGTCGATCAAGCCCAGCCCATCGCGCGTCGCGCTGCTGCCGCAGATGCGCGAAGCCAACGCGCTCGTGCGCGAGTACGCCGAGCAGGCGCCGGGCGTGGATTACCTCGACGTATTCCTGCCCATGCTCGATGCGAAGGGCCAGCCGCGCGAGGAGTTGTTCGTGGCCGATCGCCTGCACATGAACGCCAGCGGTTACGCGATCTGGGCTGGCGTCGTGCGGCCGTGGCTGGCGGCGGTGAAGTAGGCGCATGAGCGTGCGGCGTGCCATCCGGTCAGTCGTGGTCGGCGCGTGCGTCGGCCTGGTTGCGGCACCGGCGGCCTTCGCCGAACCGCCGCCGCAGGCGCAGCGCGAGATCGAGCAACTGATCGATGCCCTCGGAAAGTCGGGCTGCGAGTTCCAGCGCAACGGCACGTGGTATCCGCCCGCGAAGGCGCAGGAACACCTGCGGCGCAAGTACGACTACCTGCGTCGGCGCGACCTGGTCGCCAGCGCCGAGCAGTTCATCGAGCGCGCGGCCACGAGCAGCAGCATGAGCGGCAAGGCGTATTCGGTGCGGTGCCCCGGGCAGCCGGTCGTGCCGTCGGCGCAATGGCTCGGCGCCCGGTTGTCGACGCTCCGTCACACGACGCCCTGACCGCCGGCGCTAGACTCGCGCGCGTCGGCAGTCCACGCCTTTGTCCGAGCACGCGCCATGAACGCCACCCGCACGCTTTCCCGTTCCCGCCACGACCGCATGGTCGCCGGCGTCCTGGGCGGCATCGCCCGGCGCTTCGGCTGGAATTCCACGCTGCTGCGCGTGCTGTACGTGCTGGGGTCGATCGCCTCGGCCGCGTTCCCCGGAATCCTGGTGTACCTGATCCTGTGGCTGCTGATCCCCGAGGGCGATTGACGCGGCGAAGTCGCGCATCGCGATGCGCTAGGCTTCGCGCATGCCGATGCCGCCAAGCCCGATGGTCCGACGAATGGCGATCGCGCTCGGCGCGGTCTGGACGCTGCCGAACACCTTGCTTGGCCTGCTGCTCGGCGCGGTCGGACTGGTGTTCGGCGCGCACGCACACTGGCGGCAGCGCGAGATGGCGCTGGTGTTCCATCGCTGGCCGTGGGGGCCGGGCGGCGCGATCACGTTCGGCAACGTGATCCTGCACACGGGCGACGATCTGGATTCGGCGTGCGTCACCTACGCGCATCGCGCCGGCCACGCCGAGGAGGCGCCTATCGTGCTGGCCGACCACGAACGCGCGCACGTCTACCAGTACCTCGCGCTCGGGCCGCTGTTCCTGCCGCTGTACCTGCTGTCCGGCGGGATCAGCGTGCGCAACCGCTTCGAGCAGGCGGCCGACCGCTACGCGAGCACGGGGCGCGGCTGGTGGCCGTGGTCGGCGTGACAGGCGTCATTCGAACGACACGAGGTGCCCGTCGTTCTTCCACGCATCGAACCCGCCGGCGAGCGGACGCACGCGCTTGAAGCCGCGCTTGTTGAGCGCGCGCGCCAGCACTGCGGCGGACGCTTCGTTCGGGCAGTCGCAGTAGACGATCACTTCCTCGCGCGGCATCAGCACGGCTTCCGGGACGGTCTGCACGAACACCGAGCCCGGTATCCAGCCGGTGAGCGCGCGCTGCGGCGCGGGGCGCACATCGAGGATCAGCGGCGGCGATTCGCCGTCCATGAGCTGGCGCAGCTCGCCCGGCGTGATCCGCGCCATGCGCAGCTGGCGCTGGAACATGCGCCGGCGCCACAGCTTCCACAGCACGAAGGCGGCGATCAGCGCCAGCACCACGGGGATGGTCATGCGGCCGAGCGTTTCGAGCCCGTCGAGCACCCCGTTCACCGCTTCATGGAAGATCGCGCCCAGCGCCACCGCGACACCGGCCCAGAGCACGGCGCCGATCCCGTCGAACAGCAGGAAACGGCCCGGCCGCGTGCCGGTTTCGCCGGCGAGCGTCGTCGCGACGGCGGCGAATCCCGGGATGAACTTGGCGACGATGAGCGACGGCGGGCCCCATCGGCCGTAGATGCCGCGGGTCATCAGCACGCACGAATCCGGCGACAGCGAAAGCCGGCACATCAGCCGCAGCAGTTTCGCGCCGAGCCGCCGTCCGCCGACGTACCAGAGCCAGTCGGCGATGATCGCGGCGAGCGCCGCGACGGCGACGATCGGCCACAGGCTCTTGCCCTGGTCGGTCGCCAGCGCGGCCGTGAGGATGATCGGCGGGTATGCCGGCACGGGGATGCCGCCCTGGTCCAGCAATACGCTGACGAAGACGACGAGCAGGCCGTAGACGGCGATGAGGTGGAGGAGGGTGTCCACGGGGGTGCGTGCGAACCCATGGCGCGCGCGGGCGATGACGCCATGGTAGGCCCGCGCGCCGGCACCGGGTAGCGCGCGACGTGCATCGCTGCGTGCCGCCGGTGCGGACTTGTGCGCGTTCAGCCGATGGCGAAGCTCGTCCGCGTCCGGCCCAGGCGCAGGCCGTTCGGACCGAAGCTTTGTTCGACGAAGGTCAGCCGCGCGTCCTCGACCAGGACGATCGAGCTGCAGCGCGTGCCGTAGCGCTCGCCGCGCACGAAGGGCGGCGACAGCAGGCGTTCCAGGTCCAGCCCGACACCGGTGTCGGGCAGCGTCGCGTCGGGCGCGGGCGTGGTGTCGGCGAGGGCGTCGAACAGCGGGGCGAGGGCGTCGTCGCCGGTCTGGCCTTCGAGCGCGGCGGGACTCGCCAGCCAGCGCTCCAGTGCCCGGCTCGCGTGCCCGCTCTTGGGCCAGGGGGCATCGAAATCGCCGTTCGACATGGCATGAAGGCCGGGCGCCACGTCGTAGGTCCGGAAGCCCGGATGGTTGCTCGCGAACGCCAGCCGCGTCCCGTCGAAGGCGAGCAGGTTGAAGCGGCCGAAGCCGGCGGCCTGCGGGGCGAGGCCGGCGAGGGCGCCGACCTGGCCGTTCCCGGACACGAACTCGCGCACCAGCGCGCCGCGGGAGCGGGGCATCGGCCCTTCGGCCGCGCCGGCGCGGACGTTGGTGACGGCCGCCAGCCGTCCGCTCGTGGACACCATCAGCCAGCTGCCGCCGGCAAGCAGGTCGCGCCCGCCGTACAGCGCCGGGTCGACCGGGTCCGTGGCGGCGGGCGAGGCCGGCCGGTCATGGGCTTCGTCGCGGTTGGCGATCAGCGCCAGCCGGTAGCGGGGATGCGTATTCCACGAAAGGGCAATCAGGCACATGCGGATGTATTGGCAGGGGGAATGGAAGTTGCGTTCAGCTGAGCCGGCTGAGTCAGTGTAGGGATAGTCCTACAAAGCGCCGCAGACCCCGCTGACTGCGGCGCCCGGGAAAGCTTGGCAGCCTATGAATCCTGTCCCCGCCCGTCCAATCCGGACGTTCCCCCAGCCGGGAGGAAGCCCCCGATGTACCGCGTCGAACTATCGCGCCACGACGGCGGCGTTCTGCACCAGCAGATCGCCGAAGCCTGCGCCGATTACGCCAGCGCCGAAGCCGCGCTTGCCGCGGTGTTGCCGAAGGCAAAGCGGTGCGCGGAGAAAAGCCGGCAGGCACTGTGGCTGCGCATCTACGATGAGCGCTCGCGCGTGGTGTTCGGTACGCTGCTGCCCTGACCTCGCGCCGGAGGGCGTCATGGGCAAGAAACAGTTCGAGGCTTCCATCGCGCAGGGTGGGCATCGGCGACTCGCGCAGATGATCGGCGAATGGGAAGGCACTTTCCGGCTCTGGTTCCAGCCCGATCATCTCGCCTGTGAAGCGCCGCAGCGCGGCACCGTCCGCGGCATCCTCGACGGCCGCTTCCTGATCCACGAATACCGCACGCGTTACCGCGACGATCCCATCGAAGGCGTTGCCATCTACGGCCTGCACCTGGCCGAAAACGCCTACGAATCGGCCTGGGTCGAAAGCTTCGGCACCGGCACCAGCATCATGTTCTCCGCCGGCCCGGCCACGTCGGATCACTTCAACGTGCTGGGCAGCTACGGCGACGGAAAAGGCGGCCCGCGCTGGGACTGGCGCACCGAAATCGAACAGCCCGACCCGGACCAGCTCATCATCACGATGACCAACATCTCCCCGCAGGGCGAGTCGGCGAAGGCGGTGGAGGTGCGGTATCGGCGTGTGGCGAATGCGGGGTTGTAGTTGCGCCAGGTCTCACGGTGACGCGCCGTTCGCCCTGAATCGGATCAACCGCCCACCGACCTGGTGCGCAAGGCGATCCCGCTGGCAACGATGGCGAACGACTCCGCATCGATGCGATCGACGGCAGCGCCATCGCTCAGGTGATACGAACGCATCCCTTCCACGACCCGCCGCTCACCCGAACCGCGCGCCTCGATCAACGTTCGACGCACGTGGATCGTGTACCTGTTGCCGTCATCGTCGTAGGCGCTGAAGGTTGCCGCGTCGTGCCAGTAGACGATGCCTTCTTCCGTCGCGAGACGATGAACGAAGCGGTCGTCGTGTTCCCTGTACTGGGTGGCGTATTCGCGCGGCTCGTGGTGGCCGAGATACGTCGTTTTCGTCCCTTGAAAGCGATGCTCTTTCAGGATTGTTTCCAGGATCTCCGGCGCATTGACCTGCTGGAAGATGCGGCTGTTGTGGCGCAGTGCCAGGCGCGCGAGCGGTGATTCGACGACCGCCCTGTAGCGGGTCAGCCGGAAGCCGGTCTCGCACTGCTCGAACGCGGTGCAGACGCCGTGCACCGTGCGCATCGGCTCACCGTCGCGCTCGATGGTGAACACCGCTTCGCGATCCAGCAATTCCGCCGTATCGATCGCGTCATCGATGCTGGAAAGATCAAGCTCCAGCCGGAGCGATTGCGAAACACCTTCGGTCAGCTCGAAACGGACCACATCCAGAGCCGGCCCTTCGCCCAACGCGAAGGAGAAGGCCACATCCGATTTCATACTTCTTGTCCCTGAAGTGAAAGCGAATGTCCTTTAAGCCATGCGAGATACTCGATCGCAATCGGAAGAAGTCGCGGGTTGGTTCATGCCCGTGGCGCGTGCCTGCGGCGAGCGGCACTTCGGCGGTGCCAGGATGGCAAGTGGCCGGACAAAACAAAAAAGGCCAGACCGCGAGGCCTGACCTTTTTTCTATGGTGCCGGAAGTGGGACTCGAACCCACACGCTTTTAAGGGCGGCGGATTTTGAGTCCGCTGCGTCTACCGATTCCGCCATTCCGGCGCGGCCGTGCAGTATAGCCGAGGGGCGGGCTGGCGGCAGGGGTCAGAGGCCCAGGCCGCCGTAGCGGGCCATGGCGGCGGCGAAGACGAAGATCGCGGCGAGCAGGACCAGTTCGAAGCGGACGATGCCGCGCATGCGGGCGACTTCGGACGCATCGGGCAGGAAGATCGGGTTCGCCGCCAGCGCCTTGCGCCAGCGCAGGAAGCGCATCGTCGGCAGGATCGAGAGCAGGCCGACCAGCACGAACGCGCCCATCTTGGCGTGGAACCACGGGTTGTGCAGGTAGAAGTCGTGGCCCTTGACGCCGTAGACAACGCGCGCGATGCCAACCGCGATGAGGGCCATCGCGCAGATGCCGTAGCCCATGTCGAGGCCGGTCAGGCGCTGGAGCGTCTGGCGGTCGAGGGCGCCGCGCAGGAGCACGGATTCGGCCACCAGCATCGCGGCCAGTCCGAAGACGAGGAGATGGTGCAGGGAAGCGAGGAGGAAGTCGGTCAGCACGTGCGCGCTCCAGGCGGAGAAAGCGCCAAAACTAAGCCGGCCGCGCGCCGCGGCCAAGGTGCCGGAGGTCAGTCATTCGATGAACCGCGACGGGTGCCCGCCGCGATCAGGCCGCTTCGTCGGTGCGCAGCGCCTTGGACACGCGCGAGAACCACTCGCCCTGGTCAGGAACGAAGGTCGCGCAGGCTTCCATCGGCGCCTTGTAGATGTGCAGCGAGACGGCCACCGCGTCGGTGCTGGCGTTGCGGATCGTGTGGTACTCGTGCGGCGGGATCAGGCTGCCGGCGCTGCCGGGGCCGGCGTGCATGCCGCCTGCGGCCCGGAAGCGGAAGCGGTCGCCGGCGCGCTCGAGCAGTTCGTACTGGGTGATTTCCAGCTCGCCGTCCCATACGCCTTCCACGCACCACAGGCCGCAGTGGTCGTGCACCGGCGTGCCCTGGCCGGGCCCCCAGGTCATCGCGACCACGCTGTAGCCGTGTTCCGGGCTGCGGTAGAGCTCGCGGCGCGCGTAGTGGTCGGCGATGGGCTGGTGGACGCAGGCGGGCAACTGCACGTCGCGGTCGCGGATCATGCCGCACAGCGTGCTGCGCAGGGCCGCGGTGACCGCGTGTTCATCGCCGGCACCGACGGCGGCGTCGATGGCGGCGACCAGCTTTTCGTGGCCGGGGAAGGCGATTTCGGGCAGCGCGGCGGTGGCGTTCATGCCGCGATTCTACCGCGCGGCTCCGAACTCATTTCTTGCGTTGCATCAATCCGCGGCGTTACGCGGGTTTAACGCAACGAATCGAGGAAATCCGCGACCGCCGGCCCGAAGCGCGCGATGTCCACCAGGAACGCGTCGTGCCCCTGCGGCGAGGGAAGCGGCAGGAACGTGGCGTCCGCGCCGCCCGCACGCAGGCCTTCGGCGATTTCCTCCTGCTGCTGCAGGGGGAAGAGGATGTCGGTGTGCACGCCGATCGCCAGCGCCTTCTCCACGCGGATGCTCGCCAGCCCTGCGCGCGTGTCGGCCTCGCCGTTCTGGCGCGACGCGCAGTACTCGCCGATGTCGAACCAGTCCATCGACCGGCTGAGATAGAGGTAGCAGTTGGGATCGAACCGGCGCACGAAGCGGCGCGCGTGGCCTTCCAGGTAGCTTTCGACTTCGAACTCCAGGCCGAAGGGATCCTCGTCGGCGCGGTCCGAGTCCAGCCGCACGCGACCGAACCGGCCGTCCCATTCCAGTGCCGAGCGATAGGTGATCACGCCCAGCTTGCGCGCCATGCGCATGCCCGATTCGGGGTAGTGCGCGTCGTCGTAGCGGCCGTGGTTCCAGTTCGGATCGAGCCGGATCGCCTCGCGCTGCAGCGAGCGGATCGCGATGGAGAACGGCAGCGCCTTCGCCGCGCCGGAGATGTTGATGTGGGTGCGCGCCAGTCCCGGGTGTCGCAGCAGGAACGCCAGCGCCGTCATGCCGCCCATCGAGTTGCCGATCAGGCAGGCGAGGCGATCGATGCCGAGTCCACGCACGAGATGCGCGGACGCGTCAGCGCCGTCCTCCACCGAAAGGTCCGGGAAATCCAGCCGGTACAACTCCCCCGTGCGGGGATCGATCGACGCCGGACCGGTCGAACCCTTGCAGCTGCCCAGCGAGTTCACGCAGATCACGAACCAGCGATCGGTGTCGATGGGCTTGCCGGGACCGAGCATCGCCTCCCACCAGCCCGGTTCCGGATTCCCGTCGTTGCTCGCGGCGTGCGCGTCGGGCGAGAGGCCGGTGACGATCAGTACGGCGTTGTCGCGCGCGTCGTTGAGCGTGCCCCAGGTTTCGTACGCGACGCGGGCGCCGTGCAGTTCGCCGCCGCGCTTCATCGCAAAGGGGGAGGGGAGATCGAACCAGCGGGTGCCGGGCGGGATGAATTCGGTCATGGGGCAAGCTTACCGAGCGCGATGGGCCGAGGGCATTACCGTTGCGCTTGCGGGCATGTCGGAAAATCCGCTTACCGGCGTCGGAAACATGCCGCCGGGAGTCCGCCCGCGAGCGTCACGGGCGAACGCTGTCGATCACCAGTTCGACCACGCCCGACTTGTCCGACACCCGCGCCTTCGCTTCCAGGTCGCCCGGCTGAGGCGTGGCATCGCCGCTGGCGGAAATGCGTGCCAGCACGTCGACCTTGTCGAGCTGCGACAACTTCATCGTCGGCATCGGGCTGTCGGCGTCGTCGAGCACGACCTCGCGCGGGAATTCCTGCGCCGGCAGCTTCTCGACCGCGACCGGCATCGGCGGGCCGCCGGCCTGGCGCGCGATCACGAACAGGCTCGCGTTCGCGGGCACCTTCGCAGCGAGTTCCGGCGCCACGGTGACCCTCACCTTCAGCCCGGCCGTTGAAGGCGTCGCGGCTGCGGCCTGCGGCAGCGGCGGCAATCCGGCCTCGGCGCGTGCCGCGTCGATCTGCGCGCGCAGCGGCACGGCCGCGGCGGCATCGACGATGGTCAGCAACGGCTCCCACGTACGCGCGGCTTCCGCCGGCTGCGCGGCCTGACGCTGGGCGATGCCGAGGAACCAGCGCGCACGCTGGTGCATGGGCTGCAGTTCGATCGCGCGGCGGAGCATGGCCACGCCTTCCGCGTCGAAGCGGCGTTCCGGGGCGGCGAGGGCACGCATCTCGGCGGCTTCGGCGAGCAGGTCCGGATCGTCCGGCGCGAGCTTGATCGCGCGCCCGAGCGCGTCGGCGGCCTTCGCGCTGTCGCCCTGCGCGATGTACGCGCGGCCGAGCAGGCGCCAGCCTTCGACCTGGTTCGGGTCGCGCTGCAGCTCGGCTTCGAGCTTGGCGATGGCGTCCTCCAGCGTCCTGGGCATCTCGCGCTGCGCGTCGTCCAGCGCGGCGGGCGTGCCGATGGCGACGTAGGCCAGCGCGGTGGCGAACGTCAGTCCGGCGATCACGGCGATGCCGGCCATGCGCCGCGTGCGCCACAGCGGACGCAGCACGTAGGTCAGCGTCAGCACGGCCAGCACGAGGCCGGCGATCACGAAACCCCAGCTTGCACCGCTCATTACCACTCCTGCTCTTCGTTGCGCTCGTCCGCCGCCGATGCGGACGGACGCGGTCGGCGTCGCAGCACGCTGGCGACGATCACGCCGCCGGCCAGCAGCACCAGCGCCGGGCCGAACCACAGCAACCATGTCCTGCTTTCGACCTGCGGGCGGTACAGCACGAATTCGCCGTAGCGCGCGACGAGGAAATCCTTGATCTCCGCGTCGGACCTGCCCTCGCGCATGAGTTCCAGCACTTCGCGGCGAAGATCCACCGCGATCTGCGCGTTGGAATCGGCCAGCGACTGGTTCTGGCACATCACGCAGCGCAGTTCGCTCACCAGCGCGTGGAAGCGCTTTTCCTCGGCCGTGTCGTTGAACGTCAGCGGCGTGGCGTCGGTGGCGACCTGCGCGAACACGCAGGCACTCGACAGCATCAGCGCGAAGGCCAGCAACACGGCGCGCATCACAGCGGCCGGTCCTTGCCGGACTGCGCGTCGATCTGCGCGAGCTTGGGCAGCAGTTCGCGCTCGATCACCGCGTCGGTGAGCGGGCCGACGTACTTCCAGCGGATCGTGCCGCCGGCGTCGACGAGGAAGGTTTCCGGCGCGCCGTAGATGCCCCAGTCGATCGCGGCCTTGCCGTCGTAGTCGGTGAGGACCATGAGGTACGGATTGCCGAACTGTTCCAGCCAGCGCAGCGCGTCGGCGTGTTCGTCCTTCCAGTTGAAGCCGATCACGCGCACGCGCTTGGTCTCGGCGAAACGCGTGAGCACCGGATGCTCGTCGCGACAGGCCGGGCACCAGCTGCCCCACACGTTCAACAGGTACGGTGCGCCGCGCAGGTCCCGGTCGGTGACCAGGCGCCCCGGTTCGTGCAGCACCGGCAGGCTGAACGCCGGCGCCGGCTTGCCGATCAGCGGCGAGGGCAGGGCGTCGCGATTGGGATTGCGGCTGAGCATCACGCCGGCGAAAAGCAGCACGCCGAGTGCGGCGACGACGATCAACGGGAGCCAGCGGGCCTTGTTCACGCATCGTCTCCATCGTTGTCGAAACTGGCATCGGGGCCGCCGGCGTTACGCTTGTGCCATTCGTGTTCCCAGAACGCCGAACCATCCGCGGCGGCAAGTGGCGTGGCCGCCGGTTGGAGCACCGGTTCTTTCGCTGCGACGGCGCGCGCGCGGAAACGCCGATCTGTCGCCGTCACGAACCCGCCCAGCATCATCAGCAGCGCGCCGGCCCAGATCCAGCGCACGAACGGCTTGATGTGCACGCGCAGCGCCCACGCATCGTTGCCGAGTGGCTCGCCCAGCGCGACGTAGAGGTCACGCGTGACGCCGCGCGCGATGGCGGCTTCGGTCATTACCTGGCCGCCGCTCGCGTAGGCGCGCTTTTCGGGATGCATGACGGTAAGCGGTCGGCCGTTCTCGAAGACGGTGACGGTGCCGCGGTCGGCTTCGTAGTTCGGTCCCTGCGAATGCGTTGCGCCGTCGAAGCGGAAGGAATAGCGGCCCAGTTCGACCGTTTGCCCCGGCGCGACGGCGAGCTCGCGCTGCGTGGTGAGGCCTTCGGTCAGCAGCGCGCCGACCAGGAACACGGCGACGCCGAAATGCGCCAGCGTCATGCCGAGCATTTCCGCGGTGAAGCGCTGGCCCGTGGTCTGGCTGCGCACGCGCGTCCACACGAAACGCGCGGTGCCGAACAGCACCCACGCCGCGCCGAGCACGCCGGCGGCGACCTTCACCGGTCCCTGCGGCGCCATGAAATACGCGATGACGGCGAGGGCGATCGCGAGCCCCGCCCACGGCAACAGCATCGCCAGCGGCTTCGAGACCTGCTCGCGCTGCCAGCGGGTGATCGGGCCGAACGGCAGCAGCAGCACCAGCGGCGCCATCAGCAGCACGAACATCAGCGCGAAATATGGTGGGCCGACGGAAATCTTGCCCAGTTCCAGCGCATCGGCGAGCAGCGGATACAGCGTGCCCAGCAGCACCATCGCGCACGCGGTGGACAGCAGCAGGTTGTTGGCCAGCAGCAGCGTTTCGCGCGAGAACAGTTCGAACGGTTTGCCGGCGTCGTCCGACGACGGCGCCTTCAACGCGTACAGCAGGAGCGACCCGCCGACGACGATGCCGAGGAAGATCAGGATGAACAGTCCGCGCGCCGGATCGGCCGCGAACGCATGGACGCTGGTCAGCACGCCCGAACGCACCAGGAACGTGCCCAGCAGCGACAGCGAGAACGTGGCGATGGCGAGCAGCAGCGTCCAGCCGCGGAAGCTGCCGCGTTTTTCGGTCACCGCCTGCGAATGCAGCAGCGCGGCGCCGGCGAGCCACGGCATGAAGCTCGCGTTCTCGACCGGATCCCAGAACCACCAGCCGCCCCAGCCGAGCTCGTAATACGCCCACCACGAACCCAGCGCGATGCCGAGCGTCAGGAACGCCCAGGCGACGTTCGTCCACGGACGCGTCCAGCGCAGCCAGCGTGCGTCGATCTTTCCGTCGAGCAGCGCGGCGATCGCGAACGCGAACGGCACCGCGAAGCCCACGTAACCCAGGTACAGCATCGGCGGATGGATGATCATCCCCGGGTCCTGCAGCAGCGGGTTGAGATCGCGACCTTCGGCGGCGGCGGGCAGCAGGCGCAGGAACGGGTTGCTGGTGAAGATCAGGAACGCGAGGAAGCCCGCGCTCACCAGGCCCATGACGCCGAGCACGCGTGCGATGACCGGTTCCGGAAGGCTGCGCGAGAAGCGCGCGACCGCTCCGGTCCAGGCCGCCAGAATGAGCGCCCACAGCAGCAGCGAGCCTTCGTGCGCGCCCCACACCGCGGTGTAGCGGTACATCAGCGGCAGCAGGGAGTTGCTGTTCTCGGCGACGTAGCGCAGCGAGAAGTCCTGCGTCACGAAGCCGTGCGTGAGGATCAGGAATGCCAGCGCGACCAGCGCGAGCTGCGCGTAGGCCGCCGGCCGCGCGATCGCCATCCACGGCGCGACGCCGCGCTGCGCGCCGGCCAGCGGCATCGCCGCCTGCAGCACCGACACCAGCAGCGCGAGGATCAGCGCGACCTGCCCGATTTCGCCCAGCACTTACTTGGCTTCCTGCGAGGTGGGCGCCGCGCCGCCGGGCGCCGCGACGTCGTGCTTCCTGTGCGCCATGCCCATCTTGTCGGCGACTTCCTTCGGCATGTAGTTCTCGTCGTGCTTGGCGAGGATTTCCTCGGCCACGAACACCTCGCCCTGCATGCGGCCGGTCGCGACGACGGCCTGCTTCTCGCGGAACAGGTCCGGGAGGATGCCGGTGTATTTCACCGGCATCTGCGCATCGCCGTCGGTCACGCGGAAGGTGGCGTCCAGCGAACCGGGTGCGCGCTGGAACGAATCGGCGGCGACCATGCCGCCCAGGCGGAAGCGTGCCTGCCCGCCGGCTTCGCCGCGCAGCACTTCGCTGGGCGTGTAGAGGTAGGCGATGTTGCGCTGCAGGGCCATCGCGACCAGCGCGGTGGCGATGCCGGCGGCCACGACCAGGGCGATGACCCAGAGCAGGCGGCGGCGACGGACGGGATTCATGCGGAAAGCACTCTCGAACGGAATTCGGCTAACGGGTCAGTTCGGCGTCGCGGCCGGGGCGCGCGGCTTCGCGCGCGGCACGCAGGCGGGCGCCGCGCAGCTCGCGGCGGATCTGCAGCTTCGTGCTGGCGAAGTCCCAGCCCAGCACGATCACGAACACGGCGTAGGCGGCGATGACGTAGTTGAGGTAGGTCATGCGCGGTTCCCCCCGGCAAGATCGGCGACCCACGCCTTGCCGCTCTCGCGACGCAGGTTGTCGGCGCGCGCACGCGCGAGCAGGGCACCGATGAACCACAGCTTGGTGCCGACGATCATCCAGACCAGCGGGCCCATCATGCTCGAATCCATGCTCGATTCGCCGAACACGCGGATCGTCTGCCCCTGGTGCAGCGAGTTCCACCACACCACCGAGTAGCGGATCACCGGCAGCAGCGCGACGCCGACGATCGCCAGCAGCCCGGCGGCACGCGCGGCGGCGCGGCGGTCGTCGATCGCGTTGTAAAGGCCGATCACGCCCAGGTACAGGAACAGCAGGATCAGCTCCGTCGTCAGGCGCGGGTCCCAGTCCCACCACGTGCCCCACATCGGCTTGCCCCAGATGGCGCCGGTGAGCAGGGTGATCAGGGTGAAGGCGGCGCCGATCGGCGCGCAGGCCATCGCCAGGATCTCGCACAGCTTGATCCGCCACACCAGTGCGATGGCCGCGTACAGCGCCATCAGGCCGAACACCGCCATGCTCATCCACGCGCTGGGCACGTGGATGTAGAGGATGCGGAAGCTGTCGCCCTGCTGGTAATCGGCCGGGACCTGGAACAGCGCGCCGTACAGGCCCCACGCCATCACCAGCAGGCCGAGCCCGTAACCCCAGGGCGCCCAGCGCGCGGCGAAGCGGTCGAAGTAGGGCGGCGAACCGAGTTTGTGGAACCAGCGGATGATCGGGTTCATCAGTTTCTCTGCACACGTCCGGCCGGACGGCCGGGCAGTGGCGGGTTTGCGGCGGATTGTCGCGTCGGCCGGAAAGGCGGCCTTGATCTGGCTCAAAGCTCCGTGCGTCGTGCCGATCGGCAGGTCAGCTCAGTGCGATGCGGATCGCCGCAGCCGCGGCCAGCGGGGCCAGGACCAGCGCCACCGCCAGTCCGGCTCCGAGCAGCAGCAGCGCCCCGATCGGATCCAGCCCCTGCGCCGAGGCAGCCACGCTGCCCGCGCCGAACACCAGCACCGGCACGTACAACGGCAGCGCCAGCAAGGCCACGAGTATACCGGAGCGCCGCATCCCGACCGTCAGGGCGGCGACCACCGCGCCGATGAGGCTCAGCAGCGGCGTGCCGAGCGCCAGCGACATCATCAGCACGCCCAGCTGGTCGCGCGGCAGGTACAGCAGTTCGCCCAGGAAAGGCGCGGCGATCAGCAGCGGCAACGCGGTCGTCGCCCAGTGCATGAACGTGCGCACCCCGACCAACCACGCCAGCGGGACCGGCGCGAGCATCCATTGCTCCAGCGAGCCGTCCTCGGCGTCGCCACGGAACAGCGTGTCCAGCGACAGCAAACCAGCCAGCAGCACCGCCAGCCAGAGCACGGCGGCGGCGACCTTCGACAGGGCGGTCTTCTCGCCGCCCAGCGCGAGCGCGAACAGGACCACCACCAGCAGCGCGAACAGCGCCGGTTGCAGCGCATCGCCGCGTCGGCGCCAGAGCAGCCGGAGGTCGCGGACGAACAGGGCGCGTGCGGCCCCGGCCAGGCTGGGCGAGGTGGAGGCGGTCATGCGACGCCCCCCTTGTTCAGCACCAGCATGCGCGTGCGCACCGGCGGGGCGGCGTAGGCGCCGTGGGTGGTGACCAGCGCCGCGCCGCCTTCGCGCAGGTGCGCCTGGACCATGCGGTTCACCAGTTCGATGCCTTCCAGGTCGAGGTTCGCGTACGGCTCGTCGAGCAGCCACAGCGGTGCCGGCGACATCCACAGCCGCGCCAGCGACAACCGCTTCTTCTGCCCGGCCGAGAGCTGGCGGGCCAGGGCGTCCTCGTAGCCGGCCAGGCCGACGATCGCCAGCGCGTTCTCCGGCAGCTGCGCGCGGCGGCGGCCCTGAAGACCGCAGAGGAAGTCGAGGTTTTCCAGCGCGCTCAGGTCGGCCTTCAGGCCCGGAAGATGGCTGAGATAGGCGATCGCACGGGCCCGTCGGGCGTGGCCGGCGGGCTCGCCATCGAGGTCGATCGCGCCGCCATCGGCCCGGAGCAGGCCAGCGAGCACGCGCAGCAGCGTGGTCTTGCCGGCGCCGTTGTCGCCCTGGACGAGCAGCGCCTCGCCGGCATCGACGCTGAAATCGAGCGGGCCGAACACCGGTTCGTCGTTGCGCGCGAAGCGCAGGCCGCGGGCGGCCAGCAGCGGCGGGGCGGGGCGGTCGTTGGGCGTCATCAGGAAGGCTGGGCGCAGGCGCCGCAAGGGGCGGCCATTCTATGCGGTTCGCGAAAGATGCCGCTTGCCGTGACGGGGTGCCTCGCGGCAGCCGGGCGGTTGTAGGCCGGGCAAGCCACGCGCACCGGGGGCCATCAAGCTCGGACGAAAGCGCTGTCGGGCCCCACACCCCTCACGCCGGAATCCACTCCGTATGCGCGACCTCATCCCCCACCGGCCGCGGCGCCAACATCCTCAACCGCACCGGCTCGCCGGCTTCCCAGTCCAGCACGCCGGCCTGGCCGAACTCCTGCGCCAGCCGCAGCACCGCGCTTTCGTCCAGCCCCGCGACCAGCCAGCCCGGCTCGCGCCAGCGGCCGGCGGAATCCTGCGCCCAGCCGGCGTGCCGGCTGGCGCCGAGCGTGTCGAGTTGCGCGACCAGCAGCGCATCGGCCGCTTCGTTGGCCGCGTCCGAGCGCGGCTCCGAAGCCGGATTCCACGCGGTGATGAACGAATAGCGCGACGCCGGGACATACGCTTCCAGGTCCCGCGCGGGCTCGCCCACGCGCAGCGGCAGGGGATCGCCGTCCAGCACGACCACGTACTCCGCGGCGGCGTAGGCGGTGGCGAGCTCGGCGGCGTCGACGATTCGCAACTCATGCATGCGCCCAAGTGTCCACGGCGACCATGACCGGCGCAATGCAGCCGGCCGGCGGAGCAGATGAGCGTTCGTCATGACGCCGCCGGGCCCGCGTCCTTACACTTGGCGGCCCCACACTCCGACGTCGAGTTCCGCCCGCGATGACCCTGCAAACCAAACTGCCGAAGGTCGGCACGACCATCTTCACCGTGATGTCGCAGCTCGCGATGGAGCACGACGCGGTCAACCTCGGCCAGGGCTTCCCGGACTTCAACGTGCCCGAGCGCCTGATCGAAGCGCTCGACCGCGCCATGCGCGAGGGCAGGAACCAGTACGCGCCGATGACCGGCATTCCGGCGCTGCGCCAGGCGATCGCCGCGAAGACCGAACGCTGCTACGGCCATCGCCCCGA
The DNA here is from genome assembly GCF_017308985.1 of Lysobacter changpingensis. Taxonomy (GTDB): domain Bacteria; phylum Pseudomonadota; class Gammaproteobacteria; order Xanthomonadales; family Xanthomonadaceae; genus Lysobacter_J; species Lysobacter_J changpingensis. The sequence continues at coordinate 359,674 of NZ_JADWPE010000001.1, read as the reverse complement.
TGCGGATACCGAAGTGACGGTCGTTTCCGGCGCGAGCGAGGCGATCTTCGATGCGGTTGCCGCGGTGGTGCGGCCGGGCGAGGAAGTGATCGTGCTCGATCCCTGCTACGACTCCTACGAGCCGGCGATCGACCTGGCCGGCGCACGCGCGGTGCACGTGCCGCTGGATCCGGAAACCTTCGCGCCCGACTGGCAGGCGATCCGCGCCGCGGTCACGCCGAACACGCGCCTGCTGATGATCAACTCGCCGCACAATCCGTCCGGCGCGATGTTCACCGGAAGCGACATCGAACAGCTCGCCGCGCTGCTGCGCGACACGAACCTGTGGCTGCTGTCGGACGAGGTGTACGAGCACATCGTGTTCGACGGCCGCCGTCATGAATCCGTGCTGCGCTATCCGGAACTGCGCGAGCGCGCGTTCGTCGTGTCCAGCTTCGGCAAGACGTACCACTGCACCGGCTGGAAGGTCGGTTACTGCATCGCGCCGCCGCTGCTGTCGGCCGAGCTGCGCAAGGTGCACCAGTACAACACCTTCTGCACGTTCGCTCCGGCGCAGTGGGCGTTCGCGGAAATGATCGAAGCCGATCCCGCGCATTACGAACAACTCGGCGCGTTCTACGAAGCCAAGCGCGACCGCTTCCGCGAGCAGCTGCTCACCACGCGCCTGAAGCCGCTGCCGGTGCCGGGCGGCTATTTCCAGCTGGTCGATTACTCCGATGTCAGCGACCGCGACGATGCCGACTTCTGCCGCTGGCTGACGGTGGAGAAGGGTGTCGCCGCGATCCCGTTGTCGCCGTTCTACGAATCGCCGCCGGCGGGCCAACGCCTGGCGCGGTTGTGCTTCGCGAAGAACGAGGCGACGCTGGACAAGGCGATCGAACGGTTGCAGAAGTTGTAGCGGCACGCGCGGTCATTCGCGCGAAGGCGGGAATCCAGGCGTCCGGCGCGTCATGCCTTCCGACGGGCATGATACGTCCGGAAACCGGATCCCCGCTTTCGCGGGGATGACGGCAAACAACAACATCCATCTCCTGGCGAACCCATGAACGACCTCCGCGTCACCCTCGTCCAAGGCGACACCCGCTGGCACGATCCGGCCGGCAATCGCGATTACTACGGCCGCCTGATCGCGCCCCTGCGCGGTGCGACGGATCTGGTGATCCTGCCGGAGACGTTCACCAGCGGCTTCTCCAACGAGGCCATCGGCAGCGCCGAGACGATGCAGGGCGCCACCGTGGAATGGATCCGCGAACAGGCCGCGCGCCTGGACGCCGCCGTGACCGGCAGCGTGCAGCTGCGCGACGGCGAGGGCGTCTACAACCGCCTGCTGTTCGCCACACCGGACGGCGCGATCAGCACCTACGACAAGCGCCACCTGTTCCGCTACGCGCGCGAACACGAACGCTATGCGGCGGGGCGCGATCGCCTCACGCTCGACTGGCGCGGCTGGCGCATCTGCCCGCTGGTCTGCTACGACCTGCGCTTCCCGGTGTTCTCGCGCAATCGCTTCGACGTCGAGCGGCCGGGACAGCTCGATTTCGACCTGATGATCTTCGTCGCCAACTGGCCGTCGGCGCGCGCGTACCCGTGGAAGACGCTGCTGCGCGCGCGTGCGATCGAGAACCTGTGTTACGTCGCGGCGGTGAACCGCGTCGGCACCGACGGCAACGGCCTGCATTACGCAGGCGACAGTGCGGTGATCGATTACGTCGGCCAGCCGGTGACCGAATGCGCCGACGTCGAAACCGTCGTCACCGTGACCCTGTCGGCGGCGGACCTCGCCGCGCATCGCGAGCGTTTCCCGGCGATGCTGGACGCGGATGCGTTCGAGCTGCGCTGAGCGCCGCCTGCCCTTGTAGCCCGGGAAGCGAAGCGCAACCGGGGAAGTGCATGCACGTTCATGCGTGAGTGAGCCCCAGGTGCGCTGCGCTTGCCCGGGCTGCAAACGCGCGAATCCCCCAGTCACGCTTGCCGCGCCGATTCCATGAATCGCGCCGATACGCACCGCGTGAACTCCGTCTTGACATCACTGAACCGTGCGCGGCTTCGCAATTGGCGGCGTCCTTTGGCCTGTTCATGAAACGGGTTGTTAACGATTGCCGTGTCATTGATTACCGCACCTCAACAACGACACGTCGCAACACCCCGCGCGCCCGCGCACAGAACAACACCACAAACGTTCCAAACGCGCCCGCGCTCGACTTCCCCCGGTCACGCAGGCATTGCGTGCGCGACGCCGCGCACGTTCATTGAAAGGAGATTCCATTGGTTACTCGTACGATCCGTAATGCCGGTTTCGCCGTGGCGCTGGGCGCCGTCGCGCTGACCGGGTGCTCGCAGTACATCAAGCGCGACGAATTCGACGCGACCATCGCCGACCTGCGCGCCACCGACCAGCGCCTGCAGTCGCAGCTCGACACGCTCTCGCAGAAGCACGACGCGCTGGTGACGCAGCTGGCCGGACGCACCCGCGTGGACACCGCCGCGCATTTCGGGACCAACGACGCCACCCTGAGCGATCAGGACAAGCCCCTGCTGGACGACTTCGCCCGCGTGATCCGCGAAAGCCATTCTCAGGCCGTGATCACGGTGGAAGGCTTCGCCGACCCGTCGGGTTCGGCGGCGCACAACCGTCGCCTGGGCCTGCAGCGCGCGCAGTCGGTGCGCGACTACCTGGTCGGCGCCGGCATCGGCGATGCCCGCGTGCGCGCGGTCAGCTATGGCGAGGACCGCAACCGCCAGGTGCAGGAAGGCGCCGTCGGCGAGGCCGGCCAGGCCAATCGCCGCGTCTCGCTGGTGGTCGATTACGCCGGCCCGCGCACCGACGCGCAGCAGCAGGCCACGGCATCGCTGTGAAAGATCGCACCGCACAACGGGCGTAGACTCAACGGGCCGCGCTTGCGCGGCCCGTTTTCGTTGACACCGATGCCCCGCGCGCCGCAGCCGCGTCGCGACGCGCCCGGCCTCCGACCAGGGAGCCGTGCCATGTCGTCCGAAACCCTATCCCCGCGCCTCCAGGAATTCCTGGCGTCCAACCACGTCAGCTACGACACGATGACGCACCCGCACGCCTTCACCGCGCGCGACACCGCGGCGTGCGCCCACATCGACAGCCACGAGATGATCAAGACGGTCATGGTGCGACTCGATGGCAAGCTCGCGATGGCGGTGCTGCCGTCCGACGAGTGGCTCGATCTCGCGCAGCTGCGCAAGGTCAGCGGCGCGCGCGAAGTCGCATTGGCGACCGAAGCCGACTTCAAGGACCGCTTCCCCGAATGCGAGGTCGGTGCGATGCCGCCGTTCGGAAATCTCTACGCGATGGACGTGTACGCCGCCGCAAGCCTCGCCGAGGACGACGACATCGCCTTCAATGCAGGCTCGCATCGCGAACTGATGCGCATGGGCTGGGACGACTTCGAACGTCTCGTGCATCCGCGCATCGTCGACCTCACGCGCCACTGATCGCATCACGCGGCCATGCACGGCGCAAGGTTTCCGCCGGACTCAGGTCCGGCGGCGGCGATGCGCGGTCAAGCTGACACGGACAGGGCCTGCATGAGGGGAAGGCATCGATGGATCGCAGCTTCGTGACGCGTTCGTGGCAGCGCGTTCCGCCCCGTGCGCAACAGTGGACCCGGCGCGTCGTATTCGCGCTTGTGGCCGTGTACGCGTTCTACCTGCTGGCCGGCAACATCTTCATCAACACGCCGCTGGGCGAGTGGACGGCGAACCGCAAGCCGGAGAAGTTCCAGATCCAGTGGGGCCTCGGCTACACGCTGTGGCCCGGCCGCGTGAGCGTGTGGGACGTGCGCATGAAAGGCCATGCCGGCCGAACGACATGGTCGGCCGATGCCGGACGCGCCAAGGGTCGTATCGCCATCGCGCCGCTGTTCCGCAAGACCGTGCGCGTGCCTGAGGTGGTCGCGTTCGACGTGACCGGCGCGGTCGATATCGGCGGTCCGCGCAAGCCGCCGTTGCCGGCGCGCCCGGGCGGCTGGGTGCTCCAGTTCGACCGCATCCACAGCGATTCGATACGTGGCGGGCGCCTGGGCGATCTGGTCCTCGAAGGTGTCGGCCGCGCCGATGTCGGTTTCTTCAAGCAGCTGCGTGGCGGTGCGCTGGAACTGATGCCCTCGACCGCGCACTTCGAGAACGTGCAGCTCCGCTACGGCAAGCAGGCGATGCTGCGCGAGGGCCGCATCGATGCGGACTTCGCCATCGCCCGCCACACGCGCGACCAGGCGCGCGGCATCGCCAAGCTGCTGCTGACCGATGCGAAGCTGAAACTCGAGGGAAAGGCGCCGACGCTGGGCGTGAACGTCGACCCGCAAGGGCGCATCGCGCTGTCCAATCTGGCCGGCGACGGCCATGCGCGGATGGAGGTGGGTTTCGCGCGCGGATCGCTGACGCCCGGCAGCCGCCTGCGCTGGCATACGCCGGTGCGCGGCCGGGACGCGCATGGCGTGCAGTTCGCCGATGCGCTCGATGTCGCACTCGACGTGGATCGCGACATGCATCTGGTCGCGCGTGCGCCAGCGCAGGCGCAAGGGCGGCTTTCGCTCGATGCCGACGTGGTCGTGCGCGGCACGCAGGTGCCGCTGAAGGACCCGCGCAGCCTGTTGCCGCGTACTTCGGGGCACGTGGTGGGGCGCTGGCATTTCGGTTCGCTGCGCTGGCTCGGCAACTTCTACGACGCGCCGTGGCTGTCGCTGGACGGCGCGGGCGTGGTCGATGCCGACGTGCGCGTGGTCGATGGACGCATCGCCGGTGGCAGTCGCGTCGGCGTGCCGGACGTGCAGGCGGTCGCGCACGTGATGGGCAATCGCATCGCCGGACGTGCGCGCGCCGAAGGGCGGCTGGACACGGGCCCGAACGACGAACTGCTGCCGAAACTGGACCTGACGATGGAGCGTTTCGACATCGCTGCCGACGATGCGCCGACGAAGCCGTTCGTGCAGGGGCAGGGCCTGCGCATGAAGCTTGAAACGTTGTCGGGCGTCGAACGCCAGGCGCTGCGCCAGCCCGGCGCGATGAAGCACGTCGGCCAAGCGATGCGCGCGCGCCTCACCTTCGCCGATGCGCAGGTGCCGGACCTGCGGGCGTACAACCGCTACCTGCCCAACGAACACCTGCGTTTCGACGGCGGCGCCGGCACGCTGTCGGGCGACCTGACGCTCGATGGTGCGGGTGCGATCGGACAGGGCACGCTCGGCGTCGATGCGCGCGCGGCCCGCATGCATCTGGCGGGCATCGCGCTGCGCACCGACGTGGACATCGACACGAAGCTCCATCGCGCCGACCTGAAACGCCACACGTTCAACATCGACGGCACGCGCATGGCGCTGCAGAACGTCAGCTTCGCCGAACCCGGTGGCGAATCGCGCACCGGCTGGTGGACGCGCATCGACCTGCAACGCGCGCGCATGGACTGGGACCGCCCGGTGAGCATCGACGGTCGTGCGCGGATCGCGATGAAGGACGTCGGCTTCCTGCTTGCGCTGTTCTCGCGCAAGAAGGACTACCCGAAATGGATGTTCAAGCTCATCGACTCCGGCCAGGCGCAGGCCAACGCCAACGTGCGGCTGGCCGGGCAGACGCTGCTGCTCAACGACGTGCACGCGAGCAACCAGCGCTACGACGTGATGGCGCGGTTGCGCCTGCATGGCAAGCGGCGCGATGGCAGCCTGTACGCGAAGTGGGGTGTCCTCAGCTGCGCGGTGGCGGTGGACAACGGGCAACGCGACTTCCACCTGATCAAGGCGCGCGAGTGGTATGACGCGCAGCCGGCTCTGTCGCGTTGATGGCTTCGCGTTTGTAGCCCGGGTAAGGCCGAAGGCCGCACCCGGGTGGGCGGCCGGGATCGCCGACGCACCCCGGGTGGGCGGCCGTGATCGGCAAGGCACCCCGGGTGGGCGGCCGTGATCGGCAAGGCACCCCGGGTGCGCTTCGCTTACCCGGGCTACAAACGCCGGGGATCGATGAGGAGCCGCTCTTGTAGCCCGGGTAAGGCCGAAGGCCGCACCCGGGGTGGGCGGCCGGTATCGCCAACGCACCCCGGGTGGGCGGCCGGTATCGCCAACGCACCCCGGGTGGGCGGCGGTGATCGGTAAGGCACCCCGGGTGCGCTTCGCTTACCCGGGCTACCAACGCGGGAGATCGATTGATGGGGCGCGTCCGCGACTACCGCACTGCCCTCGACCGCATACCCGACTGCCCTCGATCGACTCCCGGCGAGGTTCGCGCGGGCGCGGCGAAGGATCGCGCGGGCACCCGGTCGCCCTCGGACGGGGCCCCTCGCTCCCTCCGCTGCGACTTTGTCGCAATCGCCGGGCACGACGCTGCCCGCGCGCGGACACAGGGCGAGGCCCGTACGCCCTTCGCGAAGGGGCGCGCTGCGACAAAGTCGCAACGTGCGGGCACACGACGCCCGCGCACGGGCATCGACGTCTCCCTTCGAGTGCGCCGCGCACTCGTTCGAGGGCACGCGCATACCCTTCGGAGGCTGCGCGCATGCCGTGCACGGGTTCCGCGCAGAGGCGACCACCACGACGCGACACGACGTCACCGCGAGGCACCGCGCTCAGAACGTCACCGTCACCGTGATCGTGTCGATGTAACTCCCGGGGCGCGGCGGCGGTTGCACCGGCAGCGTCGCGTAGACGGTGGCGGTCTGCGGCGTTCCGGTGCCGGTGTTGGAGACGGTTCCCGATCCACCCGTCCCGTCGCCCCACACCTGCGTGCGACCGCTGTCGCGGTAGAGCCCGTAGGCGAGGGTGTCGCTGCCGCCCGAGCGCGTCATAAGCCGGGATGCCACCGTGGCGCCCGCCCCGCTGCCGGCACTCAGCGCGAGTGTGTAGGCGCTGCCCTTCGTGCACGTCGCGGTGATGACGCCGGTGCTGGTCACGGCGCTCTGCAGGAAGCCCTGCTGGCCGAAGTCGATGTTCGTGCCGGAGATCGTGCAGTCGCTGGCGACCATGGCCGTGGTGGAGACCTGGAAGCTCTGCCAGGACGTCTGTCCCGACGTGCTGCACACGGGCGGCGTGGTCGTATAGCCATAACCCAGCAGAATCGTGCTGGTGATCGTGACGGTATAGCTGCCGGCGGGCGCATTGGTCTGGCCGGTGAACACGGTGCCGTAGAAGCTTTTCTGGGCCGTGCCGGCGCCGCCGCTCAGCGGAATGTCGACGTACAGCGGCGGGTTGCCGTGCCAGGCGCTCCCCCAGATGGTGGTTCGCGTCGCGTCCTGGTACAGCTCGTAGTGAAGGCGCGCCGAAGTCGGGCCCACCATTTCGCGCGGTGTCTGGTCGTCGCCCAGATTCGCGCACACGCGCACGTACGGCGTGGCGAAGCCGGTGCAGTTGAACGTGGCGGTGGACTGCCCTTGGGCGGGCACGCTGGACAGCGGGTTGATCGTGCCGAAGTTCAGCGTCGCCGAGAGCGAGCAGGACTGCGCGATCGCGCCGCCATGCCAGAGCCCGGCCAGGAGCAGCATGAGGACGAACACGATCCTGTTCATGGCGACCGCTCGCACGCGAACGGACCCAGGGTCTTCATCGCATCCTCGCTGCGGAACTGGATGTCCACGTCGCAGGTGCCCCCATCGAGTTGCGCGCGCAGCCGCGTGACGGGCGCCATGTCGGGCAGGAACACCTGTCCGTCGTAGCCGACCGTCTGCACCTCGCCGGTGGCGACGACCGTGACCGCCGTGCCCACCGGCAACGGCCTGCCGGTCCCGTCGACGAGCACGACCGTCGCACCCGTGTAGCGGCCCATCGGGAACGACGCGAGCGCGCCCGACAGCGCACGCGGCGCGATGTCCAGCCGGTCGGCGTCCACACGCACCTCGGGTGGCAGGTCTTCGCTGCGGATCGCCAGCCGGTTGCCCTGCCACGACAGCAGGTCGGGGATCAGCAGGTGTCCCTCGTCGTTCGTCGTGCCGGCGATGCGGTTCTCGCGCAGCACCGGCACGTCCGGCAAGCCGTTGGTGTCCACCAGCGCGAACGCGTCGTAAACCGTGCGCGTGGCCATCAGGTCGCCGTCCATCCACACCAGCGCGCCGGTGGCGTACAGCGAGGCGTTGTCGTAGGTGAAGTCATCGCGCGTGGCGTGTTCGAGCGTCAGCGAGGCTTCGCCGTAGCGCCCCCGGTAGTCCAGTCGGCCCGATCCGTGCCGGTAACCGTCGTTGCCGCCGTCGAGCGTTGCGTTCCAGGCGAAGCCCCCGGCGTCGTAGTCCATCGAGCGGTTCGCGGCGATCGTCGCCGTGCGCGCCTCGCCGTAGCGGCTGAAGCTGGAGGACACGCTGACGCGGCGCTCCAGCGACAGCGAGGCGCCGATGTAGAGGCCGGCGGAATCGGCGACGTCGACGTCGCGGAACGCGCTGGCGAACACGCTCAGCCGTTGCCCGAACGTGCCGCTGTAGCCCATCGACACGATGCGCGAGCCGCCGAGGTCGGAGGCTTCCTGGCGCGTGTAGGTGAAGGTGATCGAATGCCGTTGGCCGATCGGGATGCCGAGCGAGGCATGCGCCTGCCGCTGCGGCACCGTCACGCCTTTCACGCTGCCCAGGTCGCGGTAGCCGCCGTCGGCGCGGAGCGCCTGCAGGTCGATGTTGAATCGTGGCGACTGGTACTGGTAGCCGAGCCCCCACTGCATGCCGTGCTGGCCATCGCCGCCGCTGCCGGTGGCCGATGCGTTGAGCACGCCCGCGCCGCCCAGTTCGAGCAATCCGCCGACGCCGAGGTTGGTGAGCCCGCGCGTGAGTTCGGTATGCGCTTCCAGCGTGAAGCGGTCGCTGATGCCGTGGCGCAGCGATGCGTTGGCCGCCGGATCGCCGGCGTAGTCGAACGATCGGCTGCCGTAGTTGCGGCGCGGATAACCCACCTCCACCGAATAGTCGGTGAGCCCGTCGCCGAGCAGGCGCGTGTCCAGATAGAGCGGCCGACTCAGCGTGACCTGCCGGCCCTGCGCGTCCTGGAACACGACGGTGGCCACGCCCGCGCCGGTGAGCGCCGGTGGCGAGGCGATCACGAACGGGCCGCCGGTCGCGTTGCCGGTGAACTGGCGCAGCCCGTTGACGTAGAGGTCCACCATCGTCGGCACGACCGCGTCGCCGCCGAGAACGGGCAACGGAAAGGTGATCAGGTCCGGGCGCACGTCGAAATTGCGCGACAGGCTCGCGCCGCCCATGTGGATCGCGCGCGACCACGTCAGCGACGAAGACACCAGGTCGCCCACCGTCCACGTGCGCAGCGCGTCGGGGTTCGTGTAGGTCCAGTACGTGTCCTGACGCACGTAGTCGTACTCGCCGTTCTCGATCGTCGCGTAGCCGGTGTTGACGAACACGCCGGCCGGCGAGAAGAAACGCAGCTCGGTGTTGAGCGCGAAGGTGCGGTTGTGGCGGTCGTACTTCGCTTCGAACTCCTCCTCGCCCAGTACCGGCAGCCGACCGTAACGCGCCGATCCCAGCAGCGGCGCGCGCAGGCGGCGCCCCAGGCGCTTCTGCTCGAAATCCACGCGGGAACTCTGCAGGCGCGCGGTGTAGTTGAGCAGCAACCCGGTGCCGGAGCGGCTGGGCGGCGGCGGAGGCGGCGCCTCGCCCAGGCGCTGCGGCGTCAGCATCGACTCGGGCAGGGTGAAGTCGATGCGCTGCGCATCCTCGATGTACTCGAACGAAAGGTCCGGAATGGCGTCGAGCATCACCTGGCGATCGGCGTCGAGCGGCAATGCGTCCTCGCGCAGGCCGATCTGCGTCAGTTCGTCGGCGGGCATGCGGAAGCCCTCGCGTACGCGGTCCACCTGCACGACCAGGCCGGTCGCGCGGCCGTTCACCGTCGCCTCCAGGTAGTAGGACGTTGGTGCGTCATCGGCCGGCTGCGCCGTTGCGGGCGCGAGCGCAGCCACGCGCATCAGCGTGGCGGCGGCGCAGATCGTCACGGTCGTCCGCATGCGCGCGCGCATCGGCTGCCTCTCCCGCACATCGCCGCAGGGACGACGGAGCCGTGGCCGCGCGGCCTCCCTGCCGGGCGATTACAGATCGACCGCGATCGGCTGGCCGTTGAACATCGCGACCACGCGCGTTGGCCGTCCCTTGGCCGCCGCGTTCGCCGGAATGGGCACGCTCCAGCGCATGCTCCGCCCCGGCAGCACGTAGCCGAGCAATCCGCCAACGACCGGCGTGGAGGTACCGCCGGCGTGTTCGATCGCCACCTCGGTCGCCTGCATGTGCGCGTCGCTCTTGTTCTGCGCATCCAGCGTGAGCGTGTTGCCGGATATCTGCGCCGCGAAAGTGACCGCGCCGGGTGGCATCGTCGCCTTGGGCAGCACGAACACCGGCACCGAATAGCGCATCTGCACCGATACGCCGACGTCCGGCGCGCGCGTGGCGTCGGGGATCTCGTCCACGATCAGGCGATAGGTTTCCTCGGCCGCGACGGGCGACTTGTCCACGCGCACGATGCGGATCGACTGCGTCTGCTTCGGCGCCAGCGTGGCCATCGGCGGGCTGGCGACGACCTGCTGCGTCGGTGTCAGGCGGTCCTCGTTGTCCTTCTGGTCCCAGGCGAACACGCGCACCTGCGTCCTGATCGGCGCATCGCCTTCGTTGGTGATCGTCATCACCGCCGTCGCCTTGCCGGGGCCGAGCGTGATCGTGGTCGGCATGACGTGGATCGAGCCGGCCATCGCCGTGCCGCCGGCGAGCGCGAAAGCCAGTGCGAGCGCGGGAAGAACGCGGTTGAGCCTCATGTCGGATCTCCTTGCAACATGGTGGGGGACGCGTTTGCGCCGAAGGCGCGTTCGCTCTGATCGGATGCTGCGGCGACGCGGCGACCTCAGTAGTTGACCGTGACCGTGACGGTGCTCGCGTACGAGCCCGGGGCGGGCGCGGACTGCTCAGGCACCCGCGCGAAGATCACGTGGGCGATGTTTCCCCCGTTGCCGGTGCCGCCGACGGTGTCCGTGCCGATGGTGTTGCCCCAGTTCTGCGTGCGCATGGTGTCGCGGAACAGCTGGTACTTCAGTGAACCGCCGCCGGCGCTGGCCATGCGCCGGTCGGTGATGGTCGAACCGGTGCCCGTGCCGGCGTCCAGGGCCACCGAGTACGCCGTGCCGGGCGTGCAGGCGACGATCAGCGTGCTGGTGGTGTCGGCGTTTGCGGTCATGACACCGAGCGTGCCGAAGTCGATGTTCGGCGCGCTGATGATGGTGCAGTCGCTGACCATCGTGGCCAGCACCTGGAAGGTCGCCGTCTTGGTGGCGGCGGATGAGGCGAGGGGCGCCATCGCGAACGCCGCGATGGCGGCCAGCGATGGAAGACGGGAAGCGGGCAGGGTACGCATCGAAAACCTCCTGGCAGCGATGGCGCCGGATCGCGGATCCGGTTTCAGTACGTGACAAGGACGAGAAGGCGCCGCGGTGAAGGGGCGCGGCGAACGTCGGACGTGGCCTGGAGGCCGATGGCGTACGGCGCGCCCGAGGTGCAGCGGATATCGATCGCGGCTGTCGTCGCGGCGAAGGCCGGCGCGTCGATGCGACAGGACGAAGCGACCGTTGCGGTCACCCGAAAGGCAGACACGTGCGTTGCTGCCGAGGCGGCACACGCGAACAGTGCGGCGACCGCGCAGGCGCCCACCCTTGCCGTGTCCGATATCGCCACGATGCGATCTCCCGGCTTGTCGTCCGGTGAGCGGCCGCGAGGCGAGGCGGGCATCGGCCGCAGGAGGCCCGCGCTACATGCTTGGCCCGCGTTCGTTCAGTGGGAGTGAAATCGCGCGCCGTATGTCGCCGGCCTTCGCAGGCACGATTCGCAGAAACAGAACGGGGCGCTCGCGCGCCCCGTCTCGTGTCGTTCGATCGCTGGAATCAGCCGCGCGGACCGCGACCGCCGCCCGGACGTCCACCGCCGCGCGGACCACCCGGACGCGGACCGCCTGCCGGGCGATTGCCACCGGGACGGTTACCCCCCGGACGACCGCCGGCCGGCTTCGGGCCGCCCGGACGACCGCCCGGACGCGGCGCACGCGGCTTGTCGCCGTACGGATTGAAGCTGCCGGGGTTGGCATGGTCGGAGGGGAAGCTCGGCGCATTGCCCGGATGACCGTAGGGACGCGAGGCGCGCTGGCCCTGGCCCTGTCCGCCGCGCGGCCCCTGGCCGCTGCGCTGGCCACCGCCGCCGCTGCGTTCGCCGCCGAAACCGCCGCCGAAACCGCCACCGCTGCGTTCACCGCCAAAGCCGCCACGCTCGCCGCCGAAACCACCGCCGGCACGACCGCCACCGCCACCCGGACGCGGGCCCTTGCCGGCGTGCGGCTTGCGCGGACCGCGCGGGCCGTCGGGATTGCGATGACCGCTCGGGCCGGTGCTCACGCCGTCCGGCACGTACCACGTGCGGAACGCGGCGGGATTGCCTTCCGGCAGCGGCTTCGGACCTTTTTCCTTGCGCTGCTTGAACGGCTTGTTGCTGGCCTTCGCCGCGGCTTCGCCGCTGACGGTCAGGCCGCCGTGCTTGCGCGGACCGCCACGGCCACGACCACCGCGATCCTCGCGCACGTGGTCGAAGCGGCGCAGCTCGCGGCCTTCATCGGCGGTGTTGTGGCCGCCGACGTAACCGTGCGAGCGGCTCTTGCCGGTGAGGTCGATGGTCGCCTTGGTCGCCTTGCGCTGGCCGATCACCGGCTGCAGCGTCAGCGCCGATGGCGTGCCGTCTTCCAGGCCGAGCTTGCCGCGCAGCGATTCGACCGCATCGGATGCGAGTTCGCGCGACTGGCCGCGCAGCAGTTCGCGCGGCAGCGACACCTCGCCGTAGCGGATGCGCTTGAGGCGGCTCACCTGGCAGCCCTGCGATTCCCACAGGCGGCGCACTTCGCGATTGCGGCCTTCCTTCACCACGACGCGGAACCAGTCGTGCGAGTCGGTGCCGCCGATGCGTTCGATCTCGTCGAACTTCGCCGGACCGTCCTCCAGCGCGACGCCGCGCGCGAGGCGGTCGACGATGTTGTCCGGCACCACGTCCTCGCCTTCCGGCGCACGCACGCGGCAGACGTATTCGCGCACGACCTCGAAGGAGGGGTGCATCAGCGCGTTGGCCAGCTCGCCGTCGGTGGTGAGCAGCAGCAGGCCGGTGGTGTTGATGTCCAGGCGGCCGATCGCGATCCAGCGGGCGCCCTTCAGCGCGGGCAGGGCCTCGAACACGGTCGGACGGCCTTCGGGATCCTCGCGCGTGGTCACTTCGCCTTCGGGCTTGTTGTACATCAGCACGCGCGAGGGATCGGTCAGCGCGCTGGCGACGAACTGGCGTCCGTCGATCTCGATGCGGTCGCCGCTCTTCACGCTCACGCCGATCTGCGCGGTCTCGCCGTTGACCTTCACCAGGCCGTCGGCGATGCGCTGCTCCAGCGCTCGGCGCGAACCCAGGCCGGCCTGCGCGAGCACCTTGTGCAGGCGCTCTTCCAGGCGCGGGGCCTCGGTGGCGGCGGGATCGGCGGCGCGTTTGAGGGTGAGCTTGCGGCTCTTTTCTTCAGTCATGTTTGTGTTGCTCCGACTCGGCCGTCAGGGCCTCGTCATCTTCGGGAACGGTCGTCGTCTCGACGGCGTTGTCTTGCTCGTGATCGTTCGCGTCCGCCGCGCGCTCACCCGGCGCGGCTTCGGGGTCGCCCTGCGGGGCGTATTCGTCTTCGTCTTCGTTGACGTCGAGATCGGCGACCTCGGCGTCGGCGATTTCGTTGTCGTTGTCGTTGTCGATATCGGACGCCGATTCGTCGTCCGTCGCATCGACGGTGTTCTGCTCTTCGTCGGCTTCGATGCCGGAGCCGGCGTCGGTTTCGTCGTCGGGCGGCATCGCGCTGCCGGCTTCGGCTTCCTGCTGCGAAGCGGCGGATGCGTCGGCATCGGCATCGCCGGCGTCGGCGTCCGCTTCGTTCGCCGCCGCCAGATCGGCCGCGCCCTCGTCGCCTTCCGCGTTCGACGCTTCGCCTTCCGCCAGGCCGGCGGCGATCGGCGCCGTCTTGCCTTCGAACTCCAGCTGCGGCTCCAGCTCGCCGATGTCCTTCAGTTCCGACAGCGGCGGCAGTTCGTCCAGGCGCTTGAGGCCGAAGTAGTCCAGGAACGCCTTCGTCGTGCCGAACAGCGCCGGCTTGCCCGGCACGTCGCGATGGCCGACGACGCGGATCCACTCGCGTTCCTCCAGCGCCTTGATGATGTTGCTGCTCACCGCCACGCCGCGCACCTGCTCGATCTCGCCGCGCGTGATCGGCTGGCGGTAGGCGATCAGCGCCAGCGTTTCCAGCGTGGCGCGCGTGTAGCGAGTCTGCCGCTCGGTCCACAGGCGCGCGACCCACGGGTGCACGTCGGCCTTCACCTGGAAGCGGAAGCCCGACGACACCTCGACCAGCTCGACGCCGCGGTCCTCGCAGCCGGCGCGCAGGGTTTCCAGCGCCTGCTCGACGCTGTCCGGCGGCGCGGGCTGGTCCTCGGGGAACAGCGCGTGCAACTGCGCCAGCGTCAGCGGCTGGTTGGCCGCCAGCAGCGCGGCTTCGACGATGCGGGTGATCAGTTGTTGGTCCATGGATCGATCGGTTTCCAGCCTTGGGGCGTCATTCCCGCGAGCGCGGGAACCGGGTGCCTTTGGAACGGTTGAGACCCGAACGAGAATCGCCGGAGCGAACGTCGCCGGGTTCCCGACTGCGCGGTGATGACGACAGGGCGTCGTCAGCCATCGTTCGCCGCCGGCTCGTCGAACTCGCTGCTCAGTTCGATCTCTTCCCCGTCCTTGAGCAGCGCGAGCGACTTGACGTAGATCGGTGCGAACGGTGCTTCCTGCACGATCTCCACCAGTTGTTCCTTGGCCAGCGTGAGCATGCCCAGGAACGTCACCACGATGCCGAGCTTGCCTTCCTCGGCAGTGAACAACGTTTCGAAGCGGTAGAAACTGCCGTCCTTCAGGCGTTCGAGCAGTTCGCCCATGCGCTGGCGGACGCTGAGCGCATCGCGCTTGATCGCGTGCTGGGTGAACAGCTCGGCGCGCTTGAGCACGTCGTGCAGCGCAAGCAGCATTTCCTTCAGGTCCACCGGCGGAGGCAGGCGGACCGACGCGCGGTCGGGCACGAACGCCTGCACCGGTGCGGTGTCGCGATCCTGGCGGGGCAGGGCGTCGATGTCCTCCGCCGCCTTCTTGAAGCGCTCGTACTCCTGCAGCCGGCGGACCAGTTCGGCGCGCGGATCCTCTTCCTCGCCTTCCTCGTTGACCGCGCGCGGCAGCAGCATGCGCGACTTGATCTCGGCCAGCATCGCGGCCATCACCAGGTAGTCGGCGGCCAGCTCGAAGCGCATCTCGTGCATGGCCTGGATGTACTCGACGTACTGGCGGGTGATGTCCGCCACCGGGATGTCGAGGATGTCCAGGTTCTGCCGGCGGATCAGGTACAGCAGCAGGTCGAGCGGACCTTCGAACGCCTCGAGGATGACCTCCAGCGCGTCCGGTGGGATGTACAGGTCCTGCGGGATCTGCAGCACGGGCTGGCCATGCACCACCGCCAGCGGCATTTCCTGCTGCTGTGGCGCGGTGGAGGCCGGGGCGGCCACGGGTTGCGGATCGCTCGCGTCGGCTGCGCGTTCTTCGGTCATTCGGAGCCGGCCCCTCCGGGCCGTCGGCACTGCTATCGCTCAGGCTGGCGGTCGCATGGACCACCGTGGATGCAACGGACTTGCTGGACGAACTGGGTCGCGACGTCCCCTGTCGGAACTTTCCTAAGCAGGAACCTTACCTTTCGGAACGTCAGGCCTGGCCCGGACGGCCAACGCGGCGCGTCACGCGGGGGCGTGGCGGGCGGTGGGTTCGGGCGCGAGGCCGTCGGGGGCAGCGGCGCATCGTGGATGCGTGCGAGGCGACGGTGTGGGGAGCCGGTCGCGTCGGGCCGCTGCAGCCGGCCTTGTGAAGGCAAGGGTACGGCCTCGTCCGGGTCATGTCCAGCCGCGCGGCGCGACTACAATTCAGCCTGGTTTCCCATTGGTATGGAAGGACGCGCGAACGCATGTGGTACGTGATCGAAGGTTACGACGGCCAGGACGTGCTGGCCCGACGCATGGCGGCGCGGCCCGAACACCTCGCCCGGCTGACCGCGCTGCGCGACGCCGGACGGCTGCTGCTCGCCGGACCGTGCCCGGCGGTCGACGCCGAGGACCCCGGTCCGGCCGGTTTCAGCGGCAGCGTCGTGATCGCGGAATTCGAATCGCTGGAGGCCGCCCTTGCCTGGGCCGACGCCGATCCCTACGTGGCCGCGGGCGTCTACCAGCGCGTGGAGGTCCGGCCGTTCCGCAAGGTGCTGCCGTGAGCCTGCCGCGCGAGGCGCGCCTCGCGGCGATCCGGGCCGCGATCGGGTCCGCCCTCGCGCCGGTGTCGCTGGAGATCGAGGACGAAAGCCACCGTCACGCGGGCCACGCCGGCGCCGCCGACGGGCGAGGGCACTTCCGCGTCGACGTGGTGAGCGAGGCGTTCGCCGGGCTCGGGCCGATCGCGCGGCATCGGGCGATCTACGCGGCGCTGGGCGAGCTCATGGCGACCGACATCCATGCGCTCTCGATCCGGGCGCGCACGCCGTCGGAAGTCGCCGGAGAGTGATCGAATCGTGCCGCGCTGCAACATCCGCGCGGCGATTTGGCGGCGAGAACGCCGAAGAAGCGGGCGTTTGCGGCGTTCGGATAACGTTGCCTTTACACTCGAATTTGAAAACGTTTACAGTCCGCGCGCATTGTCCGCGGAGGCCCGGTTAGCGTGGCGAGCGTAACCATCAAAGACGTCGCGCGCGTTGCGCAGGTATCGGTCGCCACCGTATCGCGCGCGCTCAACGGCCACGGCAACGTCGCCGAAGACGTGCGCAACCGCGTCTTCGCCGCCGCGCAGGAACTGCGCTACACCCCGCACGCCGCCGCGCGCAGCCTCAGCAGCCGCCGCACCCAGACGCTCGGCGTGGTGCTGCCGGACCTGCATGGCGAATTCTTCTCCGAACTGATGCGCGGCATCGACCAGGTCGCCCGCGCGCAGCGGCTGCACCTGCTGGTGTCCAGCTATCACGGCAATCCGCAGGAGCAGGGCGCGGCCCTTCGCGCGATGCGCGGGCGCGTGGACGGCCTGCTGGTGCTGTCGCCGTTCGCCGAAATGCCGCCGCTGCTCGGCGAGCACCTGGATTCGTCGCTGCCGACGGTGCTGATCAACAGCCAGTCCGGGCTCGATGGCACCGCCGTGCTGCGGGTGGACAACCATGGCGGCGCGGTCGCGATGGTCGAGCACCTCGTTTCGTGCGGGCATCGCAAGATCGCCTTCATCGCCGGCCCGGCCGACAACTTCGATGCGCACGAGCGCCTGCGCGGCTACCGCGATGCGCTCGCCCGGCTGCTGCCCGGCGCGCCCGAGTGGGTGGTGCAGGGCGACTTCGACGAAGCATCCGGCCATCGCGCCGGGCACGAGCTGCTCGCCGCGCCGCAGCGCCCGGACGCGGTGTTCGCCGCCAACGACATGATGGCGCTGGGCTGCCTGTTCGCCTTCGCCCAGGCCGGCGTGCGCGTGCCGGGCGACATCGCCCTGGCCGGCTTCGACGACATTCCGCTGGCGCGCTACGTCCACCCCGCGCTCACGACCATCCGCGTCAACATCGCCGAACTCGGCGCACGCGCGGCGCGATTGCTCATCGCGCAGATCACGCCGGACGCGGGTGGCGAATCGCCCACCACGCCCTCCGACGGCGTGCTGGCGACCGAGCTGATCGTGCGCGAATCCAGCGGTTCGCCCCCGTCCACCCCGCGTTCCCCGTGATGCACGCGTCTGCCGGGCGTCACGGTTCCTTGTGTCTGTTCGCTGTAAACGATTCCACGTGGTTCGACATGCTTTTGGAGAGAGGAAGCATATGAATTCGAGGTTCCCCCGATACCCGACACGCCGGCTGCTCGCCTGCGCCCTGGCCAGCTGCCTGGCCGTCGCCGCCCCCGCGGCGATGGCGCAGAGCACCTCGGCCACCGTCCGTGGCCAGATCACGGTCGATTCGGCGCCCGCCGCCGACGCCCAGATCACCGCGACCAACACCGCCACCGGCCTGACCCGCAAGGTCCAGGCGGCCAACGGCACCTACAACGTCGGCGGCCTGCCGCCGGGCACGTACCGCATCGACGCGGTCGCTGGCGGGCAGACCACCACGCGCACGGTGACGTTGCAGGTGGGGCAGACGGCGACGATCAACCTGTCCGCCGGCGGCCTGCCGGAGACGGCGCCGGCGGGCGAGGCGACCACGGTCGATGCGGTCACCGTCACCAGCGAGGTCGTGGCCGAAACCAAGACCTCGGAAATCGCCACCTACGTCACCAACAAGCAGATCGAGTCGCTGCCGCAGGGCACGCGCAACTTCCTCGCCTTCGCCGACCTCGCGCCGGGCGTGGCGTTCGAAACCGGCAACGAGGGCTCCACGCGCATCAAGTCCGGCGCGCAGAACGCCAACGGCATCAACGTCTACATCGACGGCGTCGGCCAGAAGGATTACGTGCTGCGTGGCGGCATCAGCGGCCAGGATTCCAGCCGCGGCAATCCGTTCCCGCAGTCGGCGATCGGCGAGTACAAGGTCATCACGCAGAACTACAAGGCCGAGTACGACCAGCTCAGCAGCGCGGCGATCGTCGCCACCACGCGCTCGGGCACCAACAATTTCGAAGGCAGCTTCTTCTGGGATTACACCTCCACCGACTGGCGCACGCCGACGGTGTTCGAGGAGCGCGCCGACGACAAGGTGCAGACCAAGGAAGAGCAGTACGGCGCGACCTTCGGTGGTCCGATCCTGCGCGATCGGGCGCACTTCTTCCTGTCGTACGAAGCGAAGGAATACGAGTCGCCGCGCACGCTGACGCCGGGTCGCGGCTTCACCATCGACCAGCTTCCGGATTTCCTTCAGGCGGAAGCGGGCACCGGCCTGTTCAACGCGCCGTTCAAGGAAAACCTGTACTTCGGCAAGGTCGACTGGCTGATCGGCGAGAACCATTACTTCGAATTCAGCGGCAAATACCGCGACGAAGAGGAACTCACCAACACCGGCGGCCAGAACCTGCCCAGCTACGCGACCAACAAGCTCAACGAGGAAACGCGCGCGGACCTGCGCTACCAGTACACCAACGGTCCGTGGCTCAACGATTTCCACCTGACCTACGAGGACTCGAAGTTCAACCCGAGCCCGTACACCAGCGGGATCGCGTACATCCTGAGCAATCGCAGCGACAACGGCGATGCCGATTTCAACAACGTCATCGTGCGCAGCGGCGGCGGTTCGGACTTCCAGGACAAGGGCCAGAAGGGCTGGGGCATCCAGAACGACCTGACCTTTACCGGTTTCCAGGACCACACCCTGAAGATGGGTATCAAGTACAAGGATGTGGACGTCGATGCGACCGAGCGCCAGCCGTACTACCCGCAGTTCACCTACGACCTGCTGAGCAGCCTGACCCAGCCGATCCACGTGAAGTTCGGCACCGCGCTGCCCGGCGTCGGCGACGGTTCGGCATCGTCGGCGAACAAGCAGTACGGCATCTATTTCCAGGACGACTGGGAGGTCAACGACAAGCTGATCCTCAACCTCGGCCTGCGCTACGACTATGAGAAGAGCCCGACGTACCTGGATTACGTCACGCCGGCCGACGTCGCCGCCGCGCTGCGCAATTCGACCGCGATCAACAACCCGAACTCGGGCATCAACGTCGAGCGTTACATCAGCAACGGCAGCAACCGCAAGTCGTTCAAGGACGGCTGGCAGCCGCGCCTGGGCTTCTCCTACGACCTGTTCGCCGACCAGGCGCACGTGATCTACGGCGGCGCCGGCCGCGCGTACGACCGCAACCTGTTCGACTGGCTGCAGCTGGAAATCACCAAGTCGACCTTCCCGACGACCGACATCGATTTCCTCCGCGCCGACGGCACCTGCCCGCGTGCGGTGGCCGGTACGCCGTGCCAGCCGTGGGATCCGTCGTACTTCGATCCGGATGTGCTGGCGACGCTGGCCTCGCAGACCGGGTTGGGTCGCGAAGTCTTCATGCTCGACAACAACCTGCAGACGCCGTACTCCGACCAGTTCAGCCTGGGCATGCGCAACGCCGTCGGCGACTGGCTGACCGACGTGACGATCTCGCGCGTGGAGAGCCACGACGGCTTCGTGTTCCTGCTCGGCAACCGCCTGCCGGATGGCTCGTTCTTCGCGCCGGGGCTGAGCTGGGGCCCGCCGTGGGGCCAGGGCTTCGCGCCGTTCGGCAATCTCATCCTGGGAACCAACGGGCTTGAGACCAAGACCAACGCGCTGTATCTGAAGGCCGAAAAGCCCTACACGGCCGAATCGGGCTGGAGCGTCACCGTCGCCTACACCTATCTGGACGCGCGCGAGCAGCGCGAATCGCCGGAAGTGTTCTCGCTCGACTATCCGACCGTCCAGGCGCTGGGCTGGCACGACGCCGAAGTGCCGGAGCATCGCCTCGTGGCGACCGGCATCTACGACGGCCCGTGGGGCACGACGCTGTCGGCCAAGCTGACGCTGACCTCGCAGCCGCCGCGCTATTTCGTGAACTGTCGCGACGTGGACGTGGTCAACAACTGCTTCATCGACCAGTACAAGCCGGACGGAACGTATGGGTACAAGCAGTTCGACATCGCCGCGATGAAGGAATTCGACACCGGCGCGGGCTTCAAGATGTGGGCGCGCGCCGACATCCTGAACGTCTTCGACTGGGCGAACTACAACAGCTACCAGGATTATCCGGGTGGCTTCCAGTCGCCCAACCCCGAATTCGGCATCCCGCTCGCACAGGCCCTGCCGACCCGTACCTTCAAGCTTTCGCTGGGCTTCAACTTCTGACCCGCGCCGCCGGCCGCTTACCTCGTCGGAGCGGCCGGCGGTTTCGCGGTCCGGCTTTCGCGCGTGCGGGAGCCGCAAACACATTCATTCGACAGATGGCGTGGTGATGTTCGATTCGATACGACGCAGTGTGGGGACTGCATCGCTGGTGGCGGTGCTCGTGTTCATCTCGGGGTGCCGACAGGAAGGGCCTGCGTCCACGACGTACCCGATCGCCTCGGCGCCGCCGGTGCAGGTGGAGCCGCTCAAGCAGACCAAGCTGGAGCTTCCGCCGGTGTTCCGCGACATCGAGAAGCGCACGTTCCAGTTCTTCTGGGACACCACCAACGAAGTGAACGGGCTCACGCCGGACCGCTATCCGTCGCGTCCGTTCGCGTCGATCGCGTCCGTCGGTTTCGCGCTGACGGCCTATCCGATCGGCATCGAGAACGGCTGGGTCAGCCGCCGGCAGGCGGTGGATCGCACGCTCACCACGCTCAGGTTCTTCCGCGACATTCCGTCCGGCCCGCAGGCCGAAGGGAAGGGCGCCTACAACGGCTTCTACTACCACTTCCTCGACATGGACACCGGCGCGCGCTTCCAGAGCTGGGTCGAACTGTCGAGCGTGGACACCGCGCTTCTGATGATGGGCGTGCTGTTCGCACAGAGTTATTACGACCGCGACGATCCGCGCGAGAAGGAAATCCGCGAGCTCGCCGACACGCTGTACAAGCGCGTCGACTGGCCGTGGCTGCAGCGCAACGCGCCGCTGGTCTCTATGGGCTGGTTCCCCGAGAGCGGCTTCATCCAGCACGACTGGACCGGCTACAACGAAGCGATGATGTTGTACATCCTCGCGCTGGCCTCGCCGACGCATCCGATCGAACCGGAGTCCTGGCAGGTCTGGACGCGCACGTACAACGATTCCTGGGGTGTCTACCAGGGCGAGGAATACCTGTCGTTCGGCCCGCTGTTCGGGCATCAGTACAGCCACGTCTGGATCGACTTCCGCGGCATCCAGGACGACTACATGCGCGAGCGCGGCATCGACTACTTCGAGAACAGTCGCCGCGCCGCGTACGCGCACCGTGCGTACGCGATCGCCAATCCGATGAAGTGGAAGGAGTACGGCCCGGAGGTGTGGGGCCTCACCGCGAGCGACGGCCCGCAGCAGACGCTGCAGGAATTCCGCGGCGAACAGCGCCAGTTCCGCCACTACTCCGCGCGCGGCGCCGGCCTGCGCGACACGTTCGATGACGGCACCATCGCGCCGACGGCGGCGATCGCGTCGCTGCCGTTCGCGCCTGAAATCGTCATCCCGACCACCGTCGCGATGCATGAACGCTACGGCGAATTCCTGTATTCCAGCTACGGCTTCCTGGATTCGTTCAACCCGAGCTTCGACTTCGACATTCCGCTGAAGACCGGCCGCCTAGTGCCGGGCGAGGGCTGGGTCGCGAGCGACTACATCGGCATCGACCAGGGACCGATCCTGACGATGATCGCCAACTACCGGAACGACTTCGTCTGGAACGTCATGAAGCGGAACAAGTACATCCGCGACGGCCTGCAGAAGGCGGGCTTCAAGGGCGGCTGGCTCGAGCCGGTGAAGGAAGGCGAGGCCGCGCCGACGCAGCCCAGGCCGCAGACGAAGGCGGAGAAGGACGCGGCGACGGCGCGCGCGCTGGGCGAGGCGGAGTCGCGCGTGAACCGCGCCTCGCAGACGCCGCAGCCGGCACCGGCACAGGATCAGAAGAACAAGTGATGAGGCCGCGCGCATACGCTGCGCACGTCAACCGTCCCCTGTTCAGGGGGGAGGGTTGCGGAGAGGGACGAAGCCGCCAAGCGGCGAGGAAGGGCATCCGCACATACATGGCACTGCTGTTGCTCTGCCTCGTCGCGCTACTCACTTCCTGCTCCACCGACCGCGACACCCGCACCGTCGTCCGCTTCTGGGCCATGGGCTTCGAGGGCGAGATGGTCCGCCAGCTCATCCCCGATTTCGAACGCGCCAACCCCGACATCCGCGTCGAAGTGCAGCAGCTGCCGGTCACCGCCGCGCACGAGAAACTGCTGACCGCCTTCGCCGGCGACGGCCTGCCGGACGTGTGCGGCCTGGGCAACACGTGGCTGGCGGAGTTCGTCGAACTGCGCGCGGTCGCGCCGCTGGAGCCGTTCCTCGCGCGCACGCCGTCGATGCCGGCGAACGATTACTTCCAGGGTTCGTGGGACACCGGCGTCATCGACGGCCACGTCTACGCCGTGCCGTGGTACGTCGAAACGCGCCTGCCGTTCTATCGCAAGGACATCCTCGAAGACGCGGGCGTGAAGCAGGTGCCGCGCACGTGGCAGGAGTGGAACGACGCGATGGCCGCGGTGAAGCGCCACGTCGGTCCGGACCGTTTCGCCATCCACCTGCCGCTCAACGAGTACGAACCGCTGCTCAACCTCGCCATCCAGCAGCCCGATCCGCTGCTGCGCGACGACGGCCGCTACGGTAATTTCCGCAGCCCGGGCTTCAAGCGCACGCTCGCGTTCTACAACGACATCTTCCAGCGCAAGTGGGCGCCGGCCTTCGCGAACACGCAGATCGCCAACGTCTGGAACGAATTCGGCCGCGGCTTCTTCACCTTCTACGTCAACGGCCCCTGGAACATCGCCGAGTTCCGCAAGCGCCTGCCGCCGGAACTGGAAGGCAAGTGGGGCACGATGCCGCTGCCCGGTCCCGACGGTCCCGGCGCGTCGGTCGCCGGTGGCGCCAGCTTCGTCGTGTTCGAACAGGCGAAGAACAAGGACGCGGCGTGGAAGCTCGTCGCGTACCTGTCCGATCCGCAGGTGCAGGTGCGCTTCCACGCGCTCACCGGCAACCTGCCGCCGCGCCGCAGCGCGTGGGCGGGCAGCCAGGCGCTGGCGACCGATCCGTACACGCTGCCGTTCCGCGAACAGCTGGAGCGCGCCAGGCCCGCGCCGAAGGTGCCGGAGTGGGAACGCATCGCACAGGAGCTGCGCATCGTCGGCGAGCAGATGGTCGCCGGCCGCTACACCGTCGATGAAGCGGCGGCGGAACTCGACCGCCGCGCCGACGCGATCCTCGAAAAACGCCGCTGGATGATGGACCAGCACGCCGCCGCCGGAGGTGCGCGATGAACGCCACGCCACGCGTCGGCGCCTCGACCGCCGGCTGGATGTTCGCCGCGCCGGCGCTCACGGTGATCGGCGTGTTCTTCGGCCTGCCGGTGCTGGCCGCGTTCGCGCTGAGCCTCACCGACTTCGACATCTACGCGCTGGCGGACATGTCGAACCTGCGCTTCGTCGGCCTGCACAACTACTGGACGCTGCTGCAGGACCCGCTGTTCTGGAACGCGCTGGGCAACACGATGTACTTCGTGGTGGTGGGCGTGCCGCTGTCGATCGCCGTCTCGCTCGGCGCGGCGCTGCTGCTGCATTCCAGGACCGCGCGGTTCAAGCCGTTGTTCCGCACCGCGTACTTCGCGCCGGTGGTGACGACGGTGGTCGCCGTCGCGGTGATCTGGCGCTATCTCTTCCACACGCGCTACGGCCTGGTGAACTGGGGCCTGACCTCGATCGGCCTTCCTTCCATCGACTGGCTCGGCGATCCGGCCTGGGCCATGCCGACGATCATCCTGTTCGCCGTGTGGAAGAACTTCGGCTACAACATGATCATCTTCCTCGCCGGCTTGCAGTCGATTCCGGAAGACCTCTACGAAGCCGCGCGGATCGACGGCGCCACGCCCGCGCAGCAGTTCTGGAACGTCACGCTGCCGCAGCTGGGGCCGGTGCTGCTGATGGTCGGCATCCTCACGCTCTCGGGCTATTTCCAGCTGTTCGCCGAGCCGTACGTGATCACGCAGGGCGGTCCGTTGCAGAGCACGGTGAGCGTGCTGTATCTGATGTACGACGAAGGCTTCAAATGGTGGAACCTCGGCAACGCATCGGCTGTCGCGTTCCTGCTGTTCGCGCTGATGACCGTCGCCACCAGCGGCCTGCTGTGGTTCGCCCGACGTAAAGGAGCGGAGTGATGAATCCGCGTCTGGCCAAGGCCATCGTCAACGGTCTGCTGATCGCGCTCGCGGCGATCAGCCTCGCGCCGCTGCTGTGGATGCTGTCGGTGTCGTTCATGCAGCCGGGCGAGGCGAGCCATTTCCCGCCGCCGCTGCTGCCCGACGCGCCGACGCTGCACAACTACCACGAGCTGTTCGCGCGTGCCGGCATGGGGCGTTATCTGCTCAACAGCGCGATGATCGCCACCGCCGCCACGCTCATCGCGCTGCTGCTCAACACGATGGCCGGCTATGCGTTCGCCAAGCTGAAGTTCGCCGGACGCGAGCGCGTGTTCCGCCTGCTGCTGGGCGCGCTGGTGATTCCGGCGCAGGTGACGATGATGCCGCTGTTCCTGATGCTCAAGCAGATGGGGCTGGTGAACACCTATGCCGGCGCGGTGGTGCCGCTGATGGCGAGCGTGTTCGGCATCTTCCTCGTGCGCCAGTACGCGCGCTCGATTCCTGACGAACTGCTGGAAGCGGCGCGTATCGACGGCGCGAGCGAGATGCGCATCTTCTTCCAGATCGTGCTGCCGGTGCTCAAGCCGATCCTCGTCACGCTGGCGATCTTCGTGTTCCTTGGCGCGTGGAACGACTTCATGTGGCCGCTGATCGTGCTCAGCGATTCGGGGCACTTCACGCTGCCGGTCGCGCTGGCGTCGCTGTCGCGCGAGCACGTGCAGGACAACGAGATGATGATGGCCGGATCGGTGGTGACGGTGTTGCCGGTGCTGGTCCTGTTCCTGGCGCTGCAGCGGTATTACCTGCAGGGCCTGCTGGTCGGGAGCGTGAAAGGGTGAGGAAGGCAAAGCGTTTCGGGTGGGCGGTTGCGTTGGTTCCGGTGATGGCGTGGGCGCAGGGCGTCGGCGAGATCCGCGTACTGGACGACTTCGAATCGACCACGCCGTGGCAGGTGGTCACGTCCGACCAGGTGCTCGGGAAACTGCGCACGGTGCAGGGTGTGGATGGCAACGCCGTGTGCCTGGACTACGACTTCAACGGCGTGTCCGGTTACGCCGGGCTGCAGCGCGAACTCCCTGTCGACTATCCGGAGAACTACGCGTTCTCCTTCCAGCTGCGCGGCGATTCGCCAGGAAACGACCTGCAGTTCAAGGTCGTCGACGACAGCGGCGACAACGTGTGGTGGGTCAACAAGCCGCGCTACGATTTCCCGAAGGACTGGACGCCCGTGGTCTACAAGCGGCGCCACATCAGCCGCGCGTGGGGCCCCGCGCCGGATCCGACGCTGCGTCACAGCCGCAAGATCGAGTTCACGATCTACAACAGCGTCGGTGGAAAGGGCTCGGTGTGTTTCGATGCGCTGGCGTTCCGCAAGCTGGCGCCGCAGGACAACGCGCCGCTCACCGGCACCGCGAGCGCGACCGCCGAAAGCCGCAACGGCCCGGCGCGCGCCGCGATCGATGACGCTGCGGGCACTGCATGGCGTGCCGATCTCGACGCCGCGAAGCCGCCGCGGTTCACCCTCGACCTGCGCAGGCCGCGCGAGTTCGGCGGCCTCGTGCTCGACTGGTCGGCGGGCGAACACGCGAGCGACTACCGCACCGAGCTGTCCGACGACGGCACGCAGTGGCGCAACGCCCGCGAAGTCGCCGGAAGCGACGGTGGCCGCGATTACATCGCGCTGCCCGAGTCCGAGGCGCGCTTCATCCGGCTGACGCCGCTGAAGGCGCCGGCCGGGCGCATCGCGCTGGCGAATCTGCAGGTGATGCCGCTCGCATTTGCCGCGACGCCGAACGATTTCGTCCGCTCCGTCGCGAAGGACGCGCCGCGCGGCACCTGGCCGCGCGGCTTCAGCGGCGAACAACCGTACTGGACGATCCTCGGCCTCGACGGCGGCATGGAGCAGGGTTTGATCGGCGAGGACGGCGCGATCGAAGTGGACAAGGGCGCCTTCAGCATCGAACCGTTCGTGGTGAGCGACGGCAAGCTGGCGTCGTGGGCCGACGTGAAGACCACGCAGTCGCTGCAGGACGGCTACCTGCCGATTCCGTCGGTGCATTGGCAGCATGCGGATTTCGCGCTCGACACGACCGCGTTCGCGCACGGCACGCGCGACGATTCGCACCTCACTGCACGCTACGTCCTGCGCAATACGAGCGACCGACCGCGCCGCTATGTCTTTGCGCTGGCCGCACGCCCGTTGCAGGTGAATCCGCCGACGCAGTTCCTCAGCACCACCGGCGGCGTCAGCGAGATCCGTTCGATCCGCGCGGACGCGGGCACGATCGCCGTCGGAGGACGCCACACGGTGCGCGCCAGCCGATCCGACGCCGCATTCGCCACGCGCTTCGACGAAGGCGAAGTGGTGCAGCGGCTCGCGCGCGCGGACTGGGCGTCGCGGGATGTGCCCGCCGCGCTTGGCGCCATTGGGAACAACGTCGACGACGAAACCGGGCTCGCCTCGGGCGCGCTGCTGTATTCGGTCGAACTCGCGCCTGGCCAGTCGCGCGAGTTCGACTGGAGCGTACGTCTGACCGGCCGCGACGCCGCATCACCGAAGCCCATCGATGCCGCGAAAGCGCAGGACGCCACGGCCGCGCTGTGGCGCGGCAAACTCGATCGCGTGCAGCTCGACGTGCCCGAACAGGGTCAGCACGTCGTCGACACGCTGCGCACGGCGCTCGCGCACATGCTGATCAGCCGCATCGGACCGCGTCTGCAGCCGGGCACGCGGTCCTACTCGCGCGCGTGGATCCGCGACGGAGCGATGATCGGCGAAGGCCTGCTGCGCATGGGGCGCGGGGATGTCGCCGAGGAGTTCCTGCGCTGGTACGCGCCATACCAGTTCGACAACGGCAAGGTGCCGTGCTGCGTGGACGATCGCGGCAGCGATCCGGTGCCGGAGAACGACAGCCACGGCGAGCTGATCTTCACCATCGCCGAGGTGTACCGGTTCAATCGCGATCGCACGATGCTGGAGACGATGTGGCCGCATGTCGTCGGCGCGTTCGACTACATGGAAAAGCTGCGGCTGAGCGAGCGCAGCGAAGCCAATCGCGCGCGCAACCCGGCGTTCTACGGGATGATGCCGGCGTCGATCAGTCACGAAGGCTATTCGGCCAAGCCGATGCATTCGTACTGGGACAACTTCTGGGCGCTGCGCGGCTACAAGGACGCGGTGGAAGTCGCGCAGTGGCTCGGGAAGGACGCGGAAGCGAAGCGCTTCGCCGCCTCACGCGACCAGTTCCGTGACGATCTCTACGCATCGCTGCGAAGCGCCACGCAGCAGCACGGCATCGACTTCCTGCCGGGCGCGGCGGAGCTGGGCGATTTCGATGCGACGTCCACGACGATCGCACTCGCGCCGGGCGGCGAACAGGGCCGTCTGCCGCAGGACCTGTTGAACAACACCTTCGAGCGTTACTGGCGCGAGTTCGTCGCGCGTCGCGACGGCACGCGCGAATGGAAGGACTACACGCCGTACGAACTGCGCACCATCGGCACGTTCGTGCGCCTGGGCTGGCGCGATCGCGCGCACGAGGCGCTCGCGTTCTTCTTCGCCGACCAGCAGCCACGCGCCTGGAACCAGTGGGCGGAAGTCGTTTCGCGCACGCCGCGCAAGCCGTTCTTCGTGGGCGACCTGCCGCATGCGTGGGTCGGTTCGGATTACGTGCGTTCCGCGCTGGACCTGTTCGCGTATTCGCGCGATCTGGACGACGCGCTGGTGATCGCCGCGGGCGTTCCGTCGGACTGGCTGGCGGGCGAGGGCGTCCGTGTGGCGAACCTGCGCACGCAGTACGGTCCGATGGGGTACCAGCTTCGTGAATCGGACGGTGCGCTGCTGCTCGATATCGCGACGGATTCGAAGCTTCCGCCCGGTGGCATCGTGTTCACGTGGCCCTACAAGACAACGCCCGGCGAAACGACGATCGACGGTCGCAACGCCGAGTGGCGCGACGGCGAACTGCGCATCGGCCGCGCCGGCGCGAAAGTGCGGATGGCCTTGCGCTGAGGCCTTTGTAGCGCGCGTAAGCGGAGCGCACCGCGCCGCCGGGCAATTCAGTCCCGGTTGCGCCAAGCGCGCCGCAGCGCGTTGCATTGTTGAAGCGTGGCGTGGCTTTGAGCTCCCCAGGCGACCCGGTTGCGCTCCGTTCACCCCGGTACAAGGGCGCCGTTGACGTGCTCTGGACCGCGTGTGCGGCAACGTTGAAACCTCCGCAGCAAGAATGCGCGCCTTGGCCCAGACACCGCATCGCGTCATCCCTGCCAGCGAAAGCGCGCGGCAGCACGCGCTGGATCGCTACCACGTCGTCGATACGCCGAACGAATCGGTCTACGACGATCTGGTCCGCATCGCCGCGCACCTGTGCGGCACGCCGATCGCGCTGCTGTCGCTGATCGATCGCGACCGTCAATGGTTCAAGGCGCGCCTGGGCCTGGCCGAGCACGAAACCCCTCGCAACGTCGCCGTCTGCGCGCACGCGATCCTGGAGCCGGGCGAGTTGATGGAAGTGCCCGACCTCGCGCGCGATCCGCGCTTCGCGTCGCTCCCGATCGTGATCGGGGAAGTGCGCGCCCGCTTCTACGCGAGCATGCCGATCACCACCTCGGACGGGCAGGCGATCGGCACGCTGTGCGTCGTCGACCGCAAGCCGCGCATGCTCGATCCGGAGCAGCGCGACTGGCTGCAGTCGTTGGGCCGCATCGCCATGGGGCTGCTCGACGCACACGCGCGTCGCTACCAGGACGAGGTGGAGGTCGCGCTCGGCACGCGGCGCGCGCCCGAACCGGAACCCGGGCCGAAGGAGAATTACCGCATCGCCCTCCTCGAGGTGCAGCGTTACGCGGCGGTGGTGGAACGCGACGGCGAGCGCGCGGTGGAGAAGGCGTTGCTCGCCATGGAGGCGCGTTTCGAGGCCTGTTTGGCTCCCGAAGCCGGCGATCGCATCAACCGCGTGAGCGCGAGCGCGGAGTTCGTCGCGGTGCTGATGGGCGACGACGGTGAGGCGCGCCTGGACGCGTTGCGCGCCATCGCGAAGGAAGAGCCGGCGCGCACCGGTCTCTCGGTGCTGGTCGGCGGCGCCGTTTCCGAGCATGGCGACGAGGGATTGAACGCGGTGTTCCAGCGCGCCGATGCGGATCTGAGCCGGCAGAAGGACGAGGCCCAAACAGGGGAGGCGCTCCTGTCGCCCGGGTAAGCGCACCCGGGAGCGCGACCAGGCCCCGGGGCGATTCCCCGGGCTACAGTAGCGCGTTGCCCCAGGACACGACGCCCGCATGGATCGCGACGCACTTCTGCTCCAGCTCGCCCGCACCCGCATGGGATTGGTCCGCACCTACGTGCTGCACGTGGTGTGGTTCGCGACCATGTGCACGGCGACGGCGATGCAGTGGCGCCAGGACGGATTGAAGGCGACGGTGTTGCTGACGCTCGTGACCGTGCCACCGGTGCTGGTGTACACCGTGCGTGCGCATCGGCTGTGCCGCGCACTCGATCCCCGCGCGCGCACCGTCGGGTTGGTGCCGGTGCTGGTGACGACGGTGATCCTCAGCCCGTTCGAATCCGGCCTCGTGCTGCCGTTGAAGAACCTTCTGGTCGCCAACCGGTTGCTGCGCGAGGCGCGCGCGTGCGAGGACGAACGAGTGGTGGATCGCGGGAGCACGGTAGAGGCGCAGCGTTGATTCAGCCCGCTCGTCTTTTCTTCGTCCCCGTGCACGTGCTCTTGAAGCGGGCCGTCAGTTGCTGCTGCAAGGCGCGGGTCGAGCGACTCTCCCAGATGTCGCCTCAAACGCACCAGTGCACATCCAGCGCCGTCGCGTGGCGACTTTCGAGCAGCACCAGCACCGGCCATCGGTGCGGATCGCCCGAGGCGAGCGCCTGTTCGAACACCGCGCGCTTGCGTTCGCCCTGGATCAGCAGCAGGCGGTGCGGAATGCGCGCGATCCCGTTCGGGGTGAGGCTGATGCGGCGTGGCCATTGCCGCGCACCCGGACACCCCTTCGCGTCGATGGCGACGTAGTCGCGCGGGCTGGCGAGGATGCGGTCGAGTCCGTCCATGCCGGGGAACAGCGACGCCGTGTGGCCGTCCTCGCCCATGCCGAACACGGCGACGGCGGCCTGACGGCGCGCGTGGGCGTTCGCCGTCGCCACCGCGCCCTCGATGTTGCGGCCGGGTTGCGTCATCGGTTCGAAGCGCGCGGTGGCGGCGTGGTCGCGCAGGAATTCGCGATGCACCAGCCACGCGTTGCTGTCGGGATCGTCCGGCAGGAGCCAGCGTTCGTCGACGAGGCCGACGTCCACGCGATCCCAGTCCAGCGGCGCCTGCGACAGCGCCCGGTACACCGGCCCCGGCGTGCCGCCGCCCGACAACAGCAGACGCGCGCGTGGGTGCTGGATCAGTTCACGGCGCAGTTCCGCGGCGATGGACACCGCCGCCGCCCAGGTCCAGACCTCGCCGTTGGCGTGCGCGTGGAACGCGTACGGCGCGGCGGCGCCGGTCGTCGGCAGGGGCGTGCGGTCGGCCATGGGCCGATCCTCGCACAGCCCGCTTGAAGACCTTGTTCGGGGCGGCGGGCTAGGCGACGTCCTGCGCCAGCGCGGCGGCGCCGAGCAGGCCCGGCTGCGGATGCACCACCGCCAGCGTCGGAATGCGCGCCATCACCGGGGAGAACCGGCCCTTGTACTCGAAGCGCTGGCGGAAGGCGGAATGGGCGATCGACGGCAGCATCTTCGGCACCAGCCCACCGGTGAGGAACACGCCGTCCCATGCGCCCAGGGTCAGGACCAGATCGCCCGCCGCCGCGCCGAACACCGCGCAGAACACGTCGATCGTGCGCAGGCTGCGCTCGTCGCCGTCTTTCGCGCGCGCGGTGATGTCGGCCGGCTTCAGCGGGCCGGGGTCCTCGCCGGCGATGTTGCTCAGCGCGCGATGCAGGTTCACCAGGCCCTGGCCGCTGACCAGCCGTTCGTTCGACACGCGGCCGAACTCGGCGGACATCTGCTGGAGGATCTCGATTTCCTCCGGCGAATTCGGGGCGAAGCTGACGTGGCCGCCTTCGGTCTGCAGCGGGAAATAACGACCGCCGCGACGCAGCAGCCCGCCCACGCCCAGGCCCGTGCCGGCGCCGATGATCGCGAAGGTGCGGTCGAGCGCGTCGTGGCCGTTCCAGCCGATGCCGCCCACCGGCACCACGTCCTGCGGTCGCAGCAGGGAAGCGCCCATCGCCTGCGCGGCGAAATCGTTCACCAGCCGCAGCGAGCGCAGGCCCAGCGATTCGCCGGTGCGCGCGGCGGAAATCACCCAGGGATGGTTGGTGATGCGCGCCTCGTCGCCGTCCACGCGACCGGCCACGGCGAACACGCCGGTGGTCGCGATCGCGCCGGTGGTGTCGAGGTAATGGCGCGCGGCGTCGGCGAGCGAGGGGAAATCGGCCACGGCGAATTCGCGCACGCTTTCCATCAGCAACGGCTCGGCCGAATCGTGACGCGCGAGCGCGAAGCGCGCGTTGGTGCCGCCGATGTCGGCGAGCAGGGCGTGGGTGTCGGGCTGGGAGGTCTCGCTCAAGGGATCACCACGGCGTGCGTTGCGCAGATGGGTCCGCAGCGTAATGGACCGGGGCGCGGCTGTCTGCGGTGTGGGGCCGCGTGGGCGGTGTTGCGTGGGCTGAATACGAAATCAGCGGTTGTGACGTTGATTCCTGGGAGTTGAACCCCTCTCCCCCGGGAGAGGGGATGGGGTGAGGGACACCGAAGGCGCGACGCCGAACAGCCGGTGCGGCGATGCGCTGCGAGTTGAAGCGTTCACGCTCCGTGCCCCCTCATCCAGCCTTCGGGCACCTTCTCCCGTGGGGAGAGGGGAACGTCATCGCCGGCGGAGCAAAACAGAACGGCGGGACCCGCTGCCAATGGGAGGGAGGATGCAGCGGATCCCGGCCGCGAAAAACGCCAGCTGGAACGTCAGCCTGGAACGTCCGCGCCTCAGTAGGGCAGCGGCTCGGCCAGCGAGCGGCCGTGGCTGGCGATCACCTTCGAATACCAGTGCGCGCTGTCCTTCGGCGTGCGTTCCTGCGTCACGTAGTTCACGTGCACCATGCCGAAACGCTTCGAATAACCCAGCGACCATTCCAGGTTGTCGAGCAGCGACCACAGCATGTAGCCGCGCACGTCGACGCCCGCGTCGATCGCGTCGTGAATCGCGCGCAGGTGCTTGCGCAGGTAGTCCGTGCGCAGCGGATCCTTGATGCGGCGGTTGCCCTCGTCGTCCACCATCGCGGCCGGCGGATCGAAGAACGCCGCGCCGTTCTCGGTGATGTACACCGGCAGGTCGCCGTAGGTCTGCTTGAACCACACCAGCAGGTCGGTCAGGCCCTGCGGGAAGACCTCCCAGCCGGTTTCGGTGTAGGTGCCCAGCGGCTGCTTCACTACGCCGGTGTTGAGCGGGTAGCTCTCGGCGGCCCTGGTGACGCTGCGCGTGTAGTAGTTGATGCCGACGAAGTCGAGCTTCTGCTTGATCAGCTCGTAGTCTTCCGGCGCCCATTCCGGCCACGCGTCGCCGAAGATCTCCTTCAGCTCCGGCGGGTAGTGGCCGAGCAGGGCGGGGTGCAGGTACTGCTCGTTCATGTATGCATGCGCGCGGCGCACGGCGGCGGCGTCCTCGGCGGATCCGGTGGCCGGGTACTTCGGCTCGATGTTCACCACCAGGCCGATCTCGTGCTTGCCCAGTTCGCGATACGCCTTCACCGCGGCGCCATGCGCGCGCATCAGGTTGTGCGAGGCGATCGGCGCTTCGTACTTGCTGCGATGGCCCGGCGCCAGCGCGCCGTGCAGGTAGCCGCCGTCGGTGACGACCCACGGCTCGTTCAGCGTCACCCACTTCTTCACGCGGCCGTCGAGTTCGCGGTACATCACGCCTGCGTACTCGGCGAACCAGTCGGCGATGTCGCGGTTGAGCCAGCCGCCGCGATCGTCGAGCGCCGCCGGCAGGTCCCAGTGGTACAGCGTGAGCAGCGGCTCGATGCCGTTGTTCAGCAGTTCGTCGACCAGCCGCGAATAGAAATCCAGGCCCTTGCGGTTCACGCGGCCCGTGCCCTCGGGCAGGATGCGCGACCACGACACGCTGAAGCGATACGCCTGCAGCCCCAGCTCGCGCATCAGCTTCACGTCGTCGCGCCAGCGGTTGTAGTGGTCGCACGCGACATCGCCGGTGTCGCCGTTGAGCATCATTCCCGGCGTGTGCGCGAAACGCGTCCAGATGCTCGGGCCGGCGCCATCGGCCAGCGGCGAGCCTTCGATCTGGTGGGCGGCGGTGGCGGCGCCCCACAAAAAGCCCTTGGGGAATGCGAACTGCTCGGACGGCTGACTCATCGGTGCGGTGGCCTGCGAGGGGTGGATAGGCATGAAAACGGTTACATGGCAGGATAGCGGACGCCGGCGATATTTGCATCGCCGGCCGGACAAAAATGCGGGCCCGGTCCCGCACGGCGCAGGGGCTCACCCGAGGAACTCAATGGCGAAGGTCACGCTGGATCGTCTGCGCAAGGTCTATCCCAACGGTTACGTGGGCGTGGACGATGCGACCTTCGCGATCGGCGACGGCGAACTGCTCGTCCTGGTCGGGCCGTCGGGCTGCGGCAAGTCGACGCTGCTGCGGATGATCGCCGGCCTCGAGACCATCACCAGCGGCGAATTGCGCATCGGCGATCGCGTCGTGAACGACGTGGCGCCGAAGGATCGCGACATCGCGATGGTGTTCCAGAGCTACGCGCTCTATCCGCACATGACGGTTGCCGAGAACCTCGGCTTCGGCCTGAAGCTGCGCGGCGCGTCGAAGGACGAGATCAACCGCCGCGTGCGCGAATCGGCGCAGATGCTCGAACTGGAATCGCTGCTGGATCGCAAGCCCGCCGCGCTTTCCGGCGGACAGCGCCAGCGCGTCGCGCTCGGCCGCGCGCTGGTGCGCCAGCCGCAGGTGTTCCTGCTCGACGAACCGCTGTCGAACCTCGACGCCAAGCTGCGCGCATCCACGCGCGTGGAGATCGCGCGCCTGCATCGCAAGCTCGGCACGACGATGATCTACGTCACGCACGACCAGGTCGAAGCGATGACGCTCGGCCAGCGCATCGTCGTGCTCGACAAGGGCCGCATCCAGCAGATCGACACGCCGATGGCGCTGTACAACCGCCCGGCGAACCTGTTCGTGGCGACGTTCCTGGGCAGCCCGAAGATGAACCTGCTCGAGGGCGAGGTCGTGCAGCGCGGCGACGATCTCGCCTTGCGCCTCGCCGACGGCGTCGAACTTCCGCTGCAGCCGGAAGCCGGACTGCGCGACGTCCTGCGTGGTTTTGCCGGCAAGCGGCTCACCGTCGGCCTGCGCCCGGAAGATCTCTCGCTCGCCGCACCCGGCGCGGGACACCTGCAGGCACGTGTGGAAACCGTCGAACCCATCGGCAACGAAGCCTTCTTGAACCTTGCCTGCGGCGGCGGCGAACTCGTCGTCCGCCTGTCGCCGCGAAACCTTCCGAACGCCGGCGACACCGTGCATCTGGTCCACAACCCCGAGCACATGCATTACTTCGATCCGGACACCGGCCGCAGCCTGCGCGCGTAGGCCTTACTCGGGCTGCGTGGCTGCGCGCGCGACGTCGGCCGCGTTGACGTCTTCCGCACCGGGGGAGGTCGTCTGCTCGCCGATTTCGCGCGGCCCTGCCTGCCGCGATTCCGAATCCCCCGCCGCGCGGATCGCCCGCGCCACGCGCACGCGCGGCAGCGCATACGGATGCGAGGCGTTGAGGAATTCGATCATGCGTTCACGCACCGCGCAGCGCAGGTCGAACAGGTCGCCGGAGTTGCGCGCGCTCACCAGCAATCGCACCTGCAGGGTCGAACGGTCCGAATCGGTGATCTGCGCGACGCAGACGCGACCGTCCCAGCGTTCGTCGGTCTCGCAGATGTGCTGCAGTGCCTTGCGCACCTCGGCCATCGGCGTGCGGTAGTCGAGCCACAGGAACGCGGTGCCGAGCAGCTGCGCCGTCGTGCGCGTCCAGTTCTCGAACGGGTTCTCGATGAACCATTGCAGCGGCACCACCAGGCGCCGCTCGTCCCAGATGCGCACGACCACGTAGGTGCTGTCGATCTCCTCGATGCGGCCCCATTCGCCCTGCACGATGACCACGTCGTCCAGGCGGATCGGCTGGGTCATGGCGATCTGCAGGCCGGCGATCAGGTTTCCGAACACCGGCTTGGCGGCGATGCCCGCGACCAGGCCGATGATGCCCGCCGAGGCGAGCAGGGTCGTGCCGAACTGGCGGATCGCGGGGAAGGTCATCAGCGCGATCGAGACGCCGGCGAGGATCGCGCCGCCCTGGGCGATCCGGCTGAGCACGCGGGTCTGGGTCTGGATGCGCCGCGCATCGAGGTTGTCGGCGACTTCCACCGGATGCCGGCGCAGGATCCGCCGCTCGACGGCGCCGATCGCGCGCACCGCCAGCCAGGTCAGGCACAGCAGCCCGCCGACGCCCAGCCAGTGTTGGATGCGCACCAGCCAGTCTTCCGGCAGCGGGGTGGCGCGGATCGCCACGCTCAGGAAGAACAGCGGCAGAGCGACCGCAGCCGGAGTGGCGATGACCTGCACGACCCGCGCCCGCGTCCGCGTGGCGGCGTGGGCGTCGGCCCGGCGGGAGAGGGCCAGCAGCGCGCGATGGACCAGCAGGCCCAGCACGAGCGCGATCGTCAGGGGCCACGCGATCGCGCCGGCCTGTCGCCAGAAACCCGGATCCATGGACCCAGCCTCGCAGCGGGGCCGTAAATGCCGCGTCGACCGGCCGGATCGGCCTGAATCCGTGCCCCACGGTCGCCTTCCCGCACGATCCGGCCCGCAGCGGCCGGCCAGCCTCGCTATACTCTTTCGACTTTCGGCTGAAAGGCCGAACCTTCGCTATACCGATCAAGCAGTTAGCGTCGAAAAGTCATCCACAAGACTAGGATGCGCGCGCGGTCAGGCGACACGCATCGAGCCGAGAACCCATCGCCGCATGCGTCTGTCCACGATCAAGCTGTCCGGTTTCAAATCCTTCGTCGATCCGACCACGCTGCATTTGCCGACCAACATGACCGGCATCGTCGGTCCGAACGGCTGCGGCAAGTCCAACATCATCGACGCCGTGCGCTGGGTCATGGGCGAAAGCTCGGCCAGCCGCCTGCGCGGCGATTCGCTGACCGACGTCATCTTCGCCGGCTCCTCGGCCCGCAAGCCCGTGTCGCAGGCGATGGTCGAGCTGATCTTCGACAACTCCGACCACACCATCACCGGCGAATACGCGGCGTTTAACGAGATCTCGGTCAAGCGCACCGTCAGCCGCGACGGCAGCAACCAGTACTACCTCAACGGCGCCAAGTGTCGCCGTCGCGACATCACCGACCTGTTCCTCGGCACCGGCCTGGGCCCGCGCAGCTACTCGATCATCGAGCAGGGCATGATCTCGCAGGTCATCGAGGCCAAGCCCGAGGAACTGCGCGTCTACCTGGAAGAGGCTGCCGGCATCTCCAAGTACAAGGAACGCCGCAAGGAAACCGAAACGCGCATCCGCCACACGCGCGAGAACCTGGACCGCCTGAACGACCTGCGCGAGGAAGTCGGCAAGCAGCTCGAACACCTCAAGCGCCAGGCGCGACAGGCCGAGCAGTACCAGGCGATCCAGGCCGAACGGAAGGTCAAGGACGCCGAGTGGAAGGCGCTGGAACACCGCGCGCTCGACCAGAAGCTGCAGGGCCAGCGCGAGAAGCTCGCCCAGCAGGAAACCCGCCTGCAGCAGCTCATCGCCGAACAGCGCGAGGCCGAGCGCGAGATCGAAACCGGCCGCGTGAAGCGCGAGGAAGCCGCCGAGGCGCTCAACAAGGCGCAGGCCGCCAGCTATGAAGTCAGCGGCACGCTGGCGCGCATCGAACAGCAGATCCAGCACCAGCGCGAAATGGCCAACCGCCTGCAGAAGGCGCGCGACGAGGCCATGGCCGCGCTGGCCGAACTGGGCCAGCACATCGGCAGCGACCAGTCCAAGCTCGACGTCCTGCGCGCCGCCGTGGCCGAGGCCGAACCGCGCCTGGCGCAGCTGCGCGACGAGGACGGCATGCGCCAGGACACCCTGCGCGAGGCCGAAGCCGCCCTCACCGACTGGCAGCAGCGCTGGGACGCGCACAGCCGCGCGCAGGCCGAGGCCTCGCGTGCCGCGGACGTCGAACGCACCCGCATCGAACACCTCGACCGCCAGGTCCTGGACGCCGATCGCCGTCGCGAAGCGCTGAACAGCGAACGCGCCGGCCTCGACCTGACCGCGCTGTCGGATTCGTTCGCCGAGCTTCAGGAAAAGCACGAAACCCAGAAGTTCTCCATCGACAGCCTCAGCGAGGAGCTGGAGACGCGCAAGGGTGCGCTGGGCGAACTGCAGGAGCAGCAGCGCGCCACGCAGTCCGAACTGGCCGAAGTGCGCAAGCAGGCGCAGGCCGCGCGCGGCCGGCTGTCGTCGCTGGAAACCCTGCAGCACGCCGCGCTTGGCCAGGAGCAGGGCGCCGCGCTGGGCTGGCTGAAGGCGCGCGGGCTCGATTCGGCCACGCGCGTGGGCGAAGCGCTCGACGTCGACGCCGGCTGGGAAAACGCGGTGGAAAGCGCGCTCGGCCAGATGATCGAAGGCGTGCTGGTCGAATCGCCGGAGACGCTGGTGGAAGCCATCGGCGAACTCGGCGAAGGCCGCCTCGCGCTGGTCGATCCGCAGAACGATTCCGCGCAGTTCGCGCCGACGTCGCTCGCTTCGAAGGTGCGCGGGCCGATCGCGATCCGCCGCATCCTCGCGCGCCTGCATGCCGCCGAAGACCTGACCGAAGCGCGCACGCTGCTGCCGCGCCTGGGCGAAGGCGAATCCGTCATCACCCGCACCGGCGAGCGCATCGGCGCCGGCTGGGTGCGCGTGCTGCGTTCCGGCGCCGCCCAGCAGGGCGCGCTGCTGCGCGAACGCGAAATCCAGACGCTGCGCGGCGAGATCGAAACGCTGCTCTCGCGCGAGAAGGAACTCGAATCGCTGCTGGTGCAGCTGCGCGACCGCACGCTCGCCGCCGAGCAGCAGCGCGAGGACGCCCAGCGCACGCTGTACATGGCGCATCGCAGCGTGTCCGAACTCGCCGGCCAGTTGCAGAGCCAGCAGGGTCGCCTCGACAACGCGCGTTCGCGCATCGAGAAGATCGACGCGGAACTGGCCCAGCTCGCGCAGAACCTCGAATCGGCGCAGGACCAGGCTCGCGAGGCGCGCATGCGCCAGGAAGAGGCGGTCATGCGCATGACCGAACTCGAGGACACCCGCCAGGCGCTGGAAAGCGAGCGCCGCAACCTCGGCGAGGCGCGCGATCAGGCCCGCAACATCGCCCGCGAATCGCGCGATACCGCGCATGCGCTGGCGCTCACGCTGGAATCGCAGCGCACGCAGATCGCCGCGCTGGAGCAGGCGCTGTCGCGCATGGGCGGCCAGCGCGGCCAGCTCGACACGCGGCTGGAAGAACTCTCGCTGCAGCTGGCCGAAGGCGACGATCCGGTGTCGACGCTGGAAGAGCAGCGCCAGGTCGCGCTCGAACAGCGCGTGCTCACCGAACAGAACCTCACCGCCGCGCGCACGATGCTCGATGGCATCGACAACGACCTGCGCCGCTTCGAGCAGATCCGCCACCAGCGCGACGACCAGGCGATCCAGCAGCGCGAGGCCATCGGCCAGCGCCGCCTGGAGCAGCAGGCGCTCGTGCTCAAGGCCGAGCAGCTGGCGGCGGCGGTGGCCGAAGCGGGCTTCGTGCTGGAGGACGTGGTCAACACGCTCACCGACGACATGGACCCGCAGGTGTGGGAGCGCACGGTGTCCGAACTGGACGGCAAGCTGCGCCGCCTGGAGCCGGTGAACCTCGCCGCCATCGCCGAACACGCCGAGGCCGAGCAGCGCAAGGAATACCTCGACGCGCAGAACACCGACCTCACCACCGCGCTGGAAACGCTGGAAGAGGCGATCCGCAAGATCGACCGCGAAACCCGCGGCCGCTTCAAGGACACCTTCGACCGGGTCAACAGCGGCGTGCAGGAGCTGTATCCGCGCCTGTTCGGCGGCGGCCACGCGTACCTGGAACTCACCGGCGAGGACCTGCTCGACACCGGCGTGTCGATCATGGCGCGCCCGCCGGGCAAGCGCGTGTCGAACATCTCGCTGCTGTCCGGCGGCGAGAAGGCGATGACCGCCGTGGCGCTGGTGTTCGCGATCTTCCGCCTCAATCCCGCGCCGTTCTGCCTGCTCGACGAGGTCGACGCGCCGCTGGACGAAGCCAACGTCGGCCGCCTCGCGCAGATGGTCAGCGAGATGAGCGAGGCGGTACAGTTCCTCTTCGTCACCCACAACAAGGCGACGATGGAAGCCGCGCACCAGCTCTCCGGCGTGACCATGCGCGAGCCGGGCGTCAGCCGCCTGGTGTCGGTGGACCTGGCGGAAGCCTCGCGCCTGGCAGGCGTTGCGTGACAACATCCGTGATTCGTGATTCGGCATTCGTGATTGGCAAGTGCAAACGCCGGCGCCGCGCTCTTTCCCGAATCACACATCACGAATCACGAATCACGGCCTCCTAGGAGCAAACCAATGTCCGACGTGACCCTGCTGCGGATCGGCATCCTGATCGCCGGCCTGATCCTGATCGCCGCGATCGTGTTCTTCGGCCGTCCGCGCAAGCCGGGACAGGGCAAGCGCGTGCCGCGCGAACCCGCGTCGAGCGCCGGCGCGCCGCGCCAGGAACCGACGTTGGGCGAGCAGATCGAACGCG
The DNA here is from genome assembly GCF_017308985.1 of Lysobacter changpingensis. Classification (GTDB taxonomy): domain Bacteria; phylum Pseudomonadota; class Gammaproteobacteria; order Xanthomonadales; family Xanthomonadaceae; genus Lysobacter_J; species Lysobacter_J changpingensis. Next base: position 318,974 of record NZ_JADWPE010000001.1, on the reverse strand, counting down.
ATGCCGCGCAGGGCGCAGCCGGGTCGACCGCGCAGGCCGAGCTGGAGCTGTTCGACCGCACGCTGGAAGGCGGCGCCAACAGCGAGCTGGGCCGTCGCGTCACCGAGGAGTTCGACAAGATCGTCACTCTCTACCTGGCCGCGCGCGCCGGGCAGAAGCTGCACGGACCGGACATCGTCGTCGCCGCCGAGAAGGCCGGCCTGGTGTACGGTCACATGGGCGTGTTCCACCGCCTGGTCGAGAACCACCCCGAGCGCGGCCCGGTGTTCAGCGTCGCCAACATCATGAAGCCGGGCAGTTTCGACATGGCCTCGATCCAGTCGATGGAAACCCCGGCCATCGCCTTCTTCCTCACGCTGCCCGCGCCGGTGAACGCGCTGGACGCGTGGGAAACCATGCTGCCCACCGCGCAACGCATGGCCGAACTGCTCGACGGTGTGGTCCTGGACGAACAGCGCAACGCGCTGGGCCGCCAGCGCATCGCGCACATCCGCGACGAACTGCGCGCCTACGACCGCCAGCGCGAAGCGCCGCCGCTGACGAAGCCGGCGCGGTGGTGATGTCGCCTTGAGCCCCTCTCCCCGCGGGAGAGGGGTGGGGTGAGGGGCGGGACATGCGAGTCCGCTCGCGCTTGCGATGCACTCATGCGTGCATGCCGAAAGCAAGAATGAGCTTCAGGCACGTGCGGATGTCGTGCAGCCTGGATCCCGGCCTTCGCCGGGATGACGGCGTCGAGGAATGAGCCCGTCGATGCACTCACCGCTACAGCAACGGTGAAGGCTTCCGCCATCACCTCCACACCGCCAAACTATCCGCGTTCCCGCCGGACGACGGCCCAAGGACCGCCACGTGGCCAAGCCTTCCACCCCCGCCGACCGCATCGCCGAACTGCGCCAGCGCATCGACGACGCCAACTACCGCTACTACGTCCTCGACGATCCCTCGATCCCGGACGCCGAATTCGACCGCCTCCTGCGCGAGCTGCAAGCGCTGGAGGCCGAACACCCCGACCTCGTCACGCCCGATTCGCCCACGCAGCGCGTCGGCATCGCGCCGACCGGCACCTTCGCCGAGGTGCGCCACGCGATCCCGATGCTGTCGCTCGGCAACGCCTTCACCGACGAGGAAGTCGCCGACTTCGAGCGCCGCATCGAGGAAAAGCTCGGCCGTCGCGCGCCGAAGTTCTCGGTCGAACCCAAGCTCGACGGCCTGGCCATCAGCCTGCGTTACGAGAACGGCCGCTTCGTGCAGGGCGCCACGCGCGGCGACGGTGCCACCGGCGAGGACGTCACCGCGAACCTGCGCACGATCAAGGCGATCCCGCTGCAGATGCGCGGCAGCGACTGGCCCGCGGTGCTGGAAGTGCGCGGCGAGGTGTACATGCCGCTGGCCGCGTTCAAGGCCTACAACGAACGTGCGGTGAAGGAGGGCGGAAAGGTGCTCGCGAACCCGCGCAACGGCGCCGCCGGTTCGCTGCGGCAGCTCGATCCGCGCGTGACCGCGCAGCGACCGCTCGCGTTCTACGCCTACGCGGTGGGCATCGTCGAAGGCGGCGAACTGCCGCCGACGCATTCGCAGACGCTGGCGAAGCTGCGCGACTGGGGTTTCCCGGTCAGTGCGCTCAACGACGTGGTCGCGGGCGCGGAAGGACTGCTCGGGTACTACAGCGGTATCGGCAAGCAGCGCGAATCGCTGCCGTTCGACATCGACGGTGTCGTCTACAAGCTCGACGACTACGAAGGCCAGCGCGAAATGGGCTTCGTCTCGCGCGCGCCGCGCTGGGCGATCGCGCACAAGTTCCCGGCGCAGGAACAATCGACGGTGCTGGAAGGCATCGACATCCAGATCGGCCGCACCGGCGCGGCGACTCCCGTTGCGCGCCTGAAACCGGTGCAGGTCGCGGGCGTGGTCGTGACCAACGCGACACTGCACAACGCCGACCAGATCGCGCGACTGGACGTGCGCATCGGCGACACGGTGATCGTGCGTCGCGCCGGCGACGTGATTCCCGAAATCGTCCGCGTCGTGCCCGAGTACCGTGACCCGCACGCACCGCAATGGCAGATGCCGACGCAGTGCCCGGTGTGCGGTTCGGAAATCGTGCGCGAGGAAGGCGAAGCCGTGTGGCGCTGCTCGGGCGAGCTGACCTGCGCGGCGCAGCGCAAGGAAGCGATCCGCCACTTCGCTTCACGTCGCGCGATGGACATCGAAGGCCTCGGCGAGCGTTTCATCGAGGATCTTTCGGACCTGGGTTATCTGCAATCCGTCGCCGATCTCTATCGACTAGAACTCGACGACCTGCTCGAAATGAAGCGGCGCGTCGACGAACGCGACGGGACGACGCCGGAGACGGTGAAGTCCGGCAAGGTCGCGACGAAGTGGGCCGAGAACCTCATCGCCGCGATCGACCATAGCCGCAACACCACGCTGGAACGCTTTCTGTACGCGCTCGGCATCCAGCACGTCGGCGAAAGCACGGCGAAGGCGCTGGCGAACTGGTTCGGCGACATCGCGCTGATCCGCCGCCTGCCGTGGCCGCTGTTCAAGCGCGTGCCCGACGTCGGCGGCGAAGTGGCGCGCGCGATCGGGCATTTCTTCGATCAGCCCGGCAACCAGCAGGTGATCGACGACCTGCTCGCGCGCGGCGTGACGATCACCGACACCCACGCGCCCAGCGCGAAGCTGCGCGACGGCCTGGATTTCGCGACGCTGCTGGTCGACCTGGAAATCCCGAAAGTGACGAAGGTGCGCGCGGAGCAACTCGCGACCGCGTTCCCGGACACGCAGGCGCTGCTGGATGCGCCGCAGCACAACTTCGTCACCGCCGGCCTGCCGAACGACACGGCGCAATCGCTCGCCGACTGGCTGGAAGACGAGGAGCACGCGCGGCTGCTCGGTCGCGCGGGCGAATCGCTGGCGCTGCTCGATTCGCTGACGCCGGCAGGCGAATCCGCAGCGACGGGTCCGCTCGACGGCCAGACCGCAGTGCTCACCGGCACGCTGAAGGCGATGGGCCGCGACGAGGCCAAGGCGAAGCTGGAAGCGCTCGGCGCGAAGGTCGCCGGCAGCGTGTCGAAGAAGACCAGCTTCGTCGTCGCCGGCGAAGCGGCGGGTTCCAAACTCGACAAGGCGACCGAACTGGGCGTCGAGATCTGGGACGAAGCGCGGCTGCTCGCGTTCCTCGCGCAGCATGGAGGCTGACCGCATGGGCGACTGGCAACCGTCGGCATCGTTCGATGCCCTGCGCCTGCGCGCACGGCTCAACGCGACCGTGCGCGCATTCTTCGCGCAGCGCGACGTGGTCGAGGTGGAAACGCCGGTGATGTCGATGGCCGGCAACACCGATCCGAACATCGCCTCGTTCCACCTGGAATTCAGTGGCCGGACCGACGGCGCGCCGCGTACGCGCTGGCTGCGCACGTCGCCGGAGTATCCGTTGAAGCGGCTGCTCGCGGCGGGCTTGGGCGACTGCTACGAACTCGGTCGCGTGTTCCGCGATGGCGAAGCGGGCGGTCGCCACAATCCCGAGTTCACGATGCTGGAGTGGTACCGCCTGGGCTGGGATCACACGCGGCTGATCGAGGAAACCGCCGCGCTGGTGCAGGCGGCGCTCGCACTGGTCGGACGCACGGCGACGCTGTCGCGCATCGCGTATCACGATCTGTATCGCGAACGCCTTGGCATCGATCCGGCCACCGCCAGCGACGACGCGCTGCGCGCCGCGCTCGGCGAGGTCGTCATCGATCCGGCGGGCCTGACCCGCGACGACTGGCTCGACCTGTTGATGACGCACCGCCTGCAGCCCTCATTCGGAGCGGACGAACTGCTGGCCGTGTACGACTACCCGGCCTCGCAATGCGCGCTGGCGCGGATCCGCGAGGGCGAGCCGCCGGTCGCCGAGCGGTTCGAGCTCTACCTGGGCCCGCTGGAACTGGCCAACGGCTACCACGAACTCGCCGACGCGGCGGAGCAGGGGGCGCGGTTCGACCGCGACCGGGAGGTCCGGCGCGGACGCGGCGACATCGAACCGCCGCGCGACGAACGCCTGCTAAAGGCGCTGGCCGCCGGCTTCCCTGCCTGCGCGGGCGTCGCGCTCGGCATGGACCGCCTGATGATGGCGATGCTGGGAACCGGTCGCATCGCCGACGTGCTGGCCTTCGACTTTTCGCGTGCCTGATGTCCCGGATTCGCACACCCGCCGACTCTTGATGCCCGTTTACGCATGGACCCTTTACAGTGGCGGTTGGAAGACAGGGGTGCGTGATGCGCGGCTTGGCAGTTTCGGCGTTGCTTGCGGCATGGGCGGTGGTCGTACCCGAGGCGTGGGCGCAGGAAGAAGGCGGGCGTTTCTACGGCGATCGCATCCTGCGCTGCGAGTCCAAGGACGGCGAGGACAACGTCTGCCCGGCCGACGTCCGCGGCGGCGTGCGCCTGCTGCGCACGCTGTCGCGCACCGACTGCGACGAGAACGAGACCTGGGGCGTCGGCGCCGCCGGCGTCTGGGTCAAGGACGGCTGCCGCGCCGACTTCGTCCTCGGGTATGGCGGAAGCGTCGGCAGCGGCTACGGCTCGCGCGTGTTCCGCTGCGAATCCAGGGGCAACCGCTGGACGCACTGCCCGGCCGAAACCCGCGCCGGCGTCGAGCTGATCCGCCAGCTGTCGAAGAACCCCTGCATGCGCGGCCAGAACTGGGGCGCCGACACGCGTGGCGTGTGGGTGTCCGGCGGCTGCCGCGCCGAGTTCCGCATGATGGTCGACGTCGCCAGCGAAACGCCGCGCGAGATCGTGCGCTGCGATTCGGTCGACAAGCGCCCGCGCCATTGCCCGATCGACACCAAGGGCGGCGTGCGGATGTTCCGCCAGCTTTCGCGCGCGGCCTGCATCGAGGGCCGCAGCTGGGGCGTGGACGACAACGGCATCTGGGTCGAGGACGGCTGCCGGGCGGAGTTCGAGATCCACCAGAAGCAGCAGCAATCCGGCGGCTGAACCGCCGTGGGCGGGGCCGCTGCGGTGCGGCGCCCGTTAAGCCTTCCCCATTACGCTGAGACCAATTCTCATCGCACGCAGGGGGCTTCGATGATCGCGAATTCGCTCAGGTGGGTCGGACTGCTGGTCGTGGTCGCGGCCGGCGCGTTGTGGGCGCAGCCCGTGCGGGCGCAGGTCGACGCGAAGCGTTACGGTGCGCGGCAGATGGTGCGCTGCGATTCCAACGACAGCCGCCACCGCTACTGCGCCGCCGACACGCGCGGCGGCGTGCGGCTGGTGCGCCAGTACTCGAAGGCGTCCTGCGTCGAAGGCCGCAGCTGGGGCTACGACCGCGGCGGCATCTGGGTCGATCACGGCTGCCGCGCGGAATTCGTCTCCGGCCGCGGCGGCGGCTGGGCCGGCGGCCGCCAGGGCCGCACCGTGCGCTGCGATTCCAACGACAACCGCTATCGGCAGTGCGCCATTGACGGCCGCGACGCGACGCTGGTTCGCCAGTACTCGAAGTCGGCGTGCATCGAAGGGCGCACGTGGGGCGTCGGGCGCGGCTTCGTATGGGTGAACGACGGCTGCCGCGCCGAGTTCGCCACCGGCGGATATGGCGGTGGCTGGGGCGGCGGCAACGGCGGCGGACACGGCGGCGGCTGGAACAACCCCGGCTGGGGCGGTCCCGCGCAGACGCTCTACTGCGGTTCCGACGAGCACCGCCAGCGCCGCTGCAACGTCACCGTCCGCCGCGACGCGCGCCTGGTGCGGCAGGCGTCGAAGGCCGCGTGCATCGAAGGGCGCAGCTGGGGCTGGGATCGCAACGGCATCTGGGTGAGCAACGGGTGCCGGGGGGATTTCCAGGTGCAGTAGGCGCGCGCGGGAACGAGAAACGGGAAGGGCGTGCTGACGCACTCGTTCCTCCTTCACTCGTTCCCCGCTTCCTCCCTCGTCCCTCGTTCGAAACATCGGCGCTGTAAACTCGCCGGATGAACACCAACGCCATCGATTTCGACCGCTACGACCGCATCCGTCCGATCCGCTGGACCGGGCAGGCCCTGGAACTGCTCGACCAGCGCAAGCTGCCGTTCGTGGTCGAGTACGTCACCTGCGCCGACAGCGACGCCGTCGCCGAGGCGATCCACGCGCTGACCGTGCGCGGCGCGCCTGCCATCGGCATCGCCGCGGCATGGGGCGTGGTGCTTGCCTCGCGCACGATCGAAGCGAACGATGGACGCGACGCGGTCGCGAAGCTCGAACCGGCGATGCAGCGCCTTAATGCCGCGCGTCCGACCGCGGTGAACCTCGCCTGGGCGCTGGCGCGCATGCGCCGCGTCCTCGCCGCCGCCGGCGCGGACTGGCGCGAAGTGCTCGAACGCGAGGCGCAGGCCATCGCCGACGAGGACCTCGCCGCGAATCGCCGCATGGGCGCGCTGGGCGCCGCGCTGATTCCGCCGGGCAGCGGCGTGCTCACGCATTGCAACACCGGCTCGCTCGCCACCGCCGGTTTCGGCACCGCGCTCGGCGTGATCCGCGCCGGCGTCGCCGAAGGCCGCATCGACAAGGTGTTCGCCGGCGAAACCCGCCCGTGGCTGCAGGGCGCGCGCCTGACCGTGTGGGAACTCCAGCAGGACGGCATCTCGCCCACGCTGATCGCCGACGCCGCCGCCTCGCACCTGATGAAGTCCGGCGACGTGCAGTGGGTGGTCGTCGGCGCGGATCGCATCTGCGCCAACGGCGACACCGCCAACAAGATCGGCACCTACCAGCTCGCCATCGCCGCACGCCACCACGGCCTGAAGTTCATGGTCGTCGCGCCGTCCTCCACGGTCGACATGGAAACGCCGTCCGGCGATGCAATCCACATCGAGGAGCGCGACCCCGGCGAGCTGTTCGCCGTCGGCGGCATGCGCACGGCGGCGGAGGAAATCGGCGCGTGGAATCCGGTCTTCGACGTGACGCCGCATGAGCTGATCGACGCCATCGTGACCGAGCGCGGCGTAATCGAGCGGCCGGACGAAGCGGCGATGAGGGCGGCTTTCGGCTGATCCCCGCAGAACCCCTCTCCCGACGGGAGAGGGGCTGGGGCCAGGGCAACGGGGCCCGGGGCGTACCGATCGCAATGCGCGGCAATCCGCATTGCCGCCCCGCACCTCGCAAGCCGCCAGCGCACCCGGAAAACGCACGTAATTTTCCCGCAAGTCCTTGTTTCTGGTCAGGAATCGGCGGGACTCGGAACCCCATTCCGTGCTATCATTTCCTGTCGATCCGACACCGCCCGCAGCGGACTGGAACGCCAGCCCGCAAGGGGTGTTTTGCGGCTGAAACATCGCGCTGAGTGAACCGCCGGTTCAGCCGCGCGCAAACCACCAAACACGGAAACCCGATGGCCGAACTCGCCAAGGAAATCATCCCGGTCAACCTCGAAGACGAGATGCGCCGCAGCTACCTCGATTACGCGATGAGCGTGATCGTCGGACGCGCGCTCCCGGACGCGCGCGACGGCCTCAAGCCGGTGCACCGCCGCGTGCTGTACGCGATGAATGAACTGGGCGCGCACAGCAACAAGCCGTATTACAAGTCGGCGCGTATCGTCGGTGACGTCATCGGTAAGTACCACCCGCACGGCGACACGGCCGTGTACGACACGCTGGTACGCATGGCGCAGCCGTTCTCGCTGCGCTACATGCTGGTGGACGGGCAGGGCAACTTCGGTTCGATCGACGGCGACAACGCCGCGGCCATGCGATACACCGAGGCGCGCATGTCGCGCATCGCGCATGAGCTGATGGCCGACATCGACAAGGAAACCGTCGATTTCCAGCCCAACTACGACGAAAAGGAACTCGAGCCCACCGTCATGCCGACGCGTGTGCCGAACCTGCTGGTCAACGGTTCGGCCGGCATCGCGGTCGGCATGGCGACGAACATCCCGCCGCACAATCTTTCCGAAGTGATCGACGCGACGATCGCGCTGATCGACGAGCCGACGATCGACGTCGACGGCCTGCTGCAGTACATCCCGGGCCCGGATTTCCCGACCGCCGGCATCATCAACGGCACCGCCGGCATCACCGCCGCGTACCGCACCGGTCGCGGTCGCGTGCGCATGCGTGCGCGCGCGGAAGTCGAAGTGGCCGACAACGGCCGCGAGGCGATCGTCGTCACCGAAATTCCCTACCAGGTCAACAAGGCGCGTCTGATCGAGAAAATCGCCGAGCTGGTCAAGGAAAAGAAGCTCGAAGGCATCAGCGAGCTGCGCGACGAGTCCGACAAGGACGGCATGCGCATCTACATCGAGGTCAAGCGCGGCGAATCGGCGGAGGTCGTGCTCAACAACCTCTACCAGCAGACGCAGATGGAGTCGGTGTTCGGCATCAACATGGTCGCCATCGTCGATGGCCGGCCGAAGCTGCTGAACCTGAAGGAGATGCTGGAAGTCTTCGTCAAGCATCGCCGCGAAGTCGTCACCCGCCGCACCATCTTCGAACTGCGCAAGGCGCGTCAGCGCGCGCATGTTTTGGAAGGTTTGACGGTCGCGCTCGCGAACATCGACGAGATGATCGAGCTGATCAAGACCTCGGCGAATCCGAACGAAGCGCGCGACCGCATGCTCTCGCGTACGTGGGAGCCGGGCCTGGTCGGCGCGCTGCTGGCCGCGGCCGGCAGCGATGCGTCGCGTCCGGAAGACCTGCCGCAGGGCGTGGGTCTCATCGACGGCCGCTACCAGCTGACCGAAACGCAGGCGCAGCAGATCCTGGAAATGCGCCTGCACCGCCTGACCGGACTGGAGCAGGACAAGCTCACCGACGAATACAAGCAACTGCTGGAAACCATCCGCGGGCTGATCGAGATCCTCGAGGATCCGAACGTGCTGCTGGAGGTGATCCGCACCGAGCTTCGCAACGTCAAGGAAGAATTCGGCGACGCGCGCCGCAGCGAGATCCGCGCCAGCGAGGAAGACCTCGACATCCTCGACCTCATCGCGCCGGAAGACGTGGTGGTCACGCTGTCGCATTCGGGTTACGCCAAGCGCCAGCCGGTCAGCACATATCGTGCGCAGAAGCGCGGCGGCAAGGGGCGCAACGCGGCCTCGACGAAGGACGAGGATTTCATCGACCACCTGTGGCTGGTGAACACGCACGACACGCTGCTGACCTTCACCAGCGCCGGTCGCGTGTTCTGGCTGCCGGTGCACCAGCTGCCCGACGCCGGCCCGAACGCGCGCGGCCGTCCGATCATCAACTGGATCCCGCTGGAGAACGGCGAGCAGGTGCAGGCCGTGCTGCCGGTGCGCGAGTACGCCGAGAACTGCTTCGTGTTCTTCGCCACGCGCAACGGCACGGTCAAGAAGACGCCGCTCACCGAGTTCGCCTTCCGCCTGCAGCGCGGCAAGATCGCGATCAACCTCGATGACGGCGACGCGCTGGTGGACGTCGCGATGACCGACGGCCAGCGCGACATCATGCTGTTCGCGAGCAACGGCAAGGCCGTGCGCTTCTCGGAGGACGCGGTGCGTTCGATGGGCCGCACCGCCACCGGCGTGCGCGGCATCCGCCTGGCCGAAGGCGAGGAGGGCGATGATGGCGACGACAACGGTGGCAAGAACACCAGCGGCGCTTACGTCGTCAGCCTGATCGTCGTCGAAGGCGATGGCGACATCCTCACCGCCAGCGAACGCGGCTACGGCAAGCGCACGGCGCTGGAGGAATACCCGCGCAAGGGTCGCGGCGGCCAGGGCGTGATCGCGCTCAAGACCACCGAGCGCAACGGCAAGCTGATCGGCGCCGTGCAGCTGTCGGATCACCACGACGTGCTGCTGATTTCCGACGGCGGTACGCTGGTGCGTACGCGCGCGGCGGAGATCTCGCAGGTCGGCCGCAACACGCAGGGCGTCACCTTGATGCGCCTGTCGCCGGAGGAAAGCCTGCAGACGATCGAACGCGTGGACGCGTCGCTCGACGAGGACGAGGAGAACGGCGGCGAATCGCCGGTCGATACCGGTCCGGTCGACGGCGCATCGGATGAGGCTTCGACGGAAGCGGATTCGCCCGTCGCGGGCTGACCGGAGTCGTTCCGCTGAACGAAAACGCCGCCTTCGGGCGGCGTTTTCGTTTGGATTCCAGGCAGTTGCGGGCGATCAGGCCAGCACCCGCACCGCATCCCCGCGCCGGACCACGCCCGGCGAGCGCGGAATCAGATGGCGCCCGAACGTCACGCCGACGTCGAACCGCCGATAGCCGGTCAGCGTCTTCAACGGCTGTCCCTCGTCCGACTTGCGCCCGGTCAAGGGATCGACGTTGACGAAGTTGCAGCGCGTGCAGGGCTTGGCGACGTCGAACTCCACCTCGCCGATCGCGATGCGCGTCCACGCGTCCTCGGCGTGCGGTGCATCGACATCGACCACCAGGTTCGGACGGAAACGCAGCATCGACACGGGCGTTTCGAGCTTCGAATTGAGGAGCGCCAGCGAGCCGCGGCCCAGCAGCATCACCGGGAAACTGTCCGCGAACCCGACGACGTCGCCTTCGCGCGCGAACGCCGGATCGACCTGTCGCCGCACCGACTCGTCCATGTACACCAGCCGCGCGACGATGCCCAGGTAACGGCCCAGCCATTGCGCCGCCTCGGTGGATGCGTGCACGGCATCGACGGGCTTCTTCCAGATCTCGACCGTCGCGTGCTCCATGGACGACGGGATCGCCACGTGCAGCGAGGGCATGCCCGGCGCATCGAGCGTCAGCCCGCCCGCGACCGGCTGCGCGCGGATGAGCGTGAGTTCGGGGAACTGGCGCCCGGTGATGAAGCGTCCGTCGCCATCGACGATCATCCAGCGCCGGTCTCCGGCGAGCCCGCGCGCTTCGACCCGTGCCTCGTCCAGCGCCACCGGCGCGCAGGACTTGACCGGATACAGGTACAGATCGCTCAGCTTCATGGCGGTACGGAGTGGGAAGAAGCCTCATCGTGACCGCACCGCGTGTCGTGGTAAAGGAGACGATTGCCGGGGGAGCCGTGGCCCTGCCGGTTGGCGTGCCGCACCGTCCTGCCGACGTCGCGCTTCGCTTCTATACTCGCGGCCAAACCTGGGGAGATCGCATGAAGCGCGCAGCGGAGGGATTCGTTCGAGCGGGCCGGAACCGTGTCCTGTGGACGCGCTGGTTCATGTTCGCCGGGCTCGCATTGATGACGCTGGCCGGCTGCAGGCGCGACGCCGACGGCCAGCTTCCGGCGCCTAGCGGCGAGGCGATCCAGGCGAAGGCCGAAGCGGTGAAGGGCTTCGTCCTCGTCGCCGCGTACCCGGACCAGAAGGGCGACGAGCAGCTCGCCATCGCGCTGGAATTCAGCAAGCCGCTGGTGGGCACCCAGTCGTTCGACGAACTGATCGCGGTGACCGACAACAACGGCGCCGTCGTCAAGGGCAGCTGGGTGCTGTCGGACGACGCGAAGCTGCTGCGCTTCCCGCACGTGGATGCCAGCCGCGAGTACGCGGTGGCCATCAAGGCGGGGCTGACCGCCGCCTCGGGCGAGCGGCTCGCCGGTCCCGTCAGCAGACAGGTCTACACCGGGCCGCTGGATCCCGTCGTCGGCTTCGCCTCGCAGGGCAGCGTCCTGCCGGCGCGCGAGAGTCGCGGCCTGCCGGTGGTGTCGGTCAACGTGCCGGAAGTGGACGTCGAATTCCTGCGCGTGCGCGAGAAGGAACTGCCGAAGTTCTTCGCCGAATACCAGCGCGGCGGCCGTCGCGGCAGCTGGGAACTGGGCAGCGAATACAGCGACAAGACGCCGCTGGACCGCCTCGCCGATCCGGTCTACGTGAACCGCTTCGTGCTCGGCGGCAAGCGCAACGAACGCGTGCTCACCTACCTGCCGGTGCAGGACATCAAGGAACTGCAGGAACCCGGCCTGTACTTCGCGGTGATGAAGCGCGCCGGCCAGTTCCAGGACCAGTACGAGACCGCGTTCTTCACCGTGAGCGACCTCGGCCTGCACGTGCGCGCCTACCAGGACTCGCTGTTCGTGCATGCCGCGTCGTTGCAGTCCGGCGCGGCGGTGTCCGGCGTGGAACTGCGCATCCTGGATTCGCGCGGCGAGCCGGTGCTGAAGGCCGAAACCGACGGCAACGGCAACGCGCTGGTGAAGTACCGGCTCGACGCGACCTACGTGCTGGTGGCGAGCAAGGGCCGCGACGTGTCGATGCTGCCGTTCAACCAGCCGGCGCTGGACCTGTCGGAGTTCGCGGTCAACGGGCGCGAACAGGCGTGGTTCGACGTGTTCGCCTGGTCCGGGCGGGATCTGTACCGCCCGGGCGAAACGGTGCGCGTCTCGGCGCTCCTGCGCGACCAGGACGGCCAGCCCGTCGCGAAGGCCGGCAAGCCGACGCAGCCGGTGTTCCTGCGCTACGTGCAGCCCGACGGCAAGACGTTCCTGGAAACACGCCTGCAACCCGATGTGCAGGGCTACGTGCGTCATGCGCAGGTGATTCCGGCGGACGCGGCGACCGGCCGCTGGCGCGTGGAATTCCGTACCGATCCGGGCAGCAAGGACGCGGTGCAGGGCATGACCCTGCGGGTGGAGGAATTCCTGCCCGAACGCCTCAAGCTCGACCTCGACGCGCAAGCCGTCCTCAAGCCAGGCGAACCGCTGAAGCTGCGCGTGGACGGCGCCTATCTCTACGGCGCGCCCGCGGCGGGCAACCGCTTCACGGCGAAGCTCGCGGTGGCGGTCGAACAGCATCCGCTCGAACAACTGCCCGGCTGGTTCTTCGGCGATCCCACGCTGACCTTGCCGAAGGAAGCGGCCGACGTCGTGGACGCCACACTCGACGCGCAGGGGCGGCTCGCGCAGGACATTGCTTTGCCGGCCGAAGCCACGCCGACCAGCACCATCGCCGCGATCCTCACCGGCAGCGTGTACGAAACCGGCGGGCGCAGCGTCAATCGCAGCCTCAAGCGCGTGCTGTGGCCGGCCGACGCGCTGGTCGGCGTGCGCCCGCTGTTCGACGACAAGGAAGGCAGCAATGCGAACGCGACGGCCGGTTTCGAAATCGGCCGCTACGGCAGCGACGCCCGGCCGCGTCCGGCGAAGGCGCTGCGCGTGACGCTGGTGCGCGAGCATCGCGACTACCACTGGAACCACGGCGACGACGGCTGGGATTACGACTTCACCCGCCGTTACGAGGACATCGAAACGCGCACCGTCGACGTCGGCGGTTCCGCGACGCGGGTCGATTTCCCGGTGGAATGGGGCGATTACCGCCTCGATGTGTTCGATCCGGCGACCAGGCTCACCACGCGTTATCCGTTCACCGCCGGCTGGAGCTGGAGCGACGACAACCGCGGCCTCGATGCGCGTCCGGACAAGGTCAAGCTCGCGCTCGACAAGACGTCCTACCGCGCCGGCGACACGCTCAAGGTCACGTTGACGCCGCCGCATGCGGGCAAGGGCCTGCTGATGGTCGAGACCGACCGCATGCTCTACGTGCAGGACATCGACGCCAAGGCGGGCAGCACGTTCGAGGTTCCCGTTACGAAGGACTGGGAGCGCCACGACGTGTACGTCACCGCGCTGGTGTTCCGTGGCGGCAGTGCGCCGAGCAGGATCACGCCGGCGCGTGCGGTGGGCGTGGCGTTCGTGCCGATGGACCGTCGCGATCGCAAGATCGCCGTGGGCCTGTCCGTACCGAAACAGATGCAGCCCGAACGCGAACTGCCGGTCACGGTGAGCGCGCCGCAGCTCGCCGGGCAAGACGCGTTCGTCACCGTGTCGGCGGTGGACGTGGGCATCCTCAACATCACGCGTTTCCCGGTGCCCGACGCCGCATCGCATTTCTTCGCGCAGCGCCGCCTCGGCGTGGACGCCTACGACGTCTACGGCCGCGTGATCGAAAGCTTCGAAGGCGACATGGCCAGGATCCGCTTCGGCGGCGACATGGCGCTGGCCGCGTTGCCGCAGGCGCGGCGTCCGACCGCGAAGGTGCAGACGGTCGATCTGTTCGCGGGGCCCGTGAAGCTCGATGCGAAGGGCAACGCGCGCGTGCGGCTGACGGTGCCGGACTTCAACGGCACGTTGCGCGTGTCGGCGATGGTCTATTCGGCCGACAAGTACGGCAGCCGCGCGGCGGAAACCATCGTGCGCGCGCCGGTGCTGGCCGAAGCGAGCCTGCCGCGCGTGCTCGCGCCGGGCGACAGGAGCAACGTCACGCTCGACGTGCAGAACTTCACCGGCCGCGCCGGCACGTTCAAGGTGCAGGTGACGGGCGAGGGCCCGATCGCCGTCGCCGATGGCACGCGCACCGCGCAGCTCGCTGCGGAAGCGAAGACCACCTACACCTTCCCCTTGCAGGCGCGCGCCGGCATGACCGTCGCGCGGGTCCGCGTACGCGTGGACGGCAACGGCGTGAAGGTGGATCGCCGCTACGACCTGCCGGTGAGGCCGGCGTGGCCATCGGTGGTGCGCGCACGCACGAAGGTGCTGGATTCGCTCGGCGCGATCGCGCTCGATGAGGCGCTCGCCGACGGCCTCATGCCCGAATCCGTCAACGCGCGCCTGTCGGTCAGCGCCTTGCCGCCGATCCCGTTCGCCACCGCGTTGCAGGGCGCGCTGGAATATCCGTACGGCTGCGCGGAGCAGACCACGAGCAAGGGCTTCGCCGCGCTGGAACTCGACGATGCCACGGCGAAGATGCTCGGCACGACGGGCCTCGATGCGGCGAAGCGTCGCGCACGCATGGAAGGCGCGTTCGGCCGGCTGGCGGCGATGCAGATCGGCTCGGGCCATTTCTCGATGTGGGGCGATGGGGATTACGTCAACCCGCTGATCACGCCGTATGTCGTGGAGTTCCTGCTCGACGCGCGCCAAGCCGGCTTCGCCGTGCCCGACGCGATGCTGCAGAAGGCGCTGAAGGTGCTCAACGAGGACCTGCTGTCCGGCGGTTCGCCGTTCTTCGGCTACGACCGGCGCCAACACCTCAAGTTCGCCTACCAGGCCTACGCCGGCTACGCGCTCGCGCGCGTCAACCGCGCGCCGCTGGGCACGCTGCGCGCGCTGTACGACAACGAGCGCAAGCAGAGCCTCACCGGCCTGCCGCTGGTGCACCTGGGCATCGCGCTGTCGTTGCAGGGCGACAAGGCGCGCGGTGCGAAGGCGATCGCCGAAGGCTTCGCACACGATGCAGCGGATCGTCCCGAGTACCTCGGCGATTACGGCAGCCGCCTGCGTGACGATGCGCTGATGATCGCGCTGGTGCACGAGCACAAGCTGGCGAAGCCGGAATTCGACGCGCGCGCGGTGGATCTCGGCCGCGAACTGGACGCGCGCCGCAATCGCGGCTGGCTGTGGCTGAGCACGCAGGAACAGGTCGCCATCGCGCGCCTGGGCAAGGCGCTGACGGCGGAGCAGGGCAGGCAGGTGTCGGGCGAATGGAAGGTCGGCGATGCGTCCAGCGACGCGGGTCCGGCGCGGCTGATCGGCCGCCTGTTCGACGCCGCCGCCGTCGCGCGCGGCGTGAGCTTCACGCCGAAGGGCGAGCCGCCGTTGTATGCGAGTTTCGAAGTCGCCGGCGTGCCCCGCACGGCACCGGCGCCGGAGAACTCCGTCATCGACGTCGTCCGCAAGTACTACGCCGCCGACGGCACGCCGTGGGCCGGCGGCGCGCTGGCCGAAGGCGACGCGCTGATCGTGCAGGTCAACGTGCGCGCGAGCCGGCCGATGCCCGACGCGCTGCTCACCGACCTGCTGCCGGCGGGGCTGGAGATCGAGAACTTCAATCTCGGCGACGGCAAGCAGTGGGCCGGCGTGGTCATCGACGGCATCGAGCTGAGCGATCGCGACGATGCCGCAGAAGTGCGCCACGAGGAATTCCGCGACGACCGCTACGTGGCCGCGCTGAAGCTCGACGTGGGCGACACGGCGCGCGTGTTCTACCTGGTGCGCGCGGTGACGCCGGGCACGTACACGGTGCCGCCGTCGCTGGTGGAGGACATGTACCGGCCGGAGCTGCGCGGCGTCGGCAAGGTCGCGCCGGCGACGCTGACGGTGGTGCAGCCGGGAGGGAAGTGAGGTTCGAAGTGAAGTTGCAGCGGATGCCGATGGATCGCGGGCTGCGCGAGTGCAGCCCGCATCGCCCATGTCCCGTCATCCCGGCGAAGGCCGGGATCCAGGCCGGACGTGCATCCGCTCGCGAACGCCCGCTCTTCTTCGGCCGTGACAGCCTGGAGCCCGGCCTGCGCCGGGATGACGGTGGCTAGGGCCATGGCCACGCCGACACCCCACGACGTTTCGGCTGCCGTGCATGCATCGAAACATCGCCGCCCCGGCCTGAAGGCGCTTCTTGCCGCGCTGGTGCTGCTCATCGCGGCGATGCTGGCGGACCTCGCATTCCCGCTTCCGCTCCCGGACGAACGCGACCGGGGCGCCGTCGTCACCGCCGCCGACGGCACGCCGCTGCGCGCCTTCGCCGATAGCGGCGGCATCTGGCGCTATTCCGTCGAGCCGGAGCAGGTCTCGCCGCTGTACGTGCAGGCGTTGCTCACCTACGAGGACCGCTGGTTCTGGCGGCATCCCGGCATCAATCCGGTGGCGATGCTGCGTGCGGCCGGGCAGTGGGCGCGCAGCGGGCGGGTAGTGTCGGGCGGCTCGACGTTGACGATGCAGGTCGCGCGCATCCTCGACACGAAGCAGGACGGCGCGAGGACCGGCACCACGCGCACGCCCGCGCGCAAGCTGCGGCAGATGCTGCGTGCGTTGCAGCTGGAAGTGCGCCTGTCCAAGCGCGAGATCCTCTCGCTGTATCTCAACCACGCACCGTTCGGCGGCACGGTCGAGGGCGTGGAGGCGGCGAGCTGGGCGTATCTGGGGAAACCCTCGTCGCGGCTGTCGCACGCCGAGGCCGCACTGCTCGCCGTGCTGCCGCAATCGCCCAGCCGCCTGCGTCCCGATCGCGAGCCCGACCGCGCCCGCGTCGCGCGCGACAAGGTGCTCGCGCGCATGCGGCAGATGCGCGTGTGGACGGCCGCGCAAGTGGCCGATGCGCGCGTCGAGCCGGTGGTCGCGCGCTCGCTGCAGCCGCCGCGTTACGCGCCGCTGCTGGCGCAACGCCTGCGCTTCGAGCGGCCCGAGGCAGTGCGTGTCGTGTCCACGCTCGACCTCGACCTGCAGCGCACGCTCGAGGACCGCGTCGCCGCCTACTTCTCGCAACTGCCCGAACGCACCTCCGCCGCGCTGCTGGTGGTCGACAACGCCACGCTGGAGGCACGCGCCTACGTCGGCTCGCTGGCCTTCGCCGACGCCGCGCGCCTGGGCCACGTCGACATGGTGAAGGCGTGGCGCTCGCCGGGTTCGACGCTCAAGCCGTTCCTGTACGGGCTGGCGCTGGACGACGGGCTGATCCATTCGGAAAGCCTGCTCGTCGATGCGCCGCAGGCGTTCGGCGACTATCGACCGGGCAATTTCGATGCCGCGTTCAACGGGCCGGTCGGTGCGGCGCAGGCGCTGCGGCTCTCACTCAACGTGCCGGCGGTGGATCTGCTCGACCGGGTGGGGCCGTCGCGCTTCTCGGCGCGCTTGGCGCACGGCGGCATCCGCCTGCAATGGCCGCGCGGGGCGACGCCCAATCTTTCGATGATTCTCGGCGGCACCGGCGCGCGGCTGGAGGATCTGGTCGGCGCATACGCCGCACTCAACCGCGATGGCGTCGCCGGTCGCGTCCGCCTCACCCGCGATGCGCCGCGCGTGGATCGGCGCCTGCTGTCGCCCGGTGCGGCGTGGATCGTGCGCGAGATGCTCGAGGCCAATCCGCGACCGGGCAGCGCCGCGGACACGTTCGATCCGCGCGGCCGTCCGCGCGTCGCATGGAAGACCGGCACCAGTTATGGATTTCGCGATGCCTGGGCGCTGGGCGGCACGCGCCGCTACACGGTGGGCGTGTGGGTCGGGCGTCCGGACGGCACTCCGCTGCCCGGCCAGTACGGCGCCATCACCGCGCTGCCGCTCATGTTCGAGGTGATCGACAGCCTGCCGCGACAGCGCGCCGATGCGGCGCCGCGTCCGCCGCCGGTGGGCGTCGCCAAACTCGACATCTGCTGGCCGCTCGGCCTGCCGCCGGACCCGGCATCGCCGCAGTTGTGCCGCCAGCGGCGCGAAGCGTGGACGCTCGACGGTTCGGTTCCGCCGACCTTCGCCGAACGCGATGCGCGCCTGTGGAGCGCGGGCGTGGAGCGGTTCGACTTCGATGCGCGCACCGGCCTGCGCCTGTCGGCGGACTGCACCACCACGCATGTGCGCGAAACACGCGAGATCGCGCGCTGGCCCGCGCTCGCATCGCCATGGCTGTCGAGTGCCGCGCGTGCCGCCGCGCGCCTGCCCGCGCTGTCGCCCGACTGCGCCGCCGACGGACGCGATGCCGTGCAGGAGCTGCGCATCGAAGGGCTGGACGATCGCGCCACGCTCGCACCGGCGCCGGGCGGCACCAGGACGGTGCGTTTGTCGTTGCGCGCGCTGGGCGGCGATGCGCGCGTGCGCTGGCTGCTCGACGGCCGCTTGATCGGCGAATCGGCGGGCGAGGGCGCCTTCGTCCACGAGTTCGACGAAGCCGGCGCGCACACGCTGACGGCGCTGGCCGAGGGTGGAGCGTGGTCGCGCGTGGGTTTCTTTCTGGAAAAGTGAGCGAGGCTGTCGCTCACTCCTCACTCCTGCGTACTCACTACTGCTTCTTCAGCCTTTGCCCGGATGAGCGAAGCGCACCCGGGAGCTGTCACGCCTGAACCCGGGTGCGCTTCGCTTACCCGGGCTACAAGTGCGGATCACAGGTGCTTGAGCTGCTCAAGCACATGCTCGGCGGAAGACACGCGGAACTCGCCCGGGGCTTCGACGTTGAGCAGCTTCACCACGCCGTCGTCGGCGTACAGCGCGAAGCGTTTGGCGCGCCGGCCCATGCCGTAGGCGCTCGCGTCGAGTTCCAGACCGAGCGCCCGGGTGAAATCGCCGTTGCCATCGGCGAGCATCATCAGGCCTTCGGGCACGTTCTGGCTCTGTCCCCAGGCCTGCATCACGAACGGATCGTTGACCGCCATGCACGCGACCTCGATGCCGTGGCTGCGGAACTCATCGAAATGTTCGACGAAGCCCGGCAGGTGTTTTTCCGAACAGGTCGGCGTGAATGCGCCGGGCACCGCGAACAGCACGATGCGGCGACCATCGAACAGCGCGTTGGTGTCCACCGTCTCCACGCCCTCGCGGATGCGCTGCAGCGGAACTTCGGGGATGCGTTCGCCGATCTGGATGGTCATGGCCGTTCCTGTGCGGGTGGTCGAAAGTCGCATCGATTCTAGACCCTGCGCCGGGGAATCCCGCGTCAACGACGCTGCATTTCCCACGTGGAGCAAAATGACGACCTCGGCTTCGCCGCGATTGCGCTAACCTCCCGGCCTGCGCGCGACACCGCGAACCAGCCTTTCGGGACGGACCATCGATGCAGTTCAAGGATTACTACGAGACCCTGGGCGTCGAGCCCAGCGCCGGCGAGGCCGAGATCAAGACGGCGTATCGCCGCCTGGCCCGCAAATACCATCCGGACGTCAGCAAGGAAGCCGGCGCCGAGGAAAAGTTCAAGGCCGTCAACGAGGCCTACGAAGCATTGCGCGATCCACAGAAGCGCGCGGCCTACGACCAGCTGCGCGCGCGCGGCTATCGCCCGGGTGATGAAGTGCAGCCGCCGCCGGGCGGCTTCGGCGGGGGCGGGTATGGCGGCGGCGTGGACTTCGAGGAGATCTTCGCCGGCGGTGGCGCGGGCGGCGGGTTCTCCGACTTCTTCGAGAGCCTGTTCGGCCGTGGCGGCGTCGGCCAGCGGCCTGGACCGCAGCCGCGCGGCGACTCGCGCGCCAAGCTCGCCGTCTCGCTGGAGACGGTGTACGAAGGCGGCACGGTGCGCATTTCGGTCAACAACAAGACGCTCGACGTGCGCGTGCCCAAGGGCATCCGGCCGGGACAGGTGATCCGCCTGGCCGGGCAGGGTGCGCAGGGCGACCTGCTGCTGGAGATCGAATACGCCGCGCACCCGCAGTTCGAAGTGGACGGGCGCAACGTGATCCACGCGCTGCCGATCGCCCCGTGGGAAGCGGCGCTGGGTGCGACGGTGAGCGTGCCGACGCTGGGCGGCGCGGTCGAACTGAAGATCCCGGCGAATTCCGAAGCCGGCCGCAAGCTGCGCCTGCGCGGACGCGGCCTGCCGAACGACCCGACCGGCAAGCAGCCGCCAGGGGACCAGATCGTGGAGCTCGAAGTGCTGGCGCCGCGCCCGAACACGGATGCGGAGCGTGAGGCTTACGAGCGGCTGCGGGATGCCTTTGGGGATGATTGGCGGCGGGCGTAGGTGGCGGTTTGCGCGTCAGATGAGCACGAGCGCGTCGTCTTTCCTTTGTGCGGATGACGCAAGGCGGCGCGCTCGTTCCCTTCCCTGCATGCAGGGAAGGGTTGGGGAGGGGTGAAGTGGCGCACTGTGGCGCCTGGTTCACGCGTGACAGCCCCCGGGTGCGCTTCGCTTGCCCGGGCTACAAGAGCCGACGTGGCAGAGGCAAACAGCGATCGACACGCAACGGCTCCCTCCCTGCTTGCAGGGGTGAGGAGGGACGCTCGCGCGCCACTGGCGCGCGTCCCGACGAACGCCATCGGGGTATGTCCGCTGGCCGCGAGGTCGGGGAGGGGGGAAGTGACGCACGGTGGCGCCTGGTTCACGCGTGACCCCCAGGTGCGCTTCGCTTACCCGGGCTACAAGAGCTGACGTGGCGGAGGCAATGCCGCGATCGACGCGCACCTGCTCCCGTGCAAGCAGCAAGGGAGAATGCGGTCGTGCTCCGGAGCTCTCGCGCCTCGCTCAGCGCTTCATCACCTGTCCGATCACATCCGACAGGTCGCTCTCGCTGAAAGGCTTCGTCAGGTAGGCCTTCGCGCCCTGGCGCATGCCCCAGACGCGATCGGTGTCCTGGTCCTTGGTGGTGACCAGCACGACCGGGATGTGCGAGGTCGTCGGATCGCGCGTGATCGAGCGCGTCGCCTGGAAACCGTTGAGGTTCGGCATCACGACGTCCATGAGGATCATGTCGGGCAGTTCGCGCTTGGCGGCCTCGACGCCGGCCGCGCCGTCCTCGGCCGTCAGCGCTTCGTGGCCGAGCTTCTCGACAATGCGCCGGATGCCCATGAGCTGGGACGGCGAGTCGTCGACGATGAGAATGCGCGCCATAGTGTTCCCCCTGAACCTGTGGGGATTGTAGCCAGCGCCATGGCCCTCGCAACAGCGGGCGGCGGGGGTTCCGCGCGCCCAATCCGTGCGTCAGATCACGACCAGCGTACGTCCCAGCGAACCGCCGGCCAACATCGTGGGGAATACCTCCGGCAACTGCTGCAGGCCGACCTCGCGCATGCAGATCCGATCCAGGTGACGGGGCTTCCAGTCGTCGGCCAAACGCTGCCAGACCTGTTCGCGGATGCCGCGCGCGGTGCCGGCCGACGCCACACCCAGCAGCGATACCCCGCGGATGATGAAGGGCATGACGGTCGTATCGAGATCGGCGGTCGCGGCGAGCCCGGCGCTGGCGACGTTGCCGTACGGCGTGGTCTGCGCGAGCAGGCTGGCGAGCATCGGTCCGCCGACGTTGTCGAGCCCGCCGCCGAAACGCGCCGATTCCATCGGCCGCGTGGTCGCCAGCGCATCGCGGCCGAGCACCTGAGTGGCGCCGATTTCCTTGAGGTAATCGGCGTGTTCGGGCTTGCCGCTGATCGCGTGCACTTCGAAGCCGGCGCGGCTGAAGATGTCCACCGCGAGCGACCCTACGCCTCCGGTCGCGCCGGTCACCGCGAGTGGGCCGAGGTCGGGTGTCTGGCGGTTCTCGGTCATGCGCAGCAGCGCGAGCGCCGCGGTGAAGCCGGCGGTGCCCAGGATCATGCTCTCGCGCAGGCTGAGGCCGGTCGGCAACGGGATGACCCACTTCGACTCCAGGCGTGCATATTCGCCGTAACCGCCGTCGCGGGTTTCGCTGAGTCCGCAGCCGGTGACGAGGACGGCGTCGGCTTCCTTGAACTTCGCATCGGTGGACGCGACGACATGCCCGGCGACGTCGATGCCGCCCACCAGCGGGAAACGCCGCAGGATCTTGCCTTCGCCGGTGCCGGCGAGCGCGTCCTTGAAGTTGATGGAGGAGAAGGCGGTCTTGATGACGACTTCGCCGGGCGCGAGGTCGTCCAGCGCGATCTGCTCCAGGCCGCTGCGATAGCCGTCGGCGTCGTTGTGGATGCGGAAGGCGGTGAAGGTGGTGGGGATGGTCATGAGTCACCCGTAATGAAGCGATATCAAAGGATATCGGGATACAGATCGCGCCACTGTGGATTTGTCGCATCGATCAACCGGATCTTCCACAAGCGTCTCCAGGCTTTCAGCGAAGTCTCGCGTGAGATGGCGGATTCGATCGTTTCGTGGGCTTCGTACCAGACGAGCTCGTGCACTCGATAACGATGTGTGAACCCACTGCCCTGTGCGCGCCGGTGTTGCCAAACCCGCCTCACCAGATCCGCGGTCAGGCCGATGTAGAGCGTTCCGCGAGCGCGGCTTGCGAGGATGTATGCGCATGGATTCCTCGCCAGTCGCACCTTCTTCCACGTCATTCCAGCGAAAGCTGGAACCCATCTTGCTCCGCGGGTGTGGCGCGGAAAAAGCAGAAAATGGGGTCCAGCTTTCGCTGGAATGACGGATTTTCGGGTCAGTAAATCCTTACGGGCCTGAGGTGAACCGCGCGCCCCTCACCGCATCGCCTTCCGCCGCTTCTCATCCATCCACTTGTCCGCCTGCGCCGGCGTGTACGCGCGCATCCACGTCAGCATCGCGTCCATGTCGTCGCCATGCCACAGGTCGTCGCGCTGGTCGGGATGCAGGAAACGCTCGGCGACCATGCGGTCGAGCATGCCCATCAGCGGCGTGTAGAAGCCGTCCACGTCGAAGAACGCGCACGGCTTGTCGCCGATGCCGAGCTGGCGCCAGGTGAGCATCTCGAACATCTCGTCCAGCGTGCCGAAGCCGCCGGGCAGGGCGACGAAGCCGTCGGAGAGGTCGAACATGCGCGCCTTGCGTTCGTGCATGGAGCCGACGACTTCCAGGCGCGTGACGCCCTTGTGCGCGACTTCCCAGTTGACCAGCTGCTCGGGAATGACGCCGATCACTTCGCCGCCCGCGTCGAGCACGGCGTCGGCGACCACGCCCATCAGGCCGACGTTGCCGCCGCCATAGACCAGCGCGATGCCGTCCTTCGCCAGGCGCGTGCCCAGCGCCATCGCGCGTTCGGTGTAGATGGGTTTGGAGCCGGAGTTGGAGCCGCAGTAGACGCAGAGGGATTTCATGGGCAGCCGGGATTCGGGAGAGGGGATTGCGGATTCGGAAAAAGCAAACGCCGGGCATAGGCCCGGCGTCGGCATGGCGAGGGATGCAATCCGGGCGTCGGCGTGTTCGCTTTCACGAATCCCCAATCCCGGATCACGAATCCCGGCGATCAGTTCGCCTTGTGGATCGCGCGCTTGGACACCGCCATGGCGGCGTCGTGGATCGCCTCCGACAGGGTCGGGTGGGCGTGGCAGATGCGGGCGAGGTCGTCGGCCGAACCCTTGAATTCCATCGCCAGCACGCCTTCGTGCACGAGTTCGGACACGCCGACGCCCACCAGGTGCATGCCGAGGATCAGATCGGTTTCCTCGTGCGCGATGACCTTCACGAAGCCGGCCGGCTCGCCCATGGCGACGGCGCGCGCGATCGCGGCGAACGGGAAGGTGCCAACCTTGTACGGCGTGCCTTCGGCCTTGAGCTGCTGCTCGGTCTTGCCCACCCAGGCGATTTCCGGCTCGGTGTAGATGACCCACGGGATCGTGTCGAGGTTGACGTGGCCCGGCAGGCCGGCGATCAGCTCGGCCACGGCGATGCCTTCCTCGAAGCCCTTGTGCGCCAGCATCGGGCCGCGCACGCAGTCGCCCACGGCCCAGACGCCGTCGACGCCGGTGTGGCAGTGCTCATCGACTTCGATCATGCCGCGCTGGTCCAGCTTCACGCCGGTGCCTTCGGCCAGCAGGCCGCGCGTGGCGGCGCGGCGGCCGACCGACACGAGCAGCTTGTCGACGGTGAGCGTCTTCTCGCCTTCGGTGTCGGTGTAGGTGACGACGACTTCCTTCGTCTTGCCCTTGCCGGAAATTTCGGTGTTGCTGACCTTCGCGCCGAGCTTGATGTCCAGGCCCTGCTTCTTGAACTCCTTCGCGGCGGCCTTGGCCACTTCGGCGTCGGCGGCGGCGAGGAAATCCGGCAGCGCTTCGAGGATGGTGACCTCGGCGCCCAGGCGCTTCCACACGCTGCCCAGTTCCAGGCCGATCACGCCGGCGCCGATCACGCCCAGGCGCTTGGGCACGGCGGTGAAGTCCAGCGCGCCGACGTTGTCGACGATGTACTCGCCGTCGAACTTGGCGAACGGCAGTTCGATCGAATCCGAACCGGCGGCCAAGATCACGTTGGTGCCCTTGAGCTCGACGGTGCTGCCGTCGTGCTGCTTGACCGTGACCACGTTGCCCGGCTGCAGCTGGCCGAAGCCATAGAACGGCGTGATCTTGTTCGCCTTGAACAGCATCGCGATGCCGCCGGTGAACTGCTTCACGATCTTGTCCTTGCGACCGATCATCGTGGCGACGTCGATCTTCGCGTCCTTCGCCGTGATGCCGTGTTCGCCGAACAGGTGGCCCAGGTTGTAGAACTGGCGCGAGCTGTCCAGCAGCGCCTTCGACGGCACGCAGCCCACGCGCAGGCAGGTGCCGCCCAGCGCCGGCTTGCCGTCCTTGCCGAGCGCGGCGTCGATGCACGCGGTCTTCAGGCCCAGCTGTGCGGCGCGGATGGCCGCGTGGTAGCCGGCCGGGCCGGCGCCGATGACGATGACGTCGAAGGTTTGCTGTTCGCTCATTTCTTTCGCTCGTGATTCGTGATTGGTGATTCGTGATTCGTTGAAGAGCAGGTCGCCTTTTCGCTTTTGCGAATCACGGATCCCGAATCACGAATCACGGCTTCCCGGGATTACATCCCGAGCAGCATGCGGTGCGGGTTCTCGAGCTGGTTCTTGATGTCGACCAGGAACAGCACCGCGTCCTTGCCGTCGATGATGCGGTGGTCGTAGGACAGCGCGATGTACATCATCGGCGCGGCGACGACCTGGCCGTTCTCGACGATCGCGCGCTCCTTGATCGCGTGCATGCCGAGGATCGCGCTCTGCGGCGGGTTGACGATCGGCGTGGACATCAGCGAACCGAACGTGCCGCCGTTGGTGATGGTGAAGGTGCCGCCCTGCAGGTCGTCCAGGCCCAGCTTGCCGTCGCGTGCCTTCTTGGCGTACTCGGCGATGCCCTTCTCGATGTCGGCGAAGCCCATGCGCTCGACGTTGCGCAGCACCGGCGTGACCAGGCCCTTGTCGGTCGACACGGCGATCGAGATGTCGGCGTAGCCGTGGTAGATGATGTCGTTGCCGTCGACCGAGGCGTTGACCACCGGGTGCTTCTGCAGCGCGTTCGCGGCGGCCTTGGCGAAGAAGCTCATGAAGCCGAGCTTGATGCCGTTGGCCTTCTCGAACTGCTCGCCCAGCTCCTTGCGCATGGCCATGACCTTGCCCAGGTTGACCTCGTTGAACGAGGTGAGCATGGCGATGGAGTTCTTCGACTGCATCAGGCGCTCGGCGATGCGCGCACGGATGCGGGTCATCGGCACGCGCTCTTCCGGACGCGCGCCACCGGCGACGCCGCCGGTCTTGCCCGAAGCGTAGTTGACCAGGTCGGCCTTGGTCACCGCGCCGCGACGGCCGGTGCCTTCCACCTGCGACGGATCGATGCCCTGGGTGACGGCGGTGAAGCGCGCGCCCGGCGGCAGCTGGTCCACGCCACCGGCGGCCTGGGTGGCCTGCGTCGCGGCGGCCTTCGGCGTCACCGGCTGGGCTTCAGCGGTGGTGGCGGCGACGTTCTTGGCGTCCATCGCGGCGGCCTTGTCGGCCTTGGCCTCCGGCCCCGGAGCGGCCGCCGCCGCGCCTTCCTCGACCACGGCGATCAGCTGCTGGCTGGTCACCGTATCGCCTTCCTTGAACTTGATTTCCTTGATGACGCCATCGACGGGCGAGGGCACCTCGAGCACGACCTTGTCGGTCTCCAGGTCGACGATGTTCTCGTCGCGCTTGACGGCGTCGCCGACCTTCTTGTGCCAGGTCGCGATGGTGGCGTCGGAGACGGATTCGGGCAGAACGGGGACTTTGATCTCGGTGCTCATGGGGCGCGCATCCTGGATGACGTAATCGGTGTGTCGTGTGTGAGGTTCGACGTTCGGCGGTTAGCGGGCCGTGTTCAACGGCCCGCCATGGGTCATGCCTGCGTCATTCGGCGGTGATCTCGCCGCGCAACGGGTTCTTCAGTGCATCGGCGACCAGCGCGGCCTGCTCGGCGACGTGGTCGGCGAGGTGGCCGGCGGCCGGCGAGGGCGAACGCGCGCGACCGGCGTAGTGCAGCGTCTGGCCGGACTGCAGGCAGGCCGCCAGGTGGTGACGGATCTGGTACCACGCGCCCTGGTTCTGCGGCTCTTCCTGGCACCACACCACATCGGTGGCGTTCTTGAAGCGCGCAAGTTCCGCCTGCAGCAGCGCACGGGGGAACGGATACAGCTGCTCGACGCGCAGGATCGCGACGTCCTCGATGCCCTGCTTCTGCTGTTCTTCCAGCAGGTCGTAGTAGACCTTGCCGCCGCAGACCACGACGCGCTTGACCTTCTTCACGTCCGCCGAGGCGTCCGGGATCAGGTGCTGGAACTCGCCCTTGGCCAGTTCGTCCAGCGTCGACACCGCCAGCTTGTGGCGCAGCAGCGACTTGGGCGTCATCACCACCAGCGGCTTGCGCGTGGTCATGCGCATCTGGCGGCGGATCATGTGATACGCCTGCGCCGGGGTGGTCGGCGTGCAGACGATCATGTTCTCCAGCGCGCACAGCTGCAGGAAGCGTTCGAGGCGCGCGGAGCTGTGCTCCGGACCCTGGCCTTCGTAGCCGTGCGGCAGGAATAGCGCCAGGCCGCACAGGCGGCCCCACTTGGCCTCGCCCGACGAAAGGAACTGGTCGATCACCACCTGGGCGCCGTTGGCGAAGTCGCCGAACTGCGCTTCCCAGATGTCCAGCGTCATGGGATCGGCCGTGGCATAGCCGTATTCGAAGCCCATCACCGCTTCCTCGCTGAGCAGCGAGTCGATGATGGTCACGTCCGCCGGGTTCTTCACCAGGCGGCGCAGCGGCAGGACGTACTCGTCGTTGCTCTGCTCGTGCAGGATCGCGTGGCGGTGGAAGAACGTGCCGCGACCGCAGTCCTGGCCGACCAGGCGCAGCTTGTAGCCTTCGTCCAGCAGCGTGGCGTAGGCGAGGTTCTCGGCGAAGCCCCAGTCGCCCGGCTGCTCGCCGGCGGACATCTTGCGGCGGTCCTCGTAGATCTTCGCCACGCGCGGGTGCAGCTTGAGGTCGGCCGGCACGTCGTTGATGGTGACGGCGAGCTTGTCGAGCTTCTTGCGGTCGAACGTGGTGTCCACCGCGTCGGTGAGCTTGCCCGACAGGTACTTCGACCAGTCGATGGTGAACTCGTCCGGCTTCACTTCGACCACTTCGGTGGTGACCACGCCGTCGTCGAGCTTCTGGCGGTAGCCGTCGACCAGCGCCTGCGCCTCGTCGGCGGTGAGCGTGCCTTCGGCGACCAGCTGCTGCGCGTAGAGTTCGCGCGGCGTCTTGTGCTTGCGGATGACCTGGTACATCACCGGCTGCGTCGCCGCCGGCTCGTCGGCCTCGTTGTGGCCGTGGCGGCGGTAGCAGACCAGGTCGATGACCACGTCCTTGCCGAACGTGTTGCGGAAGTCCAGCGCCAGCTCGGCGCAGAACACGACGGCTTCCGGGTTGTCGCCGTTCACGTGCAGCACCGGCGCGCCGACCATCTTGGCGACGTCGGTGCAGTACAGCGTCGAACGGGCGTCCTGCATCGCGCTGGTGGTGAAGCCCACCTGGTTGTTGATGACGATGTGCACCGTGCCGCCGACGCGGAAACCGCGCGCCTGCGACATCTGGAACAGCTCCATCACCACGCCCTGGCCGGCGAACGCGGCATCGCCGTGGATCAGGATCGGCAGCACCTGCTGCGCGCCCTTCTCGCCGCGGCGCGACTGCCGCGAACGCACGGAGCCGGCGACGACCGGGTCGACGATCTCCAGGTGCGACGGGTTGAACGCGAGCGCCAGGTGCACCGGGCCGCCCGGCGTGGCGACGTCGGCCGAGAAGCCCATGTGGTACTTCACGTCGCCCTGGTGGGCGAGGTCGCTGTGGACGTGCTCGAACTTGCCTTCGAACTCGTCGAACAGGTGGCGCGGCGGCTTGCCGAGCGTGTTGATCAACACGTTCAGGCGGCCGCGGTGGGCCATGCCGATGACGACGTCCTTGGCGCCCTGTTCGCCGGCGCGGCGGATGGTGGTGTCCATCAGCGGGATCAGCGCGTCGCCGCCTTCCAGCGAGAAGCGCTTCTGGCCGACGTACTTCGTGCCCAGGTAGCGCTCCAGGCCGTCGGCAGCCGTCAGGCGCTCCAGGATGCGCTTCTTGTCCTCGGCGGTGCGGCCGAACCTGCCGCCGGCCTTTTCCAGGCGCTCGTAGATCCAGCGACGCTGTTCGGCGTCGGAGATGTGCATGAACTCCGCGCCGATCGGGCCGGTGTAGGTGGCCTTGAGCAGGGCGAACAGGTCGCCCAGCTTCATGCGGTCGTTGCCGCCCACGCCGCCGGTGCTGAACTCGGCGTTGAGGTCGTTGCCGGTGAGCTGGTGGAACGCCAGGTCGAGATCCGGCGCTTCCGGCTTCTGCCACAGGCCCAGCGGGTCGATGTTGGCGCCCAGGTGGCCGCGCGAGCGGTAGGCCGTGATCAGGCGGCCGACGTGGCGCTCGCGCTCGTCACCGGCGCCGGCAGCGACCGACACCACGCCGCGGGCGGCCTGGCGGCCGGCTTCGGCGATCTGCTCGATCACCGCCGAGTGCGGGATGTCGCCGGCTTCACGGCCCTTGAAGCCGTCGAAATACGCCTTCCATTTGGGGTCGACACTGTCGGGTGCAACCAGGTACTGCTCGTACAGGTCTTCGACGAAAGCGGCGTTTGCGCCGAGTTGGGAGGACTGGGAGAACTGCTTCAGGAGACTGTCCACGATGGCGATCGGGAAACTCGGTGGGAGAAGGCGGA
Source organism: Lysobacter changpingensis (assembly GCF_017308985.1). GTDB lineage: Bacteria > Pseudomonadota > Gammaproteobacteria > Xanthomonadales > Xanthomonadaceae > Lysobacter_J > Lysobacter_J changpingensis. The sequence goes on along the minus strand of NZ_JADWPE010000001.1, from coordinate 289,723 downwards.
GTGAGCCTGGATTGCACGAGCTCGGCTATTCAGGCGCCAAGATTCGGAATTATAGCCCCTGCCCGCCGACAAACGGCTAACACCAACGTCGAATCGGGCATGTGGGCGGATCGCGAAAAGCGGACGCGCCGCGGGCGCGACAGGGCTTCCGGACGGCCCGGGAATAGCGTTTGGGCGCGGGGCGCGGGTTCAAGGGCAGGGCGGATCGGTGCGGATGTGAAGGCGGGCCGCCTCAGATCCCCAGCGCCCGGTATTCCGTGCACGGCCGGGCCCGTTCCCAGACCGGCGCGAAATGCGCGCGCAGCTGCCGGGCGCGGGCTTCGTCGTCCAGGCGGGTTTCGCCTTCGAACCGGTGGCCGAGCGCGCGGAAGTACCAGCCGCCGCCGTCGTTGGCGACGTAGGCGGACGGATAGTCGCGGTCCACCGGCTCCTCGATGGCGCGGAACGCGAACGCGCTGGGCAGCCGCTGCGAGAGCCCGATCAGCGGGGCGAGCGCGCGCCGCGGGGCCTCGGGGTCGTGCAGCAGCGCCCGCACCTCGCCGCCGCCCACGGCGAAACGGCGCAGCGCGGCCATCGCCTCGGGGGTGTCGAGCAGGCCGGGGTCGAGGTCGCGGCTGTAGACCAGCAACTGCCGCCGCGCCCCTTCGATCACGCCCAGCACCGCGGCCAGGCCGGCATCGCGGCGCAGCACCGGATTGACCGCGCCGAGCACGAGCCGCATCGACTGGTGATCGAGCCCGGCTTCGACGAAACGCTCCCCAAAGGGAAGGAAACCCTGCCGCGCGTAGAACGCCATCGCCGGCACCTGCGCGTGCAGCGTCACTTCGTTCCAGCGCAGCTCGCGCGCCTGCTCCAGCAGCGCCTTCAGCAGCGCCTCGCCGACGCGGCGATTCCGCCATTCCGGCAGCACCGCCATGCGCCCGATGCGGCGGTCGGGCGTGAGCCGGCCGGTGCCGATCGGCCGCCCCTGGGCGTCGCGTGCGAGGACGTGCCGGCTCAGCGGGTCGAGCGCGTCGCGTTCGATTTCCACCGGTACGCCCTGTTCCTGCACGAAGACCACGTCGCGGACGGCGTGCAGGTCGGCGGTGGCCTGTTCGAAGCCGACCGCCTCGACGCGGAAGAGGGCGTCAGGGCCGCTCATTCCTCTTCGTCCGGAACGGCGAGCGCGTAGTGGCCGGACCGGACCAGGCCCTGCACGAGGTCGCGGCCCGCATCCGACAACGCGGCGTAGGCGGCGCCGTCGAGCTGCGCCGCGTCGGCGATCAGCGCCGCGTCTTCGGCCGGCAGCGGATAATCCTGCCCGCTGACGTACAGCCGCGCCGGCTCGCCCTTGCGGTGCGCGCGGCGCCAGGCCATGCGCGACCACGGATGGCGATGCAGCGCCGCGCCGTGCTCCAGGTCCCATTCGATCTCGATGCGCGAACGCGTTTCGCCGCCGTGCACTTCGCCGGCCGCGCGATACACGGTGATGAAGCGGCCGAACCAGTCGCCGAGGCGGTCCGGATCGTTCATCCGCAACAGGTTCAGCGCTTCGACCGCGCGGTTCATCGCGGCCACGTCGATCTCGTTCGGATCGGCCGCCGGTGCGAGGTCCGGGTCGGTGTAGCGCAACGCGTCGTCGGCATCGGCCGCGAGCGTGTCGACGAAATCGCCCAGCAGTTCCGCCGCCGATGGCGCGCGCATGCCGACCGAGAAGGTCAGGCACGCATCCTCGGCCACGCCGTTGTGCGGCACGCCGGGCGGGAGGTACAGCATGTCGCCCGGGCCGAGCACCCAGTCGTGGGTCGCGGTGAATTCGCGCAGCAGCTTGAGTTCGACGTCGGGGCGGAAATCCAGCGGCGGATTCGCGCCGGCGTCGATCTGCCAGCGCCGATGCCCGTACGCCTGCAACAGGAACACGTCGTACTGGTCCACGTGCGCGCCGACCGAGCCGCCCGGCGCGGCGAAGGAAATCATCACGTCGTCGATGCGCCAGCGCGGCAGGAAGCGGAAATGCTCCAGCAGCGCGGCGACGTCGGCGTCCCACTTGTCGACGTCCTGCACCAGCAGCGTCCAGTCCTGGTGCGGCATGCCGGGAAATTCGTCTTCCTCGAACGGGCCGTGGCGCAGCGTCCAGCGATCGTTCGCGCGATCGTGCATGACGATGCGCGACAGCGCCGTTTCCTCGCAGGCGAGGCCGGCGAGGTCTTCGGGCTGCACCGGCGTTTCGAAATCGGGGAAGGCGTTGCGGATCAGCAGCGGGCGCTTCTGCCAGTAATCGCGCAGGAAGCGTTGCGGGGTCATGCCCAGCGGCGGAAGCGCGCGGGCGTCGATCTCGATGGGCAGCCCGCTTGACGTGGGCGCGGCCTTCGCTGCGCTCTTCCTGGAGGCGACCTTCGTGATCGGGGATTTCTTCGATGCGGTCTTGCGGGTCATGTCGTGGCGATCTCGTCGTAGCCGCGGCCGAGGAACTGCAGCAGGCACCAGCCATGGCCGAACGGATCGGCAATGGCGACGATGCGGCCCCAGTCGGCTTCGCGGAGGGAACCTTCCTGCGTGGCGCCAGCGGCGAGGGCGCGCGCGAGTGCGGCATCGAGGTCGTCGACGACCACGTCGCAATGCACCGGCGTCCAATGGCGCGCGTACTGGCGGGCCGATGCGCCGGCGCCGATGGAACCTGCGTCCTTGCGCAGCAGGTAAAGCGGGGATTCGAAACCCAGCAGCTCCACGCTGTCGTCGCCGAAACGGCGCGCCGGCGTCAATCCGAAGGCTGCGACGTAGAAGGCTTCGGCCTTGCGTACGTCGGGCACGTCGATGTTGACCAGGAGCTTCATGGCGTCGATGCGATGGGGTGCCGGGCGATCGGTTGTGAAAAGCGGATGTCCAGCCCGTTCGGATCGCGCACCACGAACTCGCGCAGGCCGTAGGGGCGATCGCCGGGCGGGTGCACGATGGTAACGCCCCGCGCTCGCAGCCGGTCGTGCAACGCGTCGACCTCGTCCGTCATGAGCCGCAGGCTGATCCAGCGGTGCATCGTCGGGGCGTCGTCCGCCTGTGCGACGAACAGGCGCTGGCCTTCGCGTTGCAGCACGGCGAAACCACCGCTGCGCCGCGCGATTTCGAAGCCGATGGCGCCATAGAACGCCAGCATGGCGTCGAGGTCCGGGCCGACCACTTCGATCACGCCCTGCGCGTAATCGCATAGGCCGCTGGCGGGGGCGTCTCCGTGCATTCGTGCTCCGTGGTTCCCGCCGGCTCAGTCGTCGAGCGGCGTCTGCTGGTGGCTGAGCAGACGCCAGTCGGTGCCGACGGCGAGGTACACGCTCGAAACGAGCGCGCGATAGGGTTCGGGCGAATCCGCGCGCGTGGCGCGGACGCGATAGGCGAGCACGGCGATGAAGGTCGCGGGCTCGGAGAACGCGATGTCCTCGATCTCGAACCCGCTCCACGGCGCGGCGCCCGCGACCGAGGACAGCACGGCTTCCTTGTCCAGCGGGCGCGGAATGCCGGGCAGCAGCATCAGGCCGTCGTCGAAGAAGTGCGTGCGGTAGTACTCGACGTCGCCCGCGGCGTTCCAGAAGCCGCGTTCGATCTCCAGCACTTCGGTCATCGGGTTCCGGACGGTCACGGCGCGGCTCCGCTGGGGACGTGTCCGCCAGTCTCGGCGATGCGCCGTGACGCGCCGGTCAGAACGCGGCGAAGGCGGTCGCGATGGATCAGATGTCGCGCGCCAGCTTCTCGGCCAGGCCGACGTAACTGCCGGGCGTCATGTCGAGCAGGCGCTGCTTGTCGGCGGCCGGAAGCTCCAGCGTGCCGATGAACTCGCGCATCGACGCTTCGTTGATGCCCTGGCCACGGGTGAGCGCCTTGAGCTGCTCGTACGGGTTCGGCAGGCCGTGGCGACGCATGACGGTCTGCACCGCTTCGGCCAGCACTTCCCACGCGGCGTCGAGGTCTTCGGCCAGTCGTTGCGGATTGGCGCTGAGCTTGCCCAGGCCGCGCTGCAACGCGTCGAAACCGATCAGCGCGTGGCCGAACGCCGTGCCGAGCGCGCGCAGCACGGTGGAGTCGGTGAGGTCGCGCTGCCATCGACTGATCGGCAGCTTCGCGGCGAAGTGCTCGAACAACGCGTTGGCGATGCCGAAGTTGCCTTCGGCGTTCTCGAAGTCGATCGGGTTGACCTTGTGCGGCATGGTCGAGGAGCCGACTTCGCCGGCCTTCACCGCCTGCTTGAAGTAGCCCAGCGAGATGTAGCCCCAGATGTCGCGGCACAGATCGATCGCGATGGTGTCGATGCGGCGCTGCGCGTCGCAGATCTCGGCGATGCCGTCGTGCGGCTCGATCTGCGTGGTGTACGGCTGCCAGTTCAGGCCGAGCGAATGCACGAAGCGCTCGGAGAACGCCGGCCAGTCGATGTCCGGATAGGCGGCGACATGCGCGTTGTAGTTGCCGACCGCGCCGTTGATCTTGCCCGGCATGCGCGCGGCGGCGAGCGTTTCGCCCTGGCGTTGCAGGCGCGCGACGACGTTGGCGATTTCCTTGCCGACGGTGGTCGGCGACGCGGTCTGGCCGTGCGTGCGCGAGAGCATCGGCAGGGCGGCGTGTTCGTGCGCCATCGTGCGCAGCGTCTGGATCAGCGCATCGAGCTTGGGCAGCAGCACGAACTGGCGCGCCTCGTTGAGCATCAGCGCGTAGCTGAGGTTGTTGATGTCCTCGGAGGTGCAGGCGAAGTGCACGAATTCCAGCGCCGGGCCAAGCTCCGCGTCGTCCTTCAGGCGCTCCTTGATGAAGTATTCGACCGCCTTCACGTCGTGATTGGTCGTGCGCTCGATCTCCTTCACCCGCGCGGCGTCGGCCGGCGAGAGCTTGTCGGCCAGCCCGCGCAGGCGCGCGGCGGCGGCATCGGAGAAGGGCGCGAGTTCCACGATGCCCGGCTCGGCCCCCAGCGCCAGCAGCCATTCCACTTCGGCCTTCACGCGCGCCTTGATCAGGCCGTACTCGGAGAAGATCGGGCGGAGCGCGTCGACCTTGCCGGCATAGCGGCCATCGAGCGGGGACAGGGCTAGCAGCTGGGCTTCTACGGACATGGCGGGGTTCATGGGCGAGGCAAACCGCGATTCTACTACTCCTGTCCGGCGCGGCCCTCGCGGCCGGCCACCGGGCGATACGCGCGCAACGCGGCCGGCGTAAGCTCGGGGCCTTCGAACCGGAGGACCATTCGATGCCCAGGCAGGCAAAGGCGAGGCAGCCCCGCCGCGACAGCGGCTTCCGTACCGAACGCGACAGCATGGGCGAACTGCAGGTGCCCGCGCAGGCCCTGTGGGGCGCGCAGACGCAGCGGGCGGTGCAGAACTTCCCGATCTCCGGCCGTCCGATGCCGCGCGAGTTCATCCGCGCGCTGGGCCTGATCAAGGCCGCGGCGGCGGAGGTCAACGGTGGCCTGGGCCTGCTCGGCAAGGGCGCCTCGCAGTCGATCCGCGCCGCCGCGCTGTCGGTGGCCTCGGGCGAACACGACGCGCAGTTCCCGATCGATGTGTTCCAGACCGGTTCGGGCACCTCCAGCAACATGAACGCCAACGAGGTGATCGCCGCGCTGGCGAACGCGTCGGGCCGGACCGCCAAGGCGATCCATCCCAACGACCACGTCAACCTGGGCCAGAGTTCCAACGACGTGATCCCCACGGCGATCCGGGTGAGCGCGCTGATCGCCACGAGCGGGCAGCTGCTTCCCTCGCTGAAACACCTGCGCCGCACGATCGAGCGCCAGGGCAAGGCGCTGGGGAAGATCACCAAGACCGGCCGCACGCACCTGATGGACGCGATGCCGCTGACGTTCGCGCAGGAGTTCGGCGCGTGGGCGTCGCAGCTGGCGTCGGCGCAGGCGCGCATCGAGGATGCGCTGGTGCGCGTGCGGCGGCTGCCGATCGGCGGCACCGCGATCGGTACCGGCATCAACGCCGACGCGCGTTTCGGCAAGGGCATGGCGAAGGCGTTGTCGGCGCTGTCGGGCGTGAAGTTCGATTCGGCCGACGACAAGTTCGAAGGCATCGCCTCGCAGGACGATGCGGTCGAGCTGTCGGGCCAGTTGAACGCGCTGGCGGTCGCGCTGATGAAGATCGCCAACGATCTGCGCTGGATGAATTCCGGGCCGCTGGCCGGCCTGGGCGAGATCGAACTGCCGGCGTTGCAGCCGGGAAGTTCGATCATGCCGGGCAAGGTGAACCCGGTGATTCCCGAAGCGACCTGCATGGTCTGCGCGCAGGTGATGGGCCACCACACGGCCATCACGGTGGCCGGGCAGAGCGGCAATTTCCAGCTCAACGTGATGCTGCCGCTGATCGCCTACGACCTGCTCGATTCGATCCAGCTGCTCGGCAACGTGATGCGCCTGCTGGCCGACAGCGCGATCGCCGACCTCAAGCCGCGGCCCGATCGCGTGCGCGAGGCGCTGGACCGCAATCCAATCCTGGTCACGGCGCTCAATCCGATCATCGGCTACGAGAAGGCGGCGGCGATCGCGAAGCAGGCCTACAAGGAGGGCCGGCCGGTGCTCGACATGGCGGCGGAACTGAGCGGCTTGCCGGTGAAGGAACTGCGCGCGCTGCTGGATCCGGCGGCGCTGACGCGCGGAGGGATCCATGAGGGGGGCGGTGGCGGCGGGTGAGATCCCGCGCCGTTGTTCGTTCGCCGCAAGGAATCGGGATAGCGAATCGCTGGAATGATCGAAGTGGGAGCTGATCGCCTGACGGCTCGGCGTCTCGCTCTCAAGCCCCTCTCCCAGCGGGAGAGGGGGTGGGGTGAGGGGCGACGAAGCGGACGCGATGAACAGTCGTGGCGGAACAGTGCTGTGTTGTCCCCTGGTCGCAAGTCGAACGCCCGCGCCTTACCGCCTCGAAGGCGCCTCCGAAGCCTCCGCCGCTTCCTCCGCCGCCGAAGCCGCAACCTTGTCGCCCTTGTCCTTCGCGTCGCTGCGGCACTCGTCGATGTCCGACTGGGTCAGGTCCGCGTAAGGCCTGAATTCCGGCAGCGCCTCGGCGAGACGGTTCTGCGCTTCCATCATCCCCGGCAACGCATCGCACAGCTGCAGCGCGGCGGTTTCGACCTTCGACGTCTGCGCTTTCACCGCGCGTTCGATGTCGTCGTCGGAACCGCCGGTGAAGACGCTCTTCAGCGATTCGGTCACCGCGTGCGTCGCCAGGTCCGCGCCGTGCAAGCCGATCTGCATGCCCGCGTTGGCGACGTCGACCACGTGGCGGCGATACTCGAGCAGCAGCGCACGCTGCTGCGGCGTCACGGCCACGGGCGCGCCGTCGATGATCAGGTCGCCCTTCGGCGAGAGTTCGACGCGCCTGCCGTCCTTGCCGCTGTCGATGTTGATGTTGCCTTCGGCGATTTCCTTCTTCGCCTCGGCCAGCGCCTCCTGCACCGCGGTGGACACGATTCCGCCGGTTTTCGCCGGCTGCGGGGCGGCCTGCTGCGAGGAGGGATCGGCACTGCACGCGGACAGCAGCATGGCGCCGGACAGGGTCGCGGCAAGGGCAACGAGGCGCAGGGTCATGGCGAAGGTCCTTGGAGGAAGTGGCTTGGATGCAGGTGTGAGGATCAGTCGTCGGACGGCATGCTGACGCGGCCCTTCACGCCGCTGTGGTCGACGCCGCCGCTGCCGACGCGACGCACGGTGAGGTTGCCGCCGACATCGTGCGCATCGAGGCCGCCGGAGCCGATCTTGCCGGCGTTGACGTCGCCGCCGACCTGGTTCGCCTCGAGCCCGCCGGAGCCGATGCTGTCGACGCTGACGTTGCCGCCGACGTCGCGCAGTTCGACCTCGCCGGAACCGACGCTCCCGACCTTGGCGTCGGTCTTCACCCGACGCGCCTTCAGGTCGCCCGAGCCGACCGAGAGCACGTGCAGCGAACCGATCGTGTCCAGTTCGATGTCGCCGGAATTGACGTCCGCCGTGACCAGTCCGCGGATGTTGCGCGCCTCGACATCGCCCGAGCCCACGTCGGCGCTCAGCGCGGAGGCGCCGTGCACGCGCGCGTCGCCGGAGCCGACATCGAGCTGCACCAGCACGTTGTCCGGCACGCTCGCATCGAGCCTGAGGTAGGCGTAGTTCGTGCCGCCGAAATTGAAGTTGATCGTGTCCTGGCGCTTCGCGGTCACGATCAGCTTGTCGCCCACGCGCTGCTGGGTGAGCGAGAGCTCCTTGAGGCGGTCCGCATTGGACGCGCAGGCCGTGCCCTTCACGGCGCCCTTCGCGCCGGGCGAGGCGTTGACGGTGAGGTCATGCGGACCGATCTCGAACATCACCGACTTCACGCCGGTGAAATCGAGGGTGAGGTTGCGCGGTTCGGAATTGGTGCATTCGTCGGCGAGGGCCTGGCCGGCGAACAGGGCGAGGGGCAGGAAGGCGAAGGCGACGGTGGGTTTGCGCATGGTGTTCTCTCCGTGAAAGGCCCTACTGGGATGCGCTCGACGTGCCTACGGTTGCATCGTGCACGGGGCTCCGGTGGAGCTTAGGGCCTGGCGTTGTCGAGCGTTGGTGCTGGTATTTCGTGCTCCTGCGCTGCCTTCGAACGCGTTCTCGATGCCATCGTGGCGCTACGTTGCGGGCTTCGGGTTACCCGGCCCGGCCATCCATGGCCGGTCATCCGGCAGGCCACGCGGCGGTGCCGCGTCGGCGGTCTGCCTCATCCTTCATCCCGCCAGCGACGCAGGCGGATCGCACCGAAGATCATCACCGCGCCGGCCACCGCACCCACCCACAGCTGCGGCGTGGCGAGCACCGAATACATCGTGCGCAGGCTCAGCAGGGAGTGCACCGCCTGCGGGCCGTCGAAGTCGACGTTGGCCGTCTGCGCCGCGTCGAACCACGAACCCGGCGCCACGCTCAGCAGGCTGCGGGCCACGACGTTCTTCCAGAACCAGCCGGTTTCCAGGTCGAACAGCTGCATCAGGTCGAACCAGCTGACGAAGATGCCGGCGAACACCGGGATCATGATCGCCCACAGGAACGGCTTGCTGCGGGCCCAGGCCGAGCAGAGCATCAGCCAGCCCACGGTCGGCAGCGCCCACAGCGCATAGACCGGGATCGAGGCGATCAGGTGCAGGCTCACCTTGAGCGGGCTCGCCGGACCCCACAGCATCGAGATCGGGTTCCCGCCGTGCAGCACCACGACGAAGCTGTAGAGGACCATCGAACCGAACACCGTCGCGATGGCCGCGATGGCGGCGATCGCCGGCGCCATCAGCGTCGCGCTGGCGACCTTCGACAACACCGTGTCGCGGTCGGAGATCGGCAGCGACTTCCAGAACAGCACGCTGCGGTCGCGGCGGTCGTCGTACAGGCTGCCCAGACAGTAGAAGAACACCACGAAGGCCAGCACGATGAAGGGCCAGCTCGCGGCCATGTACAGGCTCGCGTCGATGACGCCGCCGAACTCGTGCAGCTCGCTCGGGCTCATGTTCGCGGTCAGCTGCGACAGATCGAGTCCGTTGACCTGGAAGCTGCCGCCTTCGACGTTGATCGTCGCGCGGTCGGGCACCTTGCGCAGCAACACCTCGCCCGCGCCGACGCCCATCAGCGTCAGCAGCAGCAGGATGCCGCCAGCCACCAGCGGCGCCCACAGGAAGCCGCCCTTGTGCTCCCAGAACTCGCGCTTGAGCAGCATCTTGAACGTGTGCGTCGGGTGCTTCGTCGCCACGGCGGTGGAGCGGGGGAGCTCGTGGGATTCATTGATCGCGTTCATGCGTAGGTCCCCTTCATGGTGGCGACGAACAGGTCGGCCAGTCCCGGCGTGCGGGTTTCGCCCAGGCCGGCGAGGTGCTCGCGCGGCACGCCGTCGAACAGCATCACGGTCTTGCCGAAGGGCAGGGCGCGTTCGTCGATCGGCTTCAGCGCGCGCGCGTCACCGGTGCGGTCACCGTTGACCATCACTTCGGTGAAGCGCTCGCCGAGCGTTTCCATGTCGTTGTTCAGCACGACCTTGCCGTCGCGGATGAACATGACGTCGGTGAGGATGTGCTCGATTTCCTCGACCTGATGCGTGGTGACCAGGATGGTCTTCTCCTCGTCGAAGTAGTCCTCCAGCAGGCGCTGGTAGAACTGCTTGCGGTAGAGGATGTCCAGGCCCAGCGTGGGTTCGTCGAGCACCAGCAGGCGCGCGTCGATGGCCATCACCAGCGCCAGGTGCAGCTGCACGATCATGCCCTTGGACAGCTCGCGCACGCGCATCTGCGGCTTGAGCTGGGTGTGGGCGAGGAAGCGTTCGCACTTGGCGCGATCGAAGCGCGGATGCACGCCGGCGACGAAGTCGATGGCTTCCTTCACCCGGATCCAGCGCGGCAGCACCGCGACGTCGGCGATGAAGCACACATCGCGCATGAGTTCGTCGCGTTCGGTGCGCGGATCGCGACCGAGCACGCGCAGCTCGCCTTCGAACGGAATCAGTCCGAGGATCGCCTTCAGCGCGGTGGTCTTGCCCGCGCCGTTGGGACCGATCAGGCCGACGATGCGGCCGGCGGGGATCTCGAACGCGGTGTCGTCCAGAGCGAGCTTGTTCTTGTAGGCCTTGCGCAGGCCGCGGGCGCTTACGACCGGGGCGGCTGCGGAGACGAGCGAAGCGGAGGCGTTCATGGCGAGCCTGCCTTGGCCGGGGTGAGCAGGTCTTCGGCGGTGAGGCCCAGCCGCAGGATGCGTTCGAGCACCAGCGGCCACTCCTCGCGCAGGAAGCGTTCGCGTTCGTTGAACAGCAGTTTCTTTGCCGCCTCTTCGGTCACGTACATGCCAAGACCCCTGCGTTTCTCGACGAGTGCCTCGTCCGCCAGTTCCTGGTAGGCGCGCGAGACGGTGATGGGATTGAGCTGGTACTCGGCGGCGACCTGGCGCACGGAGGGGAGGGCGTCCCCCGGCTTCAGGATTCCGTCGAGCATCATCGCGATGACGCGATCCTTCAGCTGGCGATAGATCGGAGCGCCGTCGCTCCATTGGATTGCGGTCATGGTTCAGCCCCGCGGTGCGAATGAGAAATAAGGCATGACTAGGGTTTGCCGGCGATGCCGGGCGGCGGTCCGTGCCTTGTGTTCGGTGTCGCTGTCGCGTTCGGTGTCTTCCGACACGGCCTTGGCGAGGGCCGTGGCGGTGGCGATCTCGGCCGCCAGCGTCGCCGCGTCGGCCAGGGATTCGACCCGGTCGGTACGGCGCTCGATGCTGCGGGTCAGCGCGTCGAGGTGTTCGCGCTGGCTGCGCGAGGTGTCGCTCGGCGTGAAGGTCGCGTCGACCGGACCCAGCCGCAGCGCGACGCCGCGGGACTGCGCGGCGTGCGGAGCCGGCATCGCCAGCGCCAGGCACAGCGCCAGGGTCGAGGCCGAAGCCAGGAGGGCCGTGAGGGAGTTCTGGAACCTGCGGTTCATGGTGAACGTCCTGCTCGTTAGTAGACCGGTGTTGTAGGCAACTATAACACCAAAATACGACCGGTCAACCGGCTTCCACCCAACTGATGGCATAGCCGACGAGCGGTCGCCCAGGGACCCGTTCAGCCGGCGGCGGGCGAACGTCCAAGCATCGGCCCCGGGCGGTCTCCTGTCTTTGCGGTGGATGTCCGCTGGCGCGCCGGGCGATGCGCGGCGATGCTCTCCCGGATCTCGTCCGGCTCCAGCACAAGGTGCATGCATCGCGTGCACGAACGCCGGGCGATTGCCGCCGCGCGCCCGTGCCGCGACAATGCACGGCTTGCGCGCGCCGCAACACGATGGCGCTTCGCAAGGCGCCGGCAGACGCCGGACGACGACACCCATACGGAGTAGGTTCCCGATGAAGGCAATGATGCGCGGCGCCGCCGTGTTGCTTACCACTGCGGCCACGCTGATCGGCGCGGCGGCCTATGCCCAGGACAAGAGCGTGCTGACGACCGAGAAAGAAAAGAACAGCTACATGGTGGGCACCGACATCGCCCAGTCCATCACCCCGCTGTCGCCCGACATCGACCTGGCCGCGTTCCAGCGCGCCATCCAGAACGCGTTCGACGGCGGCAAGCCGCTGATCACCGAAACCGAGGCGCAGTCCGTCGGCCCCGCGCTGATGCAGCGCATCGCCGTGCGCACCGGCCAGGCGCCGGAAGGCGCGAAGGCGCCGGACGTGCCGAAGGACAAGGTCGCCTACCTGGTCGGCGCCGACGTCGGCCGTTCGCTCGCGCCGATCAAGGACGAACTGGAACTGCCGGTGGTGATCCAGGCCATCCGCACCGCCTTCGACAAGGGCCAGCCGCTGCTCAGCGAAGCCGAGCTCGGCGCGGTGCGCCAGTCGTTCCAGCAGAAGGTGCAGGCCAGGATGCAGGCGCAGGCCGCGCAGATGGGCGAGAAGAACAAGGCCGAGGGCGCGAAGTTCCTCGCCGAAAACAAGGCGCAGAAGGGCGTGATCACGACCGGTTCGGGCCTGCAGTACATGGTGATCCGCCAGGGTTCGGGCCCGCGTCCGAAGGCCACCGACCGCGTTCGCGTGAACTACGAGGGCAAGCTGCTCGACGGCACCGTGTTCGACAGCTCCTACGCGCGCAACCAGCCGGCCGAGTTCGCGCTCAACCAGGTCATCGCGGGCTGGACCGAAGGCGTCGGCATGATGCCGGTCGGCAGCAAGTTCCGCTTCTGGATTCCGGGCGATCTCGCCTACGGCGCCAACGGCACGCCGGGCGGCCCGATCGGCCCGAACGCCACGCTGGTGTTCGACGTCGAACTGATGGGCATCCTGTAACACCGCGACGACCGGACACCGGGCGTATCGCGCATCGCCGCGGTACGCCTGTCGTTCAGTTCGCCGCTGGCAGTTTGTCAGGCCGCAGCGTCGGGACGGGCTTTCCGTTCCGGCGATCCTTCACCACTGGAGCCCTTGCCCGATGAAGTTCACCCCGCGCCACACCGGCCTCGCCCTGGCCGTCGCTTCGCTCGCCGCGCTGACCGCCGCCTGCAACAAGCCCGCCGACACCGAAGCGAAAAAGGATGCCGCCACCGCCGAGGCCGGCAAGGACGGCGCGCAGGCGATCCCGGGCCTGGCGACGGAGAAGGAACAGGTCAGCTACATGATCGGCATGGACATGGCGCGCTCGCTGGAACCGGTGAAGGGCGAGATCGACCTGGACACGCTGCACAAGGCGCTCAAGACCTCGCTCGAAGGCGGCAAGCCGCTGCTCGACGAGAAGCAGGCCGGCGAGATCCGCGAGACGTTCGCGAAGAAGATCCGCGAGCAGCAGATCGCCAAGCTCAAGGCCGATGCGAAGAACAATGAGGAAGCCGGCGCGAAGTTCCTCGCGGAGAACGCGAAGAAGCCGGGCGTCACCACGACCGCTTCGGGCCTGCAGTACCAGGTCGTCACCGAGGGGAAGGGCCCCAAGCCGACGGCGACCGATGTGGTCAGCGCGCACTACAAGGGCACGCTGCTGGACGGCAAGACCTTCGACAGCTCCTACGACCGTGGCGAGCCGGCGACGTTCGTGCTCGCGCAGATGGTGCCGGGCTGGCAGGAAGGCCTGACCCTGATGCCGGTCGGCAGCAAGTTCCGCTTCTGGATCCCGAGCAAGCTCGCGTACGGCGAGCAGGGCGCCGGCCCGATCGGCCCGAACCAGACGCTGGTGTTCGAAGTCGAGCTGCTGGACATCGTGAAGCCGGGGCAGGGCAAGCAGTAAACGGGTGAAGAGAACCGGAAGCGAGCAGGCTCTTCACTCGCCACTGGTTACCGTGCACCCCTCGCCACGCTCGGAGTAACTGCATGCGCGTCACCATCTTCGGAACGGGCTACGTTGGCCTGGTCACCGGAACCTGCCTGGCCGATGTCGGCCACGACGTGGTCTGCGTCGATATCGACCAGGCCAAGGTCGAAGGCCTCAACCGCGGGGTGATCCCGATCTACGAGCCCGGCCTGGAGCCGATGGTGAAGGCGAACCATGCCGCCGGCCGGTTGAGTTTCACCACCGACGCGGCGGCGGCGATCGGTCACGGCGATGTCATCTTCATCGCCGTGGGCACGCCGCCGGACGAGGACGGCAGCGCGGACCTCAAGTACGTCCTGGCGGTCGCGCGCACGATCGGCAAGCACCTGGAGCGCCCGTCGGTGATCGTGAACAAGTCGACGGTGCCGGTCGGCACCGCCGACAAGGTGCAGGCGGCGATCGCGGAAGAGCTGCGCGCGCGCGGCGCCGACATCGCGTTCGAAGTCGCGTCGAATCCCGAGTTCCTCAAGGAAGGCGATGCGGTCAACGACTGCATGCGTCCGGACCGCATCGTCATCGGTTCGGCGAGCCCGAACGCGGTGGAACGCCTCAAGCGCCTGTACGCGCCGTTCAACCGCAACCACGAGCGCATCGTGGTGATGGACGTGCGCTCCGCCGAGCTGACCAAGTACGCCGCCAACGCGATGCTGGCGACCAAGATCAGCTTCATGAACGAGATCGCGAACATCGCCGAGCGCGTGGGCGCGGACGTGGAAATGGTGCGACAGGGCATCGGTTCGGACCCGCGCATCGGCTGGCACTTCATCTACCCGGGTGCCGGTTACGGCGGCTCGTGCTTCCCGAAGGACGTGCAGGCACTGCATCGCACCGCGCAGCAGCACGGCTACACCGCGCAGTTGCTGGGCGCGGTGGAAGGCGTCAACGAGCAGCAGAAAGGCCACCTGTTCGAGCTGATCCAGCGCCACTACGACGGCAACGTCAAAGGCAAGACGTTCGCGGTGTGGGGCCTGGCGTTCAAGCCGAACACCGACGACATGCGCGAAGCGTCCAGCCGCCGCCTGCTGCAGCAGCTGTGGGATGCCGGCGCGAAGGTGCGCGCGTACGACCCGGAAGCGAGCGAGGAAGCGCACCGCATCTTCGGCGATCGCGACGACCTGGTGCTGTGCGATTCCGCACGCGCCGCGCTCGCCGACGCCGATGCGCTGGTGGTCGTCACCGAATGGAAACAGTTCCGCAGCCCGGACTTCGCGCGCCTGAAGCAATCCGTGGCCGACGCGGTGATCTTCGACGGCCGCAATCTGTACCACCCGGATGAAGTCGAGGCCGCGGGACTGGCGTATTACGGCATCGGGCGCGGGCGCTCGATCCGGAAGGCCTGAGATGACCGGCGAACGCGACAAACTCGAACGGCGCCTGGTCGACCTGGAAATGCGCGTCGCGTTCCAGGAGCAGGCGCTGTCGGAACTCAGCGACGCGCTGGCCGCCTCGCGCGACGAGGAAGCGCGCAACGCGCTGGCGATGCACCGCGTGATCGAGGAACTGCGGCAGATGCGCGCAGCGCTCGCGTCGAACCCGTTCGCCGCCGATCCCTCGCAGGAACCGCCCCCGCCGCATTACTGATCGCCGGCGAACCGCGTGCGGCCGGGCCGCGCGCGGGCGCCTCCGGCTGCCTATACTTCGGCCTGCAGTCCTTCCTTCTCGCAGCAGCATCATGAGCAACAGCCTCCGCGACCAGTTGATGGGCCTGGGCTTCAAGCCCGCGCCCAAGCCCGAGCGTCCCGCGCATGCCAAGGGGCCGCATCCCAAGGGCGGCAAGCCGGACCATCGATCGGGTGGAAAGCCACACGGTGCACAGACGCAGGGCGCGCAGCCGCAAGGCGCGAAGCCGCAAGGTCGCCCGGATGCCCGCCGTCCGGACGGCCGCAAGCCGGATGCGCGCAAGCCCGGTTCGCGCCATGGCGGCAAACCGCAAAGCCGCGAGGACATCGACCTTGCGAAGGCCTACGCCATCCGCGCGCAGCGCGAGAAGGACGAGCGCATCGCCGCCGAGGCCGCCAAGCAGGAAGAAGCGCGCAAGCGTCGCGAGGCGCGCGCGAAGCTCGCCGAACTGGTCAAGGACCAGGCGCTGAACGACGCCGCCGCCGAGATCGCCCGCCATTTCCCCTATGGCGGGAAGATCAAGCGCATCTACGTCAACGACGCGCAGCTCAAGCAGCTCAACGCCGGCGAACTCGGCGTGCTGCAGATGGACGGTCGTTACCTGCTGGTGACCGCCGACCTGCTCGCGCAGGCCGAAACGATCTTCGCCCCTGCGGTCGCGCTGAAGGTCGATCCGAACGCCCCGGCCGAGGACGATCCGTACGCCGATCCGAAATACCAGGTGCCGGACGACCTGGTGTGGTGATCGCGGCGCGCGCGCCGATCCGCCGCGCGCGTTCTTCGACGCTGAGCGAGCGCAGCCGCTCGCTCGATTCCTGTTCCGCCTCGCGCCCGGATCACTCCGGGTCGTAGTCGAGGTTCGACGCCAGCCAGCGTTCCGCCTGCGCGAGGCTCACGCCCTTGCGGCGCGCGTAGTCCTCGACCTGTTCCTTCGATACGCGGCCGACGACGAAGTACTGGCTGCGCGGATGGCTGAAGTAGTAGCCGGACACCGCCGCCGCCGGATACATCGCGAAGCTCTCGGTCAGGCGCACGCCGGCCCTGTTTTCCGCGTCGAGCAGGCGGAACAGCGTCGCCTTCTCGCTGTGTTCCGGGCATGCCGGATAACCGGGCGCCGGGCGGATGCCGACGTAGGCTTCGTCGATCAGCGCATTGTTGTCGAGCGATTCGGATGCGGCGTAGCCCCAGAATTCCTTGCGCACGCGCTCGTGCAGGCGTTCGGCCAGCGCTTCGGCGAAACGGTCGGCGAGCGCCTTGAGGAGGATCGCGTTGTAGTCGTCGTGATCGGCCTCGAAACGCGCGATGTGTTCCTCGATGCCCAGCCCCGCCGTCACCGCGAAGCCGCCGATCCAGTCCTGCCGCCCGCTGTCCTTCGGCGCGATGAAATCGGCGAGGCAGAAATCCGGACGATCGGCCGGCTTGTCGACCTGCTGGCGCAGGAAGTGCAGGGTGGTCTGCATGCCGTCCGCATCGACGACGACGTCGTCGCCGATCGCGTTCGCCGGCCACAGCGCGAACACGGCTTTCGCGGTCAGCCACTTCTCGCCGACGATGCGCTTGAGCATCGCGCGTGCGTCGCGATACAGCTCGCTGGCCTGCGCGCCGACCACTTCGTCAGTGAGGATCGCCGGATACTTGCCCGCCAGTTCCCAGGTGTTGAAGAACGGCGTCCAGTCGATGTAATCGACGAGTTCGGCGAGCGGGTAGTCGTCGAACACGTGCACGCCGGGCTGCCTCGGCGCGGGCGGCGTGTAGTCGCCCCAACCGCCGTCGAAGCGCTGTCCGCGCGCCTTTTCCAGCGACACCAGGCGCTTGCCGTCGCCGCGCTGGCGGTGGCGCTGGCGGATCTCGGCGTAATCGGCGTCGTTGGCGGCGACGAAATTGCCGCGCAGGTCCGGGCTGATCAGCGACTGCGCGACACCGACCGCGCGCGAGGCGTCCTTCACCCACACGGTCGGCGACTTGTAGTGCGGATCGATCTTCAGCGCGGTGTGCGCGCGCGACGTGGTGGCGCCGCCGATCAGCAGCGGAACTTCGAAACCCTGCCGCTGCATCTCGCGCGCGACGTGGCTCATCTCTTCCAGCGACGGGGTGATCAGGCCGGACAGCCCGACAAGATCGGCGTTCTCCGCCTTCGCGCGATCGAGGATCACCTGCGCCGGCACCATCACGCCCAGGTCGATCACATCGAAGTTGTTGCACGCCAGCACGACGCCGACGATGTTCTTGCCGATGTCGTGCACGTCGCCCTTGACGGTCGCCATCACGATCTTGCCGTTGGACTTGCCCACGTCGCCGGTGCGCAGCTTTTCGGCCTCGATGAAGGGCAGCAGGTAGGCGACCGCCTTCTTCATCACGCGCGCGGATTTCACCACCTGCGGCAGGAACATCTTGCCCGCGCCGAACAGGTCGCCGACGACGTTCATGCCGTCCATCAGCGGACCTTCGATCACGTCGAGCGGACGCGCGGCCTGCACGCGCGCCTCCTCGGTGTCGGCCTCGATGTACTGGTCGATGCCGTGCACCAGCGAATGCGACAGGCGTTCGCGCACCGGCTTTTCGCGCCACGCGAGGTCCTCGACCTTCTTCTCGCCCTTCCTGCCCTTGTACCGGTCGGCGATTTCCAGCAGGCGTTCGGTCGCGTCGCTCCGGCGATTGAGGACGACGTCCTCGACACGCTCGCGCAATTCGGCGTCCAGGTCGTCGTACAACGGCAGCGCGCCGGCGTTGACGATCCCCATGTCCATGCCCGCCTTGATCGCGTGGTACAGGAACACGACGTGGATCGCCTGACGCACCGGTTCGTTGCCGCGGAACGAGAACGATACGTTCGACACGCCGCCGGAGATGTGGCTGAACGGGAAACGCCGCTTCAGCTCGCGCGTGGCCTCGATGAAGGCGACGGCGTAATCGTTGTGTTCCTCGATGCCCGTGGCGATGGCGAACACGTTCGGGTCGAAGATGATGTCTTCCGGCGGGAAGCCGATTTCACCGGTCAGCAGCTTGTACGCGCGCGAACAGATCTCGATCTTGCGTTCGATGGTGTCGGCCTGGCCGGCTTCATCGAAGGCCATCACGACCACCGCGGCGCCGTAGCGGCGCACCAGTCGCGCCTGGCGCAGGAACTCGGCTTCGCCTTCCTTCATCGAGATCGAGTTGACGATGCCCTTGCCCTGCAGGCACTTGAGGCCGGCCTCGATCACGCTGAACTTCGAGCTGTCCACCATCACCGGCACGCGCGCGATGTCCGGCTCGGCGGCGATGAGGTTGAGGAACTCGACCATCGCGCGCTCGGAATCGAGCAGGCCTTCGTCCATGTTGACGTCGATCACCTGCGCGCCGTTCTCGACCTGCTGGCGCGCGACCACGACGGCCTCGTCGAGGCGGCCTTCCAGGATCAGCTTCTTGAACTGCGCGCTGCCGGTGACGTTGGTGCGCTCACCGACGTTGATGAAGTTGCTTTCCGGCGTGATCTGCAGCGGCTCCAGGCCACTGAGGCGCGTCTGGCGGGGAAGGGAGAGGGTCATTACGGTCGGGGAATCCGTTCGCGTTGGCGCGGAAAGACGAGGGGTTCGGTTCGATGCGACCAACGATCAGGCCGCCGCGACCAGCGACGGCAGCGCACGCGGCGCGACGCCCTCGACCGCCTTCGCGATCGCCGCGATGTGCGCCGGCGTGGTGCCGCAGCAGCCGCCGACGAGGTTGAGCAGGCCGGAGCGGGCGAATTCGCCGAGCACGTCCGCCATGTCTTCCGGCGTTTCGTCGTAGCCGCCGAATGCGTTGGGAAGTCCAGCGTTCGGGTGCGTGCTGACGTACGCATCGGCGACCTGCGCCAGCACGTCGACGTGCGCGCGCAGGTCCTTCGCGCCGAGCGCGCAGTTCAGGCCGATGGCGAGAGGTTGCGCGTGGCGCAGCGAATACCAGAACGCTTCCGCCGTCTGCCCGGACAAGGTGCGGCCGGACGCATCGGTGATCGTGCCCGACACCATCACCGGCAAACGCACGCCGCGCGCGTCGAAGGCTTCCTCGATCGCGAACAGCGCTGCCTTGGCGTTGAGTGTGTCGAACACGGTTTCGACCATCAGCACGTCGGCGCCGCCGTCGATCAGGCCGTCGGCGGCTTCGCGATAGGCGACGCGCAGTTCGTCGAAAGTGATCGCGCGGAATCCGGGGCGGTTCACGTCCGGGCTGAGCGAGGCGGTGCGACTGGTGGGGCCGAGCACGCCGATCACGAAGCGCGGGCGCGACGGATCGTTCGCTTCGGCGGCGTCGCAGGCTTCGCGTGCGAGGCGCGCGCCGGCTTCGTTGAGCTCGCGCGCGAGGTGTTCCAGCCCGTAGTCGGCGAGCGACACGGTGGTCGAGTTGAACGTGTTGGTCTCGATCAGGTCCGCGCCGGCGTCGAGGTATTGCGTGTGGATGCCGCGGATGATCTGCGGCTGCGTCAGGCTCAGCAGGTCGTTGTTGCCGCGCTGGTCGCGCGCGCAGCCGCAGTTGTCCTCGTGCACGTGTTCGACGTGGTCCCAGGCGTGGTCGTAGCCCTTGGCGAAGCGCTCGCCGCGATACGCGGCTTCGTCCAGCGAATGCTGCTGGATCATCGTGCCCATGGCGCCGTCGAGCACGAGGATGCGTTCGGCGAGCAGGCGCTGGAGGGCCTGGGCGCGCTGCGGGTTGAGCCAGGGCAGGGAGGTCGCGATCGGCGAGCTGCTTTTGACTTCGACGTTCATGATGCCTTCCTCGTGCGCTTTTCCGCGGGTGTCCGGTCACCGGTCCCCGGCTTCTTCCCGATCAACGCGATCACCTCGAAATGCGGCGGCCTGCGCTCGCGCGTGACGGTCTCGCAACTCGTCACCTCGATGCCGGCCTTCGTCGCGAACTTCTGCAGGTCCTTCTCGCCGAAGCCCAGGTTCACGTGGCCGTAGGCTTCGACCACGTTGCGGTGTTCGTGGCGCGCCAGGCTGGTGAGCAGCAGCCGTCCGCCCTGGCGCAGCACGCGCGCGGCCTCGGCGACGGCCTGCGCGGGATGCTCGGCGTAGGTGAGCGCGTGCATCAGCACCACCAGGTCGAAATGCGCGTCGTCGAAGGGCAGGGCGTGCATGTCGCCCTCGCGCACCTCGACGTTCTTCAGCCGGCGCAGGCGCTCGGACGCGGCGAGCACGACCTTGGTGCTCGAATCCAGGCACACGTAGCGGTGCGAATGCGGGGCGAGCAGTTCGGCAAGCACGCCGTCGCCGGAGGCCACGTCGAGCACGTCGCCCGGCTCCAGCAGGGGCAGCGCGGAACGGGCCATCGCTTCCCAGGTCCGGCCCGGCGAGTAATGGCGCTCCATGTCGCCGGCGACGGTGTCGGCCCAGTTCTGGTCGGCGGCACGGGAGGCCAGCACGTCGGCGACGCGTTCGGCGTCCTGGCGCAGCAGCGGGTCGTCGCTGCCTTCGCGCAGGGTGCTCCACAGGGCGCGCTGCGCGCCATCGAGGGCGCCATCGTCGAAGCGATAGTAGGCCGACACGCCGGCGCGGCGGTCGCGCACCAGCCCGGCTTCCTTCAGCTTGGACAGGTGGGTGGACACGCGCGGCTGGGCCAGGCGCGTGATGGCGGACAGCTCGGCGACGGTGAGTTCCTCGCGCTCCAGCAGCGCCAGCAGGCGCACCCGCGTGGCGTCGGCGAACACCTTGAGCCGTGAGGACCAGCCTTCCAGATCCATGCTTCATCAACCTATCGCGATACAGCGATAAGTTTCGGCCCGCGAGGGGGCCAGGGTCAAGCAGGGCGGCAAGCAGGACGGTGATAGCGCTCGCTTTCCGGTGCCGCGCGTGCGGGATTGTTCGAAAACGGGCGGAATCGCGCGGGTCCGTGCGTCCGACCACCCTGGCGTACCTGCGAATCCCGCACGGGCCGGCTACAATTCGCAGGCTGTTTCGCCCAACGTTCCAGAAGACCAGAGCACGAGGTAGCCCACGTGGATTTCCGCTTCACCGAAGAGCAGTTGATGATCCAGGATGTGGCCCGCCGCATCGCGCAGGAAAAGATTGCTCCCAGCGCCGAGCACCACGACAAGACGGGCGAGTTCCCGCTCGAGAACATCCGCACGCTCGGCGAGAACGGCCTGATGGGCATCGAAGTGCCGGCCGAGTACGGTGGCGCGGGCATGGATCCGGTGAGCTACGTGCTGGCGATGATCGAGATCGCCGCCGGCGACGCCGCGCACTCGACCATCATGTCGGTCAACAACTCGCTGTTCTGCAACGGCATCCTGAAGTTCGGCACCGAGGAGCAGAAGCAGAAGTACGTGCGCGCCATTGCCGAAGGCCGCGAGATCGGCGCCTTCGCGCTGACCGAGCCGCAGTCGGGCTCCGATGCCACCGCCATGCGCTGCAAGGCCACGAAGCAGGCCGATGGCACCTATCTCATCAATGGCAAGAAGAGCTGGATCACCTCCGGCCCGGTCGCCAAGTATTTCGTGCTGTTCGCGATGACCGAGCCCGACAAGGGCGCGCGCGGCATCACCGCGTTCCTGGTCGACGGCGAACGCGCCGGCTTCCATCGCGGCAAGACCGAGCCCAAGCTCGGCATCCGCGCCTCGGCCACGTGCGAGATCGAATTCGCCGACTACGTCGCGCAGCCCGACGAAGTGCTGGGCAAGGAAGGCGAGGGCTTCAAGATCGCGATGAGCGTGCTGGACGCCGGCCGCATCGGCATCGCCAGCCAGGCCATCGGCATCGCCCGCGCCGCCTACGAGAAGACGGTCGAGTACGTGAAGGAACGCAAGGCCTTCGGCGCGCCGATCGGCACGTTCCAGATGACCCAGGCGAAGATCGCCGACATGAAGTGCAAGCTCGACGCAGCCACGCTGCTCACGTTGCGCGCGGCCTGGCAGAAGGGCGAGTTCGACAAGGGCGGCGCGCGCTTCAGCAACGAGGCGGCCATCGCCAAGCTCACCGCGTCCGAAGCGGCGATGTGGATCACCCACCAGGCCGTGCAGATCCACGGCGGCATGGGGTATTCGAAGGAAATGCCGCTGGAGCGTTATTTCCGCGACGCCAAGATCACCGAGATCTACGAAGGCACCAGCGAGATCCAGCGCCTGGTGATCGCCCGCAACGAGACCGGCCTGCGCTGAAGGCCGGCCGGCACCCGCCGCCAGCACGAACCCGACATGAAACGCTTCGGATCGTCACGTCCAACCGCCTGCCCTGTTGATCGCGGTCGCGATCGTCGCCCGCGCGAGGACGCCGCAACAGCGGCTCCGCGCCAGATCGTGTCCGCGAACAGCCCGTACTGAACCGTATCCCCCGGCCCGCGCGATGAGCGTGGGCCTTCTTTCATTGGAACTTCCGTTGCCATGAGCACCAAACGTAACGCTTCCGCCAAACCCGCCAGCAAGACCGAACCGGCCAAACGCACGCCCGCGAAGCGCGCGACCACCCAGACCCGCGCGAAGGACGACACCGTTTCGCTGGAACCCATCGTCGAGGCGATGCGCAAGCGCCTGCCCAAGGCGCGCCACGCCGAAGCCGAAGCGTTCATCAACGCCTTCTACAAGCGCATGAGCAGCGACGAGCTGCCGCAGCATGACGCGAGCGGCTGGGCCGAGCTGGCCGTGGACTTCCTGGATTTCGCCCGCGCGCGCAAGCCGGGTTCGGCGCTGGTGCGCCTGTTCAACCCGACCATCAAGGGCGAGGGCTGGGATTCGACGCATACCGTCATCCAGATCGCCAACGACGACATGCCGTTCCTGGTGGATTCGGTGACGATGGCGCTGGCCGAGCAGGGCATCGGCGTGCACGTGCTGGGCCATCCGGTGGTGACGTTCGATCGCGACAAGACCGGCAAGATCCTCGCCGTCGGCGAAGGCCTGCCCGAATCGCTGATGCACCTGGAGATCGACCGCCAGCCGGCCGAGGCGATGCCGAAGATCCAGAAGGCGCTGGAATCCGTGCTGGGCGACGTGCGCGCCTCGGTGCGCGACTGGCCGCAGATGAAGGCGAAGATGCTGGCGGTGGCCGACGAACTGGGCCAGCGCAACCTGCCCGTGAGCGAGGCCGGCAAGCGCGAGGCGCAGGAATTCCTGCGCTGGGCGGCCGACAACCACTTCACCTTCCTGGGGTATCGCGAATACGAAGTCGTCCAGAAGGGCGGCGAGGAAGTGCTCAGCGCGATCAAGTCCAGCGGCCTGGGCCTGCTGCGCGGGAAGGACGTGGGCAAGCCGCGCCTGCTGACCTCGCTCGCCGCGCACTACATGCCGCAGTCCGGCGCGGTGGACGCGCTGATCCTCACCAAGACCAATTCGCGCGCGACGGTGCATCGTCCGGGCTACATGGACTACATCGGCGTGCTCAGCTTCGACGCGAAGGGCAAGCCGGTGCGCGAGGAGCGCTTCCTCGGCCTGTACACCTCCAGCGCGTACAACCGTCGCCCGTGGGACATCCCGCTGGTGCGCGAACGCCACAACTACGTGATGCAGCAGTCCGGCCTGAAGCCCGACAGCCACAGCGGCAAGGCGCTGCGCCACATCCTGGAATCGCTGCCGCGCGACGAGATGTTCCAGTCGAGCGAAGAGGAACTGCTGCGCACCGCGACCGGCATCCTCGGCCTGCAGGAGCGCGTGCGCAGCAAGCTGTTCCTGCGCCGCGACCGCTACGGCCGCTTCTTCTCGGTGCTGGTCTACATCCCGCGCGACCGCTTCAACACCGACGTGCGCCTGCGCATCGAGGCGATGCTCAAGCGCGAACTGCACGGCGAACACGTCGATTCCTCGGTCACGCTGGGCGGCGAATCGCCGCTGGCGCAGGTGCACCTGATCGTGCGTCCGAAGTCGGGCGAAGCGATCGAAACCGACAGCGCGAAGATCGAAGCCGAGCTGGCGAAGCTCGTGCGCAACTGGCAGGACGACCTGCGTGAACGCCTGGTCGTGCGTCATGGCGAACAGCGCGGCCTCACCATGGCCAACACCTACGGCCGCGCGCTGCCGGCGGGTTACATCGAGGACGTCAGCGCCGACGTGGCCGCCGACGACGTCGAGCACCTGGCCGCGCTGACCGGTCCGGACGACCTGCGCCTGAGCCTGTACCGCGCGCACAACGGCGACGGCGGGCTGCGCTTCAAGTTCTATCGCCAGAACGACGACATCCCGCTGTCGGACGCGCTGCCGATGATGGAGAACATGGGCCTGCGGGTGATCTCCGAGCATCCGTACCGGCTCAACGCGAACGGCCGGACGCTGTTCGTGCAGGATTTCGAGGTCGAGACCTCGAACCCGAACCTGGACGTGTCCAGCCTCGACGAGACCTTCGAGGACGCCTTCGCGCAGATCTGGCGCGGCAACGCCGAGAACGACGGCTTCAACCGGCTGATCCTCACGGCGAACCTGTCGTGGCGCCAGGTCGCGATGCTGCGCGGCTACTGCAAGTACCTGCTGCAGGTCGGCGTGCCGTTCTCGCAGAGCTACGTGGAGGAGACGCTCAACCGCTATCCGCTGCTCGCGCGCCTGCTGGTCGAGCTGTTCGAAGCGAAGTTCGATCCGGTCACCGGCAGCGAATCCAAGGCGCAGATCAAGGCCGGCGTGGAAGCCTTCCGCGCACAGCTTTCCGCGCTGGCGAACGGCGACGAAGCCACGCTCGCCGCGCTGGAGCCGATGCTCGACGCCCGCGCCGGCAAGCGCGACGCGCAGGTCGAGGCCACGCGCAACGCGCTCAAGGGCCTGTTCGACCGCGTCGCCAGCCTCGATGAAGACCGCATCCTGCGCAGCTTCATCGGTGTGATCGACGCCACGCTGCGCACCAGCTACTACATCCAGTACAAGGACGGCCTGCGCGCCGATGGCGGCCCGGCCGACTACATCAGCTTCAAGTTCGATTCCTCGAAGGTGCCGGACCTGCCGAAGCCGCGTCCGTACCGCGAGATCTTCGTCTACGGTCCGCGCGTGGAAGGCGTGCACCTGCGCTTCGGCCCGGTGGCGCGCGGCGGCCTGCGCTGGTCGGACCGCCGCGAGGACTTCCGCACCGAAGTGCTCGGCCTGGTGAAGGCGCAGATGGTGAAGAACACCGTCATCGTGCCGGTTGGTTCGAAGGGCGGCTTCATCGCCAAGCAACTGCCGGATCCGGCGGTGAACCGCGACGCGTGGTTCAACGAAGGCGTGGCCTGCTACAAGCGCTTCATCAACGGCCTGCTGGACATCACCGACAACCTGGTGGACGGCAAGGTCGTGCCGCCGGCGAACGTGGTGCGCCACGACAACGACGATCCATACCTGGTCGTCGCCGCCGACAAGGGCACGGCGACGTTCTCCGACATCGCCAACGGCATCGCGCGCGCGCACGGCTTCTGGCTGGACGACGCGTTCGCCTCGGGCGGTTCGGTCGGCTACGACCACAAGGGCATGGGCATCACCGCGCGCGGCGCGTGGGAGTCGGTCAAGCGCCACTTCCGCGCGATGGGCCGCGACAGCCAGAAGCAGGACTTCACCGTGGTCGGCGTCGGCGACATGTCCGGCGACGTGTTCGGCAACGGCATGCTGCTGAGCAAGCACATCCGCCTGGTCGCGGCGTTCGACCACCGCCACGTGTTCATCGATCCGAATCCGGACGCCGCGTCGACGTTCAAGGAACGCCAGCGCATGTTCAAGCTGCCGCGTTCGAGCTGGGACGACTACGACCGTTCGCTGATCAGCAAGGGCGGCGGCATCTACCCGCGTTCGGCCAAGTCGATTCCGCTGTCGGCCGAAGCCAAGACCGCGCTGGGGATCGACCCGACGATCACGGCGATGAGCCCGGCGGAACTGCTCAGCGCGATCCTCAAGGCGCCGGTCGACCTGCTGTGGAACGGCGGCATCGGTACCTACGTGAAGGCGACGAGCGAGACCAACGCCGACGTCGGCGATCGCGCCAACAACGCGCTGCGCGTCAACGGTCGCGAGCTGCGCTGCAAGGTGGTGGGCGAGGGCGGCAATCTCGGCATGACGCAGCTGGGCCGCATCGAGGCCGCGCAGCATGGCGTGCTGCTCAACACCGATTTCATCGACAACTCCGCCGGCGTGGACACCTCCGACCATGAGGTGAACATCAAGATCCTGCTCAACGGCGAGGTGCAGAAGAAGAAGCTGACGCTGCCCGAGCGCAACAAGCTGCTCGCGCAGATGACCGACGAGGTCGCGCAGCTGGTGCTCACCGACAACTACCGCCAGAACCAGGCGCTGAGCCTGATGGAGCGGATGAGCGTGCACCGCCTGGGCTCCAAGCAGCACTTCATCCGCACGCTGGAGTCGCAAGGCCTGCTCGATCGCCAGATCGAGTTCCTGCCGAGCGATGCCGAGATCGCCGAGCGCAAGTCGCGCGGCCAGGGCCTGACGCGTCCGGAACTCGCGGTGCTGCTGTCGTACAGCAAGATCGTGCTGTTCCAGCAGCTGCTGGAGTCGGACGTGCCGGAAGATCCGTACCTGTCGAAGGAACTGGTGCGCTACTTCCCGCAGCCGCTGCAGGCCAAGTACGCCAAGGCGATGGAAGGCCATCGCCTGAAGCGCGAGATCATCGCCACGGCGGTGACCAACTCGATGGTCAACCGCATGGGCGCGACCTTCACCCTGCGCATGACCGAGGACACCGGCCGCACGCCGGCCGAGGTCGCCGAGGCCTACACCATCGCCCGCGAGGCGGTGGACGCGCGCGACCTGTGGGCGCAGATCGACGCGCTCGACGGCAAGGTGCCGGAGTCGGTGCAGGTCGATGCGCTGCAGGTCATCTGGCACCTGCTGCGCTCGATGTCGCGCTGGCTGCTGTCGCGTCCGGGCAAGATGCCGGAGATCACCGCGGCGATGTCGCGTTACGGCGACGGCCTCAACGCGGTGCGCGCCTCGCTGCCGACGGTGCTGTCGGGCATGCGTCGCGATGCGTACGAAGCGCGCATGGCCGAGTGGAAGGGCAAGGGCCTGCCGGCGCAACTGGCCGAACAGCTGGCCGCGTTGCCGCTGCTGGAGTTCGGCTGCGACATCGTCGAGATCTCGCTGGCCCGCAAGCTCTCGCCGGTGGAAGTGGCGAAGGCGTACTTCTCGCTGGGCCAGGCGCTGAGCCTGCCGTGGCTGTACGAGCAGGTCGAACAGCTGTCGGTCGACGGCCGCTGGCAGGCGCTGGCCCGTGGCGCACTGCGCGACGAACTGGCCACGCAGGCCCGCTCGCTGGTCTCGCAGATCCTCGCCGACGGCGGCAAGAAGCCGGTCGAGCAGAAGGTCGAGGCGTGGCTCAAGCGTGACGACTCGTCGCTGCGCTTCACCCTCGCGATGTTCGCCGACCTGCACAACCAGAAGGCGCTGGACTACCCGACGCTGTCGGTGGCGGTGCGGAGGTTGGCGCAGGTGGCTTCGGTCGGGGCGTAAGTGCGCTGAGGATTGTGTGGATGAGAAGGCCCGGCGAATGCCGGGCCTTCTTCATTTCGCCAGCCCCTCCCGTCGGGAGGAGGGCTTAACACCGCGACCGGTTATGCTGCGCCCCTGACCCCCGGAGCCGCCGATGACCGCGACGCCACGCATCGCCTTCCTCGCCAGCCACGCCGATGGCGCGCAGCGCGCGCTCGAAGCCCTCACCGCCCAGCACGGCCAGCACGCGCCGGAGGATGCGGACGTGCTCGTGCCGCTCGGCGGCGACGGATTCATGCTCGCCACGCTGCACCGCTACGCCGCGCTGGGCAAACCCGTGTACGGCATGAAGCTGGGCACGGTCGGTTTCCTGATGAACCATCACGACGGCGACGGCCTGCTCGGTCGCCTGCACGCGGCCGAGCCCGCGGTGCTGCGGCCGCTGGAGATGGTGGCGCAGACCGAATCGGGCGCGACGGTCGGCTCGCTGGCGTACAACGAAGTCTCGCTGCTGCGCCAGACCCGCCAGGCCGCGCACCTGCGCATCGACCTCAATGGCGAGACGCGTCTGGACGAGCTCATCTGCGACGGGGTGATGGTCGCCACGCCCGCCGGCAGCACCGCCTACAACTTCTCCGCGCACGGGCCGATCCTGCCGCTGGGCGCGAACGTGGTCGCGCTGACGCCGATCGCCGCATTCCGTCCGCGCCGCTGGCGTGGCGCCGTGCTCAAGGCCGATACCGAAGTGCGCTTCCGCGTGCTCGATCCCTACAAACGCCCGGTCAGCGCGACGGCCGACTCGCATGAAGTCCGCGACGTCGTCGAAGTCACGATCCGCGAATCGCACGACCGCACGGTGACGCTGCTGTTCGATCCGGAGCACAACCTCGAAGAGCGCATGCTGGCGGAGCAGTTCGTCGCCTGACGGAAGAGCAACAGTGCAGCGTTGTACCGACGCCCTCGTTCACCGCCAAGGCTTCGTTGTCCCTCACCCCAACCCCTCTCCCGATGGGAGAGGGGCTTGCCGTCCGTCGCAATCCGCGCGACGGCGCTGCGGCATAATCGCCCCATGCCCGACCGTGATGCCGATCCGCTGATCGTCGCGATTTCCTCGCGAACCCTGTTCGACATGGAAGAGAGCCACGCGCTGTTCGAGCGCGAGGGCATCGACGCCTATGCCGATTTCCAGCGCACGCACGAGGACGACCTGCTCTCGCCCGGCATCGCCTTCCCGCTGGTGCGCAAGCTGCTCGCGCTCAACGACGGCTCGCCGCCGGAGGCGCCGCGCGTGGAGGTCATCCTGATCTCGCGCAATTCGGCCGACAGCGGCCTGCGCATCTTCAATTCGATCGCGCACCACGGGCTGGCGATCAAGCGCGCCGCCTTCAGCAACGGCGCGCCGCCGTATCCGTACATCCGACCGTTCGGGGCGGACCTGTTCCTGTCGGCCAACGCCGAGGACGTGCGCAGCGCGCTCGCCGCCGGCGTGGCCGCGGCGACGTTGCTGCCGTCGCGTGCGCCGCAGCAGCGGCACGATCAGCTGCGCATCGCGTTCGACGGCGATGCGGTGATCTTCGACGATGAAGGCGAGCGTGTGTCGCGCGAAGGCGGACTGGCCGCGTTCACCGAGCACGAGCGCAGCCACGCCGCGCAGGCGCTGTCGGGCGGGCCGTTCCGTGGCTTCCTCGATGCGCTGCACCGGTTGCAGCAGGCGTTTCCGACCGGGCAGGCCTCGCCGATCCGCACCGCGCTCGTCACCGCGCGCTCGATCCCCGCGCACGAACGGGTGATCCGCACGCTGCGCGAGTGGGACATCCGGCTGGACGAGGCGCTGTTCCTGGGCGGGCGGTCGAAGGGGCCGTTCCTGGAGGCCTTCGGCGCGGACATCTTCTTCGACGATTCCGAGCACAACATCCTCTCGGCGCGCGATCACGTCGCCGCCGGCCATGTCCCGCACGGCATCGCCAACCGCCAGGCGAAGGGCTAGGCCGATCGCCCGGCCGCGCGCCGCCGCCGCATGCGTGCGCGCTCAATCGTGGTCGTGGTCGTGCCCGAGCTGGCTGCGGATCTCGCCGCCGGGGAACAACGAACTGTGCACGTTGGCGTAGGCCACGCCCTCGCGCAGCGCTTCGATCAGTTCGTCCAGTTCGCCCGCGGCGATGCCCTGGGCGGCCGGGCCGATGATGTCGGCGGCGGTGATCACGCCGGTGATGCGCGCCGGCGGTGCAGGGCAGGCCTGCGTGCCGGCCGGGCCGTTGCCGAGGTTGCTGCACAGGAACGCCGCGATGCCGCCGTTCACGCCGCGCTGGCCGACGTGGATGTGCGCCTGGGTGACGGCGCCTTCCAGGTCGTCGTAGGCGAGTTCGTACCAGATCGCGCCCCCGTCGTTGGTGATGCGCGCGCGGAAGCTGCCGCGGGCATCGGTGGAGAGCGCGGGAACCTCCTGCGTTCCCTCCAGGATGGCGCGGAACTGGCGGTTCTCGGCCCGGCTGTCCGGGGCGTGGAATGCGGCGGCCGGAAGCAGCACGGCCATGGCGACCACGGCGATGCGGGTCATGGGGCTCTCCTCGCGATGACGGCGCGCGTCGCGCCGAGCGGACGGTCGCGCCGCCTGTGTTATCGCGGGGTCAAAAGAACGATGGCGCCGCCGCGCAGGCGACGAGCGGTCATTCGTTGCCCGCGAGCAGCGCGTCGAGCGGCAGGTGGATGTCGGTCAGCTTCCAGCGCAGCCCGTCGCGCCGCAGCACGAATACCACCGGATCGCCGTCGGCATTGAGCACGGTCGCGGTGAAGCGCGAAGGCGATTCGAAGCGGTATGTCGCGTCGCGCAGCGGATCCGGCGGCGGCGCATGGGCGAAGCTGTCGTCGGGATCCACGCCGCCGCCAATCAGGCGATGCAGCAATCCGCGGCCCTGCAGCACCGCGCCGATTCCCGCCGGCGTGGCGAGCGCATCGACGATGCCGCCGGCCGCGCGGTTCGCCAGACCGAGCGCGAAGGCACCCAGCGGATTGTCCTGTGCGTCGACGCCCGCCTTGCGTGCGATCGCGTCCTCGACCTGCGCGCGCAGGCCCCGCCGCACCGAGACGAAATCGACGTGCCGCGCGAGTTCGACCGTGTCTTCCTCCGCGACCGCCTCGCGGATCGCGTTGACCGTCAGGAACGGGCCGGCCGCGATCCAGCCGGCCAGCGCCAGCAGCACGACCACCAGCAGGGCGATCCATTTCTTCATGGGCGTCACTCGTCGGAAGACAGGCGATCGTAGGCGGGCCGCAGGCTGGCCGCGATGATTGGCCTCTTTCCCGGTTCAGTTTCGCGCGATCAGACCTGCTGCATCGGCTTCGCCGCTTCCCCTCCAGCCGGTGGCGCCATCTCGAGGCCGCGATCTTTCCCGGCATCGTCCGTCGCCGGAGCACGAGGAGCCGCCGATCGCTCAAGAACGCGGCCACCGTTCATCAGCGCGAAGCCGCGCGGCAGGTAGCGCGACATGAGCTGCCCGGCCGTCAGTCCGAGCGCGATGGTGATGGCGACGCTGCCGATGTAGTGGATCAGCATCCAGGCGTCGGTGTGCGCCGGAACCCAGGGCCAGAGCATCCACTTGATCGCCGCGAGCATCGGGAAATGCATCGCGAACAGGAAGAAGGCGAGTCCTCCGAATCGCGCCATGCGCTCGCCCGGCCGCGTCTGCGCGAGCCACAGGAACGTGCCCCAGCACGCCGCGACGCCGACCAGCCGCATCGCGCGCGTCGCGCCGGTCAGCCATTCCGGGCGCTGGTCGACCATGTCGACGAAGGCCGGCGCCCACGCACGCAATCCGACCAGGAACAGGTACAGCAGCATCAGGACGATCGTGGGCCCCGGCGCGATCCGCAGCCCGATGCGGCGCATGGCGATCAGCCCGCCGAGATAGAAGAAGAACGCGACGTCGGTGCGGAAGAAAATCCACAGGTCGTGACCGACCAGCCACGCCGCGCCAAGCACGAACAGGCCGACGTAAGGCAGCCGCTGCAACAGCAGCGCGAGGAGCGGGCTGACAAGCACGGTCACGAACAGATCGCGCACGAACCAGAACTGGTATCCGACCGGATGATGCGTCAAGGCAAACACGGCATTGACGAAATCCCAGGGCGATGCGTCCTGGAAGCGCAGGTTGATCTCCGCGAACAGCGGATGGTCCGGCACGGACAGATACAACAGCGCGAGCGCCGCCAGGAAGATCAGGTTCCAGCCCACCAGCGGTACGTAGAGCGTGCGGACCCGGTGGCGAATCTTCGCCAGCAGCACATCGCGCCCGCCCATCGTGGAGAAGAACAGCCACCCGGACAGCATGCTCAGCAGCGGCACCGCGCTGAAGAAGAAGAACAGCACGAAGCTGTTGATGAAGGTCGCCACCGGATGGTTCGCGGGATCGAGTCCATCGAACGGCGATGCGTCCGAATTCGGATAGGTCTGATAATGGAGGAAGACCAGCCCGACGATCAGGACGATGCGCGCGAGGCTGATCGTTCGCGACAGATGCTCCTTCGCCAGTGGCTTCGGCGTTCCGCGCAGCCATGCGTCGAGTCGACGGAGCGTCGATCCGAAGAAGCCCGATGCGTGATCCACTGAAGCGATCACCGCGACTTCCCGTACCTGCGATGCGCCGGAAGCGCGATTCCCTCATCGGGCAGCGCCAGCCGGCACGATCCTGCCGAAGCAGCCGAAATGGGCGTTTGGATCATGCGGTCTCCGTATGCGTGCTCGCCGCCGTGGCGATGACATGCGGACGTCCCTCGTGTACCGAACCCCTGGGCCGGACGGCAGTCCCGCAGGCGCCTGATCGTCCGGTCTGTCCGCAGCCCGCATACGGTTGCGCGCCCGTCGTGCAGGCTGTGTCGAGGAAGCCGCGTCCGTTAATGATCCGGGTCTTCGGGCGCGTTCCGTCGCGCTCCGGCTTTCGACATCTCTGAATGTGCGCCCACCGGAGGCGTTCGCCGTGACGCGGATTCATCCGCTCTCCACGTGCGCTCCCTTCAGCCGTGGCACGTGCCGCAGCAGCGGCGCGCCGAATCAGGCGCCTTCGCGGCGGCGATATAACCTTCCCGCTGGATCGCATCGATCGCGGCTTCCGCGGAGACGTGATCGCTCTCCACGTGCACTTCGGCATTCGCCAGATCGACATCGATCCGCGCATCCGCATCGAGCCTGCGAAGCGCGGCGGTGATCGTGCCCACGCAGTGGCCGCAGGTCATGCCTTCGACGAACAGTTTCATTTCGGAATCCCGGATTGCCGGCCGATCGCCGGCAGATCGGATCGTCATGCTTGCCATTGTGGGAAGGTCAAATGCTGTGCCGCGAACCGGAATTCGATGGAAACGCGCGGCGCTTTCGACGGTTTCTGTCGGAGAGTCGTTAACCGGCATCGGATTCGATGTCGTTTGGCCGGACCACGACGCACGACGCGTTCGAAACCGTGCGCCAGGCAACCGACGGCCATGCTCCCACGTGCCCGACAACTGACCCGCATCATCCGAACCGGCCTGGTGGCATTGCTGCTGGCGGGTCTTGCGATCCAGCCCGTCCTCGTCGCGGCGGGACAGCTCCATGAACTCGAACACGCCATCGCCGCCAGGGAGGCGGCGGATCACGCGCACGCGGATGGGCACACGCACCCGCACTCGCACGACCACAAGCCCCATCACGATCCCGGGCACGTCACGGGCTCGCACAGCCTGATGCACCACCACGCCGTGACCTCGGCCGCCGTCGTGCCGCCTTCCATGCGGATCTGCGCCACGACCGTTGCCGGCAAACCCGATTTCCCCGTGCCGGAGCTTCCGGCGATCCGCGGTCGATACACGGTGCAGCTGCGGCCTCCCATCGCCTGACGCGTCTTCCCCTGCGCGCCATCGGTCGTGCGCATCAGCGTCCGGCGTCGACATCGGGCGTCGTTCCCCCCGGCTTCGCGCGGGTGCGGATCCTCCGCGCCCACGGGATGCATTGCGCCGCGCACCGGATCGGTGGCCCATCCCTGTTGGATGAGGACGCCCCATGGAAATGCATTCGAAAGGGCCGCTTGCGGCCCCGCTGCTGCCGCTCGTGCGCACGATCTGGCGGCGCATCCCGACGACCCTGCGTGCGACAAGGCCGATGCGACGGCTCGGCATGGCGATCTACGACCGCTACGTCAGGCACACCGACCGTTGCCAGTCGCACTACACGTGGTTCCTGCGAAATCCGCCGCAGTTGGCGCTCGTCGCGGATCTGATCCTCACCGCGCAAGGGCGAACGCCGGTGCGCGTGATGTCGGTGGGCTGCAGTGTCGGCGCCGAACTCTATTCGCTGATGTGGTTGCTTCGCCGCCTCAAGCCCGACCTCGCGATCGATGCGAGAGGCGTCGACGTGGTCCCGGAGGCGATCGCCGTGGCCCGCCAGGCCAGCTATCGACTGGAGGCGCCGTCATCGACCGGTGGCACGCTGTGGGTCGACGGCGCGCGGGTGCTGTCGACGTCCGCACAGGCCGTGGAGGAGATGTTCGAACTTTGCCCGGACGGCGCCTGGCGGGTGCGGGACTACATCCGCCGTGGGACGACGTGGCACGTGGGCGACGCGACGGACCCGGGCCTGGTCGAATCGCACGGGCTGCAGGACGTCGTGCTGGCATGCAACTTCCTCGGGCCCATGGAACCGGAGATGGCGGAAGCCTGCCTGCGCAACGTGGCGTCGATGGTGGAGCCGGGCGGGTACCTCGTGGTCGACGGGGTGGATCTCGACCTGCGCGCGCGGGTGGTCCGGGACCTCGGCCTGCTGCCCATCACCGAGGACGCGCGGCACATCCACGAGGCCGATCCCTCGAAGCAGGACTGGCCGTGGACGCGCTGGTCGATGGAACCGTTCGACGCCTCGCATCCCGACTGGGCGTTCCGGTACGTGACGGTGTTCCAGCGGCCGATGCTCGAACGCAGTGGGCCCCGCGCTTCGCTCGCGCCCGAGGTCCAGGCCAGGTTGGCGGATCCATGAGGGCAGGGGACGTGTCGTCGGGCGGCTTCCCGCGTGCTCCAGGTCGGGGCGTCGCCCGTGCGCGGCCGGCGACCCGCCGGGCGATGCGCTTCGCGCCCGATGGCCGTGCAACATCGGGCGCCTGTCGCGCAAGCTGCACTGCACATCGCATCCGGCGACGCGATCCCGCACTATGTGCCGCTCATCCGTCGCTCCACATCGAGGTACTCCATGCAGTCTTGGCTCCGGCGCAAGGACATCGACAGGCTCACCGTCCACGAGGAAGGACGGCGGCTGGTGCCCACCCTGGGCTGGCCGCACCTGGTCGCGCTGGGCATCGGCGCCATCGTCGGCACCGGCATCTACACGCTGATCGGCGTGGGCGCGGACAAGGCCGGCCCGGCGGTGCTGCTGTCCTTCATCGTCGCCGGCGTGGTCTGCGCCTGCGCGGCGCTCGCGTATGCCGAGATGTCCACGATGATGCCGGCCGCCGGCAGCGCCTACACCTACAGCTACACGGTACTGGGCGAGGCCATCGCGTGGGTCGTGGGCTGGAGCCTGATCCTGGAATACTCGCTGGTGGTCAGCACCGTGGCGGTGGGGTGGTCCGGCTATTTCGTCGGATTCCTCGAATGGGTGCAGGCGCAGACCGGATGGAACGTGACATTGCCCGCCGCGCTCGCGGCCGGCCCGCATGCGGGCGGCGTGGTGAACCTGCCGGCGATCGTCATCACCTTCCTCGTCGCCGGCATGCTGATCGCCGGCACCCGCGAGAGCGCCACGCTCAACGCGATCCTGGTGGTGTTCAAGCTGATCGCGCTGGCGGTGTTCATCGCGGTGGCGCTGCCGGCGTTCGACATGGCGAACCTGACGCCGTTCATGCCGTACGGCTTCCCGAAGTCGATCGATGCGCAAGGCGTCGAGCGCGGCGTGATGGCCGCGGCGGCGATCATCTTCTTCGCCTTCTACGGCTTCGATGCGATCTCCACCGCGGCCGAGGAAACCAAGAACCCCGGCCGCGACCTGTCGATCGGCATCGTCGGTTCGATGATCGGCTGCACGCTGATCTACGTGCTGGTCGCCCTGGCGGCGGTGGGCGCGATGAGCTTCACCGTGTTCGGCAAGAGCGCCGAACCGCTGGCGCTGATCATGCGCGAACTCGGCCACGGCACGGCGGCGTTGGTGATCGGCATCGTCGCGGTGATCGCGCTGCCGACGGTGCTGCTGGCGTTCTTCTACGGGCAGAGCCGCATCTTCTTCGTGATGTCGCGCGACGGCCTGCTGCCGCGCGGCCTGTCGAAGGTGAACCCGCGCACGGGCACGCCGGTGGCGATCACGCTGTTCACCGCGGTGCTGGTCGCCGCGCTGGCGGGCGTGGCGCGACTGGACGAGATCGCCGCGCTGGCCAACGCCGGCACGCTGGTGGCGTTCATCGCGGTGGCCGTGTGCATGCTGGTGCTGCGCAAGCGCGATCCGAACCGCCCGCGCGTGTTCCGCACGCCGCTGGCGTGGGTGGTCGGCCCGCTGGCGATCTTCGGCTGCCTGTACCTGTTCTGGAGCCTGCCGCACACCACGCAGAAGTGGTTCCTGGTGTGGAACGTCGTCGGCGTGATCGTCTATGTGCTCTACAGCCGTCGCGCGAGCCTGCTGGCCAGGGGACAGGAGGCCTGAGGGTTCCGGTGAGTGGATGAAGAAAAGGCGCCGAAAGGCGCCTTTTCTGTTTCGCGTCATCCCCGCGAAGGCGGGGGCCAGCGGCCCGATGCATCACCCGCGTCTTTGTAGCCCGGGTAAGGCGAAGCCGCACCCGGGGAGCTGTCACCTCGTCAACCCCGGTGCGCTTCGCTTCCCCGGGCACACAAGCGGTCGGGTGCATCGGCTCATCCGGGCTCATCCCGACAACGCCGCCGAAAGCACCGCCCCCGCTTCCTCCTCGATCTTCAACGCCGCCAGCTCGTCCGCGCGCGTGCGCCCGCGATTGAGGATCGCCAGCGGAATGCCCGCCTCGTGCGCCATGCGCGCGAAACGGAATCCCGAATACACCATCAGCGACGAGCCCACGACGAGCATCGCGTCGGATGCCTTCAGCGCATCGCTGGCGCGCACCGCACGATCGCGCGGGACGTTCTCGCCGAAGAACACCACGTCGGGCTTGAGCATGCCGCCGCAGCGCTCGCAGGCCGGCACGGTG
Source organism: Lysobacter changpingensis (assembly GCF_017308985.1). Classification (GTDB taxonomy): domain Bacteria; phylum Pseudomonadota; class Gammaproteobacteria; order Xanthomonadales; family Xanthomonadaceae; genus Lysobacter_J; species Lysobacter_J changpingensis. The sequence continues at coordinate 252,860 of NZ_JADWPE010000001.1, read as the reverse complement.
AAGCGGGTGAAATCGTGACCGTCGAGATCCGCATCGCCGTCCGGCGCGGTGCCGGCGTCCAGGTGCGTCCACCCGGGATTGGCCGCCGCCAGGCGCGATTGAAGTTCCGCTCGCGCCGATTCGGTCCGGCATTGCAGGCAGACGACGCCGTCGAGCCGACCGTGCAGGTCGACGACATGGCGACTACCGGCGCGCTGATGCAGCCCGTCGACGTTCTGCGTCAGCAGCATCGACACCCCATCGCGCGATTCCCAGTGCGCCAATGCGTGATGCACGCCGTTCGGCCGCGCCTCGTCGATGCGCGGCCAGCCGATGAAGCTGCGCGCCCAGTAGCGGGCGTTCACGCGCGGATCGCCGGTGAACGCCTGGTAGGTCACGGGCGGCGTGCGCTTCCACTGGCCGTCCGCGTCGCGGTAATCGGGGATGCCGGAGTTCGTGCTGCATCCGGCGCCGGTGAGCACGAACACGCGCCGGAACGGGGCGAGCCAGTCGCGCAGGACGCCGGCGGACTCGGCAATGGGGTTGGGCAGGGCGGACATGCCTCCATCTTATGGGCGAGGGGAGCCGCTCCAAGGCCGCACGGCGCGATCCGACCTGAACGGCCCGGCTCGGCTCCTGATCCATCGTCGTCTCACAACCTGAGACAGCCCTCCCGCACCATCGCCCGATGCCCCTGAGCGCCTTCCACCCCGCCGTCGCCGCCTGGTTCGCCAAGGCGTTCCCCGCGCCCACGTCCGCGCAGGTGCGGGCGTGGCCGGCGATCCGCAGCGGCCGCAACACGCTGGTCGCCGCGCCGACGGGCTCGGGCAAGACGCTGACCGCGTTCATGACGGCGATCGACGCGCTGGTCCGCCAGGGCCTGGCGCACGCCGGCAACGGCGCGCTGTTCGACGAAGCGGCCGGGCTGCCGGACGAAACCTTCGTCGTCTACGTCTCGCCGCTCAAGGCGCTGTCGAACGACATCCGCATCAACCTCGAGGCGCCGCTCGCCGGCATCCGCGAGGAACTGGCCGCGATGGGCCTGCCGGACGTGGAGATCCGCACCGCCGTGCGCACAGGCGACACGCCGCAGGCCGAGCGCGCCGCGAACCGCCGCAAGCCGCCGCACATCCTCGTCACCACGCCCGAATCGCTGTACGTGCTGCTGGGTTCCGAATCCGGCCGCGCGATGCTGTCCACCGTGCGTTCGGTGATCGTCGACGAAATCCACGCCGTCGCCGCGAGCAAGCGCGGCAGCCATCTCGCGCTCTCGCTGGAACGCCTGGAAGCGCTGTGCGGCCACCGCCTCACGCGCGTCGGCCTGTCGGCGACGCAGAAGCCGATCGAGCAGGTCGCGCGCTTCCTCGTCGGTTCGGCCGCCGTCGCGCCGGACGGCACGCCCGATTGCGAGATCGTCGACATCGGCTACACGCGCGAACGCGACCTCGCGCTCGAACTGCCGCCCACGCCGCTCAGCGCGGTGATGTCGTCGGACCAGTGGGAGCAGGTCTACACGCGCGTGGCCGAGCTGGTCGAACAGCACCGCACGACGCTCGTGTTCGTCAACACGCGCCGCATGGCCGAGCGCGCCGCGCATCACCTGGGCGAAAAGCTCGGCAAGGACGCGGTGGCCGCGCATCACGGCTCGCTGTCGAAGGAACTGCGCCTGGATGCCGAACAACGCCTCAAGCGCGGCGAACTGCGCGTGCTGGTGGCGACGGCGTCGCTTGAGCTGGGCATCGACATCGGCGACGTGGACCTGGTGTGCCAGCTCGGTTCGCCACGCTCGATCGCCGCGTTCCTGCAGCGCGTGGGCCGTTCCGGACACTACGTCGGTGGCACGCCGAAGGGCCGTCTTTTCCCGCAGACGCGCGACGAACTGGTCGAATGCGCGGCGCTGCTCGACGGCGTGCGTCGTGGCGAACTCGACGCGTTGATCATGCCCGACGCGCCGCTGGACGTGCTCGCGCAGCAGATCGTCGCCGAAGCGGCATGCCAGGAATGGAGCGAGGACGCGCTGTTCGACTGGGTGCGTCGCGCCTGGCCGTACGCGCAGCTCGAGCGCGAGGATTTCAACGCGATCGTGCGCATGCTCGCCGATGGCTTCACCACGCGTCGCGGCATTCGCGCGGGCTACCTGCACCGCGATGCGGTGAACCGCGTCGTGCGTGGCCGCAAGGGCGGGCGCACCACCGCGCTCATGTCGGGCGGCACCATCCCGGACACCGGCGACTACTCGGTGGTCATGGAGCCGGAGTCGGTGTTCATCGGCACGGTGAACGAGGATTTCGCGGTCGAAAGCATGGCCGGCGACATCTTCCAGCTGGGCAACGCGAGCTACCGCATCCTGCGCGTGGAGCCCGGCAAGGTCCGCGTGGAAGACGCGCAGGGCCAGCCGCCGAGCATTCCGTTCTGGCTGGGCGAAGCGCCGGGTCGTACCGATGAACTTTCCGTCGCCGTGTCGCGCCTGCGCGAGGAAGTGGCTGCGCGCCTCGCTGTTGAGCCCCTCTCTCGCCGCGAGAGGGGTTGGGGTGAGGGCCGGGACGAGCAGGGCAACGATGCGGCCGATGCTGCTTTTGCAACCGCGTCCGACGATCTGCGAACCCACATCGAATCCACCGGCGCCTTCCGCCATCTCACCGAAGAAATCCGTCTAACCCCCGAAGCCGCCCGCCAGATCATCGAATACCTCGGCAGCACCGCCGCCACGCTGGGCGCGATGCCGACGCAGCACACGCTGGTGCTCGAGCGCTTCTTCGACGAATCCGGTGGCACGCAGCTCATCATCCACACGCCCTACGGCAGTCGCATCAACCGCGCGTGGGGTCTGGCGCTGCGCAAGCGCTTCTGCCGCAAGTTCAATTTCGAACTGCAGGCGGCGGCGACCGAGGACGCGATCATCCTCTCGCTGTCCACCAGCCACAGCTTCCCGCTGATCGAAGTCGCCAGCTACCTGCATTCGGCGTCCGCCGAGCACGTGCTGATCCAGGCGCTGCTCGACGCGCCACTGTTCGGCGTACGCTGGCGCTGGGTCGCGACCACGGCGCTCGCGTTGCCGCGTTTCGTCGGCGGCAAGAAGGTGCCGCCGCAATTGCAGCGCATGAAGTCCGAGGACCTGCTCGCGACGGTTTTCCCCGACCAGGTCGCGTGCGCGGAAAACCTCGTCGGCGAGCGCGAGGTGCCCGACCATCCGCTGGTCGCGCAGACACTGCACGATTGCCTGCACGAAGCGATGGACATCGACGGCTGGCTCGATGTGCTGCGCGCGATGGAAGCGGGGGAGGTGCAGGTCGTTGCACGCGACCTGAGCGCGCCTTCGCCATTCGCCGCGGAAATCCTCAACGCGCGTCCGTACGCGTTCCTCGACGACGCGCCGCTGGAAGAGCGCCGCACGCAGGCCGTGCAGACGCGTCGCTACACCGATGCGCAAAGCGCGGACGATCTCGGCCGCCTCGACGCCGACGCCATCGACGCCGTGCGCGAGGAATGCTGGCCGCAGGTCCGCAACGCCGACGAAATGCACGAGGCGCTGATGGGGCTGGGCGTCGTCACCGAGCGCGAAGTGCGCGAGAACGGCTGGGCCGACTGGCTGTCGCGCCTGGTCAAGGCGCATCGCGCGACGAAGCTGATGCCGCCCGCGCCCGACAAGCCCGTAAGCCAGCGCGGCAGCGACGGCAACGGCCTGTGGGTCGCCGCCGAACGCCTGCCGCAGTTGCAGGCGATCTTCGCCGACGTGCCGATGCAAACCCCGATCGACGCGCCGGCCGAATACGCCGCGCAAGCGTGGGATCGCGAGGACGCGCTGGTCGAACTGCTGCGCTCGCGCCTGACAGGTCTTGGGCCGACACCGTCGTCGGTCATCGCGGACGATCTTTCGCTGCCACGCAGCGATGTCGACCTCGCGCTGCTGCGCCTGCAGAACGAAGGCTACGTCATGCAGGGTCGCTTCACGCCGGGCGCCGGCGTGGACGAGTGGTGCGAACGTCATCTGCTCGCGCGCATACACCGCTACACGCTCAAGCGGCTGCGCCGTGAGATCGAACCGGTCGCGCCGCGCGATTTCATGCGCTTCCTGTTCGACTGGCAGCGCGTCGCGCCGAGCGCGCGCGTGAACGGGCCCGAAGCCCTCGCCGGCGTGCTCGCGCAGCTGGAAGGTTTCGAAGCGCCCGCCGCCGCATGGGAAAGCGAACTGCTGCCCACGCGCGTCAACGACTATTCGATCTCGTGGCTCGACGACCTGTGCACCGCCGGCCGCACGCTGTGGACGCGCCTGCGCGCGGGCCCGGCCGACACGGGCGCCGCGAAGGGCAGCACGCCCGTGCGCGCCACGCCTGTCGTGCTGCTGCCGCGTCGCGATGCCGCCGTGTGGACGCGACTCGCGCCGCCGCCCGCAGCCGACGAAGCGCTGTCGTCGCGCGCGCAGAAGGTCGTCGACTACCTCGGCGAGAACGGCGCGTCGTTCTTCGACGAACTCGTCGGCGGCGCGCATCTGCTGCGCACCGAACTCGAAGACGCGCTTGCCGAACTCGTCGCGCGCGGACGCGTGCATTGCGACAGCTACGCCGGCCTGCGCGCCTTGCTGGTGCCCGCATCGAAGCGGCCGAGCGCCACGAACCACGGCCGTCGTCGTCGTGCCGCGTTGTTCGGCATCGAGGATGCGGGCCGCTGGGCGCTGATCCGCCGCAACGCGTCGGCGGAACAGGCGCGCACGCCGGAGGACGTCGAACACGTCGCGCGCACGCTGCTGCGTCGCTACGGTGTGGTGTGCTGGCGCCTGCTCGAACGCGAAGCGCAGTGGCTGCCACCGTGGCGCGAACTCGTGCGCGTCTACCATCGCCTGGAAGCGCGCGGCGAGATCCGCGGCGGTCGCTTCATTTCGGGCCTGTCGGGCGAGCAGTTCGCGCTGCCCGAAGCGATCGGCCTGATGCGCCAGATCCGCCAGCGTCCGCAGGACGGCGCGATGGTGTGCGTGTCGGCGGTCGACCCGCTCAATCTCGTCGGCACCATCGTCAGCGGCGAGAAGGTGCCGCGCCTGGCGGGCTCGCGCATCCTGTATCGCGATGGCGTGCCCTTGGCGACGCTGGTGTCGGGCGAGGTGAATCTGCTCGTCGAGCTGCCGCACGATGAGGAAGCGAAGGCTCGCCGCATCCTGCTGCGCGAGCCGGAGCGTTCGATCGCGGGGTTCGCCGCGCCGATTTCGGTGCCGTCGCTGGCCCCGGTGGTGCGCACGACGCATTGACGCGCCCAGACTTTTGTAGCCCGGGTAAGCGAAGCGCACCCGGGGGAACGAAGCGTGACGCATCCCGGGTGCGCTTCGCTTACCCGGGCTACAAAAGCCCCCCGTCTTCCCGTTCATTTCTTCAGACAGCCTTGACCGGCCCGATTCGAAGATGCGTCTGTCTCGGTCACGGACGTCACATTGGCCACGCGTAAGTCGCCGTCGAAACCCTCACCCCCGAAAACGCCCGCGAAGCGCGTACGCAGGCGCGTCGCTGTGCGCGACGGGCAGGCGCCGGAGCCGGTGGACGACAGCCTCGCCGCGATGCGCGAGGCGGCGAAAGGCTGCAAGCGCTGCCCCCTGTGGAAGCCCGCGACGCAGACCGTGTTCGGCGAAGGGCCTGAAGACGCGCGCGTGCTGTTCATCGGCGAACAGCCCGGCGATGCGGAAGACCTCAGCGGACAGCCCTTCGTCGGGCCGGCGGGCAAGCTGTTCGATCGCGCGCTGGCGGAACTCGGCCTGGATCGCGCGAAGTTCTACGTCACCAACGCGGTGAAGCACTTCAAGTTCGAACGCCGCGGCAAGGTGCGGCTGCACAAGAGTCCCGACGCGTCCGAGCGCGCCGCCTGCCGCATCTGGCTGGAGCGCGAACTCGCGGCCGTGCAACCCGACGTCATCGTCTGTCTCGGTGCGATCGCCGCGCGTTCGGTGCTCGGCAGCAAATTCCGGCTGATGGCGCAACGTGGCGCCTGGCAGACGCTTGCCGACGGCACGCGCGTGCTCGCGACGGTGCATCCCTCGTTCGTGCTGCGCCAGCGTGGCGACGAGGATCGCCATGCCGCCTACGCGCAGTTCGTCGCCGATCTGTCGCTGCTCCAGCGCGCGGGACGCCCTCGATGACGACGCCGCGGGGCAGGGTACGCATCGGGATTTCCGGCTGGCGTTACGCGCCGTGGCGCGGCGTGTTCTATCCCGAAGGATTGGCGCAGCGGCGTGAACTGGAATACGCCTCGCGCTGCTTCCACAGCATCGAGATCAACGGCACGTTCTATTCGCTGCAGCGCCCCGAAAGCTTCCGCCTGTGGCGCGACGAAACGCCGGACGAATTCGTCTTCGCCGTGAAAGGCAGCCGCTTCCTCACGCACCTCAAGCGCCTGAAGGACGTGGAGACGCCGCTCGCCTCGTTCTGCGCGCAGGGATTGCTGGCGCTGGGGCCGAAGCTCGGGCCGATCCTGTGGCAGCTGCCGCCGAATTTCCGTTTCGATGCGCAGCGCCTGCGCGGATTCTTCGAGCTGCTTCCCACGGATACGACGCAGGCGGAGAAGCTCGCGCGACGACGCGAAGTGACACTGATGAAAGGCCGCAGCGTGCTGAAGGCGAAGGGCGAACACGCGCTGAGGCATGCGCTGGAAGTGCGGCACGAAAGCTTCCTCGTGCCCGAATGCACCGCGCTGCTGCGCGAGTTCAACATCGCGCTGGTGGTGGCGGACACCGCGCGGAAGTTTCCGTTCGTCGGCGACGTCACGGCGGACTTCGTCTACATCCGCCTGCACGGCGACGAGGAACTGTACGCCAGCGGCTACGGCGATGAAGCGCTGGACACCTGGGCGCGGCGCATCCGGACCTGGCGCACCGGCGGCGTGCCGAACGACGTGCCGCGGATCGAACGCACGCGGCCGGCGCGACGGCCGCGCGATGTCTACTGCTATTTCGACAACGATGCGAAGGTCCGCGCGCCGTTCGATGCGCGCGGGTTGATGAAGCGGCTCGGCGGCTGACGCGCCACGGTCAACGGCGCGCAATGTTCGGCCCGGAGGATGGGCGCGGCCGGTTGCACGGGGGAGCCGGCGTCCCCTGTCCGCAAGGAGCGAACCAATGTTTGTTGCCATCTACCGGATGTTCCGCTTCGCCGCCACGACACTGCTTGCCTTCGGCATCGCCACGCCCGCCGCTTTCGCCGATGATGCGGCCGTGACCGCCGCCGACCGCCATCGTCCATCCGATCCGCCCGGCCGCCAGGGCCTGGTCGTCATCGCCCATCGCGGCGCCAGCGGTTACCGGCCCGAACACACGCTGGAGTCGTATCGCCTCGCGATCCGCCAGGGCGCGGATTTCATCGAACCGGACCTGGTCGCCACGAAGGACGGCGTGCTCGTCGCGCGCCACGAGAACGAGATTTCCGGCACGACGGATGTCGCCTCGCATCCGGAATTCGCCGGTCGCCGCGCGACCAAGACCATCGACGGCGTGACGATGACCGGCTGGTTCACCGAGGATTTCACGCTCGCAGAGCTGAAGACGCTGCGTGCGAAGGAACGCATTCCCGCGATCCGCCCGAACAACACGCGCTTCGATGGGATGTATCCGATCCCGACGCTGGCCGAGGTGATCGCGCTGGTGGAACGGGAAAGCCGCAACGGGCGTCGCATTGGCATCTATCCGGAAACCAAGCATCCGACGTATTTCGCGCGTGAGGGGCGGCGCATCGACGGGACGCCCATCAACACCTCGCTGGGCGCGAAGCTGATCGAAACGCTGGTCGCCGAAGGCTTCACCGACCCGCGTCGCATCTACATCCAGAGCTTCGAGTTCGAGAACCTGATCGAACTGAAGAAGTCGCTGATGCCGGCCGCCGGCATCGACCTGCCGCTGGTGCAGCTGTACGACGACTTCCACGGCGCTGCGCCGTACGACGTCGCGTACAACGTCGCGCATGGGTCGAATCTCGCCGCCATCTACGGTGGCCTCGTGCAGGCGGTGGGCGGAATGGATGCGGACACGCGCTATGGCGCATTCGCCACCGAACCGGCGTTGACGTGGATACGCGCGAACTACGCCAGCGGCGTCGGCCCGTGGAAGGGCAGCCTGCTGCCGCGCACGACGCTGGAAACGCCGGTCGATGCCGACGGCGACGGCAAGGCGGAACTCGCCGCGCAGAACACCGGCATCGTGCATCCGATGCTCGCGTGGGCGTTGAAGGCGGGATTGCAGGTGCATCCGTACACGTTGCGCGCGGAGGAGACGTATCTGGCGCGGACGCCGGGCGGTGTGCCGCAGTCGGTGGTCGCCGAAGCGCTGCAGCTGTACGGGCTGGGCGTGCAGGGGTTCTTCATCGACCAGCCGGACCAGGGCGTGCTGGCGCGGGAGATCTTTCTTGAAGTGAACCGGCTGCGGGGGCGATAACCCGCGGCGTGGTCGGGCGGGCTCTTGTAGTCCGGGCAAGGCCGGAAGGCCGCACCCGGGGAAGCCTTCCCGTCGCGTCACGCGAAAGCCCCGGGTGCGCTTCGCTTACCCGGGCTACAAAGGCAAAAAAAACCGCCCGGTTTCCCGGGCGGCCTTTCGTGTCACGTCGCGACGAAGCGACTTACTTCTTCGACGCCTTCGTCGTCGGCTGCGACGGCGCGGTGGTCAGGCCACGCTTCTCCAGCAGCGGCTCGATCTTCGGATCGTGCCCGGCGAAGTTGCGGAACAGCTGCAGCGCGTCGGTGCTGCCGCCCTGCGAGAGCAGGGTCTGGCGGAAGTGGTCGCCGTTCTTGCGGCTCAGGCCGCCGTTCTGCTTGAACCACTGCACCGAGTTGGCGTCGAGCACTTCCGACCAGATGTAGGCGTAGTAGCCGGCCGCGTAGCCGCCCATGATGTGGCTGAAGTACGGGGTCTTGTAACGCGGCGGCACCGCGTAGAAGTCCACGCCGTCCTTCTTCAGCGCGTTGGCTTCGAAGGCCATCACGCCGCTGGCCGCCGGCAGCTGGCCTCCGGTGGCCTGGTGCCAGTTCTGGTCGAGCATCGCCGCGCCCAGGTACTCGGTCGTCGCGAAGCCCTGGTTGAACTTCGAAGCGGCGATGACCTTGTCCAGCAATTCCTTCGGCATCGGCGCGCCGGTCTGGTAGTGCTTGGCGTAGTTGGCCAGGATCGACGGCCAGTCGGCCCACATCTCGTTGACCTGCGAGGGGTACTCGACGAAGTCGCGCGGGACGCTGGTGCCGCTGAAGTACGGGTACTTCACGTCCGAGAACATGCCGTGCAGCGCATGGCCGAACTCGTGGAACGCGGTGGTGACCTCATCCCAGGTCAGCAGCGTCGGCTTGCCTTCGCTCGGCTTGGGGATGTTGAGGTGGTTGGCGACAACCGGCTTGAAGCCGCTCAGCTCGGACTGGTCGACGTAGGAGTTCATCCACGCACCGCCGCGCTTGGACGAGCGCGCGTACGGGTCCCAGATGAAGATCGCCAGCTGCGAGCCGTCCTCGTTGAACACGTCGTACACCCAGGTGTCCGGGTGATACTTCGGCAGGTCGGTGCGCTGCTTGAACTTCAGGCCGTACAGCTGGCCGGCGGCGTAGAACACGCCGTTTTCCAGCACGTTCTGCATCTCGAAGTACGGCTTGAGCTGCGACTCGTCGAAGCTGTACTTCGCCTGGCGCACCTTCTCGCTGTAGTAGGCCCAGTCCCACGGCTCCAGCTTGAACGTCGGCTGGCCCTTGGCCTTCTGCTCGGCGTCGATCATCGCCTGCAGGTCGGCGGCTTCGCGCTTGGCGTTGGCGACGGCGGCCGGGGCGAGCTGCCCGAGCATCGCGTTGACGGCCTGCGGCGTCTTGGCGGTTTCGTCTTCCAGCACGTAGGCGGCGTAGTTCGGGTAGCCCATCAGCTCGGCGCGTTCGGCGCGCAGCTTGGTGACCTGGGCGACGATGCCGGTGTTGTCGAACTCGTTGCCGCGGCTGCCGCGCGCGACGGACGCCTTGTGCAGGCGCTCGCGCAGGGCGCGGTTGGTCAGCTGCGCTTCCGGCGGCTGGCCGGTGGTGTTGAGCAGCGCGATGACGTACTTGCCCGGCAGGTTGCGGGTCTTCGCGGCTTCGGCGGCGGCGGCGATCTGCTCGTCGGACAGCCCGTCGAGTTCTTCCTTCGTGTCGACCACGACGGCCGAGGCGTTCACTTCGGCCAGCACGTTCTGGCTGAACTTGGTGCCCAGCGCGGCCAGCTGCGCGTTGATCTGCTTCAGCTTGGCCTTGTCGGCCTCGGACAGGTTGGCGCCGGCGCGGACGAAATCGGTGTAGTAGCGCTCCACCAGGCGCACGCCCTGCGCGTCCAGGCCCAGCGAATCGCGGGTGTCGTACAGCGCCTTCACGCGCTCGAACAGCTTGCCGTTGAGGTTGATCGCGTCGCGGTGCGCGGCGAACTTCGGCGCGTAGTCGCCCTGCAGCTTCTCGCGCGCCGGGTTGGTATCGGTGCCGACCAGGTTGAAGAACACGGTCGTGGCCCGGGCCAGCGTGCGGCCCGAGTTCTCCATCGCGATGATGGTGTTCTGGAAGGTCGGCTTTTCCGCGTTGTTGGCGATCGCGTCGATTTCCTTCAGCTGCTGGGCCATGCCGGCATCGAAGGCGGGGCCGAAATCGCTGTCCTTGATCTGGTCGAACTGCGGGTAGTGCAGCGGCAGCGGGCTGTCGGCGAAGAACGGATTGGTGCCTTTGGCGGCGTCGGCTTGCGCACTCACGGCGGTACCTTGCTTGGGGGTCTTGGCGTAAGTGGGGGCGGTCGCGGCGATTGCCACGGCCAGCGCCAGCGCGAGAGGGTGCTTCATGGGCTCGGAAACCTCGTCAAAGGGAGCCCGAAGCCTACCCGATGGGCCAGGGTGCGACCCATGACGAAAGGCATGCCTTCATCAACCGACCGCACGGGCACAGGCTGGCTACACTCCGGGGACAACCGGGCCGCCGGTCCGGGCACATCAGCGGGACACGCATGGACATGAACACGAGAACTCGCGCGGCGCTGGCCGGCACGCTCGCCCTCGGGCTGCTGGCGCTGGCCCCGCAGGCGCTGGCGGCGGAAACCCTCCGCTACGTGGCCCTGGTGGACGGCGGCAAGCAGGCGGGACAGCAGGTCGTGACCCGCGGCGACGACGGCACGACGAAGGTCGAATTCATCTTCAAGGACAACGGCCGCGGCCCGGAACTGAAGGAGGAATTCACCCTCGCGCCGGACGGCACGTACCGCACCTATCAGGTGCAGGGCACGTCCACGTTCGGGGCGAGGATCGACGAGAGCTTCCGCCGCGAGGGCGATGAGGCGCAGTGGAAATCCACCTCCGACGAAGGCCGCCAGACGGTGCGGGGCACCGCGCTGTACCAGCCGTTGGGCGGCTCGCCAGCGGCGTTCTCGGTGGCGTTCAACGCGCTCTCGCAGCGCAGCGACGGCAAGCTGCCGCTGATCCCGAGCGGCACGCTCACCTCGCGCAGGGTCGCGCAAGCGCAGGCGCAATGCGGCGCGCAGACGCGCGACGTGCAACTCGTCGCGATGACCGGCGTGGGCTTGGTGCCGACCTTCGTGTGGGCGACGACCGACGCCAATCCGCGCCTGTTCGCCTACATCTATCCCGGGTTCCTGCAGCTGATCGAGGACGGCTGCCAGGCCGCCGCCGCGGACCTGGAAACCCGCCAGAAGCAGGCCGAAGGCGATGCGCTGGTCGATCTGGCCAAACGTCTGGGCCATCCGCTCGCCGGCACGACGCTGATCCGCAACGCGCGCGTGTTCGACAGCGAGAAGGCGACGCTGGGCGCGGCCAGCGACGTGCGGGTGATGGACGGAAAGATCGTGTCGGTCTCGCCCGCGTCGAAGGACACGTCCGCCGCCGACCACGTCATTAACGCCGACGCAAAGGTGCTGCTGCCCGGCCTGTTCGACATGCACACGCACGTCGGCCGCTGGGACGGCGGGCTGAATCTCGCCGCCGGCGTCACCACCGTGCGCGATATGGGCAACGACAACGCCACGCTCCAGCAGATGATGGGCGAGATCGCCGGCGGCACGCTGATGTCGCCGGACGTGGTGCCGGCCGGTTTCATCGAGGGCGAGAGCAAGTTCTCCGCGCGCAACGGCTTCGTGGTGAAGAACCTGGACGACGCGAAGAAGGCGGTGGACTGGTACGCGCAGCACAAGTACCCGCAGATCAAGATCTACAACTCCTTCCCGAAGGACATCCTCAAGGAAACGGTCGCCTACGCGCATGCCAAGGGGCTGCGCGTGAGCGGTCACGTGCCGGCGTTCCTGCGCGCGCAGGACGTGGTGGACGACGGCTTCGACGAGATCCAGCACATCAACCAGCTGATGCTGAACTTCTTCGTTGACGAGAAGACCGACACGCGCACGCTGGCGCGCTTCTACCTCGTCGCCGACAGGGCCGACGGGCTCGACCTCGACAGCAGGCCGGTGCAGGACTTCATCCACACGCTGGCGGAAAAGCAGGTGGTGATCGATCCGACGCTGGCGACGTTCGAGTTCCTGCACCAGCGCGAAGGCGAGATGTCGCCGATCGTGGCCGACGTCGCCGACCACCTGCCGCCGGACGTGCAGCGCGGCCGGCGCGCGGCGGAGATGAACATCCCCGACGATGCGACCGCGGCGAAGTACAACCGTTCGTTCGCCAAGCTGGTGGACTTCGTCGGCCGCGCCTACAAGGCGGGCGTGCCGATGGTGGCCGGCACCGACGAGATGGTCGGTTTCACCCTGCAACGCGAGCTCGAACTGTACGTGCAGGCCGGCCTGACCCCGTCGCAGGCGCTGCAGGTGGCGACCTGGAACGGCGCGAAGTACAGCCGCACGCTGGCCGAACGCGGTTCGGTGACGCCGGGCAAGCGTTCGGACCTGGTGCTGATCGACGGCGACCCGACGAAGGACATCGCCGACATCCGGAAAGTGGCGCTGGTGCTCAAGGGCGACACCGCGTACTACCCGGAGGAAATCCACGAGGCGCTGGGGATCAAGCCGTTCGCGCCGGCGGTTCGGGTGCTCAACAGCCGCTGATGGCGTCTCCTCCCCCTGCTCGCGGGGGGAGGTTGCAAGCAGGGCGGGGAGCGAAGGCGGCAGGGCTCTCGCCGGCCCCGATACGCGCCGGTACGGCCCTTTAACACTCTGGTAACATTCCCGCGTCATGTCGAGCAGCCAGGGCGCGGGACCGGGTCCGCGCCAGGCCGTCAAGGGACGGTCCCCGAGTTGATCCATCCGCTCATCGCATCGCCGCATCGCATGCCGGAGAGAGCATCGATGCGTCGGCCTTCGAACCCTTGGCGCCTCCATCCTTCGGCGCCGCTTATCGAGACCGCCCCATGTCCGCCACGCGCGCTTCCCGCAAGTTTCCCCGCCACGCCCTGACCGTCGCCATCGCGCTGATGCTGCCGGCGCAGGCCGCCTTCGCGCAGGATGCGCAGACCACGCAGGCACCGGACACCACGCCGTCCGCCACGACGCTGGACGCCGTGCAGGTGACCGCGCAGCGCAAGGTCGAGAACCTGCAGGACGTGCCGGTCTCGGTCAGCACGATCGACGCGCAGGCGCTGGACGTGCTCAGCTCCGGCGGCACCGACGTGCGCTTCATGTCCGGCCGCGTGCCGAGCCTGAACATCGAATCGTCCTTCGGCCGCGCCTTCCCGCGCTTCTACATCCGCGGCTACGGCAACACCGACTTCCGCCTCAACACCTCGCAGCCGGTGTCGCTGGTCTATGACGACGTCGTGCAGGAAAACCCGATCCTCAAGGGCTTCCCGGTGTTCGACCTGGACCGCGTGGAAGTGCTGCGCGGCCCGCAGGGTTCGCTGTTCGGCCGCAACAGCCCGGCCGGCGTGGTGAAGTTCGAATCGGCGCGTCCGTCGCAGGAATTCGGCGGCTACGGCAAGCTCGGCGTGGGCACCGACAACATGGTGAACTTCGAGGGCGCCGTCGGCGGCGGCCTGACCGAGAACCTCTCGGCGCGCGCCTCGGTGCTGTTCCAGCGTCGCGACGACTGGGTCGACAACACCTATCCGGGCCCGAACGACGGCTTCGAAGGCTATGACGAATCCGCCGGCCGCGTGCAGTTCCTGTACGAAGGCGGCGACTGGGACCTGCTGCTCAACGCGCACGCGCGCCACCTCAACGGCACCGCGCGCCTGTTCCGCGCCAACATCATCGAGCCGGGCACGAACGAGCTGGTCGCCGGCTTCGACGAGGACAGCGTCTCGCTCAACGGCCTCAACCATTCCGAACTCGACAGCAAGGGCGCCAGCGCGCGCCTGAGCTGGAACCTGAGCGACACCTACACGCTGTACGCGATCACCGGCTACGAGTCGGTGGAAACCTACAGCCGCGGCGACATCGACGGCGGCACGCCGGACGGCCCGGGCGTGATTCCGTTCCAGTCCGAAACCGCCGACGGCATCCCGCGCCACGCGCAGTGGACGCAGGAATTCCGCATCGAATCGAACACCGGCACGCCGTGGAACTGGCAGGGCGGCGTGTTCTATTTCAACGAGGACTACGACGTCGAGAGCTTCAGCTACGACTCGCTCAACAACGGTGCGCCGGACGGCTACGAGCGCGTGCGCCAGACCAACGATTCGTGGGCGGTGTTCGCCGCCGCGACCTGGCAGGCCACCGACGCGCTCGAGCTGCGCGCCGGTGCGCGCTACACCTGGGACGAGAAGGAACTGAACGTCCTGGAGTACTGGAACACCGGCTTCGCCCCGTGCATCGGCCCGACGCTGGGCATCATCCCCGGCCCGGTGCTGTGCACCATCGACGACCTGCTGGCCGCCGAAGGCCCGGGCGGCACGCTGTCGGCCGCGCCGGAAGACAAGAAGTTCAGCTGGGACCTGTCGGCGACGTACGAGATCAACGACGACGTGAACCTCTACGCGCGCGTCGCGACCGGTTATCGCGGCAGCTCGATCCAGGCCGCCGGCGCGTTCAACCGCATGTCGGTCGCCGGTCCGGAGACCTCGACCTCGTACGAGGCGGGCGTCAAGGCCGACCTGTGGAACAACCGCGCGCGCCTCAACGCGGGCGTCTTCTACTACGAGGTCGAGGACCAGCAGCTCACCGCCGTGGGCGGCGCGGCGAACGCCAACATCCTGCTCAACGCCGATCGTTCGGTGGGCCAGGGCTTCGAAATGGACTTCCAGGCCTACCTGACCGACAACCTGCTGGTCACGCTGGGCAGCAGCTACAACGACACGGAGATCAAGGACAGCGATCTCAACGTCGCCGGCTGCGTGGCGTGCACGGTGACCAACGAGCCGGTGCTCGATCCGGTCACGGGCCTGCCGACCGGCAGCTACTACATCGACGGCAACGTGCTGCCGCAGGCGCCGAAGTGGACGCACAACCTCACCGCGCGCTGGGGTTTGCCGATGGACAACGGCAACGAGTTCTACGTCTACACCGACTGGATGTACCGCAGCGAGGTCAACTTCTTCCTGTACGACTCGATCGAGTTCACCGGCAAGTCGCTGGTGGAAGGCGGCCTGCGCGTGGGCTACAGCTGGAACTACGGCAAGTACGACCTGGCGCTGTTCGGCCGCAACATCACCGACGAGGTGCAGGTGGTGGGCGCGATCGACTTCAACAACCTCACCGGCATGATCAACGAGCCGCGCACGTTCGGTGCGGAGTTCCGCGCTTCGTTCTGATGGTGGTTGCCTGATGCGAGTGGTGACGACGACGCCGGGCTTGTCCCGGCGTTGTTGTTTCTGGAGTGCGTCGGTTTCGCGCTCGTCGCGGGTCCTCTTTCCGTCATCCCGGCCTTCGCCCGGACGACGGTGAGAGGGCAGGAGGCGCGACGTGGCGTGACCGGGCGGCGTTATCCTTGGAGCACCCTCCACCCGGACCACCCCCATGCCCACCGCCTACGACTTCACCGCCACCGACATCGACGGCCAGCCGCGCGCGTTGCGCGAGTTCGAAGGCAAGGCGCTGCTGATCGTCAACGTCGCCTCCAAGTGCGGCTTCACTCCGCAGTACACGGGCCTCGAAAAACTCCAGCGCGATTACGCCGGGCGCGGCTTCGCGGTGCTGGGTTTCCCGTGCGACCAGTTCGGCCATCAGGAGCCGGGCGACGAAGCCGAGATCAGGAATTTCTGCTCGCTCACCTACGACGTGACCTTCCCGATGTTCGCCAAGATCGACGTCAACGGCGACGCGGCGCATCCGCTGTGGAAGTGGCTGAAGGACGAGAAGGGCGGCTTCCTCGGCATCGACGCGATCAAGTGGAACTTCACCAAGTTCCTGATCGGCCGCGACGGCCGCGTGCTCAAGCGCTACGCGCCGAACGAGAAGCCGGAGTCGATCGTCAAGGACATCGAGGCGGCGCTGGCGTAAGCGTGCCGGCGCCCGCGCACGAAACGCGGGCGCCAGGACGGATCACTGCGCGGTATACCCACCATCCACCAGCAGCGAGGCGCCCGTGACGAAGGACGCATCGTCGCTGGCGAGGAACAGTACCGTGCGGGCCACTTCCTCGGGGCGGCCCAGGCGTCCCATCGGGTGCAGGCTGGCCAGCTCCGCCTTGGCTTCGGCAGGAATCTCCTTCAGCAGCGGCGTGTCGATGTAGCCGGGGCAGACCGCGTTCACGCGGATGCCGCGCGCGCCGTAGTCGATCGCCAGCGTCTGCGTGAGCAGTTTCACGCCGCCCTTGGCCGCGGCGTACGCGGTGACGCCGGCCTTGCCGACGTGGCTGTGGATCGAGCCGCAATTGACGATGACGCCGCCCCCCTGCGCGAGCATCTGCTCGATGACGTATCTGTCGCACAGATAGACGCCGGTGAGATTGACGTCCAGCGTGCGCGTCCACGCGGCTTCGTCGAGCTGGTCGATCGGCGCGTCGTGTGCGATGCCGGCGTTGGCGAACAGCACGTCGATGCGGCCGAAGGCCTCGACGGTGCGCTGGACCATGTTCCGCACGCTGGCGCTGTCGGCCACGTCGGTCCTGACGAAGAGCGTGCGCGGGCCGTCCTGGGCGATCGCGTCGGCGACGGCCTGGCCGCGTTCCGAGAAATCGGCGATCACCACGTGCGCGCCTTCGTCGGCGAACTGCCGCGCGGTGGTCTCGCCGATGCCGCTGGCGCCGCCGGTGACGATCACGACCTTGTCCTGGAATCTCATCGCGCTGCTCCATCCGGGGGAGGAGCCAGTCTATTCCTGCCGGGCGACGAGCCTGGCGACGCCCTCGCGGGCGCGCGGGTCTGGCGATTACTTCTCGACGAACGCGCGCTCGAACACGTACTGCCCCGGCGTGCCGATGCGCGGAGCGGCGGTGAAGCCGCGCCGATCGAGGATGTCGCGGAAATCGGCGAGCATCTGCGGGCTGCCGCAGATCATCGCGCGGTCGTGTTCCGGGTCCAGCGCGGGCAGGCCGAGGTGCTCCATCATCCGGCCGCTGTCGAACAGCCCGGTGAGGCGGCCACGCTGGTCGCGGCCATCGACCTGGAATGCCTCGCGCGTCACCGCCGGGTAGTACTTCAGCTTCGCGGCGATCTGCTCGCCGAGGAACTCGTGGCGCGGCAGTTCGTTGACGAAGTAGTCGCGATAGGCGAGGTCCGTCGCGCTGCGCACGCCGTGCGTCAGGATCACGTTGTCGAAACGCTCGTAGGTTTCCGGGTCCTTGATCACCGCCAGCCACGGCGCGAGACCCGTGCCGGTGCCCAGCAGGTACAGGTTGCGGCCCGGATGCAGGTCGTGGATCAGCAGCGTGCCGGTGGGCTTGCGGCCGATCAGCACCTGATCGCCCGGGCGGATCGACTTCAGCCGCGAGGTCAGCGGCCCGTTCGGCACCTTGATGCTGAAGAACTCCAGCTGCTCCTCCCAGTTCGCACTGGCGATGGAGTACGCGCGCAGCAGCGGCTTGTGCGAGCCGTCGGGCTGTTCGACCTGCAGGCCGATCATCACGAACTGGCCGTTCTCGAAGCGGAAGCCGTCGTCGCGGGTGGTGGTGAAGCTGAAGTAATCGTCCGTCCAGTGACGGACATCCAGCACCGTCTCGGTGCCAAAGGCGGAGGACATCGGGTGTCTGGGGCGAGTGGGGGAAGCGCGGCCATTGTAGCCCAGCCGGCTTCACTTGATATTGATTCTCATCTGGGCGACACGCCTCCGACTATGCTCGGGGCATGCGAACGATCTGGACCGTGGGCCATTCCACGCGCGAATGGACGCAATTCCTCAGCCTGCTGATGCAGGCGGGCATCGAGGCCGTGGCGGACGTGCGGCGCTATCCCGGCTCGCGCCGGCACCCGCAGTTCGCCGCGGCGAACATCGCCGCGGGGCTGGCGGAAGCGGGAATCGAGTACCTGCCAATGGTCGACCTGGGCGGGCGCCGCAATCCCCGCAAGGATTCGCCGAACACCGCCTGGCGCAACGCGTCCTTCCGCGGCTACGCCGACTACATGGCGAGCGCCGAGTACCGGCAGGCGCGCGACCGGCTGGAGGCGATCGCGTCGACGCGCCGCACCGCCGTGATGTGCGCCGAGGCGTACTGGACGCAGTGCCATCGCAGCCTGATCAGCGACGATCTGAAATCGCGCGGGTGGACGGTGGTGCATCTGATCTCGCCCGGCCGCACCGAGGAACATCCGTACACGAAGGCGGCGCGGATCGTCGACGGCCGGCTGGATTACGGCGCGGTCGTGGAAACCGCGCCGCAGGGCGACCTGTTCTGAAGGCTACTTCGCCTCGGCGACGCGCGAGGAGTGCGAGGCGATCATCTTCCACGCGCCATCGCGCTGCACCCACACGCGCGTGAAGCGGAAGCGGCCGTTCCACGGCACGCCGTTGCTGATGCCCGACTGCACGCTGGTGCCGGTGACGACGACCGTGTCGTCGTAGCGACGCACGCGCACGTCCTCGTTGCCGATGCCGGAATTGCGGCGCGTGCTCGTGCGCAGTTCGTCGAGGTAATCGGTCTTGTACTGCACGCGGCCGTCGGAATGCGTGAGCATCCAGTCGTCGGCGAGGATGCGTTCCAGCCCGGCGACGTCGGGTTTCATGCGCAGCTCGTTCCAGTTCGCGTCCATCGCGAGCAGTTCGGCGTCGGTTTCGGACGCGAAGGCGGGGAAGGAGACGAGCAGGGCGAGGGTGAGGAGGATCGTCCGGATCATGTTTTGCCCTTCTGGGTGGTTCGGTTGGATGGCCTGTGCGGCGACTCGCCATTCCCGCGTGGACGGGAATGAGGGGATGTCGTTGACGTGGGGAGTGCCCGGGAGTTACGGGCTGGATCCCGGCCTTCGCCGGGATGACGCTTCTATCGAGGCAACTCTATCGAGCCGGCCTGTCGAGTCGGCGCACGCACGACTGCCGTGCGCCAGCCCGGCGCAGCCTTACGCCTTCGGCGCGTCCAGCCGCAGCAGCTTGCCGTCGGTCTCGTCGGTGAGCACGTACACCGCGCCGTCGGGGCCCACGCGCACGTCGCGGACGCGGGCGCCGATTTCCTTCAGCAGGCGCTCCTCGCCGGTGATCCTGTCGCCGTCCAGCGAGAGGCGGATCAGGCTGCCGTCGGCGAGCGCGCCGAGGAACAGGCTGTCGTTCCACTTCGAACCCGCCTGGCCGGTGAGGAAGGCCATGCCCGACAGGCCCGGCGACTTCTCCCACACGTGGTAGGGCTGCTCCATGCCGGGCGCGGAGGTGCCGACGGCCTCGGGGATCTTCAGGCCCGAGTAGTTGATGCCGTGCGTGATGATCGGCCAGCCGTAGTTCTTGCCCGGCTCGGGCAGGTTGATCTCGTCGCCGCCCTTCGGGCCGTGCTCGGCTTCCCACACCTTCCCGGTGCGCGGATCGAGCGCCAGCGACTGCATGTTGCGATGGCCGTAGCTCCAGATCTCCGGGCGCGCGTCGTTGCGGCCCACGAACGGGTTGTCGGCCGGCACGCTGCCGTCGAGGTTCAGGCGCACCAGCTTGCCCTGCAGCATGTCGAGCTTCTGCGAGGTCGGGCGGTCGTTGCGTTCGCCCTGGCTGATGAAGACGTGGCCCTTGCCGTCGAACACGATGCGCGAGCCGAAATGGTTCGGGCCGACCAGCTTGGGTTCCTGCCGGTAGAACAGCTTCACGTCCGTCAGCGCGCCGTCGCCGAGGGTCGCCGTCGACACCGCGGTGCCGGCGCTGCCGTCGGCGCCGGCTTCCGAATAGCTCAGGAAGATCTTCCGGCTGGCGGCGAAGTCCGGCGCGAGCACGACGTCGAGCAGGCCGCCTTGGCCCTGCGCCCAGACTTCGGGCACGCCGGTGATCGGAGCGGAAACCGCACCGTCGGCCGACACATGACGCAAACGCCCCGGGCGTTCGGTGACGAGGAATCCGCCGTCGGGCAGCAGGGCGACGCTCCAGGGGTGTTCCAGTCCAGAAGCGATCGTGGTGACGGTCACCGAACCGTTCTGGCTGGCGACCGTCTGCGTCGGCAGCGCCTTCGGTGCGGCGGTGGCGGCCTTCGCCGGGGCCGCGTCGCCTTCGTCCTGGCGCGCCTGGCAGGCGACGAGGGTCAACGAGAGGGCGATCGCAAGCGTGGTGCAATGCAGGGCATGGCGCATGGGGGCAGGGCTCCTGTCCGTTCGTGCGTGGGATGTGTGCGTGACGCGGCCGGGGACCGGGCGCGATTGGCTCAACGATAACCGGCCGCCTGCAACTCGAACAATTCGGCGTAGCGACCGCCCTGCGCCAACAGTTCCTCGTGCGTGCCGCTGGCCTCCAGGCGGCCGTCGGCCAGGACCAGGATGCGGTCCGCCATCCGCACGCTGCTGAAGCGGTGCGAGATCAGCACCGCGGTCTTGCCGCGCGAGAGGTCCTTGAAGCGCTGGAAAACCTCGAATTCGGCGCGCGCGTCGAGCGCGGCGGTGGGTTCGTCGAGGATCATCACCTGCGCATCGCGCATGTAGGCGCGCGCGATGGCGAGCTTCTGCCATTGCCCGCCGGACAGGTCCACGCCGGTCTTGAAGCGGCGGCCGATGAGCTGGTCGTAGCCGTTGGGCAGGTGGTCGATCATCTCGTCGGCCATCGCGCGGCGCGCGGCGTCGCGGATGCGCGCGGCGTCGTCCATCGCGTCGATGCGGCCCACGCCGATGTTCTCGCCGGCGGTGAGGTGGTAGCGCACGAAGTCCTGGAAGATCACGCCGACGTTGCCGCGCAGGTCGTCCAGGTCGTAGTCGCGCAGGTCTCGGCCGTCGAGCAGGATGCGGCCTTCGTCCGGGTCGTACAGGCGCGCGAGCAGTTTCACCAGCGTGGTCTTGCCGGCGCCGTTCTCGCCGACCAGCGCCAGCACTTCGCCGGCGCGCAGTTCGAAGTCGA
Source organism: Lysobacter changpingensis (assembly GCF_017308985.1). GTDB lineage: Bacteria > Pseudomonadota > Gammaproteobacteria > Xanthomonadales > Xanthomonadaceae > Lysobacter_J > Lysobacter_J changpingensis. Next base: position 231,598 of record NZ_JADWPE010000001.1, on the reverse strand, counting down.
GGCCGCGCAGCGCCCATTTCTGCGCATCGGGATAACGGAAGCCGACGTTCTCGAACGCGAAGCCGCGCGTGATCGGGCGCGGCACCGGCAGCGCGTTGGCGGGCGAGACGATCTCCGGCCTGATCGCGAAGAACGAGAACAGGTCGTCCAGGTACAGTGCCTGCCCGGCGACCTGCGAGAAGCCCACCAGCAAGCCTTCCAGCAGTTGCCGCAAGCGCAGGAAGCTGCCGGCGAGGAAGGTCAGGTCGCCGATGCTGAAATCGCCGCGCACCGTGCGCCAGGCGATGTAGCCGTAGGCGACGTAATAGCCCAGCGTCCCCAGGCCGGCGAGCACCGCGCCCCAGAACGCGCGACGCCGCGCGAGCGCGCGGTTGGCGCGGAAGAAGGCCTCGGCGAGCTGGCGGTAACGCGCGATCAGGAAGCGGTGGAGGTTGAAGATCTTCACCTCCTTCGCCGTTTCCACGCTCGCGCCCATCTGCCGCACGTATTCGAGTTGGCGGCGCTCGGGCGTCCACGCGAAATTCAACGAATAGCCCAGCGCGTTGAAATGCGCCTCGCCGACGAACGCCGGCACCAGCGCGATGGCCAGCAGCACGATCAGCCACGGCGCGTACACCAGCAGGCCGGCGGCGAAGCTCACCACGGTGATCGCGTCCTGCACCTGGCCGAACAGCTGGCTCATCAGGTTCATGCGGCCCATCGTCTGGCGGCGCGCACGGTCGAGCTTGTCCTGCAGGTCGGGGTCTTCGAAATCCTCCAGGTCGAGCGTCGCCGCGTGTTCCATCAGGCGCACGCTGGTGGCGTTGGTGAACAGCTCCGAGAGCAGCGCGTCGCCATAGCTGACGAGACGGCCGAGCAGGTCGGAACCGATCGCCAGCGCGAACTCCAGCCCGAGCAGCGCCAGCAGCGTGTCCAGCTGCCCGCTGCGCCAGGCGTCGCCCAGGGTGTCGAAACCGTTGCCGGCGGCGACCAGGCGCACGGCCTCGTCGATGATCAGCTTGCCGACGTAGAGTGTCGCCACCGGCAGGAAGGCGCGCACGATGCGCAGGCCGATGGTCGCCAGCGTGAGCGCGGGGCTGGTGGACCAGATCTGCCGGAGGAACGGCGGCAGGTTGCGCAGGGCGTCGAAGCGCTCGCGAAGGGAAGGGCGGGAAGCGGGTACGGCCGCGGCGTGATCGCTCATGCGGCCGATTGTGCCCTGTGCGCGGCCGTCGCCGTCATTCCCCGATTGCCGTCACCCGCGTCCGGCGCGTGTCGGGACGAGCGTCAATGCTCCCGCGCGCGCCGCATTGGCCGGCGACGGTTCTCGTCGTGCTCATCGTCGTCGATGTCGTCGCGCTGATCGAACGAGGAACTGGAAAACCCGCTGCCCTGCTGGTCCAGGCCGCTGCGCACGGCGCGACCCGGCGGTCCGAACGACGCCGAGCCCCTGTCGACCTGCAACCGGTTCTGCACGTCGCGCACGCCCTGCACGGCGGCGGCGAGATCCTCCGCCAGATGCTTCATGCGCCGCTCGGGCACTTCGCCGGTGAGGGTGACGTTCCCGGCATCGACCGCGACCAGGATCTCGCTCGCGTCGATATCCTCGTTTCGCGTCAGGCGTTCGATCAGATCGTCGGCGATGCGCTCGTCCGAACGCAGGATGTTGCGCGGTCCGCGCCCGCGATGACCGCCGGCACGCTCGCTTGCGCCGCGTCCGGACGGATCGCCGCGCGATTCGCCGTAGCCGCCCTGGCCCCCGTACCCGAAGCCGTCGTCCTGCTTCGGCGTGCCCCAGCTGCGATTGGTCACCGAGGGCATGCCGCGGTAGAGCTCGTGGCGATGATCGTCGTCCGGATGCCTGGCCATGCCCGCTCCTGTCGTAGTGGATGCGGGCATGCTGCGAAGACGGCGGTTAGCGCGACGGCAACGGGTCGTGATCGCTTCGTTTCATTGTGTCGTGCGTCGCGTCCGCTTCTTCGGCGCGTCGGTGGTCGATGCGGCCTTCTTCGCGGCTTTCTTCGCCGCGGTCTTCCGGGCGGTGGTCTTCTTCACTGCCGTCTTCTTCGCCGCCGGACGTCGGGCCTTCGCCGGCGCGAGTTCGATCCACGTCGGCGCATGGTCGCTCGGCTTGGTCTGGCCGCGCACCCAGCGGTCCACGCCGGCCGCGCGCAGGCGCGGGGCGAGCGCGGCATTCAGCAGGAGGTGGTCGATGCGCAATCCGGCGTCGCGCTCCCAGTGCTGGCGGAAGTAGTCCCAGAACGTGTACACGCGTTCCTCGCCGAACACGTGCCGGACCGCGTCCAGCCAGCCCTGGTCGAGCAGGCGCTGGTAGCGTTCGCGGCTTTCCGGCTGCAGCAGCGCGTCCTTGCGCCAGGATTTCGGGTTGTAGATGTCCTCGTCGGTGGGCACGACGTTGTAGTCGCCGGCCATCACCACCGGCTGGCCGCTGTCGACCCAGTGCTGCGCGCGCTGGTGCAGGCGCTCCATCCACGCGAGCTTGTAATCGAACTTCGGTCCCGGCTGCGGATTGCCGTTGGGCAGGTACAGGCAGATCACCACAATGCCGCCGACGGCCGCTTCGATGTAGCGGCTCTGCACGTAGTCGGGATCGCCCGGCAGGCCGCGGCCGATTTCCACCGGCTCGGCGTCGCGCGCGAGGATCGCCACGCCGTTCCAGGATTTCTGCCCGTGCCAGATCGCGCCGTAGCCGGCCTCCATGACGGCCTGCGCGGGGAAGGCGTCCTCGGGCGCCTTCAGCTCCTGCAGGCAGGCGACGTCGGGCTGTTCCCGGCGCAGCCATTCGAGCAGCGCCGGCAGGCGCGTGTTGACGCCGTTGATGTTGAACGTGGCGATCTTCACGCGCGATGCCGTCCTCGGTGGGCTTCGCCGCACGCTAGCCGGGGCGTCGTGAAGGCGCGGTTCGGCCGCTGCGATCCGGCAGTCCCGATCAAGCCGGCGACAGGCGAGGGCGGCTAGACTCGGCCCACGATCTTCCGGGGGAATGCCCATGCTTCGACACGCACTGCTTGCCGCGGCCGTCGCCGCCTGCCTGTCCGCGCCGGCCGCCTTCGCGCAGGCGCCGTCCACGACGCGCGCCACCGCGACCGTCACCGCCGACAATCCCGCCGCAACGGCGCTGCACGCGCTGTTCGCCGACGAGTGGGAGCGCGACATGCGCGAGAACCCCGAGGAGGCGAGCTGGCGCGGCGACAAGCGCTACAACGATGCCTGGAACGACCTGGGCATGGCCGCGATCGAGCGTCGCCTGGACGGCGACCGCCAGGCACTGGCGCGGCTGAAGGCCATCGACCGCAATGCGCTGGGCGAAGCGGACCGCCTCAGTTACGACGTCTTCGCGTGGGAGATGGAAAAGGCCGTCGAGCGCCAGAAGTACCGCGAATACCTGCAGCCGATCGGCCTCAGCGGCGGCGTGCAGACCGCCGACGGCATCGCCGAGGTGCTGCCGTTCGCCACGGTGAAGGATTACCGCGACTGGCTGGCGCGCATGCGCGCGCTGCCGGCGCTGATCGGACAAAACCAGGCGCTGCTGCGCGAAGGCGCCGCCACCGGCAACACGCCGCCGCGCGTGCTGATGGAGCGCGTGCCGGCGCAGATCCAGGCGCAACTGGTGGACGATCCCGCGAAGAGCCCGTTCTACAAGCCGTTCACGAAATTCCCGGACGCCATCGGCGAGGCCGATCGCGCCGCCTTGCAGGCCGAGGCGAAGCGGGTCATCGCGCAGACCATCGTGCCGGCGTATCGCGAGTTCGCGACGTTCTTCAAGAACGACTACCTGCCGAAGACGCGCACCTCGATCGCCGCGACCGATCTGCCCGATGGCAAGGCGTACTACGACTTCGTGGCGCGCTACTTCACCACCACGGACCTGTCGGCCGACCAGATCCACCAGATCGGCCTGAAGGAAGTCGCGCGCATCCGCGCCGAGATGGAGAAGGTGAAGGCGGAGGTGGGGTTCAAGGGCACGCTGGCGGAGTTCTTCGAACACCTGCGCACCGATCCGAAGTTCTTCTACAGGACGCCGCAGGAACTGTTCACCGCCTACCAGGCGATCGCCAAGCGCATCGATCCGGAGCTGGTGAAGATCTCCAAGACCATCCCGCGCCTGCCGTACGGCGTGCGGCCGATCCCGGACAACATCGCGCCCGACACCACCACCGCGTACTACCAGCCCGGCGCCGTGGACGGCACGCGCGCGGGCTTCTACTACGTGAACCTGTACAAGCCGGACGTGCGACCGAAGTGGGAGATGATGGCGCTCTCGCTGCACGAGGCGGTACCGGGGCACCACTTCCAGTTCGCGCGCGGCATGGAACTGCCGGACGTGCCGATGTTCCGCCGCGTGGGTTACTTCGTCGCCTACGGCGAGGGCTGGGGCCTGTACGCCGAACGCCTGGGCTACGACATGGGCCTGTACGACGACCCGTACGACCGCATGGGCCAACTGGCGTACGACATGTGGCGTGCGGTGCGCCTGGTCGTGGACACCGGCATGCACAGCAAGGGCTGGAGCCGCGACAAGGCCATCGCCTTCTTCATGGACAACTCGCCCAAGACCCGCCAGGACGTGGTCAACGAGATCGACCGCTACATCGGCTGGCCCGGCCAGGCGCTGGCGTACAAGATCGGCCAGCTGAAGATCTCCGAGCTGCGTGAGAAGGCGGCCAGGCAGCTCGGCCCGGACTTCGACCTGCGCGAGTTCAACGACGCCGTGCTGGCGACCGGCTCGGTGCCGCTGGAGGCGCTGGAGGCGCATATCGACGCCTGGATCGAGAGCCGGCGGGCGGCGGGGCCGGCGAGAAGCTGAACCGCGCGGCGGGCAGGGGCCCGAGTGCCCACGCCAGGTTGTTTCAACCCATTGAATCGGCCATAATTTCTGGCTCCCACGGCTCCGGCCGGCGGGAGACCTTGCTCCACCGCGTCCATTCCGGGACGTCGGGGGGCTGATCCGGACGCGGCGAAGCCCGCGCCCATCATCCACAAGGAATCACACATGCGTCATTACGAAGTCGTGTTCCTGGTCCATCCGGACCAGAGCGAGCAGGTGCCGGCCATGATCGAGCGCTACAAGGGCCTGATCGAAGGCGGCGAAGGCAAGATCCACCGTCTCGAGGACTGGGGCCGCCGTCAGCTGGCCTACCCGATCGAGAACCTGGTCAAGGCCCACTACGTCCTGCTCAACATCGAGTGCACCCAGAACGTCCTGAACGAGCTGGTCGACGGTTTCCGTTTCAACGACGCCGTCCTGCGCCACCTGGTGATCAAGCGCGACGGCCCGGACACCGAGCAGTCGCTGATCATGAAGTACAAGGACGAGAAGGGCGACAAGCCCGAGCGTGGCGAGCGTCGCCGCCGTGACGAGGAAGGCGTCGGTTCGACCGACGAGTCCTCGGACGACAACGCCGAAGCCGCCTGATCCCGCCCTAGGAGCGCACACTCATGTCCAAGTTCTTCCGTCGCCGCAAGTTCTGCAAGTTCACCGCCGAGGGTGTGAAGGAGATCGACTACAAGGATCTCAACACCCTGCGCCAGTACCTCACCGAGACCGGCAAGATCGTGCCGAGCCGCGTGACCGGTACCAAGTCGAAGTACCAGCGCCAGCTGGCCACGGCCGTCAAGCGCGCCCGTTACCTGGCCCTGATTCCGTACACCGACAACCACAACGCGTAACGCGGATCCCTCCGCAGGAGCCCGCACGTCCATGTGCGGACTCCTCACGAAAACCGGACTTCGATTTGGCGCTTTGCAATGAGCGCCTGAGAGACGTCATTCGGACAGCCACCGCTGCGGGCCCCCGGCTCGCTAACGAATACGGAGCAACACCATGCAACTGATCCTCCTGCAGAACGTGCAGAACCTCGGCAAGCTCGGCGACAAGGTCAACGTCAAGCCGGGCTTCGGCCGCAACTACCTGATCCCGTACGGCAAGGCCGCGCCGGCGACCGAGGCCAACCTGGCCGAGTTCGAGGCCCGCCGCGCCGAGTACGAAGCCAAGGCCAAGGCCGCGCTGGAAGGCGCCGAAGGCCGCAAGGCCGCGCTGGACGGCGTCGAGGTGACCATCACCGCGAACGCGTCGACCGAAGGCAAGCTGTACGGCTCGATCACGCCGCGCGACATCGCCGATGCGCTGACCAAGCACGGCCACAAGGTCGAGAAGTCGGAAGTCGTGCTGGGCGAAGGCCCGCTGCGTCGCACCGGCGAGTACGAGATCGTCGTGCACCTGCACGCCGACATCGAAGCCACCGTCAAGGTCATCGTGGTCGGCGAAGTCGCCTGATCGCGGTTACCGCACGAGCTTGAAGCAAGGGCGCCTCCGGGCGCCCTTTCTTTTTGCGCGAGTCAGTCGAAGGCACTCGACCCGTCAGCCTATGTAGCCCGGGTAAGCGAAGCGCACCCGGGGACCCCGGACGGCGCGCCGGACGCAGGCGTTGCGCCAATCCCATGTCAGAGGACCGGCAAACCTTTTCGGATTTTTCCGATAGGGCGCCGGAATGGTGCGTGACAAAGTCGCGACACTTAATCCGATACCGCCGCCGCCATGGACCAGCGCCTCGACCTTCCCGCGCTCGACCCGTCGCTCGAGCTGACCCTGCATTCGCTGACCGCCTGCTCGCTGCCGTCGGCGCCGCTCTCCTTCGCCGACCTGATCGCCGCCAGCCTGCGCGAAGCCTGCGAGGCCGATGGCGACACCGTGTTCCCGATCATCGCGCGCCTGATCGACCAGCACATCGCCGGCGCCCTGCAGCCGCGCCGCGTGGGCCGCTGGCGCGACGAAGCGCTGGACGAGCTGCTGTCGGTCATCTCGCCGGGGATGCGCGCCCGCGCCGGCATCGCCGGTTGAGTCCGACGCAGGGCTCACCGGCTGGCGTTCGACCGTCCATCGCGGGACGGGGTGTCGCAGCCAGTGCGACGGTGGCGTGGCCCCATGCCGACATGAGTATCCACGCGATATCCACAGACTTATCTGCAACGCCCCGGGGCATTCCGCGTCTACGATGCCCGACCCGCGACAACGACACGCGCCGCCACGACGGTGCAGGGAAAGGGTGACTGAGGGCATGAGCGCACGACCTGGTTTCCGCAGGGAGAAGCGGTTCGAGACGCGCAACGAACAGCGCATCGACCAGCTGCGCGTGCCGCCCCAGTCGATCGAGGCGGAGCAGGCGGTGCTCGGCGGCCTCATGCTGGCGCCCGATTCCTGGGACCGCATCGCCGACCAGCTCACCGACAGCGACTTCTACCGCCGCGATCACCAGCTGATCTACCGGGCGATCCGCGAGCTGGCCGAGAAGAACCGGCCGTTCGACGCGGTCACCCTCGGCGAATGGTTCGAATCGCAGGGCCTGAGCGAGGAAGTCGCCGGCGGCGCCTACCTGATCGAACTGGCCACCAACACGCCGTCGGCGGCGAACATCACCGCCTACGCCGAGATCGTCCGCGACAAGGCGATCCTGCGGCAGCTGATCGACGTGGGCACCACGATCGTCAACGACGGTTTCCAGCCGGACGGGCGCGATTCGGCCGAGATCCTGGAAGAAGCCGAGCGCCAGGTACTGGCGATCGCCCAGGCCAACACCTCCGGCAAGACCGACTTCACGCCGGTCACCAAGGCGTTGTCGGAAGCGTTCGACACGCTGCAGACGCGTTACCAGAACGGCGGCGGCGTCACCGGCCTGCCGACCGGCTACACCGAATTCGACATGATGACGGCCGGTCTGCAGAAGACCGACCTGATCATCCTGGCCGCGCGTCCGGCGATGGGCAAGACCACGCTCGCGCTGAACATGGCCGAATACGCCGCCTTCCGCAGCAAGCTGCCGGTGGCGGTGTTCTCGATGGAAATGTCGGCCAGCCAGCTGGCGATGCGACTGATTTCCTCGGTCGGCCGCGTCAACGCGCAGCGCCTGCGTACCGGTCAGCTGGAAGACGAGGACTGGAGCCGCGTCACCAGCGCGATCCGCCAGTTGCGCGAGGTGAAGATCTTCATCGACGACGAGCCCGGCCTGTCGCCGGTGAAGCTGTCCGCGAAGGCACGCCGCCTCAAGCGCGAACACGGCCTGGGCCTGATCGTCATCGACTACCTGCAGCTGATGTCGGTCCCCGGCAACAGCGAGAACCGCGCGACGGAAATCTCCGAGATCTCGCGTTCGCTCAAGGGCCTGGCGAAGGAACTGCAGGTGCCGGTGATCGCGCTGTCGCAGCTCAACCGCTCGCTGGAAACGCGAACCGACAAGCGACCGGTGATGGCCGACCTTCGCGAATCCGGCGCCATCGAGCAGGACGCGGACATGATCGTCTTCATCTATCGAGACGACTACTACAACAAGGAGAACTCGCCGGACAAGGGACTGGCCGAAGTCATCATCGGCAAGCAGCGTTCGGGCCCGACCGGCTCGGTGAAGCTCAAGTTCTTCGGCGAGTACACCCGTTTCGACAACCTGTCGCACGATTCGGTGGGAAGCTTCGAATAGGCGTCCGCGCCTCGACGGCGGAGTAACGGCGGCAGCGCTAGAGTCCGCTGCCGATGGAACGCGAGCACGTGGAATCGGAAGCCATTGCGGGCGTCGGCTACGACGAGGCGGGGCGCGTGCTCGAGATCGAGTTCACCAGCGGCGGGATCTACCTGTACTTCGACGTGCCGCGCTACCTGTACGTGGGGCTCATGGGCGCGGACTCGCATGGACAGTACTTCGCGGAGCACATCCGCAACGCCGGATTCGACTACCGGCACCTGGACGAAGATGAAGCGCGGCGAACGCGCAGGGCGCGGAAAGGGCGTGGATTGACGCGTTCCTAACGAGGTCCGGCGCAGCGTGAATCGAACCCGCCAAAGGAGTGCAGTCATGCGCCGCATCCCCGACATCCTCATCGCCTCGATCGCCATGTGCGCGCTCGCCGGCCCGGCGATGGCGCAGTCGAGCGGTTCCTCCACCCAGGGCAAGCGCTGCTACGACGTCGAAGTGCAGAAGCCCAAGGAAGTGAAGGACGAACACAAGATCACCGGCACCGTCGCCGGCGGCGTGGTCGGCGGGCTGCTCGGCAACCAGGTCGGCGGCGGCAGCGGCAAGAAGCTCGCGACCGCGGCCGGCGCGGTCGGCGGCGCGTTCGCCGGCCGGAAAATCCAGGAAAACCAGCAGAACAAGACGGAGACGGTGATCGAGCGGCGCTGCGATTGAGCCGCTTCGAATCCCGGCGCTCGCGCGACTCGCACCTCCCAACCTCCCGCTGCAAGCAGGGGAGGGTTGGGGAGGGGTGAAGCCCACAGCGCGGAACAGCTGTGCACTGAATGCGGTTGCACCGCACGTCCCAACTCCTGACCCCAACCCCTCTCGACTCTGTCCCGCCGGTCGCGGAAGTGAGCGGGGCCAGCCTCACCCATCGACCAACCCCACCGCTCGCTAGAATGCGCGTTCGAGCCCTCCGCACCGGACACGCAGTGCACCCCACGCCTGGCATGCCTCCCGCCGTCAGCGAGCGTCCGACTCGCATCACGGTCGATCTCGACCATCTGTCCCACAACCTGCGTGCGATCCGCGCGCACGTGGGCGTGCCCGTCATGGGCATCGTCAAGGCGAACGCGTACGGCCACGGGCTGGTGCCGGTCGCGCTGCACCTGCAGGCGCAGGGCGTGGATCAGCTGGGCGTGGCGTTCGTGGAGGAGGGCATCGCGCTGCGCCGTGCCGGCGTGACCGCGCCGGTGCTGGTGCTGGGCGGCATTTTCGGTCCGCAGGTGTCGCAGTTCATCGCGCACGACCTGGAGATCACCGTGTCCTCGCTGGACAAGCTGCGCCAGGTCGAAGCCGCGGCCGAGGCGATGGGCCGGCGTGCGGTGATCCACCTGAAGATCGACACCGGCATGGAACGCGTCGGCGTGCACAGCTATTCGTCGCGGCCGTTCGTGGAAGCGGCGGTGGCGTCGAAGTGGTGCGTGCTGAAGGGCATCTATTCGCACCTGGCGTGTTCGGACGACCCGGCTTCGCCGATGACGCTGCAGCAGGTCGAACGCTTCCACGACGCCTGCGCGCACATCGAACGCCTCGGTGCGCCGATGCCGGTGCGCCACCTCGCCAATTCCGGCGGCGTGCTGCATTTCCCGCAGACGTGGCTGGACCTGGTGCGGCCCGGCATCGTGCTCTACGGCGTGCTGCCCGATCCCGCGTCGCAACGCACCATCGACGTGAAGCCGGCGATGTCGCTGCGTTCGCAGGTCGTGTACTTCAAGGTGGTGAAGGCGGGCAATCCGGTGAGCTACGGCGCGACGTGGCGAAGCGACCACGACACGCGCGTGGTGACCGTGCCGATCGGCTACGGCGACGGCTTCCCGCGCGCGCTGTCCTCGCGTGGCGAGGTGCTGATCCGCGGGCATCGCTATCCCATCGTCGGGCGCGTGTGCATGGACCAGTTCATGGTCGACATCGGCGGCGACAGCGCATTCAACGAGGACGAGGTCGTGCTGATCGGTGCGCAGGGCGACGAGGCGATCGGCGCCGAGGACGTCGCCGCGCTCGCCGGGACGATTCCGTACGAGATCCTGGTCGGCCTCAACGACCGCATCCCGCGCGAATACCGCGGCGGCTGACGGCCCCCGCGCGGCGGACGCGGGCTTGGGCATACTGGCGGCGACGAGTCCGTCCGAGGCCGGGGGCCCGATGTCCGCAGGCGAATCCAACGCGCTGGCGCTGGTGTGGTTCCGCAACGACCTGCGCCTGGACGACAACCCGGCGCTGCAGGCGGCGCTCGACAACGGCTACGTGCCGATCCCGGTCTACATCCACGCGCCGGACGAAGCCGGCGACTGGGCGCCGGGTGCGGCGTCCAATGCCTGGCGCCACCGTTCGCTGGCCGCACTCGATGCGGCGCTGCGACGGCGCGGCTCGCACCTGCGCCATTTCTTCGGCCCGAGCCTGACGACGCTGCAATCGCTGATCGCGACCACCGGTGCCGAGGCGGTGTTCTGGAACCGCCGCTACGAACCCGCGCACGAGCGCCGCGACGCGAACATCAAGACCACGCTGCGCCAGCAGGGCATGCGCGTGGAGAGCTTCAACGCGGCGCTGCTGTTCGAGCCGTGGACGGTGCGGAACCGGCAGGGGCTGCCGTTCAAGGTGTTCACGCCGTATTGGAAGACACTGCTGGCGCAGTGGCAGCTCGGCCTGTGCATCGATGCGCCCGGGCATATACGCAGCAGCGTCGAAGGCCCGGCCGGCGTGCCGCTCGACGCGCTGGGACTCGCGCCGCGACATGGCTGGGACCGCGCCTTCTGGAACGAATGGACGCCCGGCGAAACGGGGGCGCACGCGGCGCTGGAAGCCTTCGTGGAAGGCGCGCTGCGTGGATATCGCGAACAGCGCGACCGCCCGGACCGCATCGGCACGTCGCGTCTTTCGCCGCACCTGCATTTCGGCGAGATCGCTCCGTGGCGCGTGGCGTCGATGCTCGAACGCGAGCGCACGGCAGGCAACGGCGGCGATATCGACGGCTTCCTGCGCGAGCTCGGCTGGCGCGAGTTCGCCCACCACCTGCTGCACCACTTCCCCGAAACGCCGGACCGCGACTTCGACGCGCGTTTCAACGATTTCGCGTGGTCGAACGTGTCGCCCGCGCGCATGGCCGACTGGCAGCAGGGCCGCACCGGCGTGCCGATCGTCGATGCGGGCATGCGCGAGCTGTGGCACACCGGCTGGATGCACAACCGCGTGCGGATGATCGTCGCGAGTTTCCTGACCAAGCACCTGCGTTACCACTGGCGGCACGGCGCGCGCTGGTTCTGGGACACGCTGGTGGATGCGGACCTGGCGAACAACACGCTCGGCTGGCAGTGGGTCGCCGGCACCGGCGCGGACGCGGCGCCGTACTTCCGTGTGTTCAACCCGGTGCTGCAGGCTGCGAAGTTCGATCCGGACGGCAGCTACATCGCACGCTGGGTGCCGGAGCTGGCCGGCCTGCCGGTGCCGCTGCGCTTCGCGCCCTGGCAGGACCCGCCGGCGCTGCGCCGGGGCGCGCCGGATTACCCGCCGCAGCCGCTGGTGGAGATGGGCGCGGGCCGCGATTCGGCGCTGGCCGCGTATCGCAAGCTGCGCGGCTGATGGAGCCGCGTTGACGCTGCTCGCGAGGGCGTGATTCACTCGGCCGGCACACGCACGGGAGCCAGGGCCATGGCGCGGACGCGGACTGGGGCACGCCGGCGTGGTCGCCGGGAACCGATGTCGCGGGTCGACACCGCCTGGCTGCGCATGGAGCGGCCGACCAACCCGATGATGATCACCGGCGTGCTGATGTTCGCCGAACCGATGTCGTTGGAGCGCCTCAAGCGCGTGGTGAAGCAGCGCTTCCTCTCGTACGGACGGTTCCGCCAGAAGGCCGTGGTCACGCCGGCCGGCGCGCACTGGGAAAACGACCTGAACTTCAACCTCGACTGGCACGTGCAGCACGCCGCGCTGCCCGGTCGCGGCGACAAGCGCGCGCTGGAGCGCTTCGTCAGCCAGCTCGCGTCCTCGCCGCTCAACCACGATCGCCCGCTGTGGCAGTTCCATCTGGTCGAACGTTTCGACGGCGGCGGTTCGGCGCTGGTGGCGCGCATCCATCACAGCTACGCCGACGGCATCGCGCTGGTGCAGGTGCTGCTCTCGCTCACCGATACCGAACCCGACGCGGCCGACGGCAGCGAACTGCCGCGCACGTGGCTCAAGCAGCAGCACGCGGGCGTCGCGCGTCGCGTGGGCGCGGTCGATCGCTACGTGCAGCTGGGCAGCAAGGTCGTGGAGAAAGGACTGGAGATGTACCGCGATCCCACGCTCGCCGCGGTGCTGGCGAAGGAGGGCGGCGAGATCGCGCGCGAGCTGCTGCACGCGCTCGCTTTGCCGGACGATCCCCCGTCGCTGCTGCGCGGCCGGCTGGGCGTGAGCAAGCGCGTCGCCTGGGCCGAACCGCTCGACCTGGAAGAAGTCAAAGCCGTCGGCCGCGCCTGCGACTGCACCGTCAACGACGTGCTGATGGCCACCGCCGCCGGCGCGCTGCGCAGCTACATGATCGAACGCGGCGATCACGTCGACGGTCTGACGTTGCGTGCGACGGTGCCGGTGAACCTGCGTCCGCTGGAACACGCACGCAAGCTCGGCAACCACTTCGGCCTGGTGTTCCTCGAGCTGCCGGTGGGCGAGGGCAATCCGATCCGGCGCGTCGAACACGTCGCGCGCTGCATGGAGGACCTCAAGCGCTCGCGGCAGGCGATCGTCGCGTACGGACTGCTCGCGGCGCTCGGCATGGCGCCGTCGCCGGTGCAGGGGCTGGCGCTGGAACTGTTCAGCCGCAAGGCCACGGCGGTCGCCACCAACGTGCCCGGTCCGCAGCAGCCGCTGTACCTCGCCGGCTGCATGCTGCGCGAAATGATGTTCTGGGTGCCGCAGACCGGTTCGATCGGCATCGGCATCTCCATCCTCAGCTACAACGGGCGCGTGCACTTCGGGCTGATCGCCGATGGCCGGCTCATTCCCGATCCCGATGCGGTGATCCGCCGCTTCGGCGCGGAGTTCGACAAGCTGCTGTACCTGGCGTTGATGGGAAACTGGGACGCGCGCCTCGATGGGGATGCGGCGGCTGCGCTGATTCCTGCCGCCGACTGAACACGGAACGTCGCGATCACTTGCGCCAGACGTGAACGCGGTTAGCTTGTGCGCGTTCAGTTCCATTCCGTCTTCCACGCAAGGACCCCGCTCATGAAGAATTTCGTCAAGGCCGCGTGTGTGGCCGTCGTCACCACCGCGCTGCTCGCCGGTTGCGCCACCAGCGGCGGCGGTTACTACGGCCAGCCCTATCCGCAGCAGCAACCGCCGCAGCAGGGCCAGCAGCAGGGTATGAGCAAGACCAGCAAGGGCGCGATCATCGGCGCGCTGGCCGGCGTTGCGGCGGGCCTGCTCAGCGGCGACGACGCGACCGAGCGCCGCCAGCGCGCGCTGGTGGGCGCTGGCGTCGGCGGCCTCGCCGGTGCGGCCATCGGCAACTACCAGGATCGCCAGGAAGCCGCGCTGCGCCAGCAGACCGCCGGCACCGGCGTCGATGTCGTGCGCCAGGGCAACAACATCACGCTCAACATGCCCAGCGGCATCACCTTCGACTTCGACAAGTCGAACCTGAAGCCCGAGTTCTACCCGGTGCTCGACAACGTTGCCCGCACGCTGCAGGAGTACAACCAGACGGTGATCGAAGTGGCCGGCCACACCGACAGCGTCGGCAGCGATGCGTACAACCAGAAGCTGTCCGAGCAGCGCGCCAATGCGGTCTCCAGCTACCTGCAGGGCCGTGGCCTGAACCGCGAACGCTTCATCGTCGTCGGTGCCGGCGAATCCCGCCCGATCGCCAGCAACGACACCGAAGCAGGCCGCGCGCAGAACCGCCGCGTGGAGATCACGCTGGTGCCGATCGAGTCCTGATCGCCGCATCGCATCGCACGAAGAACGGGCCGCGTCTGCGGCCCGTTCCATTTGGCAGCAGGACCTTCATGCCACACGATTTCGTACTGCTCTTCGACCTGGACGGCACGCTCGTCAACACCGACGAGCTCCACTTCGCCGCGTTCCAGACGCTGCTCGCGGATTTCGACCGCACGCTCACGATGGAGACGTACCGCTCGCGGATCATGGGCGCATCGAACGAGGCGATCATGCGCGAGCTGTTCCCCGACCAACCGATCGAGGCGCACGCACGCCTGGCCGATCGCAAGGAGGCGCTGTTCCGTTCGGCGGTGACGACGCTGGAACCCACGCGCGGCGCGATCGAACTGCTCGACTGGGCGCGCCGCCACGACGTGCGCGTCGGCGTGGTGACGAATGCGCCGCGCGCGAATGCGGAGCTGATGCTCGGTGGCATCGGCGTCCTCGACCGGATCGACGCGCTGGTGATCGGCGAGGAACTCGCGCGGGGCAAGCCCGATCCGTTGCCGTATCTCACGGGTCTCGAACGTCTCGGCGGCACCGCACGCTGCGCGCTTGCGTTCGAGGATTCGCTGTCCGGCATCCGGTCCGCGCGCGCCGCCGGCATCCGCACCTTCGGTCTGCGCGGCGCCTTGTCGGACGACGCGTTGTGCGACGCGGGCGCGGACGAGGTCATCGACGACTTCCTGTCACCGGTGCTGTTGCGGACGCTCGCGCGCATCGAATCCGGCGACGCGTTCCGAAGCGAGCCCGCCGACGCTTCCGTGTAGCCCGGAACCGGGCTGTCCGGCGCAAACGAAAAGGCCCGCGTGCGCGGGCCTGTTCGTTACCGTCGCGACAGGCGCGATCAGTCGTGGTGCATGCCGTGCAGGTCCTGCAGCGAACCCTTGCGCGAACCGAAGTAGGCGGCGAGGTCGGCGATCTGCTGGTCGGTCAGTTCCTTCGCCTGGCTCGACATCAGCGGATGTTCGCGGTCGCCGTCGCGGTAGGCCTGCAGCGAGTGCGCGATGTAGTCGTAGTACTGGCCGGCGAGCTTCGGGTAGGTCTCGTCGATCGGCGCGTTGCCTTCGGCGCCGTGGCAGTCGACGCACGACTGGCCGGTGGCCTTGCCCTTGGTCTGCGCCAGCTTCTCGCCCGCGGCGATGTGGCCGGCCGGCAGGCCCGCGGAGGACGAGGTGTGGCCTTCGCTGCGGTCGGCCGCCGAATGCTCGGCCGGCGTGTCGCCGCCGGAACAGCCGACCAGCGCGATGGAGGCGAGCAGGGCGATGGCGAGGAACTTGTTGGTCAAGGCCGGGTTCGTCATGGGTCTGCTGCTCACTTCACGGTCGAAAGGAAGGCGGCGATATCGGCGATGTCCTGGTCCGAGAAGCTCTGCGCCTGGGCCTGCATCGTCGGGTGCTTGCGCGTGCCCTTCTTGTATTCGGTCAACGCGTTGGTCAGGTAGACCTCCGACTGCCCGCCGATGCGCGGCACGTGGTAGTTCGGATAGGCGTTCTTGTAGCCGGTGACGCCGTGGCAGCCCTGGCAGGTGTAGGTGAGCTGCTTGCCCCGGGCGGCGTCGCCCTTCAGTGCGACCGGAGCGGCCGGGGCCGGAGCGGTCGGCGCGGCAGCGGCGGCCGGGGCGGCGGGAGCCTGCACATCCTGGGCCGACGCACCGAACGCGGTGGCGGTCAGGAGGAAGCAGGCGGCGATCATCAGCGGTCGCATCATGTCGTAGTCCGCAATCTCGTGTGGCTAGCGAAAGGTTCTTAGTGCTGGCTGCGTGGCGCCTCCCCATTTATCAAGGCGACCGCGCACAAGTCGGCAAGTATAGCCATGGTTCGGATTGCAACGAAGCCGCTCCGTTTTGCATCGATGGTTCTTGCGTACCGTCTTCGCCTGCGGCAGGGGCGGTCGACGACGTGGCTCCAGTCACCATGACCTTCGGCGGATGGAGGGTGACTGGGGCGGTGATATACCTATATACAACACCGGTACAAGCGCCGGTCTCAGCCACCTTGGGGTCCAATTCATGCGTCACTTCGCCCGAAATCGCAGCCGTGGTTTTGCCCGCGCCGCTGTCGTCCTGCTGCCGTGCCTGTTGTTGCTGAGCGCCTGCAAGGGCGGGGGCGAAGGCGAGGCGCAGGCCAAGGCCGGGGAAGACAAGAAGGGTCCCGAAGCCGTGCCGGTCGAGGTCGCCAAGGCCTCCCGCCGCGCCGTCGCCGCCAGCTATACCGGCACCGCGCCGCTGGAGCCGGTGGCCGAATCGCAGGTGGTCGCCAAGACCTCGGGCGTGGCGCTGAACGTGATGGTCGAGGAAGGCCAGCCGGTCCGCGCCGGGCAGACCCTGGTGCGCCTGGACTCCGCCCGCGCCGAGCTGCAGGCCGCGCAGACCGGCGCCGCCATGCGCAAGCTGGAAGCCAACTACAGCCGCGCCAAGCAGATGGCCGAGCAGAAGCTGCTCAGTGCCAACGACAACGACCAGCTGCGCTACGACCTGGAGAACGCCCGCGCCGCCAACCGCCTGGCGAACCTCGAACTGTCGTACGCGAACGTCGAAGCGCCGATCTCCGGCGTGATCGCCTCGCGCTCGATCAAGACCGGCAACTTCGTGCAGATCAACACGCCGATCTTCCGCATCGTCGACACCTCGCGCCTGGAGGCCACGCTCAACGTGCCCGAGCGCGAGCTGGTGACGCTCAAGGCCGGCCTGCCGGTCGCGCTGGTGGTCGATGCGCTGCCGGGCAAGACCTTCCAGGGCATGGTGGACCGCGTTTCGCCGGTGGTGGATTCGGGCAGCGGCACCTTCCGCGTGGTGTGCGCGTTCAAGGGCGACGGCATCCTGCAGCCGGGCATGTTCGGCCGCATCCGCATCGACTACGACCAGCGCGCCGACGCGCTCGTCGTCCCGCGCGTCGCGCTGCTGGACGACGATGGCGATCCGGCGGTGTTCGTGGTCAGTGGCGACAAGACCAAGCGCGTGCCGGTCAAGCTGGGCTACATGGACGGTTCGTGGGCCGAAGTGCGCGACGGCGTGAAGGAAGGCGAGCAGGTCGTCGTCGCCGGCAAGACCGCGCTGCGCGACGGCACCGCCGTGCAGATCCTGGGCCAGCCGCAGGCGAAGAAGGAAGTCGCTTCGGTCGCCAAGTCCGAAACCAAGAAGTAATCCCGGAGAATCCACGTGACGCAACCCGCGCACACGCCCGGTTTCAACCTGGTGGAATTCTCCACGCGCCGTCGGGTGACGGTGTTCATGGTGACGCTCACCTTCGTCCTGTTCGGCCTGATCGCGCTGGGCGACCTCAAGGTCAACCTGCTGCCCGATCTGAGCTATCCCACGCTGACGGTCCGCACCGAATACACCGGCGCGGCGCCGTCGGAAATCGAAACCCTGATCAGCGAGCCGGTGGAGGAAGCCGTCGGCGTGGTGAAGGGGCTGCGCAAGCTGAAGTCTGTGTCGCGAACGGGCCAGAGCGACGTCGTGCTCGAGTTCGCCTGGGGCACGGACATGGACCAGGCCAGCCTGGAAGTCCGCGACAAGATGGAAGTGCTGCAGCTTCCGCTGGAAGCCAAGGCGCCGGTGCTGCTGCGCTTCAATCCGTCGACCGAGCCGATCCTGCGCATCGCACTGTCGCCCAAGACCGAAGCGTCCAGCGACACCGAGGCGATGCGCCAGCTCACCGCGCTGCGCCGCTACGCCGACGACGATCTGAAAAAGAAGCTCGAACCGGTCGAAGGCGTCGCCGCGGTGAAGGTCGGCGGCGGCCTGGAAGACGAGATCCAGGTCGACATCGACCAGCAGAAGATCGCGCAGCTGAACCTGCCGATCGACACCGTCATCCAGCGCCTGCAGCAGGAAAACATCAACATCTCCGGCGGCCGTCTGGAGGAAGGCTCGCAGCGTTACCTCGTGCGCACGGTGAACCAGTTCGCCAGCGTGCCGGAAATGCGCGAGATGCTGGTCACCACGCAGAGCGGCGGCGACAGCGCGGCGGCGTCGGCGGCAGCGCAGATGGCGGCGATCGCCGCGCAGACCGGTTCGGCCGAGGCGATGGCCGCGGCGGCGTCGGTGCAGAGCGCCAACTCCGCCGGCGGTGCGTCGGTCGCGGGCGGCATGCCGGTGCGGTTGAAGGACATCGCCGAGGTGCGTCAGGGCTTCAAGGAACGCGAGGCGATCATCCGCCTGGCGGGCCGGGAAGCGGTCGAACTGGCGATCTACAAGGAAGGCGACGCGAACACGGTCGCCACCGCCGACGCGATCCAGAAGCGCCTGGACGAACTCAAGGAGCAGGTCCCGCCGGACGTCGAACTGACCACCATCGACGATCAGTCGCAGTTCATCCGCCACGCGATTTCCGACGTCAAGATGGACGCGGTCATCGGCGGCGCGCTCGCCGTGCTGATCATCTTCCTGTTCCTGCGCGATGGCTGGAGCACGTTCGTCATCGCGCTGTCGCTGCCGGTGTCGATCATCGCGACGTTCTTCTTCATGGGCCAGATGGGCCTGAGCCTCAACGTCATGTCGCTCGGCGGCCTGGCGCTGGCGACCGGCCTGGTGGTGGACGACTCCATCGTGGTGCTGGAAAGCATCGCGAAGGCGCGGGAACGCGGGCTCGGAATACTCGAAGCCGCCATCGCCGGCACGCGCGAGGTGAGCATGGCCGTGGTCGCGTCCACGCTGACGACGATCGCGGTGTTCCTGCCGCTGGTGTTCGTGCAGGGCATCGCGGGCCAGCTGTTCCGCGACCAGGCGCTGACCGTGGCGCTCGCCATCGGCATCTCGCTGATCGTGTCGATGACGCTGATCCCGATGCTGAGCGCGCTCAAGGGCCGCCCGCCCATGGCCTTCCCGGAGGAAGCGCCGCATCCCCGCTGGGAGCCGAAAACGAAACTGGGCAAGCCGCTGTCGTGGTTCCAGCGCGGGCTCAACTGGGTGCTGCGGACGTTCTTCTTCAGCATCGCCTGGACGATCGTGCGCCTGTGGCGCGTGCTGGTGGCGGTGGTCGGTCCGATCATGCGCAAGGCCAGCGACATCGCGATGTCGCCGTACGGCCGCGCCGAACGCAGCTACCTCAAGCTGCTGCCGAACGCGTTGAACCGTCCGGTGCTGGTGCTCGGCTCGGCGGCGGTGGCGTTCGCGCTGACGCTGCTGGCGGTGCCGCTGCTGGGCGCGGACCTGATCCCGCAGCTGGCGCAGGACCGCTTCGAGATGACGGTGAAGCTCCCGCCCGGCACGCCGCTGCGCGACACCGACGCGCTGGTGCGCGAGCTGCAGCGCAAGCATGCCGACGACGACGGCATCCGCGCGCTATACGGCGTGAGCGGCAGCGGTACGCGCCTGGACGCCAATCCCACCGAGAGCGGCGAGAACATCGGCAAGCTCACCGTGGTGATGGAGAACGGCGGCAGCAAGGCGGTGGAAGCGCGCGAGACGGAGCGCCTGCGCGGGACGATGCAGGCGCATCCGGGCGCGCAGGTCGACTTCGCCCGTCCGGAGCTCTTCAGCTTCTCCACGCCGCTCGAAATCGAACTGCGCGGGCAGGACCTGGAAGGCATCCAGCAGGCCGGCCAGCGCATGGCCAAGCTGCTGCGCGCCAATCCGCACTACGCCGACGTGAAGTCGACGGTGGAAGAGGGTTTCCCTGAAATCCAGATCCGCTTCGACCAGGATCGCGCCGGTGCGCTCGGCCTGACCACTCGCCAGATCGCCGACGTCGTGGTGAAGAAGGTGCGCGGCGACGTCGCCACGCGCTACAGCTTCCGCGATCGCAAGATCGACGTGCTGGTGCGCGCACGCGAAACCGACCGCGCGTCCGTCGACAGCATCCGCCGCCTGATCGTCAACCCGAACAGCAGCCGTCCGGTGACGCTGGACTCGGTCGCCGACGTCGTCGCCACCACGGGCCCGAGCGAAATCCACCGCGCCGACCAGGTGCGCGTGGCGATCGTCTCGGCGAACCTGCGCGACATCGACCTGGGCACGGCCGTGCGCGAGGTCGAGGAGATGGTGTCGAAGGAACCGCTCGGCGCCGGCGTGAGCATGCACATCGGCGGCCAGGGCGAGGAGCTTGCCGAATCGGTGACCTCGCTGCTGTTCGCCTTCGGCCTGGCGGTGTTCCTGGTGTACCTGGTGATGGCCTCGCAGTTCGAATCGCTGCTGCATCCGTTCGTCATCCTGTTCACCATTCCCCTGGCGCTGGTCGGTGCCGTGCTCGCGCTGCTGCTCACCAATTCGCCGGTGTCGGTGGTGGTGTTCATCGGGTTGATCCTGCTGGTCGGCCTGGTGGTGAAGAACGCGATCATCCTGGTCGACAAGGTCAACCAGCTGCGCGAGGCGGGCGTCGCCAAGCGCGAGGCCCTGGTCGAAGGCGCGCGTTCGCGACTGCGCCCGATCATCATGACCACGATGTGCACGCTGTTCGGCTTCCTCCCGCTCGCGCTGGCGATGGGCGAGGGCGCCGAGGTGCGCTCGCCGATGGCGATCACGGTGATCGGCGGCCTGCTGGTCTCCACGCTGCTGACGCTGGTGGTGATCCCGGTGGTGTACGACCTGCTGGATCGCCGCGCCGACGAGTACTACGTCAATCGCGCCAAGCGCACGCACGCGCCGGTGGCGACGGGCGAAGGCGCCGGCGGCCATGCCGAGCCGGTCTGAGGAGCGCGCCAGATGACCATTGCGGAGCTCAGCATCAAGCGGCCGGTCACGGCGATCATGTTCTTCGTGTCGCTGTTCGTGATCGGCCTGATCGCGGCGATCCGCCTGCCGCTGGAGGCCTTTCCCGAAGTCTCGCCGCCCTTCATCTTCGTGCAGGTTCCCTACACCGGCTCCACCCCCGAGGAGGTGGAGCGCACGCTGCTGCGTCCGGTGGAGGAAGCGCTGTCGACGATGACCGGCATCAAGCGCATGGATGCGAACGCGCGTGCCGACGGCGCCGAGATCTTCATGCAGTTCTCCGACTGGAACCGCGATGTCGCCATCGCGGCGTCGGAGGCGCGCGAGCGCATCGACGCCATCCGGGACGAACTGCCCGAGGACCTGCAGCGCTACAACGTCTTCAAGTTCTCCACCACGGACGAGCCCGTCCTGCGCGTGCGCCTGGCCAGCAAGAGCGACCTGACCGGCTCGTACGACATGATCGAGCGCGAGTTCAAGCGCCGCATCGAGCGTATTCCCGGCGTGGCGCGCGTGGACGTGACCGGTGCGGCGCCGAACGAGGTGGAGATCGCGATCGATCCCGATCGGCTCACCGCGCACAACCTCAGCCTCAACGAGCTCAACGAGCGGTTGAAGGCGGTGAACTTCTCGATTTCCGCCGGGCAGATCGACGACGGCGGTCGCCGTCTTCGCGTGCAGCCGGTGGGCGAGATCACCGACCTGCAGCAGCTGCGCGATCTGGTGATCAACAACTCGGGCGTGCGGCTGGGCGACATCGCGCAGGTGCGGCTCAAGCCGCAGCGCATGAATTACGGGCGCCGCCTCGATGGCCGTCCGGCGATCGGCCTGGACATCTTCAAGGAACGCAACGCGAACCTCGTCGACGTGTCGAGCAAGGCGCTGGCGGAAGTGGAGGCGATCCGCAAGCAGCCGGAGCTCTCCGACATCCGCATCATCATCATCGACAACCAGGGCGACAACGTCACCAAGTCGCTGCTCGAACTCGCCGAAGCCGGCGCGATCGGCCTGATCCTGTCGATCGCGGTGCTGTTCTTCTTCCTGCGCCATTGGCCGTCGACGCTGATGGTGACGCTGGCCATCCCGATCTGTTTCGTGATGACGCTGGGCTTCATGTACTTCGCCGGCGTCACGCTCAACATCCTGTCGATGATGGGCCTGCTGCTGGCGGTCGGCATGCTGGTGGACAACGCGGTCGTGGTGGTGGAAAGCATCTACCAGGAACGCGAACGCATGCCCGACCAGCCGGTGCTGGCGTCGATCCTGGGTACCAGGCACGTCGCCATCGCGCTGTCGGCCGGCACCTTGTGCCACTGCATCGTGTTCCTGCCGAACCTGTTCGGCGAGCGCAATTTCCTTTCGATCTATCTCTCGCAGATCGCGATCACGATCTCCGTCTCGCTGCTCGCTTCGTGGCTGGTGGCGGTGAGCCTGATCCCGATGATCTCCGCCCGGCTGAAGACGCCGCCGGCCGTGAAGTCCCACCGCGGCGTGATCCCGCGCATGCAGAAGCGCTATGCGACGTTCCTGCGCTGGACGCTGGAACATCGCGGCAAGGCCGTGCTGGGCATCCTGATGATCATCGCGGTGAGCATCGTGCCGTTCATGCTGACCAAGAAGAACATGTTCGGCGGCGACGACGGCACCGAGACCAACATCTTCTACCAGTGGAAGGGCGCGTACACGAAGGAGCAGATGTCGGACGAGATCCTCAGGATCGAGAAGTTCCTGGAGACCAACCGCAAGAAGTACAACATCACCCAGATCTACTCGTACTACAGCGAGCAGGGCTGGGGCGGCACGCGCATCACCTTCGATACCGACAAGATCAGCGAGTCCAAGGGCATCGTCGAACAGTTGCGCAAGGACCTGCCGAAGTCGGCGCGCGCCAACATCGGCATCGGCAACCAGGGCGGCGGTGGCGGTGGCGGCGGCCCGGGCCAGAACGTGCAGGTGCAGTTGGTGGGCGACTCGACCGAAACGCTGGTCGAGTTGGCCAACGACATCGTCCCGATCATGGCCAAGCGCAAGGAACTGCGCGACGTGCGCGTGGACATTGGCGACCAGAACAGCGAGCTGTCGGTGCGCGTGGATCGCGAACGCGCGGCGTCGTTCGGCTTCAGCGCGCAGGAAGTGGCGAGCTTCGTCGGCCTCGCGCTGCGCGGCGCGCCGCTGCGCGAGTTCCGTCGCGGCGACACCGAAGTGCCGGTGTGGGCGCGCTTCGAAGGCGCCGAGCAGTTCGGCATGGCGGACGTGGCGAGCTTCACCGTGCGTGCGCCGGACGGCCGCACCGTGCCGCTGCTGGCGATGGTCGACGTCGCGGTGAAGCCGTCGGCGACGCAGATCCAGCGCGCCAACCGGCAGACGACGGTGGCGATCCAGGCCAACCTCGGCGACAAGATCACCGTGCCGGAAGCGCGCAAGGCGATGGAGGAAGTGTTGAAGGCGGTCGCGTTCCCGGCCGGCTACAACTTCAGCTTCGATACCGGCGCGTTCGAGGACGAAGCCGAAGCGAACAAGCAGATGATGTTCAACCTGCTGATCGCGCTGATCATGATCTACGTGGTGATGGCGGCGGTGTTCGAATCGCTGCTGTTCCCCTCGGCCATCATGACCGGCGTGCTGTTCTCGGTGTTCGGCGTGTTCTGGTTGTTCTGGCTCACCGGCACCGAGTTCAACATCATGGCCTTCATCGGCATCCTGGTGCTGATGGGCGTGGTGGTGAACAACGGGATCGTGATGATCGAGCACATCAACAACCTGCGCCGCCGTGGCCTGTCGCGCACCGACGCCTTGGTGGAAGGCAGCAAGGAACGCCTGCGCCCGATCCTGATGACGATGGGCACGGCGATCCTGGCGATGGTGCCGATCTCTCTGACGCAGACGCAGATCGGCGGCGACGGCCCGCCGTACTACCCGATGGCACGCGCGATCGCCGGCGGCCTGGCGTTCTCCACCGTGGTGAGCCTGCTGTTCCTGCCGACGATCTACGCGATGCTCGACGACCTGCGCAACAGCACCTCGCGCATGATTCGCCGGGCTCGCGGGAAGCAGGTCGATGGCCCGGTCGCCGGCGCGACGATCACGGCGATCAAGGTCGATTGAGTTTCCCGACCTGACGGCGCCGCAATGAAAAAGGCCGGAGCATTCGTGCTCCGGCCTTTGCTTTTTTCTCCGACGAGTTCTGGCGACACGCAGAAGATGAGCTTTGGCAGCCCGGGTAAGGCCAGAGGCTGCACCCGGGGAACGTCAACCTCACGCCGTCCGAAACCCGGGTGCGCTTCGCTTACACGGGCTACAAACGCTTTGGATCAGTGCAGCAACCGCCCGCCGATGCGGAACAGGCCCGTCCAGGCGCCGATCATCGAGCCCAGGTTGGTCAGCAGGAACGTGAGCAGCACGCGCGCGACGCGGTTGCGGTACCAGCCGCGCAGCGTCTGCACGTCGTCGCGCAGGGACATGAAATCGGCGTACGTCGGCTTGCGGATGCGCGCTTCGGTCAACGCACTGAACGTGCCGGTGGGTACGCCGAGGCGGAACGGCTTGAGCGGGGCGAAGAGCGCGGCGGTGAGGATGCTCAGCGGATGCGCCGTCGCCAGCGCGCAGCCCAGCGCGGCGAAGCCGGCGGTGCAGGCGATCCACTGCAGCAGCAGGTCGGCGCCCATCGCGAAACCGCCGCGCCAGATGCCGACGCTGATCGCGGCGACGATGAACGCGACGATCGCGATGCCCAGCCACGGCGTCCTGCTCTTCTTGCCGACCGTTTCGAGTTCCGTGCGGATCGCGTCCGGATCGCGTGTCTCATCGCGCAGATGGCGCGCGAGGCCCTGCAGATGGCCGGCGCCGACCACCGCCAGCACTTCGCGCGCGTCGCCATGCGTTTCACGCAGACGCGCGGCCATGTAGCGGTCGCGTTCGGCGATGACGGCTTCGTACAGTTCGGGGCTGTCGTTGGCGAATTCGCTGAAGCTCGATTCGAGCATGTCGCCCTGCTTGAGCTTCTCGATGTCGGCCTCGCCGACTTCCTCGTCGACGAACAGCGCGGTGACCAGGCCGGCACCGAGCTTGATGCGCCCCCAGAACCCCAGCCCCGCGCTGGCGCGGCGGAAGGTCAGGCCGACGTCGCGGTCGATCAGGTGCACCGGCAGCTCGCGCTGGCGCGCTTCGAGCACGGCGCGCTTGAGTTCGGCGCCGGGCTCGATGCCGAGCTGCTCGGCGAGGCGGCGCTGGTACGCGGCCAGCGCGAGGTTCGCCGCGAACAGCGCGGTCTTGCCGTTGCGGATCACCTGCACCAGGTCCATCCGCGCCATCGCATCCGGATCGGTCAACGCCTGCAGGCGTTGCGGGTCCAGCTCGACCGCGACCGCGTCGAACGCACCGCTGCCGACCGCGTCGCGTACCGCTTCCACGCTCGCCAGCGAGACGTGCGCGGTGCCCAGCAGGGTGTAGCGCACGCCGTCGCGTTCGACGATGGCGTGCGGCTGGCGTTCCAGCAGCGCGTGCAACGACTCAGACATGGAAGCGCCCTTCGACGCGAGCGTGGGGCGCGGTGTGGATCGGCATGGATTCGCGGGTCCTGCAGCAAGACGGCGCCCGCAGGCGCCGTCGTGGGAAATCGGTTGCAGGAAGCTTAGGGCCTGATCCGGAACGGGGCAATGAACGCCCGTCTCACGCCACGCCGAACGGCAGGTTGGGGGAGGACACCGCGCGCTCGCCGACGGTTTCGCCGTGCAGGAAGCGCATGACCGAGCCGATCACCGCCTCGTCGTCGAGTACCCGCCGATGGCCCAGGCCGCGCGTGGTCAGCAGGCGCGAATCAGGCCAGTAGCGCGCGTAGCGCTCGCCCTCGGACCAGGGGACGTCGCGGTCCTCCAGATCGTGGATGATCAGGGCCGGCCGTCCGATCACCGGCGCGGTGCGATGCGCCTGCTGCTCGTCGAAGCTCAGGCCGATGCGGCTTTCGAAATACTCGAACATCCGCCGGCACACATTGGCGCCGATCCACAGCAGGTCGGCGAAGCGTTCGGCGGCGGCGATCGGATCGGCGGCGGGCGCGATCAGCACCGCGCGGTCGGCCTTCAGGCCGCGCGCGAGCGCGTTCGCCGTCGCAGCGCCGCCGAGCGAATGGCCGATCACCACGGCCGCCGGCCCGAAGTGTTCGCCCACCGCGAGCAGGTGCCGGGTGAAGCAGGGCAGGGTCGCGATCTCGCCGGGGCTGCGGCCGTGCGCCGGCTGGTCGAAGGCGACCAGCGCATAGCCTGCGTCGCGCAGGCGCGGAAGCCACGCGCCGACGCGCGTGCCGTGACTCGACCATCCATGGGCGAACAGCACGTACGGCTGGCGCCGCGGATCGCCCCAGACGTAGGCGGTGATCGCGTGGCCGTCGACGTCGATGGATTCCTCGCGTGCGCCGAACGTCGGCGCCGCCAGTGCGCGACTGCGCGAGGAGGACAGCGGCGTGCAGAAGATCCGGGCCGCACGCGCGACGGTGCGCCTCGGCGCGACGCGACTGCCGACGGCGAACCACACACGCGGCCCGTACAGGCCGAAGAGCTTACGAACGGTCGTGCTAATTCCGGCGATGAGCGGGTACATGGGCGATCCCTCCGTGGGTGCGTCAGGCGTGGGGGGCGTAGGAGCGGAACAGCCGCTCCAGCGCGCGACGGCCGCGGTCGGCGGCGGATTCGAAGCCGAACAGGCCGGCGTCGTGGTGGACGATCAGGGCGAGGCTGGCGAGTTCGAACGCCATCTGATCCGGGTCGGTATCGCCGGCGAGCTCGCCGGTGCCGATGGCGAGCGTGACGGCGCGGGCGACCTCCTGGCGCCAGCGGCGCTCGTGTTCGACCAACCGGTCGCGCAGCGGGCCGGGGCGGTCGTCGTATTCGCTGGCGGCGCTCAGCAGCAGGCAGCTGCCTTCGGTCTGGCGGACCCAGTCGTACCAGGCTTCGAGGATCGCCCGCACGCGGGCCAGCCCGCGCGGCTTCGACAGGGCGGGGCGCAGGACGTGATCGACGAACCGCACGGCGGCCTCGTCGAGGACGGCGAGCTGGAGGTCCTCGCGCGAGCCGAAATGCGCGAATACGCCGCTCTTCGACATGCCCACCGCCTGGGCCAGCGGCCCGATCGACAGGCCTTCCAGGCCGGCAGCACAGGCGATGCCGTAGGCCCGGTCGATGATGGCCTCGCGGGTCGCGGCGCCCTTGCTGGTGGCGGTCAGAACGGTCATGGGGCGGAAAATAGCACGGCCGTTCGTTTTATTTCTACCGCTCGTCGGCCGGGGTCACACCGGGTCCGTTTCGTGTCCCGGGCCTAGCCTCCGCTGCATCTGGACCGTGTCGAGCCAGCGGCCGTGCTTGCGACCGAGCCCCTGGAACACGCCGACTGTGCGGAATCCGAGCTTCTCGTGCAGCGCGATCGAGGCCACGTTGGTGACGTCGCCGACGACCGCGACCATCTGCCGCAGGCCGAGCGCGGTGCAGTCGTCGATCAGCCGCTGCAGCAGCGCGCGGCCGACGCCGCGGCCGACGTGGTCCGGGTGCACGTAGACGGTGTCCTCGACCGTCCAGCGGTACCCCTCGCGCGTGCGGTAGGCGCTGGCGTAGGCGTAGCCGGCGAAGCGGCCGTCGCGTTCGGCGACCAGGTACGGATACCCCTGCGCGACGATCGCCTGCCAGCGGCGGGCCATCTCCGCTTCGTCGGGTTCGTCGTATTCGTAGGTGGCGACGTGATCGCGAACTTCCTGCGCGTAGAGCGCAGTGATGGCGGGGAGGTCGGCGGTGGTGGCGCTGCGCAGATGCAGGGCGCTTGAGGCGAGGGTGGATGCGGTGGGCGTGGGCATGCGGCAAGCGTAACTGCCGGAGCGGTTCGCGTCGCCGCATGCAGGCTTTCGAGACGCGAAGGTCTTGGCCGAAGGGCCGCGGCCTTCGGCCAAGAGCAACAACGAGATGGATTCCAGCTTTCGCTGGAAGGACGGTGAGGTGGAGCGTTGCGGTCGGAGTGCTCCGGCGCTACGGGCCTGGCCCCGCGCCTGGATGACGGCTTCCCGCGGCGCTCTGCCCGTCCGCTGCCCGGCGCTTGCACTCATCGTTCGCTGGAGATGTCGGTTCGCCGCGCGCGGACCGACACCGCAGGATCAATCGCGATAGCGCTTCAGCAGGTCGCCATACGCGTCGATCCGGCGATCGCGCAGGAACGGCCAGATGCGGCGCACGTGTTCGCTGCGTTCCATGTCGACTTCGGCCATCAGGATTTCCGGCTCGTCCGTGTTGGCTTCGGCCAGGAACTCGCCCTGCGGGCCGAGCACGTGGCTGCTGCCCCAGAACTGGATGCCCGAAGCGCCCATCGGCGAAGCCTCGTGCCCGACGCGGTTGCAGCTGAGCACGGGCAGGCCGTTGGCGACGGCATGGCCGCGATGGCTGAGGATCCACGCGTTGCGCTGGCGATCCTTCTCGGCCTCTACGTCGTCCGGATCCCAGCCGATGGCGGTGGGGTAGAGCAGCAGCTCCGCGCCGGCGAGCGCCATCAGGCGCGCGCCTTCGGGATACCACTGGTCCCAGCACACCATCACGCCGAGGCGACCGACCGAGGTGTTGATCGGTTCGAAACCGATGTCGCCCGGCGTGAAATAGAACTTCTCGTAGAAGCCCGGATCGTCCGGGATGTGCATCTTGCGGTACTTGCCGGCGACGCTGCCGTCGGCTTCGAAGACCACCGCGGTGTTGTGGTACAGGCCGGTCGCGCGCTTCTCGAACAGCGAGCTCACCAGCACCACGCCGTGCTGCTTCGCGAGCGGGGCGAGGCGTTCGGTGCTCGGGCCGGGAATGGTTTCGGCCAGGTCGAACTCGCAGACGTTCTCGTGCTGGCAGAAATACGGGCCGTTGTGCAGCTCCTGCAGCAGCACGAGCTTCGCGCCGCGATTGGCGGCCTCGGCCACGCGCTGTTCGATCACCGTCAGGTTCGCATCGGCGTCGCCGTGGTTGCGCTCCTGGATCAGCGCGACGGGGAGGGTGGTCTTCTTCATCGGTTCCGGATCGAAAGCTGCGCAACGCGCGAAGGCCTGTAATTGTAGGCCTTGCGCATGACGCGAACGAAAACGTGGGCGAAATGCAGCGGTCGGTGCCGCTGCGTGGGGATCAGGCGACGACGCCCCGCGGCAACTGCATCGTGATGCAGTGCAGGCTGCCGTTCTGCCAGATCAGCGGGCGGCACGGGACCGGCACGATCTCGCGGCCCGGGAACGCTTCGGCGAGCACGGCCTGCGCCTTCGCGTCGGCCTCGTCGCCGTAGGCCGGCATCAGCACGGCGCCGTTGACGATCAGGAAGTTGGCGTAGCTCGCGGCGAGGCGACGGCCGTCGTCGAGGATGGGCTTTGCCCACGGCAGCGGGAACAGGCGGTACGGCTTGCCGTCCTTCGTGCGCAGCGCGGCGATCTCGTCGCCCATCGCCTTGAGTTCGGCATAGTGCGAGTCGGTTTCGTCGTCGCAGGCCTGGAAGACGATGGCGTCATCCGGCGCGAAGCGGGCGAGGGTGTCGACGTGCGCGTCGGTGTCGTCGCCTTCCAGGTAGCCGTGGTCGAGCCACAGCACGCGGTCCTGCTGCAGCCAGTCGGCCAGCTTGTTCGTCA
Source organism: Lysobacter changpingensis (assembly GCF_017308985.1). Lineage (GTDB taxonomy): Bacteria > Pseudomonadota > Gammaproteobacteria > Xanthomonadales > Xanthomonadaceae > Lysobacter_J > Lysobacter_J changpingensis. Next base: position 201,894 of record NZ_JADWPE010000001.1, on the reverse strand, counting down.
GTTCCTCGCGGGAGGCATCCGGGTGGCGCTCGCGCAGGCACTGCCAGGTGGTCAGCAGCGTGCCGTCGCCGTCGGTGTCGATGGCGCCGCCTTCCAGAGCAAACTCAATCGCTTGGCGCTCACTTTTCGAGAAGATTCCCGCGTCCGTCAGGCGTTCCACCAGCAGGTCGTCCTGGCTGGCGTCGAACTTCCCGCCCCAGCCGGTGAAACGGAAGTCGAGCAGCCGGAATCCATCGCCATCGCGCAGGGTGATCGGGCCGGAGTCGCGCAGCCAGGTGTCGTCGTAGGGCGCCTCGATGAAGCGCACCTTCGACATGTCCACGCGTGCGGAGGACAGGCGCGCACGCGCGTAGGCCTCCACGTCCTCGTCGGCAACGCACACGATCGCGTCCTGGAAGCGGGTGATCGCCGCGACGAGCGCGATGTAGGTCTCCTCGACCTCGCCCAGGCGGTCGGCCCAGTCGGTGTCCGCGTTAGGCCAGGCGATCAGGACGGCCGACTGGGGTTCCCATTCGGCGGGAAAGCGTGCGTGTGCGTTCTGGTTCATGACGTCATCGAGAGGGGCTCAGCGGATGGGTGGCTTGGGACCCACTTCCTCCGCGCTGGCCTTGTTGGCTACGGCGTCGATCACCTTGTTCTTCTCGAAGTAGACGGTGAAGGACGGGTAGACCCAGCGGTTGATGGTCGGCCACTGGCGCTTCTGTCCACCTTCGGCCTCCAGCTTCTGCGACGGTGCGCCGTAGCTGGCTTCCACCTGCGCCATGGTCTGGCCACGCGCGGGCAGGGTGGCCTGGTTTTCTTCCTGGACGCGCTCGACCAGCAGGGTGTCGGCCGAGGCGACACCGGACAGGGCGAGCGCAGCGAACAGCGGAACGGCGGCAATGCGATGCTTCATGGCGGATTCCCCTTCGAGCCCCCTCGTGGTAGTGCGCGATTGTACGCACAACCCCTGATGCCCCGGCAGCGCGCGGCCGTCACGTTTTGAAGGTTTGCGCCTGCGATAACGCCAATTCGAAGGCGGGGAACGCCACAATGCAGAAGGCCGCCCGAGGGCGGCCTTCTCGCGTTTCAGCCCGGCGCAGGACGCCGGACGGAATGGATCAGCGCTGACGCGCCTTGAAACGCGGGTTCGACTTGCAGATCACGAAGACCTTGCCACGGCGGCGAACGACCTTGCAGTCGCGGTGACGGGCCTTCGCCGACTTCAGGGAGGACAGGACCTTCATGACAGACCTCGGCTACAGGTAAATGGGTTAACGGACGAAGCCGGCGATTCTAACGGGTAAATCTCCCGTCGATCAAGTGGTTGCGGCGACCATCGCCTAATCCCGGGTACGCATCCCGAATGGCGGGGGCGGCAACCGGGTCCCGCATAATGCCCCCATGAACAGCCCACACCCGAACTCCAGCGTCCCCGTCCTCACCATCGACGGCCCTTCCGGCTCCGGCAAGGGCACCATCAGCCGTCTGGTCGCCGCCCGCCAGGGCTGGCATTACCTGGACTCCGGCGCCCTGTACCGCGCCGTCGGCGTCGCCGCCGGCTGGGCCGACCTGGACCTCGCCGACCCGGCCGCGCTGGTCCGCTGCACCTTCGACACCCGCATCGAATTCGAGGAAGACCCGGTCTCGCGCGAGCTGCGGATCCTGGTCAACGGCATGGACGCCACCGACGAGCTGCGCACCGAGACCGCCGGCGCCGCCGCCTCGGCGATCGCCGCGATCCCCGAAGTCCGGTCCGCCCTGAAGGACCGCCAGCGTGCCTTCCGCCAGGCGCCAGGCCTGGTCGCCGACGGCCGCGACATGGGCACGGTGATCTTCCCGGACGCCCCCTACAAGGTGTTTCTGACCGCCAGTGCCGAGGAAAGAGCGGAAAGGCGCTATAAGCAGTTGAAAGACAAGGGGGTTTCCGTTAATTTAGACGGTCTGCTGCGGGAGATCCTCGCCCGCGACGCGCGCGACGCCAACCGCGCGGTGGCTCCGTTGAGGCCGGCCGAAGACGCCGTCCGCATCGATACCACCGGCCTCGGCATCGATGACGTGGTCGAACGCGTGCTGGCCTTGTTGCCTGCGCGCTGAGCGTGCTTCAAACGTAAGTGTTTCAACCGTAGCAGATCAAAGTGCCATCGCAATCCCGTGATGGTTCAACCACAACACATGGCGCAGTTGCATCGCGCCACACAACGGGTGGGTCGACCACGCGCTGCTTGATGCCTTCTAACTCAGTTAGGCCCTGACAGCCGGTGCGGCCCGTGTGTTCAACCGAGTATTTTTTCCAATGACCGAATCATTTGCCGAACTGTTTGAACAGAGCCAGACCAACCTGGCCAAGCTGAAGCCGGGCGCCATCGTCACCGGCGTCGTCGTGGAAGTCCGCGGCGACGTGGTGGTGATCAACGCCGGCCTGAAGTCCGAAGGCATCGTGCCGATCGAACAGTTCCGGAACGACGCCGGTGAAATCGACGTGGGCGTGGGCGACGAAGTCAAGGTCGCGCTCGACTCGATCGAGAACGGCTTCGGCGAGACCGTCCTGTCGCGCGAGAAGGCCAAGCGCGCCATGGTGTGGGACGAACTCGAGCAGGCGCTCGAGAAGAACGAGACCATCACCGGCCGCATCAGCGGCAAGGTCAAGGGCGGCTTCACCGTCGACATCAAGGACGTGCGCGGCTTCCTGCCGGGCTCGCTGGTCGACGTGCGCCCGGTGCGCGACTCGGCCTACCTCGAAGGCAAGGAACTCGAGTTCAAGCTCATCAAGCTCGATCGCAAGCGCAACAACATCGTCGTCTCCCGCCGTGCGGTGGTCGAGAGCGAGTACAGCGTCGAGCGCGAGCAGCTGCTCGAGAAGCTGCAGGAAGGCGCGATCCTCAAGGGCGTCGTCAAGAACCTCACCGATTACGGTGCGTTCGTCGACCTCGGCGGCATCGACGGCCTGCTGCACATCACCGACATGGCGTGGAAGCGCGTGCGTCACCCGTCCGAAGTCGTGGAAGTCGGCCAGGAGCTGGACGTCCGCGTGCTCAAGTACGACCGCGAGCGCAACCGCGTCAGCCTCGGCCTGAAGCAGCTGGGCGAGGATCCGTGGGACAACATCGCCCGTCGCTACCCGGCCAACACCCGCGTGTTCGGCAAGGTCTCCAACGTCACCGATTACGGTGCGTTCGTCGAGATCGAGCCGGGCGTGGAAGGCCTGGTGCACGTGTCCGAGATGGACTGGACCAACAAGAACGTCAACCCGTCGAAGATCGTGCAGGTCGGCGACGAGGTTCAGGTCATGGTCCTGGACGTCGACGAGGAGCGTCGCCGCATCTCGCTGGGCATGAAGCAGGTCACCAGCAATCCGTGGGAAACCTTCGCCGCCATCCACAAGAAGGGCGACAAGGTGTCGGGCCAGATCAAGTCGATCACCGACTTCGGCATCTTCATCGGCCTGGACGGCGGCATCGATGGCCTGGTGCACCTGTCCGACCTCAGCTGGAACACCACCGGCGAGGACGTGGTCCGCAACTTCAAGAAGGGCGACACGCTGGAAGCCGTCGTCCTGGCCGTGGACCCGGAACGCGAGCGCATCAGCCTGGGCGTCAAGCAGCTTGAGCAGGACCCGATGGGCCAGTACGTGGCGTCCAACGCCAAGGGCTCGATCGTCCGCGGCAAGGTGAAGGAAGTCGACGCCAAGGGCGCGACCGTCGAACTGGACAATGGCGTGGAGGGCTACATCGCCGCCCGCGACATCGCCAAGGAGCGCGTCGAGGACGCTTCGCAGTACCTGAAGGTCGGCCAGGAAATCGAAGCCAAGATCATCGGCACGGACCGCAAGGGCCGTTCGATGCAGCTGTCGATCAAGGCCAAGGACGAGGCGGAGCAGCAGGAAGCGCTGGCCGATTACAACCGTGCTTCGGCCGAAGCCTCCAGCGGCACCACCAAGCTGGGCGCGCTGCTGCGCGAGCAGCTGGGCAACAAGTCCGAGTAACAACCGCTGTAGCGTTGTACCCGAAGGCGGTCCGGTTCGTCCGGACCGCCTTCGATATGCGAGAGCCTCGCAACTGTCCGCATCCGTGCGGCGTTTCACTCCCGAGCGTGCATGACCAAGTCCGAACTTATCGAGATCCTCTCCCAGCGTCAGGCCCACCTGAAGGGCGAGGACGTGGATCTGGCGGTGAAGGCGCTCCTGGAAATGATGGGCGGCTCGCTCGCCACCGGGGAGCGGATCGAGATCCGCGGCTTCGGCAGTTTTTCGCTGCACTACCGTCCGCCGCGCCTGGGTCGCAATCCCAAGACCGGCGAGTCCGTCGCGCTGCCCGGCAAGCACGTTCCGCACTTCAAGCCCGGCAAGGAGCTGCGCGAGCGCGTGAGCGGCGTGGTGCCCATGGACGAGGCCGATTGACGGCCCGCGGCGCGCGCGATTCGTGCGACCGCATCGTCCCTTCTTTGAACCTCTGGACCTGCGAACGAGGTCCGTTAAGCTAAAGCAGACCACAGCGGTCCGATGGAGGCCGTCATGCGCCTGCTCCGTTTCCTGATCGCGATCGCGTGCCTGGCGGCAGGCGCCATCGTCGGCGCGTTGAATCGCGCACCGGTCGTGGTCGATCTTGGATTCTCGCGGCTGCCGACCAACCTCGGCGTGTCGCTGCTCGTCGCGCTGCTGCTGGGCGTGCTGATTGGCGGCCTTGCGATCAGCGCCAGCGTGGTCCTTCCCATGCGCCGTCGGCTGGCGCGCGCGCAACGCCAGGGTGCGACGATCGCGCCCCCTTCCGGAAGTTGATGCATGGCTTTCATCAGTGAGTGGTTCTGGTTCTTCCTCCTGCTGCCCATCGCGGCCGTCAGCGGCTGGATCATCGGCCGTCGTGGCGGCGAGCGACACAGCGACACGCAGGTCAGCCGGTTGTCGACGACCTACTTCCGTGGCCTGAATTACCTGCTCAACGAACAGCCCGACAAGGCGATCGAGCTGTTCCTGCACATCGCCGAACTCGACAAGGACACCTTCGAGACGCAGGTCGCGCTCGGCCATCTGTTCCGCCGTCGTGGCGAAGTGGATCGCGCGATCCGCCTGCACCAGGCGCTCGTGCAGCGTCCCGGCCTGAGCGACCAGCAGCGGGTGCAGGCGCTGCTCGCGCTGGGCGAGGACTACATGCGCTCGGGCCTGCTCGATCGCGCCGAAACCGTGTTTTCTGATCTGGTCGCACTCGACATGCGCGCGCCGCTCGCGCTGCGCCATCTCATCGGCATCTACCAGTCCGAACGCGACTGGGACAAGGCCATCGAGAACGCGCGTCGCTACGAGGAAGCCACCGGCGAGCCGATGGGCAAGCTCATCGCGCAGTTCGAATGCGAGCTCGCCGACCGCCACCGTGCCGCCGGCGAAACCGATGCCGCGCGCGAAGCGGTCAAGCGCGCGTACGAGGCCGACGCGAACTCCGTGCGCGCGGGCATGATCGAAGGCCGCCTGGAAGTGGATGCCGGTAACGACGCCGGCGCGATCCGCGCCTTCGAACGCGTGGCGCGCGTCGACCCCGACTACCTGCCGGAAATCCTGCCGGCTCTGCTGGACTGCTACGCGCGCGTCGGCGACGCGACCGGTGCGCGTGCGTTCCTCGCCGAGATGACCGAACACTATCGCGGCATCGCGCCGGTGCTCGCGCTCACGCGCATGGTCGAAGGCGAGGAGGGCGTTCCGGCGGCGCGTGCGTATCTTGCGCGCCAGCTGAAGGATCGCCCCTCCGTGCGTGGCGAAGCGGCGCTGATCGACCTGACCCTGGCCGAAGGCGCCGATCCGGCCGCGACGCTGCACGACCTCAAACACATCACCGACCAGTTGCTGGTGCGCAACCCGAGCTACCGCTGCAACCGTTGCGGCTTCGGCGCGCGCAGCCATCACTGGCAGTGCCCGAGCTGCAAGGAGTGGGGCACGATCAAGCCGCTGCTCAATTACGCAGTGGTCTGATCGCATGCTCGAATGGCTGGCGGTGCACTTCTGCATCGGCGTCGCGGGCACGTGGCTCGCACGCCGTTATGCCCTCAGGCAATCGTTGATCGACCAGCCGGGCGAACGGCGCAGCCACAGCGTGGCGACGCCGCGCGGCGGTGGCATCGCGATCGTCATTGCCTTGCTGGTCGCGGCGGTCGCGCTCGGCCTGCGACAGCCGGCGCAGGCGCCGCTGATGCTGGCCTTCGGCGTGGGCCTGCTGATGGTCGCGGGCATCGGCTGGGTGGACGACCATCGGCCGCTCTCGCCGTGGCTCCGCCTCGGCGTGCACGTGGTCGCGTCGGGGCTGTTCGCGCTGGTCGTCGGCGACCTGTACGACTCGGTGTGGCTTGCGCTTGCGGCCTTCGTCGCCACGCTGGTGCTGACCAACGTCTGGAACTTCATGGACGGAATCAACGGCCTGGCCGCGAGCCAGGCGCTGATCGCCGCCGTGGGGCTGGCGTGGCTGGCCGGCGGCGCATGGGGCCTGCTCGCGTTGGCGCTGGCGGCGGCCTGCGCGGGGTTCCTGCCGTTCAATTTTCCGCGCGCCCGCATCTTCATGGGCGACGTCGGCAGCGGTGCGATCGGGTTCGCGCTGGGCGCGCTGTGCGTCGTGGCCGGCGCCCGGCTGGGTGAGAAATTCGCGCTTGTCCTGCTGCCGGTTTCCGTGTTTCTCGTCGATGCCAGCCTGACCTTGCTGCGCCGTCTCCTGCGGGGCGAACGCTGGTGGACGCCGCATACCCAGCATGCCTACCAGGGGTGGTCCCGTGCGGCCGGTCACGCCCGGGTCACTGCATGCTATGCGGCCGTTTCGCTACTGGTCATAATCGCAAGCTGGGGGGGTGTACCGCGTGATGCGTTCTTCATCGCCGGTACCACGATCGCGTGGTATATGTGCTGCGCTTTTTTTTGGCTGGTCCTGCAGAAGAAGTTTCCGGGCGCAGCTTCCTGATTGAATAACTGGCAGTCTGAAACAAACAAAAGGGGCGAAGGATGAGCTCATGGCGTGATCGGTGGAAGAGCGGCCTGCCGCGCCTCGCGGTGGTCGTGCACGATCTCGCCATGGTGTGGGTCGTCTGGCAGGCGCTGCATCGCCTGCGTTGGGGTATCGAAACCAATGCGCCCGCCATTCCGTTGTGGTCGGCGGAAATCGTGCTGGTGCTCGCCGCGCAGGGGCTGGTCTTCTGGCAGGTCGGCCTGTATCGCGGACTGTGGCGCTTCGCCGGCGTGCCGGATCTGTGGAACATCCTCAAGGCCTCGGTGCTCGGGCTGTTTGCGATCGTCCTCGGCCTGTTCCTCTATAACCGCCTCGGCACCGTGCCGCGGACGGTCCTCGTGCTGTATCCGCTGGTCCTCATGGGCATGCTGGGCGCGCCGCGCCTGCTGTACCGCGCGTGGAAGGACAGCCGCGTCGAATCGGCTTCCAAGTCGTCGGTGCGCATCCTGATCCTCGGTGCCGGTCACGCGGGCGAAGCGCTCGTGCGCGACCTGCGTCGTTCGGGTACCTACCAGCCGGTCGGCTTCCTCGACGATGCCGTGCGCCTGCGCGGCAGCAAGGTGCAGGGCGTGCCGGTGCTCGGGCGCGTGCAGGACGTCGCCGAGATCGCGCGCGAAACCGCGGCGAAGCTGCTGGTGATCGCCATGCCCTCGGCCGATGCCAACGCGCTGCAACGCGTGGTCGTCTCGTGCGAGCGCACCGGTCTTCCGTTCCGCATGGTGCCGAAGCTGCAGGACGTGCTCGAAGGCCGTTCGCTGCCCGGCGAACTGAAGGAAGTGGCGATCGAGGACCTGCTCGGTCGCAAGCCGGTGCTGCCGGACTGGAAGGCGATCCGCGGCTGGCTTGGTGCTCGTTCGGTGCTGGTCACCGGCGCCGGCGGTTCGATCGGTTCGGAACTGTGCCGGCAGTGCGCGCGCCACGGTGCGCGCCGCATCGCGCTGATCGAAGTAGACGAGCTCGCGCTCACCACCACCGAAGCCGCGTTGAAGCGCGATTTCCCCGACGTGGAATACATCGCCATCCTGGGCGACTGTGGCGACCCGGCGGTGATCGCCCACGCGCTCGCACGTGCCGAACCCGATGCCGTCTTCCATGCCGCCGCCTACAAGCAGGTGCCGCTGCTAGAACTGCAATTGCGCGAGGCCGTGCGTAACAACTCGCTGGCGACGGAAACCGTCGCGCGCGCCTGTTGCCAAGCCGACGTCGGCACCTTCGTGCTGATCTCCACCGACAAGGCGGTCGATCCGGTCAACGTGCTCGGTGCGACCAAGCGCCTGGCCGAGATGGCCTGCCAGGCGCTGGCCGGGCAGCACGCGACGCGGTTCGTCACCGTGCGCTTCGGCAACGTGCTGGACTCGGCCGGCAGCGTGGTGCCGCTGTTCCGCGAGCAGATCCGCGCCGGCGGTCCGGTCACCGTGACCGATCCGGAAGTGACCCGCTTCTTCATGACCATTCCGGAAGCCTGCCAGCTGATTCTGCAGGCCTCCGCGCTGGGCACGCACGAAGCCATCTACACGCTCGACATGGGCGAGCCGGTGCCGATCAGGCTGCTCGCCGAACAGATGATCCGCCTCGCCGGCAAGCTGCCGGGCCGCGACATCGCCATCGTCTACACCGGCCTGCGCCCCGGCGAAAAGCTGCACGAAACGCTCTTCCACGCGGACGAGCGGTACCGTCAGACCGCGCACCCGAAGATCCTCCAGGCCGAGCCGCGCGACGTCTCGGCGACGCACCTGGACAACGCCCTTGGGCAGCTGCGCGAAGCCAGCGCCCGGTACGACCTGGACCAGCTCAACCACCTCCTGCGGATGGCCGTCCCTGAATTCCAGCCGGTCGGTACACATCCGGATTACCAGGAATCGGCCACAGTGGTGGCCTTTCCCGCCCGCAACGCCAGGAAGGTTTGATGTCCGCACGTATTCGCAAGGCTGTTTTCCCGGTCGCCGGCCTCGGCACCCGCTTTCTTCCCGCCACCAAGACCGTTCCCAAGGAGATGCTGCCGATCATCGACCGGCCGCTGATCCAGTACGCGGTCGATGAAGCCATCGAGGCCGGTTGCGACACGCTGGTGTTCGTGACCAACCGTTACAAGCACGCCGTCGCCGACTACTTCGACAAGGCCTACGAGCTGGAACAGAAGCTCGAGCGCAGCGGCAAGACCGAACAGCTGGAACTGGTGCGCAACGTGCTGCCCGAAGGCGTGCGTGCCGTGTTCGTCACGCAGGCCGAGGCGCTGGGCCTTGGGCATGCGGTGCTGTGCGCCAAGTCGGTGATCGGCGACGAACCGTTCGCCGTGCTGCTGCCCGACGACCTCATCTGGAATCGTGGCCCCGGCGCGCTCAAGCAGATGGCCGACGCAGCCGAAGCCTCGGGTGCGAGCATGATCGCCGTGCAGGACGTGCCGCGCGAGCAGACCGCCAGCTACGGCATCGTCGCCACCGAGAATTTCGAGAAGCGCCAGGGCCGGATCCGCGCCATCGTCGAGAAGCCCAAGCCCGAAGTCGCGCCGAGCAATCTCGCCGTGGTCGGTCGCTACGTGCTGAATCCGCGCATCTTCTCGTTGCTGGAATCGACTACGCCGGGCGCCGGCGGCGAGATCCAGCTGACCGACGCCATCGCCGCGCTGCTGGAGGAAGAGGCGGTCAATGCCTACCGTTTCCAAGGCACGCGTTTCGATTGCGGCACGCACATCGGCCTGGTGGAGGCGACGATCCGCTACGCGCTGGACCACGAGAAGCTCAGCGACTCGGCACGCCAGCTGATGGCGAACGCGCTGTCCGAACTCGGCGTCGAAGAGCTCAACTGAGCGACGCGCGACCTTCGGGCGCCGCCACTCGGCGCCTTCGCCGCTAGACTTCGGGGAAGCAAGCGGCGTCGTCCCGATCGCCGCCAAGGTTCGATGGCATGAGCGGCCCGGACACCAGTTATTACCTGGCGACCGTTCCCGAGCGCGAACTCGGGTTCGGACCGTTGCGTGGGCCGGTCGCCGCCAGCGTGTGCGTCGTCGGCGGCGGTTTCGCCGGCCTGAACACCGCGCTGGGACTGGCCGAGCGCGGCGTGCGCGACGTGGTGCTTCTCGAATCGGAACGCGTCGGGTTCGGTGCGTCCGGGCGCAACGGCGGTTTCGTGTTCGGCGGTTTCTCGCGCGGCGAGGACAGCCTGCTGCAGGACCTTGGCCCCGAACGCGCGCGCCTACTGTATTCGGGAACGACCGACGCGGTCGAGCTCATCCGCGCGCGTACCGATCGCTACGCCATCGACTGCGATCGCGTCGATGCGGGCGTGCTCTGGGCGAACTGGTTCCGCGACCCGCAGGTGCTGCGCGAGCGCCAGCACCTGCTGGAACAGCAATTCGGCGTCCACTGGGAATGGATGCCGCGCGAGCGCCTGCGTTCGCTCGTGCACACGCAGCGCTATCACGACGGCCTGTTCGAACCCCGGGCGTTCCACTTCCATCCGCTGAAATACGCGCGCGGCATCGCACGCGCCGCGATGGCGCAGGGCGTCGCGATCCACGAACAGACACCGGCCGTCGCGCTGGAGCGTGCCGGCCCCGGCTGGCGCGTGCGCACGCCGGAAGGCGTGGTGGAAGCCGACCTGGTCGTGCTCGCGTGCGGCGGCTACCTCGCCGGATTGCGCGCGGAGGTGGATGCCGGCGTATTGCCGATCGCCACCTACGTGATGGTGACGCAGCCGCTGGGCGCGCGCCTCGACGACGTCATGACCACGCGGGCGGCCGTGTACGACACGCGTTTCGCCTTCGACTACTATCGCCCGCTGCCCGACACGCGCCTGCTGTGGGGCGGTCGCATCTCGGTGCTGGACCGCTCGCCGGCGGAGGTCGAAGCGGTGTTGTACCGCGACATGCTCAAGGTCTTCCCGCAGCTGGACGGCGTACGCATCGATCATGCGTGGTCGGGCCTGATGAGCTACGCGCGCCACCAGATGCCGCAGATCGGCGCGATCGACGACGGGCTGTGGCTGGCGCAGGCGTTCGGTGGCCACGGCGTGGCGCCGACGACGTTCGCGGGCGAGCTTCTGGCCAGTGCGATCGCGAACGGCGATCCGCGCTGGCGCGAACTCAGCGACTACGGGCTGGTGTCGGCGATCAAGCCGGTCGGCTTCGTCGGCGCGCAGTTGAGTTACTGGTGGGCCGAGTTCAAGGACGAGTGGAAGGACCGGGTGGAACGGGCGAGGGCAGGATGAGCGGAACGATCAGCTGGGCGGATTTCGAGAAGGTGATGCTCTGCGCCGGCACGGTGCAGCGGGTGGAGGAGTTCCCCGAGGCGCGCAAGCCGGCGTGGAAGCTCTGGGTCGATTTCGGCCCGCACGGCGTGCGCAAGACGAGTGCACAGGTGAAGCACCTGTATTCGGCGGACGACCTGGTCGGCCGGCAGATCGTGGGCGTGATCAACTTCCCGCCCAAGCAGGTGGGCCCCTTCATTTCGGAATTCCTGCTGACGGGCTTTCCGACGGAGGAGGGCGTGGTCATCACCACGATCGAACGACCGGTACCGAACGGAACGCGCCTGGCCTGAGCGCGGCGTCGTGAAGGAGGCGGCCACCCGGCCGCCCCTTTCGTCATGCGGATGCGCGTTATTTCGCAGGCGTCACGCGGGCTTCTTCGCCGCTTCCCTGGATGAAGACCTTCTGCCCGACGCGCAGGTTGGTCGGCTCCTGCGTGACCGACACGAGCACGCCATTGGTGAGCCGCACGATGATGTCCTGCCCCGGGACGGGTGCCTGGTTGCGCCGCTGCACCGTGCTGCCGGTGACGGCGCCGCCGATGGTGCCGAGGACCATGGCCACGTCGCGTCCGGTGCCGCCGCCGATCAGGCTGCCCACGCCCAGGCCGAGCGCGCCGCCGACCACTGCACCGAGACCTCGCGTCTTGGTGTTGGAAATCTGCACGTCGGTGATCTGTTCGATCACGCCCGAGCGCACCTCCACGGCGCCTTGCATCGAACCGGGCGTGGTCGTCCGGCAAGCGGCGATCGATAGCGAAAACAGCAGGGCCAGCGTGAGGCCGGCGAGATTGCGCAGGGACATGAGCGTTCTCCTTGTCGAAATGACGAACGGAACGAACAAGGGCGCCGCATCCAATGGACGTGCCGACGCCGCGCCGACGCCGCGAACACGACGACGCGCTGCGATGCTGGGCTCAGCTGCGCGACAGGGACGTGAAAATCGCGAGAAGGCGGCCTGACCCGCGAACGAAAAAGGGCAGCCCGGAGGCTGCCCTTTTTTGCTGTCCGCAGGGTGAGTCAGAGGGCTTCGAAAATGCCGGCCGCGCCCATGCCGGTGCCGATGCACATGGTCACCATGCCGTACTTCTGCTGGCGGCGACGCAGGCCGTGCACGATGGTCGCGGTGCGGATCGCACCGGTCGCACCGAGCGGGTGACCCAGCGCGATCGCGCCGCCGAGCGGATTGACCTTCGACGGATCCAGGCCGCTGTCGCGAATGACGGCCAGCGCCTGCGCGGCGAAGGCTTCATTGAGCTCGATCCAGTCCAGCTGGTCCTTCGTCAGGCCCGCCTGCTTGAGCGCCTTCGGGATCGCCGCGATCGGGCCGATGCCCATCACTTCCGGGCGCACGCCGGCGACCGAGAAGCTCACGAAGCGCGCCAGCGGCGTCAGGCCGTAGTCCTTGATCGCCTGCTCGGACGCCAGCAGCACGCCGGCCGCGCCGTCGCTCATCTGCGAGCTGTTGCCCGCGGTGACGCTGCCGCCGAACTGGCCGTTGCGGAACACCGGCTTGAGCTTGGCGAGGCCTTCGATGGACGAATCCGGGCGCGGGCCCTCGTCGATCTCGACGATCGACTTCTTCACGCGCACCGCGTTGCCGGCAAGGTCCGGAATGCGTGAGATCACTTCATACGGCGTGATCTCCGACTTGAACTCGCCGGCCTGGATCGCCGCGATGGCCTTCTGGTGCGAGGCCAGCGCGAAGGCGTCCTGTTCCTCGCGCGAGACCTTCCATTCCTCGGCGACCTTCTCGGCGGTGATGCCCATGCCGTAGGCGATCGCGACGTTCTCGTCCTTCGCGAACACCTGCGGGCTCAGTGCCACCTTGTTGCCCATCATCGGCACCATCGACATCGATTCGGTGCCGCCGGCGAGCATCAGGTCGGCGTTGCCAAGGCGGATCTGGTCGGCCGCCATCGCCACGGCCTGCAGGCCCGACGAGCAGAAACGGTTGATCGTCTGCGCGGCGATGGTGTTCGGCAGGCCGGCGAGCAGCGCGCCGATGCGCGCCACGTTCATGCCTTGCTCGCCCTCGGGCATGGCGCAGCCGATGATCGCGTCGTCGATGCGGCGCAGGTCGATGCCCGGTGCCTGCGCGACCACGGACTTGAGCACGTGGGCGAGCATTTCGTCGGGACGGGTGTTGCGGAACACGCCGCGCGGCGCCTTGCCGACCGGGGTGCGGGTGGCGGCGACGATGTAGGCGTCTTGAACTTGCTTGGTCATGGTTCTTTCCAAAGCGTGATTCGTGATTGGTGATTCGTGATTCGTGGGAAACGGACTTCGTGACGGCCGATGTTGCTTTGCCCAATCACGAATCCCGAATCACGAATCACGGCCGCTTCAGTTACGCAGCGGCTTGCCGGTCTTGAGCATGTGCGCGATGCGTTCCTGCGTCTTGGGCATCTGTGCGAGCGCGACGAAGTGTTCGCGTTCGAGCCTCAGCAGCCATTCCTCGTCGACGATCGCGCCGCGGTCGACTTCACCGCCGCACATCACCGTGGCGATGCGGGTGGCGATCTCGTAGTCGTGCGGCGAGATGAAGCGGCCCTCCAGCATGTTGACCAGCATCATCTTGAAGGTCGCGATGCCGACGTCGCCGGCGACCTGGATGCGGCGCGCGGGCAGGGGCGGGCGGTAGCCGGATTCGGCCAGTGCGCGTGCCTGCGCCTTGGCCACATGCAGCAGTTCGAATGCGTTGAAGACGACCGCATCGCCTTCGCGCGCGAGCTTGAGCTCCTTCGCCTCGAACGCCGACGCCGACACCTTGCCCATCGCGACGCTTTCGAACGCCGTCTTGAGCTGCGCGAACACGTCGCCGCCCGGGACAGCGGCTTCGGAGGCGCGCACCGCGAATTCCTTCAGGCCACCGCCGGCGGGCAGCAGGCCGACGCCCGCTTCGACCAGGCCGATGTAGCTTTCCAGCGCGAACACGGCCTTGGCCGAATGCATCTGGAACTCGCAACCGCCGCCCAGCGCCAGGCCGCGCACGGCCGTGACGACCGGCACCAGCGCGTACTTGATGCGCTGACTGGTGGCCTGGAAGTTGGCGACCATCGCCTCGAAGCCCTTCACGTCGCCCGCCTGCAACAGGCCGAGCGCGCCGGCCAGGTCGGCGCCGGCGGAGAACGGCTCCTTCGGCTGCCAGATCACCAGGCCGGCGAAGTCGCGCTCGGCGATGGTGATGGCTTCCTGCAGGCCGTTGAGCACGTGGTCGTTGACCGTGTGCATCTTGGTCTTGAACGAGACCACGGCGATGTCGTCGCCTTCGTCGGCCCACATGCGGATGCCGTCGTTCTCGAAGACCGTGCGGCCCTGCGAGAACTTCTCACCGAGCAGCGGATCGGGGAAACGCTGGCGTGCATAGACCGGGTTGGACGAGCGGGGCACCTGCGCCTTGCGGGCGGGGCTGAAGCTGCCGTCCTTGTCGTGCACGCCGTCGCGGCCGTCAAACACCCAGTCGGGCAGCGGCGCGCTGCTCATCGCCTTGCCGCCGACGATGTCCTCGGCGATCCAGTCGGCGACCTGCTTCCAGCCGGCCGACTGCCAGGTTTCGAACGGGCCGAGCGACCAGCCGTAGCCCCAGCGCATCGCGAAGTCGATGTCGCGAGCGGTTTCGGCTATGGATTCAAGGTGATACGCGCTGTAGTGGAACGAATCCCTGAAGATCGCCCACAGGAACTGCGCCTGCGGATGCTGGCTCGCACGCAGCGCGGCGAACTTCTTCGCCGGGTCGCGTTCCTTCAGCAGCGCGGCGACCTCGGCGTCCAGTTCGCCCGCCGAGACGCGGTAATCCTGCGCCTTCAGGTCGAGCACGAGGATGTCCTTGCCACGCTTGGTGTACACGCCCGCGCCGGTCTTCTGGCCGAGCGCGCCCTTCTCGATCAACGCCGCCAGCCACTTGGGCGCCTTGAAGTACTGATGCCACGGATCGTCCGGCAGCGTGTCGGCCATCGTCTTGATGACGTGCGCCATCGTGTCCAGGCCGACCACGTCCGCGGTGCGGTACGTCGCCGACTTCGGACGACCGATCGACGGGCCGGTGAGCGCGTCGACCGTGTCGAAGCCCAGGCCGAACTGCTCGGTGTGGTGCATCGCGGCCAGCATCGAGAACACGCCGATGCGGTTGCCGATGAAGTTCGGCGTGTCCTTGGCGATCACCACGCCCTTGCCGAGCGCGGTGGTGAGGAAGGTTTCCAGCGCCGTCAGCACATCGGCGTCGGTGGTCTTGGCCGGGATCAGCTCGGCCAAGTGCATGTAGCGCGGCGGGTTGAAGAAGTGCACGCCGCAGAAGCGGTGGCGCAGCTGCTCGGGCAGCACCTCGGCCAGCTTGTTGATGCCCAGGCCCGAGGTGTTGCTGGCGAGGATCGCGTGTTCGGACACGAAGGGCGCGATCTTCTTGTAGAGGTCCTGCTTCCAGTCCATCCGCTCGGCGATGGCTTCGATGATCAGGTCGCAGTCGCGCAGCTGCTCCAGGCCGGTCTCGTAATTGGCCGGCGTGATGCGTTCGGCGAGCGACTTGCTGGCGAGCGGGGCGGGGCTGAGCTTGGCCAGGTTCGCGATGGCCTTGCCCACGACGCCGTTGGGGTCGCCTTCCTTGGCGGGAAGGTCGAACAGGACGGTGTCGACGCCTGCGTTGGTCAGGTGGGCGGCGATCTGCGCACCCATGACACCGGCGCCCAGCACGGCCACTCGGCGTGCAAGCAGTTTCTTAGGCATGTTATGCAAATCCTTGTTTAACAAGTAATTTGAAGCGTGGGTTTCAACGAATCAGGACTTGAAGCCGGCCGCGGCGAAGCGGATCAGCTCGCGGGCCGCGCGCTCACGATGGGCCGCCTCGGTGACACCGGCGGGTCGCTTGATCAGGCCGAAATCGGCCATCGCGTAGGTCAGCGAACCGGCCAGGAAGTCGAGGCGCCAGTACAGCTCCTCCTTGCTCAGGCCGGGCACGCAGCCGGCGATCGCCTTGGCGAACTCGCGCAGCACGTGGCCGTAGTGGTCGGACAGGAACTTGCGCAGGCGGTCGTTCTTCTCGGCGTAGGCACGGGCGACCACGCGCACGAAGGCGCCGCCGCCGTGGCGGTCCTGCGCCATCGCCAGCGCGGGCTGGACGAACGCGGCCAGGATCGGCTCGAGCTCGCCCGGATGCGTTTCCAGCGCGGTTTTCAGCGCGCCGAGGCGCTGGGCGCTCATGTCGTCCATGCGGCGGCGGAAGACCTCGTTGACGAGGTTCTCCTTGCTGCCGAAGTGGTAGTTCACCGCCGCGATGTTGACGTCGGCGCGGCTGGTGACCTGGCGAAGGGAGGTGCCGGTGAAACCGAACTGGGCGAACAGTTCCTCGGCGGCGCCAAGGATCCGGTCCTTGGTGGAGAAGTGGGCAGTGGTGGCCATGGGTACTGCGTGGGTCCTGCGGCTGCGGTGGCTGAATCAAACGCTTGTTTGATGCTAGTCCGGCGCGGCCTGAACCGTCAACGGACATCGCGCAAAACCCGCCGCCAGACCCTGCAAAAATGCCCAACGATCCGTTAGAATTACCGGAGCCTTGTGGGCTAAACCCGCGTCCGTACGCGGGTTTTTCTGTTATCCTCGGGCGCGAACCCTGGTCAAGTCACCACGTTCGGCGGCCCGCCTACCCGGAGAGATTCCATGGCGCTGGAGCGCACCCTTTCGATCATCAAGCCCGACGCCGTCGCCAAGAACGTCATCGGTGAGATCTACACCCGCTTCGAGAAGGCCGGCCTGAAGGTCGTCGCCTCGAAGATGAAGCAGCTGTCGAAGCAGGAAGCCGAGGGCTTCTACGCCGTGCATCGCGAGCGTCCGTTCTTCAACGCGCTGGTCGAGTTCATGATCTCCGGCCCGGTGATGATCCAGGTGCTGGAAGGCGAAGGCGCCGTGCTGAAGAACCGCGACCTGATGGGCGCAACCAACCCGAAGGATGCCGCGCCGGGCACGATCCGCGCCGACTTCGCCGACAGCATCGATGCCAACGCCGTGCACGGTTCGGACAGCCTGGAGAACGCCGCGATCGAAGTCGCGTACTTCTTCCCGGCGACCGACGTGTACGCCCGCTAAGCGACTGAAGATCCGGCCATGACCACGCAACGCGAACGCATCGACATCCAGCTCGCTGGCGACACGCCCGCGACGGACTCGGCTGCGCGCGTGGAAGCAGGCGTGGCCGCGAAGGGCGCGGGCGAGGGGAAGATGAACCTCTTCGACCTCGACCGCGCTTCGCTCGAGCGTTTCTTCGAAGAGACGCTCGGCGAGAAGAAGTTCCGCGCGCACCAGGTGATGAAGTGGATCCATCACCGGTACGTGACCGACTTCGCCGAGATGACCGACCTGGGCAAGGCGCTGCGCGCCAAGCTCGAAGCCAGCGCCGAAGTGCGTGTGCCGCAGGTCGTGTTCGACAAGGCGTCCACCGACGGCACGCACAAGTGGCTGCTCGGCATGGACCCGAAGAACGCCATCGAGACCGTCTACATCCCCGACAAGGGGCGCGGCACGCTGTGCGTGTCGTCGCAGGTGGGCTGCGCGCTCAACTGCCAGTTCTGTTCCACCGCCACCCAGGGCTTCAACCGCAACCTGTCCACCGCCGAGATCATCGGCCAGGTGTGGGTCGCCGCGCGTCACCTGGGCAACGTGCCGCACCAGCAGCGCCGCCTCACCAACGTGGTGATGATGGGCATGGGCGAGCCGCTGGCGAATTTCGACAACGTCGTGCGCGCGATGAGCATCATGCGCGACGACCTCGGCTATGGCCTTGCGAACAAGCGCGTCACGCTGTCGACCGCCGGCATGGTGCCGATGATCGACCGCCTCGCGCTGGAGAGCGACGTCTCGCTCGCCGTGTCGCTGCATGCGCCCAACGACGAGCTGCGCAGCGAGCTGGTGCCGCTCAACAAGAAGTACCCCATCGAACAGCTGATGGACGCCTGCGTGCGCTACGCGCTGCGCAAGCGCGGCACGTCGGTGACGTTCGAGTACACGCTCATGAAGGGCGTGAACGACCAGCCGCAGCACGCACGCCAGCTGCTGCGCCTGATGCGCCAGTTCGACAACGCCGTGCAGATGAAGGACGCGGCGAAGGTCAACCTCATCCCGTTCAATCCGTTCCCGGGCACGCGCTTCGAGCGTCCGGACGACGCGGCCATCCGCGCGTTCCAGAAGCTGCTCAACGAAGCGGGCATGATCGCCCCGGTGCGGCGGACGCGCGGCGACGACATCGACGCCGCCTGCGGCCAGCTCAAGGGGCAGGTCATGGACCGCACCCGACGCCAGGCGGAATTCAACAAACGATTGCAGGCGCAAGGTCTCGGGAACGAGGCTGCGTAATGTCAGGAGCCCGCTAGCCATGGACGTCCGCGGTCGCCCGCTGAGCCTCACGATCACGACCGTCCTGGCGGTCGCGGTGCTGGCGACCAGCGCGTGCAGCCGCATGACCTTCGTCCGGCAGGACTTCAAGCGCCAGGACTTCGAGCGGACCACGCCCGAGGTCAACGTCAGCGGCAACGCGCGCAACAAGGACGCGATCGCCGCCAGCCGCACGCTCGAAGTGGCCCAGCTCCGCCTGATGAGCGGCGATTACGCCGCGGCCGAGACGGAAGCCCGGAAGGCGCTCCGGATCGATCCGAACTCCGTCGACGCCGAAACCGTGCTGGCCGTGGCCGCCGCGCGCCGCGGCGACTCGGCCGAAGCCGGCCGCCATTACCTTCGCGCCGCCGAACTCGGCCCGGACAACGGCGCCGTGCAGAACAACTACGGCGTCTGGCTGTGCAGGGAAGGGAAGACGGCCGAGTCGCTGGCATGGTTCGACCGCGCCTTGCAGGACCCCCGTTATGCGACGCCGGCCGTGGCGCTGGCCAACTCCGGCAGCTGCGCCGCGCGCGCCGGCCAGGACGACCGCGCCCGCCGCGATCTGCGCCGCGCGATCCAGTTGGACCCAGGCAACGCCACCGCACTGGGCGCCCTGGCGGAGCTTGAGTTCCGTCAAGGAAACGCCTTCGAAGCGCGCGCATTCTCCGAGCGCCGCCTCTCGGCAGCACCACCCGACCCCGAGGCGTTGCAGCTTGCGTCACAAATCGAAGAGAAACTCGGCGACACGGCAGCCGCCGCAAGATACGTTCAGCGAATGAGGGCGGAGTTCCCGCAGACGCGGGGCTCCGGCATGGGGGATGACGGAAAGCGATGAACTCGAACAACGTCGCGCCTGAAATGGGCGCCAGCATCGGCGTGCGCCTGAAGCAGGCCCGCGAGGAGGCGGGACTGTCGCAGGAGGACGTCGCCGCCAGCCTGAAGATTCCGGTCAAGGTGATCCGGCAACTCGAATCCGGGGATTCGAGCCAGCTGGGCGCACCGGTCTTCGTACGCGGGCAGCTGCGCAGCTATGCGCGCCTGCTCGGCGTCAAATTCGACGAGGAGCTCGGCCAGGGCGCGCGTCCGATCGCGCCGTCCGAGCTCGTCAGCCACACCCACACGCCGCGCTATCGCCGCGTGTTCGAGCAGGCCACGCGCCGTGCGATCTACATCGTGCTGACCGCGGCCATCGCGGTGCCGATCTGGATGGCTTCCCGTGAGCTCAAGAAGGACGACGCCAAGGTCGAATCGCTCGACGTGGCGAGCGCGCCGGCCGCGCCTGCGAACAATGCCCAACCGGCCGCGCCGGCGCCGGTGCATCGCACGCCGCTGGTCGCCTCGATGGCGACGTTGCCGACGCCCGCGCCCGCGGCGACGCAACCCGCGCTGGCGCTCAACTTCATCGGCAACAGCTGGGTGGAAGTGCGCGGCGCCGATGGCCGCGTGATCGAAAGCGGCGAGCTTGGCACCGGCCAGCAACGCACCTACGCCGCAGGCGAGGTTTCGCGCGTGGTGCTGGGAAATTCTTCCGCCGTGGAAGTCCGCCACGCGGGCAGGACGGTCGATCTGGCGCCGTTCAGCCGCGCGAACGTGGCGCGCTTTACGCTATCCTCTGACGGTTCCCTCACGCCGGGCGATTGACCGGCGGATTGGGAAATCCTCACTGCACCGGCCCGCCATGCGGGCCGATGCTCCTATTGGATTCCCGCCACCGCGGCGGGCCACAGAGTACGGCAGCCACCAGATGGCGATTGACGACCTTCTCGACGAACACGAACAAAGCGAACGCGTCCTCCAGTGGCTGCGCAACAACGGCGCGGGCCTGATCGGCGGCATCGCCCTGGGCCTGGCGGCCATCGGCGGCTGGAAGTGGTGGGACCAGCGCCACGAACAGCAGCGCATGGACATGGCCACGCAGTACCAGCAGGCCATCGACGCCATCGACGCGAAGGACGCCTCGGCGCAAGCCAAGGTCAAGGCACTGGCCGAAGGTTCCAGCTACCGCGCGCTGGCCGCGCTCGAACTCGCCCGCTCGCAGGTCGATGCGAAGCAGAACGACGCGGCGCTCGCGACGTTGCAGGGCATCAGGACCGAAGACCCGGCGGTCGCGCAGATCGTCGAGCAGCGCATCGCGCGCCTGCTCATCGAGAAGAAGCAGGCCGATGCCGCGCTGAAGCTGGTGGCCGACGCCGACACGGCGTCGGGCATCGAAGTGCGCGGCGACGCGCACCTGGCGCTCGGCCAGAAGGAGCAGGCACGCACCGCGTACGCCGAAGCGATGGCGAAACTCGACGTGGCCTCGCCGCATCGCCGCCTGCTCGAACTCAAGCTCACCGAAGTCGGCGGCGCGCCCGCCAAGCCCGAGGCCAAGTCCTGATGAAGCACCGCTCCATGCTGCTGCGTACCTCCGTCGTGCTGCTGTGCGCGGCCTCGCTCGCCGGCTGCTCGACTATCAAGGGCTGGTTCGGCGGCGACAAGAAGAAGGACGACGGCAAGCCGAACGAACCGGCCGAGCTGACCGACATCACCCCGTCGGTGACGGTCCAGAAGATCTGGTCGGCCAACGCCGGCAAGGGCGAAGACCGCATCGGCGTGGGCCAGGGCCCGGCCGTGGCCGACGGTCGCGTGTTCGCGGCGGCCATCGAAGGCGGCGTGCACGCCTTCGACCTGCAGACCGGCAAGCAGATCTGGGAATACCGCCCCGACAAGAAGGCCAACCTGCGCCTGTCCGGAGGCCCCGGCGTGGGCGAGGGCCTGGTCGTGATCGGCGGCCTGGACGGCGAAGTCATCGCGCTCGACGCCAGCACCGGCGAAGAGAAGTGGCAGGCCCGCGTGCCCAACGAGGTCATCGCGGCCCCGGCCATCGGCATGAACACCGTGTTCGTGCGTTCCAATGACGGCCGCGTCACCGCCTTCGACGCCGCCAGCGGCGAGCGCCGCTGGTTCTGGGTGCAGGAAGTCCCGATGCTGTCGGTGCGCGGCAACGACGGTCCGGTGCTCGGCCCGGGCTTCGTCTTCATCGGCAACGACGACGGCACCGTCTCCGCACTGGCGGCGGCCGATGGTCGCCCGATGTGGGAGCAGCCGGTCGCGCAGGCCGAAGGCCGCACCGAACTGGATCGCATGGCCGACGTCGACGGCACGCCGGTGCTGGACGGCACCACGCTGTTCGCCACCAGCTTCAAGAAGCAGACGCTGGCCATCGACGCGCCCAGCGGCCGCCCCATGTGGTCGTCCGAGCACGGCGGCGCGGGCCGCATCGGCCTGGCGCCCGACCGCCTGGTCGTGACCGATCCGAGCGGCGCCGTCTTCGGCCTCGACAAGAACAGCGGCGCGGCCATGTGGCAGCAGCCGGCGCTGGCCCGGCGCAACGTGACGGGCGCGGCGGTGCAGGGCGATTTCGCCGTGGTCGCCGATTTCGACGGCTACGTGCACTGGCTCAAGCTCGACAACGGCGAGTTCGCCGCGCGCGAGCGCGTCGGCGGCAAGGCCGTGAAGGCGGCCCCGGTAGTCGCCGACGGCATCGCGATCGTGCAGAACGTCAACGGCGAGCTCACCGCGTTCCGCCTGCAGTAAGGCGCGAGCCCGCGGTTCGGACTTCGGAGACGACCGGCCCCGTGCCGGTCGTTTCCTTTTTTCCGCCCGGCCCGTCATCATGGCGCCCTCGGATTCGGTGCGGCCCGCGCGGCCCGCACTGTGCAAATCCCGGCTCCCCAATCCAATCCCGGCCCTGACCATGCTTCCGCTCGTCGCCCTCGTTGGTCGCCCCAACGTCGGAAAATCCACGCTGTTCAATGCGCTGACGCGCACCCGCGACGCCCTGGTCCACGACCAGCCCGGCGTCACGCGCGATCGCAACTACGGCGTGGCGCGACCGGAGGGGAAGCGCCCGTTCGCCATCGTCGACACCGGCGGCATCGCCGGCGAGGACGAGGGGCTGGCCGGCGCCACCGCCCGGCAGGCGCGCTCGGCGGCCGAGGAGGCCGACCTGGTGCTGTTCGTGGTCGACGGCCGCGAAGGCGCCTCGGCGCTGGACGACGAGATCCTCGCCTGGCTGCGCAAGTCCGCGCGCCCGGCGATGCTGGTGGTGAACAAGACCGACGGTCTCGACGCGCAGGCCGCGATCAACGAATTCGCCCGCTACGGCATCAACGACGTCATCGCCGTGTCCTCGGCGCACCGCCAGGGCATCGACGAACTGATCGACCGCGTGCTCAAGCGCGTGCCGGAAGAGGGCGCGGCCACGGAGCTCGACACCGATCCCTCGCGCATCCGCGTGGCCTTCATCGGTCGCCCCAACGTGGGCAAGTCGACGCTGGTGAATCGCCTGCTCGGCGAGGAGCGCATGATCGCGTCCGAAGTACCGGGCACGACGCGCGACTCGGTTTCCATCGACATGGAGCGCGACGGTCGCCTGTACCGCCTGATCGACACCGCCGGCCTGCGCCGCAAGGCGCGCGTGGAGGAAGCGGTGGAGAAGTTCTCCATCGTCAAGACGCTGCAGGCGATCGAGCAGTGCCAGGTCGCGGTGGTGATGCTCGACGCCAGCGAAGGCATCACCGACCAGGACGCCACCGTGCTGGGCCACGCACTCGATGCGGGCCGCGCGCTGGTCGTCGCCGTCAACAAGTGGGACGGCCTGACCGACTACCAGCGCCAGCAGGCCGAGGCGCTGCTCACGCGCAAGCTGGGCTTCGTCGACTGGGCCGAAGCGGTGCGCATCAGCGCGAAGCACGGTTCGGGGCTGCGTGAACTGTTCCGGGCGATTCATCGCGCGCACGCGTCGGCCACGCACGAGTTCAGCACCAGCGAAGTGAACAAGGCGCTGGAAGTCGCCTACGAAACCAACCCGCCGCCGACGGTGCGCGGTCACGTCGCCAAGCTGCGTTACGCGCATCCGGCAGCGAACAATCCGCCGACCTTCGTCGTGCACGGCACGCGCCTGCGCACGCTGAGCGACACCTACAAGCGCTATCTGGAGAACTTCTTCCGAAAGCGCTTCAAGCTGGTCGGCACGCCGGTGCGTTTCGTGTTCAAGGAAGGCGCGAACCCGTACGAAGGCAAGAAGAACGTGCTCACCGATCGCCAGGTCGCGCGCAAGCGCCGGATGCTGCGGCACGTCAAGAAGGGGAAGTGACGCGATCCCGCTTTCGCGCACGGCGCGAAGGTTTTTGTGATGGCGTATCCCGGCGAAGTGAGTCATCCGGGGAAGTGATTGCGTCGTCCCAGCGAAGTGGTCGGGCGTCATCCGACGAAGGCCGGGATCCAGGCTCGTATCGGACGGGCACTCCCGTGCGGCAAACCACTTCACCGTCCTTCCAGCGAATGCTGGAATTCATTTGCTACCCGCTGGAGCGGCGAAAGCAGCAGCGCAGCACGGCACCGGTCGTTCAGCGCCATCGCTTCGTTGCCCCTCACCCCAACCCCTCTCCCATGGGAGAGGGGCTGACCGTCATTCCAGCGCAAGCCGGAACCCATCCTGCTTTTTCGCTTGACGGCCTGGATCGCGGCCTTCGCCGGGATGGCGAGGTTGACGCGGTGCGGGGCAGTTCAGTGGACAGCCCCCAATCCCTCACGGATCAAGTCGCCGCCGCGTCCACGCCGTAAAATCCCGCACATGGCGCTCCGGTCCTCTGACATCACCCTCGGCATCCTCGCGGGCGGACGCGCGAGCCGGCTGGGCGGTGTCGACAAGGCATGGCTCACGCGCGATGGGGTGCCGCAGGTCGAACGCTGGCGCCGCCGCTTTGCCGCCGAAACCGCGACGATCCTGGTCAGCGCGAATCGCCATGCCGAGCGTTACGAGGCCATCGGCCTGCGTGCGATCGCCGATCGCGCGGGCCCCGATCTCGGCCCGCTTGCCGCGCTCGACGCACTCGCCGATGCCTGCGCGACGCGGTGGCTGCTGACGCTTCCGGTGGATCTGGTCGGCGTCAGCGACTGCCTGGTCCAGAGCCTATGCGCCGCAGCCGGCGAGCACGGCGCGCATGCCGTGGACGACGACGGCCCGCAGCCGCTCGTCGCGTTGTGGCCCGTCGCACCGCTGCGCAGCGCGGCGGTGCAGGCGATCGAAGCCCGCGACCTCGCCATCCATTCGCTGCAACGCCGCCTTCGCATGACCGCCGTTCGACTGGACGGCGTACGCTTCGGCAACCTCAACACGCCGGAGGATCTCGCCGCCGCCGGCGCGATGCCCGGCGAATCCGACGGACGCGATCGACCCGAATGAGCGACTTCCCCACGCAACTGGCTTTCGACGCCGCCGTCGCCATCGTCCGCGACATCGCGGCGAAACACCGGCTCGATACGGAAAGCCTGCCGCTCGGGCGCACGCACGGCCGCATCCTCGCCGCCGATGTGCGTGCGCCGATCGCACTGCCGCCGTTCGACAACAGTGCGATGGACGGGTTCGCGCTGCGCCATGCCGACCTGCGCGAAGGCGAGACCACGCTGCGCCTCGCCGGCGAGCAGTTCGCGGGCCGCGCGCTCGACCTGACGGTGGGCGAGGGCGAATGCGTTCGCATCACCACCGGCGCGCCGATGCCGGCGGGCGCCGACACCGTCGTGATCAAGGAGAACACGCGGGCCGAAGGCGACCGCATCGTGGTCCTCAAGTCCCCGGACGCCGGTGCGAACCTGCGCCACGCCGGCGAGGACGTGCAGCCCGGCGACGTCGTGCTGCATGCGGGCCAGCGCCTGACGCCGGCGCGCGTGTCGCTGGCCGCGTCGCTGGGCGTGCCGTCGCTGTCGGTGTTCCGCAGGCCGACGGTGGCGGTGTTCAGCAGCGGCGACGAACTGGTGGAACCGGGCATGCCGCTGTCGCCGGGCGAGATCCACGACAGCAACCGCGAATTGCTGATGGGCCTGCTGCGCGCCGAGGGCCTCGAACCGACCGCGTGGCCGCGCCTGCCCGACGACCCGAAGCAGGTCGAGATCGCACTGCGCGACGCGGGCTGCGCGTTCGACCTGATCGTCACCTGCGGCGCCGTGTCGGCCGGCGAGAAGGACCACATTCCGGCCGTCGTGCGGCAGTTCGGCCAGGTGCATTTCTGGAAGGTGCGGATGAAGCCGGGCATGCCGGTGCTGTTCGGCAGCCTCGACCAGGCGCGCGTGTTGGCGCTGCCGGGAAATCCCGTATCGGTGTTCGCGACCTTCCTCGGCTTGGGCCGGCCGCTGATCGACGCCCTGCAGGGGCGCACCGAGCCACGCACCGTGGAGCGCGCGCAGCTCGTCTCGCCGCTGGAAAAGACCCACCCGCGCCGCGAATTCCTGCGCGCCACCGTGTTCTGCGACGACCACGGCGTGCTGCGCGCCGATCCGAATCCCGCCGCCGGCTCGCACCGGCTGCGCGCGGTCGGCGAGTCGAACGCGCTGATCGTCGTGCCGGATGGACCGCAGCGTTTGGCCGCCGGCACCGTGGTCGAGGTCCTGCGCTACGCGTAAGGCGCGATAATCGGCCCATGAACACCGCGGCAAGGATCGAACTCATCGCCCCCGCCGACGCCCTGCGCCGCCAGCGCGAAGGCGCCGTCATCGTGGACGTGCGCGAGTCGCACGAACGCGCCACCGGTTTCGCCGAAGGGGCGCTGGGCATCGCACGCGGGGAACTGGAAGCCGATCCGCGGGCCGCGTTGCCCGATCGCGGCGCGGACGTATTGCTGATCTGCCAGTCCGGTGCGCGTTCGATGAAGGCGGCGCAGGCGCTGCACGCGGCCGGGTATTCGCGCGTCGCGTCGGTGGAAGGCGGCACCACGCGCTGGATCGCCGAAGGGTTGCCGATCACCCGCGACGAACGCGACTTCGATTTCTACGACCGCTACTCGCGCCACCTGCGCCTGCCGGAAGTCGGCGAGGCGGGGCAGCGCAGGCTCCAGGACGCCCGCATCGCGATGGTCGGCGCGGGCGGACTCGGTTCGCCGGCCGCGTTCTATCTCGCGGCGGCGGGCATCGGCACGATCGTGCTGGCGGACGACGACATCGTCGATCGCAGCAACCTGCAGCGGCAGATCCTGCACACCGAAGACCGCATCGGCGTGCCGAAGGTCGAATCGGCGCGCATCGCCCTGTCGGCGCTGAATCCGACGGTGGCGATCGAAACCTTCCAGGAGCGGATCACGGCGGCGAACGTCGAACGGCTCATCGAAGGCGCCGACGTCGTGATCGA
Organism: Lysobacter changpingensis; assembly: GCF_017308985.1. Classification (GTDB taxonomy): domain Bacteria; phylum Pseudomonadota; class Gammaproteobacteria; order Xanthomonadales; family Xanthomonadaceae; genus Lysobacter_J; species Lysobacter_J changpingensis. Next base: position 175,171 of record NZ_JADWPE010000001.1, on the reverse strand, counting down.
CGGCGCCGACAATTTCCCGGTGCGTTACCTGCTCAACGATGCCTGCGTGAAACTGGGCAAGCCGCTGGTGTACGGCGCGGTGCATCGCTTCGAAGGGCAGGTGAGCGTGTTCGATGCCGGGCGCCATCGCGGCCACGCGCCGTGCTATCGCTGCCTGTTCCCCGAGCCGCCGCCGCCGGAAGCCGCGCCGAACTGCGCCGAAGCCGGCGTGCTCGGCGTGCTGCCCGGCGTGATCGGCATGCTGCAGGCGACCGAGGCGATCAAGCTGATCCTCGGCATCGGCGAACCGCTCGCCGGGCGGCTGCTGCATTTCGATGCGATGGGCATGCGCTTCCGCGAGACGCGGCTGCCGGCCGATCCGGACTGCCCGGTGTGCGCGGCGGAACGCGAATTCCCGGGCTACATCGACTACGTGAAGTTCTGCGCGGCGTAGTCTTCAGCGCAGGAAGTCGGCCAGCGCCCGCTCGAACACCGGATCGCCGCTGATCGTGTTGTGCCCGGCCTGCGGCAGGTCCACCACCTTCGGTGGCTTGCCGAACGCGGCGATCAGGCGGTTGGTGTTCGCCGGCGGCACCACCTGGTCGAGCGCGGCGCGCACGATCATCACCTCGCCTTCGTAGCCGCGCAGACGGTCGATGGAATCGAACCGGTCGCGCAGGATCCACCGTACCGGGAACATCGGGTAGTGCGCCTGCGCCACGGCCGTCAGGCTGTCGAACGGCGCGATGAGCACCAGTTGCGAAACCGCCCGCTGGCTGGCCACGTAACTGGCCACGCCGCTGCCCAGGCTGGAGCCGATCACCGCGATGGGTTCATCCGGATGGCGCGCGCGCACGTCGTCGAACAGCGCCAGCGCATCGCCGAGCAGCATCGTCTCGGTGGGCTGGCCGCCGCTGGTGCCGTAGCCGCGATACGAAACCAGGTAGACCGCGCGATCGGGCAGCAGGCGGTCGAGCATTTCCCGCCGGTTGTGGACGCTTTCGGCATTGCCGCCGAAGTAGATCACGGGCCGGCCTGCCTGCGCATGCAGCACCCAGCCATGCAGCTGCACGTCGCCGCGCGCCAGGGTGAAATCGGTCTGCGGCACGTCGATGCGCGTGCCTTCGGGCAGATAGATCAGGTCGCGCTGCTTGGAGAACAGCCACGCGACCAGCCCGGCGTAGCCGAGCACCGGCAGCGCCGCCCAGCCCAGCAACTGGCGGCGCATCGCGCTCATCCTGCGTGCCGGCGTTGCGCCGCCTCGAACGCCGCCAGCTGTTCCGGCGTCGCCTCGCGCTGGTGCTGCGCCTTCCACTGCGCGAAGGGCATGCCGTAGATGGCTTCGCGCGCCTCGTCCTTGGTCATCGTGATGCCGCGCTGCTCGGCGGCCTCCCGGTACCAGTCGGCCAGGCAGTTGCGGCAGAAGCCGGCGTTGATCATCAGGTCGATGTTCTGCACGTCCGGGCGCTCCTGCAGCAGGTGCTGGAGCAGGCGCCGGAACGCGGCGGCCTCGATCTGGGTGGTTTCGAAATCGGTGTCGGTCATGTGCGGTGTCGGGCGGTCCGGAGTGGGGGAGGCGGGGGCCAGGCACGGCGGGCCGGCCTTCCGGGATGGCTTGAGCGATAATCCTCGGCCCGAATGTACTCCAGCCCACGGCATGACCGTCTCCACGACCCACGCACCGGCCCGCATCCTCGATGGCAAGCGCATCGCCGAAGACCTGCTCGACACGCTCAAGAGCCGCGTCGATGCGCGCGTCGCATCGGGCAAATCGCGCCCGGGGCTGGCGGTGGTGCTGGTCGGCAACGATCCGGCGTCCAGCGTCTACGTGAAGAACAAACGGCGTGCGGCGCAGAAAGTGGGCATCCGCGCGATCGACTACGACCTGCCGGCCGACACCGGCAACGATGAGCTGCTCGCGCTGATCGACGCGCTCAATGCCGATCCGGACGTGCACGGCATCCTGGTCCAGCTGCCGCTGCCGGATCGCCGCGACGCGACGGAGCTGATCCACCGCATCGACCCGCGCAAGGACGTGGACGGCTTCCATCCGGAGAATGTCGGCCACCTCGCGCTGCGCCAGTTCGGCCTGCGCCCGTGCACGCCGCGCGGCATCACCACGCTGCTGGCCTATACCGACCGCCCGGTGCGCGGGCAGAGCGCGACGATCGTCGGCGTCTCCAACCACGTCGGCCGCCCGATGGCGCTGGAACTGCTGATCGCCGGCTGCACGGTCACCAGCTGCCACAAGTTCACGCCGCCCGAGGTCCTCGAAGCCTCGGTCCGCAACGCCGACATCCTCGTGGTGGCGGTCGGCCGCCCGGGGCTGATCCCCGGTGAATGGGTGAAGCCGGGCGCGGTCGTGATCGACGTGGGCATCAACCGCCTCGACGACGGCCGCCTGGTGGGCGACGTCGGCTTCGACGCGGCCGCCCAGCGCGCCAGCTGGATCACGCCGGTCCCGGGCGGCGTAGGCCCGATGACGGTCGCCACGCTGATGCAGAACACGCTGGAAGCGGCAGAGGCCGCGGATTCGGGGCAGGGGTGGCACGCGGTTAAGTAGTCGCGGGCTCGCCAGCGGTGTTCCCATGAGGCAAACGGTTCCGCTGCCGCTTCGTTGCCCCTCACCCCAACCCCTCTCCGGTAGGGAGAGGGGCTCAAAAAGCGAGGCAGCAGTGGCGAACGAAGCCGGGCTTTGCCCCAGCCCCTAAGTTAGGGGCGGTCGCGGCGAAGCCGCGAGGGGCGGGTGTGGCGCTAGCCTCGGACGTGATTTGCGAAGCAAATCGCGTCAAGCGCGACCGGCAGCCTCAGTAGAACGACTTGTCCCGGCGCGAAGCAGGCGTGAGGGACGCCAGACACGCTACAATGTCGCGCTTCATCCGCCTCCCGGCCCCCGCCCATGCTGCGCATCCAGGCTGAAGCACTGACCTACGACGACGTCTCGCTCGTCCCGGCCCATTCGACGGTCCTGCCCAAGGACGTCTCGCTCACGACCCGCCTCACCCGCGACCTGAACATCCGGCTGCCGATCCTTTCGGCCGCGATGGACACGGTCAGCGAAGCGCGCCTGGCCATCGCCATGGCCCAGCTCGGCGGCATCAGCATCATCCACAAGAACATGACGCTGCAAGCGCAGGCCGCGCACGTCGCGCAGGTCAAGAAGTTCGAGGCCGGCGTGATCAAGGAGCCCTTCACCGTCGGGCCCGACACGACGATCGGCGAAGTGCTCAAGCTCACCCGCGCGCGCAACATCTCCGGCGTGCCGGTGGTGGAAGGCGGCCAGCTGATGGGCATCGTCACCAGCCGCGACATGCGCTTCGAAAAGAAGCTCGACGATCCGGTCCGCCACATCATGACCAAGAAGGACCGCCTGGTGACGGTGCGCGAAGGCGCCACCGACGAGGAAGTCCTGAGCCTGCTGCACAAGCACCGCATCGAGAAGGTGCTGGTGGTCAACGACGGCTTCGAGCTGCGCGGCCTGATCACCGTGAAGGACATCCAGAAGAAGTCCGACAACCCCAACGCCGCCTACGACACCAGCGAACGCCTGCTGGTCGGCGCGGCCGTGGGCGTCGGCGGCGACACCGAGGCGCGCGTGGAAGCGCTCGCCGCGGCCGGCGTGGACGTGGTCGTGGTCGATACCGCGCACGGCCATTCGCAGGGCGTGCTCGATCGCGTCAACTGGGTGAAGAAGAACTTCCCGCAGCTGCAGGTCATCGGCGGCAACATCGTCACCGGCGATGCCGCGCTCGCGCTGATGGACAACGGCGCCGACGCGGTGAAGGTCGGCGTCGGCCCGGGTTCGATCTGCACCACCCGCATCGTCGCGGGCGTGGGCGTGCCGCAGGTCACCGCGGTGGCGATGGTCGCCGAAGCGCTGCAGGACCGCATCCCGCTGATCGCCGACGGCGGCATCCGCTACTCGGGCGACATCGGCAAGGCCATCGTGGCCGGCGCCTCGACGGTGATGATCGGCGGCCTGTTCGCCGGCACCGAGGAAGCGCCCGGCGAAGTCGAACTGTTCCAGGGCCGCAGCTACAAGAGCTACCGCGGCATGGGCTCGCTGGGCGCGATGGAGCAGGGTTCGAAGGACCGCTATTTCCAGGATGCCTCCGACGCCGACAAGCTGGTACCGGAGGGCATCGAAGGCCGCGTCCCGTATCGCGGCCCGCTGCGCAACGTCGTGCACCAGCTCGCCGGCGGCCTGCGCGCCACGATGGGCTACGTCGGCTGCGCAAGCATCGAGGACATGCGCAAGAAACCGAGCTTCGTGCGTATCACCAATGCCGGCGCGCGCGAGAGCCACGTGCACGACGTGCAGATCACGAAGGAACCGCCGAATTATCGGGCCAGCTGACGCTGGCCCGACGTGATTCGTGATTCGGGATTGGTGATTCGAAAGAGCCGATCCCGGCACAGTCGCCGGGCTTCTCCTCGAATCACGAATCACCCATCACGAATCACGCCCGAATGACCAACATCCACAGCGACAAGATCCTCATCCTCGATTTCGGCGCGCAGTACACGCAGCTGATCGCCCGCCGCATCCGCGAGATCGGCGTCTACTGCGAAATCTGGGCGTGGGACCACGATCCGGCGGAGATCGCCGCGTTCGGCGCGAAGGGCATCATCCTGTCGGGCGGTCCGGAGTCGACGACGGAAGAAGGTGCACCCCGCGCCCCGCAGGAGGTGTTCGATTCGAACCTGCCGATCCTGGGCATCTGCTATGGCATGCAGACGCTCGCCGCGCAGCTGGGCGGCGCGACCGAAGCGGCCGACGCGCGCGAATTCGGCCACGCTGAAGTCGAACTCGTCGCGCACGACGCGCTGCTGGGTGGGCTGACCGACCACGACGGCGAGCCGCGCATCGACGTGTGGATGAGCCACGGCGACCATGTCGCCAAGGCGCCGCCGGGCTGGACCGTCACCGCCGTAACCGACCGCATCCCGGTCGCCGCGATGGCGCGCGAGGACAAGCGCTGGTACGGCGTGCAGTTCCATCCGGAAGTCACGCACACCAAGCAGGGCCAGACGCTGCTGCGCCGCTTCGTCGCCGACATCTGCGGCTGCAAGACGCTGTGGACCGCGGCGAACATCATCGAGGACCAGATCGCCCGCGTGCGCGAGCAGGTCGGCTCGGACGAGGTGATCCTCGGCCTGTCCGGCGGCGTGGATTCCTCCGTCGTGGCCGCGCTGCTGCACAAGGCGATCGGCGAGCAGCTCACCTGCGTGTTCGTCGACACCGGACTGCTGCGCTGGAACGAAGGCGACCAGGTGATGGCGATGTTTGCCGAGCACATGGGCGTGAAGGTCGTGCGCGTGAACGCCGCCGACCGCTACTTCAAGGCGCTGGCCGGCGTCGAGGATCCCGAAGCCAAGCGCAAGATCATCGGCAACCTGTTCGTCGAGATCTTCGACGAGGAGTCGGCCAAGCTCGCCAACGCGAAGTGGCTGGCGCAGGGCACCATCTACCCGGACGTGATCGAGTCGGCCGGCAGCAAGACCGGCAAGGCGCACGTCATCAAGAGCCACCACAACGTCGGCGGCCTGCCGGAAGACATGAAGCTGCGCCTGGTCGAACCGCTGCGCGAGCTGTTCAAGGACGAAGTGCGCCGCCTCGGCGTCGAACTCGGCCTGCCGCGCGCGATGGTCTACCGTCATCCGTTCCCGGGCCCCGGCCTGGGCGTGCGCATCCTCGGCGAAGTAAAGCGCGAACATGCCGAACTGCTCGCGCGCGCCGACCACATCTTCATCGAAGAGCTGCGCAAGGCCGATCTCTACGACCGCGTGAGCCAGGCCTTCGCCGTGTTCCTGCCGGTGAAGTCGGTGGGCGTGGTCGGCGACGCGCGCGCCTACGAATGGGTGATCGCGCTGCGCGCGGTGGAAACCATCGACTTCATGACCGCGCACTGGGCGCACCTGCCGTACGATTTCCTCGGGCGCGTATCGAACCGCATCATCAACGAGTTGCGCGGCGTGTCGCGCGTCGTGTATGACATCAGCGGGAAGCCGCCGGCCACGATCGAGTGGGAGTGAACGGCTCCGATGTGAAAAGCCCCGCGTTTGCGGGGCTTTTGTATTGACGTTGGCGAAGGTCGAAGATTTGCGTCCTCCTGCAACCGGGATCGCTTCGGCGCCGTCAGTCTCGAACACGCATCGGCCTTTGTAGCCCGCGTAAGCGAAGCGCACCCGGGAAGCCGCCGAATCGCCAAGAGAATCGCAGTTCGCCGGTGCGACGCGCTGCGGCGCGTTCATCGCCACCGGGGCGGATTGGACAGTGGCGCGGTGCGCTCCGCTTGCCCGGGCTACAACTGCGTGTTCAGAACGAATCCGCCGGCACCCGCACCCAGCCTTCCATCAGCACGCGCGCGCTGCGGCTCATGATGGCTTTCGTCACGGTCCACTGTCCGTCGACGAGCTTCACCTGCGCGCCCACGCGCAACGTGCCGGAGGGATGGCCGAAGCGCACCGCCTCGCGTTCGCCACCGCCTGCCGCGCGATTCACCAGCGTGCCGGGAATCGATGCCGCCGTGCCGATGGCGACCGCTGCCGTGCCCATCATCGCGTGATGCAGCTTGCCCATCGACATCGCGCGCGCGCGCAGATCGATGTCGCCGGCCGCCACCTGCTTGCCGCTCGACGCAACGTAGTCGGCCGCCGGCGCGACGAACGCGACCTTCGGCGTGTGCTGGCGGGTCTTCGCTTCGTCCAGGTGTTTGATCAGGCCCATGCGCAGGGCGCCGTGCGCGCGGATCTTCTCGAAGTTCGCCAGCGCGGTGGCGTCCTTGTTGATCGCGTCCTGCAGTTCGCTGCCGGTGTAACCCAGGTCCGCGGCGTCGAGGAAGATCGTGGGAATGCCGGCGGTGATCATCGTCGCCTTGAACGTGCCCACGCCGGGTACTTCCAGGTCGTCGACGAGATTGCCGGTGGGAAACATCGAGCCGCCCGCATCGCCGTCGTCCGACGGATCGAGGAATTCCAGCTGGATTTCCGCGGCGGGGAAGGTCACGCCGTCGAGTTCGAAATCGCCGGTTTCCTGCACCTGCCCGTTCGTCACCGGCACGTGCGCGATGATCGTCTTGCCGATGTTCGCCTGCCAGATGCGCACCGTGCACAGGCCGTCCTGCGGAATGCGATCGGCGTCGATCAGCCCGGCGGCGATCGCGAACGGACCGACCGCCGTGCTCAGGTTGCCGCAGTTTCCGCTCCAGTCGACGAAGGATTCCTCGATGGCCACCTGGCCGTAGAGGTAATCCACATCATGCCCCGGCACGGACGACTTCGAGATGATCACGCACTTGCTGGTGCTCGACGTCGCACCGCCCATGCCGTCGGTGTGCTTGCCGTACGGATCGGGCGAACCGATCACGCGCTGCAGCAGCGCATCGCGCGCCTTGCCGGGCACGCGCGCGGCTTCGGGCAGGTCGTCCAGGCGGAAGAACACGCCCTTGCTGGTGCCGCCGCGCATGTAGGTGGCGGGGATGCGGATCTGCGGTGCGTGGGTCATGGTCTATTCGTTCGTAGGTTGCTTTTCGATGCCATTCCGGCGAAGGCGGAAATCCAACTTGCCGACGCGTCACACTTTCGCAGGTCAAGACATGCCGGAGAGTTGGATCCCCACTTTGCGCGGATGACGCCAGTCATCACGCCCCGTCCGGGATCTCCGGCTCCACCAGCTTCGCCAGCATCTCCAGCGATTCCTGCCAGCCGAGGTAACAGAACTCGACCGGGATCGAATCCGGAATGCCCTTCTGCACGATGCTCACGTCGGTGCCAACCATCCCGGGCTTCAGCGTGACTTCCACTTCCATCGTGCCCGGGAGCTCTGGATTGTCGAACTGGTCGTCGTAGCGCAGCTTTTCGCCCGGGACCATCTCGCGGTATGTGCCGCCGAAGGAATGGCTGCCGCCGGTGCCGAAGTTGGTGAACGACATGCGGTAGCTGCCGCCGACACGCGCGTCCATCGAATGCACGTCGCCGGTGAAGCCATGTGGCGGAAGCCACTTGACCATCGCCGCGGGCGTGATGAAGGCACGGTAGATGCGCTCGGCGGGGGCGCGGATGACGCGGTGCAGGGTGACGGTGCCGGGCATGTCGCTACTCCTTGCGGGTTGGGAAGGGACGTTGCGAAAGCGGGCGCGCGACGGTCAGGCCGCGCGCGCCGACGATTCCAGGAAGTCCTGCGCGAAGCGCTGCAGCACGCCGCCGGCTTCGTAGATCGAGACTTCCTCGTCGCTGTCGAGGCGGCAGGTGACCGGCACCTCCACGCGCTCGCCGTCACGGCGATGGATCACCAGTGTGAGATCCGCGCGCGGCTTGCGCTCGCCGATCACATCGAACGTCTCCGTGCCGTCGATGCGCAGCACGGTGCGGTTGAAGCCGGCCTTGAACTCCAGCGGCAGCACGCCCATGCCGATGAGGTTCGTGCGGTGGATACGCTCGAAACCCTCGGCGACGATCGCCTCCACGCCCGCCAGGCGCACGCCCTTGGCGGCCCAGTCGCGCGAAGAGCCCTGGCCGTAGTCGGCGCCGGCGATGATGATCAGCGGCTGCTTGCGTTCCATGTAGGTTTCGATCGCTTCCCACATGCGCACGACCTGGCCGTCCGGTTCGATGCGCGCCAGCGACCCCTTCTTCACTTCGCCGTCGACCACGGCCATCTCGTTGACCAGCGTGGGATTGGCGAACGTCGCGCGCTGCGCGGTGAGGTGGTCGCCGCGATGCGTCGCGTACGAATTGAAGTCCTCTTCCGGCAGGCCCATTTTCGCCAGGTATTCGCCGGCGGCGCTGTTGCGCAGGATCGCGTTCGATGGCGACAGATGGTCGGTGGTGATGTTGTCGCCCAGCACCGCCAGTGGGCGCAGGCCGCGCAGCGTGCGCTCGCCGGCCAGCGCGCCCTCCCAGTAAGGCGGACGGCGGATGTAGGTGCTCTGCGGGCGCCAGTCGTACAGCGGGCTGACGCGCTCGCCATGTTCGACGCGGAGGTTGAACATCGGCTCATAGACGCGGCGGAACTGCTCCGGCTTCACGCTTTGCGCGACGATGGCGTCGATCTCCTCGTCGCTCGGCCAGATGTCCTTGAGCGTGACCGGCTTGCCGTCGGCGTCCGTGCCCAGCGCGTCGCGTTCGATATCGAAACGCACGGTGCCTGCGATGGCGTAGGCGACCACCAGCGGCGGCGAGGCGAGGAAGGCCTGCTTCGCGTACGGATGGATGCGCCCGTCGAAGTTGCGATTGCCCGACAGCACCGCCGTCGCGTACAGGTCGCGGTCGATGATTTCCTGCTGGATCGCCGGATCCAGCGCGCCCGACATGCCGTTGCACGTCGTGCATGCGAACGCGACGATGCCGAAGCCGAGCCGTTCGAGTTCCGGCAGCAGCTTCGCGTCTTCCAGGTACAGCTGCACGGCCTTCGAGCCCGGCGCGAGCGAGGTCTTCACCCACGGCTTGCGCGTGAGGCCGCGCGCGTTCGCGTTGCGCGCGAGCAGGCCGGCGGCGATCACGTTGCGCGGGTTGCTGGTGTTGGTGCAGCTGGTGATGGCGGCGATGATCACCGCGCCGTCGGGCATAAGGCCTTCGGCTTCCTGGGCGCGCGCGGCATCGAGGTTGCCGGCGATGCCGCGCTCGGTAAGGTCGGACGTCGGCAGGCGCTTGTGCGGATTCGACGGCCCGGCCATGTTGCGCACGACGCTCGACAGGTCAAACGTCAGCGTGCGCTCGTACTGCGCGTGCTTCAGGTCGTCGGCCCACAGTCCTGCGGTCTTCGCGTAGTTTTCCACCAGCTTCACCTGCGCGTCGTCGCGGCCGGTGAGTCGCAGGTACTCCAGCGTCTGGTCGTCGATGAAGAACATCGCCGCCGTCGCGCCGTACTCCGGCGCCATGTTCGAGATCGTCGCGCGATCGCCGAGCGTCAGGCTCGCGGCGCCTTCGCCACGGAATTCCAGGTACGCGCCGACGACCTTTTCCTTGCGCAGGAATTCGGTGAGCGCGAGCACGATGTCGGTCGCGGTGATGCCGGGCTGGCGCTTGCCGGTGAGTTCGACGCCGACGATGTCCGGCAGGCGCATCCACGACGCGCGGCCGAGCATGACGTTTTCGGCTTCAAGCCCGCCGACGCCGATCGCGATGACGCCCAGCGCATCGACGTGCGGCGTGTGACTGTCGGTGCCGACGCAGGTGTCGGGGAACGCGACGCCGCCTTGCGACTGGATCACCGGCGACATCTTTTCGAGGTTGATCTGATGCATGATCCCGTTGCCCGGCGGGATCACGTCGACGTTCTCGAATGCGCGCTTGGTCCACTCGATGAAATGGAAGCGGTCCTCGTTGCGGCGATCCTCGATGGCGCGGTTCTTCGCGAACGCATCGGGGTCGTAGCCGCCGCATTCGACGGCGAGCGAATGGTCGACGATCAGCTGCACCGGCACGACCGGGTTCACCTTCGCCGGATCGCCGCCCTGGTCGGCGATGGCGTCGCGCAGGCCGGCCAGATCCACCAGCGCCGTCTGGCCGAGGATGTCGTGGCATACCACGCGCGCGGGGAACCACGGGAAGTCGAGGTCGCGGCGGCGTTCGATGAGCTGCTTCAGCGAGGCGACCAGCGTGGTCGGATCGCAGCGTCGCACCAGATTCTCGGCCAGCACGCGCGAGGTGTAGGGCAGGCCGGCCCAGGCGCCGGGCGCGATGGCCTCGACCGCCTCGCGCGCGTCGAAATACTCCAGCGACGTGCCGGGCAGCGGTTTGCGGTGTTGGGAGTTCATGGGCGTGGAATTCATGGACGAAGCGCGGTCCTGGTTTGGCGGGCGGCCGTGGCGCGGGGCCGTCGGTGGCTGGCTGTCCGCGAGGCGCGGGGAACGTCAATTTTAGCGGTTCCAAGCGCGCGGCGGCTGATCGAATGGGGCGCAACGAGCGGGATTCGCGCCTGGAGCGTGGCGGGGGCGCGCGGGCTCGGGCATCCTGTCGCGATGGTTCAGGAAACGACGAATACCCGGCCTGCGGACGACGACGAGCGCTGGATGCGCCACGCGATGGCGCTGGCCGAACGCGCCGAGCGCGAGGACGACGAGATCCCGGTCGGCGCGGTGCTGGTGTCCGCTGACGGCGAGGTGCTGGGCGCGGGCTGGAATCGCAACATCACGCTGCGCGATCCGACCGCGCACGCGGAGATCGTCGCGATGCGCGAAGCCGGGCAGCGCGTGGGCAATCACCGCCTGCTCGGTTCGACCCTGTACGTGACGCTGGAGCCGTGCGCGATGTGCGCGATGGCGATGGTGCACGCGCGCGTGTCGCGGGTGGTGTACGGCGCACGCGATCCGAAGACCGGCGCGGCGGGAAGCGTGTTCGACCTGCTGGCCGATCCGCGCCACAACCACCGCGTGCAGGTCACAGGCGGTGTGCTGGGCGAGGAGTCTGGTGCGCGGTTGACGGCGTATTTCAGGCGCAAGCGGGGGAAGGTGACCCCCGCGTCGCCGCAAGGCTAGGCGTTTGTAGCCCGGGCAAGCGAAGCGCACCCGGGTTGGGCGGGACAGGTCCCGGGTGCGCTTCGCTTACCGGGGCTACAAGAGCGGTCACGCGCCATCGTCGCAGGCATCGCAAGCGCGCGTTGACTCTCCACCACCCTCACCCCAACCCCTCCCCGGAAGGAGAGGGGCTGAAAGCCTCACTCCCGCATTTCAAGCCTATCCTTCGCGAGCTGCTCGTCCAGCTCCCGATCCAGCATCCGCAGCCCCAGCTTCGCCTCATGCCCGAGGCAAAGCGACGCCGCGAACATCAGCAGCACACCCACCACCGCAAGCCCGGTCGGCACCAGATCCAGCCGATAACCGAAGAACGCATCCACCGCGATGCCCAGGCTGGTGCCGACGAACGCGCTGATCGCGGCATACAGCATCCGCACCGACGCCAGCACCAGGTAGGAGCGGCGGCGATGGATCGCGATCCGTGCTTCCTGCTCCACGCGCGCCGGGCCCTGCGGCAGGCCGCGCAGGACCTCGATGTCCGCACGCATCCGGTCCACGACGCGCGCGAGCCGGTTGTTCGAGGAGATCAGCATGGAACTGGCGGCGGTCAGGAAGAACGCCGGGGTGATCATGGCCGAGACGACGGCGTAGTGCGAAGGATCGATCGCGACGGGCGAGGGCATGCGTGGCGTTTCCGTGAGCGCGGCGCGAAGCCGACGGGCGGGCTGGCTGTATGATGCGCCGGACCTCATTCCAGTGCGAGCGCATGGCGGCCGTCCCTTCACCGAACGACGAACACCTGATCTGGATCGACCTGGAAATGACCGGGCTGGACACCGATCGCGACTCCATCCTCGAGATCGCCACGGTGGTCACCGACAAGCAGCTCAACGTGTTGGCCGAAGGGCCGGAACTGGCGATCGCGCATCCGCTCGCGCGACTGGAAGCGATGGACGAGTGGAACCGCAACCAGCACGGGCGTTCGGGCCTGTGGCAGCGCGTGCTCGACAGCAAGGTTTCACTGGCCGATGCCGAAACGCAGACGCTGGCGTTCCTGCAGCACTGGGTGCCGGCCGGCAAGTCGCCGATGTGCGGCAATTCGATCTGCCAGGACCGCCGCTTCCTGCATCGCCTGATGCCGCGGCTGGAGAGGCATTTCCATTACCGCAACCTCGACGTCAGCACCATCAAGGAACTCGCGCGCCGCTGGGCGCCGGACGTGCTCGCCGGCGTCAACAAGGACGCGCGCCACACCGCGCTCAGCGACGTGCGCGATTCCATCGCCGAACTGCGCCACTACCGCGGCTTCATGGGCCGCCTCGGCGGCGACCCGCTGCCCTGAGATCCTCAGCGCGGACCGGGCGGCGTCTGCTGCTCGGGTGAGGGCGACGAGGTCGAGGACTGCTCCTCGGGCGACGGCGTCTGCGAGGCATCGGTCACCCCCGCCGCGCTGGTCACCGACGATTGCACCGCTTCGAGCACGCGCCGCTGCGCGCGGATGTCGCGCTGTGCCTGCTGGATGCTGATGCCGGCCTTGTCGAACGCCTTCTTGATGCGCTCGTTGAGGTCGCACCTGGTCGCGAAATGGTCGGCGTTGCTGACGTGGCAGCGCACCCCCAGGCGCACCGCGATGTCGGCCAGCTCGTACACGACGACGTCGGGCGCCGGCGTCTCGTGGATGCGCTTGTCGGCCTGCATGATCCGCATGATCGCGGCGCGCGCCGCGTCGATGTCGTCCTCGTAGCCGATGCCGATGATCAGCTCGATGCGGCGCACCGTGTCCGGCGTGAGGTTCACGATCGGCGCGGTGGTGATGAGGTTGTTCGGCAGCACGATGGTCTGGTTGTCGGCGCCGCGCAGCTTCGTCTGGAAGATGCTCACCGCCTCGACCGTGCCGCTGCTGCCGCCGATCTGCACGACGTCGCCGACGCGGAACGGCTTGAGCGTCACCAGCATCACGCCCGAAGCCACGTTCGACAGCGAATCCTTCAGCGCCAGGCCGATCGCAAGACCCGCGGCGCCGAGGATCGCGATGAAGGAGGTCGGCGCGATGCCGAAGAAGCCCTGCAGGATCGCCAGCAGCAGCACGATCAGCAGCGCGATGTAGATCACGCGGCTGATGAACTGCAGCGACGTGGCTTCGACATGCGCGCGCGTGAGGCCGCGGCCGGCGGCGCGCACGATCCACTTGGCGATGTGGTGGCCGATGTAGAAGACGAGCAGGGCGCCGCCGACCTTGATGCCCACGTCGATCGCCCAGGCCCAGAACTGGTCGGCGGTCATCGCGCTGAGATGGACGGGCGGCGCGAGCCCGTTGGCGAGATCGGGCAGCGTGGGCTTCGGCGTGGATGCGGCGGTCAAGACTGCCTCCTTCGATGCATCGGCAGGGAACGGCGGGCGAGGTGCCCTCACAAAATACGACGCCCCGCATAAGCGGGGCGTCGATGCGGCGATGCGGGCCTCAACGGCGCGCGATCACGCCACGGCCTTCGCCTTGGCCTTCGCCAGGCGCAGCCAGGTATCGACGACGGTGTCGGGATTGAGCGACACCGACTCGATACCCTGTTCCATCAGCCATTGCGCCAGGTCCGGATGATCGCTCGGGCCCTGGCCGCAGATGCCGACGTACTTGCCCTTCGCGCGCGCGGCCTTGATTGCCAGCGACAGCAGCTTCTTCACCGCCGGATCGCGCTCGTCGAAGAGCTTGGCGACAATGCCCGAATCCCGGTCCAGGCCCAGCGTGAGCTGCGTCAGGTCGTTCGAACCGATGGAGAAGCCGTCGAAGATCTCGAGGAATTCGTCGGCAAGCAGTGCGTTGGACGGCACCTCGCACATCATGATGATCTTCAGCCCGTCCTTGCCCTGTTCCAGGCCATTGGAACGCAGCACCTCGACCACCTTGCGGCCTTCGTCCAGCGTGCGCACGAACGGGATCATCACCCAGCAGTTGGTCAGGCCCATCTGCTCGCGCACCTTCAGCACCGCGCGGCATTCCAGCGCGAAGGCCTCGGTGAAGCTCGGATCGACGTAACGGCTGGCGCCGCGGAAGCCGATCATCGGGTTTTCCTCATGCGGCTCGTAGCGCGAGCCGCCGATGAGGTTGGCGTACTCGTTGGACTTGAAGTCCGACAGGCGCACGATCACCGGATACGGCGCGAACGACGCGGTGATCGTCGCGATGCCTTCGGCCAGGCGGTCCACGTAGAAATCGACCGGGCTGGCGTAGCCGGCCATCTTCTCGTCGATCTTCTTCTTCGTCGCGGCATCCTGCTGGTCGTATTCGAGCAGCGCCTTGGGGTGCACGCCGATGTGGCTGGCGATGATCATTTCCAGGCGCGCCAGGCCCACGCCCGCGTGCGGCAGCATCGCGAAGTCGAACGCGCGCTCGGGGTTGGCGACGTTCATCATCACCTTGAGCGGCGCCTCGGGCATCTTGTCGAGGTCGGCCACGTGGCGCTCGAAGGGCAGGGTGCCCTTGTAGATGAAGCCGGTATCGCCTTCGGCGCAGCTCACCGTGACTTCCTGGCCGTCCTGGATGGTGTCCAGCGCGTTGCCGGTGCCCACGACCGCCGGCACGCCGAGTTCGCGCGCGATGATCGCCGCGTGGCAGGTGCGGCCGCCGCGGTTGGTGACGATGGCCGCCGAACGCTTCATCACCGGCTCCCAGTCGGGGTCGGTCATGTCGGCGACGAGCACGTCGCCCGGCTGTACGCGGTTCATGTCGGCCAGCGAGCGCACGACGCGCGCCACGCCGGTGCCGATCTTCTGGCCGATGGCGCGGCCTTCGCACACCACGTCGCCGCGCTGGGTGAGCTGGTAGCGCTCGATCTGCGTGGCGTGGCCGCGCGACTTCACCGTCTCCGGACGCGCCTGCACGATGAAGAGCTTGCCGCTCACGCCGTCCTTCGCCCATTCGATGTCCATCGGACGGCCATAGTGCTTCTCGATCGTCAGCGCCTGGCGCGCGAGTTCGTGCACGTCCTCGTCGCTGATGGAGAACGTGTTGCGAAGATCTGCCGGCGTTTCCTCGGTGCGCACGCGCTCGCCGGGCGTGTCGGAATAGACCATGCGCAGCTGCTTGGCACCCATGCCGCGGCGCAGGATGGCCTGCTTGCCCTGCAGCAGCGTCGGCTTGTAGACGTAGAACTCGTCCGGATTCACCGCGCCCTGCACGACCATTTCGCCCAGGCCATAGCTTGAGGTGATGAAGACGACGTCACGGAAACCCGATTCGGTGTCGAGCGTGAAGAGCACGCCGGAGGAGCCGACGTTGGAGCGCACCATCAGCTGCACGCCGGCCGAGAGGAACACGTCCTCGTGCTTGAAGCCGTGGTGCACGCGGTAGGCGATCGCGCGGTCGTTGTACAGCGAAGCGAAGACTTCCTTGACCTTGTGCACGACGTCGTCGGCACCGGTCACGTTGAGGAAGGTTTCCTGCTGGCCGGCGAAGGACGCGTCCGGCAGGTCCTCGGCGGTGGCGGAGGAGCGCACGGCCACGGCGACGTCGCCACCGCCGTTCTCGTCGCACAGCTGGCGGTAGGCCTTGCGGATGTCCGCATCCAGATCAGGCTGCAGCGGCGCGTCGATCACCCAGCCGCGGATCTCGCCGCCGGCGGCGGTGAGCGCGTTGACGTCCTCGACATCCAGCGAAGCCAGCTTGTCGTAGATGCGCTGGTGCAGGTTGTTGTGCGCGATGAAGGCCTTGAAGGCCTCGGCCGTGGTGGCGTAGCCGCCGGGCACGGAGACGCCCAGGTTCGAGAGGTTGCCGATCATCTCGCCCAGCGAGGAGTTCTTGCCGCCGACGCGGGCCAGATCGGTGAGGCGCAGCGCGTGCAGCCAGAGGATGTTCTCGTTCAAGCGGGCGATCTCCAGGCGATCGAACAGGGAAGTCGGTGTGCGGCCGGCGCGCCCTCGGCGCGTGCCGCGCAACGATCCGGATATGATCGCCCGGGCGCCGGAGGCAGACAAGCTTGATTCATCGGCGTTTTTTGTATTGTGAACGCCCAGTTCAGGAGAAAACCGATGGCCGGCGTGCGTCCCGTCTTCTATGTATCCGATGGTACCGGTATCACGGCCGAGACCATCGGCCACAGCCTGTTGACCCAGTTCACCCAGACGCGCTTCGTCACCGACCGCATCCCGTTCGTGGACAGCGTGGGCCGCGCGCATGAAGTGGGCGAGAAGATCCGTGCCGCCGCCGAGTCCTACGGCGTGCGCCCGGTGGTGATCAATTCGTGCATGGACGCGGAGGTCAGCGCCGCGCTGGCCGAGAGCGGGGCGCTGATGCTGGACGTGTTCGCGCCCTTCATCGAGCCGCTGGAGCGCGAACTGGAGCAGACTCGCGAGCGCCGCATCGGCCAGGCGCACGGCATGGTCGATTTCGACACCTACCACCGCCGCATCAACGCGATGAACTTCGCCCTGACCCATGACGACGGGCAGAGCATCGATTACGACGATGCGGACCTGGTGCTGGTTGCGGTATCGCGCGCCGGCAAGACGCCGACCTGCGTGTACCTGGCGCTGCATTACGGCGTGCGTGCGGCCAACTACCCGCTGACCGAGGAAGACCTGGAGCACGACCGCCTGCCGCCGCGCCTGCGGCCGTACCGGAACAAGCTGTTCGGGCTCACCATCGATCCGGTGCGGCTGCAGCAGATCCGCCAGGAACGCCGGCCGAATTCGCGCTACGCCCAGCTGGAAACCTGTCGGCGGGAAGTGGCCGCCGCCGAGGCGATGTTCCGCGCCGAGCGCATTGCGACGCTGAGCACGACCAATACCTCGATCGAGGAAATCTCGAGCAAGGTCCTGACCACGCTGGGAATCCACCGCGAGATGTTCTGAACGGCGGGGCGCCGGAAAGCCCGGGAAAAACCGTGGCGGGGAATGCTTACCGTAGGCCGATGGCCGGCACGCGTCAACGCTGCCGCGCGGAGGTTGTGCCGTGTAGCATCGCCTCCATATCGGTGTCCATGCCCATGTCCCTTGCCACCCGTCGCGCACGCATTCCCCGGCTCAGCCGCTTCGGCTGGCTGATGGGGCTGTACGCCGAAAACCATGTCCGCTTCTCGCGCCTGTTCCCGTCCACGGCGCTGGCGGTCGGTACGTATCGATCCAGCGTCGGCGATGGACTGGACCTTCAGCTGGACGTGATCGAACGCCATCCGTACACGACCGAGCTGCGCCTGACCTACGCGATGCGCGATCCGGTCACCGGCGAGCAGGATCCGTCGGCCTACCTGCGCCTGTACCACGACGCGCGCCAGCTCGAAGTCACGAACTGTTACGTCGGCCGTCGCTGGCAGGACGTCATCGGCATGTACCCGCCGGCGGCGGAAGTGCTCGACCACCGCACGCGGATGAACACGTTCCTCGGAAAGTGGCTCGAGTATCTGGCGGAGCGGGGACATGGTGTGGCAACATTGCGCCCCGTTGACGCCGGCACCACCGCCGGCGACTTCGACGAAAAAAATCTGGCAGCGAACGCTTGACGACATCGCTGAACGCCCGCTAGAATTTTCGTCTTTCCAGCAGCAAGTGGGGCCATAGCTCAGCTGGGAGAGCGCCTGCATGGCATGCAGGAGGTCGCCGGTTCGATCCCGGCTGGCTCCACCATCTCTTCGGGGATGATGCTGAAAAACCAGTTTTGTCCCCATCGTCTAGAGGCCTAGGACATTACCCTTTCACGGTAGCGACCGGGGTTCGAATCCCCGTGGGGACGCCAAATGGTTGACGACGCAGGGCTCCGGAAACGGGGCCCTGCGGCGTTTTGTGCGTTTGGTTTTTTACTCGGGCTTGGTGATTGGTGATTGGATCGATGATCCGCGAATCCACTTCACCGTCATCCCGCGAAGGCCGGGATCCGGGCCCTCACCCTGCAGGCACTCCCTCACTCGCCGTCATCACCCCGTGGCGGCTTCGCAAGATCTTCCAGGATCGGACACTCCGGACGCTCATCGCCGTGGCATCGCAGCGCGAGGTCCTGCAGCGTCCGCTGCATCGCCTGCATTTCGGCGATCTTTTCCGCCAGTTCGTCCACGTGCGCCTGAGCCAGGCGCTTCACTTCCGCGCTGGCACGCGAGCGGTCGTCCCACAGGCCGAGCAGCGCCTCGATCTGTTTGATCGAAAACCCGAGCCCGCGCGCGCGGCGGATGAAGGCGAGTCGATGCAGGTCGGCTTCGTTGTAGAGGCGATAGCCGGCGAAAGTACGGCCGGCGGGCGGGATCAGGCCGATGCTTTCGTAGTGCCGGATCATCTTCGCGCTCACGCCGCTCAGTCGCGCGGCTTCGCCGATGTTGTGCAGGCCCTGGTCGCGTGCGTCGGCGAGTTCGGGTCGTGGCATGCGGGGCATGAGCGGCTCCTTGCGATTCAAACGTGCGTGGTTCATGACGAAGTGCGGTTCAAACGCGATGTGGGGCGCCAGCGACGCAGCAGCAGTGCATTGGTGACGACGCTGACCGACGAGAACGCCATCGCCGCGCCGGCGATCACCGGATCGAGCAGTCCGAACGCCGCCAGCGGCAGGCCGACGACGTTGTAGACGAAGGCCCAGAACAGGTTCTGGTGGATCTTGCGCGTGGTGCGGCGCGAGATTTCGATGGCATCGGCGACCAGCACGGGCTCGGCGCGCATCAGCGTCACGCCGGCGGCATGCATGGCGACGTCGGCGCCGCTGCCCATGGCGATGCCGACATCCGCGGCGGCCAGTGCGGGCGCGTCGTTGATGCCGTCGCCGACCATCGCGACCGTGCCGTCGCGACGCAGTCGTACGATCGCGTTCGCCTTCTCTTCCGGCAACACGTTGGCGCGCACATCGTCGATGCCCAGCTGCGCGGCGATCGCGCGCGCCGCGCCTTCGTGGTCGCCCGACACCATCACCGTGCGCAGTCCCAGCGCATGCAGGCGTTCGATCGCGTCGCGCGCGCCGGGCCGCGGCATGTCGCGGAACGCGAGCAGCCCGTGCAGGCGAGGGCGTTCGCCGTGTTCGCCGACGGCGACCCACGACACCGTGTGACCGCTGGCGGCCAACGCTTCGGCGCGTGGCGACAGCAATGCGGTATCGACGTCCGCTTCGCGCATCATCCGTTCGCTGCCGATGAGCACCGCTTGCGTGTCGATGTCTCCGCGCACGCCTCGACCGGGCACCGCATGGATGCCGCGCGCCGAGACCGCCGGCGCGTCCTGCGCCGCCTGCAGCACCGCCGCGGCGAGCGGGTGTTCGCTGCCGCGCTGCACTGCCGCGGCCCGGGCCAGCAGCGATGCGGTGTCGCCATCGAGCGCGACCGCTTCGGTCAACGTCGGCCGGCCCTGCGTCAGCGTGCCGGTCTTGTCGAAGGCGACGATGTCGATGCGCTGCGCGGTTTCCAGCGCCTGCGCGTCCTTGATCAGGATGCCGGCGCGCGCGGCGACGCCGGTGCCGGCCATGATCGCGGTCGGCGTTGCCAGGCCCAGCGCGCACGGGCAGGCGATGACGAGCACCGCGACGGCGTTGAGCAGCGCCTGGTTCCAGTCGCCGGTCGCAAGACCCCAGCCGAGCAGCGTGACCAGCGCGATGCCGAGCACCACCGGCACGAACACCGCGCTGACGCGATCGACGATGCGCTGGATCGGCGCCTTCTGCGCCTGCGCGTCCTCGACCAGGCGGATGATGCGGGCCAGTGCGCTTTCCGCGCCGACGGCGGTGGTTTCCACCACGATGCGGCCTTCGCCGTTCACCGCGCCGCCGGTGACGCGTTCGCCTTCCGAACGCGCGACCGGCAGCGATTCGCCGGTCAGCATGGATTCGTCGACGTGCGTGCGGCCTTCCAGGATGCGGCCGTCGGCGGGAATGCGTTCGCCCGGACGCACGACGAGTTCGTCGCCCACGCGCACCTGCGCCAGCGGGACGTCGGTTTCGATGCCGTCGCGACGCACGCGCGCGGTCGCTGGACGCAGCGCCTGCAACGCGCGGATCGCGGCGGTGGTCTGGCGACGCGCGCGCGTTTCCAGGCGCTTGCCGAGCAGGACCAGCGCGATCACCACGGCGGATGCCTCGAAATACAGCGGCGCGTGATGTCCGCCTTCGAGCAGATGCCACACGCTGAGCCCGTAACCGGCGCTGGTGCCGAGCGCGACCAGCAGGTCCATGTTGCCGCTGCGCGCCTTCAGCGCATGCCAGCCGGCACGATAGAAACGCGCGCCGAGCCAGAACTGCACCGGCGTCGCCAGCGCGAACTGCACCCAGCCCGGCAGCATCGCGTGCACGCCGAACGGCATCGCCAGCATCGGCAGGACCAACGGCAGCGACAGCGCGAGGGCGAGCCAGAGATGGCGGCGTTCGCGTGCATCGCTTTCGTCGGTCGCGTCGTCGTGCGGTTCGCCCGTGGCGTCGGCGGACTCCGCGTCCGGAGCACTCGCGCGATAGCCGGCCTTTTCGACGGCGTCGACCAGCGCTTCGATCGACACCGACGGCAGCACGCGCACGTGCGCGCGTTCGGTGGCGAGGTTGACGTTCGCTTCGATCACGCCCGGCACGGCCCGCAGGGCCTTTTCGATGCGGCCGACACAGGAGGCGCAGGTCATGCCGCCGACGCGCAGTTCGAACGTGCGCTCCGGAACCGAGTAGCCGCTGCGTTCGACGGCCCGGGTGAGGACGGGCGCCGCGACGCTGCCGTCGGTGGCGACATCGGCGGTCTCGGTGGCGAGGTTCACGGTCGCGCGCAGCACGCCCGGCACGGCGCCGAGGGCGCGTTCGATGCGGCCCGCGCACGAGGCGCAGGTCATGCCGGCGATCGGCAGGCGCAGGGCGGTGGTGGTGGTGGCGGTATTCATGCGTGCTCCATCGGGTGCGAGCTCCATGGGAGCCGGGATGGACGCAGCCTGAGCCTTCCCACGATGGGAAGGTCAACGCACCGCCGACCGCCGCCGCCGTGGAAACGGGGCAGGACCGGCCGGCGGTGCGTCGCGACGCGCATGTCAGAACCAGAGCCGCAGGCCAGCGACGACGCGGGTGTCCTCGACGTGCTCGCCTTCGTCGCGACGATGGTCGGCGGTGCCTCCGTACGCGCGTTCCCACACCAGCCCGACGTAGGGGGCGAACCGGCGGGTGAACTCGTAGCGCAGGCGCAGGCCGGCCTCGGCCGTGGACAGGCCCGAGCCCGTGCCGCGCACCGGATCGTCCTTGCCGAATGCTTCCAGCTCCACGCGCGGCTGCAGGATCAGCCGGTTGGTCAGCAGCACCTCGTACTCGGCCTCGACGGTTGCCGCGGTCGCGCCGCCTTCGCCGAGATACGCGGTCGCGCTCACTTCGAACTTGTACGGCGCCAGCCCCTGCACGCCGAAAGCGGCCCAGTCGCGCGACGGGCCGGGCTTGAAGTCGTGCTTCAGTCCCGCGACCACGTCCCACCACGGTGTGACGCTGCGCCCGTAGAGCACTTCCAGGTCGGCCGATTCGGTGCGTCCGCGTTCGCGTTCGCCCTCGCTGCGCAGCCACAGGCGGTTGAGGTCGGAGCCGACCCACGCCTGCGCTTCCCAGGCTTCGCCGCGACCGTCGTCGAGGTCCACCGCCTCCAGACGATCGAACAACACGAAGGTGTTGATCTCCGGCGCGTGGTGCATGCCGTGCGCGATCGGCGGGAACGCGGCGGCGCGATCCGCGTCGGTGACGGGCGGGATCGGTTCCACCGGTTCATCGCGCCCGCCGTGTCCCATCGCGGCGTGATCGACGTGCTGCTGGTGCGCGTCGTGGTCCATCGCGGCGTGATCGTGCGACGTCGACGGTTCCGGCTGCTGCGGCGGCGCGTGGTGATGCGAATGGTCCTGCGCCCAGGCCGGCGCCAGCGCGAGCGACAACGCGCAGGCCAACACGCCACGTGACGCGTTCATGCGTATCGCCTTCATGCGCGCTCCTCCACGCGCACTTCGCGCATCATCCCGGCTTCCATGTGGTAGAGCAGGTGACAGTGGTACGCCCAGCGACCCAGCGCATCGGCGCGCACGCGGTAGCTGCGCTTCGTTCCTGGCGGCATGTCGACGGTGTGCTTGCGCAGGTGGAACTCGCCGGCCTCGTTCTCGACGTCGCTCCACATGCCGTGCAGGTGGATCGGGTGCGTCATCATCGTGTCGTTGACCAGCACGATGCGCATGCGCTCGCCGTAGTTGAGCCGCAGCGGTTCGGCGTCCATGAACTTGAGACCGTTGAACGACCAGGCGAACTTCTCCATGTGCCCGGTGAGGTGCAGTTCGATCGTGCGCGAAGGCTCGCGGCCGTCCGGATCATCGAACAGGCTGCGCATCGCGCCGTAGGTGAGCACCGTGCGGCCGTTGTCGCGCAGGCCGATGCCGGGGTCGTCGAGCTTCGGCGCCGGCGACATCGTCTGCATGTCGATCAGCGGATTGCCATTCTCGCTCGCCGGGTGCGATTGCATGCCGCCGCCGTGATCCATGCCGGCCATGTCGTGACCCATCGCCATGTTGGCGCCGCAGCCGCCTTCCATGCCCTTCATGCCCATGTTCGCGCCGCAACCGCCTTCCGTGCCTTTCGCGCCATGGTTCATGCCGGCGTGGTCCATGCCGCCGTGACCCATGTCGTCCATCGTCAGGATCGGTCGCGGGTCCTGCGCCGGCAGCGGCGCTTCGATCCCGTGGCGCACGGCCAGCGTGCCGCGTGCGTAGCCGGTGCGGCCCATGTCCTGGGCGAAGATCGCGTACGCGTCCTGGCCCGACGGCTCGACGATCACATCGAAGGTTTCCGCCACCGCGATGCGGAATTCGTCCACCGTCACCGGATGGATGTACTGCCCGTCAGCGGCGACCACGGTCATCTTCAGGCCCGGAATGCGCACGTCGAAGTACGTCATCGCCGAGCCGTTGATGAAGCGCAGCAGCACCTTCTCGCCGCTGCGGAACAGGCCGGTCCAGTTGCCCGACGGCGCGGTGCCGTTGAGCAGGTAGGTGTAGGTGTTCGCGTTGATGTCCGACAGGTCGGTCGGCGTCATGCGCATGCGCCCCCACTGGCCGCGGTCGCGCAGCGTCGCCGACAGCCCGTCGCGCGAGACGTCGTCGAAGAAGTCGCCGACCGTGCGCTTATGGAAGTTGTCGTAGCCGGCCATCTTCTTCATGCGCCGGAACAGCGCCGCCGGTTCCAGGTCGGTCCAGTCCGACAGCAGCACCACGTGCTCGCGATCGAACGCGTACGGCGCCGGCTCGCGCGGGTCGATCACGATCGCGCCGTACAGGCCGGCCTGTTCCTGGAACAGCGAATGGCTGTGGTACCAGTACGTGCCCGACTGGCGGATGTCGAAGCGGTAGGTGAACGTCTCGCCGGGATGGATGCCGTCGAAGCTCAGGCCCGGCACGCCGTCCATGCCCGCGGGCAGCAGGATGCCGTGCCAGTGCACCGAACTCTGCACCGGCAGGCGGTTGGCCACGCGCAGGGTAACGGTGTCGCCTTCGCGCCAGCGCAGGATCGGCGCCGGCAGCGAGCCGTTGACCGTCACCGCCGGACGCGTGCGGCCGGTGAAATTGACCGGGGAGGCGTCGATCGCCAGGTCGAACTGCCTGCCGGCCAGCACGGCGGGTGAGTTGGCGCCGGCGACGGACGCCGCGCCTGGCAGATGCCACAGGCCCGCGCCCGTGGCGACGCCGCCGGCCGCCAGGCCGGTGACGAAACGTCGTCGCGACGGCGAGGCCGCGCGACGGCTGGATACATCGGATGTCATGGACTGCTCCGTGCAGATGATCGGAATGCGTGCGCGGGCCGTCCTGCGGCCGTGGCGCTCGCGTCGGGATCGGCGCGCGGGAACGCGCGCCCGGAGTCAGGCGATGGGTGGCCGCAACAGGTTCGGCAACGGTGGCGCGCGGCGATCCGCAACGCCAGGTTGCGCGATTTCGCCACCGGGCGGCGGGCCGGCGGGCAGGGCGACGACCGCCATCGCGGCGGTCGCATGCTGGAGGCAATCGCACACGCACTGCGAGGACTGGCAGCAATCCGGCGCGGCGGAACCGGCCTGGCCGGTGTCGCAGTCGGCGTGCGAATGCTGCGTAACGCCCGTGTTGTCCGGGGTTTCGGCGTCGTGGCAGGGCGACGCGGCCTCGGCTTCGTGCATGGCCATCGCCATCGCGAGATGCGCGACGTGCATGTCCGTGGCCGCCACGGCGTAGCCCGTCCCGTTCAGGACGAGCAGCACGCAAAGCAGCAGGCGGACGGCGAGGCGACGCATGGAAACAGTCTAGCCTGAATGGTCGTCGCGGACGTCACGAAGCCTGAACGGGCGGGTATATACTCCCGCCGAATGCGAGGGCCGACGCCGGCCACCATTCCGAACGGGCTGCTTCGAGGCGCCTTCCGCGAGTGAGCCGCGTTGCAAGTGAAGCTGAGGAGCCCGCTTGGTTTTCCATATCGTTCTCGCCGATGACCACCCGATCGTCTCCAGCGGCGTGCGTGCGCTGCTGGAGCAGAGTCCGGGTTTTCGCGTCGTCGCCGAGGCGACCTCGCCGGACGAGCTGATCCGCGTGCTCGACGGCACCGCCTGCGATCTGGTCGTCACCGACTTCAACATGCCCGGCGAACACGCCGCCGACGGGCTGAGTCTGCTGCAGCTGCTCGGCCGCCGCTGGCCGGACCTCAACATCGTCGTGCTCACCCAGCTCGCCAACCCGGGCGTGCTCAACAACATCGCGCGGCTGTCGAACGTGCGCGGCGTGGTGAGCAAGTCGGATGCGATGAAGGAACTGCCCACCGCGGTGACCGCCGCGACTGCCGGCCGCAGCTACCAGAGTTCCGCGGTGCGCAAGCAGATCGAATCGGCGCAGGGCGAGAGCCCGGATTCGACCACGGCGCTGTCCAAGCGTGAAGCCGAAGTCATGCGCCTGTTCGCGCTGGGGCATACCGTGTCGGAGATCGCCCGCCAGCTCAACCGCAGCGTCAAGACGGTGAGCAGCCAGAAGGTCGAGGCGATGCGCAAGCTCGGGGTGAAGAGCGACCTGGAGTTCTACGCCTACGCGCGCGAGCACGGGCTGGGATCTTGAGGCTGAGGAACGAGTAGGAAGGAACGGGTCGGGAGAGACGTGCTTCCTCCAGGTCCTCGTTCCCGACCACTCGTTCCTCGCACCCTCAGTGCCGCTTGAGCATCTCGTCCCGCGCCTGTTCCGCACGCGAGGCGCCGATCGCCGTTTCGACCTGCTTCACCTCTTCCGGCGGCGGCAGCACGGCCGGGAAGCCGAGCGACTGGATCCACAGTTCACGTGTCCAGCCCTTGGTGTGATAGAGGTGGTGGTCCTCGTCCTTCTCGACGGACTGGTACGCCTGCTTGAGCACGTCGGCGTACTCGGCCTTCGCCTTCAGCGCGACCTGGCCGATCAGTTCCCAGTTCGAATGATCCTTGGTTTCGGCGAGCACCACGCACTCGGCCGCGACGAGTTCGGCCGCCGCGGGCTCGGCGTTCTCGATTGCCATCTCGATGGCGGCAACCAGCGACTGCCCCAGGTGCGCGACCACGGCGCGGCCGGGGCTCTGCTCCTCGGTGTCCATGCCCAGCTGTTCGAACACGCGCGTGAGCACTTCCTCGTGCGTCTGCGTTTCCTCCAGGTATTCCTGGAATTCCTTCTTGAGATCGGGGTTCTGCGCGGCCCGGATCGCCGCGTTGTAGACCTGGATGCCGCCGCGCTCGGTTTCCAGCGCCTGCAGCAGCAGTTCGTGGACCTGGGCCTGATCGAACTTCGAGGTACGTGCCATGGATGGAGTCCTGTCGTGTGGGAGCGTGCGTCCGTTATAGGAATCCGCGCAGCCACGTTGCGTGAAGAATCGCGCGCGCGATCGTTCAAGCGTGCGATGCATCGCATGCGAACGGCGCGAATGTCGGGTTCAGGTTTGTCGCGTCCGCATCACGCATTGTGATGCGCGCGTGCATCGCGCGATTCACGCCGGGCGGCCGAGCAGCTCCGAAACGCCCAGCCACGTGATCTCCACGCCGATGCAGAAAATCACGAAGGCCATCAGGCGCACGGTGATCTGCGTCCCGGTGCCGCCGAGCATGCGGCTCAGCGCGCCCGCGTAGCGCACGCAGACATAGATGCACGCACCGAGCAGCGCGATCGCGCATGCGACCGCGACGATGTGCGTCGCGCGCAGGCCGTCGCCCGGTGAACTCGTGCCCAGCGCGATCGCGACCGCGATCGAGCCCGGACCCACGGTGATCGGCAGCGTGAGCGGAAAGAACGCCTGGTCGGCGAGCGATGCGTCGCCGTGCGCGTCGGGCACCGCATCGACGTTCGCGTGGCCGACCGCCGCAGCGGCCGTGTGGTCCACGCGCGCCGGCGCCTGCAACAGCTTCCAGCCCGCCGCCGCGACGACGAGCCCGCCGGCCACGCGCAGCACGGGAATCGAGATTCCGAAGAACGCGAGCACGTAGGCGCCGACCCAGATCGACACCGTGAGCAGCACCACGCCGTAGAACGCTATCCGCGCCGCGAGGCCCGCGCGTTGTTTGTCGCTGGCATCCGGCACAAGGCTCAGCACCACCAGCGCCGTGCTCGGTGGATTGATCACCGGCAACAGGCCGGTGAACACGACCAGGAAGGCGTGCGCGAAATCGTTCCACATGCGCGGAACCCCGGACGGGCGCGGGCGTGGCGGACAGGGTAGCGCGGGGCGTCGATGTGGCGTGAAGGTGGTCGATCGTTTTCCGGACTGGAGATTCGGGATTCGTGGTTCGCAGGAGCAACACACACGTCATCCCGGCGAAGGCCGGGTCCAGGCATTCCATCCGAAGACCAGCGCAACCGGTCGCGGTGGCCGTTGCGTCTACTCCTTCAACTCCATCCGCCCAAGCGGTTCTCCCGCCGGCCCATTGAGGATCGCTCCCGTCGACGCTTCGAATCGCGAGCCATGGCACGGGCAATCCCACGACTTCTCCTCGCTGCTCCAGTGCACCACGCAACCCAGGTGCGGGCATCGCGCGTTGAATGCGTGCAGCTCGCCATCGCCGCTGCGGTACACCGCAATCCGATGCACGCCGCGCCGCAGCACCGCGCCGCTGCCCAGCGGGATTTCGTCCGTTCTGTCGATCGCTGCCGGCCGCAGCCAGTCGCGGAACTGCAGCGCCGCGTTCGCGTTCTCGCGCACCCATTCGCCCGCCGCGCGCACCGGTTTGCGCGCGGGGTCGTACAGACCGGCCCACGGATTGTCGCGGCCCTGCACCAGGTCGCACACCAGCAATCCGCCGAGCGTGCCGTGGGTGAGCCCGTTGCCGGAATCGCCGGTGATCAGGAACACGTTGTCGTGATCCGGATCGGCACCGATGAATGCCAGCCCGTCGATCGGTTCGATGATCTGCCCGGACCACGCATGCGTGAACGGCCCCGCGTCGGGGAAGCGCTCCAGCGTCCATTCGTGCAGGCGGGCGTACGCGGTCGGATCGTCGTCCTGCCCGGTCTTGTGGTCCTCGCCGCCGACGATGATCCAGTCCGCGCCGTCCTCGTCGCGATACCGGCGGATGTAGTGGTAGGGATCGCCCGTGTCCCAGAACAGCGCGTCGGCGAGATCCGAAGGCGCCGCGCCCGCGACGACGTAACTGCGGTATGGCGCCTGCTTCATGTAGGTCGCGTTGGTGTCGTGCACCGGTACGTCGGTGGCCGCGACCACCGTGCGCGCCGATATCGTGCCGCCGCCGCGCAGCGCGATGCGGCAGGGCGAACCGCCTTCGATGCCCGCCACTTCCGCGCGCACGAACACGCCGCCGGCATCGCGCACTTCGTGTGCTAGCAGCCGCAGGTACGCGGAGATGTCGATTCGCGCCTGGTGCTCGAAACGCAGCATCGGCCCGAGCATCCCGGGCGCCCGCGCGCCGGCGTCGATCATCGCGACCTCCAGGCCGGCTTCGGTCGCTGCTTCGAGTTCCTTCTGCAGCACCGATACATCGCCGTCGTGCGTGAACAGATACCCGGGAATGCGCTTGAAACCGCAATCGTGCACGCCGTCGCGGCAGAGCGATTCGATCCAGTCGATCGCAGCCGCGTGGCTTGCTGCCGCGAGCCGCGCGCCGTCCTTGCCGTGCTGTCGCGCGAGCGTGTAGTAGCGGTCGTCGAGCGCGTTCGACAGGTGCGCCGAGGTGCGCAGGGTTTCGCCGGCGCCGATGCCTTCGCGTTCGATCACCGCGACGTGCCGGCCCTCGCGCAGCAGCGACAGCGCCGTGGTAAGGCCGGCGATGCCGGCGCCGACGACGGCCACGTCCAGCGACTTCGCCTTGTCGGGCACGGACCAGCCGCCCGGCGGCGCGTCGATGGATTTCCAGACGGGAAGGGTGCGTGCAGTGCTCATGCGCGGACTCCCGGTGATCGGCGGATGAGTCCGATGCTCGGCGATGCGCGGTGAAGCAACGGCGAATGCGCGTTTCGTTCACGCCCGCATGGCCGGACGCGTCACCCCGGTTCGCCCGTCACCGGCCAGACGCCGTGCGAGGCGGCTTCGACCTCGTCGATCCGCGCCATCGCGATCCGCAGCATCGCCTCGCGGGCGCGCGTGCCAGCCGCGGCGCGCGACAGCCCGGTCAGGTGAAGCGTCGCGAGGCAACGGCTGGGCGAGGTGGTCGATGCGATCGTCGCCTTGCCGCTCCACGGGTCGGCGACATCGAGCCGGTCGAGCACGATCGTCACGCGATAGCCACGATGGATCGCCGCCGGCGCGCACACGATCGCCAGCGCATCGGTGTTCGCCCAGCGCTGGCGCGAGCATGCGTTCGCGCGGTACGCGCCGACGCGCGCAAGTCGCGAGACGATGCGACCACGCGCCGCGGCCTGCCGCCGCGTTCGCGCCGTCGTCACTTTCATCGATACGGTTACTTCCATCGGGCTTCACTCTCCACAACTCATCGCTCGTGTAGCCCGGGTAAGCGAAGCGCACCCGGGAAATGCCGCTCGGCAGACCCATGCATGACTCCGCAAATAAACTCCCGCAAGTCCCATGCCAGCGCGCAGCGGGCTCTACACGGGACGGACGATCGAGCGAAACGCCCGAATTTCCCGCACCCGGAACATCTTTCCACCGCGAGCGCTCAGGCCGGCCGCGCCACCATCAGGTAGAAGATCACCAGGAAACTGATCAGCGCAGGCACGCCCAGTGCGGCCCATGCGCCGAGATAGCCGTCGTAACGCAGCGGCAGCGGTTCGTTCTTCGCCGCCGCTTCCACCGCCATGTCGCGCAGCCGCATCTGCAGCCAGACCACCGGCAGCCAGCACAGCGCGGCGATCGCGAACAGCACGATCGACCAGTACAGCCACGGCGACGTGAGCGGATATCCGAGCCGATGCGCGAGGTAGAGCCCGCTGATCGGCTGGAAGACGATGGTGGTCGCCGTGAAGATCCAGTCGGCGACGACGACATAGCGCGAGATCGCGGCGATCACGCGCACGTCGCGCGCGCGGCTGGCGACCAGCAGGTAGAACGCGGTGCCCACGCCCGTGCCGAACAGGAACGTCGACGACAACACGTGCAGGTACTTAACGACGATGACGTCCATGCGGTGCGTCCAGTTCGCGGGCCAGTACTATCGCCGCCAGCAGCGGCAGGTTCTTCAGGATCGGGCCGTACGGATGCGCCCATTGTTCGGGCAGGAAGATGGTGATGATCACGGTGTAGGCGGCGATCAGCAGCAGCTGCAAGGTGTACGACAGCCGCCGCCATCGCGGCGCGAAGAGCATCAGTCCGAGCAGCGCATCCAGTGCGGCGGCGCCGTACAGCGCGATGCTCGCGACGTCGCCGTGCAGGCCGGTGCGCGCGAGCAGCGCCAGGCTGTCGCGCACCGGATAGACGAACGCCGAGACGAACGCGGTTCCCAGCCACATCGCTATCAGCGACAGGCGCAACAGCGGGCGCAGCCAGTGCAGGGTGGCGGCGCGTCGGAGTCGGGCGCGGTTGCCTTCGTCGACGAAGGTGTCGACGTCGCGCGGCTCGCGTCCGAGCAGGTGGGTGAACGGCGCCGCCGCCGCGGTGGAGCCCGCTTCGAGCATCCGCATCGTCTCGCCCGACAGCCACGGGCTGAAGCGTCCGAACGCGTGAGACATCGCGCGCAGCAGACGCAGGGGAATCGTCATGAAGACGCCACGCGCGCCCAGCGCATCGCGCAGGGTCGCCAGGTAATGCCGCAGCGTGATCGCGCGTGGCCCCACGGCCACCAGCTCGGACGGTACGTTCTCCGTTTCCACGAGGCGCACGATCGCCTGCGCGAGGTCGTCGAGGTGCACCGGCTGGATCGGCTGTCCGCCGCCGCCGGGAAGCGGGCTCAGCGGCAACACGGCGAGCGCCGCGAACCATTGCGTGCTCGGCCCCTCGGGCGAGAAGACCAGCGACGGCCGCACGATCGTGCTTTCGATCTTCAGCGCCGCCAGTTGCGCGTCCGCGCGGCCCTTCGACGACAGGTACGCCTCGTCGCGATACGGGCTGGCACCCAGCGCCGACACCTGGATCACGCGCCGCACGCCGGCCAGTTCCGCCGCGCGGAACAGCGCCACCGGCCCCTTCACGTGCACTGCATCGAAACTCTGGCCTGCTTGCTCGGTGAAGATGCCGACGGTGTTGATCGCCACGTCCACGCCGCGCAGGTAATCGGACCAGGGCGTCGCCTCACTCCCGGGCGCATCGCCGAACTGGCCGTGCACCACCTGTGCGTGCGGCCAGCGCGCACGCGCCGTCTCCACATCGCGCACGACGAGCACGAGTTCATGCCCCGCATCCGAAAGACGCCGCACCACCGCGCTTCCGATCAGGCCGGTCGCTCCGGTCATCAGCACGCGCATGAACGCCTCCGGCCGCGCATCGTGCGCTGGCTGGTTCGAACGCTGGTGTCGGGCTCGATCGCGAGCATCGCGTCAACCGTGGCGGTGGCGCTGCATTCTCGCGCGCGGACGGGCAGGGCGGCCAGCGGCGTCAACGCGACCAGCCACTGGGCATGGGGCGAGCGCGCGATGTTCCGGCACGACACCAACCTGCGCCACACCGCGCTGGGTTACGGCATCCACCACGCGAGCTCGATGTGGTGGGCTTCGATGTTCGAAGCCTGCGCGCATCGCAGGCCGCCGCGCACGGTGGCGGCGCTCGCCGCCGCGACGGCGGTGACGGCGTACGTCGTCGATTACCACGTCGTGCCGCGCCGCCTCACGCCGGGCTTCGACCGTCATCTCTCCGCGACCGGAATGGTGTCGGCGTACGCGGCCTTCGGTGCGGGCCTGGTGGTGGCGCATCTGCTGTTCAGGCGCGTGCGGCATCGCGATTCCCATGCGCCACGCGCCATGCGGCGCGGAATTCCAGCAGCGCCGGCGCAATGCACAGCACCAGCGCAGGCAACAGCACCATCGCCCACGTCGATGGCGGAAGCGGCGACTGACGGAAGCTGAGTGACCACTGCGTCGCCGGCGCACGCCACGCAAGCCACGCCGTTGCGACCAGGCCGACCCACGGCGCGACGTCGAGCACGCTGTGCAGGTGCTGTTCGACGGGGCGGATGATGCGTCCCGAATCGAAGGCGGTGCGCGTGTCGCGCCAGCCCGCCCAGGCGTGCGCGATGACGATCGCGGCGAGGATCGCCGCCAGTCCCGCCGTGCTCTCCAGCGCCAGCCACATCACCACGCCCGCGCCGCACAGCGCGAGTTGCAGCAGGTGCAGGCGCGATTCGGCCAGGCCGGAGGTCGCGGGCAGGTGGGTCGCGCGATGGCAGGCGAAATCCAGGCAGCCGGCGATCGTCCACAACCAGTAGAGCACCAGCGCGCCCCACACCAGCAGCGTGCGTGCGTCGGCGTCGTGGCTCGCGGCGATGGCGGAGAGCGCGGCGGTCGGCATGATCGCCCCGGTCGTGGGCGTCGTCAGGTGTTTCCCGGCGATCCAGCGGCGTCCGCCTTCGGCGGATCCGGAAGCGGTTTGCCGGCCGCGTCGAGCAGGCTCCAATGGCCCCACTGGTCGCGCACGCCGTGGCCGCCGGTGCGTCCCGCGCCGGTGTCGGCGTTGTAGCGGTACAGCGGCTTGCGATCGTAGGTGACCTGCGTGGTGCCGTCCGGACGACCGACCGTGCCGAGCAGGTCCGCACGCAGCCCTTCGCCCACGCCGCTGCGCGCGTCCGTGGTCAACAGCGGCGGCCACACCTGCGTGCAGGCTTCGTCGCAGCGATTGCCGTTGACGTCGCCTTCCAGCGCGTACACGGCCGAGCCGGCGGAGTTCACCAGATAGGCGTTGCCCGGAGATGCAGCAGCGCCGCCCTGCGCCTGCGGCTGCGTGCGTGCGAGCGCGAGCACCGGCCCGTTCGCCGGATCGGACGCCGACGGCGTCGCACCGCCCGGCGTCGGCTGTGTCGTCTGTGCCGGCTGCGGCGTGGTGGGCTCGCGTTCGGTCGTGGCGCCGGGCGTGTCGGTGGCGCCGTCGACGCGGTCGCGGCAGGACGTCGCCGCGAGCGCGGCGGCAACGAGGCAAAGCGTGGCGAAGCGGGCGGCGACGTGCATGCGATGGTTCCCGGTCGTGATCGCCCGTGCATACCGCCGCGCCGGTGAAGCGTTCGTGCACGTGCTGAACGGCGTGTCCGCAGGTCCCATCCACCCGCGCGATGCGCGAATGCTGCGTTCGCAAGGAAGCTTTTTCGCGCCGACGCCCCGTAGAGGCCGCCACGACGCGTCGCGGCGATGGCACGACATTTGCGGGACTGCACTTGTCGGCAGCATGCGAACGCGAGCTTCGCGGGAGGACCACATGGCCACTCGGATGATCAGCTACAGCCAGCTGGTGGCCGTCATCGGCGAAGGCGCGCGCGAGATCTACGGCGCCGACTGGACGACGGCCGAGCGCGCCGCGGCGGCGCTGTGGAAATCCTACGAACAGGCCACGGGCCTGTCGTGGGAAGAGGTCGAGCCCGACGTGCACGCCGCATGGGAACGCGCGAGCCTGCGCCCGCCCACCGGCGGCTCGTTGCGGATTCACTGAATGCCTTCGACGAACCGGCATCGCAGGAATCGCAAGTCACTTCCAACCAGGACATCGACATGAACCACGCATTGAAGCTCTCCTTCGCGATCGCACTGGCGCTTGTCGCCATCAGTGGCTGCAGCCGCGACTACGACACCACCGCCGACGACGCCGCGCGGACGGACACGCCGGCCGCCGACGCGACCACACCATCCGCCGATGCCACCGGTGCCGCTCCCACCACCGCCCCGGAGCCCGGCACCGCACCGTCCACGCCGAACGCGCCGGCCACTGGCGCGCTCACGCAGGGCCAGGCGGTCGCGCTGGTCGGCGCGGTCGACAAGCACGAGATCGCGGCGGCCGAACAGGCGCGCGGCAAGAAGGTCACCGGCGAGGTGCTCGATTTCGCGAACCTGCTGCATCGCGAGCATTCGACCAACCTGCAGGCGGGCGAGAAGCTCGGAATGAGCGAGACCAGCCCGGAGGTCACGGCGATGGAGGAGAAGGGACGCTCCGAACTCGCCACGCTCGACCAGCAGACCGGCAAGGACTACGAGAAGGCCTACATCGACGCGATGGTGAAAGGCCACCAGGAAGCGCTGTCGCTGATCGACGATCGCCTGCTCCCGGCCGCGCAGGACGCCAACGTGCGCGCGTTCCTCACCAACTCGCGCGAACACGTCGCGATGCATCTGGAGCGCGCGAAGTCGCTGCAACAGAACGCCGGCGCGACGCAGTGACGCGGCGCCTCCGCGCGACCGCCGCGACGGCGTTGCGCCGTCGCGGTGAAGCGCTTTCGTCCCCGGCCCGTTCGCAGCCGCTGCGGCTGCGCGGCCGGGCGCCGCGTATCGATGAATCGACGACCAGGAGCTGTGAATGAAAGCACTGACATGGAATGGTTCCTTCGACGTGCGCGTCGAGAACGTGCCCGATCCGGCGATCGTCGACGACACCGACCTCCTGCTGCGTGTCACCGCGACCGCGATCTGCGGTTCGGACCTGCACCTGTATCGCGGCAAGGTGCCGGGCATGAAGGACGGCGACATCCTCGGCCACGAGTTCATGGGCATCGTCGAGGACGTCGGCCCGGGCGTCACGCGCGTGCGTCGTGGCGACCGCGTCGTGGTTCCGTTCACGATTTCCTGCGGCGACTGCTTCTTCTGCAGCCGCGCGCTCTTCGCCGCGTGCGAGCGCACCAATCCCGATCGCGGCGCGATCCTCAACAAGAAGGACGTGCGCTCCGGCGCCGGCATGTTCGGTTACACGCACCTGTACGGCGGCTACGCGGGCGGGCAGGCGGAGTTCGTGCGCGTGCCGCACGGCAACGTCGGGCCGCTGGTGATTCCCGACAGCACGCTCGGCGACGAACAGGTGCTGTTCCTGTCCGACATCCTGCCCACCGGCTACCAGGCGGTGATCAACGCGGCGGTGGGGCCGGGGTCGTCGCTGGCGATC
The DNA here is from genome assembly GCF_017308985.1 of Lysobacter changpingensis. Taxonomy (GTDB): domain Bacteria; phylum Pseudomonadota; class Gammaproteobacteria; order Xanthomonadales; family Xanthomonadaceae; genus Lysobacter_J; species Lysobacter_J changpingensis. The sequence goes on along the minus strand of NZ_JADWPE010000001.1, from coordinate 140,359 downwards.
TTCGGCGCGGGGCCGGTCGGCATGATGGCCGCCGCGAGCGCGCGGCTGCTCGGCGTCGAGCGCATCTTCATGGTCGACCACCATCCGTACCGGCTGCAGTTCGCGCGCGACACTTACGGCGTGGAGACGATCGACTTCGACGAGGAAGAGGACCCCGCCGAGCGCATCGTCGCGATGATGGACAACCGTGGCGTGGACGCCTCGATCGAAGCGGTGGGGTTCGAGGCCAAGGGCAGCAAGCTGGAAACCGCGATGACGACGCTGAAGCTGGAAGGCTCCAGCGGCAAGGCGCTGCGCCAGTGCATCGCGGCGACGCGGCGTGGCGGCGTGGTGAGCGTGCCGGGCGTGTACGCGGGCTTCATCCACGGCTTCCTGTTCGGCGACGCGTTCGACAAGGGCCTCACGTTCCGCATGGGCCAGACCCACGTGCAGCAGTACATGCCGCAGTTGCTGGAGCACATCTCCAACGGCGAGCTGCACCCGGAGATCATCATCAGCCACCGCATGCCGCTGTCGGACGCACCGAGGGGATACGAGGTCTTCGAGAAGAAGCAGGAGGATTGCCGGAAGGTGGTGCTGTATCCGGATTGAGAAGGCGGAGGAGCGAGAGGTGAGTGGAGCGCTGCTCGCTTCTCGCTCTTTTCACTCACTCCTGCTTCACAACCACTTGCGCCACCACGCCAGCGTGAACCCCACCGTGGCCAGCGCCCCCATCCCGCAGATCGCCACGACGAACCCGGTCAGCCCCGTATCGAAGAACGGCGCCTTGAAGTTCATTCCCAGCACGCCGGCGACCACCGCCAGGCTGCCCGTGACCGCCGTGAGGATCGTCAGCACGCGCATGATCGCGTTGGTGCGCAGCGCGGTCTGGTTGCTGAACAGTTCGAAGGAGCCGATCACCACGTCGCGCGCGTTTTCCACCGCTTCCATGGCGCGCTGGTAATGCGTGTCGACGGTCTGGAAGTGGCGGTTCACCTCGCCGTCGGCGGTGGGGCGGAAGTCGGGCCGCGCGATCGCCGAGAACACCGTCCGATGCGCCGACAGCATCCGCCGCAGGCGCGATGCGGCCTTGCGCAGACCGCGCAGGTCGCCGAGACAGTGGCGGCGACTCTCGTCGAGGATGTCGTTCTCCAGCCGCTCGTCCGCGCTCTCGAAATCGGCGACCGCTTCGAAGTACGTGTTCAGGTGCCAGTCCAGCAGGGACGCGGTGAAGCTGTCCGCACTGAGCATGCCCAGGCCGGGATCGTCGCTTTCGCGCTCGCGCAGTTGCTTGAGGAATTCCACCGGTTCCTGGTGCGCGGTGACGACGAAGTTCTTCCCCGTGAGGATCGACACCACCGTGCCGTTGTAGGCCAGGTCACCGTCGTTGCGCACCGCCACCACGCGCACGAAGAACACGCCGTTGTGCACGCGCAGTTCCGGACTTGCGCTGCGGTCGGCGAAGTCGCGCAGGCTCTCGCCGGCCAGTCCCAGCTGCTCGAACGCCTGCTCGATGCAGGCATCGCCACCGCCTTCCAGGTCGACCCAGAGCAGCTGGTGTTCTTCCAGCTTCGGAAGGTCCACCGCGTGCAGCTCGATGTCCTCGACCTTGCCATTGCCGTCGAACAGGCGGATGTCGAGGGAACCGGTGTCGAGCGGGCCGTCGGGCGAGCCGGGAGTTTCCTGCGTGGGCATGCGAAACCGCAGCGCGTGGGGAACACGCCACGAATCTGCTGGGCACGGCGTCTCCCCGGCGTGAGCGCGCCGGGGCCGGTGCCGCGTCCGTTCAGCGGGTGGAGCGGTAAGGCTCGTCGGTGTCGCGTACGCGCCGGTCGATCACCCGGCTGCCGCGTTCGCGCGCGCCCGCGCGGCCTTGGTCGTGGGCGAGGGCGCAAACGACCTGTCCGGAATTCATGTTCGATCGCAGCCACCAGGTGCTGCTGATGCCACTGGGTGCGATCAGGCGGAGCCGGCAGCGTCCGTCGGCGGTGGCGGGCTCGGCATAGATGCGCCAGCCCTTCGGCAATTCCCCTGCGTGCATGAAGTCCCCTCGTCGGCCCTGTCGAGCAGGCTGTCGCAAGGCGCATGCCAGCGGCGTCGATCGCGCCCGATGCTTCGTTGCGCAGGCGCATGACGCAGGCGACGTGGAAGCGGACGCGGGCGCGGAAGAAACTTCGACGCGGAGCGAAGAAGTGGCGCATGCACGGGTGGGCGGCGCGAGCGGATGAATCGGCGACGGGCACGCCGTCTTCGCCAACATGAACATCGATGCGCCGCGCACGACGCAACGTCCACTTCGCAGACGTCAAGCTCCGGCGAGGTCAGGGCGCGCCGTGCGTTTTCCTGTCCGCACGCCCCTGCGTCCACACGCGCCAGCATCGAAGGAGAACACTTCATGGCCAGCCGGAAGAAGACCGCCCCGACCAAGACCTCCGCACGCAAGTCCGCGACGAAGAAGAACGTCGGCTCGCGCGCCGCGCGCCACGCGCCGACCGACAGCGGCCCGGCGAAGATGTCCGGCGGCGCCGACGATCCGCTCGTGCAACAAGGCCTGGACGTGCAGGCAGCTGCGGCCACGTTCGACCACAATCCGACCAAGGCCGCCGAGTACGGCCGCGACAACGCGCTCGCGCCGCCGGAAGGCGCGCACGTCGTGCCGACGCCGCTCGCCAGCGCAAGCACGCTCAGCGAAGCGCAGCAATCGCCCAAGACCGGCACGCAGGCGCAGCCGGGCACCAATCCCACCGTGGGCCCGCTCGATCGCGTGCGCGTGGATTCGGGCGGGCAGTTCCTCACCACCAACCAGGGCGTGCCGATCGCGCAGAACCAGGATTCGCTGAAGGCCGGCCTGCGCGGCCCCGCGCTGCTGAAGGATTTCATCCTGCGCGAGAAGATCACCCACTTCGACCACGAGCGCATCCCCGAGCGCATCGTGCACGCGCGCGGCTCCGGCGCGCACGGCTTCTTCGAGTGCTACCGCTCGCTGCGCCGGATCACGCGCGCCGCGCCGTTCCAGGAGGACGGCAAGATCACCCCGGTGTTCGTGCGCTTTTCCACCGTGGCGGGCGAGCGTGGATCGAAGGACACCGCGCGCGACGTGCGCGGCTTCGCGGTGAAGTTCTACACCGACGAAGGCAACTGGGATCTGGTGGGCAACAACATGCCGGTGTTCTTCATCCAGGACGCGATGAAGTTCCCCGACCTGGTGCATGCGCTCAAGCCCGAGCCGCACCACGCGATGCCGCAGGCCGCCTCCGCGCACGACACGTTCTGGGACTTCGTTTCGCTGATGCCCGAATCCACGCACATGCTGCTGTGGCTGATGAGCGACCGCGCCATCCCGCGCAGCTTCCGCATGATGCAGGGCTTCGGCGTGCATACGTTCCGCTTCGTCAACGAGGCGGGCGAATCGCGGCTGGTGAAGTTCCATTGGACACCGCGGCTGGGCACGCACTCGCTGGCGTGGGACGAGGCGGTGAAGATCGCTGGCGCCGATCCGGACTTCAACCGGCGCGATCTGTGGGAAGCGATCGAGGCCGGCGAGTTCCCCGAGTACGAACTCGGCGTGCAGGTCTTCACCGAGGAACAGGCGAACAAGTTCAGTTTCGACGTGCTCGATTCGACCAAGATCGTGCCGGAGGAACTGGTGCCGGTGGAGCCGATCGGGCGAATGGTGCTCAACCGCAACCCGGACAACTTCTTCGCCGAGACCGAGCAGGTCGCGTTCTGCACCGCGCACGTGGTGCCCGGCATCGATTTCACCAACGATCCGCTGCTGGCGGGGCGCATCCATTCGTACGTCGACACGCAGCTGCTGCGCCTGGGCGGGCCGAATTTCCACGAGATCCCGATCAACGCGCCCGTCGCGCAGGTGCACAACAACCAGCGCGACGGGTTCCATCGCCAGGCGATCCATCGCGGTCGTGTTTCATACGAACCCAACAGCCTCGGCGGCGGATGTCCGTTCCAGGCGGGAACGGCGGGCTTCGTGTCGTTCCCCGAGCCGCTGCGCGGTGAGGAACTGCGCGGCCGGCCGGAGAAGTTCGCCGAACACTACAACCAGGCGACGCTGTTCTACGAGAGCCAGAGCGAGCCGGAGAAGGCGCACATCGTCGGTGCGTTCCGCTTCGAGCTGAGCAAGGTGACGGTGCCGGCGGTCCGCGAACGCATGGTGGCGAACCTGATGAATGTGTCGCGCGAGCTGGCGACGTCGGTCGCGGCGGGGCTTGGCATGGGGCCGGTGGAACCGACACCGCGCGCACTCGCCCGCGTGCCGCGCGCGGAAGTGCGGCAATCGGCGGCGTTGTCGCTGCTGGCGCATCCGGGCGATGGCGGCATTCGTTCGCGGAAGATCGCGCTGCTGGTGTGCGATGGCGTCGCCGGTGCACCGCTGGCCGCGGTGCAGCGGGCGCTGTTCGACGCCGGTGCGGTGCCGCGCCTGGTCGGCCAGCGCATCGGTCCGTTCATCACCGCCGAGGGCGAAACGCTGCAGGCGGACGCCTCGATGGAGAACGAACCGGCGCCGCTGTTCGACGCGCTGGTACTGCCCGACGGCGAGCGGGCGATCAAGGTGCTGGCGGTCGATGGACGCGCGGCGGAGTTCGTCAAGGAACAGTATCGCCACTGCAAACCGATCCTCGCGCTGGGCGCTTCCACGACGCTGCTGGAAGGCGCGGGGGCCTCGCGCGTGTTGCCGGACGGCAGCGAGGACCCGGGCATCGTGCATGGCGATGGCGAGGATGAGGAGACGATCGCGGCGTTCATCGACGCGGTGTCGCAGCATCGGCATTGGGTGCGGGAGACGGATCCGCCGATGGTGTGAGGGTTGCCGAAGACGGGCGCCTGCTGTCGTAGCCCGGGTAAGGCGAAGCCGTACCCGGGTGCTTTTGCTCGTCTCGTGCTGGTGCACATTCAAGGGATCATCAACGCCAACGCGCCGCCGCCCCTCGCCCCAACCCCTCTCCCGTGGGGAGAGGGGCTGACAACCACGCCGTCCTCACGTCCCCGTCTGCGAATGCGGGGCCTCCACCGGCTTGCTCTGCGGCGAGCCGTCCTGGCGCAGCCAGATGCTCAGCAGCACCAAAGCGAGCACGGCCAGGAATTCCGACTGCCAGTTCTGGAACGACTCGAACCAGAACTGCGACTCCGTCAGGTAATCCATCAGCGGGATCGGCGCCTCGCCGCGCAGCGCACGCTCGGCCAGTTCGCGCCGCCAGCTACCCGACAGGTGCAACACGAACGACATCGCGAACATCAACCCGAACGCGATCGCCAGCGAATGCCCGTACAGCGTCCGCCAGATCCCGCCCGCGCGCACCGGCCACGGCGTCGGGCCCGGGTCGACCGTGGGCTCGTCCTCCTCGGGCGGTTCCATCGGCCGCGATTCCGCCGAGCCGCGCTGCCGCAGCGACACCGTCAACAGCACGTACATGCCCATCTGCAGGAACTCGCTTTCCCAGTTCTCGAAGACCGACGACACCAGATGGCCGCTGGTCAGGTACGCGGCCAGCGTCAGCGGCGCGCCGCCTTCGCGCACCAGTTCCTCGTTGTAGACCTTGTGGCCGGTGAGCACCTGGCCGACGAGCGGCACCAGCAGGCAGGCGAGCAGCACCAGCGACAACCCGTTGTTCCTCAGGAATTCGCGCATCGTCTCCAAGCCTCCTGGTCCAGGCCGCTCAGCGTAGGGGCCCGCGCGTGGCGCTTTCGTAAACGAACGCCGCCGCGAGCGTCCACGCGCGGTCGACGCCGGCCGCGCGATCCTGTCGCGACCACCGCCGGCCACAGACCCACGATGGGCGACAGGCACCCGCACGAACGAACGCAGCGAAGCGGCCACGACGCGGGGGAGCCGATGCTGCGCCTGTACCGCGTGGTCGCGGAGAAGGATGCGGACACGGCGTTCTCCCGCGAAGGCGCCTCCGGCGGCGGTCGCTGGACGACCACGGGAACCCCGGTGGTGTACGCATCCTCGTGCTGCTCGTGCGCGATGCTGGAGTTCCTCGCGCATCTGGACGGCGAACCGGAGGAGACGCTGTTCCTGGTCGAGGCGACGATCCCGCGTGAACGCGCGCGGCACGCGCCGTCGCTTCCGCCGGACTGGCACGAGCGCCCGTACCGCGCGCACGTGCAGGCCATCGGCGATGCGTGGGTGCGCTCGCACGAATCGCTCGCGCTGCTGGTGCCCAGCGCCATTTCGCCGACGGAGCACAACGTGCTCGTCAACGTGGCGCATCCGGAGGCGGCCTCGCTGGAGGAAGTCCGCCGCTCGCCGCTGCACCTGGATTCGCGCCTGTGGCGGCGCGAAGGCGAGGGCTGACGTCCGTGCTTCAACCGCAGGCGAACGCCATCGCCATGAATCCCGCGTTCGCCGCCTGACGCGTATCGCAGCGGCCGAACTGCACCACCACCGGCACATCGCTGTCGAACACCAGCGAGTACGCCTCGCCCAATCGCACCGCCTCGGGAAAGATCAGGTCGTTCACGCGCAGCTGGCGCATGCGCTGCGGCGCGACGGCGACGCGGAACGGGCCGACGATTTCGTGCATCGCGTAGACGACCCGCACGCGAACGTGCGCGATCGCATCGTTGGCGTTGAGGATGGCGAACACGTCGCGGCTGGTGAACTCCGGCTCCGGTCCGGTCGAATCCGTCGGGATGCAGCCGGCGGACACGGCCCAGCGCAGGCGTCCGATCGGAGCGGGATGCGGCGCGGCATCACGCGCGGCCATCGTCCACCTCCAGCAGTCGCCGCAGCGGCGCGCCCATGAACGCCCTGCGCGGATCGAGCACGGCGCGCACCTGCGCGAAGGCCGCCCATTGCGGATACAGCGGCGTGAGGCCGGCCGCGTCCATGCCGTGTTTCTTCGCCCAGTGGGGACGCCCGCCGTGATCGCGGAAAACCGGCTCCATGTCGTCGAAGAACGCGCGCCAGGGCAGGGTGCTGTTCTGGTGCAGCGAGATCGTCACGCGATCGCCTCCGTGGCACGGACTGAGCAGCGCGTCGTCGCCCGCCACCGTCCGCACCAGCACGCGCCAGCCGACGACGTGTCGCCAGCGCGACCGCATCCGCCGGCGCACCCGGTCGAAGCACGCGCGCCATGCGTCGGCCGGCAGCGCGTACTCGCATTCCTCGAACCGGTGCGGAATGCCGCTGTGCGTGGGGATCACGTCGTACGGCGCGCCGCCGCGCACTTCGAGCAGGCGCGCGCCGGGCAGGCTCACCGTGCCGCCGCCGGCGACGTTGACCATGCGCAGCTTCACGTCGTCGCGCCTGGGATACCAGTAGAAGTCGAAGGAACGGTTGCGCCGCGCGAGGTCGTCGAACATCGCCAGCGCGTGGTCGGTGTGCACCGCGAACTCGCGTCGTTCCACGTCGGCATAGGGCTCCAGCTGCAGCGTGACGCGGGTGAAGATGCCGAGTGTGCCGAGCGCCACCTTCGCCGCACGCAGGCGTTGCGGATCGTGCTCGTCGATCGTGTTCAGCCGGCCCTGCGCATCGACCAGTTCCGCCGCCACGAGCATGTCCGACAGGTTGCGCAGCTCCAGTCCGGCGCCGTGCGTGCCGGTGCCGATCGCGCCGCCGATGGTCTGCGTCGCGACGTCGCCGAAGTTGGGCAGCATCAGGTCGTGCGAATAGAGCAGCTCGCCGAGTTCCTTCAGCTGCGTGCCGGCGCGGACGGTGGCGCGCCGCGCGGTGGCATCCACCGACACCAGGCCGCGAAGCTGCCCGGTCGACACCAGCGTGCCGTCGACTTCGACCACGCCGCTGGAGGAATGCCCGGTGCCGACCGCGCGGATCGGCCAGTCGTCGGGAGCGAGCGTCGACAGCGCCCGGCGCAGTTCGTCCTCGTCCGGAGGCTGCAACCATCGGCGCGGATGGTTGACGATGCTGCCGGACCAGTTGCTCCAGTGCGTCGCCATGCCATGCCGCGCGCGATTCATCCCTGTCCGAAGGCGATGGTGCTCATCAGCGCGTTCTCGGCCTGGCGCGAATCCAGCCGCGTGTGCTGCACCACGATCGGCACGTCGGATTCGATGACGCTCGCGTACGGCGTGTCGCGCGGAATGGGTTCGGGATCGTCGAGCTCGTTGAAGCGCAGATGCTTCGTGCGGCGCGCCGGCACGGTGAGTTCGTAGGGGCCGACCGGGTCGCGGTCCTCGTAGTACACATGGATGCGGACGTTCGCCGCTTCGTCGGTCGCGTTCAGGATGCAACAGGCTTCGTGGCTTTCCAGTTCCGGCGCCGGCCCGTTGCTGCGGCCGGGAATGTAGCCTTCGGCGATGGCCCACCGCCGGTGTCCGATCTTCGTGTCCATGAATGCGATGTAGCACGCGTGGCGGCAAGGGCGTGTCACGGGCGCGCGATGGCATCGCGTTCACGCCGCGCGCGTAGGCTCGATGGCGAAAGCGCATGGCGCGAAGGCACACGCATGTCCCGCATCGGATTCCACGCATCGCACGAACAGTTTCCGCCGGGCGAGCTGCTCGAACTCGTCGCGCGCGCGCGGGAAGCGGGCTTCGACGGGATGATGTGTTCGGACCATTTCCATCCGTGGAGCCGCGCGCAGGGGCACAGCGGCCATGCGTGGAGCTGGCTCGGCGCGGCGATGGCGCGCACGGATGCGACGTTCGGCGTGGTCAATGCGCCGGTCGGGCGCTACCACCCGGCGGTGATCGCGCAGGCCGCGGCGACGTTGGCGTCGATGTTTCCCGGGCGATTCTGGATGGCGGTGGGCAGCGGCGAAGCGCTGAACGAATGCATCACCGGCGAGGAATGGCCATCGAAGGACGCGCGCAATCGTCGGTTGCTGGAGGCGGTGGAGGTGATGCGCGCGCTCTGGCGCGGCGAGACGGTGAACCATCGCGGTGCGTTCCGTGTTTCGCATGCGCAGCTGTTCACGCGGCCCGGGGCGCCGCCGGACGTGCACGTCGCCGCGCTGTCGCCGGAGACCGCGGCATGGGGCGCCGGCTGGGCCGACGGGCTCATCACCATGAGCCAGCCGATGGAGACACTGCGGCCGATCGTCGAGGCGTTCCGCGCGAACGGCGGCGAGGGCAAGCCGGTGATCCTGCAGGTGAAGCTGTCGTACGCGCGTTCGGAGGACGACGCGCTGCGCGGCGCGCACGAGCAGTGGCGCACGAACGTCCTGGAGGCGGACCTGTCGGAAGACCTGTGCACGCCGCAGGCGTACGAGGCGCTGGGCGAACAGGTGGCGCCGGAGAAGGTCGCCGAAGCGGTGCACGTGTCGGCCGATCCCGCGCGGCACGTGCAGTGGTTGCGCGAATACGCGTCGCTCGGGTTCGATGCGTTGTACCTGCACAACGTGAACCGGTGGCAGCGGGAGTTCGTGGAGGTGTTCGGGCGGGAGGTGTTGCCGCGGCTGCGGTAGCGTGTGCGCTTTTGTAGCCCGGGTAAGCGGAGCGCACCCGGGTGAGCGTGACAGGCCCCCGGGTGCGCTGCGCTTACCCGGGCTACAAGAGCTGCAAGAGCGGAGTTGTTGCGGCCATTCACACGCCGAACCGCTCGCGGATCTCCCCCTGCGTCGCCATCACGTCGCGCCACTGCGCATGCGCCGCGCGCACCGTCAGCTCGCCTTCCAGATCCCGCACCTCGAACCGGCTTCGTCCATCCGCATCGCGCCGGAAATGCAGCGTCACGCGCGCCTTGCCGACGCGCAGCCGGTACAGCGTCAGCGCGGGCAGCCAGCGTGGAAGTTGCGGATCGACCAGCAGCAGCCCCAACGCGGCGAACGGCTGCAGGCCCAGCAGCGACTGCACGTACATCAGCACCGCGCTGGCCGACCATGCCTGCGGCGAGTTCGCCGGCGGGTACGTCGCCGGGAACGGATGCCGCTTGTCGCGCGGATGGCCGCTGAAGCATTCGGGCAGGCGGTCCTGGTCGAACGCGGACGCGATCTCGAACTGCGCGCGGCACAGCTGTTCCAGGCGATCGAACTGCGCATGGTGGAAGAGGCCGCGCACGATCGCGCCATGTTCCACCGGCCATACCGTGCCGCGATGATAGGCGTACGGGTTGTAGGCCGGATGGTCGCTGGACAGCGTGCGGATGCCCCAGCCGCTGAAGATGTCCGGCGCGAACATGCGCTCCATCAGGCGCGGGATGCGCTCGTCCGGCACGATGCCCGAACCCACGCAGCGCAGCGCGTTGGAACCGACCGAACGCACCAGGTGGCCGTCGCGTCCGAGCGCCATCGCGTAGCAGCCCACGTCGTCCATCCAGTACGTTTCGTCGAAGCGCTCGCGCAGCGATTGCGCGCTGTCGGCCAGCCGTTTCGCCTCGCGCTTGCGGCCCAGCGCGTCGAGCACCTGCGCCATCGCGTGCTTGGCCGCGTACGCCTGGCCCTGTTCCTCGCAGGTCGCGACGGGGTGATCGGCGGTGCGACCGTCTTCCTCGACGATGCTGTCGTCGGAATCCTTCCACGTCTGGTTCTTCAGCCCGTCGCGCGAACGCGTGGCGATCGCGTGGAAGCCGTGCGCCTCGTCGCACGCGCGTTCGTCGAGCCAGCGAAGCGCGGCCATCGCCGGTTCGATGAGCGGTGCGACCGCGTGGCGATCGCCGGTCCATTGCCACAGATGCGCCAGCGCCGTGCAGAACAGGCCGGGCCCGGTGAGCGTGCCGTAGTAGCGGTCCTTCGGTTTGAACTGGAGCTGGGCGAGCGGGCCCGGATGCGCTTCGTGCAGGATGCGGCCGGGCGCTTCATCGCGCCATGGATCTTCGTGCCGGCCCTGCCAGTCGGCCATCACCGGCAATGTGCCGCGCAGCACTTCCGGCCCGAGGATCGCGACCTGCTGCGCCGTGGTGAGCGTGTCGCGACCGAACAACGCGATGTACATCGGCAGGCCGGCGGCGACCGTCCAGGCGTCCGGTCCGCGATCGAAGCGTGGCAGCCGCAGCGCGGCGAGATCCATTCGCGCACGATGCACCGCACTGTCCACTGCGCCGGACAGACTGTCGCGATCGAGCGCGTCGATGTCGGTCGCCACGCCCAGGTAGCTGCCGTGCGGATCCTGTTGCGATTCCGCGCCGTCGAGTTCGCGATCGGGCGCGGGGCAGGGCAGGGTGTCCTCGCCGAAGCGCGCGATCCATTGCAGCCGGCCTTCCCAGGTCTGGCCCGGCGCGAGCTCGATGTCGAACGCGATGCGTCCGTCGCGATGGCGTGGCACCACGTCGTCGTCGGTTTCGATGCGCAGCGTGAGGCCGGCGTCGAAGCGCAGCCGCTGGCGCTTGCCGTCGCGGCGCACCTCGCGCGCGACGGTGTAGTCGAAGGTGAGTTCGTGATGGTCCCCGCACCGCCGCCAACGGCGTTTGGTCGTGCCTTTCTGCAGGCGCTGGGCGCGGGCTTCCTCGGTGTCGGCGAAATCGGCGTCGACGTCCAGTGCGAGGCGGAAGGCCACCGCTTCCTGCGTGAAGTTGGTCAGCGCGTATTCCTCGCGCATGCCGTCGCCGACCCATCGCGAGACGCGCAGCTCCAGCGCCTGTTGCGCGGCGGCGGAGGCGAGGTCGTCCGGCTCCGCTTCGCCGACCCCGGGCGCGGGCACGACGTAGTACCCCATCCAGCTGTCCTGGCGCACGCTGCTGAGCGTGACCGGACGCGGCCTCCGGCGCCCGATGAAGCAGCGGTAGCGGCTGAGCAGCCGCGTCTGCCGGACGTACAGTCCTTCCTCGCCGCCGTCGATGAAGCCCGTGGTGCCGGTCGCCAGCACGGTGTCGCTGGCGCTGACGTAGGCCGCATGTTCGCGTACGCGCAACCGGATGAGGCTGCGCTCGACGGGGAAGGGTTCCATGTCGCGGAATATCGGCGGGCGGGCGTGATGCTGCCGTCCATGTTCTTCGTGGGTGTGGAGAGCGTTTGGCTGCCTGCCCTGCGAATGCAGGGAGGTTAGGGGAGGGGTGAAGCCGCTCGCGGCGAGCGCGCCGAAGAGAAGCGTGTGCTGTCCGTGTCGAGACATCACCGCACCGCACGTCGCGACCCTCACCCCAGCCCTCTCCCGTAGTGCGAGGGGCTCGAAAACTCACATCCGATCCACATCCACCACCGCCTGCGCGAACGCGCGCGGCGCTTCCTGCGGCGGGTTGTGGCCGATCCCGCCGGTCAGCAGGCGATGTTCGTACTTGCCCGTGTAGCGCTTCGCATAACTTTCCGGCGAAGGATGCGGTGCGCCGTTGGCGTCGCCTTCCAGCGTGATCGTCGGCACCGCGATCGACGGGAAGCCCGCCAGCCTGCGTTCGATCGCATCGTACTTCGCCTCGCCTGGCGCGAGCCCCAGGCGCCAGCGATAGTTGTGGATGACGATGTCCACATGGTCCGGGTTCTCCAGCGCGGCGGCGCTGCGGTCGAAGGTCGCATCATCGAAGGCCCACTTCGGCGAGGCGAGTTTCCAGATCAGCTTCGCGAACTCGTGGCGGTTGCGTTCGTAGCCGGCGCGACCGCGATCGGTGGCGAAGTAGAACTGGTACCAGCACTGCAGCTCGGCCTGCGGTGCGAGCGGCGCCTGCGAGGCCTGCTGGCTGCCGATGAGGTAGCCGCTCACCGCGACCAGCGCCTTGACGCGCTCCGGCCACAGCGCGGCGACGATGTCGGCCGAACGGCCGCCCCAGTCGTAACCGGCGACGACGGCGCGCGGAATGTCCAGCGCATCCATCAGCTGCACGACATCGTCCGCCAGCGCGGCGGGCTGGGCGTTGCGCGGCGTGTCGGGCGAAAGGAAGCGCGTGCTGCCGTAGCCGCGCAGGTGCGGGACGATCACGCGATACCCGGCGGCCGTGAGCAGCGGCACCACCTCGGCGTAGCTGTGGATGTCGTACGGCCAGCCGTGCAGCAGGAGCACCGGCGCGCCGTCGGCGGGACCGGCATCGACGTAGCCGACGTCGAGCACGCCGGCGCGGATCTGCCGGACGGGGCCGAGGGTGGCGTTCGCGCCGGAGCCGGCCGTGCCGCGCGCCGGCGGACGCGGCGTGGCGGCGCTGGCGGAGGCGGTGGTCAGGCCGAAGGAAGCGGCGGCGAGGCTGGCGGCGGCGGTGCCGAGGAAGCGGCGGCGCAGCGGGTCGATGCGGTCTGGGGCAGTGCGGTCCATGGTCGTGCTCCGGGATGGGGCGCCTTCAGCGGCGCGGCGGAGACAGCGTCGTGGAACCGCGTATCGCGGATGTGTTCGCGGGGCGGGGGTTTTGTATCGGTGTGTAGCGCGCGTCGAGGCCGACGCTGCAAGAGCCGGACGACCGTGCGCGGGATCAACGCGACCCGTGGATCCGGCCCGCCTCGCCCGGCGTGTACAGCGTGCCCATCGGATTGCGCGGCGCCTCGTCGCGCTGCTGTCGCTGCGCCTGTTTCGCCGACATGCGATCGGCCAGTCGCGGGAACAGGTGCGAGGTCGCGGTGTTCACGCGCGCCATCGCGCCGACCTTGACGTCGCGTCCGCCTTTCTCGGCCGCGTGCAGGATCGCGTCGGCGACCTGTTCCGGATCGATCTGCGGCGTCGGCAGCTTCGGCTCGCGCGGCATCGTGTTGCGCGCGTGCTCGGGGAAGGGCGTGTCGACGGCGGTGGGCTGGATCAGCACCACGCACACGTTCGCATCCTCAACGTTCTCCAGTTCGACGCGCAGGGTGTCGGTGAATCCCTTCACCGCGTGCTTGCTGGCGGCGTACACGCCCTGCAGCGGCACCACCGCTTCGGACACCTCGCTGCCGACGTTGATCAGCACGCCGCCGTTCGCGCGCAGGTGGGGGAGGGCGCACAGGCTGCCGTGCACCACGCCCCAGAAGTTGGTGTCGAACAGGCGGCGCGCGTCGTCGAGGTTGGTGTTTTCGAGCATGCCGTAGATCGACACGCCCGCGTTGTTCACCCACGTATCGATGCGCCCGAATTCCGTGGCGACCGCCCGCGCGGCGGCCTGCACGGCATCGATGTCGCCGACGTCGGTGGGAATCGCCAGCGCCCGCCCGCCGCCGGCGTTGATCTCCTCGACCACGTCGCGCAGCGTTTCCGCGCTGCGCGCAAGCAACGCGACGGCCGCGCCGCGCTGCGCGGCCGCGACGGCGGTCGCCAATCCGATCCCGCTGCTCGCGCCGGTGACGACGATGACCTGGTCCTGGATGGCTTTGAAAGCGCTCATTGCGGCCTCCGTTCGCACTCCGCGTGTGCCTCGACGCTCGCATCCGCGTCGTTGGACAGGCGTGACGCGACGGTGGATTCATCTTCACGATGGCTTTGCGCGGGGCGGAGCGCGACGTCGAACGGATGCCCTCACGTCGCATCGATGTTGTCGGGCGTGACGCGGTCAGGATCCCATCGCGAACTGCGCCGCGCCCAGGTTTCGGCCGTCTGCGGCTTGACGAACAGTGCGGTGACGTCCGGGTGCGTGCGCTGCACGGCGCGTTCGATGCGCATCACGCAGGCTTCGATCTGCGGCGTGGTGAGCGCGTCGTGGAAGTCGGCGCTGAGCGCGGCGATGATGCTCTCCGGCCCCAGCTGCTGCGTCAGCACGCCGTTGGCGCAGCGCACGTCGGGGTCGTCGTCGGCGATGCGCAGGATGTCGTTCACCACCTGCCGCTGCGCCGCCTCGCCCAGCAGCAGGCCCTTGGTTTCGCGAGCGAGCAGGATCGCGGTGACCGCCAGCACCGCGCCGATGCCCAGCGACGCGTAGCCGTCGAAGCGCGGATCGCCGGTGACCTGCGCGGCGACGACGCCGGCCAGCGCGATCAGCAGGCCGAGCATCGCCGCGGTGTCCTCGAACAGCACGGTGAAGGTGCTGGCGTCCTTGCTGTCGCGGAAGGCGCGGATCCAGCCGCGTCGTCCCTTCGCCGCGCGGAATGCGCGCAGCGCCACGTACCAGGTCGCGCCTTCGAAGACGAGGGATGCGCCCAGCACGATGTAGTTCACCAGCGGATTCTCGATCTCGCGCGGGTGGCGCAGGTGCACGATGCCCTCGTAGAACGAGATGCCCGCGCCGAGCGCGAACACCATCAGCGCGACGATGAACGCCCAGAAGTACAGCTCGCGTCCGTAGCCGAAGGGATGCGCGGCGTCGGGCGGTTTCGCCGCGCGCCGCAGGCCGTGCAGCATCAGCACCTGGTTGCTGGTGTCCACCAGCGAATGCACGCCTTCGCTGAGCATCGCCGAGGATCCGGTGAACGCCGCCGCGATGAACTTGGTGACCGCGACGGCCGCATTGCCGAGCAGCGCGGCGACCACCACCATGCGGCCGGATCCGGCCATGCGTTCGCTCCCGTGGAATCGTGCGTTGCGGTGATGGTCGGGGGAGCGGGGTAAATGTGTCGTGCAGGTGGTGTGGTCGGTTTGAACCCCTCTCCCTGCGGCGACCGGAGGGAGTGCAGAGCTGAGAGGGGTTGGGGTGAGGGGCAACGTCTCGCGTCGAAGCAGAGCCCCAGGAGCAGAATGGGCTCGAGCTTTCGCTGGAATGTCGGAGGAAGGCTGCGCCGGAGTCTTTATCCCCCAGCCACCCGCGCCCCCACCTCGAACGTCATCGCCTCGAAATCCAGCGTCCAGTGCTCGAACTGGTCCAGCACGTCGCCGCCCATCAGGCCGAAGTTCTGCGCCTGCACGTGGGCGCCGTCCTCGACCACGACCGGCAGCTCCGCCAGCGTGGCGCGCGCACCGGCCACATCGACGTGCGCGTTCGGCATCAGCGCGGAAACGCGCGTGGTGGAGCCGCCGGCGCCGGCCATGCGCTCGTCCTTGCGCGGCAGGCCGTCGACGAGATGCGGATGACGCTGCGCGAAGCGCGTGGTCAGGAACGAGCGCGGGCCGCCGCTGTCCAGGTGCAGCGCGAGCGGCACGTCGCGGACTTTCGCGTCCACGTACAACGCATTGGACACCACGCGCAGGTTCTCCGTCGTCGCGGCGCGCGCCCCCGGTTCCGGCACCAGCGCGCCGTCGCGTTCGAAGCGCAGGCGCCGGAATTCGCGCAGCACCGGGAAGCCGATGATCGCGTCGATCGAATAACCGCCCGGCACCGGCAGTTGCAGTTGCGCGTCGTCGAGCACGAGGAAGGCGACGTCGCGCAGTTCCAGCCCGGCGAAGGCGAAACGTTCGGCGATGCCGATGCGCGTGGGCACGGCCTGGCGGGCCGCGCTGCCGATGGTCGCCGCGCCATCGAGCATGCGCAGGCCGAGCTTCGTGGCGGTGCTTTGCGACACCACCGACAGGCCCGCGCCCGTGTCGAGCACGGCGTCCTGCACGAGACCGTTCACCGTCGCGTCGGCGCGCGACAGGCCGACCTTGTCGCGGCGCGTCGTCACCGTCTCCGGCGCGAGCGTTTCCACTGCCTGTCGCGGCGCGGCCGACATCGCGCCCGCCAGCGCGGCCAGGCGTTGCGCGTCGTCGATGTCCTTCTGCGGCGCGCGGCGTTCGCGCAGCACGTCCTGCCAGCGCTGCGCGGCGCGGGCCGCTTCGGCGTAATCGCCGGAAGTGAACGCCGCATCGGCAAGCACCGCCCAGGCGCGCGAGCGATGCGCGGCCGACGCTTCCGCATCCTGCGCGACCGGGCGGGCGAGGGCGATGGCCTCATGCGAACGCAGGCGCGCCGCGGCGATGCGCGCCGTCGCGATGGCGGCGAGTTCCGGCTCGACGCCGGCGATGTCCAGGCGTTCGAGCGCGAACACGTCGCCGGCGTCGGCGTCCTCCAGCGCCTGTTCGACGGCGGCCTGTTTGGAAGGGACCGTCAACGCGGCCGGAGGCGTCGAGTCGGAAGCGGACGCAATGCCATGGGCGACCAGCAGCGAGGCCGCGAGAAGGGGCGCCCGAAAGGCGGGATGTGGATTGCCGATGCGCATGTTAGTATTTGCCTGACATGAAATAATTTCTGTAAAACAGAAACTAATATGCGCAAGTCGGAAATGTCAACGAGCCTGGCGCGGCACGCGCGCCTGCTTCGCTATGCCGCGCTCGCGGCGGGCGCCTTCTATATGGTCGCGACGCTCGCCGCGCTGCTGGCCCTGAACGGCTGGGGCGGGCGCTTCGTCTCGGCGACGCTGGAGCCTGGCGCACTTCCGCTGCGCTGGGCCGCATGGACGGCGGTGGTCGTCGCGCTGCTCATCGGTACGGCGCTGTTCGAACTGGCGCGCATGCTCGGCCGGGTGGGACGCGATCGCGTGTTCTCGGCCGACGCGACGCGGCACTTCCGGCGCTTCGCGTTGCTGTTCCTGCTCGCGGCCATCGTCCGCGTGGCGTTGCCGGCGGTCGTCATGTCCGCCGACGCGATCGCGCGCGCCGACGGCCTGCTGCGCATGAGCTTCGATGCCGGCGACCTCGTCACGCTGACCGTGGCGGCGCTGTTCTGGCTGGTCGCGCGCCTGTTCGACGAGGCGGCGCGGCTGGAAGACGACAGCCGTTCGATCGTCTAGGAGACGCCCATGGGAATCGTCGTACGCCTGGACGTCATGCTCGCCCTGCGCAAGATCCGTTCGAAGGACCTCGCACAGCGGATCGGCATCACCGAATCGAACCTGTCGCTGCTCAAGTCGGGGAAGGTGCGCGGCATCCGCTTCGAAACGCTGGCGGCGATCTGCCGGCACCTGGAGTGCCAGCCCGGCGACCTCCTCGTGTTCGATCCGGACGTCGCCGACGATTGAACGTTATTGCCCCTGCGCCTTGAACCGGTCCCAGGCGATCTCGTTCGCACCGGCCGGCGGCTCGAAGACGAACGCGGCGTCCGGCACGCGCGCGCGTTCGTCCCAGGTGAGTTCGGCGCTGTAGCCGGGCAGGTTGGGATCGCGCGTGTCGACGAAGGCCAGCTTGCACGGCAGGTGCTGCGCGTCGGCGAAGACTTCCCATGCGACGCCGGCCTTCTTGTACGAGTAGTGCGCGCAATCGCGTCCGCCGACCAGGGCCTGGCCGGAATACGTCGCGCGCTCGGCCCCTTCCAGCAGCCTGGCCTGGTCGTCCCAGTGGAACAGCTGCGCGATGGGAATGGCCAGCCCGGTGCGCTGCTCGACTTCCGACACCATCGTCGCGAGCGTGCCCGGCGCTTCGATGCGCGCGTAGGTGTTCTGCGCGGGCGAGAAGACCGCGATGGTGCGGCCGTCGAACACCACGTCGCGATCGAAACCGATGCCGCGGATGGACGCGTGCAGGCGGTCCGGCGTGCGCACCTGGTAACGCACGTTGCCGCGGAAATCGCGGTATTCGCCCGAAGCCAGCGGCGCGCGCGTCTGCAGCTCGGCCGAGACGGTGTATTCGCGCAGGCCGCGCAGCTTCGTGCCGATCTGCGCGAGCGCCTTGACCGCCTTCGGATCGAACGCGCGCTCGGCCGGCGTGCCTTGCCGGGCGGCAGTGGGTGCGAGCGCGGCGGTGCAGGTTAGGGCGAGGACCAGCGCGATTGCCTTCATGGTGGATGTCCCGTGGCTCAATCCGATGCGGCCGTGCGTTCGCCGGCTTCGGTCCAGCTGCTGTCAGGATCGAAGCTGGTCATGGTGCGCGCGATCTGCTCGCCCTGCGGGCCGAGGTCCTTCTCGAACACCTCGCCCTCGTGGCTGATCATGAAGCTCATCACGCCGCTGTCGCCGTAACGCGCGGGCCATGCGACAAGCGCGAAGCCGCGCGTCATCGCGTCGCCGAGCTTGTAGTCGTACGCGCCGCCGGGCGCCGACGGGCCCTGCGCGGTGAGGATGCGGTAGCGGTAGCCGTGCCATTCGCCGTTGGGCGTGTCGTCGCCGAACAGCGGGCCGATCGGGCTTTCCTCGCCGCCGTCGTCGGCCCAGTACAGCCCGTCGTGGCTGCCGTTGGCGCTGACGAACTTCTGCGCGTACTCGAGCACGCCGTTGCCGTTGCGATCGACGGATGCGTAATCGACCTGCGCGTCGTGGTAGGCGAGCACCGCCTGTTCGGCCTCGCGTTCGTTGCGGCCGATGCGACGCGCGCGGATCTCCGGCTCGCCGGCCTTCAGGTCGAACGTCCAGCCGTTGGCGTTCTTCACCAGCGGCACCGGCAGGGTCCACGCTTCCTTGCCGACCGCGAGCACCTGGTGGGTCGCGTCCTGCGGCTGGAAGGCGCGCTTCTCGCGATAACGCGCGAGGAAGGCGTCGACGTCCTCGCGATCGACGCTGCCGCGCGGGATCACTTCGTCCCATTGCGGGCCGAGCACCGCGTCCAGGCGCGTTTCATCGGCGGTCTTCGTGCCGAGCGCGCCGACGAGCGCCTCGGCGGCGGCTTCGGGCGTGGCGAAGGTTTCTTGCGCGTGCAGCGGCGCGACGATGCACGCGGCGAGGGCGAGCGGGAGCCAGCGGACGGATGCGGTCATGTCGTCGTTCTCCTGCTCAGCGCCGGCGTCCGCCGCCGCCGCGCATCGGCGGGCGCGAGGGACGGCTCATCTGGTGGCCGCCGCCGCGCGAGGCCGCCGGCCGTTGCGATTGCTGGTAGCTGCGATGGCCGCGTCCGGCATCGCCGCGCGACATCGCCGGATTGCTCGCGCCGGTGAACGCGTTGCTGTTGCGCGCGCCGCTCGAACCCAGGTGCTGGTCGCGTGCGCTCTGCCGCGCCTGCGCGTTGTCGAGGCCGCCGCTGCGCTGGAAATCGCCGCGGTTCGGGTTGGAGGCGATATCGCGCGAGGCCTGCCCGGCGCGATCGCGCGCTTCGCGGTTGCTCGTCGCCGGCGCTTCGAAACCGCGCTGTTCCATCGCCTGGCGTGCGCGGTCGCGTTCGGCCGAGCGCGCGGGATCGCGCGTGGCGACGCTGGACGGATCGCGCCCCCGCGCCGCTTCGCGCTGGCCGGCGCCGTCGAGCTGGCGGCCGTAGCGTTCGCGGCTGGCGCTGTCGCGGTACGGCACGCCGTCGCGATTGGCCGCGTTGTGCTGCCACTTGCCGTCGCGGCTGATCTGGTCGCGGTTGACGGTGCGGTTGGTGTTGCGGTTGAACTCGTTGTAGCGGTCCACGTCGATGTCGATGTCGCTGTGTCCCCAGTCCAGATCGCCCCACAACGCACCGCCCACGGCCATGCCGATGCCGAAGCTGATCAGCGCGCCGCCCGGGTAGTAGTACGCCGGTGGCGGGTAGTAGTACGGCGGGTACGACGGATACGCCCAGGTGCCGTAGACCACGCTGGGGTTGTAGCTGGGGACGTAGACGACGTCCGGCTGCGCGGATTCGATCACGATCGTCTGCGGCGCGGCGGCCGTGCCGCCGGCCGGCGCGGCTTCCCTGGTGACCTTCTGCTGTTCGTTCGATTTCAGGTTGCCGGCCGCATCGGCCTGCCTTCGCAAGCGCTGCGCCGATTCCATCACCGCGTCGGGCTGCGCGAGGAACGCGTCGCCCAGGCGCTGCACCCACTTGGGGTCCTGCCCGAGCACGGCGAGCAGCTGCGGGAAGGCCACCAGCGACTGCACGCTGGGATCCCACGGCTGGCCCTCGACCTGCTTCACCGCGTCCTCGCCCTTGGCGTCCTTGTGCGCCTTCGACCACTCCACGGCATCGGCGACGTCGCCGGGATAGGTCGAGGCCATCAGGATCTGCGCGAGCAACGCGTCCGGATACAGCGCGATCGGCGCCATCATCTGGTCGAGTTCTTCGCGGGTGAACGTGCCGGACGATGCGGTCGACGGGTTCGCCGCAGCGGGCGATTGCGCCGGCGCGGCGGATGCGACGCCGGACGTCGCCAGCAGCAGCGCGGCAGTCGCCGCGGTAAGCATCGCGATGCGCATGGAACCCTCCACTCGCGCGGCGGCAGGTGGGGGAGGGAACCCCGCCGTCGCGATGGCTGCGTTATTTGCCTGCCTGCACGCCCTTGTCGACGATCAGCTTCACCACGACCTTGCGCGCGCCCGCATTGCTGCCGCTGCCGGCATCGGTGGCCACGCCCATGCCGTCGCCCGCGCGCACCCGGCCCGGCTGGAGGCCGGCCTGCTGCTGCAGGTAATCGGCGACGGCGTTGGCGCGGCGCACGCTCAGGCGTTCGTTGGCTTCGGCATTGCCGGTGGAATCGGTGAAGCCCTGCAGCACGACCTGGTAATCCTGCGTTTCCTTCGCCTTGGCGGCGAAGGCGTCGAGGTCGGACTTCCCGGCGGGGCTGATCTTCGCGCTGCCCGAATCGAACAGCACCTCGGCGGTGGCGAGCGCTTCGTACTTGCCGAACTCGTTCATGCGCGCGGTGGTCGGCGCCAGGCCGGCCTGCACCTGCTGCGCGGTGCGGAAGTCCTCGGACTTGAACGACACCTCCGTCGCGTCGAAGCCGCTTCCCGCCGCGACCGCGTCGATGGTGACCGGCAGCCCCGGCATCAGCGCGCCCTGTTCGGCCTTCTCGTGCACCACGCCGGTGAGGCCCTTGGTGCGCTTGTACTTCGTCGTGGGCGAGAGCGTGACCGTCTGTTCCGCGTTTTTGGCGTCCTTCACGACGATGGTGTCGCCCTGCACGGAGGTGATCAGGCCCTTGATCCTGCTCTTGTCGCCGTCCGCGGCGGACGCGGACGAGACCGCCAGCACGGCCGCGACGGCGACGGCGAGGGACAGCGACTTCAGGAACGTCGGCTTGTTCATCGTGGAGTCCTCGTGATGTCCGACGGGCGGCCCCGTCCGGTGATCCCCTTCTTCTACGCCGTTCGCGGCGGGGCTCAATTGGCCCTTGGGCCAAGGTGGCGCGGCGGGCGGCGCGCGGGTTCGGGCAGGTTTCGGGCCAACCGGCGCTCGTCATGCAGCTCATCACCGCGGGCGGGGAATGGCCGTTTCCCGCCGTAATCGCCAACCATCGCTTGCGACACCCACTTTCGGCGTGTGCTCGTCCAACTCGAAGACGAACGCGAAACGTGGAAATTCCGTGGAACTTCTTCCTTCGATGGAAAGAAGATGCACCGCATCGTGATGCGGTAACGCAAACGCGGCGGCGTTGCCGATGTCGGGGTTTGCCGCACTGCGTGGAGAAAAGCGCGACTTCTTCGAATTGCGACGGACTTTGGGACGTGGGTAAAACGGCGGCTTCGCTTTGACTTCAACGGAGGAAGGATGCGGTCGGACGTAAGATTTTCCATCGCCTTGGGTGACGGGCTGGCGTTGGATGTGGTCCGTTTCGAGCTGACCGAAGGCGTTTCGCAATCGTTCCGGCTGGAGCTCGATCTTTCCAGCGCCGATGACGCGATCGATGCGGCGGAATTGCTGGATCACGAGGCGGTGTTCGCCATCGAGCGGGAAGGCGTCGCGGAACGCAAGGTGGCCGGCATCTGCACCGCGTTCGAGCAATGCGAAACCGGGTTTCGGCTCACTCGCTATCGCGCCGTCGTCGAATCACCCTTGGCGCGTCTGGCGCTGCGCCACAACAGCCGCATCTTCCAACAGGTCACCGCGCCGGAGATCCTGGCGACGATCCTGAAGGAGCACGGCCTGCAGGGCGCGAAGACGACATACCTCGCCAGCCACGAGCCGCGCGAGTATGCCGTCCAGTATCGGGAACACGACGACCAGTTCCTGTACCGGCTCGCGACCGAAGAGGGCATCGTGTACTGGCACCAGACCGAAGGCCGCCAAGGCCGCCTGGTGCTGAGCGATCGCATCGACACCGCGCCACTGCTCGACGGCGAGGTGCTGTACCAGCCGGCGCCCGCCGGCGATGCACCGGTGCCGCACCTGTGGCACTTCGCCCACCGCCGCCAACTCGCGCCGACGCGGGTGACCCAGCGCGAATACAGCTTCCACAATCCGCCCTACAACCAGGAACAGGAGGCCCGGCCGTGGGCCGCCGAGCGCGCGATCGGGGAACTGGAGTTCTATGACTACGCCGCGGGGTACAAGCGGGCAGAAGTGGGCCGGCCTTTCACCCGCACCAAGCTGGCCGGCCTGCGCAACCTGGCCGAGCACGCGCTGATCGAAGGCGACGACGCGCGCCTGTGGCCGGGCCTGGCGTTCGATCTCACCGGGCATTCGAACGACGCGCTGAACGCGCGTTGGCGCGTGATCGCCATGCACCACCGAGGCGAGCAGGCCGCCTCGCAGGAAGCCGACGCGGCCGGCGCCGAACACGGCAGCCGCTACGAATACGCCGCCACCGTGGTGCCGGCCCATTACGACTGGAAGCCCGAACCCGCACCGCACCCGGTGATGGACGGGCCGCAAGTGGCGGAAGTGGTCGGCCCGGAAAATGAGGAGATCTACTGCGATATTCACGGGCGCGTAAAAGTCTACTTTCCGTGGGATCGTGAAACGGATAGGCAGGAATCCAGCTCCTGCTGGATCCGCGTCGCGCAGGGCTGGGCCGGGCCGATGTACGGCTTCATGGCGATCCCGCGCATCGGCACCGAAGTGATCGTCAGCTACCTCGATGGTCGGGTCGATCAGCCGATCATCACAGGGCGCACGTACAACGCGGCCAATCTTCCGCCGTACGAACTTCCAAGGCATAAAACAAGAACAGTTTTCAAGACAAAGTCGCACAAGGCGAACGGCTACAACGAACTGCGCTTCGAGGAACGCACTCTCAATCACCGGCAACGCCGCCGCAGCGCTCGTCGAAGCCCAAGGCCCCTACAGCGGCCGCTATCTAATGGTCAAGGACGACGGTCGCAGCTTCGCGGGCTACGGCTACAAGGTGGTCGATGGCGACCGTGTACTCGCCGAAGGCAAGACGGACGAGCAAGGCGGCACCGCCTGGATCGACACCCCACGGTCGCAGCGCGTACAGGCCTATAAGACCGTCATGCGCGACGACCAGCGCATCGCCGAAGCATGGGAGTCGGTGATGGCGCTTGTCGATTCCGCCCAGCCGATGAACGAACCCTCGCCCTTCGAAGATATCTATTTGGATGAACAGGAAGGAGACGCCTGATGCCGCTGCCCGCCGCAGCCGCCGCCCTGGTCTGGGGCTACCGCGCCTATCGCGCGTACGAGGCCTACGAAACGGCCATGACGGTCAAGGAAACCGCCGAGATGATGCGCGACATCGCGCAGCGCAAGGAACAGGTGAAACAGGTTCTGCGCAACACCATCGAATCGTTCTCGAAGGAGATCGACACGAAGAGTTCCACCTTCGCGCTGGTCGACAAGGGCGGCAACAGCACGGTGTCGCGGCGTGGCACCGAGGGCGCGACGTACAAGGAGTACATCGAGCGCAAGATTCCGTTCCGCCCGGCCATCAGCATAGCCAGTCAATGGGCGCTGGCGATGCCGATCAAGGTGCCGCGCCGGGTGCGCAGGAAGATTCCGGGCGAGGTGGTCGAAACCACGATTGAAATCGCACTGAAACAGACCACCGCGTCGCTGATCTTCGAAGCCATCGACGGTGCACTGGACTGGAAGAGCCCGCTGAAGGCCGAGCCGAACTACTACCGCACCAGCCGCAAGGCGGCGCTCGACCGGCCGGGCAGCACCAAGCCGTACCGCGTCACGACATCTTTCCGTTCTGGCCGCGTCCGCGCGGCTGCATCGCGCCGGACCTGGTGATCGTCGAGTACCGGCAGCAGCCGTTCGAGGTGCCGAACGTGTTTGCGGCAGTGGAGATCAAGTTTCCGGGGGATTGGGTGAGGAAAGATCAGTTGGACGACTACGACGACGTCATGGGCGGCAAGGACCAGAAGAAGGTCGCGCTGCTGCGCGTGCCGGAGGATTGCACGGATGTCACGCCAGGCAACGATCAAAAGCCCAATGCTCCCGGCAGGAGGAAGAACAAATGAGCACAACGCAGCGACTTATGAGCGATGAAGATATCGCCGGCATGGTGGCCGATTTGAAGCTCTGGCCCAATGTGGCTAACGATAACGGCGACTTCGAACTCGCGATCAGCCCGTTCCTGACGTTCTATTTCCAGTACGAACCGACGCGCTACCTGGACGCGTCGCTGGCGCTGATCGAGGTGCACGAAGCGAGTCGCTGGCCGACAAACCCTACACCATCGCCACGCATCCGGATTCGGAGCGCCCTCACCCCTATGGGTCCACGCGTGCGGGCGACCTGCGCGAGTGGGCCAGGAAGAAGCCGCTTCATAGGAACTTTTTGTTTGAGTTCACCGACGAGAAGAACCATCGCAGTTCGCCCACGACCGCCGGGTACTTCTGGCGCGCGAAGGATTGGGGAAACAACGAGACCGCTTACTCCTACGGCCAGTTCTACTATCGCTGGCAATGGTGGCTGGACAACCGCGACGGATGGCGCCGCTTCGTGCACGAGACCATCGAACGGCTCAAACCCGAGCAGGTCTACAGCGGCTTCGCGATGGCCAACCCGCTGGAGTTCGGCACGCGCTCGGAAGTGACGGTATGGGACCGTGCGCTGGCCCCGCACTTCTACGGACTGGATACGGACTATCCCTTCGGCATGAAAGGATTCCATGACCTGGTGCAAGGCATCCGCCCGCCCACTTGGGCGTTCTTCCTGTCCGATGTGTGGCGCGCCAAGCTCGGCAAGAGCCGCGAGGAAGTGCACGAGGCGCTCGACCACCCCCGTATCCGCATCGATGAGCTGAGCTGCGGGCAGTGGATCGAGCTGGGCGAGCAGCCTGACTTGTATCC
Organism: Lysobacter changpingensis; assembly: GCF_017308985.1. Taxonomy (GTDB): domain Bacteria; phylum Pseudomonadota; class Gammaproteobacteria; order Xanthomonadales; family Xanthomonadaceae; genus Lysobacter_J; species Lysobacter_J changpingensis. The sequence goes on along the minus strand of NZ_JADWPE010000001.1, from coordinate 114,923 downwards.
GGTCGAGGATGGCGTTCCGCTGCTGCCGGTGATGCTCAACAAACTGCTCAAGCCGATCCGCCATCCGAAACTGGACCTGCTCGGCTTCGGCGAATGGGATGGCGACCCCAACGTGCGCTTCAACGCCCAGGACACGCGCCGCTGGCTGGGCCGGTTCGACGAGGACAGCGACTGGCCCGACGCCGCCACGCGCGCGCGTTCGCCCACGCCGAGCACATCGCGCGGCCTGCGCGTGCGCTCCGGGCAACCCTGCCCGTATCCGGCCGTATGGCAATGCTTGGAGCGCCCGATCGGCCCGCAGACGATCGCCCACGGCGTACCGATGCCACAGGTCGAGGGCCAGGATGTGACATGGCAGATGGTGCGGCTGGTGTAGCGGTGGCTGTGGCTATCTGCATGAACAGGAAGGAGACGACTGTCGACGGCGCCAGCGTGAAGCTATGGCAGGGCTGGCTGAACGACCTGAATAGCCCGCCGTTCCAAGCGTTGACGCTGCGCCACAAACCGCTGCTCGACAACCTGCAACCCCACAAGAATGGCCAGGGCGAGCGCGAATGGAACGACACGCAAAAGCTGCACGACGCCCTCAACAAGCTCATCGGCAGCCAGGACTTCGGCGAGAAACTGCTCTTCGCCAGCGTGAAGGATGCCGCCGCGCAAACCCTGCTGGCGGTGAACTCCGCCGCCACCCAGCTCAAACCGCTGCTGGCGGCCGGCATCGAGAACCTGACCACGCGCCTCACGGTCAGCGGCCTGCTGCTGCACGAACGCGTGCATGCCACGCAGTTGAAGGTGACGATGACCGTCGCCGACTACTACGCGCTGCAATGCAGGACCCTGCGCGAGCAGCAGGCGAAACTGGCGCGGCAGGCCGGCCGCAAGACCGGCCAGCAGGTCGTCTCGCCGCAGGCGAGGATTACGTGGACAACGCGGCCAATGCCCCATATCGCAGACGTCCTTGAATGATCTGATCGCAGGTGCGCCGTCGCGGGAATACGAAATGATCATGAATTCGATTGCTGCGCATGAGCCACGCGCCTGGTCTGAAGATCCCGCCTTTGGCAGGCGGGTTCTTATCCCATTGGCTATTCTGATATGCGGTTTGATGGGTGCGGCTTATCGCGGATCCGTCCGGCAAAGCGAACTGGAGGCGAAGCCGATGCAGCAGCAAGCGGACAAGGAGTAGAGTTTCGCCTCAGGCCGAAAAGGCCCGGCCATTGCTGGACCCATCATGCATCGGATGGGAACGCGATCTACCGGCGCCGAGTGATCCTCCGGGAGTGCTGGAGGCATTCGGCGACCCGCCGAATCATGTTGACGACGTGTATTTGGAGTTCCCCCGATCCACAGTGGGGGCCAGGGGCATCATTCTCTTGCTAGGGATGATTACCCTCTCCGTCGGCTTGTTAGGTGTTACGTGGCTTCGTGAAACACCTTCTTTTCATCCGGGCCTATTACTAATCGGATTATTTGTTATTGCCATGGCTACTTGGCTCGGAGGCTTCGCAATCAAGCGCGCTACCGTGCGGGCGTCGCCCCACGAAGGCAGCGAGTCAAAGCCGCGGCGGGTCGTAGAAGATCATCAGCCGGAAATCGTCCAGGTCCCATTCGATCGGTCCCTCCTGCCGCACGTGCGAGTAGCGCAGGCGCACCAGCAGACCCTGCAGGAAACCGTCCGCGACGGCCCACTGGAAATTGACGTTGTATTCGTCCTTCGCGTACTCGGTGGGTGATTGCGGGTCGGAGCCGTCGACGTACAGCGCGTACACGCTCGCACCCTTGATCCACGGGAAGGTGTAGCCGGCACGCAGCAGCCACGCCGATTCGCCGTCGCGGTTGAAGTCCTCCACCTGCACGCTGGTGAAGCCGGGATAGCCGCTCCACGGGTTCTGCATGTTGGTGTCGCCGCCGGCGCGTGTGTAGGCGGCGGTGAACAGCGCGGCGCCCTGGGTGAGTTCGGCCTTCGCGCCCCACTGGTCGGACGCGAAATCCGTGCCGCGCAGCCGGTCGTCGCCGACGCTGGTCTGGTCGGAATACTGCAGCGTGAAGGCGAGCCTGGTCTTCTCCGCCAGCGAAAAACCGTACTTACCTTCGGCGTAGAAGATGTTGATGATGTCGTCGCTGTAGTAGTCGATCGCGCCGAAGGAGAATCCGCCGGACTTGAAGTTCGCGCCCAGCGCGTACACGCCGCGCTCCACGCCCGCCGGCGCGCCGGCGTCGCGCGCCATCGACACGAAGTCCTCCGAGTTGCGCTCCTTGATCTTGTCGAAATACCCGCCGCCCACGCGCCATTCCGGCCGGCCTTCGTCGCCGCCGTACAGGCCCTGGAACAGCACGGCCTGGAAAGTGTTCGGCGTCATGCGCGCGTCGTTGCGGTTGATGTAGGGCGTGTCGATGCCGCGCCGGCCCAGGGTCAGGCGCGAGTCCTCGTTGATGAGGAACTCGCCGTAGACCTCGCCGAGCACGGTGTAGCCTTCCTGGCCGGGCGCGAGCAGCAGCGTGCCGTCGCGGTCTTCCGGGCCGAACAGCTTCTGCGAGGTGTAGCCGGTCGCGCCGAAGGCGAAACGCTCGCGGAAATAGCCCGTCTTGAAACCGACCGATCCGCCCAGTGCCCAGGCTTCGCTCGCGGTGTCGTCGTACTTCTCGCGGTCGAGGTAGAACGAGCGCACCTGCAGGTCCCACTTGGTGTCCTGGAACGCCTTGCGCCGCGTGTCGCGTATCCACTGCGCGCGATCGCGCGGGGCGAACGCCTCGTTCATGCGCGTGGCGCCCTGTTCGGTCGAGGTGGGCTCCGACGGCACGTACACGTCGTCTTCGGTTTCGTCGGCCGCGTCGGCCTGCGGCGGCGCGGCGCCCTGCGCGGGCGTGGTCTGCGCGTGCGCCGGCATTGCCAGCGCACACGCCACGCATGCGACCGCGAGCGCGATCCGGGCTTCGTCACGCCTGGTCTTCACGTCGTTCTCCCTGCGCCTACTGCGACAACACCATCGCGAAGTAGCCGAACACCGTGTAGAGCACGCCGGAAATCGCATAGCCCACCGGGAAGCCGACCCACGGCACGGTGCTGTCGATCTCCTTCGCCGCCTCGCGCGCGGGGCCCGAGTGCGAGCGCGAGCCCGCCACGCCGCCCATCAGCACCGCCGGATTGATCTTGAAGAAGTGGTAGCCGATCGCCCAGGTGATGAACGGCGGGATCGTGCTGGCGACGAAACCGGCGATGAAGATCTTCAGCGCGATCGATCCGGTCAGCTGTTCCAGCAGCGTCGCGCCGGCGTTGATGCCGACGATGGCGATGAAGGTCACCAAGCCCAGGTCTTCCAGAATGTTGCGCGCGGCGTTCGGCGTGCTGCCGAAATAACGCAGCCGCGACACGATGGACGAGACCAGGATGCCGGACAGCAGCAGTCCGCCCGCGTTGCCCAGGCCGACGGAGAAATCGCCGACCGGCACGTTGATCTTGCCGATCAGAAGGCCCAGCACCATGCCGCCAGACAGCGTGAGCAGGTCGGTGGACGTGCTCGGCCGCGCGATCTTGCCCAGCAGACCGGCGGCCTTGTCCACGGCGCTCTTCAGGCCGGTGACGAACAGCACGTCGAGGCGCTTCAGTTCGGTTTCCGCGCCGACGGGAATCGGCTCTCCGGAGCGTTCCATCCGCGTCACCTGCACCTGTCCCGCGAAGTCCTCCGTCGCCAGCGAGCGCAGCGGCTTGCCGACGAACTCCTTCTCCGTGACCAGGATTTCCGCCTGGTCCAGCGGCACGTTCAACGCCTTCGGATCGTCCACCTCGCTGCCGAGCAGGCCGAGGTTGCTGGTGAGGTCCCCGAGCTTTCCGCCCAGCGCGACCACGTCGCCGTGCAGCAGCACCATGTCGGGCGCGGCGCCGAGCGAATCCTCGCCGCGGCGCACGTTGACGATGCGGTACTGCGGGAACTTCGCGCGGAACTCGGCGATGGTCTGGCCGCTGGCCTGCTCGTTCTCGATGCGGTACGCGCGAAGTCCGCCGCCGCGATACCCGGTGAGCGCCGCGTCGTCGACGTTGCGCACGCCGTGCGCCTGTTCGTACTCGCGCGCGGCGGCCTTCGCATCCACGCCCCACCAGCGCGGCAGGTACTTGCAGATCAGGATGATGCCGACCGTGCCCCAGATGTAGGTCACGCCGTAACCCAGCGCGATCATGCCGGTGACCTGTTCCGGCGTGGTGCCGGCGGGCACCTTGTACGCACCCTGTTCCATGGCCATCTCGGCCGTGCCGATGGCGGCGGACATCGTCTGCGAACCGGCGAGAATGCCGCCTGCCGAACCGGCCGGCAGGGCGAGCCACTTCGTCATCAGCACCACCAGTGCCAGGCCGAGGAACGAGCAGATCACGGCGAGGATGGTGAAGGTGATGCCGTCCTTCTTCAGGCTGTTGAAGAACGCCGGCCCGACGCGCAGGCCGACGCCGTACATGAACAGGTAGTAGAAGAGCGACTTGGCGAAGTTGTCCAGCTGCAGCTTCACGCCGTAGGTCGAGGCCCACGTCGCGAGCGCGGCGCCGACCACGACCGCCGCGGCGACCATGCCCAGCCCGTACCCCTTCACCGCGAACTTGCCGACGAGCACCGCCATTCCCACGGTGAAGAACAGCAGGATGTACGGATTGTCGGCGAGGAACTGGAAGAAACCTTGCATGGCGGCGGTCTCCGGTTTCGTGTGGCGTTGCTTCGCGCGGGATCACTGCGTGGACGAGGCGCGCCGGTCGGCGAGCTTGGACGGCTTGATCAGCTTGATTCCCTGCGCGGCGTGGTAGCCGTGGATTTCCTTCACGTCGAGCTTGCGCATGAAGGCGATGGTGTCGGCGGTGATCACCTGGCCGGGCACCATGATCGGGAAGCCCGGGGGGTAGGGGATGACGAAGTTCGCCGAGACCATGTCCGGCCCGTCGCGCAGGCGCTGGTCGACTTCCTCGCTGCGCAGCTTCACGAACTCGCAGTTGTCTTCCTCGTAGGCCATGAAGAACGCCGGGCGCATGTGGCCCTCGTTGCTGGCGCCGGAGGGATCGTCGCGGAAGGCGTCGTGGAAACGGCTGAAGTTCGGCAGGTCGGGCACGTCGGTCATCAGCGAATCCACGCGGTCGGCGAACACCTGCCGGCCAATCGCGCCTTCCTGCGCAAGGCGCGATTCGATCTCGCGCGACAGGTCCGCCAGCGCCTTGATCAACAGCGCCGCATCGCTGTGCGTGTTGTTGATGTTGGTCTGCACGAGGATGCTGTTGCGCGAGGTCTTGTTGATCTGGATGTCGAAGCGCTCGGCGAGCAGGCCCTTGAACTGCGTGCCGTCGAAGCCGGCGGCGCCGCAGATCAGCGTCAGGCGCGTGGGATCGAGCGCGAACTCGTCCGAGTCCCACGCCTCCACGGATTCGGCCCAGCTGGCGTTCGGCGGCCCGTAGTCGGCGATGCCGGACTCGCGGAATTCGGCCGGGATCATGTCCTCCGGCGTGGCGACGCGGAAATACTTGGAGATCAGCGGATGCGTGTTGACCGCGCGGCGGATCTTCAGCGCCAGATCGGTCATCTTCATCGTCAGCGCGTAGCCTTCCAGTTCCATCTGCCGGCGCGCGAGATCCAGCGACGCGATCAGCTGCAGGTTCGGCGACGTGGAGGTGTGCGCGAAGAACGCTTCCTCGAACGGGCCTTCGACCTGGTGGAAGTCCTCGTCCCACACCAGCATCATCGAGCCCTGGCGGAACGCCGACATCGACTTGTGCGTCGAATTGGTCTGGTAGACGCGAATGCGCACGCGGTCTGGGTCGGGCAGCCCGCGCTCGTCGATGAGCGAGGGATCGGCGGGATCGCGGTCGCCGATCTTCGCCTTCCATGCCTCGTACTCGTCGCGATACCCGCTGCTTCTATATCGGCGCGTCAACGCAGCCGCCGCGCCCATCGCCGTGCGGCGACGATGCAGCGGGCTGAACCGCGCGAAGCCGAACCACGCCTCGTCCCACAGGAAGATCAGGTCGGGCTTGATCGCCAGGCATTCCTCCATCACCCGGCGCGGGTGGTACATGTGGCCGTCGAAGGTGCAGTTGGTCATGTCGATGACCTTCACCCGGTCGAGCTTGCCGGCGGCGGCGCAGTCGATCAGCGCCTGCTTGATCGTGCGCAGCGGCACCGCGCCGTACATCGAATACTGCGTGAGCGGGAAGGCTTCGACGTAGTACGGCTGCGCGCCGGCAAGCACGAAACCGTAGTGGTGCGACTTGTGGCAATTGCGGTCGACGATGACGATGTCGCCCGGCTTGCACACCGCCTGCACGACGATCTTGTTCGACGTGGACGTGCCGTTGGTGCCGAGGTACGCGCGCCTGGCGCCGAACGCACGCGCCACGGCGTCCTGCGCCTTTTTGATGTTGCCGGTGGGTTCGAGCAGGCTGTCGAGCCCGCCCGTCGTCGCCGAGGATTCGGCGAACAGGATGTTGGTGCCGTAGAAATGGCCCATGTCGCGTATCCAGTTCGAACCGAAGATCGACTTGCCGCGCGCGATGGGCAGCGCATGGAACGTGCCGATGGGCCGCAGCGCGTATTTCTTGAGGTTGTCGAAATAGGGCGTCTCGTAACGGTCCTTGATGCCGTCGAGGATGGAAAGATGAATCTCCATGGGTTCCTCGACATGGTGGAACACGCGCCGCAGCGGCGCGGCCTCGTCGCTGCCGGCGAGCGATTCGGGCGCGCGGTCGGACAGCAGGTACAGGTCGAGTTCCGGACGGAAATCCTTGAGCGTGCGCGCGAGCCCCAGCGACAGCGTGCCCGGGCCGAGCCGATCCTCGTCCAGCGCGATGTGCCGCGCGAGGAATGCCTTCAGGTCGGGAATGTCGTGCTTCGACGCGAAACCGAAACCGTCGACCAGCACCACCGCCTGCAGGTCGGTGTTCACCATTGCCGCGAGCGCGGCGTCCTCGAAGCTGCCCGCGTGCACGGCGGCGTAGTGGAACAGGTCTTCCGGGCGTCGCATGCGCCGCATCTCGTCCTTCGAACGCGCCCACTGCGCCGGCTCGCTCGGCGTCACCACGAGCACTTCGAAATAGGGCTTGTCGGCGAGGCCGGCGATGTCCGGCGGCAGCGCGTCGAGCGTCGCGCGGTCGAGGTCTTCCTCCAGGTTCCACACGGTTTCGTCGCGGCGGTAATCGCCGGAGAGGATCGCGCCGGAAATCTTGCGCACCAGCCGCGCGAACAACGGCGCATCGCCCTGCGCGAGCGCATCGCGCAGCGTGCCGATGAGGCGCTCGCCGGGATACGCCCAGCAGTGTTCCATGCGCAGCAGCTCCTCCAGCTGCGATTCGCATTGCGACCGCAGCGGCGAGGCGGAGCCGGCCTGGGCCCAAGCGCGCGCGTTCGCATTGAGCTGTCGCCACTGATCGGCGCGCAGGGATGCGGCGACCAGCACGTTGGAGAGGCGGGTCGGCGCCTCGCTCTGCAGTTCCTGGTTCATGGAACACCTCGGGGGACGGTTCTGGATGGGACGTCGCGCGCACGCGCGGCCAGGACGGCGGCAAGCCGTACGCTAGGACTGCAGGGCGCCGCGCGGAATTGGCCCTTGGGCCTAATTCGTTCGCGCCGCAACGCGTTTCCGGCACGGTCCTTGCCGCGCGTGCTTCATTCCGTCGGTTCGGTGGACGGACGGCCTTCCCATTGCGCGCGTGGCACGATTTTTGGCGCTTCCGGGTCGGCCTCGTAGTTGGGCGACATGATCTGCACGCCGGCTTCGTTGAAGGTGTCCTGGATGTTCGCGTGAAGCGCGCTGCGGAACGCGAGCCGCTGCTGCACGTCGGCGATGCGCGCGCGCAGCACGTACTCGACGTAGAAGTCCGACAGCGCGGCCTGCGCGACGAACGGCGTCGGCGTCGTCTGCACGCCGGGCGTGCGATGCGCGGCGTCGAGCAGCAACCGGTGCACCTGCCGCCACGGCGCGTCGTAGCCGATGGTCACCGCGGCCTCGATCCACATGCCGGGGCCGTCGGGATTGCGCGAGAAGTTCTGCAGTTTCCCGCCCAGCACGACGTTGTTCGGATAGCTCACCTCCACGCCGAGCGGCGTGCGCAGGCGCGTGGTGAACAGGCCGATCTGCTGCACGGTGCCTTCGGTGTCGTCGATGCGCACCACGTCGCCCGGCGCCATCGTGCGCGAGTACAGCAGCGTGAATCCGCCCGCCGCCTGGCCGACGATGCTCGACGCGCCCAGCGACACCATCAAGCCGACGAATACGCTCAGGCCCTTGAACGCTTCGGTTTCCGCGCCCGGAAGGTACGGATACGCCATCGCCAGCGCGAACAACCAGATCAGCACCGTGATGATCTTGCGCGTGGGTTCGGCCAGCTGGTGGTCGACGCCGAGGAACTGGAAGCGTCCGGTTTCCACGCCGTGGAAAGTGACGCGTATCGCCTGCGTCACCAGCCGCGCGAGCAGGAAGATGAGGAACGCGCTGAACAGGCCGGGCAGGGCGGACACGACCGCGTGGCCGAATCCGGCGGTACGCGCGGCGACCCATTGCGTCATCGCCGCCGCCCACGGCTGCGTGTACGGGAAGCGGCCAAGCGCGAAGCGCAGCCACTCCTCGAAGGTGAGCAGCACGATCACCCACATCGCCAGCCGCGCCAGTCCGCGTGCGCTGGCGATCAGGCCCGACAGCATCTGCCGCGCCGACTCGCTGCGCAGCTGCGCGAGCCGGTGCGCGACCCACGCATCGACCCGATGCCGCACGCGGCGCACCAGCCATCGCAACAGCCACAGCACGCCGACCGCCACGACCGTGCCGGCCAGCACCCACGCCAGCCCTTCGAGGATGCGCTGCGGACGGCGTGCCTGTTCGGCGGCGGCCACCGCGACCGACAGCCGCGAGACGGTCTGCGCGCGCAGCTGGTCGAGCGTCTGGCCGCGCAGCGCGTCGCGATCGCCCGGCACCAGCACGGTGACCAGCTGTCCGGACATCAGGATCGCTACGCCCTGCGGCACGTTCTCGTATTCGACGTCCGCTTCGCCGACCTCGTCGACGATGCGCGCGATGTTCGCCTCGGCCACGCGCGCGCGGCGTTCGGGCGAATTGCCGAAGAACGGCACGCGCATCACCACGATGTCGCGGTTGAAATAGCGCAGCGTCGCGTGCGCGTGCACCGGCGCGGCGGCCGGAGGCGGCGTCGCCGGGGCCGGCTGCGCGCTGGCGTTCGTCGCCGCCAGCAGGGCGGCGATCGACACGAACCCGCACAGGATCAGCGCCGCGAACGTGCGCCGTGCGATGTGCGATGACGTGGTCCCGGTGGCGATCATCGCGCGCGCCCTTGCGTCAGAACCGGTAGGTCAGGCCCAGCCGCAGGCCGCTGTCGATGAATTCGAGGTTGCCGGCGAAGTCCGAACCGTCCGCGTCCGCCTCGATCCTGCGACGCGTGTAGTCCAGCGAGATGCCGGCGCGCTCCCACGGGAACCATTCCACGCCGATGCGGCCGAAGGTGATGTCGGCGTCGACGTCGTCCACGTTCGCCGAGAAGTAGCCGACGTCGGCCGAGAACCGCCACTGCTCGGCGGGCGCCCAGCGCCAGCTGCCGCCGATGCTCGGTGCGGGCAGGTCGGCGTCGACGGTTTCGCTGATCGCGCCGTCGATGGTGTTGCCCTGCGAATCGAGCTCCATCGACAACCCCAGCCGCATGCCGTACCACACCAGGCCGAAGCGCGGGCCGAGCGCCCAGCGTTCGTTGTTCGCCGCCCACCAGACGTAGTAGAGGTCGTACGCATCCAGGTCCACGGAGGCGCGCACGGTGCTGTCGGCCTCGTAGGTGGTGCCGTCGAACTCGATGGTGCGGGTGATGCGGCGCGTGGCGTCGGCATCGTCCTGGTAGTACGAGAGGCCGAACTCGTGGTTGTCGAACGGGCGCCACGTCACGCCGAGGAAGGCGACGGTGTTGCGGTCGTCCAGGCCCAGGTCGCGCTGCAGGTCGACGTTCGTGCCGCCGCGCGTCTCGCCGTCGGCCCGCACCTGCGTGTCGAAGTCGGTGACGTAGCCGCCGATGCGGGCGCTGAAGGTGTCCAGCGGCTCGATCGCGCGGCACTCCACGGGCGCCAGCGCGGCGATCAGCCCGGCGAGCGACGCGGTCAGGGGCAATGCGGTGCGGGTGTTCATGGAGCCTCTCCTTGGGATGGCAGCGTTCATCGTGAATGCGCGGCGGTCTGCAGCCCGACCAGTCGCGCCACCAGCAGCGCCAGGTAGAGCTGGCCGATCACCGCTTCGAAGACCGCCAGCCCGCGCATCGCGGGCGTGGCCGGCGTGAGGTCGCCGTAGCCCAGCGTCGCGAGGGTGACGAAACTGAAATAGATGGCATCGCCCATGCCGATGCCGGTCGGCGGAACCGCGCCGGCGTACAGCAGCGATCCGGGCGACACGCGCGCGACGGCGGCGTAGACCACCCCCCAGCACACGCCGATCAGCAGGTAGGCGCTGAGCGCGGCGTACACGCGTTCGGCGTCGATGCGCACGCTCGACAGCGAATGGCGCACCGCGCGGTACGCGGCGACCAGCGCGATCGTGCCCCATGCCAGCGCCGCGAGGATCGACATCGCCGGCGCCTGCGCGCCACGCGGCGCGATCCAGCGCAGCAGCACGGCCAGTGCGATCAGCGCGTACAGGGTGCGGCGTTCGGCCTTCGCGACGATGGGGAAGACCGCCGCGAGCAGGTTGATGGCGAGGAACGCCTCCATCGCCGTGCGGCCGAAATTCACCGCTTCCAGCAGCGGCCCCACCGCGACGGTGAGCAGCAGCGAGAAGAACAGCACCGCGTACCGGTGCCGGTCGAGCAATGTGCGCGGCGCGGGCGCGGCGTCGTTCATCGCGCCCCCGAAACGTCCGGCACGTAGAAGAACACCGCGGCGAGAATCAGGTACACCGCGAGCAGCTGCACGCCGCGCAGCCAGTCGGTGCGGCCGTCGCTGGCGATCTGCCCGGTGATCACCACCGAGAACAGGATCGTCAGCACCAGCCCCGGCCCGAACACCAGCCCCATCGGATGCGGACCGATGACGTAGCTCAGCAGCACGAGCAGCGGCGCGACCAGCAGCGCGAGCTGCACGCTCGCGCCCAGCGCGATGGACATCGACAGGTCCATGCGGTTCTGCCGCGCGGCGACTATCGCGGTCGCCTGTTCGGCGGCGCCGCCGATCACCGCGAGCACGAACACGCCGGTGAAGGCGTCGGACAAACCAAGTTCCTCGCTCGCCGGTTCGACCGCGCCGACGAGGATCTCGCTGAGCCAGATGATGCCCAGGCTCACCGCGGCGAGGACGATCACCGCCTTCTTCGGGCTCCATTCCGGCGCGTGGTGCGCGTCGTGCACGGCGACCGCGGCTTCGTCGACCTGCGCGGGCCTGCGCGCCCGCGCCGCGCGGCTGGCCATGAGCGTGTAGGCGACGTTCGCGACGTAGACCAGCAGCAGGGCGATGGCGATCCACGCGCTGATCGGGTCCAGCTGTTCCTGTGTGTCGGGCACGATCGCGCCGTACGCGGCCGGCATGATCAGCGCGATCACCGCGAGCGTCAGCATCGTCGCCTGCGTGCGCGCGGCGCGTCCGTCGTAGCGCTGTTCGCCGTGGCGCGCGCCGCCGAGCACCATCGCCACGCCGAGCACCAGCAGGATGTTGCCGATGATGGTGCCGGCGATGGAGGCCTTCACCATGCCGTGCAGGCCTTCGCGCAATGCAGCCAGCGCGATGATCAGTTCGGCGGCGTTGCCGAAGGTCGCGTTCAGCAGGCCGCCGATGCCGGGCCCCAGCCGCACCGCGAGCGAGCCGGTCGCCTGCGCCATCAGCGAGGCGAGGGGAACGATGCCCAGGCCGGCGACGAGGAAGATCAGCAGCGCCCGCTGCGGCGCGAAGTGCTCCAGTGCGATCGCCAGCGGCATGAGCACGAGCAGCCATTTCATCGGCACGGCCTCATTGGGTGGCGGGTGCGGCGCCGGCGTCGGGCGGCTGAGGCGCGCCGAAATCGCCACCGAGCGCGAGGTGCAGATCGACGCGGCGGCTCAGGCGTTCGCGCTGCACGCTGAGCAGCGCGATCTCCGCCGCCCACGTCGCGAGCTGGCGCTGGCTCACCGCGCGCAGGTCGGAGCGGCCGATGCGGTAGCTGGATTCCTCCATGCGCACGATGTCGCGGTTCGCGCGCGCCGCGTCGCCGAGGATGCGTTCGCGTTCGGCCAGCACGCGTTCGGCGGTGAGCGCGTCCTCGACTTCGTCCAGCGCGTTGAGCGCGCGGCGCGCGTAATCGGCGACGGCTTCCTTCTGCTCGGCGGTGCGCAGCCGCACCTGGCCGGTGAGCGCGCCGCCGCTGTAGATCGGCACCACGGCGGTGGCGGCGACGGTGGAGGTGGTCTGTTCCAGGTCGTCGCGGATTTCCAGCGCCTCGTTGCTGATGCGCCCGTAGCCGGCGGACAGCGACAGCGTCGGCAGCATCGCGGCCCTGGCTTCGCCGACCAGGTCGAATGCGGCGGCCACGCGGCGCTGCGCGGCGATCAGGTCGGGTCGGCGATCGAGCACGTCGGCGGGAATTCCCGCCGGCACCGGCGCGGGGAACGGCGTGAGCGTGCCGGCGATTTCGAGCGTCGCGCCCGGATAACGTCCGAGCAGCAGCTCCAGCGCCCGCAGCGCCTGCCGGTGCGCGAGTTCGATCTGCTGCTGCGCGTCCTGGTAGGTCGCAAGGTTGGTCCGCGCGATCATCACGTCGGTCTGCGTGCCGGCGCCCACGCGCAGGCGCTGGTCGGACAGCTCGACCAGCCGCGTGCCGGCATCGCTCATCTCGGCGGCGAGCTGCATCTGCATGCGCGTTTCGTTGGCGACGAACCACGCGCGCGCCACGCTCGCCGCGAGCGACTGCTGCGCGTAGCGGTAGTCGGCGCTGCTCGCGTCGCGCGCCGCGCGCGCGGCGTTGCGCGCGTAGCGCATGCGGCCCCACAGGTCGATTTCCCAGCTCAGGCGCAGCATCACGCCGCTGAGCAGCGGGACCAGGTCGGCGATGGGTTTGGAACCGGCGCGGCCGAGCAATCCGAGCGCGGGCTTGAGCCTGGCTTCGGCCAGGTCGACCTGCGCGTTGGCCTGTTCGACGCGCGCGGCGGCCATCAGCAGGTCGGGGTTGTGCGCGAGCGCTTCGTGCACCATCCGCGTGAGCGCGGGATCGTTGAAGCTCGCCAGCCAGCCTTCGTCCACCCGTGCGGCGCTGGCCTGCGCGGACCAGTTGGGCGGGATCGTGGTGTAGCCCAGCGCCTGTTGCTGGACCTCGTCGGCGGTGGGTTCGGGCAACACGGCGCAGCCGGTCGCGACGACGAGCAGGCATGCGCCCAGCGCCGTTTTCGTCGCCAACCTGCGGGCCGCGCGGTCGCTCATCGGTGCCTCAGTGCAGTTTGAGCACGAGCCAGTCGAGCTTGCTGCTCACCCGCAGGATGACCTTGCGGATGATGTGCAGCAGCTTGCCGTGCTCGGTGTAGATCGCGCCCTGGCCCTGTGCGCCCATGGCGATGAAGACATCGGCGTCGCGGCCGGTCGGACGCAGGCGCACGGCGATGCGGCCCAGCGGCGGCGGCTGCGTGCCACTGGGCGGCACCATGCCGCTGATCGGCATCTGCCCGGTGCCCGAGGCCCACACCACCGAGTCCACCGCGCACTTGATGATGCGGTTCGGATAGGTTTTCAGGGCGATTTCCGCCTCGTTCCCCGAGGCGACGTTGGCGAGTTCGTTCTGCGCGAACATCGCGATCACCCACTGTTCCTTCTCGACGAAGCTCATCACCGGCGTGAGCGGAAGGCTCGCGGCGTAGGAGCCTTCGCGCAGCTGCAGGTTGATCACGCTGCCGTCGGCCGGCGCGTATACGGTGGTCTGCTCCAGCTGCCAGCGTGCCTGCACGATCTGCGCCTTGAGCTGTTCCACCGCCGCGTGCGCCTGGGCGATCTCCGACAGCTGGCCCTCGCGCGTCTGCGCCGACAGCTTCTGCTGCACCTGCGCCATCTGCGCGGTGGTGGAGGCCAGTTCCGAGCGCAGGCTGGCCGCTTCGGTTTGCGCCTGTTCCTGGTCGAATTTCGAACCCGCGCCGGTCTGCGCCAGTTCGGCGGTCTGCTGCTGGCGCTTGTTCGCCAGCGCCAGGCGCGAGGACAGCGCATCGCGCGTGGAGCGCGCGGACTTGAGCTGTTCGTTCAACTCACGCTGGTAGGCCTGCGCGCTGTCGAGCTTGGCCATCATCTCCGGCAGCTTCGCTTCCAGCGCGGAGAGTTCCTGCTGGTACGGCACCGGATCGATGCGGAACAGCACGTCGCCCTTCTTCACCGGGCGATTGGGCTCGACCGGCACCTCGATCACGCGGCCGGTCACGCGTGGCACCACCTGCACGACGTAGTTCATCACGCGTACGTCCGAGGACGAGGGCGCCACCACGTTGAGGATCAGGATCATCGCCGTCAGCGCGAAGATCGGCAGCGACACCACGATGATCTGCGAGACGAAGTTCCACGGCAGCCATTTGAACTTGAAGAAGATCAGCCAGACGAAGAACGAGTAGATCAGCAGCAGGATGATTTCCATGGGCTACTCCTCGTCGCCCCCGGGCGTGGTGCGCACGGCCGGCCGTTCGCCCATGGCCAGCGCCATCTCCAGCGAGCGGATGCGGCGACGCAGTTCGTCGACTTCGGCATGCGATTCGGCGGCGCGTGTCGCCGGTTCGGCGACGGGTTCCGGCTCCGGCGCGGCTTCGGCGTCGTGCAGCGGCGTGAGCGCGTCGCCGCCGTGGCCGTGGTGGTCGGCGACGTCGGTGCCGTAGGCCATCTTGTGCAGCACGGGCTTGGTGTACGCCCACAGCCACGCGAGCGGCCAGAGCAGACCGCCGAAGACGAGCGAGAGCAGGCACAGCGTCTTGATCGCATCCAGCTGCGGATGGCGGCGTTTCTCCGCGATGCGCTCGGGCAGGATGTGCACGATCCAGAACACCGCCAGCAGCACCACCGGCACGATGATGATCGCCAGCCACGCCACGACATTCGCGGCGGTGTCGAGCGCTTCGCCGCTCAGCAGCGAGGCGCGTGCGAGGCAGGGCTGCAGCAGCGCCAGGCCGAGGCCGAAGCGCCGCGCCGCGTGTGTTTTCCGCGAGGGAGTGTGGGTTGGACTCATGATCGTGCGCCTTCTGCCTGCTCGCTCATGCGCCGGGCCCCGGCGAAGCCACCGCGGCCAGGATCGCCCCGATCAGCGCCTCGTCGTCCACCGGCTTGCTCAGGAACGCCCTCGCGCCGTTGTCGAGCGCGCGCTTGCGGCCTTCGGCCGTGTCGTTGCCGGTGAGCACCACCACCGGCAGCGGCAACGCCCATTCGTGCAGCTGGTTCTGCACGTCGAAGCCGTTCAGCCCGCCCATGTGCAGGTCGAGCACCACGCAGTTCGGGGCGCTTTCGCGGGCGTGGCGCAGGAATTCCGAGCCCGTGGCGTACACGAGCACTTCGAAACCCGCGGAACGGAGGAGGCGGTGCAGCGCGTGGCGCACATCCTCTTCGTCGTCCACGACGGCGATGGTGAGCGGGCGATGGGCCATGCGGCCACTAGAGGCCAAGGCGCATGCCCGTTCAATTGGCCCTTGGCCCATGCTCGGGCAGGTAGGGGAACCGGTGCGACGGCACGTTTCTTGCCAGGCACGCGCGCGTTCGCGGGACCGATGGCACTGGACGCACGCGTGCGGATCGCCGAATAATCCGGCCCGTAATGCGTCTGCTACCGGTTGCACTCAGAGGGAGTGTCCGCCATGTCCGCAGTCGTACACATCATCGACGACGATACCGAGGTGCTTGCGGCCCTGGGTCGCATCCTGCGCATCGAGGGGCTGGAGGTGGTCGCCAGCCGCTGCACGCGCGAATTCCTCGAACGCTACGATCCGGACGTTCCCGGCTGCATCCTGCTGGACCTGTCGATGCCGGAAATGGACGGCCTGCAGACGCAGGCGTTGCTGGAAAGCCGCGGCATCGCCAGTCCCGTGATCTTCCTGACCGGCTTCGGGGACGTGCACAGTTCGGTGCGCGCGATGAAGGGCGGGGCGATCGATTTCCTCACCAAACCGGTGGAAGCCGACGAACTGATCGAGGCCGTCGGTCGCGGCATCGAGCGCGACCGCCTGCTGCGCGAGCGTTCCGAGGAGCAATGCCGCAACGCCATGCGTTTCGCCGCGCTCACCCCGCGCGAGCGCGAAGTGCTGCGGCACGTGCTCGCCGGGCGGCTCAACAAGCAGATCGCCGCGGACCTGGGCATCGTCGAGAAGACGATCAAGGTCCATCGCTCGCACGTGATGCACAAGCTGGGCGTGCGGTCGGTGGTGGAGCTGGTGCAGCTGGCGGAACGCTCGAGTACGGCGAGGAACGAGTAGGCAGGAACGAGCAGGCAGGAACAAGCAGACAGGAACGGGAAACGAGTCGTGGCGGCCCGGAGCATCCACTCGTTTCCCGCTCCTCGCTTCTTCTAGTTCCTGTTGCGAAGCACGTCCGCGGTCGGCAACTCCACATGAAAGGCCGCCCCACGCCTGCCGACGCCGTTCTCCGCCCACAACCGGCCATGATGCGATTCGACGATCGTGCGGCAGATCGCGAGCCCCAGGCCCAGTCCGTTCGGCTTGCTGGTCTGGAACGGTTCGAAGATGCGGTCGAGCATGCCGACGGGAATCCCCGGGCCGTCGTCGGACACGGTGATGCGCACGCTGTCGCGGCGTCCCCGCGAGTGCACGGTGATATGCCGGCCTTCCGTCGAGGCCATCGCGTCGCAGGCGTTGAAGATCAGGTTGAGCAGCACCTGCTGCAGCTGCACCTGGTCGCCTTCCACGCTCGGCAGGCCCGGCGCGAGGTCCAGCACCACCACCACGTCGCGATTGCGCAGGTCGCTGCGCAGCAGGCGCAGGCATTCGCGCACGGTCTCGTTGACGTCGAGCCGCGACAGGTCGTGCGGCCCCTTGCGCAGCAGCGTGCGAAGCCGGCGGATGACGTCGCCCGCGCGGCGGTCGTTGTCGACGATGTCCGACAGGATCTCGCCGATCTCCGACAGGTCCTCCGGATTGCGCAGCAGCATGCGCTGCGCCGCCTGCGCGTTGCTGAGGATCGCCGCGAGCGGCTGGTTGAGTTCGTGCGCGAGCGATCCGGACAGCTCGCCCAGCATCGTCACGCGCGAGAGGTGCGCGACCTCGTCGCGACGCTGCGAGAGCTCGGCTTCGCGGCGCTGGCGTTCGGAGGTGTCGGTGACGGCGGCGAGGGTGAGGGTCTGGTCGCCGAAGCGGATCGGGTTCAGGCCGACTTCGATCGGGAACTCGGTGCCGTCCTGGCGCAGGCCGTGCAGTTCCAGGCCGTCGCCCATCACGCGCTTGGTCGGACCGAGGCTGTAGCGCTGGCGATGGCGCACGTGGTCGGCGCGCATCGAGACGGGCAACAGGCGTTCGATGTCGCGGCCGAGCAGTTCGCCGCGCGCGTAGCCGAACATGCGTTCGACCTCGGCGTTGAGCAGGCGGATGCGGCCGGCTTCGTCGATCAGCAGGATCGCGCTGGGCGCGGCTTCCAGCAGGGCGCGGAAGCGTTCGCTGGACAGCCGGCTGTCGGTTTCGTCGCGCGCGATGCCGCGCATCGCCAGGCCACGACCTTCGGAGTCGAATTCCATTTCGCCCTTCACCGACAGCCAGTGCTCCGGTCCTTCGTTCACCAGGCGGAAGCTGGTGGTGAACGCGCCGCACTGGTAGGCCTCCTCGATCGCCTTGCGCAGCTGCGGGCGATCGCCGGGATGGACGCGGCGCATCACGCCCGCCAGCTCGCATTCGCCGTCGTGTTCCTTCCCGCCGAACCATTCGCGCGCGCGCGGCGAGCCGACGAAGCGGTCGTCGGGGATGTTCCAGGACCACAATCCCAGGCCCGCCGTGTCCGCCGCGCTTTCCAGGTCGCGCTGGCCCTGCAGCCGCGCCAGCTCGCTTTCGCGCAGGCGCGCGGCGAGGCGGTTGGATTCGAACAGGTTGGTGCCGAGCTGGTAGCTCATCGCCGCGATCACGATGACGAAGCTCGGCGTACCGATGAACGGGGTCCGGCCGACGTTGAGCGTCATCACCACCGCGGCGGTGACCATCAGGCCGACGAACAGCAGCCAGCCGCCGCAGATGATCACCGCGTGGCGCCGCAGTTGCGGATCCGGCGAGCGCAGCGTGTGCGCGAGGACCATCACCATGTAGGCGGCGATCACCAGGTTGCTCAGCTGGGCCAGGATCACCCATGGATTCGGCTCGCCGATCGGGTAGGCGATGACCATGCCGCCCGGCCAGCGCACGTGGCCGACCTCGTGGATCGCCGCGAAGTTGAGGTTCGCGCCCGTGGTGAATTTGGCGAACAGCGCGACCAGCCGCAGCGCGACCGCGCAGACGCCCAGCGCGAAGTATTTCGCGCCGAAGGACAGGCGGACGAAGGCGACCAGCGACAGCACCAGCACCATCAGCGGCAGGTGCATCCAGCGGATCAGCGTGCCCAGTTGCGCGGGCGTGCGCGCGTGCAGCGCGAGCATTTCCAGCACGGTGAGCACCGCCAGCGCCGCCGCGGCGCAGGCGAACGCCAGGTGCTGCGGCATGTCGCGCTGGCGGACCCAGATCAACGCATGGATCAGCCCGAGCGTCAGGCTGGCGGCAGCAAGCATCGGCCACGCGATCTGCACCCACGACATGCCGGCCCACCCCTCGTCCCCAGGGTACGTGCCGAGGATAAACGGGTTCGCGTGATGGCGCAGGTCACCCCCCGGGCTACAAGGGCGCATCGCCTTGCCGGCACTCGCGCAGCCGGTATTCCACATACCGCCCGAACAACGTCGTATGCACGTTGTGCAGCGCCAGTTCGATACGGAACGGCGTGCGCGGATTGCGGTCGAGCAGGCGCGCGATGTGGAAGCCCACCGGCTTCACGCCCTGGCGGTGCACGTAGACCTGGAAGCCGCGATAGAACGGATCGGCAAGTTCCGCGTCGAGCCGCGCCAGCGTTTCGCGCGCCCGCGCCGGCAGGGAGGCGCGCAGGTCGGCGTCGCGCTCATGCAGCAGGCGCTGGAAATAGCGCTTCGGCCGATACGCCGGCATCGATCTGGCCAGCGTCCAGATAACCCGGTTGCGTTCGTTGTAGTGCTCGAAACCGCCGTGTTCGCGCAACGCGGCGGCGGCCGGCGCGCTCACGTCGTAGACGACGAAGTTCTCGGCCTGGTTGTTGAGGTCGTCGAGTTTGCTGCGATCGAACACATGGAAGACGAAGCCCGGCAGCCCCATGAACGCCTGGCGCCCGGCGCGGGACGCGGCGACGGCGCGGCCGTCGCGGGTGAACTCGCCGGCCGAGGCGCCGAGCAGGAGGCTGCGCGTGTCGTGCAGCCGGGTGAAGGTGCCGATCACGATCTCGTCCGCGTCGAACGCGGCATCGAAGCCCGCCGGCCCATAGAGTTCCGCCTGCGCGGCGTACTGCGCGATCTGCCGTCCGAGGCCGCATTCGCCGCGCACATGGCCGGTGTAGAAGCCTTCGATCGCGCGCCAGTTCGAATCGCGCGGCCGGTAGCCGCGACCGAACGAGGCGATGGGCTCCCAGCCGTCGCGCGCGGCGCCGGTCGGACCGAAGCCGATCCAGCCGGTCTGCAGGCCGGAAAAGCGGAATCCGGAATTGCCCGCCAACCGGTCGACCGCGCGGCGTGTCGCGTCGCCGAGCAGGAAGCCGTAAGCGCAATGCGTCGCCGGGTGCCCGAGCAGCGTGTCGTGCAACCGCGCGCGTGCCGCCGCATCGAGGGCGCGCGGCACGCGCACGACCAGATCGCCCGCGGCCCGCGCCTGCGCCAGGTCCGCGCGATCGCAGGGCGATCCGGGCTCGATCGAAACCTCCGCTGCGTCCGTTGGAACGAACCGCCATCCCAGCGATTCGAGCACACGCATCGTGCAGTCCGGTGCATCGGCGGACGCCGCGAAGCTGGCGAACATCGCGCATGCCATCGCGAAACCCCGTGTTCGCGCCGCTACATCCACAACCGCTGCGCCATGTAGGCCACCGTCGCGCCGATCAGGATCGTGAGCGGAATGCCGACGCGCAGGAAATCGGCGAAACGGTACTGGCCGGGATTGAGGATCAGCAGGTTGCCGTGATGGCCGATGGGCGTCAGGAACGAAGCGACCGCGCCCATCGCGATGCACACCACCATCGGCAGCGCGGGCAGCCCGAGGCTGTCGGCCATCGCCAGCGCGATCGGCACCAGCAGCACCGTCGTCGCCGCATCGGACAGGATCTGCGTCAGCAGCGCCGCGGCCGTGAACAGGATCGCCAGCAACACGAACGGCGTCAGCGATCCCGCGTAGCCGGAGAGCAGGTTGGCGAGCATCTGCGCGGTGCCGGTCCTGCTCATCGCCAGGCCCAGCGGGATCACGCCGGCGATCATCACGAAGATGCGCACGTCGATCTCGCGATAGGCGCGCTCAAGGCTCGTGCAGCCGGTCAGCACCATCGCCGCGGCGCCGGCGAGGAAGGCGATCTGCGGCGGCAGCATCTCGGTGGCGGCGGCGACGAGCGTCGCGGCGAGGATCGCCAGCGCGACCGGCGCGCGGCGCGGCGAATGCCATTCGGCGCGGAACGGAATCAGCATCAGGAAATTGCGGGTTCCGCCGAGTTCCGACAGCGCTTCGGGTTCGCCGGAAAGCACCATCAGGTCGCCTTCGCGCAGCACGATGTCCGACAGCTCGCCGTGCAGCCAGCCGTCGCGACGCCACAGCCCGACCACGACCACGCCATAGGCGCGGATGAAATCGACCGAGGCGATGGTGTGGCCGATGAACTCGGAGTTCGGCGCGACCACCGCCTGCACCAGCTGATGGCGCGCCTTCGCCTTCTTCGAATCGCCATCGCCATAACGCACCACCGCGTGCAGCAGCAGGCCGGGTTCGTCGTCCTTGAGCGCGGCGATCTGTTCGGGCGAGGCGCGCACGAGCAGCACGTCGCCGCCTTGCAGTTCCAGGTCCTCGGTCTGGTTCGGCAGGCGTTGGCCGTGGCGCAGCCAGTCCACGGTTTCCAGGCGCTTGGCGAAATGGCTGCGGAATTCGCCGAGGGTCCTGCCGATCCACGGCGAGTCCTCGTCGACCAGCAGCTCGGTGTAGTAGCGGTCGAGCTTGAGGTAATCGTTGCCGGCTTCGCCCTGGCGTCGCGGCAACAGGCCGCGGCCGAGCAGCATGAACACCGTGCCGAGCACCACCAGCACCGCGCCGATGGGCGTGAAGGTGAACAGGTCCAGCGGCGGTTCGCCGTGGCGGCGCAACAGGTCGCCCGCGAGCAGGAAGGCCGGCGCGCTGATCAGCGTGAGCGTGGTGCCGAGCGAGGCCGCCAGCGACATCGGCATCAGCAGGCGCGAGGCCGCCATGCCGGAATCGCGCGCCACGCGCAGCACGATGGGCAGCATCATCGCCGTGACCATCAGATGGTGCGAGAACGCGGCCATGCACGCGGTGGCGGGCATCAGCACGGCGATCGCCCGCCACTCGCTGGTGCCGGCGGCGCGCCCGATCGCGGCGCCGATGCGCTCGGTGATGCCGGTCGCCGACAATCCCGCCGACAGCACGAACACCGCCGCCACGATGATCGCCGGTTCGCTGGAGAATCCCGACAGCGCTTCGCGCGGCTCCAGCAGGCCCGTCAGTACCAGCGCGAGGGTGGCCAGCATCGCGACCAGGTCGACGCGCAGCTTCTCGCTGATGAACAGCGCGAGCGTCGCGGCCAGGATCGCAAGGAACATCCCCTGTTCGACGGTGACCGTCATCAGGCCACCTGCCACGTCGTCTGCATGCACGTTCCCGCCGGATGCTTGGTTCGCCACGACGCTAGCGTGGGCGGTGCGCGTGGTGCGTGAACGTTGCGAGGGAAAGGATCGGCGCGTGCTGCGTCACGTCCCGTCGAGCGCGGCGATCGCCGTTTCGAGCACCTGCGCCGGTGCGTCGTCGTCGACGGCGATCGTGATCACGTCCGGCTCCGCGACCGGCGGCTCCAGCGCGTCGAACTGGCTCGCGAGCAGGCTTGCCGGCATGTAGTGATCGCGGCGCGTGGCCAGTCGTGTCGCGATCGACGCCGCCGGTACGCGCAGGAACACGAACCGCATCGGCACGCCGCTTTCGCGCAACCGCTGCCGGTGCGCCGCGCGCAGGGCGGAGAACGCCAGCACCGACGATTGCCCGAGCGACGCCAGGCGCCGCAGTTCGCGTGCAAGCGCGGCGACCCAGGGCTCGCGTTGCGCGTCGTCCAGCGGTACGCCCGACGCCATCTGCGCGCGTGCCTGCGCGGAGTGGAAGTCGTCGGCGTCGAGGAACACGTGGCCGTAGTGCCTCGCCAGTCCGCTGGCGAGCGTGGTCTTGCCGCTGCCTGCGACGCCGATGACGACGATGGCATGGGGAAGGGTGGGCATGTTGCGGCGTGGGCGTGGGATCGCGCGTCAGCGTAGCGCGTGCGGTGCCTCACGAGGTGAGGGAACGGAACGCCGGTGGTAAGGTCGGCATCGCGAAGGCCGCCCCGGATTCGCACGAACGCGCATCCTGCAGGAACCCGCGCCATGACCCGTCGCGTCGCCTCATGCAATTGCGGACAACTCACCGCCGTCGTCCACGGCGAGCCCGTCCGCGTTTCGATCTGCCATTGCCTGGCGTGCCAGAAGCGCACCGGCAGCGTGTTCGCGGTGCAGGCGCGGTTTCCGGCCGATGCGGTCGAGATATCGGGCGAGAGCAGGCGGTACGCGCGCACCGGCGACGAAGGCACCACGGCGCGTTTCCACTTCTGCCCGGAATGCGGCGCGACGGTCTTCTACTGGCCGGAAGCGATTCCCGGCTTCGTCACGATTCCGGTCGGCGCGTTCGCCGATCCGGATTTCCCGCCGCCGCGCGTATCGGTGTACGGGGTGCGACGGCATGCGTGGGTGCGAGAGCCCGAGGGCATCGAGCATCTGGATTGAATCGCGGACGCCGCGGCACTTATTAGACGCAGGATTTCGCGCGGGAGTGACGTCGCCGCCAGTTCCACGCATGCGCGCTCGCGAGCAGCACGCTGCCGGCCACGGTGATCGCGGTTTCCCATGCATGCGAAGGCCAGCCGATCGCGCCCATCGCCAAGGCCGCGACGCCGCCCGCGCTCAACATCCATAGCGCTTTCGGCAACGCGCTCACCCGGTGCGACCGCCACAACGCGATGCCGGCCAGCGGCACGGCGAGCATCACGAACAGCACGTGCACCCATTCCGATGCCTGCCAGAACGCCAGCGCCGGAAGGAATGCCGCCACGACCGGCAATGCGAGGCAATGCAGCAGGCACAGACCGGACAGACCGATCGCCGAGGCATCGAAGAAGCGCGCATCGGAGGGTTTCATCGGCTTGATCCTTGTGTAAATTGATATGTTATAACATATCGAAACAAGGGGAATCCGATGTCCGCAACTCGTCTCACCGGTCCTGCGCTAACCGTCGCGCTGACCATGCCCGGCGCTGCCGCCGCCAATGGTTTCGCCTCCGAACTTCCCGCCGTGGTGGTGACCGCCACGGCCACCGAACGACAGCTCGACGACGCGCCTGCGTCGATCTCGGTCGTCACCCGCGAACAACTGCAGCAGCGACCGGTGATGGACCTGTCCGATGCGGTTCGCGGCAGCACCGGCGTGACCGTGGGCGGCATCGGCCTGGGCCGGCGCGGCATCCGCATCCGCGGCATGGACAGCGAATACACGCTGGTGCTGGTCGATGGCCGTCGCATCAACGCGGCCAGCGACGCGATCGCCCACGCCGATTTCGACCTGGGATGGATGCCGGCCGAAGCCATCGAACGGATCGAAATCGTGCGCGGACCGATGTCCTCGCTCTACGGCTCCGAGGCGCTCGGCGGCGTGGTCAACGTCATCACCCGCAGCGCGACCGACCACTGGCTCGGCAGCGCGACGGTGAATGGCGGTCGTGTCGCGGGCGATCTCGGCGGCGACACGTGGCAGGCCGGCGTGTACGCCGGTGGTCCGCTGGTGGATGGCGTGCTGGGCGTGAGCTTCCAGGCCGAGTCGCGGCGCAAGGAGGCGAGCGTGGATCCGGCCGACGATCGCCTGACCGAACAGGAAGGCCGCGACGCCGACAACGGCAGCCTGACGCTGAGCTGGACGCCGGACGACGCGCAGCGCATCGACCTCGCCCACCTGGAAGGCCGCGAGGAACGCTGGCGCGATGCGTTGCAGTCCGGCGGGCCCGCGTACGTGTACGAGACGCGCGACCACATCGAGCGCAGCCAGACCTCGCTCACCCATCGCGGCACGTGGGCGTGGGGCGACAGCGTGCTGCGTGCGTACCGGTCCACGCTCGACCGCGACAACACGCGTTCGCGTGGCGAGCCCACGAGGCCGCAGCGGTTGCGCGAGGACATCGTCGATGGCCACGTCAGCGCGCAGCTCGGGCTGCGCCATCGGCTCAGCGTGGGCGGCGAGTGGCGCCGCGAGGAACTCGACGACGCCACCGTCAACGCGCTCGCGCATGCCGCATCGATCCAGCGCGCCCTGTTCGTGCAGGACGAGATCGAACTCGCGCCGGACGCGTCGCTGGTCCTGGGCGATCGCGCGGACCATCACCCGCAGTTCGGCTGGCATCACAGCCCACGCGCGTACGTCGTGTGGCATCCGCATGAGGCGTGGACGCTCAAGGGCGGCGTGGGCAGCGGTTTCAAGGCGCCGACCCTGAAGCAGCTGTCGCCGCAGTACTCGGCCGTGGGCGGCGGTGGACGCTTCACCATCTACGGCAACCCGGACCTCAAACCCGAGACCGCGACTTCGTACGAACTGGGCGCGACGCGCCACGGCACGGGCTGGTCGTTGGGCGCGACCGCGTTCCACAACGAGCTGGAGGACCTGATCCAGACGATCTGCGTCTCCGCCTGCGGCGTGCGCGGCCGGGAAGTGCGCAACTACGTCAACGTGGCCGAAGCGCGCCTGCGCGGCGTGGAATTGAACGGCCAGCTCGATCTGTCCCCGCAACTGCAGGTCGATGCGAACTACACCTGGCTGCAGGCACGCGACCGCACCACCGGCCTGCCGCTCAACGAACGGCCGCAGCACAGCGGCGCCGCCACGCTGGCATGGATGCCCACGCCGGCGCTGCGCGCGGCGCTGCGTTCGGAATACGTCGGCACGCAGTGGCAGCTGTCGGGCACGCAGCGGGTGCGACTGCCGGCGTACATGCTGTGGTCGCTCGATGTCGGCTATCGCATCAGCGAGCGGCTGAGCGTGCGCGCCAGCATCGAGAACCTGGCCGACGAACGCCTCGACGAACGCTCGGCGCTGTATCCGTATCCGGAAACCGGCCGATACTACAACGTCGGCCTGACGCTGGGCTTCTGATGCGTCGGCTCGGCAAGGTGCTCGGGTGGCTCGGCGTGGCACTGGTGTCGGTGCTGTCGCCGGTGGCGTTCGCGCAGGAACGTCCCGCGACGGCCGCGCCACTGCGCGTGGCGGTGATCGCCAACGATTTCGTGCTTCCCGGCAAGACGGCGCGGCTGTCCGCATGGGGACGCGACAAGGGCGTCGTGTTCCGCCACGTCGCGATCGGACGCGCGGATGGCGAGGCGTCGCGATGGCTGCGCGACACCGACCTGGCGATCCTCGACACGCCGCGTCCGTCCGACGCGGAGCAGGTACGCGAGGCGCTCGGCGACGCGCTCGATCGCGCGGAGGTTCCATGGGTGCAGGTCGGCGGTGGCGCGCCACGCTTCGGCGCGCTGCGCGCAGACACCGCACGACGCCTGATCGGCTATTACGCCGCCGGCGGCGAAGCGAACTTCCGCGCCATGATCGACCATCTCGCCGCATGGCGATCGAACGCCGACGCGTCGTCGATCCCGCCGCCGCAGGCGCTTGCGTCGACCGGCCTCCATCACCCGTGGGCGCCCGGCGCGTTCGCCGATGCCGGGCAGTACCTGCACTGGCGCGCCGGCCGTGGTATCGCCGCCGATGCGCCGACGGTGGCGATGCTGATCGCGCCGGGCGCCATCGCGTCGATGCAGACGGCGGTGGTGGACGCCGCCATCGAGCGCAGCCAGGCGCACGGGGTGAACGCGGTGGGCGTGTGGTTCGACGCGGGCGATCCGCACGGGCTCGAGAACGCGCTGCGTGGACTGCGCATCGACGCCATCGTCAATTTCACCCATCTGCAGAACGGCGAAGCGCGGCGCGAGGAATTCGAGCGCCTCGGCGTGCCGGTGCTGCAGACGCTCAACCATCGTCAGGGCCCGCCGGAAGCGTGGCGCGCGGCGCCGCAGGGCGTGGCGATGCCGCTGGTGGCGACCTTCCTGGCCGTGCCCGAAGGTTGGGGCATGAGCGATCCGCTGGTGCTGGGCGCGGTCGAACGCGGCGAGCAGGTGCCGATCGCGGAACAGGTCGACGCGCTCGCCTCGAAGCTCGCGCGCCTGTCCGCGTTGCGACGCAAGCCCGCCGCGCACAAATCGCTGGCGCTGATGTTCTGGAATTATCCGGCGGGGGAGAAGAACCTCTCCGCCTCGCACCTCAACGTGCCGCGCAGCCTGGAGCGCCTGACGCACGAACTCGCGCGCGCCGGGTATCGCGTGCGTCCCGCCGACGAAGCGCGGCTGATCGCCGATGCGCAGGCGATGCTCGGCGGCCTTTACCGGCCGGAGACGCTCGACGAACTGCTGCGTCGCGATCTTGCCGCGCCGTTTCCGGTCTCGCGTTACCGCCAATGGTTGCAGGCCCTGCCGGCGCAGCGGCGCGATGCGCTGCTGGCGCGCTGGGGTGCGCCGGAAGAGCATCCGGCCGTGCGCGACATCGATGGCGAACCGATGTTCGTCATTCCGCGCATGCAGCTCGATCGCCTCATCGTGATGCCGCAGCCGCCACGCGCCGGACGCATCGGCGAGGCCACGCACGACCAGGCCTCGCTGCCGGGCCATTACTATCTCGCCGCGTACCTGTTCGTGCGCGAGGGCTTCCGAGCCGACGCGCTGATCCACTTCGGCACGCACGGCACGCAGGAATGGACGCCGGGCAAGGATCGCGGGCTGTGGATCAACGATTTCCCGTTCCTGACGCTCGGCGACCTGCCGGTCTTCTATCCCTACATCCAGGACAACGTCGGCGAAGCGGTGCAGGCCAAGCGGCGCGGGCGCGCGGTGACGATCAGCCACCAGACGCCGGCGTTCGCGCCCGCGGGCCTCTACGACGAGCTGCGCGACCTGCACGCGCTGGTGCACGAATACCAGCAGCTGGAAGACGGCGGCGTCCGCACGCGCACGCAGCAGGCGATCCTCGATGCCGCACGAGTCGCCGGGATGATGGACGACATGGGCTGGCAGGCCGATGCCGCGCGCGCGGATTTCGCCGGATTCTTCGACGCGCTGCACGATCACCTGCACGAACTGGCGCGCAGCGCCATGCCGCTCGGCCTGCACACCTTCGGCGAACCGGCCGCGCCCGCGCATCGGCTGGCGACGGTGATGCAGCAGCTGGGCGAGCCGTACTACCGCGCACTGGGGCTGGATCCGGACGAGGTGTTCGCCGGCGATTTCAACCGACTGCAAACCTCGCCCGCGTATCGCGTGCTGCATCGCCACCTGCGCGAAGGCGTGCCGCTGGACGACGTGCGCGACGACGCATTGCGCGGGCTGCTGCGGCGGGCGAAGGACCTCGATGCGGCGCTGGCCGACACGCAGGAGATCGAGTCGCTGCTGATGGGCCTGGCGGGCGGTTTCGTGCGACCCGGTGCGGGCGGCGATCCGGTGCGCAATCCGGACGTGCGCGGCGGTCGCAACCTGTTCCCGTTTGAGCCGGACCGGATCCCCACGAAAGCCGCGTACGACGCCGGCGGCGAAGCGCTGGAGCAGCTGCTCGCCGCTTATCGCGAGGAACACGATGGACGCACGCCGGAGAAGCTCGCCTTCAGCCTGTGGTCGTCGGAGGCGATCCGCCACCTGGGCGTGCTCGAAAGCCAGGTGCTGCACGCACTCGGCCTGCGCCCGGTGTGGAACGAAGGCGGACGCGTCGCCGCGCTGGAGATCGTGCCCGACGCCGAACTGCGACGTCCGCGCATCGATGCCGTCGTGCAGGTGACCAGCGTGTATCGCGACCAGTTCGATGGCTTCATGCGGATGCTCGCGCAGGCGATCGACCGCCTCGCGGCGCAGGACGATGCGAAGACCAATCCGGTGGCGCGCAACAGCGACGCGGTGGAACGTGCCCTGATCGAACGCGGCGTGGATGCGGCGCGTGCGCGGCAACTCGCGCGCCTTCGCCTGTTCGGCAACGCGCCTGGCGAATACGGCAGCGCACTGCCCGACGCGGTGCTCGCCGAAGGCGGCGACAAGGATGACGCGACGCTCGCGCGTGGTTTCCTGCAGCGCCTGCAGTACGGCTACGGCGTGGGCGAATGGGGGACGCCGCTGGAGCCGGGGCAGGGCAACCTGTTCGCCGAACAGCTGCGCGGCGTGCAGGCGGCGGTGCTGGCGCGTTCGTCGAATCTGCACGGCATGCTGTCCACCGACCATCCGTTCGAATACCTCGGCGGCCTGTCGCTGGCGGTCCGTCATCTGGATGGCGCCAGTCCCGCGCTGTACGTCTCGGACCTGCGCGGGCAGCGACCGCGCACCAGCAGCGCGAAGGGCTTCCTCGCCGCCGAGCTGCGCAGCCGCCAGCTCAATCCGCAATGGATCCGCGCGATGCAGCAGGAAGGCTATGCCGGAACCCTGCAGGTGCTGGACACGGTCAACAACCTGTTCGGCTGGCAGCTCGCCGACCCGTCGATGGTGCGCGACGCGCAATGGCAGGCGATCCACGACACCTACGTGCGCGACACGCGGCGGCTCGGCATCGACGCATGGTTCGAACGCGCCAATCCGACCGCGCAACGGCAGATGATCGCGCGCATGCGCGAGGCGATCGAACGCGGCCACTGGCACGCCGATGCGCGCACGCGGGCGGAGCTGCGGCAGCGCATGCGCGAACTCGATGCCCGGACGCATCCGCCGCCCGATTCCGCCGCACGCGTGGGCGCGGGTTCCGGTTTCGGCCTTGCCGTCGACGTTCCGACGATGGCGAACGACGCCAGCGGCGAAAGCGCATCCACTTCCGCGAGCACCGCCGACGCGGTCGCGCCGCCGTCACCGACACCCGCGCCACCGCAGGTGCGCGGACGCGTGCTGCGCGAAGTCGGCGAGGCCGAACCCGTCGTCGCCGATCGCTGGCATTCATGGCTCGGCCTGGCGCTGCTCGCGTCCTGCCTCGGCCTGGGCGCGTGGCGACAGCGCCGCCCGATCCACGTTTCGATCCCCCCGGAGCCTTCCCGATGAACCCGTTGGAAACCCTGCTGTACGACGTCTCGCACCTGTTCCTGGTGCCGGTGCTGTTGTTGATCCTGCTGTCGCTGGTCTATGCCTTCGTCGTGCTGGGCGCGTTCACGATGGAAGCGTGGCAGCGCGGTCGCGGGCGGCACCGCTCGGCGCTCGCGGCGTGGCAGGCGCGCAGTGGGGCGGACAGCGAGGACATGGAGCTGTGGATCATGAAGCGCCTGGAGGGGTTGCGGATCGTCTCGCGCACGGCGCCGATGCTCGGCCTGGTGGCCACCATGATCCCGATGGGCCCGGCGCTGCTGGCGCTCACGCGCAGCGACGCCGCCACCGTCGGCGAGAACCTGGTGGTCGCGTTCTCCGCGGTGATCCTGGCGCTGGTCGCCGCGAGCGTGAGCTTCCTGGTGCTGACCGTGCGGCGCCGCTGGCTGCTGCAGGAACTGCGCGAGGTCGAACGCAACCGCACGCACGCCACGGCCGCCGCCGCGCCGATGCGGGAGGCGGCGTGATGCGCTTCCTCGAACACGACGAGGCCGACGATCCAATCCTGTCGGTGGTCAACCTGATCGACCTGTTCCTGGTGGTGATCGGCATCCTGATGATCGTGATCGTGCGCAACCCGCTCAATCCGTTCTCGCAGGACAACGTGGTCGTGGTCGAGAACCCGGGCGAGGCCGACATGCGCATCGTGGTGAAGGACGGCGAGGAGCTGACGCGCTACGAATCCACCGGCGAGATCGGCGAGGGCGGCGGCATTCGCGCCGGCGTGACCTACCGGCTGCCGGACGGGCGGATGGTGTACGTGCCGGAAGGCGGGCAGGCGCCCGCATCCGGCGACGCCGCGCGGTGAGGTGACCCGCGGCTCGACGATCCGGAAGGCGCGAACCGCATCACCCCGGCGCCTGCGCTCCCACGCGTGCCGCAAGCTCACTCGCCGCCGCGACGCGATTGCGTCCGTTCTCCTTCGCCAGGTACAGCGCCGCGTCGGCGCGATCGAACAGCGCGTCGGCGGTGAGCGGGGCTTCGGGGTCGCTGGTCGCCAGGCCAATCGTCAGCGTCGGCGCGCGCAGGCCGGCGGTCTGGAAGACCGGAGCGAGATCGGCCATGCGGACGCGGAGTTTCTCGACGCGCTCGCGCGCCTGCGCGGCGTCGGTTTCGGGGAAGACCAGCGCGAATTCGTCGCCGCCCAGGCGCGCGGCCATCTCGCGCGGGCGCAGCAGCATGCCTTCGAGCAGGCCCGCCACGCGCATCAGCAGCCGGTCGCCGCGCGTGTGGCCGGCGGCGTCGTTGAAGAGCTTGAAGTGGTCGACGTCGATCAGCGCCAGGGTCAGCGGTTCGCCGTCACGCGCGCAGGCGGCGAGTTCGCGGCCGAGCGAGGCGGTGAAATCGCGGCGGTTCGATAGTCCGGTCAGCGTGTCCAGGTGCGCCTGCCGGCGCCAGTGGCGAAGGTGCGCGGTGACGGCGAGCAGCGCCGTGGCGATCAGCACGAACACCACCGGCATCGGCCCGAACCACACGTGGGTGAAGCGCAGCACGGCGACGGCCAGCGCGATCACCGCCACCGCCGGCACCAGCAGTAGCAGCACCGCGCGGCGCATGCTGCCGCCCAGTCCGAGCCACGCGAGCAGCGCGGCGATGCACGACGCCGACAAGGCATGCCACGCCGGCGAGGCATCGCGCGTCGCGTTGCCATGGCGCAGCGTGTCGAACGCGTTGGCGAGGAACTCCGCGCCGGTCATCCGGCCGCTGCCGTAGGTCGGCGTGAGCAGCGGCGCGGCGAGGCCGGGCGCAGTCGCGCCGACGATGATCCAGCGATCGCGCAGCGCATGCGCCGGAACGGTTCCATCCAGCACATCCGAATACGACACGCGCGGATACGTGCCGTCCGGCCCGGCGAACCGCAGGCGCACGCGCCCGCTGCGCACCCAGTCGAACGGTGTCGCCGAAGGCACGGTCGACGCGTGTTGCGAAGGTGCACCACGCCCCACGCCGAGCAGCGCTTCCGGCAGCGACGGCCAATGCGCGTCCCCCAGCCCCGCGCGCGACACGAGGTCGCGCATGCGTCCGTCGGCGTCGCCGGGCAGGTCGGTGTGGCCGTAACCGGCGGCTGCCGCGGCGATGACCGGCGTCGGCAGCAGTTCCTCGGTGGGGCCGTTCGATTCCGACGCCGACGGCGCCACCGGCAGCACGACGCCGCCGTGGCGACGCATCGCGTCGGCGAGCGCGACGTCGTTCGCCGCGCCGGCGCGATCGGGCTCGGACAGCACGAGGTCGAGCGCGACCGCACGCGCACCGCTTTCGCGCAGGCGGTCGACCAGGCGCGCGTGCACGTCGCGCGGCCATGGCCACTGGCCGAGCGCGGCCAGGCTGCGCTCGTCGATGGCGACGATGAGCGTGCGGCCGTCGGGTTCGGCGGTCCAGTCGGCCATGTGCGCGTCGTACAGCGCGGTGTCCAGCCGCTGCAGCACGCCGCCATACGCGAGCACGGCCGCGAGCACGCCGGCGACCAGCGTCAGCAGGGTGCGGCGCGACATGCTCAGCGGCAGGCGGGTCATAGCAGGAGCAGCACCAGCGCCGCGCCGGCGCCGCCGGCGACGTAGCACAGGCGGCAGGGCAGGCGGATTTCCTGCACGCCGCCGATCCGCATCTCGTCGCCCGCCTGGTCGAACGCATGCACGCGCACGTACCAGCGACCGCCGCCCGGCCGCGCGACGCGCAGTTCGGGCGTGGCCACGACCTCGTTCACCCGCACGTCGCTGAAGTCGGCCTTGCGCGAGAGTTCGACGCGATAGCGCGGCGCATCGCGGAACGCGCGCCAGCGGATCACCAGGCGGCCGTCGTCGGTGGACGGCTCGGAGAGTCCGGGGTCGGCCGGCGGATCGGCGATCTCGAACGGCAACGCTTCGCCGAACAGGCCGATCTGTCCGTCCGCGTCCTCTGCGGCCACGCGCCACCAGTAACGGCCCGGCACCAGCGCATCGGCGGCGCGCGTGCGCAGGTCGTCGCTGCGCAGTTCGGCGACGCGGTCGGCCATGCCGGCATCGCGCGCGATCTGCACGTGCGCGCGCACCGCGCCTTCGCTGCGCGCCCATTCGAAGCGCGGCCTGGGCTGGAACACGACTTCACCGTCGGCCGGACGCAGCGTCAGCGGCGGCGCGGGGCCGGCGGGAATGTCGATCGCGTGCACCGCGTCGCGACCGGCGATGCCTTCGGCATCGAGCGCGCGCACGCGCAGCAGGTAACGTCCGGCGGGCAGCGCGTCGATGCGCGCGGGCGACGCCGCGACGGTGGTTTCGGCGTGCTGCACGTCCGGCGAGCCGGCATCGACCACGTCGACCTGGTACGCGGACGCGCCTTGCACCGGCGCCCACGCGAGCGAGAGCGGCAGCGCATCGACCTTGGTCGCGCCTTCGTCGAGCGTTGGCGCGGGCAGCAGTGCGCGCGCGCGGACGCGGCCGTCGTTGCGGCTGCCGAAGCCGGCTTCCAGATCGGCGTCGCCGTGGGAACCGTCGACGGCGACGCGGCCTTCGAGTACCTCGGTGGTTTCGCGGCCCTCGTCCACGCTGGTGCGGAACCGCGTGCCGCGCACGCTCGAGGTGGCCGACGGCGCGCCGACGTCGTAATGCGCGGCGGCGCCACGCTGCTTCTCGACGCGATGCGTCGCGCGGCCCTGCTGCACGCGCATGCGCGTGTCGACCATTCCGGTGCGGCCGTAACGCACCAGCCGGTCGAATTCGATGCGCGTGCCGGGGGAGAGCATCACCCGCGAGCCGTCGGCGAATTCGACGGTCGCGCTCGCGTTGGCGTCGGTCGCGATCCAGCCGCCGATGCCGATGCGCTGGTCCTGCGTCGCGGCGGTTTCGGGCATGCCGGCGCCGGCGGAGAGCTTCACCGCGCCGCGCACGAAGGCCACGCGCGCGCTTTCGGGCTGTTCGCGCAGCCAGGCCACCGGCACGCGGATGCGCGTTCCCGGCGGCAGCGTGTACGGATCGGCCACGCCGTTGTGGCTTTGCAGGCGTCGCCAGTCGACGTCGCTGCGCAGGTAACGCGCGGCGAGGTCCCACAGGTTGTCGCCGGGGCGCACGTGGTACGTCCATTCGGTGGCGAAGGACGGCAGGGATGCGACCAGCAATACGATCGCCAGCGCAGCGGCGCGCGCGAACCGGTGCATCGGGCGGCGCGGCTGCATCGAACTGTGCGACATCTGGCGACTTTCTCCCATTGGCGGCGGCGCGGGATTATGCATTAGCTCCGCGGCGCCCGGCCGCACCGCATCGGGCGGCGAGGGGATCCGGACGCGATCGCGACGACGCGCGTTGTGCGGGCGGTCATGCGGGGGTGAGATTCCGCAAGAATTCGCAATAGTTCGTTATTGCCCGCCCGGCACTCGCTCTTTACCTTCGGCCCGAACCCGGGGAGGCGGGGACGGTGCGGGACCTCGCGCATGAGGGCTTTCGAATGCGCGCGACCGCACCGTTCGAGGACGCGCAGTGCCCCGCTTGCAACGGTGATGCGCATGGGACGGCGGAACGTGTCGCGACGATCAGGGAAGTCCGGGCCGGCCGCGATGCGACTGCCATCGCCACTGCGCGAGTGTCCGCGCGACGTCGTCCTTCGCGCCAACGACCCTGAAGCCGCTTCGCCGCAGTCGCTCCGTCATCGCGCGCACGACGCGCACGTTCCGCACGCACTCCACGCCACTCGCCGTGTCCCGCGCGGCGCTGCGCGTTTCCACGTCCGTTCGTTGCGCGACAGCGCGCGTGCGGCGCATTCGATCCGAAGGGGAATCTCATGAATCGCGTCTTCCGCATCATCTGGTCCAAGGCCCTGCGCGCGTGGGTGGTGACGTCCGAGCTGGCCACGAGCGGCGGCAAGGGCGGCGGCGGTTGCGACGAACGCGAAGGCATGAATTCCTCGGGCCACTGGGCGATGCGCGCGTGCGTGGCGGCGGTGCTGTTCGCGTTGTATGCGCCGGCGTGGGCGGCGGACCGCTACTGGGACGTCAACGGCACCGCGATCGGGCAGGGCGGCACCGGCACGTGGAATGGAAGTTCGCTGTTCTGGAACTCGTTCAACGACGGCGTGACCGGCCCGATGGTCGGCTGGAACAACGCCGCGCCCGGCGGCGACAACGCGTTCTTCATGGGCACCGCCGGCACGGTGACGCTGGCCGGTCCGATGACCGTGCACAACCTCACCTTCGGGGTTGACGGCTTCACGCTCACCGGCGGTTCGCTGGCCTTCACCGGGTCGACGCCGACGATCAACGTCACGGCGGGCACCGCGACCATCGCCTCCACCATCACCGGCCCGGCGAACCTCACCAAGTCCGGCGGCGGCACGCTGTCGCTGACCGGCACGAACACCTTCACCGGCAACGTGAACGTCACCGGCGGGCGGTTGATGCTCGGCAGCGACGCGGCGCTGGGCGCGGCCGGAAACGGCATCACCCTGGCCAACGGCACGCGCGTGGATTCGACCGGCGCGCTCGCCAGCAGCCGCGTGATCACGATCACCAGCGGCCGGGCCGTCGTCGGGGGCGGCGCGCTTTCGGCGCGCATCACCGGCGCGGGCGGCGTGCAGGTGACCGGCGCGATCACCAACGATGCGAACGACTTCACCGGCGGCGTGGTCTTCGGCGCGGGCACGCACAGTTTCAGCTCGGTCGGCAACCTGGGCGAGGCGAGCGCGCTGGGCGCGGCGACCGACGCCACGCTGGGCACGATCCATTCCAGCGCGGGCGGTGGCCTGGGCAACACGCTGGTGTACACGGGCGACGGCGACCGGTCCGATCGCAACTGGCAGTTCAACAACACCAGCAGCGGCGGCAATTCGCTGCAGAACCAGGGCACCGGCACGCTTACCTTGACCGGCAACATCTTCGCCGCCGGCGCCAACTGGACGCAGATGGTGTTCAGCGCGACGTCGGCCGACATGGAACTGCTCGGCGTCATCAGCGGTGCTGCGGGCCGGCAGATCAACTACGCCGGCAGCGCGGGACGCACGATCACGCTGGGCGATGCGAACACCTACGACGGCACGACGGCGATCTCGAACATCACCGTGAGGGCCGGCACGCTGGCCGATGCCGGCACCAACAGCTCGCTGGGCAGCGGCAGCACCATCGCCCTCGGCAACGGCACGCTCAGCTACACGGGCGGCGCGACGTCCACCAACCGCACGGTGACGGTCTCGGGCAACAGCGCGCTGCGCAACGACGGCACCGGTGGGTTGGCCTTCACCGGGCCGACGTCGTTCGTCGCGGGCAATCCGGTCGACACGTTCACGCTGGGCGGCAGCTTCGCCGGCACGAACACGTATGCCGGCGTGATTTCCGGCGCCGGCAGCCTGGCCATGAACGGCGCGGGCACCTGGCTGGTGAGCGGCGACAACACCTTCACCGGCAATGTCACCGTGCAGAACGGCACGCTGCTCGCCGGACACGACAACGCGTTCGGCACGGCGAACGCGCTGGTCGTGGACGGCGGC
The DNA here is from genome assembly GCF_017308985.1 of Lysobacter changpingensis. Taxonomy (GTDB): domain Bacteria; phylum Pseudomonadota; class Gammaproteobacteria; order Xanthomonadales; family Xanthomonadaceae; genus Lysobacter_J; species Lysobacter_J changpingensis. Next base: position 79,085 of record NZ_JADWPE010000001.1, on the reverse strand, counting down.
ACGCTGGACCTGGGCGGCTTCGACGTCGTCGCCGCGTCGCTGGCCGGCACGGGCGGCACCGTGGACCTGGACACCGGCTCGCTGACCATCGGTGCGGACAGCGGCAACACCGCATACGGCGGCGTCATCGCCGGCAGCGGCAGTCTGACGAAAACCGGTGCGAGCACGTTGACGCTTTCGGGCGCCAACACCTACACGGGCGACACCAACGTCGCCGGCGGCACGCTCGCGCTGGACTTCGCCAGCGCCTCGGCGCCCGCCGCCAACATCATTTCCGCCGATTCGCACCTGAACCTGGCCGGCGGCTCGGTCAGCCTCATCGGCGCCGATGGCGAGGCGAACAGCCAGGCCTTCGACGGCGTCACCGTCGCGGCCGGCAACAACACGTTGCGTGCCGCCTCCGGCACCGGCGGCAGCATGACGGTGAACCTGGGGGCGATCTCGCACACCGGCGGCATCCTCAATTTCGTCGCCCCCGGCAGCGGTGCGTTCCTCACCAGTACCGCGGACGGCGCGCTGGGCGGCTGGGCCACGGTGACCAACGGCACGACGACCGACTACGCCGAGGTCGTCGGCGGACAGATCGTCGCCTTCAACGCCTACACCAACCAGGACGATGCCAGCCAGTGGCAGTCCGGGCAGTTCATCAGCGACGAAGACGGCACCGCCAACACGGCCTTCTTCAATACCGTGTCCGGCAGCCAGCAGATCGCCGGCCTGAAATACACCGCCGCGGCGAATTCGATCGTCGCCATCGACCCGGGCCAGACGCTTGGCGTGGACGGCACGATCATCGTCAACTCGACCACGGGATCGGCGAACCAGACGATCCAGGGCGGCTCGCTCACCGGCGCGGCCGGCGGCGGCACGCTGGGCGTGCTGAAGAACAGCGCGGGCACGTTCCTTGTTTCCTCCGACATCGTCGACAACGGCGGCGCCGTGGGCTTCGTCGTGGGCGGCACCGGCGGCGGCACCGCGGATGCGCTGGGCAGCGGCACGGTGTCGTTGACCGGCAACAACCGCTACACCGGTTCGACCACCGTGAGCGGCGCCGCGTTGGCCTTCGACAGCGTCGCCAACGGCGGCACGGCGAGCGCCATCGGCGCGTCGTCGAGCGATTCGTCCAACCTCGTGCTCGAGAACGGCACGCTGCGCTATACCGGCACCACGGCCACCACCGATCGCGGCTTCACGCTGGTCAACGCCGGCTCCACCCGCAACATCGAAGTCGTCGAAGCCACCACCGAGCTGACCTTCACCGGCCAGGTGACCAGCCCGGACGATGCCGGCTTCACCAAGACCGGTGCCGGCACGCTGACCCTGGCCAACGGCGGCAACGACTACATCGGCGCGACCACGATCTCGGGCGGCACGCTGTCGGTGAACACGTTGGCCGACGGCGGGCAGGCCAGCGGCATCGGCGCGGCTTCGGCCGATTCGGCGAACCTCGTGCTGCAAGGCGGCGGCACGCTGCGCTACACCGGCGCGACGGCGAGCAGCGATCGCGGCTTCACCGTGACCAGCGGGCTGGGTGGCACCATCGACGTCAGCAACGCGGCCACGACGCTCACGCTCGGCGGCATCGCCACGGGCGACGCGCTGCTGCGCAAGCAGGGCGACGGCACCCTCGTGCTGTCGGGCACGAACACCTATCGCGGGCAGACCTTCGTCGACGCGGGCACGTTGCGTGCCGGATCGACCGCGGCCTTCGGCGTCGCCAACATGATGAACCTGGCCGACGCGGCGGGCGTGACGCTCGACCTGGACGGCTTCGACAACAAGGTCGGCGGCCTGCAGGGCGGCGGCGCGAGCGGCGGCAACGTGCTGCTCGGCGACGCGATGCTCACCATCGGCGGCAACAACGGCGTGTACGCCGGTGCGATCAGCGGCAGCGGCGGGATCATCAAGGAGAACACCAGCACGCAGACGATGACCGGCTGCAACAACACCTACACCGGAACGACGACGATCCGCGGCGGCACGCTCATCGTCGACTGCCTGGCGGATGCGGGGCAGGCGAGCGGCATCGGCGCTTCGACCGACGTCTCCGGCGGGCTGGTGATCACCGGCGGCGCGAGCCTGGACTACACCGGCGGCTCGGTCGACATCGATCGCGGCCTCACGGTGAGCGGTGTCGGCATCCTCGACGTGACCCAGGCCGCGACGACGCTGACGATGTCCGGCGCCGTCGTCGGCAGCGGTACCTTCGCGAAGGACGGCGCCGGCACGCTGGTGCTTTCCGGCGACAACACCTACGCGGGCACGACGCTGATCTCCAATGGCACGCTGCGCGCCGGTTCGGACACGGCGCTGGGCAACAGCGGGGTGCGCATGGGCCCGGCGGGCACGCTGCTCGACCTGGGCGGTCACGACATCGGCGTCAGCTGGATCGACGACAACGTCGGCAACGCCGACGCCCCCACCGTCGGCAACATCGCGCTGGGCGGCAACACCCTGACGATCACCACCGGCGCCGCCGCGCTCGGCAACGGCTCCGTCGTCAACTACGCCGGCGTCATCAGCGGCACGGGCGGCATCGTCAAGAACGGCGGTTCGTCGCAGCAGTTCTCCGGCTGCAACAACACCTACACCGGCGCCACCACGATCAACGGCGGCTGGATCATGGTCGATTGCCTCACCGACGGCGGCCTTGACAGCAGCATTGGCGCCTCCACCAGCGACGCCGCCAACCTCGTGCTCGACGGCGGCCGCCTGCGCTACCTCGGCGCGGGCGACAGCACCGATCGCCAGTTCACCGTCGGCCAGAACCACGCCTGGCTCGACGCCTCCGGCACGGGCGCGATCGAATTCACCAGCACCGCGCCGGTGGTGTTCTCCGGCACCGGCAACCGCGCGCTGACGCTCGGCGGCATCAGCACCGACGACAACGCGCTGGCCGCCCGCATCGACAACGCCGCCGGCGGCACGACCGCGCTCACCAAGGAGGGCACCGGCACCTGGGTCCTGCGCAACACCGGAAGCACGTACACCGGACGCACGACGATCAACGGCGGCGTGCTCGCGGTGGACAAGCTCGCCGACGGCGGCCAGGCGAGTTCGATCGGCATGTCCGGTTCGGCCGCGACCAACCTGGTGATCGGCAACGGCTCGACGCTGCGCTACACCGGCGCGGGCGACACGACCGACCGCCTGTTCACGCTCTCCACCGGCGTGAGCTTCATCGAATCCTCCGGCACCGGCGCGATCACCTTCAGCAACACCGCTTCGGCGTCGTACAGCGGCGGCGGCGCGCGCACGCTCGCGCTGGGCGGCACCAACACCGGGCTGAACACGATGGGCAACACCATCGTCGACCAGAACGCGACCACCGGCAAAACCACGCTCGCCAAGAACGACCCGGGCACCTGGGTGCTCACCGGCAACAACAGCTACAGCGGCAACACGGTCATCAACGACGGCAACCTGATGATCGGCAACGGCGGCACCTCGGGCAACGCCGGCACCGGCAACGTCATCGTGGTGAATCCGACCTCGACGCTGTCGTTCAACCGGTCCGACAGCTTCGATTTCACCGGCACGCTCAGCGGCCTGGGCAACATCGCCCAGGTCGGCACGGGCACGACGGTGCTGACCTCGGCGGGCAACGCCATCGGCGGCGTGACCGGCGTGGACGCCGGTGTGCTGCAGATCGACGGCGGCCTCACCACGGGGTCGGCCGAGATCGATGCGGGCGAACTGCGCGTGTCCGCCAGCGGCACGCTGACCGCGCCGGCCATCGCGATGAACGACGGCTCGCTGCTCACGGTGGGCGGCACGGTGCAGGGCTCCGGCGGCGTGGCCAGCACGCTGACCGGCGACGCGGGCAGCGCCACCATCGACATCGCCAGCGGCGGCGCGCTGCGCGCGAACGGCGACCTGGGCGACGGCGCGGATGCGGTGAACGTCGCCGGCACGCTCGACACCGGCGCGGGCGCGCTCAGCCTCGGCACGGGCGACGACACGCTCACCCTGCGCGACGGCGCGGTGCTCGCCGGCCTGGGCGTGGACGGCGGTGCGGCCGGCGACGACGCGCTGGTGCTCGACATCGCGGGTGCGATCACGTTCGACGGCGCGAAGACCACGGCGTTCGAGCGGCTGGTGAAGCGCAACACGGGCACGGCGACGTTCACCGGCGCGCAGGCGTTCGCGGGCGGCACGTCGATCGAAGGCGGCGCGCTCGACGTCGCCGGCGACCTGCTCACGCCGACCGTGGGGCTCGCCGACGGCACCGCGCTGAACCTGATCGCCGGCGCCGGCGTGGAGGCCGGCGGCGGTATCGCGACCACGCTCACCGGCAGCGCGGGCGCGAACACCGTGACGGTCGCGGCGGGCGCGAGCCTGGTCGCCAGCGGCGACCTCGGCGCGGGCAACGACGTGCTCGACGTCGCCGGCGTCCTCGACACCGGCGCGGCGTCGCTGGCGCTGGGCGACGGCGACGATCGCCTCACCATCCACGACGACACCACGCTCATCGGCACCGTCGTCGCCGGCAGCGGCAACGACACGTTCGACACGAACATCGCAGGCGTCGCCGACCTCGGCGCGGTGCAGGGCTTCGAGACGCTCGACAAGACCGGCGCCGGCACGCTCAACATCAACGGCCCGATGGGTTCGGACTTCGCCACGGTCAACGTGCGCGCCGGCACGCTGCGCATCACCGCGCCGGACGGCGACGTGATCGCGCCGCCGGGCCTGCCGATCACCACCACGGTGTCGAATGGCGCGACGTTGCAGGTCGACGGCAGCTACGGCTGCGGCGCGGGCAACGATTCGATGACCGTCGCCGGCGCGGTCACCGGCAGCGGCACGATCGGGATGTGCGACGGCGACGACACGCTCGCCGTCACCGACGGCGGCGACTTCAGCGGCTTCACTGGCGTGATCGACGGCGGCAACGCCGCCGTCGGCGACCGCGTGCTGCTGGACAACGCCTCGGCGCTGGAGTTCGGCGTCGGCAACCTGGTCGGTTTCGAGATCCTGCGCAAGGAGAACACCGGCGAAGCCACGCTCACCGGCAACCAGACGTACGGCAACGTCGTGGACATCAACGCCGGCACGTTGACGGTCGGGGCGGGCGCCAGCCTCAACACGCCGGCGGTGGTGCTCAACGGCGGCACGACGCTGTCCGTGGACGGCTTCCTGCAGGGCGCGGGCGGCGGCGCGGCGAACATCCTCGGCGGCAACGGCGTGGAGACCGTGCGCATCGCCGGCACCGCCAACGCCACCGGCGACCTCGGCGCGGGCGACGACGTGCTCGACGTGAGCGGCGTGCTCACCACGTCCGGCAGCGGCTTCAGCCTCGGCGCGGGCAACGATCGCCTGATCGTGCACGACGGCACCTTCATCGGCGGCACGATCGACGGCGGCGACGGCCTGGACACGCGCGTGTACGACATCGCCGGCGTCGCGACGCTCGGCGCGCTGGCGAACTTCGAAGGCGTGACCAAGCAGGGCACCGGCCGGCTCAACATCGACGGCCCGGGTGCGACCGATCTTCAGCAGGTGGAAGTGCTGGGCGGCACGCTCAGCATCGGCGCCGGCAGCAGCGTCACGGCCAAGCCGGGCGATTCGCTCGCGATGCGGGTGGGCGCCGGCGCGACGCTCGACGTGACGACCGGCGGCAGCATCGGTTGCGGGCTCGGCGCGGACACGCTGTCGATCGCCGGCGACCTCACCGGCGGCGGCACGGTCGGCCTGTGCGATGGCGACGACACGCTGACGCTCACCGATGGCGCGGACCTGTCCGGCTTCACCGGCGTGATCGACGGCGGCGCGAACGGCGCCGGCGACCGCATCGTGCTCGCCAGCACCGGCGCGATGACGGCGGACCTGGGCGACGCGATCAACTTCGAATTCCTGCAGAAGGACGGCGCCGGCGAAGCCACGCTGTTCGGCGACGTGGCGTTCGACGCCGCGCAGATCGACGGCGGAACGCTGACCATCGCGGACAACCTCGTCACGTCCTCGGTGGCCATGGCCGGCGGCACGACGCTGAACGTCGACGGCACCCTGCAGGCGGGCGCCGGCGTGACCACGATCACCGGCGGCGCGGGCGTGGAGACGGTGAACATCGCCGGCAGCGCGATCGCCACCGGCGACCTCGGCGGCGGCAACGACGTGCTCGACGTCACCGGCACGCTCGACACCGGCCCCGGAATGTTCGGCCTGGGCGGCGGCGACGACCGCTTCACCGTGCACGACGGCACCACCGTCACCGGCACCGTCGACGGCGGCGCGGGCTTCGACACGCGCGTGTACGACATCGACGGCACGGCGACGCTCGGCGCGCTGGTCAACTTCGAGGGCATCACCAAGACAGGCACCGGCACGCTCGAGATCGCCGGCCCCGGCGCCACGCTCGTGCAGGACGTGCAGGTGCTCGGCGGCACGTTGCACGTGGCAGCGGGCGGCGACGTCGCCGGCGTGCGCAACGCGGTGGTGGGCAGCGGCGCGACGCTCGACATCGACGGGAACTTCGATTTCACCAACGATGCCGACACCTTCACCGTGGCCGGCGCCGTGACCGGCACGACCCTCGACCTGCTCGGCGGCGACGACACGCTGACGTTGCAGGACGGCGCGGACCTGTCCGGCCTGGCGAATCCGATCGACGGCGGCGCGGGCACCGACACGCTGGTGGCGGACCTGGCCGGAACGGCGACGCTGGGCGGCGCGACCGGTTTCGAAACGCTGACCAAGACCAACACCGGCACGCTCGTGGTCGCCGGCCCCGCGCCGTCGACCTTCAGCACGGTGAACGTGATCGGCGGCACGCTGGATGTCGGCCCGGCCGGCTCGCTCAACGGCGTGGTCGCCGGCAGCATCGGCAACGGCGCGACGCTGAACCTCGACGGCACCTACACCGGCACGGCCGGTAACGACACGCTGAACGTGGCCGGCGCGATCACCGGTGCCGGTTCGATCGCGCTCGGCGACGGCGACGACGCGCTGGTGCTGCGCGACGGCGCCGACCTCGGCGCGCACGGCGGCAGCATTGACGGCGCGGCCGGCACGGACCACGTGGTGCTCGACAACGCCGCGCGGTTGCAGATGACCGGCACGCTGTCGAACTTCGAGGTCCTGCAGAAGCGGAACACGGGCGAGGCGGTCCTCGCCGGCGCTTCGACCTTCACCGGCGGCACGCGCATCGACGGCGGCACGCTGACCGTCGCCGGCAGCCTGGTCACGCCGACGATCGCCATGGCCGACGACACCACGCTGCGGATCGACGGCGCGGTGTCCGGCGGCAGCGCGGCGACGCTCACCGGCAGCGCCGGCACCAACACGGTCGTGGTGAACGGGATGGCCACGCTCGACGGCGACCTCGGCGCGGGCGAGGACGTGCTCGACGTGGTCGGCACGCTCGACACCGCCGCCGGGGCGCTGTCGCTGGGCGATGGCGACGACCGTTTCGTCGTGCACGACGACACCGTGGTGACCGGCACCATCGACGGCGGCGCGGGCATGGACAGCCGCGTCTACGACATCGAACGCACCGCCGAATTCGGCGCGCTGCTCAACTTCGAAGGCGTCACGAAGCTCGGCGGCGGCACCCTGGACGTGAGCGGCCCGGGCACCACCGCGCTGCAGAGCGTGGAAGTGCTGGAGGGCACGCTGCATGTCGGCGCGGCCGGCAGCATCGCCGCCATCGCCGGCGCCGCGCTGGACACGGTGGTCGCCGCGGGCGCGACGCTCGCCGTCGACGGCAGCTTCGGCTGCGGCGCCAGCGCGGATCGCATGACGGTCGGGGGTACGGTGTCGGGTTCGGGCACCGTCGCGATGTGCGGCGGCGACGACACGCTGACCCTGCAGGACGGCGCGACGCTGGCCACCGTGATCGACGGCGGCGCCGACATCGACACCGTCGTGCTCGACAATGCCACGGCGATGAGCTTCGACGCGGCGCAGACGATCAACTTCGAAACGCTGCGCAAGGACGGTGCGGGCGTGGCGACGCTGACCGGGGATGCGACCTTCAGCCACGGCACGCACATCGACGGCGGCACGCTGGCGATCGACGGCGCGCTCGACACCGCCACGGTGACGATGGGCGATGGCACGGTGCTCGACGTGGCCGGCACGCTGCGGAGCGTGGGCGGCGGCGTCGCCACGATCGACGGCAGCGCCGGTGCGAACACCGTCGTCGTGTCGGGCACGGCGTTGCTCGCGGGCGACCTCGGCGACGGCAACGACGTCGTCGACGTCACCGGCACGCTGGACACCGGCAGCGGCGTGCTCGCGCTCGGCGCGGGCGACGACATGCTGACGATCCACGACGGCACGCGCCTGGTCGGTACCGTCGACGCGGGGCAGGGCGTGGATACGTTGAACACCGACATCGCGACCCACGCCGACCTCGGCGCCGTGCAGGGCTTCGAAAGCCTGCGCAAGACCGGCGCCGGCACGCTCGACGTCAATGGCCCGGCGGATTCGGAGCTCACCAACGTCGACATCGCCGCCGGCACCGTCCATGTCACCGCGAACGGCAGCATCGCCGCGCGCACGACCACCGTCGCCAGCGGCGCGAGCCTGCGCGTGGACGGCACGTACACCGGCACCAGCGGCGACGACACGTTCACCTCGATGGGCACGGTCGCCGGCGCGTTCTCCTTCGGCGCGGGCGACGATGCGGTGCATTTCGCCGCGGGCGATGCGAGCGGCGTGATCGCGCTGGACGGCGGCGCCGGACGCGACGTGGTCGGCTTCAGCGGCATGCAGATGAGCGGCGCGCCGTCGCTCACCGGCTGGGAACGCGTGGAACTGCGCAACGGCACGACGCTCGCGCTCGCCAGCGCGCTGCAACTGGGCGGCGGCACGCTCGCCATCGACGGCACCTCGACCCTGCTCGCCAACGCGGGCGCGGCGATCGGCGGCGACGTCGAGAACGCGGGCGCGATCGAGCTGGGCATGCACCGCGTGGCGATCGGCGGCCGTTACGCCAGCAACGGCGGCACGGTGCGGATCGGCGTCTCGGCGACGCAGGCCGGCGGCATGGATGTCGACGGCGACGTCGCGGGCGACACGCGCGTGGAGTTCATGGGCGATGGCAGCGACCTGAGCAACGCCGGCCCGGTGCTGGTGGTGTCGAGCCCGAACGACGACGCCGCGACCGCGGGCCGCTTCGTCCCGACCGACGTGGAAGGCGGCAAGGTGCGCGTGGGCGGCAGCGTCACGCCGTGGAGTTTCGACCAGAACGCCGACCGCAACTGGTACCTCACGCCGGAGTCGGCGCAGCTGCTGCCGGAAGTCGCCGGTTACGGCGCGCTGCCGGGTCTGGGCGCGGCGTTGAGCCAGCACGCGACGAGCATGGCGCAGCAGCGCCTGGGCGACATCCGCAACATTGGCCGTCCCGCGTGCGACCAGGGCGTGCGCGACGCGTCCACCGGCGGCGCGGGCGAGGGCGTGGTGGAGGACTGCCACGGCGCGTGGGTGGCCGCTACCGCGAACGAACTGGAACTCGGCGCGAACCCGGGCTTCGCCGTGTCGGGTGACGACGTCGGCATGTACGCGGGCATCGACGGCGACCTGGAGCGTCCGAACCGCGCGTTCCGCGCCGGCGGCTACATCGGCTACACGCGCGGCGTGTACTGGTCCAGCGGCGCGAATTCGAGCGGGCTGGCCGGCATGAGCCAGGCGCGCATCGAACTCGACACGCCCACCGTCGGCATGTACGCCAGCCACCTGTGGAACGGCGGCAGCTTCCTCGACCTGAGCCTGGCCGGCAGCCGGCCGTCGGCCGACATCCGCACGCCGGACGGCTTCACCCAGCGCATCGTCGGCAACTACCTGACCTTCGACGCGCGCGCCGGCAAGGCGTTCTCGCTCGACAGCGGCTGGACGCTGGAACCGCAGGTGGAACTGATCGCCAGCGCGGTGTCGTGGCAGGACCTGGTGGACGCGGCGAGTCGCGAGCTGCACATCGACGACGCCGTGGTCGGCACCGCGCGCGCCGCGTTGCGCATCGAGAAGGCGTTCACCACGAACGCCGGCTCGCGTGTGCGGCCGTGGGCGAAGTTCGCCGTGCAGAACATCGTCGGCGAACAGGACAGCGCGCTGGACGTGCGCCAGGCCGGTTCGACCGCGACGCCGCAGGCGTTCCCGACCCACGACCTGGGCACCTCGGCCACGCTGGACGTGGGCGTGGAGGCGGCGGTCGGCCGCAACGTGAACGTGTTCGGCCAGCTGTCGGCGAGCCATGAGCTGGACGGCACCGATTACGAGCAGCGTTCGGCGACGGTGGGGGTGAATGTGCGGTGGTGAGCGTGGGCCATCGCGGTGCTTCAACCCCGCCTGGGTGAGCGGCGGACCTGCGGTGCTTGAGCCCCGCTCCCTCCGGGAGAGGGATTGCGGTGAGGGCAGGGGCGTGCGGTGCTCCGACGATCGCCGTAGTTCGCTTTCGCTGGAATGCGCATGCCATCCGCGCGTCGACGAAAATCAAAACGGGTTCCAGCTTTCGCTGGGATGACGGCGGAGAAGCGCGCGAAAGCTATTCCAGGCCCTCGACGCCCCGCACGAATCCCCGCATCAACCCCGCGCACCGCGCGGCATGCGTCTCCAGCAGCAGGTGCGGCCCGTCGAGGATGTGCGCCTCCATGCGCGGCAGCGCCTTCATCCACGACAGCGTTTCGTCCAGGTCGAAGAACACGTCGTGCCGTCCCCACAGCATCAGCGCCGGCGGCTGCCGTTGTTCCAGGTACCGCGCGATCTCGCCGAAGCGCGCCACGTGACGGCGATAGTCGTACACCAGCGCGCGCTGCATCGCGATGCGGCCGGGCAGGGACATGACGCGCCAGTCCTGCTCCCATTGCGCCGGATCGATCCGCGCGGCGATGTCTGGCGGAATGTCGCCCACGTACTGGTAACGCGTTCCCTCGTACGTGAGATGCGCGGTCGCGGCGGCTTCGTTTTCCGGCGTCGGATCGCGCCAGTACGCTTTCGTCGCCTCCCACGACGGTCCCATGCCGCTGGCGTGGACGTTCGCGTTCTGCACGATCAGGCCGCGCACCGCGTCCGGCGCGCGCGTGGCCAGATGCAACGCCACCGGCGCGCCGAAATCGTGGACGTAGAGGTACCAGGAGTCCACATCCAGTTTCGCCAGCAGGCGCTCGACCGCGTCGGCATGGCGCTCGAAGGAGGGCGGCTCGATCGGTTCGGACTGCCCGAAGCCGGGCAGGTCCGGCGCGATCACGAAACAGGTGTCGGACAGCGGCGCGATCACGTCGCGGAACGATGCGGACGACGCGGGAAATCCGTGCAACAGCAGCAACGCGGGGCGGCTGTGATCGCCCGCCGTGCGCACCGCGAGGCCTTCGATCGTGGTCGGCGTGGTCATCGTTCCGGCGTCCGTGCGGGTGAGGCGCGAGTGTCGGATGCAGGGCGTCAAGGGAATGCGGTCGATCGGCGGCGGCCATCCGCACGCGTGCGTACGTCGTCGGGATCCCTGCTGCACTGCGTCATGGTTGCGTGCGCATCGCATCGCCAATTCGATAGCAAATCTATCGTCTGAATCTCCCTTCGCGTGGGTCCTGTCCGGTTCCGCTTCGCCGACACTCCAGTCCATGACGAGGCGGGGACATGCGTAGCAAATTGTTCGTACCGGGGTGCCGGCCGGAGCTGTTCGTGAAGGCCATGGACGGTGCGGCCGATGCGCTGTCCTTCGATCTGGAGGATTCCGTCGCGCAGGCCGGCAAGGCGCAGGCGCGTGCGGACCTGGCCGCGTTCCTGCGCTCGGCGCGCGCGCTCGCGAGCGACAAGACCCTGATCGTGCGCACCAATGCGCCGGATTCGGCGGATTTCGAAGCGGACCTGCAGGCGCTCGCCGGCGCGCGCGTGGACCTGTTGAACGTGCCGAAGGTGGAAAGCGCCGACGACGTGCTGCACGCCATCGAAGCGCTCGAACGCCACCTGCATCGCGACGGCGGTTTGCCCGGCCTGCTGGTCAACATCGAAACGCCCAAGGGGCTGCGCGATGCGGCGCGGATCGCCGCCGCGCATCCCGGCGTGGCCGGATTGCAGCTGGGCCTGGGCGACCTGTTCGAACCCTTGGGCATCGATCGCCGTCGCGGCGAGAACGTCCATTCGGCGATGTTTGCCGTGCGCCTCGCGGCGGCGCAGGCGGGCGTGTTCGCGTGCGACAGCGCGCATCCGGAGTTTCGCGACGGCGCGCAGTTCCAGGCCGAAGCCGAACTCGCGCGCAGCCTGGGGTTCGTCGGCAAGAGTTGCATCCACCCGCGCCAGGTCGAATGGGCGAACGCGATCTTCCGCGTCGGCGAGGCCGAAGTGGCCGCCGCGCAGCGCGTCGTCGAGGCGGCGCGGGTCGCGCGCGACGCCGGGCGCGGTGCGTTCTCGGTCGACGGCCGCATGGTCGATCCGCCGTTCCTGCGTCGCGCCGAAGCGATAATCGCCGCCGCGCAACGCCAGTCCACGCACGTTACGGAGCCGAATCGATGAACCTGCCGCAATGGCTTCGACGCGTCGCGGCGGTGTGCCTGCTGGCGTTCGCGAGCGCGCCGTGCGCCGCGGAAAGCCTGGCGTCGGTCGAAGCCGACAGCCTGCCCGCACTGCCTTCGATCGAGTCGCCGCTGGTGCTGGCGACCGTCGCGCAGCGTCCGGTGGTGCTCGGTGCTAGCGGGGCGTCGGTGCTGAACGTCGATCGCAGCGGCTGGTCGCCGCTGGCGTGGGCGGGCGATGCACCGGTGCGTTCGGCGTTCGGCAATGGCGATGCGGCATTCGCGCTGACCGGTGCCGGGCCGCAGCGGATCGAGGGTGTCGCGCGTCTTGCTCTCGCCGGGGATCGGTTGCAGGCACAGGCCCTTCCGTCGCTCCCGTTCGCATTGCGCGACGCGCAGGGCGCGTTCGGCGACAACCGGGTCTACGTCGCCGGCACCGACGAGAGCACCGGCGAAACGGCGGTACTGCAGCTGGATACCGCATCGCCGACGCCCTCGTGGAGCCTCGGGCCGCGTGGGCTCGCGCAGGGACGCGTCACCTCGCTCGTCGCGCAGCGCGGCCAGCTGCTGGCGACGATCGCCGCCGACGGCGGCCCGGATCGGCTGTGGCGCTGGTCCGGCGAACACGGCTGGCAGGCGATGCCCGACGTGCCCGGCACGATCCAGCCCGGCTCGGCGCGCGCGATGGGCCAGGCGCACGTGCTCTATCTCGTGCGCGATCCGGCGGCGCCGGACGCGGCGCCGTCGATGATGACGTTCCAGATCATCGTGCAGGCGTGGGCCACGCTGCCGGGACGCGGCGTCGCCGGTCCGGCGCTCAGCGCCGCGTGGCGCGACGGCCTGGTGCAGGTCGCGCCGGGCACCGGCGGCGCGCTCGCGTCGTTCGTGCAGGTGCAGGCGCGCAAGCTGCTGCTCAGCTGGCTCGACTGGGCGGTCATCGTGGTCTACCTGGTATCGATGATCGGCATCGGCCTGTACTTCTACCTGCGCGAGAAGCGCAAATCGACGTCGGACTTCTTCGTCGGCGGGCGCTCGATCCCGTTCTGGGCCGCCGGCGTCAGCCTGTACGCCGCCAACACCAGTTCGATCAGCTTCATCGCGATCCCCGCCAAGGCGTTCGAGACGAACTGGCAATACCTCACCAACAACCTCGTCGCGGTGCTGGGCCTGGTGTTCGTGGCCATCGTCATCGTCCCGCTGCTGCGGCGGCTGAACCTGATGTCGGTGTTCAGCTACCTGGAAACGCGCTTCCACCCCTCGATCCGCATGCTCGCGAGCGCCCTGTGCATCGTGATGCAGATCGGCAGCCGCATGAGCGTGATCCTGTTCCTGCCGGCGCTGGGCATCTCCACCATCACCGGCATCGACGTGGTGTGGAGCGTGCTGCTGATGGGCGGCTTCACCATCGTCTACACCGCGATGGGCGGGATGAAGGCGGTGATCTGGACCGACTTCGTGCAGGTCATCGTGAAGATGGGCGGCGCGATCTTCGCCATTGCCTTCATTGTCTGGCACGTGAAGGGCGGCTTCCCCGAATTCGCGCAGGTCGCCGCGGCGGCCGACAAGACCAGGCTGCTGGACTTCAGTTTCGACCTCACCAAGGCCACCGTGTGGGGCTTCATCTTCCTGGTGATCTTCGATGTGGTGCTGACCTTCCCGAAGGACCAGGTGCTGATGCAGCGGGTGCTATCCACCGAATCGGACAAGGAAGCCGGGCGCTCGGTGTGGGCCTTCGCGGCCATCATGATCCCGGGCGGTTTCATCTTCTACGGCATCGGCACCGCGCTGTACGTGTACTACCAGTCGCATCCGGAACGCATGAATCCGCTGCTGCCCGTGGACGCGACCTTCCCGCTGTTCATCGCCGCCGAGCTGCCGATGGGCGTGACGGGACTGATCATCGCCGGCATCTTCGCCGCGGCGATGGCGACGCTGTCGGGGATCATGAATTCGGTCGCGACGCTCATCTCGGTCGACTTCTACGAAAAACTCGCGAAGAACCCGACGCCGAAGCAGAGCGTGTTCTTCGCCGAGGTGATGACCGTGGTCGTCGGCCTGATCGGCATCGGCGCGGCGCTGCTGCTGGCGCGGTTCGACATCCATTCGCTGTTCGACGTGTCCATCGAACTGGCCGGCCTGCTCGGCGGCGGTTTCGCCGGCGCGTACACGCTGGGGATGTTCACCCGGCGCGCGAACTCGCAGGGCGTGGCGATCGGCATCGCCGGCAGCATCGCGCTGACCATGCTGGCCTGGTCGATGGACCTGGTGCACCCGTACTTCTACCTGGCGATCTCGATCCTGCTGTGCATCGTGATCGGCTACGTGGCGAGCCTGTTCTTCCCGCCACCGCAGCGATCGCTGGCCGGACTGACGATCTACCGGCGCGACCAGGTCAAGCCAGGGGCCGCCGTCGCCGAAGGCGCCGCGGGCTGATGTTTCCACCCGCGCGCCCGTTGTGTAGCCTTCTGCGCCGCACAGCGAGGTAGCCGGTGGACACGCAGTTCCTGAACACGTTCGTCATCGTCGCCGACCGCGGCTCCATGGCCGCGGCGGCACGCGAGCTGAACATCACGCCAGCGGCGGTGTCGCAGCAGATCCGCACGCTGGAACGCGAACTCGGCGCGCCGCTGATCGCGCGCGCCGGCCGCACGGTGAGCGTCACGGAGGAGGGCGCGCGCATCCTGGAACGCGCGCGCGACCTGCTGCGCGACGTCGCCGACCTGCGCAGCGTCGCCAACGACAAGGCGCTGTCCGGCGAACTGCGCCTGGGCGCCTGCCCGACGGCGCTCGCGGGCATGCTGCCGGACATCCTGGTGCGCATGGTCCAGCAGTTCCCGCAGATCAACGTGTTCATCAAGCCGGGGTATTCGGCCGACCTGTACCGCGCGGTGGAAGCGGGCGACGTGGACGCCGCCATCGTGCTCCAGGCGCCGTTCTCCCTGCCCAAGACCTGCGACTGGCGGCTGCTTCGCGAAGAGCCGCTGGTCGTGCTGGCGCCGGAATCGATGGCGCACCGCGATCCGCACGAACTGCTCGCGAACGAGCCGCTGATCCGCTACGACCGGCATCAATGGGGCGGTCGCCAGGCCGACGAATACCTGCGCAACGCGGGCATCGTGCCGCGCGAGCGCTTCGAACTGAACGCCCTGAACGCGATCGCGGTGATGGTCGACCGCGGGCTGGGCGTGTCGCTGGTGCCCGACTGGGCGCAGCCGTGGCCCGAGGGCCTGCGTCTGGTGCGCATGCCGCTGCCGAACGAATGCGTGCCGCGCCGCATCGGCATCGTGTGGTCGCGATCGAGCGTGCGCGTGCGGCTGGTGCACGTGCTGCTCGAGGAGAGCTGCAAAGTGTGCTGATTCCGCCGGTTTTCTGCTGCGACGCAATAAATCGTCACATCGCTGCAAACAAAAACTAGCCTCTGAACATACCGCGCGACGGTTCAATGAGGCCCTGCAAGGGCATACGTTCTGTGCCCGAAACACATGCGTTGAAAGACGGTGTTTCTGAAGGCGCCGGGAGGGGCGTCGTCCGCGCGATCCGCCACACGGAACGCGCGGGCCGAACGTAGAGCGCAGGCCGCAATGGCCGGCGCAGCCACCAGAACAAAAAATAGAGATCCGTCATGATCAAACCGTTGACCGCAGCGATAACGTGCGTGCTGCTCGCATCCGCCTTGCCGGCGAATGCGCAATCGATGAACCCGCCGTCGCAGGGCGCGGAAGAAGACCCCGGCAGCGAGCAGGAAGCCACCAACCTGGACAACGTCATCGTCACCGGCGTGCGCACGCCCAAGGCGGTGGACAAGATTCCCGGCGCGATCACGCTGGTGTCCAAGGAAGAAATCAAGAACACGCTGCTGGTCACCGAGGACGCGACCGCGGTGCTCGCGAAGACCGTCCCGGGTTACGCAGAGGCGTCGCAGGCGATGAGCAACTCCGGCGAGACGCTGCGCGGTCGCGTCGCGCTGCGCCTGTTCGACGGCGTGCCGCAGGGCTCGCCGCTGCGCGACGGCAGCCGCAATGCGACCTTCACCGACATGGGCATCGTCGATCGCGTGGAAGTGATCAACGGCCCGTCCGCGTCGGAGGGCATCGGCGCGGCGGGCGGCATCATCAACTACCTGTCCGCCACGCCGACGAAGGAAGGCAACGAGTTCCGCTTCGTCACGCGCTATTCGACCCAGTTCAAGGACGACAGCGAAGGCTGGAAGGTCGGCATGAACTTCATGCGCAAGCAGGACGCCTACGACATGGTCGTCGGCCTCTCGCGCGTGGAGCGCGGCATGGGCTACGACGGCGACGGCCGCCGCCTGGGCATGAACACCAGCGGCTCGACCCACGATTCCTCCTCGGAGAACGTGTTCCTGAAGGGCGGCATCAACTTCGGCGAGAGTGGCGAGAAGCGCCTGCAGGCCTCCTACAGCCGCTTCAAGATCGAGGGCAACGGCGACTACATCCAGGTCGACGGCTGCCGCTACGATCCGGTGGAGTGCCCGAACCCCTCGACGAACACGTCGGAGAAGGGCCACCTGTTCGGCAGCAAGTCCGAGTTCAACGACTTCGAGCAGGTCAACGTCATCTACACCGACAGCGACTTCGCGCAGGGCACGCTGAGCATCAACGGCTACTGGGCCGACCAGGCGATGCGCTATCCGCCGGAAGCCGGCGAGGATCGCTACGACCCGCTGATCCCGGTCAACGGGCCCGACGGCCAGATGTGGGACCAGTCGGAAATCCTGTCGGAGAAGGAAGGCCTGCGCCTGGCGTGGGCGCGCCCGATGCTGTTCAACGTGGACGGACTGGAACTGCGCACCGGCGTGGACTGGGTGCGCGACACGGCCGAGCAGCGCCTGGCGCTGACCGACCGCCTGTGGGTGCCGCCGATGGAATACACCAGCGTCGCGCCGTACATGCAGCTGAGCTACGACATCGGCCCGGTCACCCTGAGCGGCGGCATCCGCCGCGAGGACGGCGAGCTGAAGGTCGACGACTACACCACCACGTATTTCCGCGATCGCCGCTTCGTCAACGGCGGCACGCTGGAATACACCGAGAACCTGACCAACCTCGGCGCGATCTGGCGCATCGGCAACGGCTGGTCGACGTTCGTGGCGTACGGCGAAGGCTTCGGCCTGCCGAACGTGGGCATCCCGCTGCGCAACATCTCGTGCCCGGACGATCCGGACGACACCAAGCCGGACGGCTGCCCGGGCGATCCGTCGATCTCCGTCGGCGACATCTTCGACCTGCAGCCGGTCGTGGTGGAGAACCGCGAGATCGGCGTGAACTGGATCGGCGATCGCGCCTCGTTCGGTGCGTCGTACTACGACTCCGAGTCGGAGTACGGCACCTCGTTCGTGATCGATCCGGCCACCGACGACTACGTGCTGTTCCGCGCGCCGACGCGCATCAAGGGCATCGAGCTGAGCGGCGACTACCGCTTCAGCGACCAGTGGCGCCTGAGCGGCGTGTACTCGCGCATCCGCGGCAAGACCTCGTTCTGGAGCGAGGATCCGGAAGGCCGCTTCGGTGCGGGCGACCTGAACAAGCCGATGGGCGCGCTGGACGTGAACCCGGACAAGATCGCGCTGAACCTGCGCTACCGGCCGGTGCAGCAGATGGAACTGGTGCTGGGCTCCACCACGCTGCTCTCGCGCGACCTGAGCGGCAGCGACGTGCGCGAGTACGACGGCGCGCAGTTCAGCTACGAGGAAAGCACCACCGGCTACACGCTGTTCGACTTCACCGCCAGCTACACGCTGCCGAAGAACGGCCGCATTTCGCTGGGCATCGAGAACCTGACCGACAAGCAGTACATCCTGACCTGGTCGCAGGTGCCGGGCTGGCGCAATTACTGGGCTGGTCGCGGTCGCATGACCTCGCTGACGTATGAAGTCACGTTCTGAAGCCGCGCGGCCCCAGCGGGGCCGCCATCCCGCGCGCGACGCGCACCGCACCGCCAGGCCCCGTGCGTGGCGGGCGCGGTTCCGCGTGCTGCTCGCCGCGTGGATCGCAGTCGCGCCCGCGCAGGCGGTGGCGGCGGACGTTTCGCATGAAGCGTCGATGGACGCGTCGCGCCTGCAACGGATCGACGCGTTCCTCGAACGCGCGACCGCGCCCGGCGGTTACACCGGCGCGGTGGCGCTGGTCGCGCGCGACGGGCGCATCGCCTACGAGCGCGCGTACGGTCATGCCGACCTTGGATCGAACAGGCCGATGCGGCCCGACGCGATCTTCCGCGTGTACTCGATGACCAAGCCGCTGACCTCGGTCGCCGCGCTGATGCTGGTGGAGGAAGGGCGGCTGGGGCTGGACGACCCGGTCGCGCGCCATCTGCCGGAATTCGCCGGAATGAAGCGCTTCGCCGGCGGCACCGCGCGCTCGCCGGAACGGGTCGAGCCGACGCGCCCGATCACCATCCGCCATCTGCTCACGCACACCGCGGGGTTCGCGACGGGCGGGAACGGGGAAGCCGTGCGCCTGCTCGACGAGCAGCACCCGCAGGATGCGCCGACGCTGGCCGAGTTCGCACGGCGCGTCGCGCGCGCGCCGCTGGCCGACGATCCGGGCACGCGGTTCCGCTACGACGGCGTCAACACCGAAGTGCTCGCGCGGGTGATCGAAGTGGCGAGCGGGCAGCGCTTCGCCGACCTCCTGCAGCAACGCATTCTCGCGCCGCTGGGCATGCGCGACACCGGATTCGAGGTGGCGCCGGGCCAGCGCGACCGGGTGGTGGACATCACCACGCGCGACGCCGACGGCCGCCTCGCGCTGGCCGGCAGCGCCGACGCGCGCACGCCGGGCGAACGCCTGCGCGCCTACGACAGCGGTGCCGGCGGGCTGTACTCCACCGCACGCGATTACTTCCGCTTCGCGCAGATGCTCGCCGACGACGGCCGGGCCGGCGCGACGCGGCTGCTCTCGCGCAAGAGCGTGGAGCTGATGATGAGCGACCAGCTCGCGACCTTCGATCCGCCGCTTGCAGGGCCGGCGGCGGGCGAGGGCTTCGGGCTGGGCGGTTACGTCGTTACCGACGTCGCCCGTCGCGGGCGCCTGGGCAGCGTCGGCCAGTTCGGCTGGAGCGGCGCGGCGTCGACGTACTTCACCATCGACCGCAGCGAGCGCCTGGTCGCGCTGCTGCTGTGCCAGCATCTTCCCGACGACGCCCCTGGCGACCTGCCGCGGTTGTCGGTTCCCTTCTTCAACCTCGTTTACCAGGCGGTGCCATGAAGCCGGCGCAGGGCCATGTCTTCGTTGCTGGATCGGCCAACCTCGATTTCGTCGTGCGTGCCGCGCACGTTCCCGCGCCGGGCGAAACCGTGCTCGGGCGCGGGCTCGAACTGCATCCGGGCGGGAAGGGCGCCAACCAGGCGCTCGCGTGCGCGCGGGCCGGCGGAGCGGCGACGCACATGCTGCTGGCGCTGGGCGAGGATGCGTTCGCCGCGACGCTGGAGACCTCGCTTCGCGATGCCGGCGTGCAACTGCACATCGTGCGGGCGCAGGGCGCCGCGACCGGCACGGCGTTCATCTGCGTCAGCGACGACGCGGAGAACGCGATCACCGTCGCGCCCGGCGCGAACGACGCGCTGGCGCCGCATCACCTGCCGCCGCTCGGCGAGGCGACGCACCTGCTGCTGCAGCTCGAAACCCCGCTGGCGTCGGTCGAAGCCTATGCGCGCGCGGCGCGCGACGCCGGCGTGCGCGTGGTGCTGAATGCCGCGCCCGCGCGTGCATTGCCGGCCTCGCTGCTGGCGCTGGTGGACCTGCTGATCGTCAACGAAGGCGAACTGGCGATGCTCGCCGGCACCGACGACATCGCAGGCGGGCTCGAACGCATCGGCGTGGACGACGTCGTGGTGACGCTCGGCGCGCGCGGCTGCATCGCGCGCAGTGGCGGCGTCATGCACGTGCAGCCGGCGTTCCGCGTGCAGGCCATGGACACGACCGCTGCCGGCGACACGTTCTGCGGTGCGCTGGTGGCGCGACTGGGCGCGGGCGATGCATTGTCCGATGCGCTGCGCTACGCGGCCGCGGCTTCCGCGCTGGCGTGCACGCGCGCCGGCGCGCAATCGAGCGTGCCGACGCGCGAGGAGGTCGTCGCCATGCTGTCCGGTTCGAACGACCAAGACTCGAACGACCACGACGCGCTTGCCGCGCATTGCGGCCTGGCCGCATCTTCCTGCTGACTTCCGGAACACCCCCGCATGAACCGCCAAGACCACGAGCTGCCCTCGGACGATCGCCCGCGCCACGTTCCGAAGACCGAATACAAGTTCTCCCACGTCACCACGCAGCGCTACCTGCCCACGCCCGGCAAGGCGCCGGGCTGGCCGTTCGCGGAGATCGGCCACTGGAAGATCGACGTCAACGCGACGTCGGCGGACTGGATTTCCGAGCTGCGCGACTGGCGCCGCGAACATCTCACGCGCATCGGCTTCGACGACGCGAACTACCGCCGTCCGGAACTGCAATGGGCGCAGCGCAACTTCGTGCATGCGCAGATGATGGCGGAGGACCGCTATTTCTACGATCCGGTAGAGGGGCGCTACACGGTCGATCGCTACCTGGACGATCTGGAACAGCGCTACGGCGGCCTCGACAGCGTGCTGATCTGGTACGTGTACCCGAACATCGGCATCGACGACCGCAACCAGTTCGACATGGCCGCCGACCTGCCGGGCGGTATCGAAGGCCTGCGCTCGGCGGTCGCGGATTTCCATCGCCGCGGCGTTCGCGTGTTCCTGCCGACCATGCCGTGGGACAACGGCACGCGCGAGCAGGGCGAGGCGGACTGGAAGGCCATCGCGCGACTGGTGAAGGAGGTCGGCGCCGACGGCATCAACGGCGATACCTACAACGGCGTGCCGCGCGCGTTCTTCGATGCCTGCGACGCGCTGGGGCAGCCGGTGGTGGTGCAGCCCGAGTCGACGATCAGCGCCGAGGAGCACCTCATCTGGAACGTGCAGAGCTGGGGCAAGAAGGCGCCGAACGAGGTCGTGCCGCCGGTGGCGAAGTTCAAGTGGCTCGAGCCGCGCCACATGATCAATTACGAGAACCGCTGGGGCCGCGATCGCAACCACGACCTGCAGTACATCTTCTTCAATGGCGTGGGTTACAACGCGTGGGAGAACATCTGGGGCATCTGGAACCAGTTCACCCCGCGCGATGCCGAGTCGCTGCGTCGCATCAGCACGATCTACCGCGCGTTCGCGCCGTTGATGGTGAGCGCCGACTGGACGCCGTACTTCCCGACGTTGCAGGCCGGCGTGTTCGCCAGCCGCTTCCCGGGCGAAGGGCGGGTGCTGTGGACGATGGTCAACCGGCATGAGTACGCCATCGAAGGCGAACAGCTGGCCGTGCCGCACCGCGAGGGCGTGCGCTACTTCGATCTGTGGAACGGCGTCGAGCTGTCGCCGCGCATCGTCGATGGTTCGGCCGTCGTCGAGATGCGCATGGAGGGCAAGGGTTTCGGCGCGCTGCTCGCCTGCGATGCGGCGTCGTGCGAGGGCGTGGACGCGCTCCTCGCGTTGATGGCGAACTACGCGCGCGTGCCGCTGGCGTCGCTGTCGTCGCAGTGGACGTCGATTCCGCAGCGCATCACCGACATCGCACCGACCAAGCCGGTCGCACGGGCGCCCGAGGGCATGGTGACGATTCCGGCGGGCGAGTTCGTGTTCGCGGTCGGTGGCGTGGAGATCGAAGGCCAGACCTGGGACGGGCTGGACGTGCAGTATCCGTGGGAGCCGAGCGCGCGTCGCAACCACCGCCGCCGCATGACGATGAAGGCGTTCCACATCGATCGTCATCCGGTGACGAACGCGCAGTTCAAGCGCTTCATCGACGAGAGCGGCTATGTGCCGCGCGACGCGCACAACTTCCTGCGCGACTGGTGCGACGGCGCGCCGCGGCCGGGCTGGGAGAACAAGCCGGTGACGTGGGTGGCGCTGGAGGACGCGCGCGCCTACGCCGCGTGGACGGGCAAGCGCCTGCCGCACGAGTGGGAATGGCAGTACGCCGCGCAGGGCAGCGACGGCCGCCTGTATCCGTGGGGCAACGAATGGCGCACCGACGCGGTGCCGCCGGTCAACCGCGAACGCCGCCTGGCGCCGCCGGCCGACGTCGATGCGCATCCGCAGGGTGCGAGTCCGTTCGGCGTGATGGACCTGGTCGGCAACGTGTGGCAGTGGACGGACGAATTCGCCGACGAACACACGCGCGCGGCGATCCTGCGCGGCGGCAGCGCGTACCAGCCGCAGACCTCGCACTGGTATTTCCCGCAGGCGTATCGCCTCGACCAGCACGGCAAGTACCTGCTGATGGCGCCGTCGAAGGATCGCTCCGGCATGCTGGGCTTCCGATGCGTCGTGGATGCGGAGTGACGCCGTGGAGACGATTGCGATGAACCTGCGCGCGGCGCAACAGCGCACCGCCGCCGATGCGGTGCGGCTGGACGGCGTGCTGGGCGAGGCGATCGAGGCGAGCCGTCGCGGACGGCTGAGCCGTTTCATCACCGACGAGGACAGCCCGGCGATCGCGCTGTTCCAGCCCGCGCGTGTCGAGGGGAACCTCGAAGGCGACTGGTACGGCGAACACGCCGGAAAGTGGCTGATCGCGACCGCGAAGGCGGTGGCGCGCAGCGGCGACCAGGTGCTCGCGCAACAGCTGCGGCGCGTCGCCGACTTCCTCGTGTCGCGGCAGGACGAAAGCGGCTATCTGGGCAATTACGCCCCGGACCGTCGCTTCATGCACAAGCAGCCGCCCAAGCCGGTGAGCTGGGACGGCGCGCCGACGCTGCGCACGTGGGACATCTGGACGCACAGCTACCTCGTGCTGGGATTGCTGGAGACCTGGCGCTGCTTCGGCGATGCGCGGTATCTCGACGCCGCCCGGCGCATCGGCGACCTGTGCCTGCACGTGCTGCGCGACACCGACGTCGACATCACCGATCTGGGAAACCACTTCGGCATGTCGGCGACGGTGCTGATGGATCCGGCGGTCGAGCTGTACGTCGCCACCGGCGAAGCGCGTTACCTGGAACTCGCGGAACTCATCGCCGCGCAGGCCGATGGCCATCCGCAGCTGGCGCTGCTGCGTCGTGCGCTGGAAGGCGTCGATGCATCGGAGATCGCGACCGGCAAGGCGTACCAGCTGTGCTGGAACCTGGTCGGCCTCGCGAAGTTGTATCGCGCCACGGGCGATTCGCGCTTCCTCGCCGCCGTGGAGTCGCTGTGGCGCAGCATCCGCGAGCATCACCTGACCCTCGGCGGCGGCCCGTGGGGCGGCGTCGCGCACCGTTCGCGCGAGGTGTTCAATCCGCCGCACGTGTTCAGCCCGCACGGTTACGTGGAAACCTGTTCGGTGCTGTCGTGGCTGCAACTCAATGGCGAGTTGCTGCGCATCACCGGGCAGGCGCGGTTCGCCGAGGAAATCGAGCGCACCGCGTACAACGACCTGCTCGGCGCGGCCGATCCCAATGGCGAGGACTGGTGCTACTACTCCTTCCCGAACGGGCAGCGCGTGCACACCACGTACTGGCGCTGCTGCAAGTCCAGCGGCGCGATGGCATGGGAGGAACTGCCGGGCCTTGCCTATGGGGCGGACGGGCAGGGCGTGTTCGTGAACCTGCTCGGCCCGGGCGCCGCACGCGTGCGGCTGGACGGCGCGGGCGAGGTGGCGCTGACGCAGTCCACGCGGTATCCGTTCGGCGATCGCGTGGAGATCCGCGTCGATCCGCCGCAGGCATCGCGTTTCGAACTGCGCGTGCGCATTCCGCAATGGGCGAAGGACGTTCGCGTCGAAGTGAACGGTGCGGGCGTCGAGGCTGCGGTCGAAGCCGGCGAATGGCTGCGCATCGACCGCCAATGGACCGCCGGCGACACCGTCGCGCTGCACCTGCCGATGGCGCCGCAGCTGCATCGCCGGAGCATGCGCAACGTGCAGGAATTCCGCGCGCCGGACGGAAGCCCCGTCGCCCAGCAGGTGCTGCGCTTCGACTACGCGGCGCTGACGCGCGGGCCGCTGGTCTACGCGACGGGGCTGATCGACGGCTTCAAGATCGAGGAGAGCATGCGGCTTCCCGGGACGCCCGCATCCGAATGGATAACGGAAATCGCCGCGGAAGACGCCGACGGCATGGAGCTGGACGTGCGCCTGGGCTATCGCGCGCCGCTGCGGTTCGTTCCGTATTACCGTGCCGGTGGCCGCGTCGATGGCGCATGGCGACTGGCGTGGATGTCGCTCGCTCCGCAGACGGATGCGGGCGCAACAAATTCTGGTAATTGAACATACGGTTCGCGGCTGTTCGGCGTCCCGGCGTTTGCACAGACTGGGCGCGTTGCAGGCCCACGTAATGCAGGAGTCACCCGTTCCATGGAATCTTCCTCGCCTTTCGATCTGATCCGGCGTGAGGGCGGCGGCCCGCTCAGCGGGGTCAAGGTGCTGGACCTGAGCGCCTACATCGCCGGCCCCTACGGTTGCACGCTGCTGGCGGACCAGGGCGCGCGGGTGATCAAGGTCGAGCCGCCCGATGGCGACAACCTGCGCCAGTATCCCTCGACCTTGCAGGACGAAAGCCGCGCGTTCATGGGCGTCAACCGCAGCAAGCTCGGCATCGCGCTGAACCTGAAAAGCGCCGAGGGACTGAACGCGCTGCTGCGCATGGTGCGCGAGGCGGACGTGCTGGTGCACAACTTCAGGCCCTCCGTTCCCAAACGGCTGGGCATCGATTTCGATCGCCTCAGCGTGATCAATCCGCGCCTGATCTACTGCGCCGTGAGCGGTTACGGCGACTCCGGCCCGATGAAGGACATGGCCGGCTACGACCAGGTGCTGCAGACGATGACCGGCATCTGCTCGCTGCAGGGCAAGCGCGGCGGGCCGCCGGAAATCGTGTACGGCTCGGTCGTGGACTACTACGCGGCGGCGCTGCTCGCGGCGGGCGTGTCGTCGGCGCTGTACGAGCGCGAACGAAGCGGACTCGGCCAGTACGTCGGCATCTCGCTGCTGCGCAGCGCGCTGACGATGCAGTCGGCCCGGTTGATCTACGTCGAAGGCGAATCGCTCGACATCGGGCGCGACATGCGTTCGGGCGGCGTGACCGGCATCCATCCGGCGCGCGAGGGGCACCTGTACATCTCGGCGAACACGCCGCGGTTCTGGCGCGCCCTGTGCGAGAAAACCGGCCTGCACGCGCTGGCCGACGATCCGCGCTACGACTCCGTGCGCAAGCGGGCCGAGCACGCGGCCGAAATCGTGCCGCTGCTGCACGACGCGCTGGCCTCGCGCACCGCGGCCGAGTGGGAGGCGTTGCTCGCCGACCACGTGCCGTGCGCGGCGGCGCGCAAGGTCGAGGACATGTTCGACCATCCGCAGGTGCTGGCCGAGAGCATCATGACCAGCATCGAGCATCCCGTGGTCGGTCGCTATCGCGGCGTCGCCGAGCCGATCTGCTTCGGCCGCACGCCTGGCCCGGCGCCATTCGCCGCGCCGGTGCTCGGACAGGACACGGATGCGGTGCTGGCGTCGGCTACCCGCGACACCGCGCCCTTGTAGCCTTCGTAGCCCGGGTAAGCGAAGCGCATCCGGGATCGGGTGACCATGCGCACGATCCACCCGGGCGCGGTCACCGCATCGATCACCAGATCAGATCGTCCGGCACCTTGAACTGCGCGTAGTACGCATCGTCCTCGGACGTGGGGACGTCGGCGTCGGTGCCGGCGTCCGCGCCGTGATCGAGCACGATCATGGTCGCGTCGCGCTCACGCACCTTGTCGGCAGCCGCGCGCGGGATCAGCTCATGGCGATCGTCGATGCGGGCGATCGCCAGGGCACCGGACGCCAGTTTCCCGCGCAGGTCCTCGTTGAGCAGCAGCGTGCGGATCGCGCCGTTTTCGGTGAAGCGGTATTCGCTCTCGCCGGTGCGCGGGACCTTGCGGTCCTCGACGATCTGCCGCGCCTGCGCACGAAGCTCCGCCGCGTGCGCCTGCGCCTTGCGCTGCGCCTGCAACGCGCGATCGCGCTCGGCCTTCTCCGCGCGTGCGCGCTGGGCGTCGAGCTGGATGTCGGACGGCGACTTGGCGTGCCGGGCCTTGTTCTGCTCGCGCGCGACCTCGGCCACCTTGGATTTCTTGACCAGGCCCGCCTTGAGCAACTGTTCCTGGAGGGGATTCGCCTTCGCCATGTCGCGGTTTCGTGCCGTTGGATTCGGGGCCATGATACTGCCGTTGCCGCCACTTGCCCGCCGATGGACACGCTGAAATACCTTTCCGGCTACCCCGAACACCTGCTGGCGCGGGTGCGCCGGCTGATCGACGAGGACCGGCTGGGCGCGATGCTCGCGAACAGGTACGACCAGCCCAATACCGTCCGCAACGACGCGCAGCTGTACGACTACGTGCAGGCGCTGAAGGACCGTCACCTTCGCAAATCCGTACCGCTGGGGAAGGTGGTCTACGACAGCAGGCTGCAGGTGATGAAGCATGCGCTCGGCACGCATACGGCCATCTCGCGCGTGCATGGCGGACGACTCAGGGCCAGCCGCGAGATCCGCATCGCCACGGTGTTCCGCGATGCGCCTGCGGACTTTCTGAAGATGATCGTCGTGCACGAGCTTGCGCACATGCGCGAACCCGAGCACAACAAGGCCTTCTACCAGCTGTGCACGCACATGGAGGCGGACTACCACCAGCTCGAGTTCGATCTGCGTCTGTACCTGACGCATCTGGACCTGGTGCGACGCTGATCCGTTCGCCGCATGCGGTGCATCCAACGAAAACGCCCGCGGGGATGAACCGCGGGCGTTGCGTTTCGATCGGTGCAGCGGGGCGAACAGCCGCCGCGCCTCAGCTCTTGTAGTTCATCGCCCGGTTGATGCCCAGCGCGGCCAGCGTGCCGATGGCGCCGGAGAGCAGGTACGCGCCCAGCCAGGCCAGGCCGAACTGCGAGCACAGGCCCAGCGCGACGAGCGGGGCGAAGGCGGCGCCGATCAGCCAGGCGAGGTCGGAGGTGAGCGCCGCGCCGGTGTAGCGGTAGCGACGGCCGAAGTTCGCCGTCACCGCGCCGGCTGCCTGGCCGTACGAGAGGCCGAGCAGCGCGAAGCCGATCAGCACGAACGCCGCCTGGCCGACGTCGCCGCCGCCCATCAGCGTGGGCGCGAAGCCGCTGAACATCGCGATGCCCATGGCGAGGCCGCCCA
The DNA here is from genome assembly GCF_017308985.1 of Lysobacter changpingensis. Taxonomy (GTDB): domain Bacteria; phylum Pseudomonadota; class Gammaproteobacteria; order Xanthomonadales; family Xanthomonadaceae; genus Lysobacter_J; species Lysobacter_J changpingensis. Next base: position 51,444 of record NZ_JADWPE010000001.1, on the reverse strand, counting down.
GCGTGCGCGCACGGCCCACGCGGTCGGCGATCAGGCCCGAGGCCACGACGCCACCGCAGGCGATGAACGCGCCGAGGATCTGGACCAGCAGGAAGTCCACGATCGACTTCTGCGAATACAGCAGGATCCACGACAGCGGGAAGATCGTGACGATGTGGAACAGCGCGTAGCTGGCGAGCGCGGCGAAAGCGCCGATCACCACGTGGCGGCCCTTGGCGCGGAAGAGTTCGCGGATCGGCGTCGGTTCGAGCTCGAGTTCGCTCATCTTCTTCTGGTATTCGTCGGCCACCACGATGCGCAGTCGCGCGAACAGCGCAACGACGTTGATCGCAAAGGCGACGAAGAACGGATAGCGCCAGCCCCACGACAGCAGGTCGGCCTCGCCCAGGCTGGCGTACAGGAACGCGAACACGCTGGCGGCGACGATGAAGCCCACCGGCGCGGCGAGCTGGCCGAGCATCGAGTACCAGCCGCGGCGTTCCTTCGGCGCGTTCATCGCCAGCAGCGAGGGCAGGCCGTCCCACGAGCCGCCGAGCGCCACGCCCTGCAGCATGCGGAAGCCGGCCAGCAGCGCGATCGAGGCGCCGCCGAGCGTGGCGTAGCTGGGCAGGAAGGCGATGCCGGCGGTGGCGGTGCCCAGCATGAACAGGGACAGCGTCAGCTTGATGCCGCGGCCCCAGCGTTCCTGCACCGACATGAACAGGATCGTGCCCAGCGGGCGCGCGATGAAGGCCAGCGCGAACACCGCGAAGGACCACAGCGCGCCTTCCAGCCGGCCCGTGAACGGGAAGAACACCGACGGGAAGATCAGCGCGGCGGCGATGCCGAAGACGAAGAAGTCGAAGTATTCGGACGCGCGCCCGATGACCACGCCGACGGCGATTTCGCCCGGCGCGACGTCGGTGTGCGCCTTGGTGCCGTGGTCGTGGGTCGAAACGGTGGAGTTTGCGGCGGTGGGGCTGGCGGATGACATCGCGCGGGACACTCGGAATACCGGCCCGGAACGTCCGAAGCCGGTTGGACAAAGGAGGATGCGACGATAGCCTGACAGAGACAACCGGCCTGGACGATAGGACAAAACGTCCAATTCTCCCCGCGCGACGGCCGGAATACATTGATCCTGCTCAATCCGTAAGCCCCCATCCCACATGTCCATCGCGCGCAGATTCCTGCAGGCCGCCGTGTTGCTTCTCGCCACGGTCGCGCTGTCGGGATGCAACCTGCTGGTTCTCAATCCCGCCGGCGACATCGCCGCCCGCCAGGGGCAGCTGATCGTCGTGGCGACCGTGCTCATGCTGATCGTGATCGTCCCGGTGATCGCGCTCACGCTGCTGTTCGCCTGGCGTTACCGCGCCTCCAACCGCAGCGCCACCTACAAGCCGGACTGGGATCATTCGACCCAGCTCGAGCTCGTCATCTGGGGCGTTCCGCTGCTGATCATCATCGCGCTCGGCGCGATCACCTGGATCAGCACGCACCTGCTCGATCCGTTCCGTCCGCTCGACCGCCTCTCCGAGGGGCGCCCGGTGCCGGCGGACGTGAAGCCGGTGGAAATCCAGGTCGTCGCGCTCGACTGGAAGTGGCTGTTCGTCTATCCCGAAGAGGGCGTGGCGACGGTGAACGAAGTCGTCGTGCCGGTCGATCGCCCGGTGCATTTCCGCATCACGGCCTCCTCGGTGATGAACACCTTCTACGTGCCCGCGCTGGCCGGAATGATCTACGGCATGCCGGGCATGGAGAGCGAGTTGAACGCGGTGATCAATGCGCCCGGCGTGTACGACGGCTTCTCGGCCAACTACAGCGGCGCGGGTTTCTCGCACATGCGCTTCAAGTTCCATGGCCGGTCCGAAGCCGAGTACCAGCGCTGGCTCAACGACGTGCGCGGCAGCGAACTGTCGCTTACGCGCGCGGCGTATCTGGAGCTGGAGAAGCCGTCCGAGCGCGAGCCCGTGCGCCACTTCGCCAGCGTGGACAGCGGCCTGTTCGATGCGGTGCTCAACCGCTGCGTCGACCTGGACCGGTTGTGCATGAACCAGATGATGGCGATCGACGCCGCCGGCGGCCTGGGCCTGGACGGCCTGAAGCCGCTCGCCACGCCGCGCCGCGGCGACCCGCGCCTGGGCGCGTACGTGTCGGCCGAAGTCTGTTCGATCGACGATGCCGCGCCCCGCTCGCTGACCGGTGCGGTGGGTGGCATGAAGGCGCCCTGATCGCGCCCGACCGCCTCCCGACCGGCCAGACCTCATTCCGGAATTCCCTGCGATGTCCCTCGAAAGCAGCACCCTCCCGACCTCACCGATCTTCGGACGCATGTCATGGGATGCCATTCCCATGTTCCATGAGCCGATCCTGCTGGTGACCTTCATCGGCACCGTGATCGCCGGCCTCGCGCTGATGGCGGTGATCACGAAGCAGAAGCTGTGGGGCTACCTCTGGAACGAGTGGTTCACCAGCATCGACCACAAGAAGATCGGCATCATGTACATCGTGCTCGGTCTGGTGATGCTGCTTCGCGGCTTCGCCGACGCGCTGATGATGCGTCTGCAGCAGGCGATCGCGTTCGGCGACAGCGTCGGTTACCTGCCGCCGCACCACTACGACCAGATCTTCACCGCGCACGGCGTGATCATGATCTTCTTCGTGGCGATGCCGCTGGTCACGGGCCTGATGAACTACCTCGTCCCGCTGCAGATCGGCGCGCGCGACGTCGCGTTCCCGTTCCTCAACAACTTCAGCTTCTGGATGACCGTCTCCGGCGCCGTGCTGGTGATGATGTCGCTGTTCTTCGGTGAATTCGCCGCGACCGGCTGGCTGGCGTATCCGCCGCTGTCGGGCCTGGCGTTCAGTCCGGGCGTGGGCGTCGACTATTACCTGTGGGCGCTGCAGATAGCCGGCGTGGGCACATTGCTATCGGGCGTGAACCTGCTGGTGACCATCATCAAGATGCGCGCGCCCGGCATGACCATGATGAAGATGCCGGTCTTCACCTGGACCTCGCTGTGCACCAACGTGCTGATCGTGGTGTCGTTCCCGGTGCTGACCGCCGTGCTGGCGCTGCTGGCGCTGGACCGCTACGTCGGCACGAACTTCTTCACCAGCGACCTTGGCGGCAACGCCATGATGTACGTGAACCTGATCTGGATCTGGGGCCATCCGGAGGTCTACATCCTGATCCTGCCGCTGTTCGGCGTGTACTCGGAAATTGTGTCCACGTACTCGGGCAAGCGCCTGTTCGGCTACTCGTCGATGGTCTACGCGACGGTGTGCATCACGGTGCTGTCGTACCTGGTGTGGCTGCACCACTTCTTCACGATGGGGTCGGGCGCGAGCGTCAACTCGTTCTTCGGCATCACCACGATGATCATCTCGATCCCGACGGGCGCGAAGATCTTCAACTGGCTGTTCACCATGTACCGCGGCCGGATCCGGTTCGAGGTGCCGATGCTGTGGACGATCGGCTTCATGATCACCTTCGTCGTGGGCGGCATGACCGGCGTGCTGCTGGCCGTTCCGCCGGCGGACTTCGTGCTGCACAACAGCCTGTTCCTGATCGCGCACTTCCATAACGTGATCATCGGCGGCGTGGTGTTCGGCCTGTTCGCGGCGATGACGCACTGGTTCCCGAAGGCCTTCGGCTTCAAGCTCGACGACTTCTGGGGCAAGGTCTCGTTCTGGTTCTGGCTCGCCGGCTACTGGTTCGCCTTCACCCCGCTGTACGTGCTGGGCCTGATGGGCGTGACCCGCCGCATGAGCCACTTCGAGGATCCGTCGCTGCAGATCTGGTTCCAGATCGCCGCGTTCGGCGCAGTGCTCATCGCCATCGGCATCGCCGCGTTCCTGATCTGCATCTACGTCAGCTTCCGCAAGCGCGAGCAGCTGCGCGACGTCACCGGCGATCCTTGGGACGGCCGCACGCTGGAGTGGTCCACGTCCTCGCCGCCGCCGGCGTACAACTTCGCCTTCACGCCGGTCGTGCACGACACCGACGCGTGGTGGGACATGAAGCAGCGCGGGTTCACGCGCATGCGGTCGGGCTTCCTGCCCGTGCACATGCCGAAGAACACGCCGGCCGGCCTGGTGCTGGCGGTGCTGAGCACCATCGGCGGTTTCGCGATGATCTGGCACGTGTGGTGGCTGGCGATCGCCTCGCTGGTCGGCGTGGTGGGTTACGCGATCTGGCACACGTTCAACTACGACCGCGACTATCACATCCCCGCCAATGAGGTGGCTGCGACCGAACACGCGCGCACCCTGCAGCTGGAGACCTTCCGTGGCTGATTCCATCGCTATGACCCGTGAGGACGGCGCGCCGGTGTTCCTCGACACGCAGGGCCATCATCATCCGCAGAACGGCACGCTGCTGGGCTTCTGGATCTACCTGCTCAGCGACCTGATGATCTTCGCGTGCCTGTTCGCCACCTTCGGCGTGCTGGGCCGCAGCTACGCGGCCGGCCCGTCGGGCGCGGACCTGTTCGACCTGAAACTGGTCGCGGTGAACACCGCGGTGCTGCTGCTGTCGTCGATCACCTACGGCTTCGCGATGCTGTCGATGCAGGCCCGCCGCAAGGCCGGCGTGATCGGCTGGCTGGTGGTGACGGGCCTGCTGGGTGCGGCGTTCCTCGGCATCGAGCTGTACGAGTTCCACCACATGATCCACCTGGGCGCGGGCCCGCAGCGCAGCGCGTTCCTGTCCGCGTTCTTCGCGCTGGTGGGTACACACGGCCTGCACGTGTTCTTCGGTGTGATCTGGCTGGTGGTGCTGTGCCTGCAGGTGCGCAAGCACGGCCTGACGCGCGCCAACACGCGCCGGGTGGCCTGCCTTTCGATGTTCTGGCATTTCCTCGACGTCGTCTGGATCGGCGTCTTCACCTTCGTCTACCTGATGGGCTCGCTGCGATGAGTGACCACGCACACCACGACCACGACGACGACTTCCTCGAGGACGGCATCCCGCACGTCTCGAAGAAGGAGTACCTGACCGGCTTCGTGCTGTCGGTCATCCTGACGGCCATTCCGTTCGCGCTGGTGATGGGCAAGTCCAATGCCGTCGCCACGCCTTTGCTGGTGATCATCCTGATGGCGTTCGCCGCCGTGCAGGTGGTCGTCCACATGGTGTACTTCCTGCACATGAACGCGAAGTCCGAAGGCGGCTGGAACGCGCTCGCGCTGATCTTCACGCTGGTGCTGGTGGTGATCGTGCTGACCGGCTCGCTGTGGGTCATGCACCACCTCAACACCAACATGATGCCGGGCGCGCACGAGATGCTGGAGATGCTGAAGACCGCGCCATGACCGGTCCCGTCGCCGACGCGCGCTCCGTTCCCCGGCCGCGACGTGCCGGCGTGCTGGTGACGTTCGTGGCGCTGCTGGCGGTCGCGTTCCTCGGATTCCTCGCGCTGGGTGTGTGGCAGGTCCAGCGCATGGCGTGGAAGCACGACCTCATCGCACGCGTGGATGCGCGCGTGCACGCCGAACCGGTTCCCGCGCCGTCTCGCGCGCAGTGGCCACGGGTCACCGACGCGTCCGACGGTTATCGGCGCGTGTCGGTCGCCGGTGAATTCGTACCCGGCAAGGAAACGCGCACACAGGCCGTCACCGCATACGGTGCGGGCAGCTGGGTGCTGGCGCCATTGAAGACCGATGCAGGCGATTACGTGCTGGTCAACCGTGGCTTCGTGCCGATGGGCCAGACCGCCGGCGAGCCGCCGCAGGGCAGGGTGGTCGTGACCGGATTGCTGCGCATCAGCGAACCGGGCGGCGGTTTCCTTCGACGCAACGATCCGGCGCAGGGGCGCTGGTATTCGCGCGACGTCGCGGCGATCGCGCAGGCACATGGACTTCCGGCCGATCGCGTGGCGCCGTTCTTCATGGACGAAGGTCTGGCGGATGAAGCCGGCGCCGCTTCCGACGCGTGGCCGCGCGGCGGCCTTACCGTGGTGAAGTTCCGCGATTCGCACCTGTCCTACGCCGTGACCTGGTTCGGCATGGCCCTGCTGGCGCTGGCGGCCGGGGTGTTCCTGATCGCGTCCGAACGCAGGTTGCGCCATGATCGACGCCGGTAACCACCGCGCCCCGATCATGCCCGCACCGTCGCTGCAAGCCGATCTGTCCACCGACCCGTCCGTCGACGCGGAACGCAGGATCTCCGCCGCGACCGGCCCGCGCGGCACTGCCGGCCTCCGCAACATGCAGCAGCTGATCCAGCTGCGCTGGATCGCGGTGATCGGGCAGGTCGCCACGATCCTCGTCGTGCATTACGGGCTCGGCATCGCCCTGCCGCTGACCTCGATGTTCGCGGTGATCGCCGCGCTGGCGCTGTTCAATATCGCCAGCCATTTCTGGTGGCGCCGGCGCGAGCATGCATCGAGCAACGCGCTGCTCGTCGCGCTGCTGGTGGACGTCGCCTCGCTGACGATCCAGCTCTATCTTTCCGGCGGCATCACCAATCCGTTCGTGTTCCTGTACCTGTTGCAGGTGGTGCTCAGCACCGTCGTGCTGCGCTCGCCGTGGAGCTGGGTGATCGCCGTCGCCGCAGCCCTGTGCGTGACCGGCCTGGCGCTGGCGCGCACGCCCATCGTGCTGACGATGGAGCCCTCGCACGGACTGGCCGATTACTACGTCCAGGGCCTGCTGATCTGTTTCCTGCTGATCGCCGGGCTGCTGGTGGTGTTCCTCACCCGCATCAGCCGCATCCTGCGCGAACGCGACGCACGCCTGGCCGAGCTGCGCCAGCGTGCGGCGGAAGAGGAACACATCGTGCGCATGGGCCTGCTCGCGTCCGGCGCCGCGCACGAACTGGGCACGCCGCTGTCGACGCTGTCGGTGATCCTCGGCGACTGGCAGCACCTGCCGACCATCGCCTCCGATGGCGAGCTGCACCACGACGTGGTCGAGATGCAGGCGCAGGTGGCGCGCTGCAAATCGATCGTCACCAACATCCTGCTCGCCGCCGGCGGCCCGCGCGCGGAAGCGCCCACCGAAATGGGCCTGCACGCGATGCTCGACGGCCTGGCGCGCGAGTGGCGCGAAGCGCGCAATCCGGCGTCGTTCAGCTATGCCAATCGTTGCAGCGTGGACCCGCGCATCGTCTCCGACACGAGCCTGCGGCAGATGGTCTTCAACGTGCTCGACAACGCGCTGGAAGCCTCGCCGCAATGGGTCGCGCTGGACGCCGACTGCGACGACGATCAGCTCGTCATCGAAGTCAGCGATGCCGGAGGCGGCTTCGCGGGCGGCATCCTGCAGCGGCTGGGCTCGCCGTACAACACCAGCAAGGGGCGCCCGGGCGGCGGCCTGGGGCTGTTCCTCTCGGTGAACGTTGCGCGTACGCTGGGTGGCAGCCTCACGGCGAAGAACCGGCCGCAGGGCGGGGCGGTGGTCACGATGACGCTCCCGCTGTCGGCCCTTGCCATCGAGGACGAACACGATGACGACGAAGACTGACCGACGCCTGCTGATCGTCGAGGACGACGAGGCTTTCGCGCGCACCTTGGTGCGTTCGTTCGAACGCCGCGGCTACCAGGTGCGCCACCTCGCGGGCGAGGAGGGCATGCCCGCGCTGCTGGAGGACTTCGTGCCGACGCACGCGGTGGTCGACCTGAAACTCGCCGGCGGCGCGTCCGGACTGTCGAGCGTGAAGCGCCTGCACGCGTTCGATCCCGATCTCGTCATCGTCGTGCTGACCGGCTACGCGAGCATCGCCACCGCGGTGGAAGCGATCAAGCTCGGCGCGCGTCACTACCTCGCCAAGCCTTCGAACACCGACGACATCGAGGCGGCGTTCGATCGCGCCGCGGGCGACACCGAAGTGGAGCTCACGCAACGCACCACCTCGATCAAGACGCTGGAGTGGGAACACATCCACGAAGCGCTCGCCGCGAGCGATTTCAACATTTCCGAAGCCGCGCGCCGCCTCGGCCTGCATCGCCGCACGCTGGCGCGGAAGCTGGAGAAGCGGCGGATCAAGTAGGCGCGGTGCGGGGCACGGCTGGAACCAAGCCGCACCCTCGCGGGTTGACGCATCTTCACAATCCATCTACATATTCCGAAGCAAGCTGAAGCCGCTCTTGGCACCAACAAAAAGGCCGCGATTTCCGATATCCAAGACGAAGGAGGATTGGGATGTTTCTGACCAAGCAAAACCTGACGATGGCGCGTACGCTCGGCGTGGCGATCGTCGCCGCCCTGGGTCTCGGTGGTTGCGCCACCTATACCGACGAGTTTGCAACGATCAACTCACGCCTCGATCAGCTCGACACGAGGGTGCAGAGCGCAGCCCAGAGCGCCGAATCCGCCAACCAGTCGGCGCAGCAGGCCAACCAGCGACTGGATCAGATCGAAGGCCGCGTCCAGCAGCTCGAAGCGGCGCCGCGCCGCGTTCCGCGCGGTTGATCGCGCCGCAATTTGTGACGAACGTTGTAAAACCCGGGATCCGGTGGCCTTGCTGGCCACCGGTCTCTTATCTTTGCTGTTTCTAGTCGTCGTTCCAAGGAATTTCCCATCATTACGCGCCTACACCCTGCGATCCGCGCCGCTTCCGGCGTGCTAGCGCTGGCGCTGGCGTGCGCCAGTTTCGGCGTGGCCAGCGCCGAGGAAGCCGCCACCGAGCAACCGGTGGCCCCCATCGACCTGCTACCGCCAGGCCAGGAAGTGTCCGACACGGTGACCGAGCTCGCGGGCTGGGTTGTCGCATCCAGGGACAGCGAAGGCTATCCGTTCGCGATCATCGACAAGGCCGCCGCACAGATCCTGGTGTTCGGCGGCGACGGCCGGCTTCGCGGCGCGGCGCCCGGGCTGTTCGGCTCGGCGGTCGGCGATCATGCCGCCCCCGGCGTTGCCGGTCTCGCGCTTCGCGAAATTCCGGGCCGTGATCGCACCACGCCCGCCGGTCGCTTCGTCGGCGGTTTCGGCCCCTCCATCGACGCCGGGCGCGTCCTGTGGGTGGACTACGATTCCGCGGTCTCCATGCATCCCACGGCGACTGGCGTGCCGGCCGAGAAGCGCCCCGAACGCCTTGCATCGCCCTCGCCGGACGACAACCGCGTCACCCACGGCTGCATCAACGTCGCGCCGGAGTTTTACACGCAGATCATCGCGCCGACATTCGAACGGGGCGGGCTGTTCTACATCCTGCCGGACACGGCGTCGCTGGCGGAGACCTTTCCGGAGTTCGTGCAAAGTCGCGCCACCGCGCAGCACGACGACAGGAAACGAGGACGGTCCGCCCAGCAGTGATGGGCGCTGTGTCGTGTTGGCTCTGGTGTGGTCGAGCGCTTACGAATCCCGTTGCTGCAGGGTTTTTCCGGCCCCCACAAGCTCCGTTGTATCACCGGGCTTCCTCCTCATTGTCGAGCCATTGCGTCAGCGGACGATCCATGGAGTTCGCAAAGCGCTGTCACCTCATGGGTGACCGCTTCTGGCCGATAGCGGACATTCCGAAACGTCACCCACCCGATCACGAAGCCGGTCTGACCGCCGGCGGCGACCAAGTTCCGTCGAGGATCGCCTGCTCGGGCCAATAGGTGCGTACGTACAGCGAGAACTCCGCGCCATCAGGCGAAGGCAGCCAGTTGGCGCGCTGCACGGGGTCGGTCGGCTCGTCGGCCTGCACGTAGATCGTCAGCGAACCATCGGGATTGGGTTTCAGATCCTTGTTCTTCGTCCCGACCGAATATCGATTGATCGCATTGGGCGCGAAGAAGTGGTCCGCGTCGTACAGCGTCAGCGACCAGAATCCCCTGACCGGCGGGCCGCCTTTGTCGAAGGTGACGGTGTAGCGCTTGCTGCCGTCCAGGCGCGCGCCGGTGTCGTCGAGGTCCTGGTAGAAGTAGGTGGCTTCGTTGGGCTTGTTCACGTAGATGTTCGAACGCGCCACTGCCGTCCGGGTGAAGTAGTCGCTGCCGAATCCGGCGCCGTTGCGCACGGTCGTCCAGTGGTGCGGCAGCGGCACGCCGAAGTTGCGGAACTGCAGGAGCGGGGCGATCACGTCCTGTTCCGTCTTGCGGGCTTCGTCTATCGCGGCGGCCTTCAGCTTCGGGTCCTTCTGCAGCGCGGCCACCAGTGCGAGCGCATTCGCGTAGCGCGCTTCCTCGCCGGGTAGGGGCTTGGCGTCCTTGAGCACGACCGGCAGTTCGTCGAAGAATTTCTCCGGAACCACCTTTGGCGCTTCACCGCCGCCCGCCGGCCGTGGCGGTTCGGGGAAGGACGGCGATGCCGCCCAGTCGTGCCGCTTCATCTTCCCGTCGAATTCGGACAGGGGGTACATGTCGATCTGCGCGACCAGCGGCTGCACGGCGGCGCGATCCTCCGGCGTGTCGAGCAGGGCCACGCGTGGAATGGCGTAGCCGGTGTTGGTGCCCGCGCGGAACACCTGCGCGATTCCCTGCGGCGTGGTGCCGCTCCAGTCCGGACCCACCAGCAGGTAGAAGCCCGGTTTCGTGTCGTACATCTTGCCCAGGCTGACGAAACTGTCCGTGCGCGAGTCGACGATCTGGTAGACCCAGAAGCGATCGCCGAAATCCGGCACCTGCACCACCACCGGTTCGATGTCCAACGCGAGCGGCCCGCCGCCATACACGACGTCCTGGTTGGGACAGGCCACCTCGCGTTCCGATGGAGCGACGTAGTCGGTGAGCATGCTCATGCGGTTCGGGGGCGCGGCCGGCAGTACGCCGCCGAGTTTCCCGGGACCGGGCAGGTCCTTGAAGCCGAGGCGGCGGTTGTAGATATTCACCATCGGCCACGCCCAGAAATACACGTCGCGCGCGGCCATGCGCACGTACGGCTCGGTGAGGCGGGTGTTCTCCACCGGACCGGGCACCTTGCTGGCATCGGCGACGTCCGTGGAATCGGAAGGTGCTGGTGCGGGCCGGGATGGCTCAGGCGCGCTGGCTGTCGTCGTCGTGGCTTGCTCGCGTTGGCAGGCGGCGCTGGCGATGACCAGGAGCGAGGCGATCATCGCGACGGCACCGCGACGGAGTTCGGCTTTCATGCGCGATCCTTTTGCCCGACGGCAAGCCATGGCCGTCTCTCCTGAGGTGGCATACGTGATGCCCTCACTCGCGTTATGCGGGCGTGAATGGTTGAGCCTCGTTCGCCGCTGCGTCGTGGAAAGCCAGCGGGCATGTCCAGCGGTATCCTGTGGTGGCGTTCGCGAGGGGAACACTGCGCGGCGTATGCAATCCGGGATCGCGCTTCACGATGTCTTCGAGAGACACGCAAATGGAATTTGTAGTCGGCCTCTCTTGTTTCCTCGCCTTGATCGGCCTGGTCATGCTGCTCCTGTGGAGCATCGAGCGCATCGAAGCGCGGCTCAGGCGCACGGCGCCACGACTGTTCAACAGCTGGTTGCAGCTTCATGCCATCGCAGCGCTCATGCTCGTGGTGGCCTGCATCATCGTCTGGCCGGCGCCCGGCCAGGCGCTGACGTTCAACGTGCTTGTCGTCCCGATCATGGCGGCGAGCCTTGCGTATCTGGCGCCCCTTGCCTTCGGATTGGTTGTTGCCATCCACACTCCGGACGTGCTCGTGGGACTGATGGTGTCGGCCTGCCGGCACGTCCGCGAACGCGCGGCGGGCTGGCGCCGGCATGCTCGGGTGATCGTTAGCCGGCATTTGTAGCCCGGGTAAGCGAAGCGCACCCGGGGCTTTTCGCGAGAGGTGCCATCCTGCGTTCCCCCGGGTGCGGCGTTCGGCCTTACCCGGACTACAAGGGCGAACGCTTCATCGCGAAGCCCGCCTCACCCACACCCCGCAGGCGGCAACGCCCGCGTCGCGCCATCGTTCTGCGCCACGACCGTGAAGTCGATGATCACCACGCCGTGTTCGCGCTGCAGGTATTCGACGCGCACCGCCTCACCGTAGCGCTGCTCCATCTGGCGCAGCAGCGGAACGGGGTCGTGATCGTTGAAGAAGCGCATGGTTTCGCCGGGGGTCAGCGCGTCGAGTGCGCCGAAGATCGCCGCATGGCGGAAGCGCTTGCCGATGCCGCGCGCGTCGAAGGGATACATGTTCATCGATCGGATCCGCTTGGGATGGAGAGGTAATTCGCGCACCGCGCGGAGCGCCGGACCTTGACGCAGGTCAAGCGCTTGCGATTGGCCGAGGTCAATGGCTGTACTGCAGCTGCAACCACGCCTTGTCGGTATCGACGGTGAAGGCAACATCGTCCGAGCGGTAACGCGCGAGCTTCCCCAGCACCGTCAGGCGCGGCGACCACGGCAGGCGATGCTGGTACGAGAGATCGAGTTCGCTCCCGTAGTCCGCACCGCCACGATCGGCGATGAAGTCGTGGAGGCACGCCTGCACGCTGCCGCCCCACAGCGGTGCGGTGACGCCGATGTAGCGGTCTTCGATGCCGCCGGCCGGCGTCGTGAGGAACTGGTCCGCCCAGCCCTGGAATGCATGCCGCGTGCCCAGCGGCGTCTGGAACGCGCGGTTCCCGCTGCCCGTTCCGCGCCCCGCGCCGAGCTTTTCGTAACCCGCGCGGAGTTGGACCTTGTCGATTGCATGGCCCAGTTCGGCAAGCACGTAACGACTGTCGAGTTGCCACGGATTACCGTCGTTGTCCTTCTGCCGGGCGAACTCGACCGCATAACTCCACGCGCCCGCGCGGCCGCTGGCGCGCAGGCCGGTGGTGATGCTGGACAGCGTGCCGAGCGGCGCGTTCGCGGTGACGGCGACGTTGTCCAGTTCGAGCCGGTACTGATACGCGGTGAAGGCGAGCGCAGGGAACAGCTTCGCCTGCACGTTCAACAGATGGCTGCGGCCTTCGTAATCGGCCGGGTTGGTCGCGTTGGCGTGGCGGTCGTCGGGGCCGAACACGCTGTCCACGTCGTCGACGTAGCTGTACCAGAACGCGAGTTTGTCCGCCGGCTTGAACTGCAGCGATGCCGCATCGAAGGTCTGTTCGTTCTGCCGCCAGCCGACGCCGCCGATGAAGCGCTGGTTGTCGAGGTTGATGCGCTGCCGGCCGAGGATCACCGCGGCGGTGTCGCTGTCGAAACGCAGCAGCGCCTGGTTGAAGCCGGTGCCGTCGGGGTCGGGCACAGCCGCGTACGCGGTGCGCCCGTTGCGCGTGCTGTTGAAGCGTTCCGCGCCGAGGTGGCTGACGTTGTCCACTTCCACCAGGCCCGACCAGCCCGCGACGCGTGCGCTGCGGTAACCGATGCGGGTGCGCAGCGTCTGCGCGTCGGCATTGCGCAGCGCGTTGTCGGGATCGACGTGCTCGAAGCGGTAACGCATGTCGAAGATCGGCTGGTCGCGGTCGGATTCCGCGTGCACGGGCAGCGCAAGGAATACCGCGAGCGCAAGCGGCGCGGCGGCGAAGCGGGACGCGTGGAGCATGGCGAAGTCTCGTGAGGTGGAATCGTGGCCACGGCGCCGCATCGACGCGGCGCGCGGGCGGAAACGGGAATGGATCACCAGCCGACGTGGAAGAGCGCCTTCGCCAGCAGTACGATCACGACCACGTGCGCGAACACGCTCAGGTGCAGGCAGCGCGACGTGCGTCCGCGCAATCGTCCCCGGCGACGCAGCCGCATCGCGCACAGGAAGTGGCCGAACACGCTGATCGCCAGCGCGATCTTGATGCACAGCAACGTGCCGGGCGCGGAGTCCAGCGGGTGCGCGAGCAGCGCGCGGTACTGCCACGCCAGCGCGATGCCGGCGGCGTACAGCAGCGCGAGCACCCAGGGCATCAGCCGGCGCGTGCGGTCGCCGATGGCGCGTTCGATCGCGGCGAACACATCCGGCGGCACCTTCCGGCGCACCGCGTGCATGACCAGCACTTCGAAAAACACCGTGCCGACGAACACGAACGCGCACAGCAGGTGGATCGTCAGGATCACGTAGTACGGCATGGCATCGCGTTTCCCCGTGGCGGCCCGCGATGCGCCGATGGGCGCCGGTCCGCGACGGCGACAGCATCCGCGCGCCCTGTTCAGGCGGACATGATCCAGGTCAAGCCGGATGCGATCTCCGCATCGGATGCTGCCCCGGGGGCCATGAGCGGCCTTCCGCGAGGGGCGACACGTTCTCCTTGACCGAAATCAAGGCACGGTTTTATGGCGCCGCTAGGCTGCGTCCATGGCCACTTCGTCCATCCTTTTCGATTCCGAGCTGCTGGGCCGCTACGACCGGCCGGGGCCGCGCTACACCTCGTATCCGACCGCGCCGCAGTTCCGCGCGGATTTCGGCGCGACCCAGCTGCGCGAGGCTGCCGCGCTCACCAACGGCGATCCGATCCCGCGCCCGCTGTCGCTGTACGTGCACGTGCCGTTCTGCACCAGTCCGTGCTTCTACTGCGGCTGCAATCGCATCATCACGCGCGACAAGGCGCGCGGCGAGGCGTACCTGACGCGCCTGTACCGCGAGGTCGGCATGATGTCGACGCTGTTCGACCGCGACCGCCAAGTGGTGCAGCTGCACTTCGGCGGCGGCACGCCGAACTTCCTCGCGGCGGGGCAGATCGCCGAGGTGGTGGACGTGATCGGCAACCACTTCGCCTTCGCCGATGCGCAACGGCGCGAATGCTCGATCGAGCTCGATCCGCGTTTCGTCAGCCCCGACGACATCCACACGCTGGCGCAGGCCGGGTTCAATCGCGCCAGCCTGGGCGTGCAGGACTTCGATCCGGTGGTGCAGAAGGCGGTGAACCGCATCCAGGGCGTGGAGGAGACGCTTGCGATCATCGACGCCTGCCGCACGCACGGCTTCCGTTCGGTGAACGTGGACCTGATCTACGGCCTGCCGTTGCAGACACTGGGCGGCTTCGACCGCACGCTCGAAATCGCGCTGCAGGCGCGGCCGGACCGCTTCGCGATCTACAGCTACGCGCACCTGCCGAAGCTCTTCCGGCCGCAGCAGCAGATCAACGCCGAAGACCTGCCGTCGCCGCACGAGAAGCTGCGCCTGTTGCAGCGGGCGATCGAGCGGCTCGGCGCGGCCGGGTACGTCTACATCGGCATGGACCATTTCGCGCTGCCGGACGACGACCTTGCGCAGGCACAGTCGCGCGGCGATCTGCATCGCAATTTCATGGGCTACACGACCTGCGCCGACACCGACCTGGTCGGCCTGGGCGTGAGCGCGATCAGCCACGTCGGCGCGAGTTTCAGCCAGAACCCGCGCGACCTGCCGAGCTGGGAGCGCGCCATCGACGAAGGACGCCTGCCGGTGTGGCGCGGCATGCACCTGGACGAGGACGACCTGGTGCGGGCCGACGTCATCCAGCAGTTGATGTGCCTTGGCGAGATCGACATCCGGCAGACCGAGCGTCGGCACCTGATGGACTTCCGAGACTATTTCGCACACTCTTGGCCGCAACTGGAGACGCTGGAAAGGGACGGGCTGGTGGAACTGTCTTCACGCGCCGTACGGGCCACGCCCCGGGGCCGGCTGCTGTTGCGGGTGCTGGCGGCGTGTTTCGACCGCTACCTCGTCCCGCAGGACGGGGCGGTGACCCAGTTCTCCAGGACCGTCTGACGTCGCGATCGGGCAGGGCATGAGTTCCGGGATCGTTTTTCCGCGCACCGATTCATCGATCATCGCCGACGACGGCGACTCGCTGACCTTCTGTTCCACCTGCGCGTTCTCGCAGGCGTGCCTGTCCGAAGGCATGGACAAGAGCGCGCTGATGGACCTGCACGTGCTGGTCGAACACGTCGGCCCGCTGCACGCGGGCGAGCACGTGTTCCGCGAAGGCGATGCGTTCGGCGCGATCGCGGCCGTGCGCGCGGGCACCGTCAAGACCTACATGCTCGATTCGGACGGACGCGAGCAGGTGCTCGGTTTCCACCTGCCGGGCGAGGTGATCGGGTTGAACGCCGTGCATGAAGATCGCTACCCGTGCAACGCGGTGGCGCTGGACACGGTGATGCTGTGCCGGTTCTCGTTCCCGCGCATCGCGATGCTGGCCACGCGCCTGCCGTACCTGCAGCGGCACCTGTTCCGCCTGATGAGCCGCGACATCGGTGTGGCGTCGCTGTTCGCCGGCGATCATTCCGCCGATGAGCGCATGGCGGCGTTCCTGATCGGTTTCTCGCGCCGCCTCGCGCAGCGCGGGTTTTCGCCCAGGCGCTTCCAGCTGACGATGTCGCGCACCGACATCGCCAACTACCTGCGCCAGGCGCCGGAGACCGTGAGCCGCGTGCTGCGCCGGTTCGAACGCGACGGGCTGGTATCGATCAAGCAGCGGGACGTCGAAATCCTCGACATGGCGCGGCTGGAAGCCATGGCGCTGACCGTCCTGCGCCACTGACCGCCGGTCGCCGTTGTAGCCCGGGTAAGCGAAGCGCACCCGGGGGCCGTCAAGGTTTGCCTCGCGGTGACGTGGCAATCCCGGGTGCGGCCTTCGGCCTTACCCGGGCTACAAAAGCGACGCACTGCGGGGCCGTTGTAGCCCGGGTAAGCGAAGCGCACCCGGGGGCCGTCAAGGTTTGCCTCGCGGTGACGTGGCGACCCGGGTGCGGCCTCCGGCCTTACCCGGGCTACACGAGCGGCGCACTGACAGGGCACTTGTAGCCCGGGTAAGCGAAGCGCACCCGGGGGCCGTCAAGGTTTGCCTTGCGGTGACGTGGGGACCCGGGTGCGGCCTCCGGCCTTACCCGGGCTACAAAAGCGGCGCACTGCGGGGCCGTTGTAGCCCGGGTAAGCGAAGCGCACCCGGGGGCCGTCAAGGTGTGCGTCGCGGTGACGTGGCAATCCCGGCTGCGGCCTTCGGCCTTACCCGGGCTACAAACGCGGCCGTCCCGCGTCGATCTCCGCCGACTGCGAAACATTCGCATTGCACTTGATCTGCGTCATGTCGTAGGCGGGTGCCGCCGGCCGAACATGCCTCCGTTTTCCACGGAGTGCTGACATGAATTCGACCCGAAAGTTGTGGGTGGGGCTGGCGACCCTGCTCATCGCTTCGTTCGCCGTCCTGCTATGGGTCGGCAGCGAAATCCACCGCCAGTCGCCACCGATGCCCGAACAGGTGGTCGGTCCGGAGGGCGAAGTGGTCTTCACGCGCAAGGACATCGAGACCGGCCGCCAGGTGTGGCAGTCGATCGGCGGGCAGCAGCTGGGCTCGATCTGGGGCCACGGCGGCTACGTCGCGCCGGACTGGAGTGCCGACTGGCTGCACCGCGAAGCCGAGGCGGTGATGGACGTCTGGGCGAAGCGCGAAGGCGGCGTCGACAGCTACAGAAAGCTCGAGCCCGGCATCCGCGCGACCTACGAGGCGCGCGTGCAGGCGCTGCTGCGGCCCAATACCTACGACGAGGCGACGAAGACGATCCAGCTGGATGCCGATCGCATCGAGGCGATCCAGGCCGTCGCGTCGCACTACACCAGCCTGTTCGGCAACGATCCGGCCACGGCGGAACTGCGCGAAGCGTATGCGATGCGCAACGACACGATTCCCGACGCCGAACATCGCCGCAAGCTGACCGCGTTCTACTGGTGGACGTCGTGGGCGGCGGTGACGGAGCGCCCGGGTTCGGACATCACCTACACGGCGAACTGGCCGGCCGACGACCTCGTCGGCAACAAGCCGACCACCGGCGCGTTCGTGTGGACGGTGTTCAGCGTGTTGTTCCTGATCGCCGGCATCGCGCTGCTGGGCTGGCATTACGCGGTCAACCATGGCGAGGAACTGGCGCCGACGTTGCCCAAGACCGATCCGCTGGCGTCGATCAAGGTGACGCCGTCGATGAAGGCCACCGCCAAGTACTTCTGGGTGGTGATCGCGCTGTTCCTCACGCAGATCCTGCTCGGCGCGATCACCGCGCACTACCAGGTCGAAGGCCAGCAGGCGTACGGCTTCGCGCTGGCCGACGTGCTGCCGTACTCGCTCACGCGCACCTGGCACACGCAGCTGGCGGTGCTGTGGATCGCCACCGCGTGGCTCGGCATGGGGTTGTACATCGGGCCGGCGATTTCCGGGCATGAGCCCAGATTCCAGCGATTGGGCGTCAACCTGCTGTGGGTGTGCCTGCTGATCATCGTGGTCGGCGCGTTCGCCGGGCAGTGGTTCGCGGTGATGCAGAAGCTCGGCCTGGAACGCAATTTCTGGTTCGGTCACCAGGGCTGGGAATACGTGGACCTGGGCCGCTTCTGGCAGTGGTTCCTGTTCATCGGCCTCGGCCTGTGGCTGACGCTGGTGGGCCGCTCGCTGTGGCCGGCGATCAGGGGCGGCGGCGAGTCGCGTTCGATCGTGGTGCTGCTGTTCCTGTCCACCGTCGCGATCGGCCTGTTCTACGCGGCCGGCCTGATGTGGGGCGAGCACACCTCGCTGTCGATGGTCGAATACTGGCGCTGGTGGGTCGTGCACTTGTGGGTGGAAGGGTTCTTCGAGGTCTTCGCGGTCGCGGTGATGTCGTTCCTGTTCACGCGCCTGGGCCTGCTGCAGGTGAGGACGGCGACCATCGCGGTGCTGTTCGCGACCATCGTGTTCATGGCCGGTGGCGTGCTCGGCACGCTGCACCACCTGTACTTCACCGGCACGCCGACGGCGGTCATCGCGCTGGGCGCGAGCTTCTCCGCGCTGGAAGTGGTGCCGCTGGCGTACGTCGGTTTCGAGGCCTACCAGAGCTACAAGATGGGCAAGGCCACGCCGTGGATGCAGCGCTACCGCTGGCCGATCATGTTCTTCATCGCGGTGGCGTTCTGGAACCTCGTCGGTGCGGGGCTGTTCGGCTTCCTGATCAACCCGCCGCTGTCGCTGTACTACATGCAGGGCCTGAACCTGACGCCGACCCACGGCCACACCGCGCTGTTCGGCGTGTACGGCATGCTCGGCATCGGCTTGATGCTGTTCTGCCTGCGCGGCCTGAAGCCGGACGTGGAGTGGAACGAGAAGGTCCTGCGCACCAGCTTCTGGGCATTCAACATCGGCCTGGCCGGAATGGCGGCGTTCACGCTGCTGCCGCTGGGCATCCTGCAGCTCAATGCGGCGCTCGACCACGGTTACTGGTACGCGCGTTCGGCCGAGTTCATGCAGCAGCCGATCGTCGACCTGCTGGTGTGGATGCGCGTTCCGGCCGACACGATCTTCAGCGTGGGTGCGCTCGCGCTGGCGTGGTTCGTCTTCCGCCTCTGGGTGGCGCCGCGGCGAGTCGCGGCACCCGCGGTGGAGCCGGCCCGGGCTTGATCCGGAGTGGGTTCATCGGTTCGCCCGGTCGGCTTCGGCCGGGCTTTTTTCAGGTTTTTTTGAGCCCCTCTCCGAGCGAAAGCGGGTTGGGGCGATGGGCAACGGAGGGATACCGCCGATCTGCCGTTGCATATCCAAACTGCGCCGTTGCTTTTCGCGCGACCAAGAGCAAGTGGTTTCTGCAGCTGGAAGGACGAACAAGGCGCGAAACACGTGACAGCGTGGATCCCGGCCTTCGCCGGGACGACGGCCTCGGATTGCGCATCCGCCTGACCTGCGTCAAGGCGAAAACAGATCGCCACGCCGACACTCCCCCCATGCTCCAGAAAACCGCCGAAACCGCCCTCTCTCCCCGCCGCCTGGCGCAGGCGCCGCATCGGCTGATGTTCTTCATCGGGGCGGGGAATGTCCTGCTGGCGATGCTGTGGTGGGCGCTGTGGCTGGCGTCCACGCGCTGGCCCGACACCTTCGCCATGACGCCACCACCGGTGCCCGCCGGCTGGCTGCATGCATTCGTGATGCAGTACCTGGTGCTGCCGAGCTTCATCTTCGGCTTCCTCCTCACCGTCTTCCCGCGCTGGATGGGCCTGCCGGACCTGTCGCGCTGGCATTACCTGCCGGTTGGGGCCGGATTGATGGGCGGGCAGCTCGCCATTCTCGTCGGCGCGTGCGGCTGGGACGTCGGTTTCCTTGTCGGCCTGCTGATGGCGACGGCGGGCTGGACCGCCGGCGTCGTCATCCTCTGCACGCAACTGGTGCGGGAGAAGGGCGCGACGTGGCACGCGCGCTCCTGCTTCGCCGCGCTCGTGCTGGGATGGCTGGGCCTGGTGGCGTTCGCCGGCTTCGTGCTCGGCGCCTCGCCGATGTGGGCGATGGCGAGCATCAAGCTCGGCACGGTCGGCCTGCTGTTGCCGGTGTACGTGACCGTCGCGCACCGGATGTTCCCGTTCTTCGCCGGCAACGCGGTGCCCGGTTACAAGCCGTGGCGTCCGATGGGATGGCTGGCGATCGTGTGGGCGCTGCTGATGGCGCATCTGGTGCTGGAACTCACCCACGCCTACGCGTGGCTGTGGCTCGCCGATCTGCCGCTGCTCGGCGCGAGCGCCTACGCACTATGGCGCTGGTGGCCGCGTGGTCGCATGCCGGGGCTGCTCGCCGTGCTGTTCATCGGCACCGCGTGGCTGCCTGTCACCTTCGCGCTGTATTCGGTGCAGAGCCTGCTCTACGCGACGACCGGCGCTTTCGAACTGGGCCGCGCACCGGCGCACGCGTTGTTCATCGGCTTCTTCGGCAGCCTGCTGGTGGCGATGGTCACGCGCGTGACGCAGGGACATTCGGGCCGGCCGCTGGTGATGCCTCCGGTGGCGTGGTTCGCGTTCGTCGCGGTGCAGGTTGTCGCGGCGATGCGCGTGGCAGCTGAACTCGCGCCCGATGCGTACGCGTGGCATGTGGCGGCGGCGATCGGCTGGCTGGTGGCGTTCGTGCCGTGGGTGACGCGCCTGGGGCGCATCTACCTGTCGCCGCGCGTGGACGGCAAGCCGGGATGAGGACGCTTCGATGATCGAGTTCTATCCGCAGATCAAGCTGGCGCACATCGCGGCGATCGCGTGCAGCGGCGCGCTGTTCCTTCTGCGCGGCTCCTCCGCGCTGGCCGGCCTGCGCTGGCCGATGACGGCGCCGGTGCGTTACCTCAGTTACACCATCGACACCGTGCTGCTCACCGCCGCGATGATGCTGCTGACGATCCTGCCCGGCGCGCTGTTCGCGAACGGCTGGCTGCTGGTGAAGGTCGCGCTGGTCATCGCGTATGTCGTGCTGGGCATCCTCGCGATGCGATCGCGGCGCACACGCACGCGCGTGGCGATGTTCGTGCTGGCGCTGCTGACGTACGCGCAGGTGTACGCCATCGCGCGTGCGCATCACCCGCTGGGCGTTCTCTATTTCTGGACCTGAGGTGAGCCATGGATCAATCGCTCGAACATTTCGATCCGGCATCGGAGGGCTTCGCGATGATCGTGGAATCGCTGGAAGCGGCGGGCGTGTCGCTGGAGGCGGATCCGCGCGATGGGATCGATGAGGACTGAGTCGGGAAAGGACGGCACACGCGATGCTTCTTCAAATCCCGAATTCCGAATCTCCGACATGCCCACCCTCGACCTGCGCCACCTCGCACCGCCGGAACCGATGGAGCGCATCCTCGCGGCCGTCGGATCGCTGGGCATCGGCGAGTCGATCGAAGCGTTGACGCCGCTGTATCCGACGCCGCTCCTGGCGATCCTTCAGGCAGACGGTTTCCACACCGATGTCGCACCGGATGAAGGCGGTTTCCGCGTGCGCATCACCCGCGCGCAAGCGCACGATCCCGGCGAACGGGGCAGGGGACGCGACCACGCGTGAGCGGACTGGCCATCACGCAGGCGCCGACGGCGAGCACGCCGCTGCGCTTCCTGGTTGCGTCCGTGCTGTGGGGCATCGTCGCGGGCGCGTGGATCGCATGGCACGGCGGCGACGGATTCGCGTCGCGCTGGACGCCGGCGACGGTCGTGCTGGTGCATCTGCTCACGCTGGGCGTGATCGGCAACGCGATGCTCGGGGCGCTGACGCAGTTCCTGCCGGTGGCGGCGACGAGCCGCTTCGTCGGCGCGCGGTTCGTGCCCGCGTTGCACGTCTGTTTCAACGCGGGGCTGGCGGCATTCGCGTTCGCGATGACGCGCATGTCGACGTCGATGATGCACGTCGCGGCGGCCTTGCTGGGCGGATCGCTGATCGCGTTCGCCGCCCTCGCGTGCGTCTCGTTGTGGCGCGGAACAGGGGCGCGTTGGCTGCGTGCCGGCATCGGCGGGTCGATGTGCGCGCTTGCGATCACCGCCACGCTCGGCGTCGTGGCGCTGCTGACGCTGGCGGGGCGGTTCGCGTTCGACCTGGGCGGGCTCGTGGACGTGCACGCGTCGCTCGGTGCGATCGGCGCGGTGCTTGCGTTGATCGCCGCGATCGGTGCCGTCACGCTGCCGATGCTGCAGGGAACGCGCAACCCGCCGCCGTGGATGCTGCCCGCGTGGATGTGCTCCGTCGCGCTCGGCCTGGCTTTCGGCGCGTGGCGGCGCGTAGAAGGTAACGGTGTGGTGCTGGCATTCACCGCGACGGCGGCAACGTGCACGCTCGTCGCGACGTCGCTGTGGCTGCAGGCGCAGGCGCGGCTCCGGCGCAATCCGACGCTCGTGGTGTTCTGGGCGCTCGGAACGATCGCGCTGTTCGCCGCGGCCGTGTGCATGGCCGCGCCGCTGCCGGCGGGCATCGATGGCGCGATGCTGGTCGGCACGCTTGCACTGGCGATCGGATTCCCGTTCCTCGTCGTCGGGATGATGCTGGAGATCGCCGGCTTCCTCGCCTGGATCCACCTGCGCCGCGTCGTGCCACGCGGCCGCCGCGTTCCCGGCGTCGGCACGCTGATGCCAGAGCGCGACAAGCGCCGCGTGCTGCTCGCCCACGTGCTTTCGGGGGCGTCGTTGATCGCTGCGATGTCGTCGCATCGGTGGCACGCGGCGGCTGGACTCGCCTTCGCATCTGCGTGGCTGGTCACGCTCGCCGCGTGGATGCGTTGCGGCCAGCGCGTGCGAGTGGCGCATCGGGATTGCGAGGACACAATCGCCAGTTGTGACTGAGGCTTAATCCCATTGCTTGACCACCGTGTGTGGGCCGAGTCTTGCCGCGGCCCACTCATGGAAGACGTACCGATGGCAAATCGCTCGGACCTGCGGTTCAGGATTCACTTCGACGCAGATGTCGCGCTCGATGTGGTCCGTTTCGATCTCGAAGAAGGCCTCTCCAGGCCGTTTCGGCTCAGCCTCGAACTGTCGAGCGAATCCGATGACATCGACCTCGATGCGGTGCTCGACACCGAGGCCACCTTCGCCATCGAGTGCGACAGTCATCCGGTCCGCAATCTCCTCGGTGTCTGCACGATGTTCGAGCGTTGCGAGACCGGCTTCAGGCGCACCCGTTATCGTGCGGTGATCGAACCCGCGCTTGCGCGGCTCGGGCTATGGCATGGCAGCCAGATCCATCAGCAACAGACCGTCCCGGACATCCTGCGTGAACGGCTGGCTCAACGTGGTGTGCAAGCCCGCATCACTGCGTTGCGATCCCACGAAACCCGCGAGTACTGCGTCCAGCATCGCGAAACCGAACTCGGATTCGTGTCGCGGCTGGCCGCTGAAGAGGGCTTCGTCTACTACTTCGATCCGCGCCAGCATTCGCAGCTGGTACTGACCGATCAGCTGATCTCGGGGCCGCGTCTGCCCGGAGCGGATGATATCGGCACCGTGGCATACCAGCCGAACCCCGGCGGCGATGCCGGTGAGCCCCGACTCTGGCACTTCGGCCTGCGCCGCCAGCTCGCGCCGACGCGGACCGTGCAGCGCGACACGACGTTTCGCAATCCCCAGTATTCGCTCGAACATCGCAGCGATGCGCGGGATGGAGTCGGTGAGTTCGAGCACTACGACGCACTGGGGAGGTACAAAAGGGACGAAGTTGGTAAACCCTTCACCGCTACCAGGCTTCAACAACTGCGTACCGGGTCCACGATAGCAACGCTGGAGGGCGACGACGCGCGCCTCTGGCCCGGACTGAGCTTCCTGCTAGAGGACCACACCAGTGACGCGATCAACCGCGATTGGCGCGTGATCGCGATGCACCACAGTGGCGAACAGGCGGTCTCGCAGGAAGAGGAAAGCGCTGCCGCGAGCACCGGCACTCACTATTCCTACACCGCGCAAGCGGTTCCCGGCGACATGGAGTGGCGACCGGCGCCGCTGCCGCGCCCTGTCATGGACGGGCCCCAGGTCGCGCTGGTCGTAGGTCCGGCGAATGAGGAGGTGCACGTCGACCCGCAAGGCAGAATCATGGTGTGGTTCCCTTGGGACCGGGCGGGTGAACGCGACGGGGCGAGCTGCTGGATTCGCGTAAGCCAGGATTGGGCCGGTGCCGGATACGGAGGCATGCTTCCGCCGCGAGTCGGACATCAGGTCATCGTCAGCTTCATGGACGGAGACCCCGATCAGCCGGTCGTTACCGGGAGAGCCTACACGGAGCGCAACCTGCCCCCGTACAGACTTCCTGCGCTGAAGACGCTCAGCACGCTGAAAAGCAAGGAACACAAGGGCGGCGGCTACAACGAGTTGCTGATCGACGACACCACTGGCGAGTTGAAGACGCAACTCCGCAGCACGCATGCGTCGACGCAACTCACGATGGGATACATCACGCATCCGCGCGAGCCGGATGGGCGCGGCAAGCCACGCGGTGAGGGGTTCGAACTGCGCACCGACGCGGCCGGCGCGGTGCGTGCCGCGCGAGGCCTGCTGTTCACCGCGTTCGAGCGCGCCAACGCGGGCAGCGGCCAGCTCGATCAGCGCGAACTGCTGGAGTGCGCTACGGCGTTGGTCGACCTCATCAGAACGCTGACCGGAACCGCAGGTCAACATCAGGGCTTGTCGCCCGAGAGCGGCCCCAGCGAAGGGCTTCTGGATGCGGTGGACAAGCTCGGCGCTGGCGCGAACGATCGCAAGGGCGAAACAGGCGCAAAGTCTATCCTCGCCGCGACCGCGCCCGCCGGACTCGTGCTGGCGACTCCAGCAAGCATGCTGCTCGGTGCCGGGCAGGCGGTGGACTGCGTTGCGGAGCGCGACCACTCCACCACTGCGGGAGAGCACGTACGCATCACCGCAGGCAAGGGCATCGCGCAGTTCGCCGTCGAGGGCGGCATTCGCCATATTGCCCACCAGGGCGAGTTCGTCGTGCAGGCGCAGAGCGACAGCATCCGTGTCCAGGCCGATCAGAGCATCGAGATCAGCGCCAGCGAGAAACACATCCAGATAGCCGCCAAGGAAGAACTGCGCCTGCTGTGCGGCGGCGCCTGCATGACCATGCGCGACGGCGACGTCGAATTCGTGTTGCCCGGAACGTTCACGGTCAAGGCGACCGAATTCCACAAGATCGGCCCGGACAGCAGGACCGTTCCGTTCCCGGATTTCCCCATCACCAGCCGCCTGCCCATGCGCCGCACCATGCGCCTCACGCTCGGTGCGCTGCCGGGCTTCATCCAGGGATACGAAGGCGAGCCCTACCGCTTGTTCGCCGACGGTGCGCTGCTGGATCAGGGGCTCGCGGACGACCGCGGGACCATCAAGTGGGAGCACAAGGACGGCACGCAGACCTACGCCGTGGAGCTCACGACCGGGCAGCGCTTTGAGATCGATGCGCTCGAGTCCTTCTCCGACGACAAAGAGGAGCGGGCGCAGCAGCTCCATGCCAACGAAGGGCGGCATCCGTATGAACACGAGGGCGAGGAGCCCATGGGCGAGGAGTTCCAGGGGAAGAACTTTGGCGCTATCTGGACGAAAGGGAGTGGAGAGTGATGGCAGACGGAAGTGAGAAGAACCTCCAGAAAGTGGCAGTGTCACTGAAGGACAAGCGTGACGCGAACGCAACTATGGGTTGGTTCGTCAAGACTGCGACCTTTCCACCAAGACAAGGCATCGCAGTCAAGCCTCTCATTAATGGCCAGCGTACCTTCGCGAAGATCCAGGAGACCATTGCGAAGGCGAAGCACAGCGTCGATATCGTCAGTTGGGGGTTCGATCCGAGCATGCGACTCGTCCCACCGGACGGTGTGCGGCTTGGCGATCTGCTGACCACCAAGGCGAGAGAGGGCGTGGAAGTTCGGGTTCTGATCTGGGAACTAATGTACGCCGGCTTCGTGGAGAACAATTTGCCTGGAAATGGCATCAATGGCATGGGAGGAACCGTTCTGGGTTCCGGCATCGGCAGCACGTCGGCAGGCGGAGCCAGTCGCAGCAAGCCGGACAATGGCTACGGTCACGGAATCGGGAACAGCGCGGCTGTTGCACGCGGAGACGATGACGCGCGCTCATATAATCGCAATTGGTTTAAGCGATGGTCCGAATACCCGATGCTGGAATTCCACACGCGTGGCTACACCGGCAAAGAGCATCTTGCGATAGGTTTGGATGCGTTCTCAAGAAATAGGTCTGAGCACGTGGCCCGTAGCGCGGTGCTGGGGGCGACCGTCACCCATCATCAGAAAGCGATCCTTGTGGATTACCAGGACCCTCTCCTCGCGACCGGTTTTGTGATGGGGCATAACCTCATGCGCAACTACTGGGATACGGACCAGCACACCTGGGCCGATCCTCGCCGGAATGGATTTGTCGGATGGCAGGACATATCGAGTCAGGTTTGGGGTCCGGTGCTGTACGACTTGCACGAGAACTTCAAACGGGCGTGGGAGCGGAGTGTGCTTTCTAGACGGCCTTGGGGACATGCGCGCATGGCTCGTCGCAGCGAGGATTTTCGTCTCCCAGCGCAGCGACAAGCTGGGGGTTCCCTAGCCCAGATTTGCCGCACCCAGGTGCAGGAGGAGGATTTTTCGATTCTTTCTGCATACGAGAAGGCGATCGATAACGCGCGAAATTACCTGTACTTCGAAAACCAGTATTTTCGTTACAAACCGCTCGCGACAAAGTTGCGAGATAACCGTCGCAAGCTAAAGAGCGATCGATGGCGGGGGGAGTTCTACGTTTTTGTCGTGACGAATCTGCCTGAGAAAGACAAGGCCGCGGCGACGTACGACATGCTGGCTGAGATGGGGCAGGGGGGGCGAATGCCTGAGTATCACAAGAAGGCGAACGCGAAAACGAGGGACGAGGAACTTCGGAAATCCGACCTTCAGGGCGTGAAGATCCACATCGCGACACTGCTCAATAGCGGAATGGCATACGACGGAGTGCCAATGGTGTCGGGAACGGCTTCGGGCGGGATGTCTCAGGTTTCCCTACCCGTACAGAAAGTGATCTACGAGCCGATCTATGTTCATTCAAAGCTGCTGCTGACAGACGATACGCACTTCATCCTGGGATCGGCCAATGTAAACGACCGCAGCATGCATGGAGACAGCGAGCTGTGTTTGAGTTGCCCATCGCCTTCACTCACGCGGCAGTGGAGGCTCGATCTCTGGAAGATGCATACGCTGGAGCCGGTCGGTGACAACATAAAGGTGGAGTTTGAGCGATGGAAGCGAATCATGGAGGTCAATAGGGAAAGAATGAGGGACAATCGTCCCTTGGTTGCATCGATGATTGACTTTCAATCGAATGTGGAAGTGGGACTGGCGCTCGACTGATGGTTAAAGTTCTGATGGCGCTTGTTGCTGTATTGGTAACCAGTTGCACTGCGCGCGACGGAGTGGACATGCAAGTCAGAAAGATCGAATGGAAATCTCTGCAGTTCACCTGCATTGAGGAACAGAATCCGCCGCTTGAGTCCGATGTGGACGACCTGTTCAAGCGTGCTCGCGAGTTGGAGAAACTCAACAACGAGCGAAATGATGCGGAGATGGTTCGGCTGTATCAGGAAGCTTCGCAGCGCGGTCATTACAAAGCCATCCACAATCTGTCGCTGCTGTACAGCACGGGCACGGGCGTTCCAGCTGATGATGGCAAGGCCGTAGAGCTGGCTGAGCAACTGATGCGTATGAATGTTCCGCAGGGGTTCTACCTGATGGGAACCTATTTGCAGCAGGGTATTGGGGTCCAGACGGACCGGGCTGCGTCGATGGCATACTTCCGCAAGGCCGCGGACATGGGGAATCGGTATGGCATGGCAGCTGTTGGTGATGAGATCCTCACCGCATTCGCGCTAGAGCCGGAGCCTGACAAGTCGCGCGGGCAAGCCATCGGGATACAGATGCTCGAATGTGCACTCGGGCAAGGATTGGCCAATGCAGGTCATAAGCTTGGCATGTTCTTTGTGGAGCCTGATGTGGGCCGTGCGCTTGCCTATTTTCAGAAGGCGGCGGCGCTGGGGCACAGCCAAAGCCTCTACATGCTGTACTCGCTTTTCGATGCGGGTGATTATGGCCTAGATAAAGATCCAGTACGCGCGACGTGCTACGACCGTATGCGCAGCGAACAGGACGAAGAGCCCGGCAAGGCCTTTCCCGACATCGACCAGCGCTGTCCCTTGCCGCCGCCTCCGCCCACCGAACTGCAAAGCGGCCAACCGGCCCCTCGCATCGGTCTCTGGCGCGGACGCGATGACGACAGCTTGTTCTTCCGCGTGAGCGAACGCGGCCAGGTGCTGCCGATGTTCAACGACCAGGCGGTGCATTGGAAGTGGCTCTCAACCGAACTGCCAGGTGCCAGATGCAAGTCCGGCGAGCCATGCCCATGGCCCGGCGCCTGGGCCAGCGAAGACGTTCCCACCGGCGCACGGTTGATGATCCATGGCCAGTTCTTCCCGCAAGTCGACGGCCGTGACGTGACATGGCGCCTCGTGCGGGCGAGTTGATCGTGATGCTGTCATCGCGCAGCTCTTCATGGCGCTTGCTGCTCGCGCTCGGCCTCTCGCTGATGGGCTCCGGTTGCCATGCCGATACGGACAACAGTATCGCGGCAAAGGTCGACTGGAAGGCCCTGCAGTTCACGTGCACCGAAGAGCGGAATCCAGCTATGGATCCGGAGGCGGACGTGTGGTTCAAGCGCGCTCGTGCGCTACATAAGTTGGATGATGAACGCAACGACGCGGAGATGGTCCGGCTGTACCAGCAGGCGGCGGAGCGTGGTCACTACAAGGCGATCAATAACCTGGCGATACTGTACGCCGAGGGCACGGGCGTCCCACAGGATGATGAGAAGGCGCTTGAACTCACGGAGCGTCTGGTGCAGATGAATGTGCCGATGGGCTATTACGGAATGGGCATACATTTGCAGCAAGGCATCGGCGTAAAGCCGGACAAGGCGGCCGCGCTGGCCTATTTCCGCCGTTCGGCAGATCTTGGGTATCGCTATGGAATGTGGGCTACTGGCGATGAAATTCTTACGGCCTTCGCGCTGGAGCCCGAGCCCGACAAGTCACGTGGCGAAGCCATCGGCATTCAGATGCTGGAATGTGCGCTCGGACAAGGGTTGTCAGAAGCGGGGCATACGCTCGGAATGCACTTCGCAGAGGCTGACGTCGGTCGGGCGTTACCGTACTTCCAGAAGGCGGCAGCACTCGGCCATAGTCAAAGCCTTTATATGCTCTATGCGTTGTTCGATGAGGGTGACTACGGCCTCGCTAAGGATCCTGTGCGCGCGGCGTGCTACAACCAGATGCGCAGCGAACAGGACGAAGAGCCCGGCAAGGCCTTCCCCGACATCGACCAACGCTGTCCCTTGCCGCCGCCTCCGGCCACCGAACTGCAAAGCGGTCAACCGGCACCTCGCATCGGCCTTTGGCGCGGACGCGATGACGACAGCTTGTTCTTCCGCGTGAGCGAACGCGGCCAGGTGCTGCCGATGTTCAACGAGCAGGCGGTGCATTGGAAGTGGCTCCCAACCGAACTGCCAGGTGCCAGATGCAAGTCCGGCGAGCCATGCCCATGGCCCGGCGCCTGGGCCAACGAAGACGTGCCCACCGGCGCACGGTTGATGAGCCACGGCCATTTCTTCCCACAGATCGACGACCGTGACGTGACATGGCGCCTCGTGCGGGCGAGTTGACCGCGATGCTGGCATCGCGCAGCTCTTCCTGAGCTGCGCATTGGATTCCGGACGCACTCCGTTAGGCGCTTGGCGTCCTGACGCGCGGCACCAGTTCCTTCGAACTCATCCGGCCTTGTGAGGCAGGATGACCGTGGCAGCGCATGACCCCGGTCGCAGAATGCGCTTCCCTGGCTGAGCGGGCATCGCTCGCCCCGCGCCACCACCCGACTTGACCTGCGTCAATGGCGCGCCCATCCCGCGCGCCTAGCATCTGCGCTCGATTCCACGGGGAGGGGCCACATGATCCGGATCGGCTCGACGCAACACGTCGCGCGATTGGCGCTGCATGGCGCGCGGCTCGGCATCGACCGCGTCGACGACGCGATGATCGTGCTGCTGGCCGCGCGCAGGCGGCTGGTCTCGGCGGTCGCGCCGGCGAAGCGGGCGCTGGAGGTTCCGATGCGCGACCTCCTGCGCGAGGAACAGGTGCACGAACGCGCGCGCCGGCTCGCGGGGCGCCTGCGCGTGCCGGCAGCGTCCGCCGATCACCTGATGGAAGCGCTCGTGACGGACGCCTGCCAGCAGCAGGCGAACGTTGCCGGAACGCGCGCACGGAAGTCGGCCCGCAGACCGACGCGCCGTTCGGCGCTGCGGCTGCTTCCACCGCCGCGTTACTGGCGCCTGCCGCTGTCGCTGGTGCCGCGGAACCTGCGCGACCTGCTCGCCGAACACGTGCTCTCGAACGCGCTGGCCGGGTCGCTCGATGGCGACGATCTCTCCGTCGTCGCCCATCGGCGACTCGGCATCGAGGTGACCGACCTCGACCTGCGCTGGGTGCTCGAACTGCGCGACGGCGGCCTGCATCGCACCAACGAGCCCGCCGAAGCCGTGGTGCACGGCAGCGCCACCGACCTGCTGCTGCTCAGCAGCCGCCAGGAGGACGCGGACACGCTGTTCTTCCAGCGAAGATTGAAGCTGACCGGCGACGTCGAACTCGGCCTCACCGTGCGCAACCTGCTCGATCGCCTGCCGTGGGACACGCTTCCGCTCGGCGTACGCATCGCGCTGCATCGCACCGCCCGGACCTTGCGCGCCGCGCGCGCGGCGCATCGCGCGACGCATGAGGCCATCGCATGAGCGCGGACGACGCGATGCCGTACTGGCATCCCGAACTCGAAACGCGGCATGCCGACCTGATTGAGCGCCTGGCGCCGCTGGTGCCGTGCCTGGAACTCACGCTGCACCTGCCGTGGATCGACGCGATCGAACGCCTCAAGCGCGAGCGTGGCGCGGTGATCATGGCGCACAGCTACCAGTCGCCGGAGATCTTCCACGGCGTCGCCGACGTCACCGGCGATTCGCTCGCGCTGGCGCAGGCCGCGGCCACGTGCGACGCCGAACTGATCGTGCTGTGCGGCGTGCACTTCATGGCCGAGACGGCGAAGATCCTCGCGCCCGGACGCACGGTGCTGATTCCCGACCTGGAAGCCGGCTGCTCGCTGGCCTCGTCGATCACCGCCGACGACGTGCGTGCGCTGCGCGAACGCCATCCCGGCGCGCCGGTGGTCACCTACGTCAACACGTCGGCGGCGGTGAAGGCCGAATCCGACGCCTGCTGCACGTCGGCCAACGCCGTCCAGGTGGTGCGCGCGATGGGCGCGGAGAAGGTGATCTTCCTTCCCGACAACTTCCTCGGCGCGCACGTCGCCGCGCAGGTCGACGTCGAACTGGTGCTGTGGAACGGCCGGTGCGAGGTGCACGAGCAGTTCACCGTGCAGCAGGCGCGGCATGCGCGCGAGCGCTTCGACGCGGCCCTGGTGGCGCACCCGGAATGCCCGCCCGACGTGCAGGCCGAAGCCGACTTCGTCGGCTCCACCACCGCGATGGGACGCTGGCTGGAGAAGGCACGGCCCAGGCGCGTCGCGCTCATCACCGAATGTTCGATGGCCGACAACCTGCGCGCGCGGTTCCCGGACGTCGAGTTCATCAAGCCCTGCAACCTGTGTCCGCACATGAAGCGCATCACGCTGCCGAACATCCACGCCTGCCTGAAGGAGTTGCGGCATGAAGTGACGGTGCCGGCGGACGTGTCCGCACGCGCGCGCCGGGCGCTGGAACGGATGCTCGACGCCGGCCGGCTGGAGCACGTGTGAGACGGCCCGCGACGCCGCCCGTCGTCGTGGTCGGCGCTGGCGTCGCGGGCCTGAGCGTGGCGTTGTCGGCCGCGCCGCGCGAGGTGATCCTGCTCGACCCCGGCGGCATCGGCAGCAGCCGCCTCGCGCAGGGCGGCATCGCGGCGGCGCTGGCCGCCGGCGACAGCGTCCGCGCGCACGTGGCCGACACCTTGCAGGCGGGCGCGTTCCACAACGATGCGGCGATCGCCTGGTCGGTGATCGGCGCGGCGCCCGATGCGGTCGCGTGGCTGCAGGTGATGGGCGTGGGTTTCGATCGCGATGGCCAGGGCCTGCAGCTCGGGCGCGAAGGCGGGCACGGCGTGCATCGCATCGTGCACGCGGGTGGTGACCGCACCGGGGAATGCGTCGTCGCCGCGCTGCAGGCCCGCCTTGCGCGCGCGGCCCACGTGCATCGGCGCACGGGCGCGAGCGTGCAGTCGTTGCTGATGCGGGGCCGCAACGTGGCGGGCGTGGAGGTGCGCGGCGACGACGGGCGCATCGAAGTCATCGAGGCCGGCGCCGTCGTGCTCGCCACCGGCGGACTCGGCGCGCTGTTCGAACGCAGCACCAATGCCGAGACGACCAGCGGTTCGGGGCTCGCGCTCGCGATGGCCGCCGGCGCGCATACGCGCGACCTGGAGTTCGTGCAGTTCCATCCGACCGCACTCGATGCGGACGGCCCGCGACTGCCGCTGATCACCGAAGCGTTGCGCGGCGCCGGTGCGCGGTTGCGCGATCATCGCGGCCGGCGGCTGATGCGCGGCCGTCATCCGCTGGGCGATCTGGCGCCGCGCGACGTGGTGTCGCGCCGCGTCTGGGAAGCCGGGCGCGATGGCCCGGTATGGATCGACGCGACCGGTCTGACCCCTGGCTGGGAGCGTGCGTTCCCGACCGTCGCCGGCACCTGCCGCGCGCACGGCGTGGACCCGCGCACGCAGCCGATTCCGGTCACCGCCGCCGCGCATTTCCACATGGGCGGGATCGCCACCGACGCGCTCGGCCGCACGTCGGTGCCGAATCTCTTCGCCGTGGGCGAGGTGGCCTGCAACGGCCTGCACGGCGCGAACCGGCTCGCGAGCAATTCGCTGCTCGAAGGCGTGGTCTGCGGTCGCTGGCTCGGCGCGCACCTGCGCCTGGCGCCGGCGCGGGTTTCGCACGAGGACGCGTTCCGCACCGTGGCACTGGGCGAGGGCCTGGGCGCGTCCGCGCTCGCCACGGTGCGACGCACGCTGTGGCACGCGGCGGGACCGGTGCGGACGAAGCTCGCCCTCGCCAGTGCGATCCGCGAGATCAGGGCGATGGCAGCGTCGGGATGGCAGGCGCGAGTGGCGCAGGCCGTGCTGGAAGCGGCGCTGCAGCGACCGGCCAGCCTCGGCGCGCACTGGCGCGTGGATGCGTGAAGCGCATCAGGCGTCCGCCGCCATGCCGCTCATGCCGGGCTCGCCGTGCCAGTACCCGTTGCGGTGGCCCAGCGGTGCGACCGCGTCACGCGTTGCAAGCGCCCCGACGAAATGCTCGACCACCGCCTGCATGCCTTCGGCCTGCGGATACAGCCGCAGCAGGTCCACGCCCATCGCGCGCAGCGCGGGCAGTTCCGGACTGAGGTCGGTGAGTTCCTCGCCCTGCACCTGGATGCCGTTGATGCGCAGGAACGGCCGGCCTTCACGCGTGGACAGCGGCAGGCCGTCGGGATGTTCGATGCAGCGGAAACCGCACTGGTCCTTGCCGACGTCCAGTGCCCGCGCGGTGAAGCATCGCGCGGAATACGACAGCGGCAGCCGGCCCCAGGCGATCACCTCCACCTCGGGCCGCGTCGAACCCTGCGCGTCGAGCGCGCGAAGCAACTCGTCGACCAGCGTCTGGCCCTGTTCGACCCCGGGCACCCAGCGACGCAGTCCATCCTGCATGAGCATCGCCAGCGCCACGTGGTTGTAGACGCTCAGGCTGGGGCCCGCGATGAAGGGCACGCCGCGTTCGCGGCACAGCTGCACGGCGGACAGATCGTTCGCCTCGATCCAGAAGCCGCCGTGATCGACCAGGCGTTGCAGCACGCCGAGTTCGGATTCGGCTTCGATCAACGCCAGCGACGACAGCACGACCTGGCGATCGTTCGATGCGAGTTCCTCCGCCAGCGCGATCCAGTCGCGCGTGCGCAGCTCGCGTCGCTTGCTGCACACGGTTTCGCCGAGATGGATCGTGTGCAGCGGCCACTTCGCGGCTTCGCGATAGAAGGCCAGCGTGCGTTCGCGCGGCCAGAAATACTGGAGTGGACCGAGGGTCAGTCGCATGTCAGTGCCAGGCGCGGTGGTAGGGGCCGAGCGTGGTCTGGCGACCTTCGGCGTGGGCGGAGAGGGTGGATTGCCATTGCGGTTGCGGCGTCCATCCGGCGGGTGCGTCGCGATAACGCGACAGCGCGGCCCGCCAGGTGCGCGTGACCGCTTCGACGTACGCGGCGCCGCGCTGGCGGCCTTCGATCTTCAGCGCGGCCACGCCCGCCTGCGCGAGACGCGGCAGCAGTTCCAGCGTGTTGAGGCTGGTCGGTTCCTCCAGCGCGTGGAAGATCTCGCCGCCGACGCCGTACCGGCCCTTGCAGACGGTCGGATACGCCGCCGGTTCGTCGGGTTCGAAACGGTCGATCAGCACGTCGTTCAGCCGCACGCTGCGCTCGCCGCCGGCGTGCTCCTCCCAGCGCACGAACTTCGCGGGCGAACACACGCCGTGCCGGTTCGGCGATGCGCCGGTGACGTAGCTCGACAGCTGGCAGCGTCCTTCGACCATGATGCACAGGCTGCCGAACGCGAACACCTCCAGCGGCACCGGCGCGGTCCGGCACAGGCGTTCCACCTGCTGCACCGATAGCACCCGCGGCAACACCGCGCGCGCGATGCCGAAGCGCTCGTGCGCGTAACGCAGCGCCGGCGCGGTCGTCGCCGAGCCCTGCACGGACAGGTGCCGGGGCAGGGCGGGATGGTGTTTGCAGGCGTAATCGAGCACCGCCATTTCCGCCGCGATGATCGCGTCCACGCCGAGCCCGGCGGCTGTGTCCACGGCGCGATGCCAGTGCGCGAGGCGCGCACTGTCGGGATAGGTGTTCAGCGCGACGTAGACGCTGGCGCCACGCGCGTGGGCGTAGGCGATGCCCTGGCGGATCTCATCGTCGCTGAAGTTCAGTCCGGGAAACGCGCGCGCATTGGTCTGGTCGCGAAAGCCGAGGTACACCGCATCGGCGCCGGCGTCGATGGCCGCGCGCAGCGCCGGCAGGTTGCCGGCGGGGCAGACGAGTTGCATGGGAACTCCAGTCGCGTGGGGAAGGACGGCGTGACGCCTCAACGCGCGTCGTCGCCTCCGTAGTCGCCTTCGCCGCTGCGCGAGCGGCTCAGCTGCTCCCAGATCGCATCGATGCGGCGTTCCACGCGCGGATCGAGCGTGATCGGCCGGCCCCATTCGCGGTCGCTTTCGCCGGCCCATTTGCGCGTGGCATCCAGGCCGAGCTTGGAACCCAGGCCGGAACCTGGACTCGCGAAATCCAGGTAATCGATCGGCGTGTTCTCGATCAGCACGCTGTCGCGCGCCGGGTCCACGCGCGTGGAGATCGCCCAGATCACCGCGCCCCAGTCGCGCACGTCGATGTCCTCGTCGGTCACGATCACGAACTTGGTATAGGTGAACTGGCGCAGGTACGACCACACGCCGAGCATCACGCGCCGCGCGTGGCCCGCGTACTGCTTGCGGATGCTGACCACCGCCACGCGGTACGAACAGGCTTCCGGCGGCAGGTAGAAGTCGACGATCTCCGGGAACACGCGCCGCAGGATCGGCACGAAGATGTCGTTGAGCGCCATCGACAGCACCGAAGGCTCGTCGAACGGCGCGCGGCCCATGTAGCTGCCGTGGTAGATCGCGTTGCGCCGCAGGCGCATGCGTTCCACGGTCAGCACGGGGAACGGCGCCTGCACGTTGTAGTAGCCGGTGTGATCGCCGAACGGGCCTTCCAGCGCGGTGTCGTCGGGATGGATGAAGCCTTCCAGCAGGATTTCCGCACCGGCGGGCGCATCGAGTCCGGTCAGTTCGCTGTGCCACACGCGCGTGCGCGCGCCGCGCAGGAGGCCGGCGAATTCGTATTCGGACAGCGTGTCGGGCACCGGCGCCACGGCGGCGAGCATTGTCGCGGGGTCCGCACCGATCGCCACCAGCACCGGGAACGGCCGCTGTGGATGCGCCGCCTGCCAGCTCGCGTAATCCTGCGCGCCGCCGCGATGGGCGAGCCAACGCATGATCACGCGGTTGCGGCCGATCGGCTGCTGCCGGTAGATCGCGACGTTCTGCCGCTCCTGCCGCGTGCCGCGCGTGATCACCAGACCGAAGGTGATCAGGCGGTCCACGTCCTCGGGCCAGCAGCGCTGGATCGGAAGGCGGCGCAGATCGATGTCCGCCCCTTCGAGCACTTCCTCATCGAACGCCGCATCGGGCTCGCGCTTCGGCGCGACATGCGCCAGCTGCGCGAGTTCCGGCCACGTCGCGAGCGCGCCGCGCAGGCTCGACGGCCAGCGCGGTTCCTTGATCGCCGCGAGCAGCTCGCCGAGTTCGCGCAGCGATGCGATCGGCCGGTCGCCCATCGCCAGTTCGATGCGCGAACGATGGCCGAACAGATTGCCCAGTAAGGAATGCGCCGATCCGGTGGGGTTGTGCATCAGCAGCGCCGGCCCGCGGGCGCGAAGCGCGCGCAGGCTCAGCGCGGTGCTTTCCAGTTCCGGATCGATCGGTGCGTCGATCTCGAGCAGCTGGCCGCGTGCGGACAGCAGATCGAGGAACTGGCGCAGATCGTGGAAACTCATCGTGATGCAGGGGCGTGGCGATCAGCCGCAGCCACAGCCGCCGCAGCATCCGCCCTCGCGATGGGCGTCCTCGTCCTCGCCACGGACGCGCTTGGGCGCCGCGTCCACGCCGAGGCCGCCGAGGATGGCGATGACCTCCAGTTCGTCGAGCACGGTCGAGATGCTCAGCTGTCCGTTTTCGGATTCGAAATCGACGACGGCGTCCGGATCGAATTCGCGCAGTGCGCGGGTGATGCGCGCTTCGCGCTCGTCGAGCGGTTGCGGGTTGTGCACGGCGATCATCGAGGTGTTCTCTGCAGGTCGGGTGCTCAGGCTAGGTCCGCACCCGGGTGCCTGCCCTTGACCGAAGTCAAGGGCGCGGCACTTTGCCCGCGCGACGCACGCGGCGTTCAGAACCTGTAGTTGAGCTTCAGCCACGCGCTGCGACCCGGTTCGTGGATACGCACCGGTTCGCCGGGATAACCGAACGCGCTGTTGCCGGCCAGGTTCAGGTGTTCGGCGTAGGTGCGGTCGAAGAGGTTGTCGATGCCGGCGGCGAGCTGGAGCCGCTTGGTGAAGCGGTAACCGCCGTTGATCGAGAACACCGCGAAGCCGGGCGTCGTGCCGAGATCCTGTCCCACCACGTTGCCGTAGCCCGGATTCACGCGATCCTGCGCGGCGGCCACGCGCAGCAGCGCACCAAGCGACCAGCGCTTGTTGTCGTAGGCGGCGTTGAGGCGCGCTTCCAGCGGCGGCGTCTGCGGCATCGCGCCGATGCCGTCGATGTCGCCCCACGCATAGGCGAGGCTGCCGCCGAGTTTCCATTCGCCGTTCGGACGGAACTCGACGCCGAGTTCGCCGCCGCGCGTGTCGGCATCGGCGTTGGTCGCGCGCGTGATCGAGCCCATCGTGCCTTCGGCGTATTCGAACAGGATGTAGTCCTGGATGCGCCCCGCGTACAGCGACGCCCACGCGTCCCAGCGGCCTTCGCGGTAGTGCATGCCGATGTCGAGCTGGGTGGTGCGTTCGGGTTCGATACCCGCGAACGCGTTGATCGAACCGGCCGGGCCCAGCGTCGGGGAAAACAGTTCCCAGTAGTCCGGCATGCGCTGCACGTGGCCCAGGCCGAGATGCCACATCGTCGCCGAGCCTTGCGGCTGGACTTCCCAGCGGATGAGCCCGGACGGGAGCGTTTCGCGGCGCGTCACGCCGTGCGTCGGATTCGGCTGCGGCATCATGCCGCCGGTACTCGCGCGTTCGTCCTGCACCGATGCGCGATCGACGCGAAGGCCGCCGACGAGCCGCTGTCGCGGGGCGAAGTTCCAGCCCAGTTCCGCGAACACGCCGATGTTGTCGGAACGCGCGTCGGTGGTCCACGGCTGGCTGCGGTACGCATCGCGTCCCATCGCGCTGCGCTTGCGATGCAGGCTGTCGCGCACGTCGAGGCCGGCGTTGAGATCCCACGCGTCCGTATTCCACGCCAGCGCGAGGCGTCCGCCCTGCGTTCGTTGCGCGACGTTGCTCGCCATCGGCATCGGCATGCTGCTGTCGGGGTCGGGATCGCGCAGCGTGTAGTTGTCCATGACGTGGTCGACGTCGTTGTAGTAAAGCCGCGCCTCGATCTTGTCGAACGCGCCCTCCAGATTGCGGCGTTCCGCGCGCAGGCCGTACGTGGTCCGGGCGAACTGCGATCCGTCCATTCCACGGCCGGCGTATCGCGCTTCGCCGTCGCCCCTGCCGGCGCTCACTTCCACCAGCGAATCCGCGTCGGGCGTCCAGCCGAACGCGACGTCGGCATTCCATTTCTTCCAGGCCGACGGCACGGTGCGTCCGTCGCCGTCCTCGTAGTCGTCCGCTTCGGAACGGTTCGCCGTGACGCGCGCGTAGCCATCGGCGTTGCCGAAAGCCGTGTCGATCACCTGGTCGTTGCGGTCGAAGCTGCCGAACGTGAGACTGCCGTTGAACTGCGCACCGGGCGCGTCGAAGAACGGGATGTCGCGTTCGAAACGCACCGTGCCCGCCGAAGCGCCGGGCCCCCACAGCACCGTCTGCGGGCCCTTGATGACTTCGAGACGGTCGTAGGTTTCCGGCGACACGTACGAGAGCGAGTTGTCCATGCGCGCCGGGCACGCGCCCTGCATGTGGCCGCCATCGGTCAGCAGGTTCAGGCGCGAACCGAACATGCCGCGAAGCACCGGATCGCCGTTCGTGCCGCCGCTGCGGATCAGCGAAAAGCCCGGCACCGTCCTGAGGTAATCGGCACCGTCGCTGGCCGGAACCGGTTGGCGCGGCAGTTTGGTGTCGGTGACGAAGGTCATCGCCAGCGTGGGTGTCACGTCGGTCACCACGAGCGTGTCGAGCGTGACCATGCCGTCGCCCGCGTGATGTGGAGCGGTGCCGTCGGCCGCCGCGCACGTGCCGGCGATCAGCAGCGAAAGGGCGACGCAGAGCGGATGCGCGACGGGGATGCGGTCGCGACGGCGGAACGCAGTGGAGCAGGGCATGGAAGTCACCGGTCGTGTCGAGGAATTCGCTGGCGACCTGCGCGCAGGTCGCGTGTCGGAGCGAAGTCTCCGCGTGCCGGATCACCGCAAAAATGATCCTGATCAAATCGTGCCGAATCGGCTGAACAGGCCAACGAAAGGCTTGACCTATATCAAGGCGTGCATGCGGTGGCGTACCTAATGTGCGCCCAACGGCTGGAAAGCCATTCGCAAGGCAAGCAACCCATGATTCGTGCAACACAGGGAAAGGGGAATGTGCTGCTGCATTACGCACTGGCATGCGCGCTCGGCTTCGGCGTGCCGGTGGCGGTCGCCGCGGACCACAACGAAGCCCCGGCGCCGAAAGACACCATCCAGGCCGTGCTCACCGCACCGCCGCTGGTGCCGCCGCCGACCAACCGCAACAAACCGGCGAAGGTCGTCGTCGATCTGGAAGTGATCGAGAAGGACATGCGCCTGGCCGACGGCGTCACCTACAACTTCTGGACGTTCGGTGGAACCGTGCCGGGCAGCTTCATCCGCGTGCGCCAGGGCGACACGGTGGAGTTCACGCTGAAGAACGCGCACGACTCGCACATGCCGCACAACATCGACCTGCATGCCGTGACAGGCACGGGCGGCGGCGCCGAAGCGACGTTCACGCTGCCGGGCCACAAGAGCAAGTTCACCTTCAAGGCGATGAATCCCGGCCTGTACGTCTACCACTGCGCGATGCCGCCGGTAGGCATGCACATCGCCAACGGCATGTACGGCCTGATCCTGGTCGAGCCGCCGGAAGGCCTGCCGAAGGTGGACAAGGAGTTCTACGTCATGCAGGGCGACTTCTACACCGAAGGCAAGCACGGCGATCCGGGACTGCAGCCTTTCAGCCTGGAAAAGGCCATCGACGAGCATCCGACCTACGTGGTGTTCAACGGTTCGGAAGGCGCGCTGACGGGCGACAACGCGTTGACGGCGAAGGCGGGCGAGACGATCCGCATGTACGTCGGCAACGGCGGTCCGAACCTGGTGTCGAGCTTCCACGTGATCGGCGAGATCTTCGACAAGGTCTACACCGAAGGCGGTTCGAAGTACCAGGAGAACGTGCAGACCACGCTGGTGCCCGCCGGTGGTTCGGCGATTGTCGAGTTCAAGGCGGACGTGCCGGGCAATTTCGTGCTGGTCGACCACAGCATCTTCCGCACCTTCCACAAGGGCACGCTCGGCATCCTCAAGGTGGACGGCGAGAAGGACGCGTCGATCTACACCGGCCAGCAGGCCAGCGGGGAATACACGGCGCCGGCGCAGGCCGGTCACTGAAGCACGAAACGAGAGGAGGGCAATCGCATGCTTGCCGCTTCCATCCTCGCAACCGCATTGCTGGCGGCCACGGCGCCGGCAGTGCAAGCGGAGCCCGCCGGGCGGTTCGTCGAGATTCCGGCGGGCGAAATCCGATCCACCGTTCGTTACGAAGGCGACAACGGCACGCGTGATGTCGCCGCCTTCGAACTGTCCGTCCGCGCGGTGACCGTTGCCGAGTTCGAGACGTTCGTGCGCACGCATCCCCAATGGAAGCGCGGGCAGGTGCCTTCGCTGCTCGCCGATGCGGGCTATCTGTCGAACTGGCGCGATGCCGACGACGCCGGCGATGCCGTTCGCGAGGATGCGCCGGTGACGCACGTGAGCTGGTTCGCCGCCGATGCGTACTGCAAGTCGATCGGCGCGCGCCTGCCCGACTGGCCCGAATGGGAGTACGTCGCCGCAGCGGACGCCGCCCGCCACGACGCCCGCGGCGACGCCGCATGGCGCGCACGCACCTTCGACGACGGCACGCCGCGCGCGATGGACGCGCGTCCGGGCGCGCTGCCCAATGCGTACGGCGTGTCCGGCATGCACGGCGCGGCGTGGGAGTGGGTCGGCGATTACGCCACGTTGCTGGGCGACGCCGACAAGCGCGGGTCCGACGACGGCGACCGCCTGCAGTTCTGCGGCGCCACCGGGCTGTCGTTCGCCAATCGCGACGACTACGCCATCCTCAAACGGGTCGCCCTGCTGTCGGCGATGGAGCCGCGCAACACGCTGGGCAACCTGGGTTTCCGTTGCGCGCGGAGTTCGCCATGAAACGACTGCTTCGAGGATTTCACGTCATCGCGCTGCTGTTCGCGGGGGCAATGCCCGCGATCGCCGACGACACGCCGCTTCCCGGCGATTCGGTCTACCAGGTGGACGCGCACGTCGTCGACCAGGACGGTCGCCCGCTCGCGTGGCGGCAGTTGCGCGGCCGGCCGACGATGGTCTCGATGTTCTACGCCAACTGCCACCTGATGTGTCCGCTGATCGTCGCCAGCGGAAAGGCACTGCAGACGCGCCTTGAACCGCGGCAGCGCGACGCGCTCGACTTCGCGGTGATCAGCATCGACCCGGCGCGCGATACGCCCGCCGCGCTGCGGGAAGTGGCGCAGGCGCATCGCCTCGACGACGCGCACTGGCGGCTGCTCCGCCCGGACGACGCCGACGTGCGCACGCTCGCGGCGGCCCTGGGCATCCGCTATCGCGCGCAGCCCGACGGCACGTTCAATCACACCAGCGTCCTGATCCTCCTGGACCGCGACGGACGCATCGTCGCGCGCAGCGAGGTGACGGGCCTGCAACCCGATCCGCGCTTCGTCGAGACGGTGCGCGATCACCTGTCCGTTCCGATGGCCGCGCATTGACTTTCGCTTCGCTTTTCACCCA
Organism: Lysobacter changpingensis; assembly: GCF_017308985.1. Taxonomy (GTDB): domain Bacteria; phylum Pseudomonadota; class Gammaproteobacteria; order Xanthomonadales; family Xanthomonadaceae; genus Lysobacter_J; species Lysobacter_J changpingensis. The sequence goes on along the minus strand of NZ_JADWPE010000001.1, from coordinate 9,561 downwards.
CACGTTTCCATCCAAAGGAGTCGCCATGAAGTTCGTCACCCGTTCCCTCCTGTTCGCCGGCCTGCTCGGCGCTGCCGGATTCGCCCAGGCCGCCGGCAACTGCACCGTCGCGCTCAAGGGCGACGATGCGATGAAGTTCGATCTGAAGGAGGCCACCGTCTCCGCATCGTGCCCGACCATCACCGTCGAACTCACGCACACCGGCAAGCTGCCGGCCGCGGCGATGGGGCACAACGTCGTCGTCACCGCGACGAAGGACCTGGACGCCGTCGCACGCGACGGCATCAAGGCGGGCGTCGCCGGCCACTACGTCAACAAGGCCGACGCGCGCGTGATCGCCGCGACCACGCTGGTCGGCGGCGGGCAGAAGACGAAGGTCTCCTTCCCCGGCAAGAAGCTCACCGCCGGCGGCGACTACAGCTTCTTCTGCAGCTTCCCGGGCCATTCGATGCTGATGAAGGGCAAGCTGGTCGTCACCCGGTAAGGCCACCGGGCCGCCTTAGCGGGCGGCCCTTTCCTTGCGGAGCCGTTGCGCTGCGATCGATCGGCAGCGGCTCGCGCGCAGGCTCCACACCACAAAGGAACACCGCATGGAATTCGCCGTCGCCCTCGATCTGGGTTCCGTCGATCTCGCGCGGATCGACGAAGCCCTCCGCGAAGTGGACCCCGCCGCGCTGGTCGATGCGGACGGCGGTTCGCTCCGCATCGCTGGCGTGTTCGACATACCGACGCTCGTGTCCGTCCTGCGCGATGCGGGGTGCGACGTGTCCGCGTCGGACGTGCAGCGGCTGCCTTCGGTGTGTTGTGGCGGGTGCAGCGGGTAGGGCGTTCTCAAGCGGCTTATCCAGGTGCGCATCGAACCCCGCGTGATGGGAGCTTTCGCGATCGGCGGCCCTTGTCGATCCGTACCGGATCTTGAACGGAATCCGGCGCACCCGCGCTGCGCGGCGGGTGCGCCCCTGGCGCGCTATGGCAGGCGCGTGAAGGTGTTGGTCTGCAGGATCGGCGTTCCGTCGTCGCCGAAGATGGCTTTGGTTTCGGTCATCGTCGCGCGATCCCCGCCGACCGAATAGATGCGCGTCGACGCCGGCTTGCCGTCGTCGGCCAACTGCATCACCAGCACGTTCGACGCGGGCATCTTCACCGCGGATACGTCGGCCCAGTAGTTGCCGCCGATGCGTCCGGGGCTGCCGTCCAGCGACAGCGACGTTTCGGCATGCATCTGCTCGCCGCTGGGATGCACGATGACCACCTGCGTCGTCCATTTCCCGTCGCCGGCATCGCGGAATTCCATGGTCACGCTTCTCGGACGCGCATCCGGCGGCATCGCCAGCTTCGACACGTCGAGCGCCCAACGGCCCACCAGCGGCGAGGTATCCGTCGATCCCGCCGCTGCCGACGTCGCGCAGCAGAACATCGCGGTGGAAAGAAGCCAGTGCATCTTCGTCTTCATGAGGTTCCGCTCCCTGGTCGGCTTGTGCCTGGTCGCGATAGTACGCTTCCGGTGGGAATGACGGGTTTGTAGCTCCGTGAAGACGCAGCCTCGAAGGATGCCGGGGTCGAACAGGACCTCAGCGCTTGCTGGTTCTTGACGGCCAACGGCGTTCGGACCCCATCGCCTTCCATCTGTTCAAGTCGCATCGTGCGGGCGGGGGCCTGCAGATGCGACACCAGCAATGGCATGCGTGCAGGTTCGATTGGATTGCCCGGCGCTCGCCAGTACCGTCGCGGGAGGAACGGCGCCATCCCGCCCGGGGAACGTCGCACGCACATAGGCGGTGGCCTGCGTGCGTCCGCCGCGTTCGAACACCTGGCGGATATGGAAAGGTGCTCTCTTCGGGTTCGCCCGATGATGGCTGACAATTCATTCAAGCCGAGCCCGCTTCGCTGGCCAGCTCGATCAGGCGTTGGCCCATGTCTGCTATTGGCCGACAGCGGAGATCGAGCTGGATCACCCCGTGGGTCTCAAGCCTCGAAGGCTCCGCGTTCCGCATCGTCCACGCCGACAATCCGATCCAACCGCACGACGCCGCCATCGTCCAGGCGCATGTACTCCACCGAATCGGCCGCATGGAGATCGAGAATCCGCGCCTGAACGACGCGCAGGTGTCCCTCTTCATCGAGATAACGGATGGTCGCCGGCTGCCTGCGCACGGCAGTCGCTTCCAGCACGTCGTGGAATTCGCAATTGATGGGAACGTAGGCCTGTGACATCGGAGTCGTCCTCGAATGGCTGGCCGGGCGCATTCCCGGCCAGCGCTGGAGCGATGTGGCATCAACGCAGTTTGACGCCGGGGAAATCGACCGGAACCGCGAACGCCACGTTGACGTAGTTGGTGAACAGGTTCAGCGCGACGTGCGCGAGGATCTCGACGATTTCCTCGTCGTCGAAGCCGGCCGCGCGCAGGTCCGCGACGTCGGCGTCCGCGATTCCGCCGCGACCTTCGACCACGCGCAGCGCGAAGCGGAGCGCGGCGGCGGTCTTCGGATCCTGCGATTCGCCGCCTTGCGCGGCGGTCATCTCCTCGCTGCTGGCGCCGGCCTTGCGGCCCAGCGCAGTGTGCGCGGCGAGGCAGTATCCGCACGCGTTGCGATTGGCGATCGCCACGGCGATCTGCTCGCCGAGCTTCGCCGGGATGACGCCGCCGCCGAGCGCGCCGAACGCGCCCCACATGCTCTTCAATGCGGCGGTGGAGTTGGCGACCGCGCGGAACATGTTGGGCGTGGCGCCGAACGCCGAGTGGATCTGGCCGAGGAGGGCCTGGCGTTCGCCGTGGGTCTCTTGCGGGTTGATGAGGGGAATGCGGGACATGAGATCGGGCTCCTGTTGGACCGTCCGGGATGGCCGGTTGAGGGGCATACTAGGGACCCGCCCGGGACGATTGGTGGTGATATGTCGCTGAAAGATGGCATTCCGTCCAAGGAATCCGCGACCACTGCGGAAACGGCCCGCGCTCCGATCGACCGGCTCACGCCGGTGCTCGAACGCTTCCGCGTCCAGGCCTCGTTGTTCCATTCCGGCCCGTTGTGCGGGCATCAGGTGTTCGACGCGACACCCGGTCGCGGTTTCCTGCACGTGCTGCGCCGGGGCGAGATGGACATGCTGCACGGGCAGGGACCGCGAAAGTCGCGCACGCATCTCTCCGAGCCGACGTTGCTGCTGTTTGCGCGCGCGGTGCATCACGAGTTCATCAACCCGCCGGTCGACGGCTCGGACTTCACCTGCGCGACGCTCGATTTCGACGGCGGCGCGCGCAACCCGATCGTCCAGTCGCTGCCCGATCTCGTCGCGCTGCCGCTGGAACGGATCGCGGGACTGGGCGCCGCGCTGGACCTGCTGTTCGCCGAATCCGATCAGGTGCGATGCGGTTCCAGGCTGCTGGTCAACCGCCTGTTCGAAGTGGTGCTGATCCAGGTGCTGCGATGGATCCTCGACCATCCGGAGGAAGCGCGGGTGTCGCAGGGAATGATGATGGGCCTGTCCGATCCGAGGCTCGCCAAGGTGCTGATCGCGCTGCATGAAGCCCCGGATGCGGACTGGTCGCTCGAACGCATGGCCGCCACCGCGGGCATGTCGCGAAGCGCGTTCGCCGCCGCGTTCAAGGCGGCCACCGGCACGACGCCGGCCGCGTATTCGCTGGACTGGAAACTCAACGTGGCGACCTCGCTGCTGCGCGCCGGGCGATCGGTGAAGCAGGTCGCGCTGGACCTGGGATTCGTCGATGCGCCGTCGTTATCGCGCGCATTCCGCAGGAGGACGGGCTCGTCGCCGCGCGAGTGGCTGACGCTGCATCAGGGAACGACGGGGTAGGCGGGCTGCCGCACGCTATCCGCCGATCACATGCACCTTGGGCTTGCCGTCGGCCTGTTCGAAGCGGAATCGATACACCAGCGTGACGGCCTGCGGAACCGACTTGCCGCCGTCGCAACTGGCCACGGCGCGCTCCTTGTCCGCCACATTGCGGAAAACGCACCGCAGCGCGGGGTCGAACTTCCACGTCCGGGCGGCCTGTTCCGATGCGGCGAGGAACTCGGGCTCGGCACCCGCGGGGCAGAACTCCGTGACCGGCGCCTTGTAGACGACGGTGACGGTGCCCTTCTCGTCGATGCCCACCTTCAGGCACACCGTGCGCGGCGGCAGGTTGCGGCCAAGCAGGTCCTGCGGATAGCTCGGGTGGACGTTCTTCATGTCGTCCAGCGGGAGCAGGAACGACTCGTTGTCGGCCAGCACCAGGCGATCGCCCTGCGTGGCCGTGCCGGTTGCGGGTGTAGGCGCCGACGTCGCGGCGGCGACCGTCTGCGCATCCGACCACCCCGCGTAGCCGCAGGCCAGCGCCGCGATGCTTCCCAACGTCGTCCACCTGGTCATCGGTTCTCTCCTGCTTGATCGCGTGGGGTGAGGTGCGGTTGCGGAGTGCACTGCCCGAAGGCGGGCAGGGTTCGGCCTTGTATTACAGCCGAACGTAATGGCGTTGCCTTGAGCGGCCAAGGAGGCGAGCGCGTGCGTATCGATGGGCCGGATAGGGCTGCAGCGGTGTCGGCCCCGGGTGCGCTTCGCTTACCCGGGCTACCGGAGCGGGCGCGCGCCTGGATAGCAGAGTAGTCTTCGCCCGACAGCGGATACACCGGAGGCGGTCGATGATCACCGGTCGATGCTTGTGCGGCGCGGCGCAGTACCGGTCGCCGGGGCCGGCGCTGTTTTCCTGCGTATGTCACTGCCGCGACTGCCAGCGCGCATCGGGCACCGGCGGCGTGCCGGTGCTCGGCGTGGACAAGACGTCGTTCGCGTCATCGGGGCCGATCAGGCAGTCGATCACGCAGGGCGGCAGCGGCCAGCCCGCGATCCGGAATTTCTGCACGCAATGCGGCAGCCTGCTGTTCGGCACGCCGCAGTCGGCGCCAGGGTTCGTGACGATCTACGCGGGCAGCCTGGACGATCCGACGCTGTTCGAGCCGCGCGAGGCGCTCTTCGTCGGGCAGCGTCCGCCGTGGGCCAGGCTCGCCATGCAACTGGTCGAACATGCGGCGCATCCAGACAGTGGATGACCGCCTCGCGTGCGGTGCGGAGATGCGGATCGATTTCCTGACTTCTGGCGGTTCACCGCTCAGGCCGCGTGTCGCACGATGCGGCTTTCCACATGAGGAGCGCCCAATGGCGAACGTCGTTCAAGGAATTCACGCACTCGCTGGCGCCGTGCTCCTCGCGCTGGCGAGTCCCGCGCTGGCGCAGGATCTGGCGGTGGTCGGGGCACGGGTGTATCCCGCTCCCGATGTCGCACCGATCAACGATGCGACGGTGTGGATCCGCGACGGTCGCATCGCGGCGGTCGGTCCGCGCGGGAGCATCAAGGTGCCCGACGGCGTGCGCGTGATCGACGGCCGCGGCACCAGCGTCACCGCGGGTTTCTGGAACAGCCACGTGCACCTGACCTCGCCGCCGTTCCTCGATCCCGACGAACGACCCGCCCAGGCGCTGAACGACGCATTGCGCGAGCGCTTCACGCGCTGGGGCTTCACGACGCTGTTCGACATCTCCTCGCTTCCGGGCGACGTGCGCGCCCTGCGCGCGCGCATCGAGCGGGACGAAGTCGTCGGGCCGCAGTTGCTGACCGTCGACATGCCGTTCTTCCCGGAGCACGGCACGCCGATCTACGTGCGCGAGTTGTGGCAGCGCACGAAAACGCCCAGCGGCGAGGTTGCCACCGCCGAACAGGCGCGGGCGCGCGCGGCGGCGCAGCTCGAAGCGGGCGCGGACGGCGTGAAGTTGTTCACCGGCGCGATCGTCGGGCCACCGCAAGGCGTGTTGCCGATGTCGCGCGAGATCGCCCGCGCCGCGGTGGACGAAGCGCACGCGCACGGCAAGCCGGCGTTCGCGCATCCAACCGATCAGGCGGGCCTGGAGGTTGCGCTCGACAGCGGCGTCGATGTGCTGGTGCATGCGGCGCCGGATGCGGGCGAGTGGTCGCCGGCGTTCGTGGAGCGCCTCAAGTCCGAAGACGTGGCCTTCGTGCCCACGCTGACGCTGTTCGAATCCGAGCTGCGTCGCGAGAACGCGCCCGAATCGGTGGTGAAGCGTTTCGTCGGCAGCGCGCAGCAGCAGCTCGGGGCGATGGCGCGCGGCGGCGGGCAGATCCTGTTCGGCACCGACGCGGGTTACATCGAGATCTACGACACGCGTGCGGAGTACCGCCTGATGGCCGGCGCCGGCCTGGACTGGCGGCAGATTCTCGCCAGCCTGACCACCGCGCCGGCGCAGCGCTTCGGTCAATCGAAGGTGCGCGGCCGGCTGGAGGAGGGATACGCGGGCGATCTGGTCGTGCTCGGCACCGATCCGCAACGTGCGTCGGACGCGTACGCCGACGTGCGGATGACCGTGCGGGGCGGGGAGGTGATCCATGACGCCAGAGCGCCTGTCGCGCCTCCTGCATCGGCAGACGATTGAGGGCGCCGCGCGCAGCGGCGTCCGTCAGGAGTCAGGGCGCAGGTCCGGTTGCAGCCGGCGGACTCGTCGCAGCTGACGCTGCCGTCGTGGCATCGGGAGCAGGGGCCTTCAACAGCCGGTTGAGATCGGCGGCGATCTCGTCCAGGTCGTCTTCGGTGTAGCCACGACGGACGCTGTCCACGCGTCCATCCTTCCCGATCATCAGCATGTGCGGGATCGACTGGACGCCGTAGGCCTCGCCTATGCGGCCGGTGGCGTCGCTGGTGAGGGTCAGCGTCAGGTCCTTGAGCCTGCGCTTGATGGCGCGGTACGTGTTGCGGTCTTCCTTCCAGTTGACCGCGATGACTTCGATGCGGTCCTTTCCGGCGAGATTCTGGATGTTCTCCAGGACAGGAAGTTCCTTGAGGCAGTAGGGGCACCATGTCGCCCAGAAGGTGACGATCACCACCTTGCCGCGCTGGCTTTCCAGCGAGATCGGCTGGCCCGATTCGTCCCTGCCGAACAGGTCCGGCGGCACGTCGCCGCTGCCGACCTTCGGCGCCGCGGCGTGCGCACCGAACGCCATCGCGCACGCCAGCAGCACGCCGGCCGTCCATCGCTTGATCATGCCCCTGTCCCCCTGGTCGCTCCTGCGACTTTGATTGCGAACTTAGCATGTGGGATGAGGGGCGCGGGCCAGTGCCAGGTTCGTGGCCATGCGCACGCACTGATGCAGGCAGGCTGGTCCTCTTGAGGGATTGCCAGCCTCAGCGGTGCGAACCCGGGAACCTCACGCCCGCTGCCGCATCCGATGAGTAGAAGGAGGGAAAACACCATGGCCAGGCCAGGCAACATGCTTTCCGTCGACTACGCCTCGATGGACGACGCCGCGCTGGTGGGAGCGGTGCGTAATGGCGACCGCGAGGCGTTCCGCCACATCATGCGGCGCAGCAACCAGCGGCTGTTCCGCGTGGCGCGCGGCGTGGTCAACGACGACGCCGAAGCCGAGGACGTGGTCCAGGAGGCGTATGCGCATGCGTTCGAGAAGCTCCCGACCTTCCGGGGCGACGCCGCGCTGCTGACCTGGCTGACGCGCATCGTGCTCAACGAAGCCTATGGGCGACTGCGCGGGCTTCGCCTTGTCGTGGGTGTTGAACAAATCGAGGCATCGCAGATGGACAGCGCAAGCATCCTTCCGTTTCCCGCGAAGTTCGGCGACGAGGACCCCGCCGCCGCGACGGCGCGCGACCAGGCGCGCAGGTTGATCGAACAGGCCATCGATCATCTGCCCGAGCCGTTCCGGATCGTGTTCGTCATGCGCGAAATCGAGAACTGCACGGTCGAGGAAACCGCGGCCAGCCTCGACCTGCGTCCCGAAACGGTGAAAACGCGCCTGCACCGCGCGCGTCGCCTGTTGCGTGCGGCGCTGCACGACACCTTGTCGGAGACATTGCACGACGCGTTCCCGTTCCTCGGGGCGCGCTGCGATCGCATGACCGACGCGGTGATGCAACGGCTTCGCATGCAGGACACCGATTCGCGTGGCGACTGACATCACCGCGCCGTTGCTTTCAGAACCCGACGGAGGACCGACATGTTGATCTATGCACTGTGCATTTTCGCCATCGCCGCGCTGGGCGGGCTGGTGCTGGCCGCCAGCGTGCTGAGGGGTCGACTGGCGCCCTGGGCCATCTCGCTGCTGCACGCCTTGCTGGGGGCCAGCGGCCTGGTGCTGCTGGTCGTCGTGGTGCTGCAGGGTTCGGCGGCCGGACGCGTCACCGCGGCGTTGGGTCTGCTGGTCCTGGCGGCGCTGGGCGGCTTCTATCTCGCGTCGATCCATCTGCGCAAGAAGGTCGCGCCGAAGGGCGTGGTTTTCCTGCACGCGGGCGTCGCCATGGTCGGGTTCCTCACGCTGCTCAGCGCGGTGCTGGGAATATGAGGCATCCGCTGCACCCCGCGCTCGTCCACTTCCCGATTGCGACGTGGTCGCTGGGCACCGCGGGCGACCTCGCGAGCCTGCTGTGGGGAGAGCCCGCGTGGCGGTTCGCGGGCGTGTCGATCGTGGTCGGCGTCGTCACCGCCCTCGCGGCCATGGCGACCGGCTTCGTCGAACTGCTGAAACTGGACGCCGACAGCGCGGCGAACCGGGACGCCACGCGCCACATGCTGCTCATGATGACCACCTGGTGCTGCTACGCCGCGAGCCTGTTCTTCCGCCTGGACGGAACCACGCTGGCCCGGCCCGACGCGCTCGGCATCGGACTGAGCACGCTGGGCTTCGTCGTCATGGGTCTAGCGGGGTGGATGGGCGGGAAGCTCGTGTACGAGCATGGGGTTGGTGTGCGGAAGCGTCGGGTTTCGTGATTGCGGGCGGTGGGGGGTCATGGAGCATGGCGCGGTGTTGATGTCCGCTTTCGGCCCTAACCGGACATTATTCGAGGTCTTTCGGCAATGCATTCGTCGATCTGGAGTTCACATGAAACACCTCGTTGTCTTTGCTGCTGCGATGGCCTTCTCCGCGTCGGCAGCGGCGCGATCCATTGAAGTGTGTCCCGAGTTGCCTGGCTACTCCAATTTGGCTTGGTCCTACCAAGAAGGACCGGACTTCGATGTTTACTACGCCCGTGAACCTGGTTCGGAAGCCACCGCCTTCGGCGTCTATCTCGGCAACCATCCCAGCTTTCATTCGGACGGAGCTGTCCGTAGCGGCAAGGGCCGGGTCGCGGGTAGGCGCGTCGCGTGGTATCACCTGGACGCGACAGAGGGCGAGCAGCCGTGGGGCCGGCAGACCTTATCGATGCTGGATAGAAAGAACGGGTATGTCGCGCATATTTGGGTGATGGCCGACACCGAACAGCAACTGCAAGATAGGCTTTCGGTATTGGAACGAATGGTGATCCGATGACGGCTGCTGGCCGGAAGCGGACATTGCTGCCCCAGGCCGCGCTGCGATGCCGGCTGCGGGCTGAGAGCCTGATCTGAAGGGGCATCCGGTGGGCAAGGGCGAGTCGGGGTTAAGCTTGGATCCCCGTGGACATGCGCTGCCCCGAGTCGACTTCATACGTCCGCTTTCGACCCATAGCGGACATCGGGAAGCGCGATTGCTTCGCGACGGCCACGGGCGAAACGGCGCTGATGCC